>NZ_JAAILA010000003.1 GCF_010974825.1 Aeromonas rivipollensis | reverse complement strand
CGGGGTGCCCTCTCTCGTTTTTCCCTGGCGTCAGCGCAGCAGCGCGCCGCAGCTGACCAGCAGCTCTTTCAAGATGCTGCGATGACAGCGGGACTCCTGCTCGCAATAACAGCCTACCGACAGCTGGGTATGGTGGGAGAGGGCCGCCAGCAGCGCCAGATCGTGGCGGGCAGCGGGGCTGGCCATCTCGGCCTTGTACTGCTTGCAGAAGGCGGCCCACTGGGCCGGGGTCTCGGCGGCCTGGCCCAGCTTCATGGTTTCGGGACTGGGGGCCAGGTTGGGGAACCAGACGTCGTACCAATCCTGGCTGGCAAAATCGCTCTTGGGCACGCCGTGAGGCGGACGGCGCACTGTGCCGATGCGCAAGCCTTCACCCTCGAGACGGGGGCTGCCGAGGCGAACTATGGCGAGAGCCATGCCGAGACCTTACTTCTCTTCGGCCACTTTCAGCGCCTGGCCGTAGCAGATCACCTGCTTCAGGCAGCCCGGCACGTCGCTGAATTCGGCGCACTTGTCGAAGCTGACGCCGTTGCCGCCCATGTCGGCCACGCGGCGGCGGGCCAGGGTGCGTGCCTCACCGGCATTGGGCACCGCCTGGTTGGCGTCGGCCTGGCAGGATTCGCCCTCGACTGTGCCGAGGTAGAGGTAGTTGAGGTCGGCGAGCTGGTTCTGCTCATAGATCCGGACGCCGCCCGGCTTGAAATACTCGTCGAAGTTTTCCTTGTCCAGATTGCTGTTGAAGGCGAAGTCGGCACAACCGGAGGCAATCAGGGGCATCATCAGGATCAGGCGTTTCATGTCGAGGTCTTGTTGAACAGTGAGGGGGCCATTATAGGGGTCAGTCGCTGCCTGCGACCAGCCCCATTTTTCGCACGGGAGGCGAGGTGTGACGGGGATCTTGGCACTATCCACAAGACAAGGGGCACATCAGTGCCCCTTGTTCATTTGCTTTCATCAGGCGGGAGCCAGCCGCTGGTGCAGGCTGCGGTAGTAGTCATCTTCCAGCAGCGCCCGGTGCGGGGCGCAGAGGCGGATCTTGCCCTCTTCCATCAGGGCTACTCTGTCCATCTGCTCCAGCCCCAGCAGGCGGTGGGAGATGAGCAGCAGGGAGCGCTCTGCCCCCAGCTTGAGCAGCAGGGCCATGATCTCCCGCTCGGTCTGGCTGTCGAGGCCTTCGGTCGGCTCATCCAGCAGCCAGAGCGGGGCGTCGTGCAGCAGGGCGCGGGCGATGCCGATGCGGCGGCGCTCGCCGCCGGAGAGGGGGCGGCCGCCATCCCCGAGCCAGGCGTCCAGTCCGCTCTCGGCCTCTTCATCCTCGCCTGCCAGCAGGGTGGCGAGACCCACCTGGGTGAGGACCTCGATCAGTCGCTCGTCGCTGGCGTCGGGGGCGGCCAGCTTGAGGTTGCCGCGCAGGGTATCGGCAAACAGATGCACCCGCTGGCTGACCACTGAGCAGGAGGCGCGCAGGGCCCCTTCGCCATACTGGGTCAGCGGTTTGCCATCCAGCAGTATCTCGCCGGTCTGGGCCGTCCACTCCCGGGTCAGCAAGCCCATCAGGGTGGACTTGCCACACCCCGTCTGCCCCAGCAGCGCCAGCTTCTCGCCGGGGTTCAGTTGCAGGGTACAGCCTCGCAGCACGGGGCCGTCCTGGCCCGGGTAGGTGAAGTGGAGATCCCGTATCTGCAAGGCGCCTTGAGTCGCGGGCGCTTGCTCCTCTCCCCACTCTGGCGCTTTGGCCTCTTGCAGTATCTCGTTGAGACGACGGGCCGAGGTGAGGCTGGTGGAGAGGTGCTGGAAGGCACCCGCCAGGGGCAGCAGCGCCTCGAAGCTCGCCAGGGTGGCGAACACCATCAGCGCCGTGATGGGATCCGGGGTGCCACCGCCGACGCCGTGACCGGCCAACCACAGCATCAGGGTCAGGGTCCAGCCGCTGAGCAGTTGGACCGAGAAGCTGGCGAGGCCGCTCACCCTGGCCATGCGGGCCTGGGCCTGGATCAGGGCCTGCTCGGCCTGTTGCAGCTCGGCCAGCGCCTTGGGGGCGGCGGCGAACATCTGCAGCTCGGCATGGCCGTCCAGGTAATCCACCATGCGGGTGCGCATGATGGATTTCTCGGCGATAAGCCGACGACCGGGGGCCCGGCCGGCGAAATAGAACACCAGCGGCAGGGCCAGCATGCCAAAGAGCAGTATGGCCCCCAGGGTCAGCGCCAGACGGCTGTCGAAGAAGGAGAGGAAGAATACCAGCCCGGCACAGCTGAGCAGGGCCGCTCCTATGGGGGTGACGAGGCGCAGGTAGACGTGATCCATGGCGTCGATGTCGGCCACCAGACGGTTGAGCAGATCCGCCTGACGAAAACCGGCCAGGGTGCCGGGGGAGAGGGGGGAGAGTCGTTGCCAGAACCAGACTCGCAACCGGGTGAGCACCCGGAAGGTGGCGTCGTGGCTCACCACTCGCTCACCCCAGCGGCTGGCGGTGCGCACTATGGAGAAGAAGCGCACCCCGCCGGCCGGAGTCATGTAGTTGAATGTGTCCCGGCTGGCGACCGCCAGCCCCGCCACGGCGGCGGCGGAGAGGAACCAGCCTGATAAAGAGAGCAGCCCCATCCCGGCCACCAGGGTGACCAGGGCCAGCAGCAGGCCGAGGGAGAGGCTGAGCCAGTGCTGGCGGTAGAGACGCAGGAACGGCAGTAGATCAGTCATCGAGAGAATCCCCTGAACGTTGGGATAGCAGACGGGCGAAGGGCCCCTGTGCCTGGCAGAGTTGTGCGAAGTGGCCTTGCTCCACCAGCTGGCCGCGCTCCAGCACCAGTATGTTGTCCATCTGGCTGAGCTGGTCGAGGCGGTGAGTGATCATCAGCAGGGTCTGGCCCACTGCTGCCTGTTCGAGTGTGCTCATGATGGCGCGCTCGGAGTGGCGATCCAAGCTGGCGGTGGGTTCATCAAGCACCATCAACTGGGTGGACTTGAGCAGGGTGCGGGCCAGGGCGAGGCGCTGGGCCTGACCGACGGAGAGGCCACCGGCCTGATCCCCGACCGGGTAGTCGAACCCCTTTTCTTTGGCAAATTCCCAGGCCTGGGCCCGTACCAGGGCCGCTTCCAGCTCGGTATCGCGGGCCGTGGGCCTGGCCAGCAGCAGGTTGTCTCTCAGGGAAGCGTGGAACAGCTGGGGGTTCTGGGAGAGCCAGCCCAGTTGCAGCCGCCACTGGCTCATGTCCAGCTCGGCGAGCTCCTGGCCGTTGACGCGGAGCGAACCGCGATAGGGGGCAAAGCCGAGCAGGGCGTTGACCAGCGAGCTCTTGCCCGCCCCGCTGATCCCGACCAGGGCGGTGCGCGTGCCTGCCTCAAGGGTGAAATCTATGGGGCCGACCAGCACCTTGCCCTCGGCGCTCAGCACCTCCAGGGCGCGGGCCTCCACCCTGATGGGGCCATCTGCCTGGAAGGGAGCACTCCCTGAGGCCGGTTCGCTGACCTCGGCCTCGAGAAACTCCAGCAGCTGCTCGGCGGCGCCTATGGCCTGCGCCTTGGCGTGGTAGTGGGCACCGAGTTCCCGCAGCGGCGCGTAAAACTCGGGAGCGAGAAACAGCACGAACAGGCCGGTAAAGAGCGTTACCTTGACGCCATAGTTGCCGAAGTTGAGATGATCTATGTAGGAAAAGCCGAAGTAGACCGCCACCAGGGCCACCGCGATGGCGGCGAAGAACTCCAGCACCGCTGTGCTCAGGAAGGCGAGCCGCAGCACCTCCATGGTGCGCTCCCGAAAATCTTCCGAGGCGTCGCGAATGGCCTCACCCTCCGCCTGGGTGCGCATGAAGAGCTGCAGGGTACGCAAGCCCTTGAGGCGATCGAGGAAGTGGCCGGAGAGCCGCGCCAGGGACTGGAAGTTGCGGCGGTTGGCATCGGCGGCGCCGACACCCACCAGGATCATGAAGAGCGGAATGAGGGGCGCTGTGCCGAGCAAGATGATGCCGGCGGCCCAGTTGACCGGGAACACGGCCACCAGGATCACCAGGGGGATGAAGACGGCTATGGCCATCTGGGGCAGATAGCGGGAGAAGAACTCCTGCATGTCTTCAATCTGCTCGAGCAACAGGCTGGCCCAGCTGCCGGCGGGGCGGCGCTGGATATAGGCAGGGCCGAGGCGAGCGAGGCGGGTGAGCACCAGCTCGCGGATGGCCTGGCGCACCGCACTGCCCGCCTTGAAGCTTGCCACCTCACGGCCATAGGCCAGCGCGGCCTTGGTCAGGGTCACCAGCAGCAAGGTAATAAAGAGGGGAATGGACTGCTCGGGCGTGGTGCCCTCTATGATGAAGCCGTGGAGCAGGGTGGCCAGCAGCCAGGCCTGCATCACCATCAGTATGCCCTGACCCATGCCCAGACCAATGGAAAGGCCGATCCAGCGCCGGCCATGGCCCGATTGTTTGCGCAACCAGCCATAGAGATGTTTCTGCTTGTTCTTGTCCATTACCACCCTCCTCGGTCGAGTGGCGCAAGACTATCGTCGCCCCCACGGCTTGGCAACCTCGCAGATCCGGGAGTGTGAACGTCTTTGTTTGAAAAAGCAGCTTCATGCTCAATAGTTGGTCGAACAGCTTGATTTATGGCAAAAAACACGAAGGCGGTGATTGCGCTCGCCGGCGAAATGCATATAGTAGAGGCCACTGACGCGGGTGTAGTTCAATGGTAGAACGGTAGCTTCCCAAGCTGCATACGTGGGTTCGATTCCCATCACCCGCTCCACATTCTGATACCCGGTACCTGTCCCGTCTCGTTGCTGCCTCCTTCTGGCATGTCTCTTCAGACGCCGATTCCATGCCTTGTATCTACTGCGTTCTTGATGCCTGGCGGGCATCGTATAATGGCTATTACCTCAGCCTTCCAAGCTGATGATGCGGGTTCGATTCCCGCTGCCCGCTCCAGCTTTCATGCAAAAAGCCCACTCGACTGAGTGGGCTTTTTGTTTTGGCGGATCTGCGCGGTGGCGCCCGCCATAAACAGAAGAGGCGCCCACAGGCGCCTCTCGCTTCACCGGGCAGGGGGTTATTCCTGCTCCAGCTCGCCACAGAAGCGGTAGCCTTCGCCATGAATGGTGGCGATGATCTCCGGGGTGTCGCCCACGCTCTCGAAGTGCTTGCGAATACGGCGTATGGTGACATCCACGGTACGGTCGTGGGGCTTGAGCTCACGGCCTGTCATCTTCTTGAGCAGCTCGGCACGGGTCTGGATCTGGCCCGGGTTCTCGCAGAAGTGCAGCATGGCGCGGAACTCGGAGCGGGGCAGCTTGAACATGTCGCCCGCCGGGCTGACCAGGGCACGGCTGTTGATGTCCAGCGCCCAGCCATTGAACAGGTAACGCTCCACCAGCTTCTTCTCTTCGCCACCGGCGGCCACGTTCATGGTGCGGCTCAGCAGGTTACGGGCACGTATGGTCAGCTCGCGGGGGTTGAACGGCTTGGTGATGTAGTCATCGGCGCCTATCTCCAGCCCCAGGATCTTGTCCACTTCGTTGTCACGGCCGGTCAGGAACATCAGGGCTATGTTGTCATCTTCACGCAGCTCGCGTGCCAGCAGCAGGCCATTCTTGCCCGGCAGGTTGATGTCCATGATCACCAGGTTGATGGTGTGGCTGGTCAGGGCTTGATGCATCTCGTCGCCATTGTTGGCTTCCAGCACTATGTAGCCTTCGGCCTCGAAGATGCTCTTGAGGGTGTTGCGGGTGACCAGCTCGTCTTCGACGATCAGAATATGTGGTGTTTGCATGAGTATTCCCAGATTCTTATCAGTTAATTATCGAAATTTTAACACTCTTTGGCGTTATCCGACCGGTCCTGAAAATTTATTACGTCATCCTGGGTATGAATATCAGGTCGAATCATCGCGAATTTGGTATCTATGTTGGCAAACATCCCTATGCCGCACATAGGCTCTCAACAAGTCTGATCGAGAGAAGCCTGGAAGGGTAGTCCATTACAAAAGTTGCTGCATTTTATCAGTTAACAGGCGCATAACAACACTCTTTGCCGTCAGATAGCAACTTTTTAACTCAGGTTTGATATAAGTCAATCCCGAGGTTCGCTGCATCATACTTGGGCTGGCCCGCTTTTTCGCCCTTAAGAAATGTAATGGGATGCAACATGTGGTTGACATGACTTTGTGGGAAAACTACAGAAATGTGTGTTTTATTGCCCCCTTCGCCCCGCCCCCCTGGCCTGCCTACGCCATCGTCACGGCATGGAATCCGGCCAGTCAGTGGGTGGGGGCGCGCCGCAACGCTCGGCGTCAACGTGCCTTGTCACGCCAGCTTGCCGATGCGCTGGTGATGGGGCCCGTGTGGGGCAGCGATCCGGATGAGCGCTGGCAGGAGGCGTCCCTGCTGCTGCATCTCCCTCGGGCCGAGGCCATTCGGCTGGCCGCCCGCTTCGGGCAGAACGCCCTCTACTGGGTGGAGGAGGGGGAACTCTGGCTGGTGCCCGTCCTGCTGAAGGGGGCGCCATGCCACCTTGGCAAGCTGGCGTCCCGCTGGACTCTCAGATCCTCTGCATGATGAGAGGCTGAACGGGCCACACCATACGGGGATAGCTGCTGTTCGCTGGATTGTCAGCCTGTCCACATGATGAAAGAATGAGCTGACTCATTCACTCCATGGAAGGATGCTGACAATGCTGGATCTACTGCCCGACCTTTGCGATCAACATGGCGATGCCCTGCAGGTGGCAGAGCCGCTGTTTCACGATTATGGCGGCAAGCCGCTGTTTTACGGCCAGGCGGTCACCCTCTCCTGCTTCGAGGACAACAGCCTGGTGCGCGAACTGGTTAACCGTCCAGGTCATGGCAAGGTGATGGTGATCGATGGGGGCGGCTCCCTGCGCCGGGCGCTGCTGGGAGACCAGCTGGCCATCAAGGCGGTGGAGCAGGGATGGGAAGGGATCCTTATTCACGGCGCCGTGCGGGATCTGGGTACTCTGGCGACGCTGGCGCTGGGGGTCAAGGCGCTGGCGGCCTGTCCGGTCAAGACCGAGAAACGCGGACAGGGGGAGCTGGATGTGGTGCTGTCGTTTGCCGGCGTCAGCATAGCGCCAGGGGATTATGTCTACGCCGATCTCAATGGCGTGCTGGTCAGTGGCGCCAGGCTCCTCTGATCCCTCAGAAGTTGAAACCTACCCCCAGGGTGAGGAAGTGCTCTGTGCTGAAGGCACTGAGGCCGTAGTTGGCCGTGATGGCCAGCTGCGGCGTCACCAGCAGGCTGCTGTTGAGCTCCACCAGGGTGCTGGCCTTGCTCACTTCCAGCTGTTTGAGCTGGCTGCCGATGTTGAGCGAGGGGGAGAGGCGGTAGCGCACCCCCGAGCTGATATTGAAACCGGCCTGTTCTCTGTGGCGCCCCACTGCGGGTCCGGCCTCCATGTAGAGGCTGATGTCATCCTCTACCGGATACTGGTAGCCGGTGTTGATGAGCCAGATATCGAAATTGTCGCCGGTATGGGTCTGATTGCCGAGCAATACGCCGGAATAGCTTTTCACGTAGAGCTGGCTGTCTGATTCGGTCTGGAGAAAACTCCAGTCGGCAGCCTGGGCCGAAAAGGCGAGGCTTGATGCGAGTGCGATGACGAGAGACTTGACCATTCGTTTCCCCTCCCTGGGTCCGAACAGGACTACAAGCATGGCACATGCCAGCAGGGAGTAAAGGGAACCCCGATCACAATAAAAGAGTTTTAATCGACGCCAGAGTCGTGCTAAACAAGCCCCCTCACTCTGTGTCTTCACGACTTTCTCCATCACGAGGTGAACTCATGAACAAGAAACTGACCCTGCTGGCCGCGCTGGCCCTGGGAGGCTGTGCCATGGCAACGGGTTCCACCCTGGCAGAGCTGCAAGCATCTACCTGGCAGTTGCAAGGGGCGAGCGGTGATACCTTCACCCTGCAGGTCGCCGGTGACAAGGTGGCGGGCAAGGGCGGCTGCAACCGCTACTTTGGCGGCATCACCCAGCAGGGCGACGGCGTATTGACGCTGGGCGCCATGGGCTCGACGCGCATGATGTGCGCAGGGGATCTGGCCGGCAAGGAGATGAACTACCTGCAGACGCTGGAGAAGGTGGCGAGCTTCCAGATAAGCGGCAAACAGCTGGTGCTGAAGGATGCCGGCAAGGCCACGCTGCTGACCTTCGATGCGGTGAAATAAGCGGGCTTGTCGTCAGGGGCTGTCGCAGCCTGACGCCAGAAAAAGGGACGCCACGGCGTCCCTTTTTGCTGTTTCAGCCGGGCTCATCCTCCCCGTTGAAAACGAAAGCGCTTCTTGCGTCTGTAGGGATAGACATCCTCGAACACTCCCTCCTTGATGTTGCCCTGCAGCATCTTCCAGTAGTTGGCATCGAACAGCTCCTTGTGCACCTGCATCATGATCTCCCGCACCTGGGGCTTTTGCAGCAGGAAGGTGGCGAACTCCTCGGGGAAGATGTCGTTCGGGGCCACCGAATACCAGGGCTCGGCGCTCCACTCGTCCTCCGGGTAGCGCGGCGGCGGGATTTGGCGAAAGTTGCACTCCGTCATGTAGCAGATCTCGTCGTAGTCATAGAAGACCACCCGGCCGTGGCGGGTCACGCCGAAGTTCTTGAACAGCATGTCACCCGGGAATATGTTGGCCGCCGCCAGTTGGCGGATGGCGTTGCCGTACTCCTCCAGGGCGAGCCTGGTCTGCTGCTCGTCCGCCTGATCCAGATAGAGGTTCAGCGGGATCATCTTGCGCTCTGTGTAGAGGTGCTTGATCACCAGCTTGTCGGCTGTGATGGTGAGTGCAGAGGGCGCCACCGACTTGAGCTCGGCCAGGAGCTCGGGGGAGATGCGGTCCAGGGGAAACTCGAAGTTGGTGAACTCCTGGGTGTCGGCCATGCGGCCCACCCTGTCGTGCTGTTTCACCAGCCGGTATTTCGCCTTCACCTGCTCGTGGCTCACATCCTTGGGCGGAGTGAACTCGTCTTTGATCACCTTGAACACCACATCGTAGGAGGGGAGGGTGAACACGCTCATCACCATCCCCTTGATTCCGGGGGCGATGACGAACTGCTCCCGGCTCTGGGCCAGGTGCTGCTGGTAGTGGCGATAGAGCTCTGTCTTGCCGTGCTTCTGGCAGCCGATGGCGTTGTAGATCTCGTAGTCCGGCTTGCGGGGCATGATCTGGCGCAGGAAGAGCACGAACAGGGCCGGCACAGGGGCATAGACCATGAAGTAGGCACGAGCGAAGCCGAATACGATGGAGGCCAGCTCAGGCTCGAAGATGACGGTGTCCACATAGATGCTCTGGCCCGTGCTGAGCAGGGGCAGGATGAAGGGATGCACCTCGCCTTTCACCCGAATGAGCCCCACCAGATAGGCCCCCTTGTTGCGGTAGAACACCTCCTTGAGCAGCTCGATGGCGAACGGCTCCTCGTGCAGTATGGCCGGGCCGCTCTCCGCCAGATGGCGATGAATGTCGATGATGTCCCGCTGCTTGTCCTCAAAGGGCAGGGTGAAGCTGTAATCCCCGAGCAGCTGGCTCAGGGTCTGGGGCAGGTGGGCAATGTCGGTGCGATAGACCCGCAGCAGAGCGCTCAGATCCGGGTGCTCCCCCCGGCTGCGAAAGGGGTGGATGTAGAGGTTCTCGTCGCGGATGTTGCGATGGCGGAAGATCCGGCGATAGACGGAGTTGAAGAAGGACTCCGCCACCTCGAAGTTCTCACAGCGGGGCAGCAGATCGCTGAAGGCTCCCTTCACCTGCTTGAGCAGGGCCTGGGTCGGCAACTGCTCCCCCATCATCTGCTTGATGAGGGCCGTGGTGGCGCCGACGTGATGATCATAGAGGCGAATGCGCTCGCGCCCGGCGAGCTGCACCCCCAACCAGTCGCTGTTCTCGAAGCGGCTCTTGCTGCCCTGGGTTATCTCGAGAAAGCGGCTGTAAAACGATTCGAAACGCTGCAAGATCGTCTCGGCGACCGCCTGTTCCAATGGCTGCTGCATCTCTCTCTTCCTTGTGATGTATCGGGCCCATGGCGTCTGTGCCGGTAGGTCGGGGGCCCACTCGTCCGGCCACTATGGCAACATCCAAACATCTGTTCAAGTGGCAATGTTCGGGGATAAACGGTAGATTGCGCCCCTGTTTTGCCGGCGGTTTGCTGCAGTTCGCGGCGCTGGCCCTGTTCAGGAGAAACCCGATGAAACTCTATTTTGTACTGGTGGCCCCCGCTCGCGCGGCGAACGTGGGTGCGGCCGCCCGCGCCATGAAAACCATGGGCTTCGATGCCATGCGACTGGTGGGGAGCCGGGTACACGAAGAGGAGGAGGCGAGCTGGGTCGCCCATGGCGCCCAGGAGATCCTGGCCGAGGCAGCAGCCTTCGACACCCTGGAAGAGGCCCTGGCCGACATGGATCTGGTGGTTGCCACCACGGCCCGCCAGCGCGGCCGCTATCAGCACTACCTCACCCCGGCCGAGATCCGCGATCAGATCCGCGCCAAGCCTTCCCTTGGGAAGGTGGCCATCGTCTTTGGTTGCGAGGAGTCGGGTCTCTCCAATGAACAGCTTGCCCAGGTGGATCTCATCAGCTACCTGCCCCTCAAGGTGAGTTATCCCTCTTTGAATCTGGGGCAGGCGATCATGCTGTATGCCTACGAGATGAGTCCCCTGCTGGACGAGCCCCAGGTGGTAGCAGAAAATTTTGATGGTGCCGGGCAGGTTCGCGTACTCAAATCAAAAACAGCAGAATTACTTGGTGAACTCGGAGTTTCTCAGGATGAAAAACTGCATCAATGGGTGATGGACCGAGTGCCCATGCTGCCGCAGCGGGATCTGAATATGCTGCATCTGCTCTGCAAAGACCTTGCGCGCCGATTTGGGCGTGAGTAGCAAAGAGGTTTAGGTTGACAGCCCAAGGTCCGGCAAGGTATTGCTAACAACCAGTTTCGTTCAAGAGTGTTCGTCATGCAGCTATTCACCAACATCACCACCACCACCATTATTACCGGTACCACCACAGGTGGCACTGGGGCCGGTTGATGCGCTGACGAACAAGCACAGAAATCTTAAAAGGCCCGTACCCACCCAGTACGGGCCTTTTTGTTGGATTGGTTTTTAGATTGAATTTCATAGATTTACAGGGAGAGAAAGCGATGAGAGTGTTGAAATTTGGTGGGTCGTCACTGGCCGACGCAGAGCGTTTCTTACGGGTCGCCGATATCGCGGTGAACACCCACGGCCAATCCCAGGTTGCCCTGGTGCTGTCGGCACCGGCCAAGGTGACCAACCACCTGGTCGCCCTGGTGGAGCAGACCAGTCGCGGCATGGATGCAAGCGCCACCCTGTTCGAGATCAACGGCATCTTCTCCCGTCTGCTGGCGGGCCTGAAGGCGGCCTACCCGGCGCTGGATGACAAGGCGCTGCAGTCTCGTCTCACCAATGAGCTGGATCAGGTCGAGCGGCTGATGCAGGGCATCCGCCTGCTGGGCCTCTGCCCGGACAACGTCCAGGCCCGCATCCTGAGCCGGGGGGAGAACCTCTCCATCGCCTTTATGCACGAGCTGTTGCGGGTCCGTGGTCTCGAGCTGGATCTCATAGTGCCGGAGCAGTTGCTGGTGACCGACGGCGGCTACCTCGAAGCCCATGTGGACATCGAAGCCTCCCGCCTGCGCTTTGCCGCCAAGGGTCTTCGTTCCGACTGTCTCTACCTGATGCCGGGCTTCACCGGTGGCAGCGACAAGGGCGAAACTGTGCTGCTGGGCCGTAACGGCTCTGATTACTCCGCCGCCGTCTTGGCCGCCTGCGTGGACGCCGAGTGCTGCGAGATCTGGACAGATGTGGAAGGTTGCTACAACTGCGACCCGCGCCTGGTGCCGGATGCCTACCTGCTCAAAACCCTCTCCTATAAAGAGGCGATGGAGCTCTCCTATTTCGGTGCCAAGGTGCTGCACCCGAAAACTATTGCCCCCGTGGCCCAGTTCCACATTCCCTGCCTCATCAAGAACAGCTTCAACCCCCAGGGGCCGGGCACCCTGATCGGGGTCGATCAGGGGGATGATGACCTGAAAGTGAAGGCCATCTCGGATCTCTCCGGCATGTGCATGTTCAACGTCTCCGGCCCCGGCATGAAAGGCATGGTGGGCATGGCGGGTCGCATCTTCTCCGCCGTCTCCCGCGCCGGGGTCAGCATAGTGCTGATCACCCAGTCATCCTCCGAGTACAGCGTCAGCTTCTGTATCCACAGCTATGACAGCGACAAGACCCGCAAGGTGCTGGAGCGCGAGTTCGAGCTGGAATTCAAGAACCAGCTGCTGGATCCGCTCGAGATCATGACAGATCTCGCCATCATCTCCCTGATCGGTGACGGCATGCGCACCAGCAAGGGGATGGCGGCGCGCTTCTTCACCTCCCTGGCCCAGGCCTCCATCAACATAGTCGCCATCGCCCAGGGCTCGAGCGAGCGCTCCATCTCGGCGGTGGTGCGGGATCGCAAGGTGGCGGAAGCCATCAAGGCGTGCCACCAGAACTTCTTCGGCAGCCAGCAGTTCATCGATCTCTTCGTGGTCGGTGTGGGCGGCGTCGGCGCGGCCCTGGTGGATCAGATTGCCCGCCAGCAGCCGGTGCTCGCCGAACAGGGCACTGGCCTGCGGGTGGTCGGCATCGCCAACAGCCGCCAGATGGCGGTCAACAAGGATGGGCTGAGCCTCGCCAACTGGCGTGAGCAGCTGGTGGAGGCCCGTGACAGCTTCAGCCTGGAAGCGGTGAAGAAGCTGGTGGAAGAGAGCCACCTCATCAATCCGGTGATCGTCGATTGCACCTCGAGCGAGGCCGTCGCCGTCCAGTATGCGGACTTCCTGGCCGCCGGTTTCCACGTGGTCACTCCGAACAAGAAGGCCAACACAGGGTCGCTGGATTACTACAAGGCGCTGCGCCGCACCGCCCGCCAGACTCGCCGCAAGTTCCTCTACGAGACCAACGTGGGCGCGGGCCTGCCGGTCATCGAGAACCTGCAGAACCTCATCAAGGCCGGTGACAAGCTGCGCGCCTTCGACGGCGTCCTGTCCGGGTCGCTCTCCTTCATCTTCGGCAAGCTGGACGAGGGGATGGCTTTCTCCGAGGCGACCAAGATTGCCCGTGGCAACGGCTTCACCGAGCCGGATCCCCGCGACGATCTCAACGGCATGGACGTGGCTCGCAAGCTCTTGATCCTGGCCCGCGAGGCCGGCATGGCGCTGGAGCTTTCCGATGTGGAAGTGGAGCAGGCGCTGCCCCCTGGCTTCGATGTGAGCGGCGATGTGGAGTCCTTTATGGCTCGTCTGCCCGAGGCCGACGGCTGGTTCCGCGATCAGTTCGCCCTGGCTCAGAGCGAGGGCAAGGTGCTGCGCTACGTGGGCTCCATCGAAGGAGGCAAGTGCAAGGTCGCCATCAAGGCGGTCGGTGCTGACGAGCCCCTGTTCAAGGTGAAAGACGGGGAGAACGCGCTCGCCTTCTTCTCCACCTATTACCAGCCCATCCCCCTGGTGCTGCGCGGCTATGGCGCAGGGACCGAAGTGACTGCCGCCGGTGTCTTCGCCGACGTGCTGCGCACCCAGAACTGGAAGCAGGAGCTGTAACATGAGTTCAGCGATGAACCCCGATTTTGAACAAGATGCCATGGCGCAGGGCGGCAGCGTGGTCGCCTATGCCCCGGCCTCCAGCGCCAACCTGAGCGTGGGCTTTGATGTCCTGGGGGCGGCGCTCGCCCCCGTGGATGGCTCCCTGCTGGGGGATCGCGTCCAGGTAAAGGCTGCCGATGTGGCGTTCGCCCTCTCCTCCGTGGGCCGCTACGCCCACAAGCTGCCGGACGATCCCAAGAAGAACATCCTCTATGACTGCTGGCTTGCCTATGGGGAGGCGCTGGAGAAGCGCGGCCTGACCCTCAAGCCGCTGGCGATGGTGCTGGAGAAGAACCTGCCGGTGGGCTCGGGTCTGGGCTCCAGCGCCTGCAGCGTGGTGGCGGCACTGGAAGGGCTCAACGCCTTCCACGGCGCCCCCCTCAATGAACACGACATGCTGCTGCTGATGGGGGAGATGGAAGGGAAGATTTCCGGCTCGGTTCACTACGACAACGTCGCCCCCTGCTATCTCGGCGGCATGCAGCTGGTGCTCGAAGAGCACGGCGTCATCAGCCAGGGCATTCCGGTGTTCGAGCAGTGGTACTGGGTGGTCTGCTACCCGGGCACAGTGGTTTCCACCGCCGCCGCCCGCGCCATACTACCGGCCCAGTATCGCCGTCAGGATTGCCTCACCTATGGCCGTCGCCTGGCCGCCTTCGTGCACGCCAGCTACACAGGGCAGGAGGGATTGGCGGCCAGCGTGCTCAAAGACGTGATTGCCGAACCCTACCGCGCGGCGCTCATCGAAGGCTTCAACGAGGTGCGGGCCCAGGCGGCCCAGAACGGGGCCCTGGCCACTGGCATCTCGGGCTCGGGCCCCAGCGTCTTCGTGGTGATGAAGGATCTGGCCCAGGCCGAGCGCATGAAGGATTGGATGGACGCACATTTTGTGCAGAACGAAGATGGATTTGCCCGGGTCTGCAAACTGGACATGGCCGGGGCACGGGTAACAGGAAGCGAGCTATGAATCTTTACAATATCAAGGACAAGAGTGAACAGGTGAGCTTCGCCCAGGCGGTGCGCCAGGGTCTGGGCCGCGAGCAGGGGCTCTTCTTCCCCGAAACCATCGCGCCCCTGGCCGAGGTGGATGCCCTGCTGGACTTGCCGTTGGCCGAGCGCTCCGCTCGCATCATCAGCCACCTGCTGGGGGACGAAGTGCCCTTGCCTAAGGTCAGCGAGCTTATCGACGCAGCCTTCACCTTCCCGGCGCCCCTGGTGAAGCTCAAAGACGGCACCTATGCCCTCGAGCTGTTCCACGGCCCGACCTTGGCGTTCAAGGACTTCGGTGGCCGCTTTATGGCCCAGTGTTTGGCGACCTTCCGCACCAACGACAAGATCACCATCTTGACCGCCACCTCCGGCGACACCGGCGCCGCCGTGGCCCACGCCTTCTATGGCCTGGAGGGGATCGAAGTGGTGATCCTCTACCCCAAGGGCAAGATCAGCCCCCTGCAGGAGGCGCTCTTCTGCACCCTCGGCGGCAACATCCGCACCATCGCCATCGACGGCGACTTCGATGCCTGTCAGGCGCTGGTCAAAGATGCCTTCGACGACGAAGGGCTCAAGACCGCCATCGGCCTGAACTCCGCCAATTCCATCAACATCAGCCGCTTGCTGGCCCAGGTCTGCTACTACTTCGAGGCCCTGGCCCAGCTGCCCAAAGCCGACCGCGCCAAGGCAGTCATCAGCGTGCCGTCCGGCAACTTCGGTAACCTGACCGCAGGCTTGATTGCCAAGGCGCTGGGGCTGCCGGTGAAGCGCTTTATCGCCGCCACCAACGCCAACGACACAGTGCCGCGCTACTTGAAAACCGGCAGCTGGGAGCCGCACCAGACGGTCGCGACACTCTCCAACGCCATGGACGTGAGCCGCCCCAACAACTGGCCGCGGGTGGAAGAGCTGTGCCGCCGGGAAGGCTGGGCGCTGGAGACCTTGGGCTCTGGCATGCGCAGTGATGCCGAAACCCGCGATGCCCTTAAACGCCTGCACCAGCTCGATTACCTGTGCGAGCCTCACGGCGCCATCGCCTGGGATCTGCTGAACGAGCAGCTCGCCGAGGACGAGGTAGGGGTCTTCCTCTGCACCGCCCATCCCGCCAAGTTCAAGGAGTCGGTAGACGAGATCCTGGAGTTGGATGTGCCGCTGCCGGGCCCGCTGGCCAAGCACGCCGCCCTGCCGCTGCTCTCCCACAACCTGCCCGCCGACTTTGGCCGTCTCAAAGCCTTCCTGCTCGGTTAAGTACCCATGAAAAATGAAAATCCCCCGCCTTTTTGCAAAGAGCGGGGGATTTTTTATTTCCGGCATAGGGCGGGGAAACCCGACCTGGATGATCACCCTGAAACAAAGGAGCACAGTATGAGCCAGCATCCCCTTCGCACATTGATCGAGACCTGCGACGCCGCCATCTCCCGGCGCGACTTCGACGCCCTGATGGCCTTCTACGCCGAGGACGCCGCCCTGGTGGTCAAACCCGGCATGGTGGCGCGCGGCATCCCCGCCATCCGCCGCGCCTTCACCGCCATCTCCGATTACTTTGATGGCAAGCTTGAGGTGACCCAGGGGGCCATGGAGGTGTTAGAGGGGGCCGACAACGCCCTGGTGATCATGGAGACCCGGCTGCGCTACCCGGACGGGGAGGGCTGGATCGACGAGACCCGCCGCGCCACCTATGTGTTTCGCAAGGAAGGCGATGGACAGTGGCGTTGCACCATAGATAACTCCTATGGCACTACGTTGCTGGGTGCGGAATCTTGATGTCAGCCACTCGATGGCCCTCTCTCTGAGCCATCCCCACCCCTGAATGTCTTCCCACCAGGGCGGCGCGCCCCGAAGGCTTGACGCCTCGGGGCACCTCCCGGCCATCATCAAGGCATCCCCGCTGGCGCCGCACCACAGTGGGAGCCCGGGCACAACTCCCCGCATGGCGGCGTATCACAACCTGCTGCCAGGCTCCTCTGTCTCAGCGGTTGCTGCGGTTTGTTGCTGATGGAGCGCGCATTTTTCCCGGCAAGGCAGACAGGGGCAGGACAATAAAATGGAGGGAAAAAATTCGGTTGAAAAGGACTCGATACGGTTCATTGACCCGGCGCCTCGCGGCTGTTAATCAGGGTGCTGCTTGACGCCATCATGGACGAGCAGGGCCACAGACGCCTCGAAGGCGCGGCTTATCGACAACAACACCACAGTGCAGGGAGCAAACCATCATGTGGCCGTACCGAAAAATAGTGACCCAGTCCCTCAAGACCCCCCTGATGATCGCCAGGATCATGTTTTACCTGGCCCTGTTATTGGTATTCCCTCTGCCAATGATGATGTTATCGGACTCTCCGGCGGCAGAGATGGGACGTTTCTCTTATGTCCTGGTGACGTTTCCCATCGCCATGGGGCTGATGCTGATATCGAGCTTGATGGCCATCCTGATCGCCATGGTGGAGTCGCGAAACCAGCAGCCACCCCAGGGGCGGTGGTAAGAAGGCCCTTGCCTTTCAAGTCATCCAATAAAAAACCATCCCGGGCGGGATGGTTTTTTGTGTCCGATCACCCAGACCGGCAGCCTGATGGCCGTGATATATTCCAACGATTTCTAACTTGGGGCACCCACCTTTTCGTTGTTACGTCTAAACACACGGCCCGCCGGGTAAGCGTTGTTTGCCCGATCTTGAGCGGATTCTTGGAGGCGCAGTGTGTGATGACAGATAAAGCCAGCCGGTGGTGGCTGGCTCGGAAAGGTGGGTAGCCTAGATGCTCTCTCTGTTAGTAAGCCCAAGCATTTTGTTTGAATAATTCGATTTCATCCGGCTCGATAACTTCCGTCGCTTCAGTCACTGAGGCCACTAGAATTTTCTTAACATTAATGGCATTTTTTAGTGCATCACTTGCAATCCATTCACATGCCCACAAATGAGGGTTATCACCATTTACTATTTTGCATATAGCTTCATCACTTTCAAAATGAATTCCAACACTTTTCGGTTGGATTACTCGTTGTAACCATATTTCAAGATAACCGTTATATGGAACACGCTTCATTTTATTTCTAACTTTCGTCCATAGCAGGATTTTTTCTTCTCCAGGAGCTAAGGAAATAAGGTGGCTTAATATTCCAGCAACGGCTGGGAATGTTGCCGGTGAAATGTTAGCAATATCAGTTGCAATAGAAACTTGCACTTCTAAGTCATCGGGGATTACCGTTTGCTTCGAAACACTTGTGTGAAAATCACCCATAAGGCGTCTGAGCGCTCCACTATTTGGATATCGTTGACCGAAAGAATGGAGTCTCATTAACTGTTTCTGGATGGTTTTTGCATTTGTGGTTCCAAGATCCTGGAACTCAATACCTGCTAACTTATCAGGCTTAACAGAGCCTTCTACCACATTTCGTGAGGAGAATGTCTTTGAAACACCTAACTTCATCCCTACAGTTCGTAGTTTGTCGCTCACTACCTTGAGAACAGCCTCTGCTCTTTCGTCATTGTTTGCAAAAATACGATAGTCATCTCGATAGCGAAGGATTCGTATGTCGGAACAATCACCTAGTTCTTCGTATATTAATTTGTCGACATATCCCAGCACGATTTCAGCAATGAAGTCCATTAAAACCGAACCTTGAGCAATGCCATTTGTCTGCCCATAACGGCTAGATTGGATATGAAAATCTATTTTATTGCCGAGCAAAGATTTATCATTTTTGCTCTTCTTTGCTTCTTCGAGACCATGAATAGCCCACGCAATACTATGTGTGTACAAAGAGCCATAGCAATCTGTGACATCGGTATGAAGAAGATGGCTAAATTCCAAAGAGTACATTAGAGACCGTTGCTCAACTGCTTGCCACCAACTTTTTATCTGAGTTGCAACATCGCTCTGTTGATTAACCGACACTACTGGCGCGCTGCAACAGTCGACAACACCATCCTCAAATTCAGCAATACGGGATTTTATTAACGTCCAGTTATTTTCTTCACAAATAACGTTTACTAGAGAAACATAAATTGCTGGATGCATGAGCTCATAGGGGCGCCACGCAAACCTACCGTCTTTATTTGCTATGAAGTTGTAATTCACATCAGGATACTCAGCCGGATTACTAGCCTTGTATTGAGCAAAACTGTTGCCACTGAGTACATCTGAAACGGCGGTTAATATCGGTTCAAAACTAATATAGCTCGGCATATCTCCATTGAAATAGCTACTTCCTTTTAGGAAATGACTTCTTGCTTCTTTATTCGAGAGTTCAATTATACGCTTCATTCCAGTGTGGCCTCTTCCATGATGCATGATATTCTCAGAGAACATGTTTTCTCAATGAATGCTATACGCCAGCCTTAAGCCTTACATGTATATGAGCATGTTCCCCACTAGAATCATTAACCTCTTTCACTTCAATGTATTTTTGTGACTTAACTAGCTCTCCAAGCTTATCAAACCCGAAGTTTCTAGCATCGAATGATGGATGGTTCTGAGATATATATACACCAACACCAGCTAGCCTTGCCCATCCATCATCTCGAATTTTTGCTTTAATAGCTTGAATCAATACGTCGGGTACTTTTATTCCATCCCCTTCATTAATAATGTTGTTAGATGGTTTTTCTAGAGATTTCTGAGAGCACAATATTTCTGTGTAAACAAATTTATCACATGCAGATACAAACGCGCTCGGTGTCTTTTTTTCACCAAACCCATAAACAGTTAAGCCAGACTCTCTGATTCGTGTGGCTAAACGGGTGAAGTCACTATCAGAAGATATAATGCAAAAGCCATCGAAGTTTTTTGTATGAAGAAGATCCATTGCCTCTATAATTAGTGAGGAGTCTGTTGAATTCTTTCCGCTCGTATAGCTAAACTGCTGGATAGGTTGTATTGCATGTTTATGTAAGTGTTCCTTCCATCCTTTTAAATTTGTTGTGGTCCAATCACCATATGCACGTTTAACACTTGCAACACCATACTTTGCTATTTCCGCAAGTAACTCTTTGATTAACGATGAGCTGGCATTATCAGCATCGATTAAAACTGCTAGTTTTTTATTTTCTAATATACCCAAAGTTTTAACCCTATGTTTTTGTATCTCGTTTGTTGGGGCCCAATATGCTCCATGGTTCAGCTGACGGGGCCCGGATGGTGCTGTAGGCGCCGAATGACCAGCATATCCTCAAGCCTCATACGCAAACCAGTCAAAAGTTGACGCAACCGCAGGGAACGACTGGATTTTTTGCGCCAGCTCAACAATTGAAGCGAAGGCGCCGGGTGGTCGGAGCGGGGGCAGGGAGGGGGTTGTCGGCAAGGAAGGGCATTTTGTTGTCACGGGGCGGGGGGACTATAGTGCAGCGAGGCGAGGGTGCCTCGTTTGGCCCGCGTGAGTGGGGGCTAACCACAATGGATAGAACGATGGGAGTTGGTCATATGAAGCGGATCCTGATGATGTTGAGTCTGTGTGTGACGGTAATGGGCATGGGAATGGGGGTGGCCCAGGGCGCAACCTCTGGCGCGCAGCAAGAGTGCGAGGCCCAGGCGGCGGTGAAGAAGCTGGCGGGCGCCGCCAAGACCAGCTTCGTGGGCAAGTGCGTCAAGGATGCCTCGGCCAGCACCAAGACAGCCCAGTGTGAAAAAGCTGCCGCCGACAAGAAGCTGGCGGGGGCTGCCAAGAACAGCTTTATCCAGAAGTGCGTGAAGACGGATGCCGCCACCGACAAGACGGCCCAGTGCGAGAAGGCGGCGGCCGACAAGAAGCTTGCCGGGGCGGCCAAGAACAGCTTCGTGCAAAAGTGTGTCAAGACCACCTGAGCCTGGGGCCAGGGGTGAGCGAGCGCCTTGGGAAGGGGCTCGCCTAAGGGATAGAGAGGGGCCATGGGCCCCTCTCTTGTTGTGATGCCGGTCTGTGGTGCCCAAGCAAGATGGGCGTTATCCCGGCGCCCTCGGCAAGGGCGGTGCAAGGCCCCTTGGTGAGGGATGGTCGCGCCGATCCGCCTTTTTTTGATTAAATTTATATCCCTTAAAAAACAATTGCTTGTTGGCACTTTGTTGGTTTTTTTTCAGGTTTTTTCAATTTTTGGGAAATCTTTTCTCCCCTGGGCCGGTTCTATTGGACGTAACCGGATGACATCCGCCGGAGACACCACTCTAGACAACAAGGAATATGGATATGAACGTGAAAAAGAGTACTGCCATCGCCTCTGCCATGACGGGTCTGCTGGCCCTGGGTGCCCAGTTCATCGCCGCGCCAGTCATGGCGGCGGACGACAAGGAGAAGTGCTACGGCGTGGTCAAGGCGGGCAAAAACGATTGCGCCACCAAGGGCGGCTCCTGCGCCGGTACCGCCAAGATGGATGCCCAGGGCGATGCCTTCGTGGTGATGCCCAAGGGCCTGTGCGAGAAACTGGCGGGCGGGTCGCTGCAACCCAAGTAAGCCCAGTGCCATGGTGTGGCGCCCGCCACATCATGGCCCCTTCTTTTGAGAGAGCCCTGCCATGAACCCCTTGATCGGTATAGGTTTACGCCCCCCCCACTACGACGAGATCCGCCAGACCCTGCCCGGGGTAGGCTGGCTCGAGGTGCACAGCGAAAACTACTTCGAGCGCCACAGCAAAGGCTTTGAGGTGCTGGCCGAACTCGCCGGGCACTATCCCGTCAGCCTGCACGGGGTCGGCATGTCGCTGGGCTCCGCCGACTCGCTCGACCCTGCGCACCTGCGCCAGTTGGCGGCCCTGGTGGCGACCATAGCGCCGGTGCGGGTCTCCGAGCACCTGAGCTGGGGCAGCATAGGCGGGCGCTATTTCAACGATCTGCTGCCCATGCCCTACACCCGTGAGGCCCTCTCGCACATGAGCGACAAGGTAGACAAGGTGCAGCAGGCCCTGGGCCGGCAACTGCTCATCGAAAACCCCTCTTCCTATCTGCAACTGCCCGGGGAGATGAGCGAAGCGGCGTTTCTGGCCGAGCTGGCGCAGCGCAGCGGCTGCGGCATCCTGCTCGATCTCAACAACCTCCATGTCAGCAGCGTCAATCACGGCTTCGACTGCGCCGACTACCTGGCTGTCATCGATCTGGAGACGGTCGGGGAGATCCACCTGGCCGGTTTTACCGACAAGGCGTTGCCACAGGGGCACCTCTATATCGACACCCACAGCACCCCGGTGGCGCCCCCTGTGTGGGCGCTCTATCGGCAGCTGTGCCAGCAGCGCGCCATCCCCACCCTGATCGAGTGGGATCTGGAGATACCCCCGCTGCCTGTGCTGCTGGGGGAGGCGCAACTTGCCAGCGAGATCCTGAGCGCGGCGCAGCAAACCTCCCGGGAGGCCGCCCATGTCTGAGCTTGCCCGCCTGCAACAGGAGTTTGCCAGCGGTCTGCTCGGCCAGGATGACGCCATACTGGCGCAGATCCAGACTGGGCGCTTTGCCCCCGACGCCGTGCTGCAGATCTATTGCAACAACGTCATCCTCGGCCTCACCGAGGTGCTCGCCAGCAGCTATCCCGCCGTCGCGGCCATGGTGGGGGAAGAGTTCTTCGCCGCCGCGGCCCGGGGATTCGTGCTGGCCGAGCCCCTGGAGGAGGGGAGCGTCATGCACTATGGGGAAGGCTTTGGCGACTGGCTCACCCGCCTGCCGACAACCCAGGCCCTGCCCTGGCTCGGGGAGCTGGCCCGCTTCGAGTGGCTGCTGGAGCGCGCCTCCCTGTTGGCGCCCGAGGCAAGGCGCTGGCCCGCCGAGCGGCTCGCCGCCCTTGCCCCGAGCCAGTGGGATCGGCTGGTGCTGCACCCCGCCTGTGATCTGCTGCTCCTCGAGAGCCGTCATCCTGTGCTGGCGCTCTGGCAGATGGCCCTGCACGGCGGGGAGAGGGTCAGCGAGCTGGATGCCCCCTGCTGGCTGGCCCTTAAAAAACGCCCCGGCCACAGGGTCGAACCCATCCCTCTGGAGGCAACCCCCTGGCGCCTGCTGCAGGGCTGCCAGCAGGGCAGGTCGCTGGCCAGCCTGCTGGCACAGGATCCGGCCATGGCCGAGCACCTTGCCCCCCTCATCACCCTCGATCTGCTGGTCGATCTGGAGCTTGCCCCATGACAACACAGACTCTCTCCAAGCCGCTTGGCCTCTTTGCCGAGCGCATCCTGCCCTGGTGCAGCGGCGCCCTGCTGCTGCTGGCCAGACTCTGGATCGCCGCCGTCTTCCTGCGATCCGGCTGGCTCAAGTTCACGGCCTGGGATTCCACCCTCTACCTGTTCGAGTTCGAGTACCAGGTGCCCCTGCTGCCCTGGCAGTGGGCGGCCTACGCGGGCACCGCGACCGAACTGCTGCTGCCGCTCTTCCTGCTGGTGGGCCTCTTCACCCGCCCGGTCGCCTTGCTGCTGTTTGGCTTCAACGCCATGGCGGTCATCTCCTACCCGGCCCTGTGGGCGGGGGGCTTTCACGATCACCAGCTGTGGGGCTGGATGCTACTGACCCTGGCGGTGTGGGGCGCAGGCCCCCTGTCATTGGATCACTGGCGCCTTGCCAGGGGACGCAGCGGCCATTAACGTGGCTGCCAGATAAAGGGGCCTGCGGGCCCCTTCTTGTCATGCCACCCGAGGAGAAAGAGATGATGGTTCGCGAGGCCCTGGCCGCCGACATTCCCGCCCTGGTGCGCCTTCGCATGGCGCTGTTTGGTGAACTGGGGGAGCTCGATGATCCGCAGGCGAGCGATGTTCTGCGGCAGGCGACCCAATCCTATTTCAGCTCGGCACAGGCGGATGGCAGCGCCCGCTCCTGGCTGGTGGAGGTCGAGGGGGAGGCGGTGGCGTGCGGCACCTTGGCGCTCTTCGTGCGGCCACCCTATCCTGGCAACCTGGCGGGGCGCGAGGCCTATCTGCTCAACATGTATACACTGCCGGCCTGGCGCAAGCGGGGCATGGCGAGCGCCCTGCTCGATGCCATGGCGGCCCATGCCCGGGAACAGCGACTGGGCAAGCTGTGGCTGCACGCCAGCGAGCAGGGGCGTCCGCTCTACGAGCGACTCGGTTTTGTTTCCAATCCGGCCTGCCTGGAGTGGTGTCCCGCCCCCTGAACTAGCCGCAGTGATCCTCGGCAGATTCTTTTACGTACTGGCAGCCCTTGGCGGCCTAGTCGCTTTTCTATACACTGCGCGCCCCCATGACCCAAGGTCATCTGACCACTCATATTGGGACTTGCGGGGCCGATACAGTCAGTGGGGGGAGGCTGTGGTGCCGATCCGGATCGTCAACGAGGTAGGAGTGTCATGTTCAATCACAAACTCAAGGCGCAGTTGCAGGCCTGTCAGGCCCGGCTCGATGAAGAGCAGGGCTTCGCCCAGGGGATCAAGGGCGGTGCCGCGACCATCATCTTCAGCCCGGACGGGGAGATCCTGGAAGTCAGCGACCCCTTCCTGAGCCTGATGGGATATGGCGCTGGCGAGCTGCTTGGGCGTCACCACAGCCTGCTCTGCCCTAAGGGCTGGACCGGCTCCACCGACTATCAGCAGTTCTGGAGCCGCCTGCGCCAGGGTCAGCCCCAGTCTGGCACCTTCGAGCGGGTCAACCAGAAGGGCGAGACCCGCTGGTTGGAGGCGAGCTATTTCCCGGTGAAGACCCAGGGCAGGGTGACCCGGGTGGTGAAGCTGGCCAGCGACGTGACGGCCCGGCATCAGCGGCTGCAACACCTGGAGGCGCTCTCCCAGGCGCTGGACCGCTCCCGGGCCATGATAGAGTTCACCCCGAGCGGCGAGATCATCAGCGCCAACGCCAACTTCCTCGACGCCATGGGCTATCGCCTGAACGAGATTGCGGGCAAGCATCACAGGATCTTCTGTGACGAGGCCTTCCTGCGCGAGCAGCCCAAATTCTGGGAGGAGCTGGCCCGTGGCCAGTTCAAGTCCGGCCTCTTCATGCGCCACAACAGCCGGGGGGAGGCCGTCTGGCTGGAGGCCACCTATAACCCTATCCGGGATCAGAGCGGCAAGGTGGTGAAGGTCGTCAAGTTCGCCAGCGACATCACGGCCCGCATCGAGCAGAACCACGCCACCCGGGAAGCGGCCCGCCTCGCCCACTGCACGGCGCAGGAGACCTTGAGCAGCGCCGAGGCCGGGGCCGAGCTGCTGCGCGCCGTGGTCGATACCTCTTCCCTGATCGCCGCCCAGGTGGATCAGGCCATCGCCCTCATCGGTCAGCTCAACGAGCAGTCCAGGAGCATAGAGGCCATCGTCTCCACCATCAGCGCCATCGCCGATCAGACCAACCTGCTGGCCCTCAATGCGGCCATAGAGGCGGCGCGGGCGGGGGAGCAGGGACGGGGCTTTGCCGTGGTGGCCGACGAGGTACGCCAGCTGGCGGCCCGCACCTCTCTTTCCACCGCCGAGATAGCCAAGGTGGTGCAGAAGAACCGCGAGCTGACCGCCAGGGTGACCGACGACATGGCCGGGGTGGCGGGCAGCGCCGAACTCGGCAAGCAGCAGATAGCCGAGGTGGACAAGCTGATGAGCGACATCCACCAGGAGGCGAGCCGGGTCTCGCAGACGGTCTCGGCACTCTCCATCTGACCCCACTGCTCTGGCGACACCCTCTGACGAGATCGCCAAAAGAGTGAGCGAACGAGCCCCCAAGCTGAACCCTGGCTGTATGACCCCGGCCTTGTGAATTGTGGCGATCCGCCGCCTTGTTTAGGCTGCCGCCTCATTTTTCATTGAGCGGGTAGAAAACAATGGCAGTACGACACAAAGGCAGGGCCCTGGCCCTGCTGCTGGGGACGGTAGCGAGCATGGGTCTCAGCGGTTGCATGGGGCAGATGGGGCTCTCCTCCATGGTGACCAAGGGCAACCTCAGCGTGGTGGACAATCGCTACGGCCGTGCCGGTGTCTTCGTGCTGCTCTCCCCCGTCTATGGCCTGGCGGCGACGGCGGATCTGTTCGTGTTCAACACCATCGAATTCTGGTCGGGCAAGAACCCCATCACCGGCAAGTCGCCGGCCCTGGTGGATCACAAGGCCGATGCGGTGATCAAGGTCAACCAGCATCTGGATCCGGCCCTCAACAAGGTGCCGCTCGCCATGCTGCCGCAAGGGGTGCGCGAGGTGAAGGTGAGCTACCCGGACGAGCGCACGGCCCAGATGGAGATCCACTACATCGACGGTCATCGCGACATGATGCGCGGGGAGATGCGCGGCGAGCTGCTGGACATCTACCTGGATGACAAGCTGGTCTCGACCCTGACCCGCAAGCAGCTGGACGAGAAGGCAAATGCAGGCAAGGTGGCGGTTTAACCTCTTCAGAAAGCTGATCTTTTTTTCTCTGAAAAGGGTATAAACAAGCGGCTGGCAAGATCGCCATTATGTCTAAGGGAGTAGGCTATGACGGTGACCGGATTGCGGTTGGCTGAATTGATTGGTTCCCTCAGCCATGCCCTGGACATGACTGAGGGTCAACCACGGGGGCACTGCATCCGCTGTTGCTGGATAGGTGCCCGTCTGGGGGAGCGGCTGGGACTGGATGCCCGGCAGCGCCATGACCTCTATTACACCCTACTGCTTAAGGATCTGGGGTGCAGCAGCAATGCCGCCCGCATCTGCGAGCTCTATCTCACCGACGATCTTCACTTCAAGCGCGACTTCAAGCTGGTGGATGGCTCCCTCTCCGAGGTGGTCAACTTCGTGCTGGGTCACACCGGCTTGCAGGCGGATCTGCTCGGCCGTTTTCGCAGCCTGTTCCACATCTTTCGCAACGGCGATCAGATAGCCAACGAGCTGATCCAGACCCGCTGTCACCGGGGGGCGGACATAGCTCGCCAGCTGCGCTTCGGTGACGAGGTGGCCAACGGCATCCTCTCCCTCGATGAACACTGGAATGGCAAGGGGCGGCCGCTGCAACTGGCGGGGGAGGCTATCCCCCTCTTCTCCCGCATTGCCCTGCTCTGTCAGGTGGTGGATGTGTTTCACGCCGCCGCAGGCCCGGATGCGGCGCTGAGGGAGCTGCGCGAGCGCAGCGGCAGCTGGTTTGATCCTGCCCTGGTCGGCGAATTTGAAGCGCTGGCGGACGAGGATTTCTGGCAAGGGCTGGTGGACCCCAGGCTGACCGAGTGGGTCTTCGACCACCCGGCCGGGCAGGGGGAGGTGGCGCTCGATGAAGATTATCTGGACGAGATAGCCGCGGCCTTCGGTCAGGTGGTGGACTCCAAGAGCCCCTATACCGCGGGCCACAGCGGCAGGGTGGCGCTCTATACCGACATTCTTGCCGCCCAGATGGGGCTGCCTGAATCGAGACGGCGCTGGCTCAAGCGGGGTGCCCTGCTCCACGATGTGGGCAAGCTCGGGGTGAGCAACGCCATCCTCGACAAGCCGGGCAAGCTAGATGCGCAGGAGTGGGCCGCGGTGCAGATGCATGCCGCCTATACCGAGGAGATCCTGGGCCGCATAGGGGCGTTCAGGGAGCTGGCCCAGGTGGCCGGGGCCCATCATGAACGGCTCGATGGCAAGGGCTATCCGAGGGGGCTCAGCGGCGCAGAGATTGCTCTCGAGACACGCATCATCACCACCGCCGACATCTTCGACGCCATCACCGCCAAGCGCCCCTATCGCGACGCCATCCCTGTGCCCCAGGCGCTGGAGATGATGGCCGAGCATCTGGGCAGCGCCATCGATCCCGACTGTTTCGCCGCCCTTCAGGCGGGGATCCGGGACTTCTCCCTCTATCTCACCCCCGAGCAGCCCCTGGCGCAGGCCGGTTAAGGCCGACGGCGTCGTCATGGCCCGAGTGGCCGGAGACCAAAGACAGGAACGCCCCGCAATGCGGGGCGTTTTGTTAGCTCGACTTGCTGCCCTGGCTGCGGGGCGGGTTCATCACCAGCCCCAGCAGGCGGTGGAGGTGGGCTATCTGCTCGGTGAGCTGCAGGTTGAGCCAGAGGTAGCCGCTGATGGTGGCCTCGTCATCGGCCCCCGGGCGCACCTCGGCCTGCACCTCGGCGGCTGCCGCCTGCAATCTGGCTATGGCCTGCTCGGCGGCGCTGCTGTCACCGCTCTTGAGCATGAGGGCGAGCTGGATGATCACCGCCTCTGTGGCCTGCTGGCAGGCGCGCAGCCCGGGGTGGCTCTGCATCAGGAAGTGGCTCTGGCGATCACGCCAGTAGGTGTTGGCCAGCATCTCCAGGGTGCAGAAGGTGTTGCGCATCGTGGTCTGGACGGCCTCGAACAGGGTGCTGTTGAGGCGGGTCTCCTTGACGGCGGGCGCCAGCAGGGGGCGCAGGCTGACTATCTTGGTGAGCAGGCGGGCGTGGCTTTGGGCCAGCCTGGGGCGCTCCAGAATATTGGGGGAGAGGTGGGTGTGATAGAGACGCCCGGCCTGCTGCAGGCTGTCGTGCATCTGCAGCCGCCAGTGGGTGTAGGCCCGCTGGGGGTAGATGCTGCAAAACAGCAGGGCCAGCATGGAACCCAGGATCACGTCGCCGCTGCGCCAGAGCGCCGTCTCTATGTCTCCCGGCACCCCGCCGACTATGACCCCCAGGGTGATGCCGATGAGCAGCCCCACATAGGGGCGCTTGCCAAGCGCCAGGTAGCCGCACAGGAACATGATGGCGCAGCACCAGACCAGCATCAGCGGCAGGGAGTAGAGCTCCAGATAGAGGGCCACCACCCCGCAGGCGGCGCCGAAGATGGTGCCGACCACCCGTTGCAGCGCCCGGGAGAGCACATTGCCCCAGAACGAGATGGGGCCCATCACCACCACTAGGGTGATGAGGGGCCAGGTGCTCTCCGGCAGCTTGAGCTCCCGGGTCAGCAGGAAGGTGAGGGTGAAGGCCAGGGCGATGCGCAGGCCGTGGACCAGGCGGTAGCGGCCATAGATCAGCAGATCGAAGCGGGAGAGCGGCGTGTTCAGGCGCAAGGGAGTCGTCTCATGTCAGGTTGATCATCTCGTGTTGCCGTGCCGGCTGACGCTCCCCATCAGGGCAAGAGGCGGATCCGGACCCGCTCACCGGGGATGATGGCCGATCGGGCAGGGCATTCGATCACGCAGTTGGCCAAGGGCAGGGCAGAGGGCATGAAAGCACTTGCCGGGCGCACCTGCAAGCAGCCGTTGGCATCCTGGCCGAGGTGGCCGGGCAGGCAAGCCTCCCCCGCCGGATTGGGCATGGCCTCCAGGGCCAGGGCGAACAGGCGCAGCGGCGGCGATAAAGGGGGCTGGTTGCTTGCATCCCGGGGCAGCCGGGCACAGATGAAGTCGGCGATGGCGTCCAGGGCCTCGAAACGAAACTGGGGCAGGGTGGTTGCCTCGGGCTCATCGCTGATGAGCGCCACTATGTCCGGGTCGTCTTGGAACAGCAGGGGCTTCCCGAGGGCGCGGCGATGGAGCTCTATCTTGGGAAAATGGTGATGCTTGAACCCCTCGACCAGCAGCAGATCGAGCCGCTCCCAGTCGAAGCGGGCCAGCAGCGCCTCCAGAGAGGGCTCTTGCTCCGGGGTCTCGCAGATCAGGGCGTGGCGCAGGGAGGAGGCCGCCATCACCTGGCGGGCACCGGCCTGGCGCAGGCGATGGCTGTCCTTGCCCGGCTTGTCCATGTCGAAGTGGTGATGGGTATGCTTGAGCACCCCTAGCCGCAGGCCGCGCTGGCCGAGCAGGGGAATGAGGCGCTCCAGCAGGGTGGTCTTGCCGGTGCCGCTCCAGGCGACGAAGCCGAGCAGGGGCCCTGGGGCGCTCATGGTCGCAGGCCCCCCGCCAACGGCTCGGGATCTGACAGACTCGCCTCGTAGGCGGCGAGCTCGGCCGGGCTGTTGAGATTGACGAAGGCATCAGGCGCATCGGCAAAGGGCACCACCGTCATCCGGTGGCGGGCAAACCAGGCCCCCGTCTTGCGCTCTCCCTCTGCCAGGGCCAGTTGCAGTGAGGGCAGCAGGGCGCGATGGAGCAGGGCGACCACGGGTTGCAGGTGCTGGCCGTCGTGGGCCACCAGCAGCTCGGTCTGCGGCGTCATGGCGGCGCGAAAGCGGGCCATCAGATCCCGTGGCAGGGCGGGGCCGTCACAGGGCACGAACAGCACCCAGTCGTGGCGGGCGGCGGCAAGGCCAGCCTGCATGCCCGCGAGCGGCCCCTGAAAGTCGGCCTGCGTGTCGCCGATGACGGGGGCCAGCGCCCGGTAGCGCTCCTCGCTGCGGTTGGCGTTGATCAGCACCTCGTCCACCTGGGGGCGCAGACGTTCGAGCACGTGGACTATCAGGGGCTTGCCCGCCAGGGGCACCCAGCCCTTGTCGTCGCCCCCCATGCGGGTGGCACGGCCACCGGCCAGGATCACGGCGGAGACGGGGAAGGGGAGATCGCTGCGGCTCATGGGGCTCCAGGGGTCTGTGAGGTGACATGCCGCCTGTTCAGCCTCTGCTCTAGCAAAGGCGCTCGCGGCATCGAATGTCTGCCGATCTTGCGTCAAGCGCCCCGCCGGGGCAAGCCCGGCGGCCATGAGCCCGGCAGGAGAGGGGGCTTTGGCCGCAGGGTATGCCCAAGCTCACAAAACCGAATCCCCAAACGTCATATGATCCCCTGCAATCTGAGTCTTGCTCTCCTGCCTAATGGCAACATCATGTAAATCAAAGAGAATGACTATGGCTACCGGACAATATCTGCTGTGGAAAGACGCACAGGGAGAGGACTTTCGCCCCGTTGCACTGACAGGCACCGATCTGCTCAACGATCGCAATCTCAACAAGGGCACCGCCTTCACCGAACAGGAGCGGGCCGACTTCGAGCTCGACGGCCTGCTGCCGCCCCAGGTGCAGACCTTCGAGGCCCAGCTGGAGCGGGTCTATCAGGGCTTCCTGAGCGCCTGCAGCGACATCGAGAAGTACCAGAACCTGCGGGCCCTGCAGGATCGCAACGAGACCCTGTTCTACGCCCTGCTGTCGCGCCACGTGGAGGAGATGACCCCCTACATCTATACCCCGACCGTGGGCAAGGCCTGTCAGGAGTTCAGCCACCGCTTCCAGAAGCCGCGCGGCCTCTACATCACCCCGAAGAACGTCGATGACATGGGCTCCCTCGCCCGCCACATGGACGCCAAGGCGGTGCGCATCATAGTCGTCACCGACAGCCAGGGGATCCTCGGCATCGGGGATCAGGGGGTGGGGGGCATGGGCATCCCCATCGGCAAGCTCTCCCTCTATACCCTGGGGGCCGGTATCCACCCCGCCTGCTGTCTGCCCATAGCGCTGGATGTGGGCACCGACAACCAGGCGCTGCTGGACGACCCCATGTACCTGGGTCAGCCCCATCGCCGCATTCGCGGCAAGGAGTACGACGACTTCATCGACAAGTTCGTGGCCGGGGTCAAGCGCCACTTCCCCAACGCCGTCTTGCAGTGGGAGGACTTCAGCAAGTCCAACGCCTTCAACAACCTCTCCCGCTACCAGCAGACGCTGCCCTCGTTCAACGACGACATCCAGGGCACAGGGGCCGTGGTGCTGGCGGGCATCATAGGGGCGGTCAAGTCCAAGGGCGAGACCCTGGGCCAGCAGCACTACCTGGTCTATGGGGCCGGGGCCGGCGGGGTCGGGGTGGCGGATCAGATCTGCGCGGGGATGATCCGCGAAGGGCTGGACCCGCAGGCGGCGCGGGATCGCATTTACATTCTGGATACCCAGGGGCTGGTGTGCGACAACCGCGAGGGGCTGGATGAATACAAGCGCCGCTACGCCAAGCCGGGCCTGCTGCTGGCCCAGTGGGATCTGCAGGGCAAGGCGGGGCTGACCGAGGTGCTGCGCCACGTGCCCATCAGCGTGCTGCTCGGCACCAGCGGCGCCGGTGGCGCCTTCCAGGAGGAGCATATCCAGCTGATGCTGGCCCACTGCGAGCGCCCCATGGTGTTCCCCCTCTCCAACCCCACCGCCAACTGCGAGGCGCTGCCGGAGGACATCTTCCGCTGGAGCCAGGGCCGCGCCATAGTCGCCACCGGCAGCCCGTTCAAGGACGTGCACCATGAGGGACAGACCTTCAGGGTCGGGCAGGGCAACAACGTCTTCATCTTCCCGGGGGTGGGGCTGGCCGCCATCGTCAGCCAGCTTCGCGAGATAAGCCCGGAGATCTTCACCACAGCCGCCTTCGCCCTGGCGGAGTGCGTGGATGAGGCGGATCTGGCCCGGGGCACCGTCTACCCGCGGATCAGCGAGCTGCGCAGCATCTCGGTACACGTGGCGACCGCCGTGCTCAAGGACATAGTGCGCCGCGACCCCTCCCACCCGCTGATTGGCCAGGATCTGCAGCAGCACATCCTGAGCCACATGTGGGAGCCCGTCTATCTGCCCTACCGCAGGGTCTGAGGAGCGCGCCGGGCCTGATGGCCGCGCGGATAAAATGAAAGAGGGTGGCCCTGGCCACCCTCTTCTTGTTGACCCGGCCGTGTCGGCGCGGGCCGCTCGCCACTCAGGGCTGACTGGGCGGTGGCAGCAGGCTGTCATCGACGCTGCCGTCACCTCTTAGCTTGTTGCCTTTGGCATCGACGGCATCCACGCCGTTGTCATCTATGCTGCCGTCACCTCTTAGCTTGTTGCCATTGGCGTCGACGGCATCCACGCCGTTGTCATCTATGCTGCCGTCACCTCTTAGCTTGTTGCCATTGGCATCGACACCATTGTCATCCACCCGGCCACCGGCATGACGCTCCCCGCCAGCATGCTTGTCGCCACCGCCGTGGCGATCGCCGCCAGCATGCTCACCCTGGCCATGGTCATCGCCGCCGTGACCACTGTCGTCACCACCATTGTTTCCGTTTTGGCTACTATTGCCGCCCCCGCCGCTATTGTTTCCAGAATTGCTACTATTGTCCCCGCCACTGTGGCCGCCACCCCCGCTGCCACTGTTGCTGCCGCCACCACCGCTATTGCCGCCTCCGCTGCCACTATTGCCGCCGCTTCCGCCGTCACCCCCTTTGTTGTGAACGATCAGCGAGTTGGCTATATAGCTGTGGCTGCCATCCAGAATGAGGTTGAACAGCGCCGTCGTGGGCGGGCTGTCGACCCAGTAGAGAGACTCGACCAGCAGCTCGGCGGGCTGGGCCGCCAGCGCCAGATTGCCACTGAGCGCGACAGATGCCGGTCCGCACAGGATGCGCATGCCGGTAAAGAGCGGCTGCACCGCCAGGGTGGGCTGCTCGGCACGGGTCATGGCGGGCGAGATGGCCACCCAGCCGCGGGTACTCAAGAAGGGGTGCTCGGCGGTAAAGAAGGGGGGCAGACGATTGAGCCCGTAGAGTCTCCGGTTGCCCAGGATGACGCGCTCGACCGCCAGGATCCGGTTGATCTGGCCATGCTGATCCAGCACCTGTTCACCGGCCTGCAGCGTTTCGATGAGGCGCTCGCTGCCGTCGGCCATCAGGATGCGGGTGCCGGCGACGAAGCAGGACTTGGCATGGGCCTGGTTCGGCTGCCATTGGTGATGGTCGAAGTCATAGCTGAAGGGGGTGGCAAACAGGGCCAGGGCGATGGCCGATCCCACCAGCAGTCGGCGCTGGCTGGGTTTGAACGAGGGCAGTGACATGGGGAGCTCCTTATCTGGCTGGATTCACGCAGTCAAGTATAGAGGGCAGCCCGCTGAAACCCTTGCCATGCTATCTCGCCAGAAAAACGATTGGCGTCGGCCACAAAAGTGCGTAAAATCGCATACTCGATGCTTGTAGCAACGAATCCCGCCTAAAAAGCCAGTTTCATGCCCTCCCCAAGCAGTGAAAGGTAACGAATGACGCCGAATGGCGCATCTAATGCCTTGAAAAAGTCTTGTGATGACTGAAAAGTGTCAATTATCCCTGTCAGTTATCAAAAAATTAAGGATACCCATGTTTTCCTTGGTCAAGCAAAGCGTCGCCGGGCTGCAAATTCTGTTTGTTGCCTTTGGTGCCATGGTTCTGGTGCCCCTGCTCACCGGATTGAACCCCTCCATGGCCCTGCTTGGCGCCGGTGTAGGCACCCTGCTGTTCCAGCTCTGCACCCGTCGCCAGGTCCCGATCTTCCTCGGCTCCAGCTTCGCCTTCATCGCCCCCATCATCTATGCCACCCAGACCTGGGGCCTGCCCTCCACCATGTTCGGCCTGTTTGCCGCCGGCTTCATGTACTTCATCCTGGCGGCACTCATTCGCGTGCGCGGCATGGGTTTCGTGCACAAGCTGCTGCCGCCCGTGGTGATTGGCCCGGTGATCATGGTGATTGGCCTGTCGGTGGCCCAGGTGGCCTGCAACATGGCCATGGGCCGTGCCGGGGCCGAGCAGGTGGTGGCGCCTGCCACCGCGCTGACCCTGGCGGGGATCTCCCTGGCGGTGACCCTGATCGCGGCCGTGTTCTGCAAGGGCTGGATCAAGCTCATTCCCATCCTCTCCGGCGTCATCGCCGGTTATGTGGCCGCCGTGCTGATGGGTCAGGTGAGTTTCGATGGCATGGTCAACGCCCCCTGGCTGGCGCTGCCCCACTTCGAGACCCCGGAGATCAACTGGGCCGCAGCGCTCTTCATGCTGCCGGTGGCCATAGCCCCCTGCATAGAGCACATAGGTGGCGTGCTGGCCATCGGCGGTGTGACCGGCAAGGACTACACCAAGGATCCTGGCCTGCACCGCACCCTGGCCGGTGACGGCATCGGCGTCTGCTTCGCCGGTTTCATCGGTGGCCCCCCCGTCACCACCTATGCGGAAGTGACAGGTGCCGTGATGATCACCCGCAACTTCAACCCGGTCACCATGACCTGGGCCGCCGTGTTCGCCATCATTCTGGCCTTCTTCGGCAAGTTCAACGCCCTGCTCACCTCCATCCCCATGCCGGTGATGGGCGGCATCATGCTGCTGTTGTTCGGATCCATCGCCGCCATCGGTCTCAAGACCCTGGTGGAGTCCAAGGTGGATCTGGGGCTGGCCCGCAACATCGCCATAGTCGCCGTGACCCTGACGGTCGGTGTCGGCGCGCTGGAGATGAAGATAGGTGACTTCGCCCTGGCCGGTGTCGGCCTGGCCTCGGTGGCCGCTATTCTGCTCAACCTCATCCTGCCCCAGCACTCCGAAGAGGGTGCCATGGAGTCGGCCAAGGACTAAGCGCACTGAGCGACGACCCCTCAGCCACAGTGATGACAAGAGGCCACCCCAGGGTGGCCTCCTGCTTTTGTAGCACCCGGCCGGGAGAGCCTTGATCCCTCGGGGCTCGGCCCGGCGACTACAATCAGTGGCGTTGTTCACAGTCAAGGAGACGAACATGAAGACGAGATGGATCCTGGCCCTGCTTGGGCTTATCTGGGGGGGCGCGGCCCAGGCCGGTGCTGTGCGCTACCAGGTCGACGGTCAGCCCTTCGAAGGATATTACCTGGCCGCCGCCGACAAGCAGGCGCCCCTGGTGGTGCTGGTTCACGACTGGGACGGGCTGACAGACTATGAGGTCAAGCGGGCCGAGATGCTGGTGGCGCTCGGTTACAGCGTGTTCGCGGTTGACCTGTTCGGGGCAGGCATCAGACCGACCGCCGTGGAAGAGAGGAAAAAGCTCACCGGGGCGCTTTATCAGGACAGGGCCAGGATGCGCAAGCTGTTGCAGGCAGGGCTCGCCGAGGCGGGCAGGCAGGGCGGCCGGCTCGACAATGCGGTGGCGATGGGCTACTGCTTTGGCGGCGCCGCCGTGCTGGAGCTGGCCCGCAGCGGCGCTAGCCTCAAGGGGATCGTCAGCGTCCACGGGGGGCTGGAGACCCCGGCCGGTCAGAACTACGAGCAGACCAGGGCCAGCCTGTTGATCCAGCATGGCAGCGCGGATCAGGCGGTGTCGCTGGGCCAGTTCGCTGCCCTCATCACCGAGCTGGAGAGCGCCGGCATCCGGCATGAGGCGACCAGCTACAGCGGCGCCCCCCATGCCTTCAGCGTCTTTGGCTCGGACAATTACCGCGCCGATGCCGATGCCAAGTCCTGGCGGCGCTTCACCGAGTTTCTCGGCGAGGTGACCAAGGGGTAGGGCAGCCTTTGGCGGCGAAGCGGGCTCATGCCGCCAATGGCCCCGCGTGGCGGGGCACCACAGCTTGCCGGGTCAGCAGGAGTTCAGTGGCGCTGGTTATACTGACTCGATGAGGTACTTGTATCTGGCCAGCGCCCGGGGCACCGGACGGTGAATGCTGATAACGGGTCACAGGGATGGCCTCTGACCCGATTCTGGCGCGGGAGGCCCCCTCAGCCCCCGCACACGAGACACGAAGGAGTAATGACATGCGTCTATGGACTCATATTCTGGCCGTTCTGCTGCTGGTTGGTTGTGCCAAGGGGGATACCCCCGCCGAGCAACGCAACCACATTCAACAGATGCGCCAGCAGACCCTCTCCACCCTGTATGGTCAGGATGCGGGCACCAGACAGGAGGTGGCAAGATCCAAGGGTTATGCCGTCTTCACCAATGTGAACAACAACCTGCTGGTACTGAGCGCCGGCAGTGGTTATGGGGTGCTTCGTGACAACCGCACCGGTCGCGACACCTACATGAAGATGGCGACCGCCGGCATGGGGATCGGCATGGGGATCAAGAAATTCCAGGCCGTGATCATCTTCAACGATGCCGCTGCCCTGGACAGATTCATCACCACAGGCTTCGATGCCAGCGCCCAGGCGGATCTGGCCGCCAAGTCGGCGGACGATGGCAAGGTGGTGGTCAGCGAGGCGGCCAATGCCGACTTCCAGAAGGTGAAGATGTACCAGCTCACCGAGAAGGGGGTGGCGGTGCAGGCCACCATGCAGGGCTACAAATACTGGCCGGATGACGATCTCAACGGCACCAAATAACGCCCAGACATTAATGGCCACTGCGCGGCGCTCATCAGAGCGCCGCGCGCATTCCTGCGGCCTTGAACCGCGCTAGGCGGGCTTGTCCAGCGTCAGCACCCTCACCCACATGGCCCCTTCCCCTACGTGTTGGCGGGATGAGAGGCTGAGCTCCCCCGTCTGCGCCGCGATGCGGTGCACGGCCAGGCTGTGGGACTTCTGCCCTGTGGCGATCAGATAGTGGCCGCTGTGGTCGATGGCAAAACCACGGGGACAGGATTCGGTCGGGAAGTGGCCCAGCAGGGTCAGGGCGCCGTCCTCCTCGTTGACCCCGAACAGGCTGAGCAGGCTGCTGGCTCGCTCGCTGGTGTAGAGAAAACGCCCATCCGGGGTCAGGTGGATATCGGCCCCCCAGCGCTCTCCCTGATAACCCTCGGGCAGCATATCCAGGCTCTCCCGCGCACTGATGCGACCATCCGCCTCCCTGTGGTAGCGGTTGAGGGTGGCATCTAGCTCATTGAGGCAGTAGAGATCGCCGTTGGTGGGGTGCAGCGCCAGATGGCGGGGCCCGGCGCCGGGGGCCGTGTGGATGTCACCCAGGGGATGGGGGCTCAGCTGACCATCCTCTCCCAGGGTGAAGCGGCGAATGACATCCTCCTTGAGGCAAGCCACCAGCAGCGCCTGCTCGCCCTGCTCCGTTGTCAACAGGGTCACCGAATGGGCAGCCATCAGCCGGTCGATGCGCTGGTGGGGCGCCAGCACCCGGCCAGCGTCGTCCATGGGCGAGACGCTGACATGGTCGAAGGCGTAGGAGGCGGCAAAGAAGAGGCGCCCGGCCCCATCGGTGCAGCTGTGGGAGGCGCTGCCATAGAGCGGCGCCGAGGAGGGCGCTCCGAGCCGGCCATCCGTGGCTATGGGGTAGCTCAGCACCCGAAAGTCGGGGCGTACCCCCGCATAGAGCCAGTTCTTGTCCGGGCTGATGACCAGGGGCTGCACCTCGCCGCCTGTCTGGACTTGCTGCAGCGGGGCCAGCTCGCCTTCTTCCAGTCGAAACACATGGATCAACCCGCTCACCGGGTTGGCCACATACACCACTTGTTCCATTGCACGCTCCAGAGAAAAAGAGTGCCCAGCGAGGGGCAGGGAGATAAGGCATGGTCCCATGGATGGTGCCCGCCATCCACAGCCTCATGTAGCCGCGTCAGGGTCGGCTCAGGATCTCTTGTATGACGGGCACCACAGAGAGGGCCAGCAGGGCCGCCATGGCATGGTTGAAGCGGCGGCGGGCGAGGGCATTGGTCAGCCAGCGTTTGAGCAGGGTGCCGCACAGGAGCCAGAGCCCGACGCAGGGGAAAGAGACGATGAAGAAGGTCAGGGCTATGGTCAGGTTCTGCTGGTGGAAGTCGGCTCCCGCGCTGGTGAAGGCGGCGATGGCGCCGGTGGCGACCACCCAGGCCTTGGCATTGACCCATTGGAACAGGGCGCCCTTGAGGAACCCCAGCGGGCGGGCAGAGGCGTCTCCCGTCACCTCGTCGGCGGAGCGGGCAATCAGCCAGGCGAGATAGAGCAGATAGAGGGTGCCGACACACTTGATGACGAAGTGCAGGCTGGGGAAGAGGGTGAACAGCTGGCCGAAACCCAGCCCCACCAGCAACAGCATCAGGGTGAAGCCGACGCAGATCCCCATGAGCAGCGGCAGGCTGCGCCTGATCCCGAAGTTGGCGCCGGCGCTCATCACCATGATGTTGTTCGGTCCCGGGGTGACCGATGCCGAGATGGCAAAGAGCACCACGGCGTAGAGATAGTCCATGAGATCCTCGTGGGTGACATTCCGTTGTCTTCCCTATATTGGGGGCCTGCTCCCGCTTTCAAGTCCGGCGGCCCGGGTAAAAAAAACAGGCTCCAATGAGGAGCCTGTTTGCAGGGGGAGGAGGTCGGCATCAGGCCGGCTTGCCACCATTGGGCGGCGGCAGGGCCGGGCGGGACTCTATCTTCTGCTCGTCCCCTTGCCGGTTCTTGATGTGGACGTCCATCTGGTTGAACGCGATGTCGATGCCGTGTTCACGGAACAGTACGTCGATGCGGCGGTTCAGCTCATCGATGGCCGGGTTGCGATCCCCGAGCTCGCTCACGAAGAAGCGCAGCTCGTGATCCAGGGTGCTGGGGCCGAAGGTGAGGAAGTAGACGATGGGGGCAGGGTCCTTCAAGACCCGGCTGTTCTCCGTGGCGGCCTGCATCAACAGCTTGCGGGTCAGCTCCAGATCCGAACCATAGGCCACCCCGACCCGGGCGATGACCCGGGTGACGGTATCGGACAGGGACCAGTTGATCAGCCGCTCTATCATCAGCTGCTGGTTCGGGATGATCACCTCCTTGCGGTCGAAGTCGGTGAGGGTGGTCGAGCGGATGCGGATCTTGTTGACCGTGCCCGAGATGGTTCCGATGGTGACAGTATCCCCGATCCGTACCGGGCGCTCGAACAGTATGATGATGCCCGAGATGAAGTTGGAGACTATCTGCTGCATGCCAAAACCGATACCGACCGAGAGGCCGGCGGCCAGCCACTGCAGCTTCTCCCACTGGACCCCCAGCATGGCCAGCGCGGTGAGCGAGCCCATCCCGATCAGCACATAGTTGAGCATGGTGGTGAAGGCGTAGGCGGTGCCCTGGGCGAGGCGCAGCTTGGAGAGCACCAGCACCTCCAGCAGGCCTGGCAGGTTGCGGGCCAGCGACAGGGCAGCCCCGAACAGGAAGAGGCCGGTCAGCACGTCGCTCAGGCTGATGGGATAGAGCACGGCGTTGGCACCAGTGCCCTCGCTCTTGTGCCACAGCACCACGCTGTCGAGGTAGGTGAAGACAGCGACCAGATCGGACCAGAGCCAGTAGAAGGCGACGCCGAACACCAGCAGCAGCATGATGCGGGTCAGGCGCAGGGACTGCTGGCTGACCTCTTCCAGATCCATGGGCTGCTCTTCGATGGCCTCGCCCCCTTCCGCATCTTCCGAAGGCTTGTGCTCGCGCTTGGCGACGGCGCGGCGGTAGGCCAGACGGCGGGCCGCCAGCTCCAGACCACGCAGGGCGGTGCGATAGACCAGGCTCCAGATGATGATGAGGTAGAAGGATTCGATCAGGCGACCGGTCAGCTTCAGGGCCGTGTAGTAGTAGCCGAGGGCCGCCAGCACCATCAGGGCCACAGGCGCCAGCGCCAGGGCGACCGCCGTCATGGTCTGCAGCATGCTGGCCTCGCCCTTGATGCGGGCGCGGGAGATGGGCAGCACCAGGTAGGCGGTCAGCCCCAGCAGCAGCATGGTCAGCGCCTGGCCGATGACATCATTGCCAAGGGAGGAGGGTTCCACCACCGCCTTGGTCGACAGCATGATGAGGGGCAGCAGGGGCAGCCAGAGGTAACGCATGCTGGTGCGCTTGGCCTGCAACTCGTCCCGCGGGATGCGGAAGTGGCTCTCGCCTATGCCGCCGGGGCGCATCACCGACAGGTAGACGCTGAACACCAGGTAGCCCAGTGCCAGGTTCAGGGTGATCTGGAAGATGAGGCGCGGGCTCAGCAGGCCGCAATAGGCCAGCAGCAGGCCGGCGGCCAGGATGAAGAGGGTACCCGGCAGGCGCTGCAATACGGTGTAGAGCAGGGCGCGCGGGGTGTGCCACTGGCTGTCTTGGCGGAAGCGGCCGAGGTCCTTGGCGATCCGCTGCTGGCGCTTGACCAGGGTCGGGCGTTTCCACAGCAGCAGGCCACCCACCAGCAGCAGCGGCAAGGCGAGCAGGGAGACTGCCAGCAGCATGTCGCCCCAGCCTTGCCAATCCGGCTTGAGCACCCAGTCGGAGACCTGCTTGTAGGCATGGCCCGGCCAGTTGATGAACCACTTGCCATCGATGGGCTTGTTGCTGCTGACCCAGAAGATGTGCTGTTGCAGGGTGAATTCGATGGAGGCATAGATGCGCGTCAGCTGCTGCTGGGTGAGCTGCAGGCTGATGGCGTTGGTCAGCTGGGCATCCATCTGGCGGTTGAGCTGATCCAGCAGGCTGATGCGGGTGTCGATCAGCTTGACCAGGTTAGCCTTGTCCTCTTCGCTGACGGTCTCCCTGCCGTTGGCGATCAGGTTGTCCAGATACTGGCCCTTCTGGAACAGCTGATCCCGTTGCTGGCTCAGTTCAAACTGGGCCAGGTGCAGGTCGGCTATCTGCTCTTCCAGGTTCTTCACCAGGGTGGAGGGGGCGGCCTCCAGCTGCTGGTAGAGCTGATAGAGGATGCGGGAGAGCAGCAGGTTGCCCTTGAGCATCTGCACCTGTTCGTTCAGGTTGCGCTCGGTCTGGGTGCCGCGCTCCAGCCAGCTCTTGGCCTGCAGGTTTTTCTGTGCGAGCAGGTTGAGGTTGGTGGTGGCGCTGATGAGCTGCTGGCTGAGCTGGTGGTTGATCTCCTGCTCTTTTTGCACCAGCGGATTGTCCTGGGTGGCGACCAGTTCGCCGGTCTGCTCGGCGGCCTTCTCGGTGTCGCCGAGGCGCTTGGCGCTGCTCTGCTCCTGCAGGGCCTGCAGTTTTTGCTCCTCATGGGCGAGGCGCGCACTCTGGTAGTCGCGCTGCTTGACCGCCAGATCCTGCATGCTGGTGCGGTTGTCCAGATCCTTTTGCAGGTTGGCCAGTTGCAGGTCCAACAATGCCAGCTCGGTATTGAGCTTCATCTTCTCGGCGCTGCTCACGCCGTCCCCGGAGTTCAGGCGAGTGCGGATCTCCTGGCTGCGTTGATAGGCGCGGCTCATGTTGGCCTGGGCCCGCTCCGGCAGGGTTTGCAGGCTGGTGATCTGGCTGCCTATGGTGCCGAGGGCCTCCTGGGCATCCTGCATGTTGGCCAACACTTCCGGCTGACGGCTCTCCAGCTCCGCCAGGCTCATGCTGGCGTATTCACTCTTGAGCTGCTCAGGACCCTTGTCCTGGGCCAGGGAGTCTATCTTGGCGCCTATCTCTTTCATTTCGCCGGGCAGGGAGCGTACCCGCTGCGTCAGCGCCTTGGCCTTGGCCTGCTCCTTCTCGATGCTGTCGAGCAGGGCTAAGGTATCGGTCAGCAACTTCTGATCCGCCTGCTGGCTGACGGTCAGGGTCTCTGACTTGCCGAGGGCATCGAGCGCCCGCTGTACTGTGGCGCGCTGGGGCAGATCCTGCGCCATGGCTTGCGGGGCGCAGAGGCTGATGAGTAAACAGAGCAGCGGCAACAGGGTGGCCGAGGCTCTTCTGAACTGTATTGAGGGCATAAAACGTCCGGGTGATTATGCGAGATTCGGGAGGTTTCCCACTGGGGGGAAATCCGCGTGGATTCTAGCACCGGCGCGAGAGAGGCAGCAGGGGGGAGAGATAAAAAAAACGGCGCCCCAAGGCGCCGTTTTATCGGTTCAAGACTGATTAGAGTACGTGAACGGAGGCGGTGTTGGTGGTACCGCTCGGTACCAGGGCACCGGAGACCATGACGACCACGTCACCCTTCAGGCCCATGCCGCTTTGCAGTGCCGCTTCTTTGCCGATGCGATAGAAATCGTCGGTAGAGGCGATGCTGTCAACCACGTGAGCAACCACACCCTTGGTCAGGACCAGCTGGGCAGCAGTTTTCTTGTTGGTGGTGATGGCCAGGATCCAGGCTTTCGGGAAGTACTTGCGAATGGCCTTGGCAGACTTGCCGCCTTCGGTGGCAACCACGATCAGCGGGGCATCCAGCTTCTCGGAGGTCTCGACCGCACCCTTGCACACGGCTTCGGTGATGCGCAGCTTGTTGCTGTCGTTGGCAGCAGACAGGTTGGACGGCATCACGGCGTCGGTACGCTCGCAGATGGTGGCCATGATGGTCACGGCTTCCAGCGGGTACTTGCCCTTGGCGGATTCGCCGGACAGCATGACGGCGTCGGTACCATCCAGGATGGCGTTCGCCACGTCACCGGCTTCGGCGCGGGTCGGACGCGGGTTCTTGATCATGGAATCCAGCATCTGGGTGGCGGTGATGACCACTTTACGTGCCTTGTTGCACTTGGTGATGATCATCTTCTGGGCGAAGATCACTTCTTCAACCGGAATTTCCACACCCATGTCGCCACGAGCAACCATGATGCCGTCGGAGACAGCCAGGATGTCGTCGAAGTTGTCCAGGCCTTCCTGGTTTTCGATCTTGGAGATGATCTGGATGTTCTCGCCACCGTGGGCCTTCAGGTGCTCACGGATTTCCAGCACGTCTTCTTTCTTGCGGATGAAGGAGGCGGCAACGAAGTCCACGCCCTGCTCGCAACCGAAGATGAGGTCACGCTTGTCTTTCTCGGCCAGGGCCGGCAGCTTGATGGAGACGCCCGGCAGGTTGACGCCCTTGTTCTCGCCCAGATCACCGTTGTTCAGCACCTTGCAGATGACTTCACGCTCGGTGATCTCGATGACGTCCAGACCGATCAGGCCGTCATCCACCAGGATGCGGTTGCCGACGCGCAGGTCGTTGGCGAAGCCGGCGTAGGTCACGGCGACTTTGTCCTTGTTGCCAACCACTGTCTGGTCGGTGGTGAAGGTGAAGGTCTGGCCGGCGACCAGAGAGACATCGTTGCCACCTTCCAGCTTCATGGTACGGATTTCCGGACCCTTGGTATCCAGCAGGATGGCTGCGTGCTTGCCGGTCTCGGCCATCACTTCACGCAGGTTGCGGATACGGGTGCCGTGCTCTTCGTAATCACCGTGAGAGAAGTTCAGGCGCATGACGTTCATGCCGGCGTCGAGCATCTTGCCGAGCATTTCTTTGGATTCGGTCTTGGGACCTATGGTGCAGACGATTTTGGTCTTTTTCATGTCAGTCTTCATGGTTAAGGAGTTTCCGCCGTGCAATATACACCAGTTTTTGGATACTTTTTATGATCCAGAAACAACGTTTTGAGCTAAAAACGCCTCAATTTGAAAGATAACGTTTTCGCTCACAGCTGATTTTAGGGGCTAAAATAATTGATTTTCCGCGAGTGAGGCCATTTGGTTCCCATTTCTCGCCCCCTCGATGGCCTGCTCCCATGTAGTTAAATGACCAACAAGGGATGAGACCGCCAGCGAGGGAACCTGGGCCCCTTTCCCCCTCTGGCCGTCACCCAGTGTAGTCATTGGGCTGCAACAACGCAGGAGAGGCGTCAGCGTCCGACCAGGCGCGTCGCCCGGGCAGGCGGCGCGCCTGTTGCGCAGTCTTAGCCGAAGAACCAGTAACCGCGGTTGATGAGACGGGTCAGCAGTTGCAGGAAGCCGGCCTGATCGGCGAGCTCCACCATGTCGGCCTGGGTGATGATGTCCTTGTCGCACAAGAGCGAAATGGCGGCTGCATCGTCGCTCGGCAGGGTCCAGGCCTCGCCGTCGATGTAGCAGCTACGGCTCTCGCCGCTGAACCAGACAGAGCGCAGCCCGGGCACCTTGATGGCGGGCTCGCCCTGGGTCAGCAGGTCGGCCACTTCCTCGGCGCTGTAGTCAGGCTCCATGGGGCTCACGTCCAGATCGTGCTTGGCCTCGGAGATCATGGTGCCGAACCACTCCTTGAACAGGGTCTCGTCATCCAGGGCCTGCTGCATCAGCTCCCGCAGGCGGTGCAGCTCATGGGGCTGAATTTCGCCGTGACGGGCGCGGGGCTTGAGGTCTGCATCGCCGTAACGCTCGGTGCGCAGATCGTTGTCGATCAGGTGATCGGCAAACGACGAGATGAGCGCCTTGGCGTCCGGTGCCCGGAAACCCACGGAGAAGTTCAGGGAGGGCTCGATGGCGTAGCCCTCGTGAGGGAATCCGGGCGGAATGTAGAGGATGTCGCCCGGCTCCATGATGACGTCGATGATCGCCTCGAACGGCTCGCAGTGCAGCAGGGCGGCGTGGGCGGCAAATTCGTTGAGGGGATTGGCATCGCCGACCCGCCAGTGACGCTTGCCCTGGCCCTGGGTGATGAAGACGTCGTAGTTGTCGATGTGGGGGCCGACACCGCCGTGAGGGGTGGAGAAGCTCACCATCACATCGTCAAAGCGCCAGCCCGGGATGAACTGGAACGGCAGCGCCAGCTCGTGCACCTCGGGGGCCCAGTGGTTGCAGGCCTGCACCAGCACAGTCCAGTTCTCTTCCCCCAGGTGATCATAAGACTCGAAGGGGCCGTGGGCAGCCTCCCACTTGCCGTCGAAACGGGTCACCAGGCGGGATTCGATGACCTCCTCCATGGCCAGGCCCGCCAGCTCGTCCGGGCTGATGGGATCCTGAAAGTCTTTGAAGCCGCCCTTGATGAGGAGAGGGCGCTTCTGCCAGTAATGCTCGAGGAAGTGGGCAATATCCAGATTGAGTTCGTACATGGTGCTTCTCGTATCTTGTGAGAGATCTTGCCCAAACTTGGCTTGGGCAAGGGCTCTGAAATGGCCCGATAGTCTACGACGCTATCGAATGGGCCAAAATCAACGGGGGCCCTGCCGTCATGACAGAGCCCCCGCCGGTTCGGTTTAGCCGCTTACTTCAGCAGATCGACCAGGCGCTGGGCCTGACCGAGGTAGTTGGCCGGAGTCAGCTTCTTCAGTTCGACCTTGACGGCCTCGGGCAGTTCCAGGGTGTCGATGAAGGTGCGCATCCCTTCGGCATCCACGCGACGACCACGGGTCAACTCTTTGAGCTTCTCGTAGGGCTTCTCGATGCCGTAGCGGCGCATCACTGTCTGGATGGGCTCGGCCAGCACTTCCCAGTTGGCGTCCAGATCGGCGGCCATGGCATCGCTGTTCGCTTCCAGCTTGGAGATGCCCTTGAGGGTCGCCTGATAGGCGATAAGCGAATAACCCACGGCCACACCCAGGTTGCGCAGCACTGTGGAGTCGGTCAGATCACGCTGCCAGCGGGAGATGGGCAGTTTGCTCGCCAGGTGCTGGAACACGGCGTTGGCCAGACCCAGGTTGCCTTCGGAGTTCTCGAAGTCGATGGGGTTGACCTTGTGCGGCATGGTGGAGGAGCCGATCTCGCCCGCTATGGTGCGCTGCTTGAAGTGACCCAGGGAGATGTAGCCCCACACATCGCGGTCGAAGTCGATCAGTATGGTGTTGAAGCGGGCCATGGCGTCGAACAGTTCGGCGATGTAGTCGTGGGGCTCGATCTGGGTGGTGTAGGGGTTCCAGGTCAGGCCGAGGGAAGTCACAAACTCCTCGGAGAACTGGTGCCAGTCCACTTCAGGGTAAGCGCTCACGTGGGCGTTGTAGTTGCCCACGGCGCCGTTGATCTTGCCGAGGATCTCCACCGCCATGATCTGCTTGTACTGGCGCTCCAGGCGATAGGCGACGTTGGCCATCTCCTTGCCCATGGTGCTCGGGGTCGCCGGCTGGCCGTGGGTGCGTGACAGCAGCGGCATGTCGCGGTATTCATGGGCCAGGCGCTTGAGCTCGGAAATCAGCTTCTCGCAATAAGGCTTGATGACCTGGTCGCGGGCGGTTTTCAGCATCAGGCCGTGGGAGTTGTTGTTGATGTCTTCCGAGGTGCAGGCGAAGTGGATGAACTCAGCGACGGCGGCCAGCTCAGGGTTCACTTCCACTTTCTCTTTGAGGAAGTACTCCACCGCTTTCACATCATGGTTGGTGGTGCGCTCTATCTGCTTGATGCGCGCGGCGTCCGCTTCGTTGAAGTTCAGGACTATGTCGTCCAGCAGGGCACTCGCGGCCGCACTCAGGGCAGGGACTTCCGGGATCCCGGCGTGGCTGGCCAGTTTTTGCAACCAGCGCACCTCGACTTCGACGCGAAAACGCAGCAGACCGAATTCGGAGAAGATGGGACGCAGGGCATCGGCCTTGTCGCCATAACGACCGTCAATCGGGGAAACAGCAGTCAGCGCGGACAGCTCCATGGGGTGAACTCCTGATGATTGGTGTGGGGGATTCTCATCAACTCGTGCTCCTGTTGCGAGGCCGTTATCAAGGCTCATGTGCTGCTCGCTTGTTGGTAACCGAGAGTTCTCATTTATCGACATAAACTCCGGTACCTGCGCTGCGCTTCACCTTGCTTCCGGCCTCTCACGACTGAGCTCGAGCCGATTCTTAAAAACGTTTGGCCAGTTCCACCATCTTCTTGCGAGCGAAGATGATCTGGGTACGGCTGCCGCCAAGCTGGCGCCACAGCACGGCGGCACGGATGCCTGCCAGCAGCAGGGCGCGCACCTTGTGCTGCACCAGGGGCTGCTGCAGGAACAGCGGGGTACCCGCTACCTGGATCCTGGGGCCAATTGGGCTGATAAGATCGCTGTAGATGCTCGCCATGTTGGCCAGGATCTGCTCGTCGAGCAGATCGAAATGCTGTTGCTGGCGGCCGATCTGTCCGATCCGCTCCCCCAGCATGTTGAGAATGTCCTTGCGCTTGGCCAGCTTGCGCTCCAGCGCAATCAGGCTCACCACGTAGCGGGTCAGCTCGGCGTTCTTCTGGCTGCCGTCGGCCCCCAGCTGCTCCACCAGAGCGCGGTAGCCGTCGCGGATGGCGAGGTGGCTGCCGAACACTTCCAGCGGCTGCTTGGGATCGGTCACCAGCACGCTTTGCAGGCTCTCGCGCAGGGAGGCCTCGTCGCAGCTGCCGTCACGGGCCACTTTTTGCACCAGATAGGCCGCCTGGCAGATGCCGGCGAAAGCCATTGTTCTGTCTTGGAATTTGTCGCTCACGTCTGCTGCCTTCTGTTAAGGATTCAAACCGGATGGCTGAAACGCTGTTCTATGATGCCGCCGCCCAGGCAGACTTCCCCGTCATAGAAGACGGCGGACTGACCCGGGGTCACCGCAGCCTGTTTCTCGTCGAAGATGACCCTGATGGTCTCGTCGTCGATGGGCTGGATGAGGCAGGGGATGTCCTGCTGGCGGTAACGGGTCTTGACGGTGCAGCGAAGCGGCGCCCGGATCGGGGTGCGATCCACCCAGTGCAATTGGCTCGCGATCAGGCCATCGGAGTAGAGGCGGGGATGCTCCCCTTGCGCCACCACTAGCGTGTTGCGCTCCACCTCTTTGTCCACCACGTACCAGGCCTCTTCGGTCGCATCCTTCATGCCGCCGATGCCGAGCCCCTTGCGCTGGCCCAGGGTGTGATACATCAGGCCCTGGTGCTCGCCAATGACCTTGCCATCCACGGTTTCGATGGGGCCGGGCTGGGCGGGCAGGAACTTGGCCAGGAAGTCCTTGAACTTGCGCTCACCGATAAAGCAGATACCGGTGGAGTCCTTCTTCTTGGCGGTGATGAGCTCGAGCTGCTCGGCGATGCGGCGCACCTCCGGCTTCTCCAGATCCCCGACCGGGAACAGGCTCTGACCCACCTGGGCTTCGCTCAGGGTGTAGAGGAAGTAGCTCTGATCCTTGTTGTTGTCGAGACCGCGCAGCAGGCGCGGGCGGCCAGTGCTGTCGTCACGGCGCACATAGTGGCCGGTGGCGATGTAGGTGGCACCCAGCTCTTCGGCGGCAAACTCGAGGAACGCCTTGAACTTGATCTCCTTGTTGCACAGGATATCCGGGTTCGGGGTGCGCCCCGCCTTGTACTCTTCCAGGAAGTGCTCGAACACGTTGTCCCAGTACTCGGCGGCGAAGTTGATGGTGTGCAGCTTCATGCCCAGCTTGTCGCAGACGGCCTTGGCATCAGCCAAATCCTGGGAGGCGGAGCAGTACTCGTCCGTGTCGTCTTCTTCCCAGTTCTTCATGAACAAGCCTTCGACCTGATAACCCTGCTGCTGGAGCAGGTAGGCCGAGACGGAAGAATCCACGCCGCCGGACATGCCGACGATCACCTTGATTTGGCTGTTGTCTGTCATTAGTCGAAGTTACCAGTTCGTTTAAACGGGGCGTATTCTACCAGAGTTTTGCGCCCCCGGTCACATCTCCCTGCCGCCGTTCCCCTCGGGAGCCCGGCGACGGGAAATCGTTTTTCTGTTTGTCGGCACCATGATGAAATAAATGGTGCCAAATGATCCTAAATGGCCTGTTCAGGAGCTGTCACGAGAGGTCGGAAGCTCGGTAAAGAGCAGCGCAGGAACCGGAGTGTGTAAATACACATGAGCTTTCCTGATTACAAACAAGCGAGCAGCACATGAGCCTTGATCACGGCCTCGCAGCAAGATCGTAGGCAGGTTCTCAGATAAAGGCCTTGAGCGCCGACAGGGGCAGGCGAGTGCCCCCCAGATAATCCTGGATGCACTGCCACACCAGGGGGCTGCGCAGGGCCGGTTTGCACTCGGCTATCTCCGCCAGGGTGAGCCAGTGGCAGGCCAGCACATCGCCGTCGGGATCCTCTGGATGGTGCTGACCCGGCGCCTTTTCAAGGTCGAAGATGACGGCGGTGCGCACGAAGGTGGCCTCGCTGTCCGCCGGTTTGTAGAGATAGACCCCGAGCCAGGCGCTGGGTGCGGCAGTCAGCCCAGTCTCCTCTTTCAGTTCGCGGCAGGCCGCCTCGATCAGGTTCTCGCCCGGCTCCACGTGGCCGGCGGGCTGGTTGAAGCGGCGCTGCCCCTTGATCTCCTCTTCCACCAGCAGGAAGCGACCCTGCCAGTGCACCAGGGCGGCCACCGTCAGGCGACTCTGCAGGGGCGGGTGTTCGATCATGATGACTCCTTGTCGCCGGGATGACGGGCGGGTCGGCGGGCCGTGCCCCGGCCGCTGCTGCGGGGTTTGTTCTCGCCCGCCGTGGGTGATCCGGGTTTGCCCGTGCCGCGCGGCTTGTCCCGATGCTGGGGCTGGCTCGCCCGGCGCGGGGCTTCGCCTGCCGGTTTGGCTGCGCTGCCACTCGCTCGGGGTGATGACGGCTGGCGCCTGGCCGGTGCCAGCTCGGGGGCGGGCAGGCTGTGGCTCTGGCCGGGTGCCAGACCGTCTTCTTGCCAGTTACCCAAGGTCCAGTCGCCGATGGCGTAGCGGATGAGGCGCAATGTGGGGTGGCCTATATGGGCCGTCATGCGCCTCACCTGACGATTGCGCCCCTCCACAATTTTTATCTCGAGCCAGCTGGTGGGGATCTCCTTGCGCATCCGTATGGGCGGGTTGCGCGGCCACAGCTCGGGTTCGTCCATAATCCGCGCCCCGGCGGGCAGTGTCATGCCGTCGTTGAGCTCGACCCCGGCGCGCAGAGCGGCCAGTTTCTCTTCGTTCGGTATGCCTTCCACCTGCACCCAGTAGGTCTTGGGGGTCTTCTCCCCCGGCTGGGTGAGGCGCGCCTGCAGCTTGCCGTCGTTGGTGAGCAGCAAGAGCCCCTCGCTGTCGCGGTCGAGCCGCCCTGCGGCATAGATGCCGGGCTCTTTGATGTAATCCTTGAGGGTTTCGCGCCCCGCCTCGTCGGTGAACTGGCAGAGCACCATATAGGGCTTGTTCAGCAGCAAGAGCTTGCGATCTGCCGGTGCCACCTCTGGTTTTTGCCCCGCCACTCTGGCGTCGCCCGCCTGCCGGGTACCGGCCCGTGAGCGGGCAAGGCCGGGCTTGTGGGCCTCATCCTGTGTGGGGCGGCCAGCGGCGCTGGTGCGGCCGGAGAGGGAGAGGCGGGGACGGGCAGGTTTCATCGCATGCATACCAAAAACAGGGGATGCCGGAGTGTATCACGGAGGCGCCTGTCGTGGGTCATCGGGGACGGGCTCGCCCTGGGGGCGATGAGCCGAGCGATCTGCCCTTGCAGTGCCTCTCAGCTCAGCAGGCTGTCGATGACGATGGCCTGACGGGCGGGGGCCGAGCTTGCGTGCAGCAGCGCCGTGCTGACCACCTCGTCCATCAGGGCGCGGGCCAGCCGGGTGAGGGGGCGCAACTGCTCGGGGGCCAGTCCGGCCGGAATGGCCAGCAATATGATGGTCTGCACAGGCCCGAGCGCCGATCCCCAGTCGATGGGCTCATCGCAGCCAAGCAGCGAGAGGGCGGGTTTGGTGATGGCGGGGCAGATCACATGGGGCATGGCAAGGCCGGGCCGGATGATGGTGGCGGCGAGTTGTTCCCGCGCTGCTATGGCCTGCTCCAGCGCGGCTCTGTCACGCACCCGCTCCCCTGGCAGCAGATCCACCAGGACCTGCAACGCCAGCGCCTTGTCGAGGGGCGCCGAGCTGTGGCCGAGCTGGGCGAGGGAAAAGCCGTAGTCGGGCAGGGCGGCGGCGAGACGCTGCTCGGCCCGGGCCGAGGTGGCGGGGCGCCCCAGCGGCTGGCCCAGCTCCACGCACCAGCAGGTGAAGGCCATGTGGGCGAGCTCCGCATCCAGCCCTTCGATGAGCAGCTGGCAGAGATCCCCGGGCTGGGTAGCCAGGGTGAGCAGGGCGAGCTGGCTGCTCGCCTCTGCCCGCTGGCGACGGCTGATGTTGATGAAGAGGATCTGGGATTTGAACAGCCCGGCCAGTCGACAGAGCTGCTTGGCCTGGGTGATGGTCAAGCCCTGGTGGCAGCAGAAGGTGAGCTCGCGGCGGAGCATTCAGGCGCCGGGGGTGGCGGCTTTGAGCACGGCGGCGGCGTCCAGCAGCACGGACTCCAGGGATACCTGGCGCACTGTGCAGCCGAGGAAGCGCTCCTTCTGCTCTATCTCGATGTCGGAGGCGATGAGCACCAGATCCGCGCTGGCGATGTCCCGGGCGGTCAGCACGTTCTCCAGTCCCATGGCGCCCTGGGTCTCCACCTTGATTTTCAGTCCCAGCTTGTCGGCGGCGGTTTGCAGCGCCTCTGCGGCCATGTAGGTGTGGGCGATGCCGGTGGGGCAGGCGGTGACGGCGAGGATCTTCATGGGCTCTCTAGGCAAGTGGGGATGGGGCCACAAGATAGCGCCAAGCGCGCGGGTTTGCCAAAGGTGAGGGGTGAAAGTGGGATCTTGGCCGCGCCCACAGGCCTTGGCTGCGCAAGGGGTGAGCAGAGATGGGGTCATTGGCAGGCGCTTGGCGCTTTGCATGAAAAAACGGCCCGCCAGAAAGGCGGGCCGAATGCACACTACGGAGTGAAATGTGTTGCTGTTATCAGGCGGACTGGGTGGCCAGCTCGGCGGCTTTCAGTTCCCGCTTGATGCGGCGTATCTTGCGCTCCTCGGCCACGGCCACGCAGGCCATTAGCACCAGGCAAGCGGCGGCGGCCATGTCCAGCGCCGCGAAGGTACCAGTCCAGCCGGTCAGGCCGAAGATGGGGGTGCCGTCGGCGATCATGCCCAGACCCAGCTTGGCGAAGCTGTCACCGATGAGGTAGGCGAAGGTGCCCTTGACCCCATCGGCCACGCTGATCCCCTGCTTGGGCACGAAGCCCACGGCGGCCACGCCGATCAGCAGTTGCGGACCAAACACCAGGAAGCCCAGCAGGAACAGAGAGCCCAGGAACATGAACTGGGTGGTGGCATGCTGGTAGAGACCCAGAGTGGCGATAATCAGCGCCAGTGCCACACAGGCCACCAGACCACGGCGACCGTTGGCCAGATCCGAGAGATAACCCCACATCAGGGTGCCGACCAGGGCGCCCACTTCGAAGAAGGTGAAGCCCTGGATGGCGACTTCCTTGGAGAAGCCGAGCTCCTGGTGGGCGTAGACGGTGGACCACTGGTCGATGCCGATGCGCACCACGTAGAGGAAGATGTTGGCAAAGCAGAGCAGCCAGATCACCTTGTTCATCAGCACGTACTTCACGAAGATCTGACCCTTGGTCAACTTCTGCTCTTCGGTGGCTATGTCCTCTTCGCTCGCGACTTCGTCAAACAGCTCCTCTACCTTGCCCAGACCATAGGCTTCCGGCGAGTCGCTGCCAAAACGCAGGCCGATAAAGCCGACGATGAGGGCGATGACGGACGGGAAGATAAACATGCCGAGCACGTTGCCATCGAACAGGTAGTTGGCACCGAACAGCGCCACACCGGCCGCCCCGGCGCCGCCCACGTTGTGGGAGAGGTTCCACATGCCGAGGTAGGTGCCGCGCTTGTTGCGGGGAGTCCACTTGGTGATGGTGGAGTAACTGCAAGAGCCACCACAGCTCTGGAAGAAGCCGCTCAGGGCATAGAAGAAGATCATGAAGTAGAGGCTAAAACCCGTGCCCCCCATGCTGGCACTGAAGCCCAGCATGCAGAGGGCGGAGAGGATCAGCATCAGCGGCAGGAACTGCTTGGTGTTCTTGCCGTCGGCATAGTAGGAGACGACCGTCTTGCCCACCCCGTAGGTGATGGAGAAGCCGAGGCCTATCATACCAAGCTCGGTCATGGAGAGACCGTACTCCTGGATCATGTCGTTCTGGGCGATGTTGAAGTTCTTGCGGATCAGATACATGGTCAGATAGCCAATGAATACAACCAGATAAGATTGCATGAATGGCTTGAACCAGAGCTTGCGCCGGGCTTCGACCGGCAGGTCCAGGGTGGGGATCCGGACCTGTTCGAGCAGTTTAAACATCTTCGTTCATCCTCTGCGAGATAGACGCTATTCCCGCCGCGTTCCTCATTTGTGTATTGAACTCGTTCAATCTGTTATGGGAGGTCACGCCACGGGAAGGGCGACAGGAAGAGGGCGAACTGCAGAGCGCTCCCCTGTCGATTGAACCCATGCCCGAACGCACCATGGCGTGCCGGGTAACTACATCAGGTAGGTCGACTGTAAAGAGGCGGGCTGTGGATGGCGTGAGAGCCATGCCTAGGGGGATTAGGAAAATTTCCTAGTTTGGCGGCTTGTGGCCGTGAAGCGTGAAGGGGATCACAGAGTTTGTTCAAGAGCCCGAGAGCCTGGATGGGTGCGCCGCCGCAGGGGCAGGCGCCGTCAGGCTCGCAAAAAGGGGGCGAGCGCGCAAAAAACAAGGAGGCCACCCGGGGGTGGCCTACTGTCATCTCAAGTGCCTGTGGTGGACAAGGTTCAGGCCGCCTTGGCCAGTTCCACCTGGTCGGTTTTCTTCACCCGCAGTTTTTTCAGGGCAACCGCCACCACGCCGGTGACGATGGCGCCACAGATCATGCAGAGCAGCGCCAGCAGCGGCTTGTTGACCGCACCCAGCAGGGCGACGATGGGGCCACCGTGGGCGACGCTGTTGGTGATGCCAAACAGGAAGGCCATCACGGCGGCTGTCATGCTGCCCAGCACGTTGGCGGGAATGACGGCGAGCGGGTCACGGGCGGCGAACGGAATGGCTCCCTCGGAGATCCCCACCAGGCCCATGGCACCGGCGGCCTTGCCCGCCTCGATTTCGGAGGCATCGAAGATGCCCAGCTTGCGACCGAGCACTGTGGCGAGCGACATGCCGAGCGGCGCCGCCGGTATGGCGCAGGCCATGGCGCCCATGAACTGGGTCTGGCCCGAGGCAATCATGCCGACCGAGAACAGGAAGGCCACCTTGTTGACCGGGCCACCCATGTCGAAGCCAGCCATGCCCCCGAGCACTATGCCCAGCAGCACCAGGCTGCCGCCGCTCATGGAGAGCAGCATGGCGTTCAGACCCGTCATCATGTCGGCGATGGGCGCACCTATGATGAAGATGAAGACGGCAGCGATAAAGAGCGACCCGACGATGGGGGCGATCAGGATAGGCACCAGCGGCTGCACCATCTTGTGGTAGTGGCGGGTCGCTATCCAGCGCACCAGATAACCGACCAGCAGGCCTGCGATGATGGCACCGATAAAGCCGGTCCCGGCGTCGGCGCCGTAGAAGCTGCCGTTGTTGGCGATCCAGCCGCCGATAAAGCCCGGCGCCAGGGCGGGGCGATCACCGATGGCGTAGGCGATATAGCCCGCCAGTATGGGGATCATCAGGGTGAAGGCGGCCACGCCCACGTTGAGGATCTGGTTCCACATGCTCCCTGCCGGGATCTGCATGCCGCTCGGGGTCGGATCCCCGCCGATGGCGAGCGCCAGGGCGATAAGCAGGCCCCCGGTCACCACGAAGGGGATCATATGGGAGACGCCGTTCATCAGGTAACGGTAGAGGTCGGAACTGCCGCCCGAACTCTTCTCCTCGCTCTTGCGCTCATCCTTGTCCGCCACATAGGCGGGGGCCTTGAGGGCCTGCTCGATCAGTCCCTTGCCATCCTTGATGGGGGCTTTCACCCCGGTCTTGATGAGCGGCTTGCCGTTGAAGCGGGCCATGTCCACCTGCTTGTCACAGGCCACGACTATGGCGCTGGCGCGGGCAATCTCGGCCGCGGTCGGGCTGTTCTTGACGCCGATGGAGCCATTGGTCTCCACCTTCACCTCGTAACCCAATTCCTTGGCGGCACGCTCCAGGGATTCCGCCGCCAGATAGGTGTGGGCTATGCCGGCCGGGCAGCCGGTGACACCTATGATGAGGCCCTTGTCGGCGGCGGGGGCGGCTTGCTCCTCTCTCTTCTCAAGCAAGAGTGCCAGCGCGGCGGCGGGGCTCTTGGCCGCCAGCAGGGCGTCGATAAAGCCCTCTTCGATCAGCTTGGCGGAGAGCTCGGCCAGCACCTCGATATGGTGGTTGGCGCCGCCCGCCGGGGAGGCAATCATGAAGAACAGCCGAGAGGGCTTGCCATCCTCGGCGCCGTAATCGATGCCGCTGCGGCTGATGCCGATGGCCACCGCCGGAGTGCTCACCGCCGCGCTCTTGGCGTGGGGCAGGGCTACGCCTTCCTCGAAGCCGGTGTTGTCCAGCTCTTCCCGGGCCCACAAGTCCTTGATGAACTGCTGCTCGTCGCTGACTTTGCCTTGGGCGACCAGCAAGCGGGTCATCTCGCTGAAGACCTCCTCCTTGCGGCTGGCCTTTAAATCGAGCGCGATCAGTTGCTCGTTGATAAGGGTGGTGATCATGGCGTTCTCCCTGCTCCCTTGATGGAGCCTGTTGGCATGCCGTGCACACGGCATGCAGACAAAATTGACACGACTATTATCGCGTCGGGGCGCAAGCAACCCTATCGGACAAATGTGCGAATGACTGGATTTTTGTGCGGTAAAATCCCGAGTGTGAGCGGGATCTCAAAGCGAGGAATTGGGCAGCAGTAGCGAATTCAATTGGTTTTTACATATAAAATCATGTCGTTAGCGGGCATTTTCTTGCGGCTATATTGCTGTGGCCCTACCAGTCTGGACGGGAGAGAGAAGCTTATTCTGTAAATTTGTGAGGGTTTATGATGGGGCTAGATGTGAGACAACGCACATAAATGGCTGTCATCAGGGGAGCTTGGGGGAGTGCAAACTGGAGAAATGGGCTTGGCGAGCGGGATTTGTGGGGGCAGCCATAGCACCGCCCAGCGCCGTAGGATGCAATGAACGAAGTGAATTGCACCGCTTGTGTGGTGGCAGAAAGGTAGAGGTGCAATGCGCTGCGCTTATTGCACCCTACTGAACTGTTATCTGGCGTGGTGGCGCTGTATTAGCCAGCCAATTCCCACCATAACGGCCGCGACACCGATCGCGATCTGATAAAGGCGTCCCACCGCCCGCTAAAGTAAATCCATATGAAAATCCTGCCGGATAAGTTCCGGGGTCAAGCCGAGTGGCGCCGCAATGGCCAGGCTGGATATGAATTTCACAAGCAATCTGGTTTAGTTATTGGGGGACGTCTGTATAGATTCATTCTTGTATAATTCAGTTAGCTCTATTGGCGCAAGTAAGGACATGCTTTAATTTGGATGCTTTTCAGTTTGCCATTTCTAAATGAACATGAGGTGCCGTTAAATTAAGCATCCACCTACTCCGCTGAAGGTTGCTGTGGCGTTCGAAAATTCAATATCCAAGATACGCCAATACCTGAATCAGCTTTGCTAGTCGAACCTATGGGCTTTATTATTTACGTGGCATCATCATCCATAGACCGCAGAGGGCGACACCCATGCCCAGCAATCGAGTGACTGAAAAGGCTTCTCGAAAAAACAAGAGTCCAATAGGTAAAAGCAAGAGTGTACCTGCCGCATTGGTCAGGAATGAAGATATTCCTAAATGACCACCGGCTCGATATAGCAACAAGAATCCAAGCTCAATCCCCAAAATTCCCAGCGCCACGCCCGCAACACTCCAGTTTAATATTTGGAAGCTGCGACTACCGTCATAAAAATAAATGCCAGGTAAACATAATAAAAGGGCGATGCCATAACTCAAGGACAGAGATAAAAATGGATTGACACCACTAGGTACAAATTTAATCGAAAGGTGGTATACGACCGAACCTGCGATCGCAAGAATGACAGCTAAAACATACATCGTGAACTCCAGCTAAAAAATAAAAGCATGCTCAGTCTAGCGGATGCCACAGTTCATAGGTAGACTGCAAAAATGAATGGCAGCTATAAGATTCCTTTATGACAAATGACTTTGATACCGCACTGCTGCGCTCTTTCGTGAGTGTTGTACGATGTGGCAGCATTAACCGGGCCGCAATATTGCAAGGGAAAACACAGCCAGCGCTTAGCCAGCAAATTCAGCGTTTAGAGCAGCAACTAGGCCATGCATTGCTGCTTCGCTCCAACAGAGGAATACGTTTAAGTACTGAGGGGGAGGCGTTATTACCTTATGCAGAACGTATTTTGAGTCTGACCGATCAACTGAGTCTAAAGCCTGCATCACAAGGTAAGCTGCATTGCAGTATTGGTTTGGTTGAAGATCTTGTGAGTAATCACTTTACCCGCGTACTAGCAGACTTTGCTTGTGTGCATCCTGGATTAAGCTTGCGGGTTGAGGTTGCGAACAAGCAGTCACTATTTGCTGCGTTTGAACGTGGTGAGTTGGATGTGTTGGTCAGCATGCCGATTGCCAATGCGCCAGCACCCATTCAGGAATTCAGTTTTCCACTCTATTGGTTTGCAGCGCATGGGTTCGAACATCAAGGTGAATCATTACCTTTAGTCATTTTCAGTCAACCTTGCTCATGGCGTAATCGTATATTAGAGGCATTGAATAGAGAAGGTATTCCTTGGCATATAGTATTTGAGAGCAGTAGCCTTGCAGCTTTACAGGCTGCTACAGAGGCTGGGCTGGGCGTCGTCGCATTATTTTCTCAAACACCCCCAAAGCATAGCCAGAGATTGACCCAGCTCCCTGCACTCCCAAATATTACAATCGCAGTTTATCGCCAGCGGGGAGATATGGATGGAACGGTTCAAGATTTAACCAACCTGTTTCTAAGAGAAATGCAGCATAATATTGTAACGCCAAATGATGGTGAAGGACAGTAGAGCACTGAATAAAGGAGGTTCAGCCCGGTTTGTGCGATCAGGAAGCACTTCATGAGCAAGGAGCCGTCGTTTCGATTGCCGTCTCGTTGGATATATGGCTCATCTCGTATCCTGGGCTAAAAATATTGGGCTGGTGCTGAACGAAGTGAAGCCAAGGTTTACCGCGAAATGTATCGTTAATTCTGGTGTGCCAATCTCTTGCATCCACCTTTATTCCGCTCTGGCTGGCGCAATAATGCTCGCCTGTCGGGCTTAGCTACGCTCTGCTCCAACCTAAAAACCACGCTACCACCAGTGACGACAGCTTCCAGTCTGCTGCGGTTAATCGGTGATCTGACGGGAGGGGTTGGTTGCATGGTGCGATCCCTCCGAAGCAAGGTTGCAAAGTGGGGCATGGTAACTGATGGCGGAGGGGGCAAAACGGCACGCGGCGAGAAACCGGTCGGGGATCGACAACGTGGGGGATCGACAAACAGGTGAGCGAGCCAGGCTTATTTGTGCAGCTGCAGGCTGACCCTATCCCCTTGCTGGACGCGGCAGGCGCTCAATACTCGAGAAATTTCTCGCCGCAGCGCTCGCAAATCAGGTGCTTCACATGGGTGGCCTGATAGGCCAGGGTCTCGCCAAATGCCCAGTTGGTGAGGGTGCTGGCACGAAAGGCTTGCCAGAAGGCCTTGCGCGGGTCTTTGGGCATGATGTCCTGACTGTGGTCGCGGGCCACCAGCACCACTATATGGCGGGTGCGCTCCCCGCACTGGTCGCAGCGATGGATTTCGCTCTGCTCCTGCTGTGCACTCTGTTTTTGCTGTTCACGCTGGGTTGTCACAATGCGCTGGCTCCCGTTCTGGATGGTGCGCTCATCATATTCCTCTCCACTTGGCTCTCCTACCCCCATGTGGTGTTGGTCCACTGAGTGAAGGAGACCCTTTCTTTGTCTGGGCAGGGGCGACCCGTTTTCACTGGCTAAAGCCTGCCGCATCACGCTGCGCCAATGCCCGCTCCACATAGAGATAGCCGATGCCCATCACCTGCTGGGGGCGGCTGAGTTCGCCAAAGCGCAGCTGGGTCGCATTGACCGCATCGCTGCAGTCGAAGGGGTTGGCACCGGTCTGGCTGACGATGGTCTGCAGCCAGGGCTCGCCGAAGTCGCAACTGCGGCCATAGAGCCAGATGCGGTTGATGTTGAGGATATTGAGGAAGTTGTAGAGGCTCAGGCCAATGGCACGGGCCCCCTCGTCCACCAGGGCGCGGATCATGGCATCCCCCTGATGGTAGAGCGCGAGCAGCTGGGCCGTGTCGAGCTCCCCGCCCGCCGGCGCCGGGTTGTCGGCGCTGGCTTGCTGCTTGAGAAAGACCCTGGCCCGTTTCTTGATGGCAAACAGCGAGGCGACCGTCTCCAGGCAGCCGTAGCGGCCGCAGGCACAGGCGCTGCCGTCCGGGTTGATGATGGTGTGGCCTATCTGGCCGCTGCCAAAGAGGGCGCCTCTGTAGATCTGGCCGTTGATGATAAAGGCGGAGCCGATGCCGTAGTCGACGTTGATGACGCAAAAATCCCCGCCACTCTCCCGGCCCTGCCACTTCTGGGCCAGCGCCAGCATGATGCAGTCGTTGTCCACCATCACCTCGCAGCCGAGGCGCTCCTCCAGCAGGTACTTGAGCTCGACCGGCGCGTGCCAGGGGGCCTGCGGCATGGTCTGGGATACCCCAGTGGCCGGGTTGACCTGGCCGTGCACCGCCAGCGCCAGCCGGATCGCCAGCCCCCTGTGGCGGCGCTTGTGCTGGTAGTAGTGGGCTTCAATCAGGCGCAGCAGCTCCTCCGGGGTCTGCGGGGCTATCTTCTGGCCGCTGAACTCATCCAGCGGGGTGATCAGGTTGTCCACCAGTATGCTCTCCAGGCTGGTGGGGCTGATGTTGAGGCAGAGGATGGCCCCCTTGCCGCTGGCGATGCGGTAGCTGCCGCCGTTGATGCCGCGCAGGGAGAGGTTTTGCTCGCTGTGGCTGATGGCGCCATCGGCCACCAGCTCGTCGAGGATCTTGCTGACCGCCGGGATGGAGAGCTCGCAGTGGCGGGCCAGGGTGGACTTGCTCGCCTCCTTGAGCTGGTAGAGCAGCGCCAGCAGCACCTGCTTGTTGTGGTGGCGTACCTTCTGGTTGTTCAGGCCGACGATCATTAGTTCACTAAACTCCGCTTACTGTATTGCGTGATCTTTAAGCGAAAAACGCTGTCATCGCCATCTTAAACTGGCCTCATCGAAACGTTTACTAATAAATGTTGAATGAGGCGAGATTGATGAGAGCTGATGTAAGAGTCTGGGTAGAAGCCGTCACCCTGCCGACCTACGAGGTCGGTGCCGAAGATCCCAACCCCATGTTTCTCGAGAAGCGGGTCTATCAGGGCTCCTCGGGGGCCGTCTATCCCTATGGGGTGATCGACACCCTCACCGGCCAGAAGCAGATGAAGTCCTATCAGGCGGTCTGGCTGGAGAATGACTTTATCAAGGTGATGCTGCTGCCGGAGCTGGGCGGGCGCATCCACCGCGCCTACGACAAGGTGATGCAGCGGGACTTTGTCTACTACAACGAGGTGATCAAGCCGGCGCTGGTGGGGCTGGTGGGGCCCTGGATCTCCGGCGGCATCGAGTTCAACTGGCCCCAGCACCACAGGCCCACCACCTTTATGCCGGTGGACTTCACCATCCAGGAGCACGAGGGCGGCGCCAAGACAGTCTGGCTCGGCGAGGTGGAGGCGATGCGCGGCCTGCAGGTGATGGCGGGCTTTACCCTCTACCCGGACAAGGCACTCATCGAGATCACCGGCAAGGTGTTCAACGGCAACGACACCCCGCGTCACTTCCTCTGGTGGTCCAATCCGGCGGTGAAGGGGGGCGATGCCCACCAGAGCGTCTTCCCGCCCGATGTCACCGCCGTCTATGACCACGGCAAGCGCGACGTCAGCGCCTTCCCCATCGCCCGCGGCACCTACTACAAGGTGGATTACTCCGCCGGGGTCGATATCTCCCGTTACCGCAACATCCCAGTGCCCACCTCCTATATGGCGGACAAGTCCGACTACGACTTCGTCGGTGCCTACTGCCATGACGAGCGGGGCGGCCTGCTGCACGTGGCGGATCACCACGTCTCCCCTGGCAAGAAGCAGTGGAGCTGGGGCAACTGTGACTTCGGTCTGGCCTGGGATCGCAACCTGACCGACCACAACGGCCCCTACATAGAGCTGATGACAGGGGTCTACACCGACAACCAGCCCGACTTCACCTGGCTGGATGCGGGGGAGGAGAAGGTGTTCGTGCAGAACTTCCTGCCCTACAACACCCTGGGCACCCTGCAAAACGCCAACACCCGCGCCGCCATCAAGCTGGAGCGCACCGAGGACGGCCTGCTGTGCGGTGCCTACGCGATCGCGCCGCTGTGCCACGCCCGCTTCGAGGTGAGTGACGAGGGCGGCGTGCTGTTCACCCAGACGCTGGAGTTGCAACCGGGCCAGGCCTGGCTTGAGCCGCAGGCCATCACCAGCGAGGGACGTTTGCAGGTGCGGCTGCTGGATGAGCAGGGCCAGTCGATCCTCAGTTATCTCGAGCATTTGCCCGCGGGCGAGGCCCTGCCGGATCCGGCCACGGCACCTGAGCCTGCCGTCAATCTCGACTCGGTCGACGAGCTCTACTTCATCGGCCAGCATCTTGAGCAGTATCTGCACGCCAGCCGCTCCCCCTTTGATTACTACCTGCGGGCGCTGGAGCTAGACAGTGGCGACTATCGCTGCAACCTGGCGCTGGCGACCCTGGAGTACAACCGCGCCAACTATGAGCAGGCGCTGGTCTACGTCAATCAGGCGCTGACCCGTGCCCATCGGCTCAACAAGAACCCCCAGTGTGGCAAGGCCAGCTTGCTGCGGGCCCACATTGAGGAGCGGTTGGGGCAGTTCGATGCCGCCTTCGATGACTTTTACAAGGCGACCTGGAGCGGCAATTGCCGCGACGGCGGCTTCCTCGGGCTGGCCCGCATCGCCATGGTGCGCCGCGACCCATCGCAGGCGTTGCCCTTTGTCGAGAAGAGTCTCGCGGTCAACGGTACCCATTATGGTGCCATCGCCCTCAAGGGGCTGGCGCTGCTGGAATGCGGTCAGCGGGAGGCGGCCCTCGCCTACATAGACGAGCAGCGAGTCCGTTATCCGCTCCACTATCAGCTGGCCTTACTGCGCTGGCTGGCGAGCGAGCAGCCGACCGATCTCGAGGCGCTGCGCACCCTGTGCAACGGGCGCGGGGTGAACCTCTGTTTCCTCGCAAGTGACCTGCTGGCGCTGGGTCGCCCCGAGCTGGCGCAGCAACTGCTCTCGCTGCTGCCGGTGGAAGAGACCCTGCCGCTGCTGTTCCAGGCCAGTCTGTTGCCGGAAGGTGAGGCGCAGTATGCCCTGCTGCAACGGGCCGAGCAGGCCTTTGGCCGCAAGGTGCGCTTCCCCAATACCCTGGGGGAGGTGGCCATGCTGGCACAGCTGCCCCACAGCTGGTTTGCCCGCTATCTGCTGGGCTGCTTCCACTACAGCAAGCGCAGCTACCCGCAGGCCATCGCCCTGTGGCAGCAGGTGTGCGAGCAGGCGCCCGGGTTTGCCCCTGCCTGGCGCAACCTTGGCATCTATCACTTCAACAAGAGCGGCGATCTAGCGGCGGCCGAGCAGTGCCTGAGTCGCGCCTTCGCCTTGAAGCCGGATGATGCCCGCCTCTTGTTCGAACTGGATCAGCTGCACAAGCGCGGCGCCATGGCCCCCGCCGAGCGGTTGGCGCTGCTGGAGGCACACAGTGAGGTGGCCCTCAAGCGCGACGATCTGACTGCCGAACTGCTCAGCCTCTATCACATCACCGGCCAGCTGGATGCAGCGGCCGAGATCTTGCGGCTGCGCGAATTCCATCCCTGGGAGGGGGGCGAGGGCAAGGTGACAGGTCAGTACCTCATCAACCAGCAGCGCCGGGCGCTGGCACTGATGACTCAAGGACGCCATGAGCAGGCCATTCCGCTGCTGCAACAGGCGCTGCACTACCCCCTCAATCTGGGGGAGGGGCGTCTGGTGGGGCAGACCGACAACGACATCCACTACCTGCTGGCGCTCTGCCACCTCGCCTGTGACAACCAGAGTCTGGCGGCCCAGTGCCTGCAACAGGCCTGCCTCGGTCAGGGGTCGCTGGGGGCCAGCCGCTACTACAACGATCAGCCGGTGGATTACCTCTTCTATCAGGGCATGGCGCTGGCGCGTCTCGGCCGCGCTGCGGAGGCGCAGCGTCTGTTTGAAGGCATGGTCGGCTGGGCCGAGCAGGCCATGGGCGAGCGGGTCGAGGCGGACTTCTTCGCCGTCTCCCTGCCCGATCTCATCGTGCTCGATGACGACCCCCAGCACAAACACCGCCAGCACTGCCTGCTGGTCAGGGCGCTCGGCCTCTTGGGGCTGGGTCAGCACTATGGCTGTGAACAGAGCTTGCGAGAGCTGCTCACCCTGAACCCGGCCCACGACAAGGGGCACCTCTTTGCCCTGATCTGCCGTGATCTTTCACTCAACTCATAACACTCATAACAAAAACCGGCGCTTCGCACCGTGGCGAAGCGCCCCAGTACCCTACAATCGACAAGATAGAGAGAGTGCGTCATGAAAAGTTCGCGAAATCAATTGGATACGGGTGGGCTCAATATGGGCTACATCTGGATGATCTGCCTGGTGGCCGCCTGCGGTGGCCTGCTGTTCGGCTACGACTGGGTGGTGATAGGCGGGGCCAAGCCCTTCTATGAGGCCTACTTCGCCATCACGGATCCGGCCCAGTCCGGCTGGGCCATGAGCTCGGCGCTGGTGGGCTGCGTGCTGGGGGCCGCCATCTCCGGCTGGACCGCCGATCGCTTCGGTCGCAAGAAGCCGCTGATCCTGGCCGCCATCCTCTTCACCATATCGGCCTGGGGCACGGCCGCAGCCGGCAACTTCGATCTGTTCGTGGTCTATCGCATCATAGGCGGCATAGGGATAGGTCTGGCCTCTGCGCTCTCCCCCATGTACATCGCCGAGATAAGCCCGGCCGACAAGCGGGGCAAGTTCGTGGCAATCAACCAGCTCACCATAGTCCTGGGGGTGCTGGCGGCCCAGCTGGTGAACCTGATGATCGCCGATCCGGTGGCGAGCAACGCCACCCAGGCCGACATTCTGGCGACCTGGAATGGCCAGTCCGGCTGGCGCTGGATGTTCGGTGCCGAACTGGTGCCCGCCCTGGCGTTTCTGGTGCTGATGTTCTTCGTGCCGGAGTCGCCGCGCTGGTTGGCCAAAGATGGTCAGTATGAGAAGGCCTCCCGCATGCTCGGCAAGATTGGCGGCGATGCCTATGCCAAGCAGACCCTGGCCGAGATCCGCCAGACCCTGGTGGGTGAGACCCACAAGGTGTCGCTGTCGGATCTGGGCAAACCCTCGGTGCGCCCCATCCTCATCATCGGCATTGTGCTGGCGGTCTTCCAGCAGTGGTGCGGCATCAACGTCATCTTCAACTATGCGCAGGAGATCTTCGCCTCCGCCGGCTTTGACATCAACAGCACCCTCAAATCCATCGTCGCCACCGGCCTCATCAACCTGCTGTTTACCCTGATCGCGCTGCCCATGGTGGACAAGATCGGCCGTCGCAAGCTGATGCTGATTGGCTCGGCCGGTCTCACCATCATCTACGGCATGATGGCGGCGGCCTATGCCAGCGGCGTGCTGGGACTGCCGGTGCTGCTGCTGGTGCTGACGGCCATCGCCATCTATGCCCTGACCCTGGCGCCGGTCACCTGGGTGCTGCTCTCCGAGATCTTCCCCAATCGGGTGCGCGGGCTGGCGATGTCGGCGGGCACCCTGGCGCTCTGGATTGCCTGCTTCGTGCTGACCTACACCTTCCCGCTGCTTAACGCCGGGCTGGGCGCCGCTGGCAGCTTCCTGCTCTACGGCCTCATCTGTTTCGCCGGCCTCATCTTCATCTATCGCAAGGTGCCCGAGACCAAGGGGATCACCCTGGAAGCGCTGGAAGCCCAGCTGGCTCAGGGCAAGGTCGAGCTGACCCCGGCCAAGGTGAGCACGGCGGTATGACTGTATACACATTGGGTAACCCGCATCTTCGGATGCGGGTCTCTGCATTGGGGGCCTGCCTGCTGGGGCTGGAGGATGACCAAGGGCGCCCGCTGCTGCGAAGCACAGACCCGGCGCAGCCCTGGCATCCCGGGCAGAGCGCCCTGTTTCCCATGTTGCCCCTGGCCAATCGGGTGGCCGGCAACCGGTTCGAACTGTGGGGAGAGGACTATTCGTTGCCCGAAAGCGAGCGCGATCCCGACTTCTTTTTGCATGGAGATGGCTGGCTACAGCCATGGCAACCGGTAGCGTTGACCGACAGCTCGATGACCTTGCAGCTCACCAGCCAGAATGGCCCTTTTCACTATCTGGCGGAGATCGACTATCGGCTGCAGGGGGCGAGCCTGGTGGCGCGCCTCGGCTTGACCCATCTGGGGGAGGTGCCCTGCCTCTACGGCGCGGGTTTCCATCCCTTCTTCTGGCGTGACGAGAAGACCCGCATTCGCTTTCTGGCGAGCGGCGTCTGGCAGGAGGGGCCGGATCATCTGCCGACTAGCTGGAGCAGCGAATTGCTGTCAAACCTCGATTTTCGCCAGTGGCAGCGGCCACAAGGGTGGCTCAACCACTGTTACGGCGGCTGGCGCGGTCAGGCGGAGATTGACCAACCTGCCCGCCAGCAGCGCCTGCTGGTTTCAAGCGAGTGCGCCTTCCTGATGCTCTATCAGCCCGACGAGGGGAGCGGCTTCGTCTGCCTGGAGCCCCAGAGTCACGCCGCCAATGCCCACCACCTGGCCGGTCACCCCGGTTTGCGCCTGCTCGGCCGAGGGGATCGCATGAGCCTTGGCATGACCCTCAGCCTGCGCCCGGCGCCATGACTCCGGGCAGGCAATGACAGGGGCCCGAAAGGGCCTCACTCCTTGGCGTATGCCGCGGTTCGGCGACGGATAAAGGGCGGCTGGTCAGGGACTTGGGGGCGGGTTGCCGGGTTTCATCGCGGTTTTCTTAACCCAGGCTGTCTGCGCCGTGGCTTTCGGTGGACGGTAAAATACCCCCTTGCTCTACTCCCCGTCAGGTTCAAACAACCGCAGCGACAGGCGGCCCCGGCAGGCTAAGCGCACCGGGCAAGGGAATGGTTTAGGGAGAAATGGGCATGGCAGTGGGCAAGTGGTTGATAGCAGGATTGGCAGCGCTGGCGCTGCTGGGGTGTGGCAGTGATGACGAGGAGGGCGCAACGGGGGAGGGTCCCACCCTCGCCTCGTTGCGGATTAGTCCGGAAGAGATCAGGGTGCCCGTCGGCGTCGAGCAGCAGTTCCAGGTACAGGCGACCTGGGATGATGGCGCCGTGCAGGATGTGACCGGGCATCCCGACATTGTCTGGAGCAGCAGCGACACCGCCGTGGTCAGGGTGGATGAGCAGGGCCTCGCCACGGGGGTCGGCCCGGGCACGGCCACCCTGACCAGCACGGGCACAGTCAATGGTGAGTCTCATAGCGCCACCGCCAGGGTGGAGGTGATCGATGCCTATGTGACAGAGCTGCAACTGACCCCGGCCACGGCCAGGGTGCCGGTGGGATTGAACCAGCCCTTCGTGGCCATCGCCACCTTCTCCGACGGCCAGTCGCGAGACGTGACCAAGGCCGCAGGTCTGCAGTGGCGCAGCAGTGACGAGGGTAGCGCCCTGGTCAGCAACGAGGCCGGCAACAAGGGCCTCGCCACCGGGGTGGCGGTCGGGGAGCCGAACATTGAGGCCAGCGGCACCCTCAACGGCGTCTCCTTCCAGGCGTCGGCCCCGCTGACGGTGACGGATGCGGTGATCACCGGGCTGGACATCCATGCCCCCGAGGATCCGCTGCCCATGGGGTTGAGTGCGCAGTTGCACGCCTTCGCCACCCTGTCCGATGACAGTGATCCCATAGAGGTGACCGAGCATGACGCCTTGACCTGGCACAGCAGCGATCCGGCGGTGGCGAGCATCAGCGAGACCGGGCTGGTCACCGGGCTGACTCCGGGGAGTACCACCATAGGGGTGAGCGGCATGATCAACGGTGTCTCCCTCGAGGCGACCGAGCCGCTCAGGGTGAGCTCGGCCGCCGTCATCGGACTTGAGGTGCAGTCCATGGGGAGCGCCATTGCGGCTGGCCTGCAAACACAATATGTCGCCACGGCTTATCTCACCGATGGCACCTCGTTCGATGTCACCGACAACGCCCTCATTCAGTGGCAAAGCAATCAACCCGGGATAGCGAGCGTCAGCAACCAGGCGGGCAGCAAGGGGCTGGTGACGGGCCAGACGGTGGGAACTGCCACCATAATGGCGAGCGGCACCCTGGATGGCACTGCCTTCACCGCCTCTGCCCCTGTGACCGTCTCATCCGCCGTGGTGACCAACCTGGAGGTAACGTCGGCGGCTGCCTCTGTGATGGTGGGAGACAAGGTGCAATATCAGGCCATGGCCAGCCTCTCCGATGGCAGCAACCAGGAGGTGACGGACGACGACGCCATCCTCTGGTCCTCCGATGCGCCCGCCGTCGCACTCATCAGCAATGCCTCTGGCAGCCGGGGGGAGGCGAGCGGCCTGAGCGAGGGGGTGGCACTCATCAGCGCCAGCCTGGGGGGAGTCACCAGCACGGCGGCCCGGCTGAGCGTGATGCCAACGGCCCCCGAGGCCCCCATCATCATCGAGCCACGGCAAAACCAGTTGGCCTCGTTGCAACTGAGCCCGGAAGCCTTTGCATTCTGGAATACGACCTCCATCAACTCCCTCGAGGGGCAGAGTGCCCTGAAGGATCTGACCGGACAGGTCTACAACCAGTTCAGCGATGCCTTCGACTTCATCACTGTGGTGATGAACAACGACGATGTCCCCCCGGACATGCCCACAGGTGAATATGCCCACGTCAGAAACGATGTGGCGGGCATAGGCCTGGGTATGTTTGATGAGACGGCGGCGTTTCACTCGGACGGCAAGCTGCAGGGGGTCTTCTTCCTCTACAAGAAGAAGTACCTGTCGACCTCGACCTATGGCCCCATACTGCACGAGATGGCCCATCGCTGGGCGAACTGGGTGGTGCCACCCGTTACCGGGCACTGGGCTCCCTGGCTCGGTATCGTCGGCCAGCTGAACAACGTGAGTGCCAACTACGCCGACATCGAGCTCTACCTGATGGGATTGATGGACGCCTCCGAGATGACGGATCCCGCCAGCCTCGATGCCTATGCCCTGATCCCGGCCGACCAGAAGCCCAGGGTGCCGAGCGCGGCCACCTCGCAGAGGGCGTTTCGTACCCTGCTGCTGATCCTGTCTGATCGGCCGCTCACCGCCACCGAGATCCAGAACTACAACAACGGGGCCACCCTGCTGACCCGGACAGACAACCCGTCCCAGCAAGGCACCAACTTCCACAAGATGACCCGAGGTAGAGGCACCCTGACGGTGAACGGGCTGGATACCCTGGTCAAGCCGACCCCTTAATCCGGCTGTGCACCAGGCGCGAGCGTCCGATCGCGCCGCGAACGGACGGGTGACATGGCCGATGCCGCCCGCCCGTGAGGGACAATCATCCGGAGCCAGTCACTGGCTCCGGATTTTTTATGGGGCTGGCAAGGGGGCTGGGGGGGAGGCGAGCTTGCGCACTCATCTTCTGCCACCGCAAAAAGGGGCCTGGCGGCCCCTTATGTTTAGCAACGGCAAACCCGGTCTCGTCAGGCGACCTTGCTGCTGCCAGCCAGGGTGCGGGCCAGCAATCCATCTGGATTGTGGATAGCATCCTTCGTTTTGACATCGATTATTTCGATACTATTGAAGCGCTCCCTGTGCTTGATGGCAACGTCATGGGCCAGGATGACGCAGCGGGCGTTGGCCACGTCTTTGGGGGTGATGCGGTTGATGATGCCGTTGGCGCCTTGTGTCTCCACTTTGAGCTTGATGCCTGCCTTGGCGGCCGCCTTTTGCAGGCTCTTGGCGGCGAGGAAGGTGTGGGCCACCCCTGAGGGGCAGGCGGTGATGGCGAGCACGTCTGCCTCACCTTCCGCTTCGATGACCTCATAACCGCCATCCGGGGTGGTGACCTCTTCCTCGTCGGTCACCGGTTTTTTCAGCAGGTTGACGATAAGGGCCGTGGTCAGGGCGCCGAGCACTGTGCCCAGGATGTAGCCCATCTTGCCTTCCACCACAGGCAGCACTATCCAGCCGCCCCAGGGGGCGTGGTTGATGCTGTGCATCATGAAGCCGGTGATGTTGCCGACTATGCCGCCTGCGACTATGGCCGGGATGACGCGCACCGGATCGGCGGCGGCAAAGGGAATGGCCCCCTCGCTGATGCCTATCATGCCCATGATGGCGGCAGCCTTGCCCGCTTCACGCTCTTCCTTCTTGTAACGACGGGGGGAGAGCAGGGTCGCCAGCGCCATGCCGAGCGGTGGCACGCAGATGGCGATACCGACCCCGCCCATCAGCCAGGGCTGGGTGTTGACCTGGGTCTGGGCGAACAGGGTCGCTACCTTGTTGACCGGGCCGCCCATGTCAAAGGCGGTCATGCCGCCGAGGATGGCCCCCAGCATCACCTTGCCGGAGCCCGCCATGCTGGAGAGCCAGTGGTTCATCCCCTCCATCATGGCGGCGATGGGCGCACCTATCACCCACATCACTATGCCGCACACCAGGAAGGTGCCGATCAGCGGATAGATGAAGATGGAGCCGAGCGAACTCATGGAGTCCGGTAGCTTGATGCGTTTGAGCTGATTGACGATGAGGCCGGCGATAAAGCCCACCAGGATGGCGCCGAGAAAACCTGTGTGGAATTGCTGCACCGCTATCCAGGAGCCGATCATGCCGGGTGCCAGGCCTGGCTTGTCCGCCATTGAGTAGGCGATGTAGCCGCCGAGCACGGCGGTAAAGAGGGTGAGCCCGGCGATGCCCATGTCGGCCATGTCCTTGAGCACACCCGCCTCGGGCACGGCGCCCTTGCCGCTCATCATCACCGAGAGCGACAGCAAGACGCCTCCCGCGACGATGAAGGGGATCATGTGGGAGGTGCCAAACAGCAGGTGCTGCTTGAGGGTGTTGAGCTGGCCCTTGATGCTGCGATCCTGGGGTTCGGGTGCGCTGGGTTGCGGCGCCCTGATCTGGGCTGGCTTGTTGCCGGCCGCACTGGTAGGAGCCTGGGCCGCCAGCAGCTTGAGCACCTCGGCCTTGCTGGTGGCTGCTTGCACCTGCGGGATAAAGCCGGGCTCCAGCAGCTTGGTGGAGAGCTCGGCCAGCACCTCGATATGGTGATTGGCGCCCCCTGCCGGGGAGGCAATCATGAAGAACAGCTTGGAGGGCTGCCCATCTTCGGCGCCGTAGTCTATTCCCTGGCGGCTGATGCCGATGACGATGGCGGGCTGCAGCACCGTCTCGCTCTTGGCGTGGGGCAGGGCGACCCCCTGTTCAAACCCTGTGTTGTCGAGGTTTTCCCGCGCCCAGAGGTCGCGCACGAACTGATCCTGATCGGCTATCTTGCCGCAGGCCTTGAGCCGGGCGGCCAGCTCGACAAAGAGCCCCTGTTTGTCGTTGGCCGCTATGTCGAGGCAGATCAATCCTTCGTCTATCAAGGAGGTGAGCATAGGTGTCTCCTGGCTCCTTCGTGGAGCCGTTGCGATGGGTAACAATTGACCCGCCTATTGTTTCGCTCTTGCCCCAGAGTAGAAATCGGAGATATGTGCCCTTTACTGGATTTTTGTGTCAGCACCCCCGTCCTGTGACCCCGCTCGCATTTTGAGGTCGTCTTTTCAGTTTGATTGGTTAGTTTTTAATTCATTTAAAAACAATTGGTTAAGTGTGTTTCTGATGCAATTGTCAGAGGTGGGCGACGATATACCTATCCCACACCAGGAGCGCGGGTTGGAGATTTGTGTGCTGTGGCCGCGCCCTGAAATGTGAGCCGTCCGGCAAAAGTGCGGCCCGGGAGCGGCTTCGCATGGGCGAAGCGGGCCCAAGCGGAGGTCGTGAAAAAAATGTGCATAACCAGAAGCCCCGGGCAAGGGCGGTGACAAGGCCGAGGTGTGAAATTTCAATGCATTGATAATCAACGAAAATATTGAATTTAACCAGATTGCTTCAGATGGCTTTTATATGGTTTCATAAGGGGCCTGAAACTGTTTTTTAGATTGGTTTTTGCATAATAAATCGTTTATTTAGTTGGACAATCGGGGAAGACTTGGTGTCCAATCGGGTAGAGCAGGTTGGCCAACAGTGCCGTCAGCCAGTGTGTAACCCGAGATGTAAGGAGACATCCTGATGGAAAAACTTGACCAAGAAATCGACACCATGCGCCAGGAATTTGAGTCACAGGGGCAAAAACAGGCCCATGACAAATGGCAAGCCAGGGTCGATGAACTGCAGCGGGAACGCTCGGAAGTTCCCCAGCCGGAAGCGGCAGAACACTAGCCCTCGACGGCCATGATGGCCATCGGTTGAGCAGATAATGAAAAACCACCGCCCTGACTCAGGGCGGTGGTTTTTTTCAAGGTGCAAGGCTGCCCCTGATTTACAGGCGATAGACATTCTGGGCTATATCGAAGTGCGCCGCACTCTCCCCCGTACCGCCGTTGAGCACTGTGTGGAAGAAGGCCGCCACCTTCTTGTTGGTGATGGCGTCCCCCTCGAAGTAGGCGTGGGAGTCCCCCACCTGGGGCTGATCGGTGAAGTCGACGTAGGTGGCCGTCTTGGAGTCCAGTTGCTTGGTGTAGTGACCGAGCCGCGCCTTCTGCTGCTCCCCCATCTTCATCCGTGACGCCAGGAGGGCGCTGTCTCTCTCATTGATGGTGATGTAGAGGCGGTTGCGACACTGGATCCGGTCGACCCACTCGGCGTGGTGCTCGTTGTTGGTGTCCGCGGCCACCATGACGACGTTGTCGAACAGCAGGTGATTGGCGTTGTAGGTGCTGCTGCCGAGCAGGTGCTTGAACAGGTAGTTGCCCATGCTGTGCAGCATCAGGTTGATGGTGAAGGGGCAGCGCTTGTTCACCTCCTTCGAGAAGTAGCGATCCCAGGCCTCGCCGTTGCCGGCAAACTTCTTCTGGGCCTTGCCCTCCAGCTCGGTCACATACTGGGCATTGAACTCCTCGAGCAGCAACCTCATCTTCTCCAGCACCCGATCCAGAGCGCCGACAGAGGCCAACGCATCACGCTTGTCGCTCTTGTAGCTCAATACCCCCTCGGCGTCGCCCCCGCCATTGGCGGGCCAGCTGAAACAGAGCACCTCGACCCCATACTGGGCCTCGAGACGGGCTGCCCGCTCCAGCACATCCTGCAGATCGTTGTTGAAGCCATGGACGAACAGCAGCAGGTGCTTGCCGGTCTTGAGCTTCTGTTTGCCCGTCCCTGTGCCGGCGCAGCGCTCTAGCAGCTTGCGCGCCACATAGGCGCTGGCCGGGTAGCTGGCGGCGGGATCCAGCCCCACGCTCTCGGCCATCTCGGGGGTGATCTGGTCGGGCAGCAAGTCCAGCTGCCATTTGTCTCCCTGGCGCCGCCCCTCGGCCAGGCGCAGCTCATTCGGGCCTGCCTGTGGCTTTTCGCCGAAGATTTCGCTGGGGGTCCTGCCCTGCTCGTTGACCATGCGGTTGGTGACGATAAACATGCTGTTCTCCTTTTTCTCGTGCTCTCCCATGGTCAGTGACTTGTTCGAAGCCCTGACCGATGGAGAAGAGCCTAGCCGGGGTCCATCGGTTCTTCCTTGGGGCAGAAACGACAAGGGCCATCCGAAGATGGCCCTTGGGCATTCAGGGGGGCATGGCGCCCCTTAGCAGCGGTTGCCGGCGCGGGCGACCCGGCCTTCGGCCAGCAGCTGGTAGCTGCCGGTGGCGGCGGGGACGAAGGCGGATTGGCCTCTCTCCAGGCGCAGTGACTGCTCACCCTGCCGGAGGATGACGGTACCATCGATGGCAAACAGGATCTCGGCGCTGGCGGTGGTGAGCGCATGCTCACCGGCCGGGTAGACGCTGAAGGTGAAGTCCGGTACCGGCACCTCGAAGTGCTGCACCGCGCCTTCCATGCGGGGGCTGAGCAGGATCTGATGGTCCGGCTTGGGCAGGCAGCGGGTGCAATCGAGCAGCTCTGCCACGTCTATGTATTTGGGGGTGAGCCCGGCGCGCAGCACGTTGTCGGAGTTGGCCATGATCTCGAGGCCGGTGCCGCGCACATAGGCGTGGGGTGTGCAGGCGTCCAGATACATGGCCTGACCGGGCTGCAGGGTCACCACGTTCAACAGCAGCGGCGAGAAGAGCCCCACGTCCCCCGGGTACTGGGCGGCCAGGCTGGTGATCAGCGCAAAGGTCTCGTCATCCTGACGGGCGGCGGCATAGGTCAGCAGGCCAGTCAGGGCCTCTTCCTTACGCACGCCGTCCAGGATCAGCATCTGGTGGAAGAAGTGTTGCAAGCCAGCCTCATCCTGTGACTGGCGCAGCGCCGCGGTCAGCTCGGCCAGCGCCGGCAGCGCCATGGCATCGAACAGCGCCAGTATGGCCGGGATGGCGCGAAAGCCGTTCATCGCCTGATAGGGGGTGAGGGCAAATACCAGCTCCGGCTTGTGGTTGGGGTCTTTGTAGTTGCGGTTGGCTGCCTTGGCGTCGATGCCGGCGGCCTCTTCCCTGGCAAAGCCCGCTTCGGCCTGGGCCTTGCTCGGGTGCACCTGGATGGAGAGGGCCTTCTCGGCGCACAGCACCTTGAACAGGAAGGGCAGGCTGCCGAAGCGGGCGACGGTGGCGTCCCCCAGCACGGCGGCGGGGGCGCGCTCTATCAGGGTCGAGAGTTTCTGCACATCTCCCGCCAGGGTCACCTCGGAGCAGCCGTTGGGGTGGGCCCCCATCCAGAGTTCCGCCTGGGGTTTGCCAGCCGGATTGGGGATGCCAAACAGTGTGGTGAGGGCGTCATGGCTGCCCCAGTCATAACCTTGAATCGGATTTTGCATCAACAGAAAGGAGGGCAGATCTCGACTGCTCATAAGGGACGCCTCATTTGTCGTGAAGAAAGTGGTTTGAAGAAAAGGGTGGAATTGACGGTCCGGCCCGGACTATAACATGGGCGGCCTTTGCCGCCGCAATCGCTTGCCTCTCTCTTGATCGGGATCATCATGTCACTCATCTTCAGCCAGCTGCTCGACGGCGCCCTCCACGACCAGGTTCCCTTCGAACAGATCTGGTTTGCCCAGGATCAGGGGGTGCCACCCGGCTTCAGCTACCAGGTCAACTTTCCCCGCCTCGAGCTGGTATTCAGCGGCGAATACCTCAACCAGATCTGGGACAGGGAGTCGGGTTGTCAGGAGGTCAGCGTGCTGCCGGGGCAGGCGCTCTACATACCCCCCAACGGCTGGAACAAGCCGCTCTGGACCACCGACTGCTCTGTGCTGAGCCTGCTGTTTGGCAAGCGCCAGCTCGGTTTCAGCCTGGTGAGCAAGCGCCGGGAAGACCCGGATTTCTTCGATGTGCAAAAGCACAGCATCATGGCCCGGGCCGGCCATGTGAATGAACACATACTGGCGGCACTCAACGTGCTGGTGGAAGACCCGGGTCGCTCCCCCACCGACAACCACCTGTTGCAGGCGCTGCTCACCAGTGCCCGTCAATTGCTGGCGGAGTCCACCTTCGAGCGGCCGAGAGGGGCTGACCTGTTTCACGGCATCTGCATCTATATCCAGGAGAACTTTCACCGCCCCATCACCCGTGACTCCATCGCCCACCGCTTCAACGTCTCGGCCAGCCATCTCTCCCACCTGTTTCGCGAGCAGGGACACATGCGCCTGGCGGACTACATCAGCTGGGTTCGCATCGATCGGGCCAAGTTCATGCTGAAAAAATACCGCTTCCGGCTGGAAGAGGTGGCCAGCCGCTGTGGTTACAGCGATGTGAACTATTTCTGCCGGGTGTTCAAGCAAAAGACAGGGCTGACCCCCTCCCAGTACCGCGCCCTGAGCCAGCCCCAGGGGCAGAGCGAGAGCCTGACGCCATGACGGCGGCGCTCGCCATGGCGGAACTGCACGGGCTTGCGCCTCATGGGGCGCGGACAGAAGTGGCGCATTGTGATCCAGTCCCCGACTATGGTCGGACATGCACGCCCGCCATTTGATTATGCAAATGGATGGGCTAAGATGGCCGCGCGCAACGATCAGATTGATAACAAACGGAAGTTAGGAGATGCCGATGGAAAGCAAAGTAGTTATCCCGACCCAGGGTCAGAAAATCACAGTCGATGCCAGCGGCAAGCTGCACGTTCCCCACAACCCCATCATTCCGTTTATCGAAGGGGATGGCATAGGTGTGGACGTGACCCCGGCCATGCTGAACGTGGTGAACGCTGCGGTCGAGAAAGCCTACAAGGGCGAGCGCAAAATCGCCTGGATGGAGATTTATACCGGCGAGAAATCGACTCATGTCTATGGCGAAGGTGCCTGGCTGCCGGCCGAAACCCTGGATTTCATTCGTGAATACTGCGTGGCCATCAAGGGCCCGCTGACCACCCCGGTCGGTGGCGGTATTCGCTCCCTCAACGTGGCCCTGCGCCAGGAGCTGGACCTCTATGTCTGCCTGCGCCCGGTCCGTTACTACGAAGGGACCCCGAGCCCGGTCAAGCACCCCGAGCTGACCGACATGGTGATCTTCCGCGAGAACGCCGAAGACATCTACGCCGGCATCGAGTGGAAGGCGGACAGCGATGAAGCCAAGAAGGTCATCGCTTTCCTGCAAAACGAGATGGGCGTGAAGAAGATCCGCTTCCCCGAGTCCTGCGGCATCGGCATCAAGCCCATGTCCAAGGCCGGTACCGAGCGTCTGGTCCGTGCCGCCATCGAGTACGCCATCGACAACGATCGCGACTCCGTGACTCTGGTGCACAAGGGCAACATCATGAAGTTCACCGAAGGTGCCTTCAAGGATTGGGGCTATGCCCTGGCCCAGAAAGAGTATGATGCCCAGCTGATTGACGGCGGCCCCTGGTGCTCCTTCAAGAACCCGAAGACCGGCAAGACCATCATCGTCAAGGACGTCATCGCCGATGCCTTCCTGCAACAGATACTGCTGCGTCCGGCCGAGTATGACGTCATCGCCTGTATGAACTTGAACGGTGACTACATCTCCGACGCCCTGGCCGCTCAGGTCGGTGGTATCGGCATAGCCCCGGGCGCCAACATCGGCGACGGCGTGGCGCTGTTCGAGGCGACTCACGGCACCGCGCCCAAGTACGCAGGTCAGGACAAGGTGAACCCGGGTTCCCTCATCCTCTCCGCCGAGATGATGCTGCGCCACCTGGGCTGGACCGAAGCGGCCGACCTCATCGTCAAGGGCATGGAAGCTGCCATCGCCAACAAGACAGTCACCTATGACTTCGAGCGACTGATGGAAGGCGCCACCCTGCGCTCCTGCTCCCAGTTCGCCCAGGACATGGTCGACCAGATGTGATCGGAAATCCGAAAAAGCAAAACCGGCGCCATGAGCGCCGGTTTTTTTATGGGTGACAGGCCAGAAAGCCTGAAGGTGCCGCCCTCAGGTGGTCTTTTCCACGTGCTGCTGGTAGAGCTGCTGCCATTTGCTGCTTTCGGCCTCATCCCCCTGCGCCTGCCAGAACTCGCAGATGGAGTTGGCGAGTTCGGAAGCCATGGCGTGATCGCCATCGCGACGGCTCATCAGATATTGTCCAAGCCAGCTTTGATACTGTTTCATAGCCCGATCTCCTTATCTAAGGTGCCCCTGGTGTCGCTCGCCGGCACAGGCCGCCAGCATTGACTCAACCGGGTCACTTGTGGTGCTGCGCCCAAGCTCGTTGTGCCCACCGGACTGGGTGGTGATCTTGCAGGATCAAGGCGACAACGGGGCGCAGATGTCAAAAAACGGCCTCTATCGTATCACAAAATAACCAACTTGGGGGGATTGACGGCAAGGGGAGGGGCACGGGGGGTAGCAAAGCTTTGGCAAAGAGCATGCCATCTTGCTGATCCCAGAAGAGAAAAACCCGCCAGGGTGGCGGGTTTTTCGGTTGAAAAAAAGATCAGAGCTGGGCGGTGGCGAGGTATTTTGCCATCTCCTCGGCGGGTACCATGCCGCCGCCGGTGGCCCACACCAGGTGGGTGGCCTGGGCCATGCACCGGGCATCCAGATCGCGCGATGCCTGCCAGTCGCCATCGGCGCTGACCCGCCAGGGGCCCGGCATGCCGGCCAGGGCCGAGGGTTCGAGGCGGATCTGCTCGTCCCGGGCCAGCAGCCCCAGCAGGTCATACATCTCCTGATCGCTCAGGGTATAGAAGCCATCGAGCAGCCGCTCCATGGCACGGCCGACGAAGCCGGAGGCACGCCCCACCGCCAGACCATCGGCGGCGGTGAGGTTGTCTATGCCCAGATCCTGCACCGCAATAGCGTCGTGCAATCCGGTGTGGACCCCGAGCAACATGCAGGGAGAGTGGGTGGGTTCTGCGAAGAAGCAGTGGACGTTGTCCCCGAACGCGAGCTTGAGGCCAAATGCCACGCCCCCCGGGCCACCGCCGACGCCGCAGGGCAGGTAGACGAAGAGCGGGTGCTCGGCATCCACCTTGATGCCCATCTCATCGAACTGCTTTTTCACCCGCTCACCGGCCACCGAGTAGCCGAGGAACAGGGTGCGGGAGTTCTCGTCGTCGATGAAGAAGCAGTTGGGATCGCGCTCGGCCTCCTTGCGCCCCTGCTCCACAGCTACCCCGTAATCTTCGGCATATTCCACGACGATCACCCCGTGTTCGCGCAACTTGCGCTTCTTCCACTCCCGCGCATCGGCGGACATGTGGACGGTGACGGTGAAGCCGAGCTTGGCGCTCATGATGCCGATGGACATGCCGAGGTTGCCGGTGGAACCCACCGCAATGCTGTACTGACCGAAGAACTGACGGAACTCGTCCGTGAACAGCTTGCGATAGTCATCTTCTTCGCGCAGCAGACCGGCCTTGATCGCCAGTTGCTCTGCATGGGTCAGCACCTCGTAGATGCCGCCACGGGCCTTGATGGAGCCGGAGATGGGCAGGTGACTGTCTTTTTTAAGCAACAACTTGCCGGTCAGCTCGACGCCGTAGCGCGCATTGAGCGTTGCCTGCATCGCCGGGATGGCCGCTATCTCGGACTCCAGAATGCCCTTGCTGACACGGGTCTCGGGGAAGGCGTCACACATATAGGGGGCGAAGCGGGCCAGGCGAGCCGACGCATCCGCCACATCGTTGCCATCGAGCCCCACATAGGGCAGGCCGACCGCCAGCGTAGTGGCATTGGGGTTGAACCAGGTGACAGGCTCGAGTGCTATCAGGGATTGCACCAGCGGGAATTGGGTAATGAGCTGTTGGACGTCGATGTTTTTCATGGGATGTCTCTGTCTTTTACACGATATAGGAGAGCAGGAAGGTACCGGCCAGCGCCATCAGGGAGGCGACAAAGGTGGCACTGGTGTAGTACTTGAGCGTTTCATTCAGGGTGGCACCGCAATACTGTTTGACCAGCCAGAATAGGGAGTCGGTCACCATGGTGCAGCCGATGGCGCCTGAGCCGATGGCCAGGGTCATGATCTCGGGGCTGATGTTCGGGTAGTGCACCATGATGGGGGAGACGATGGCGGTGGCCCCCATCATGGCGACGGTGGCGGAGCCCACGGCGGCGTGCAGCACTATGGCCACCAGCCAGGCGAGCAGTATGGGGTGCATGTCCAGCTGGGAGAGTATGGTCGCCAGGCTGTCCCCCAGGCCGCTGGCCTTGAGCACGCCGTTGAAGGCGCCGCCCGCCCCTATGATGAGCAAGATGTTGGCGATGGAGGAGAAGCACTCTTCGGTCTTGTCCAGCAGCCCTTCCATCTTCATGCGTTGACGGATCCCCAGCACGTAGTAGGCGGTGAAGGCGGCGATGAACATGGCGGTGATGGGGTTACCGATAAACTCCAGCACTGTGTAGAGGTGGCTTGCGTGATCCATGTTGAGCTCGGCCACCGTCTTGGCCAGCATCAGCAGGATGGGCAGCAGCACGGTGAACAGCGAAGCGCTCAAGGTTGGGAGGCTTGCCTCATCCCGGGCCCTGATGTCGGCAAAGGCGGCGGGCACCTCCTTGAACGGCACCCGTTTGCCCAGCAGTTTCAGGAACAGGGGGCCGCCCACCAGGGAGGCAAACAGCCCGACCGCGAGGCCATAGACGATGACGGAGCCGATGTCGGCACCCAGCTGATTGGTGACATAGAGCGCAGCGGGGTGGGGGGGCACTATGCAGTGCACGGCCATCAGGGCGGTGCAGAGCGGAATGGCCAGGGTCAGCAGCGAGGTCTTGGTCTTGCGGGCGATGGAGAAGGCGAGCGGGATCAGCAACACCACACCAACTTCGACAAACAGCGTGATGCCGCACACCAGACCGACCAGCACCATGATGACCTGGGGCGAGAGCCAGCGGCACTTTTGCAGGGCGAGACCTATGCGCTCCGCCGCCCCCGACACCTCCATCATCTTGCCGAGTATGGTGCCAAGACCGATGACGGCGGCGAGAAAGCCCAGGGTGCCGCCTATGCCCTCTTCCATGGCATTGACCATCTTGACCGGGTTCATCCCCATCATGGTGCCGACATAGAAGCTTGCCAGCAGCAGAGCGAGGAAAGGATGCACCTTGCCCTTCACTATGGTGAAGACAATCAGAATGATGCTAGTCAGCAAGGTACCGACGACCCACACTTCAGAATTCATACTGCGCCTCGACAAGGATGGTAAGAGATGAATGATGGGCCTATTGAACGGCAAGGGCGCCGGGCTGACAAATGATGAAAATGGCCTCTTGGATGAGATGGGTTGATGCAAAGGTGCCACATTCATCACATTTAGCGGTATTTATGTGACTTGGGTTCGGTTACGTCATCCTAAATAGGGGCATCCGGGATATCATGACGGCGATGTTGAGCCTGTGATGGGGAAGGCGGATGTATACCGAAGACAACTACGTATCTAGAAACAAGCTGCTGAGCGGCTATCAGCTCTCAAAGCTGCACACCTTCGAGGCTGCGGCCCGCCACAGCTCCTTCGCCCTGGCGGCGGATGAGCTGGCGCTCAGCCCGAGCGCGGTGAGCCACCGGATAGGTGCGCTGGAAGAGGAGCTCGGCTTCAAGCTGTTCCAGCGCTTTCACCGCAAGGTGATGCTGACGACTGAGGGGCAAAGGGTCTTCTGGGCACTCAAGTCGTCGCTCGAGTTCATCAATCAGGAGATCCTGGAGATCAAGAATCAGGAGCTCTCCGGTTCCCTGACCGTCTATTCCCGCCCCTCCATCGCCCAGTGCTGGCTGGTGCCGCGGCTCGCGGATTTTTCCCGCCTGCATCCCCAGATCGATCTCAACATCATGACCGGCAACGAGAACGTCAACCTGCACGGCTATGGCATCGACCTGACGATCTATTTCGACGACAAGGTGCCGGAGCGGCTCGCCATCCACCCGCTGATGGATGAATACATGGTGCCTGTGTGCAGCCCCGAATATGCCGAGCGGCACCAGTTGCTCGATAACCCGGATAACTTGAACCACTGCCGCCTGCTGCACGACAGGCAGGCCTGGGGATATGACTCCGACACCGACGAGTGGTGCAGCTGGGCTCGCCAGGCCGGGATCTCCCTCGATGGCTGCCAGTCGAGCATGGGGTTCGATCGCTCCGATCTCGCCATCATCGCCGCCATGAATCACGCCGGCGTGGCCATGGGCCGCAAGAACCTGGTGCGCCAGCGGCTGGAGCGCAACGAACTGGTGGAGCCCTTCCCGGGCAAGGCGGTCCGCTGCCATCAGCGCTACTACATGGCCACGCTCCCCCATCGCCAGTGCCCCAAGATCCAGGCATTCATCGAATGGATAAGCGCCCAGGCAAAGGAAATTGATTGAATCAGGGAGAGGGATACAGAGTGCTGCCCGGTCTCGCTCTCATTTCATTCGACCTTAGAATGAGGTGGCCAATATTTGTACATTCTGTGCTGGCGGCTGTGGGCTGCGCTATGGCTTGTTATATATGAATGCAGGTGTTTGGATGACACCCCTTTTATCTCTGTGACAAATACCTGGGCAAGTGGGACCGATTAACCCATGTTGAAGAAATAATGTCTGTTGAGCGGTGATCCGATAAGATCCCTGATGTGAATTAACCACAGTGAATAATCACCATGAGATTGTCAGGAATAGCGCTGGCACTATAAAATCATTATGTTGTTATCGAGTGGGCATGCTATTCTCAAAATGAGTTATCCCTGTGACATACAAAAATAATTCTGTGAGGAAGTAATGAACGAGTTTCTGAAGGTTCTGCTGAACATTCGCAGCTTGCGCGCTGCTATTCGTGAACTGCCGTTTGAGCAACTGCAAGAAGCGAAAGAAAAGTTTGATCTGGTATATAACGAGCGTGCCGAGTCCGTAGAGCAAGAGCGGGCCGAGCAGGAAGAGCGTCAGCGCAAGCTGAGCGAGTTTACCGAGATGCTGCAACAGGCTGGCATAGATCCGCGCGAGCTGATCGGCAGCGTGGCCACTCCGGCCGCTGCTGGCGCGACCAAGAGCAAGCGTGCTCCGCGCCCTGCCAAATACAAGTATCAGGAAGATGGCCAGGAGAAGACCTGGACCGGCCAGGGCCGCATGCCCAAAGCCATTGCCGAGCAAGTTGCGCTGGGCAAGGATCTGAACGACTTCCTGATCTGATTGCCAGGATAGCGTCGTCAATAATGCCGCCCAAGGGGCGGCATTATTATTTTCAGGATCCTGTCTATCTATTGCCCATCCAGGAAGCCACCTAATTTGGGTCGCCCGTCCACAATAGCCATGACCATCATGGGCCAATAAAAACTATCCATTGGCGGTAAGCCAATCGCTGTCGGACCTCCCCTGTGACACAATGAGGACTCATACAGCCCGTTTGTTATCTCTGATGACACAAGATGACAAATAATGGCCCGTCGCTGTGGGATGAAATAGATGGATTTGCGGGCATGCCTCCCGCTTTGCCTGGTCGCCCATTTTTCTATCAATGGGGAAGTGCTTGTCCTTCTCGCACTATTTTTCTTTCCCCGTGACTGCCCTATTTGACACCCCTGTTCAGACAATGTGTGAATGTCATTTATCGGGTTGGAGATTGAATAGGGGCCTGGCGACCCCGCTGCGAATAAATAGGAAATAGGTCAGCTGACTGGCTGGCCGAGATCATTGCGAAGGGGAATGGAGCGACTGTGTGCAAATTGACGGCGCGCCATGACCCCATCGGCCAGCATGGCCAGCAGGGTCTCACTTTCTTCCCAGCCGAGGCAGGCATCGGTGACCGACAAGCCATATTGCAGCTCACTCAGTGGCGCCGGTTTCTGGCTGCCCCCTTGCAGAAAGCTCTCGACCATGACGGCAGCAACGGCAGTGCTCCCGCCTCGCAACTGGCGGCAGAGCTCCCCGGCGACCAGGAGCTGGTTCTGGTGCAGCTTCTGGCTGTTGCCGTGGCTGCAATCCACCATCAGCCGAGGGTTGAGCCCCTGGCACGCCAGGCGCTCGGCCGCATCCATCACGTCGCTCTGGTGATAGTTCGGCAGGGTGCCGCCGCGCAAGATGATGTGGCCGCCCGGATTGCCTTCGCTCTTGATCACCACCATGCCCCCCTGGCTGCCAGGGGCGGTGAACAGATGGGAGGCCTCGCTGGCCAAAATGGCATCGATGGCCACCCGGATGTTGCCGTCTGTGCCGTTCTTGAAGCCGACCGGGCAGGGCAGGGCCGAGGCCAGCTGCCTGTGTACCTGGGATTCGGTGGTGCGGGCACCGATCGCCCCCCAGCTGATGAGATCCGCCAGATAGAGGAAGCTGGTGGTATCGAGGAACTCGGTGGCGGTGGCCAGCCCCAGCCGGTTGATGTCGAGCAGCAGCTGACGGGCCAGGTGGAGCCCGTGACCGATGTCGTTGCTGCCATCGAGATGAGGGTCGAATACCAGCCCCTTCCAGCCGACAGTGGTGCGCGGTTTTTCGAAATAGGTGCGCATCACTATCTGCAGGTTCTCCTGATACTCGGTGGCGAGCCGTGCCAGCCTTTTCGCATAGTCGAGGGCGGCGACGGGATCATGGATGGAGCAGGGGCCTATCACCACCAGCAGGCGATCGTCCGCCCCGCTCAGGATCTGGCGCACCTGGTGGCGGTGCTGGTCAATATGCTGCGCCATATCGGCCAAGCAGGGGTGCTGTGCCAACAGGTCGGCAGGGGTGGGGAGCGCCTCCACCGCGAAGGCGCGCATTACCGAATTCAAAACAGCCATCTGGGATTACCTTGCTGTGGAAATGGGGTCGACGATGGGCCCGTAACGCTCGGGTGTCTGGTTCAGGGGATCTGCGCCTAGGACATATCATCTTTGTTGAGAGTGATTATCATTATCTTGCTGCCAGTCTCAAATGCAAGCACTACCGAGAGGATCACCAGAGATGGGGGGGCGGGCCGTAAGAGGGGAGGGGAGAATGGCAACCAGGCCCGCCCCCGAGCGGGAGAAGGCCTGATAAGTACAAGGAATACAGATGGTTATCAGCTATCCATCACGACGTGTCGATCCTGATGGTAGGCGTCTTCATCCTTGCCGCTGCGCCAGTAAGGCACGGCATAGACCCGCTGGCGATCTGTGTCCAGGGTTCGCCTGACATGACGACGCAGGGGCACCACCAGACCCTCTTCCCCCCCGAACCAGAAATAACTTCCCTCGGCTGCCATAGGCTGGGCGGTGAAGTACTCCACCAGGGGGCCGGTCTGGTCCTGCGTGCCGACAAACCAGCGCAGGCTGACGCCTACTGGCAGCGACAGATCCTGCACATCTTCCTGATGGGGCACCAGCAGGGCGATATGGCCCCGGGCTTCTGCCGGCATCACCTCGGCCATGGCGCTGATGGCGGGCAGGGAGGTGAGATCGCCGGCCATGTAGTAGTGATCGGCCAGCTGCAACATGGGGTCCGGGCCGCCCGGACCCGAGATGGCGAGCCTGTCCCCCGGCTTGGCGTGGAGGGCGAAGCGGCTGGCGGGGCCAACATCACCGTGCAGGGCGAAGTCGATGTCGATCTCCAGGGCCTCGCGGCGGAAGGCGCGGATGGTGAAGGTGCGGATGATGGGCTTCTGGCTCGGATCCTCCCAACGGGGCCCCTTGGGGGTCGGGGTTGGTAGCACTATCTCGCTCTGGCCCGGTCGGGGCAGCATGATCTTGATATGGGCGCCGCCACAGCTGAAGGGGTAATCCGCCAATTCGGGGCTGGTCAGGCAGACTCGGCGCAGATGGGGGCTCACATCATGGACATGCTTGACGGTGAGCAGGCGAGGGCGATTGACCGGGGCGGACTGTGACATTTGAGTACTCCTGACAGACGAGAGCGCTCATTTTTCATTAAATGAAAATTATTATCAATTGCTTTGTGGCAGGGAAGGGGCAAGGGCAGCCAGCATGGAGGCCATGCCAGCTGCCCTGAGGGTTGACCGGGCCCTAGCTCCGATCGCTCCCTCCCAGCGCCCGGTAGATCCCGGCCATGGTCTTGAGCTGGCTCTGTTGCTGGGCCAGCACGCCGAGCTCCGCATCCCACAGTCGATTCTGCTCGTCCAGCCAGGGCTGAACCCCGGTGGCGCCCGCCAGGAAGCGGGCCCCCGCCAGCCGCTCGGCCTCTTTGGCATAGGCCAGCTGCTGCTCGAGATAACGCAGCCGCTGTTCCCCCTGCTGACGAGCGGCCAGGCCGTCTTCCACCTCCAGCAGGGCCGTATAGAGCTGCTTGCGAAACTCGGTTTCGGCTATCTGATAGTCAATCTCGGAGCTGGCGATGGAGAGCCGGGTCTTGTTGTACTCGAGGAAGGGAAGCGCCAGGGTCGCCCCCAGGGTCCCCACCGGGTTTTGCAGCACCTGGGTCAGGGTGTCCGAGGTGGTGCTGGCACCACCGGTGAGGCTGAGGGTGGGGTAGAAACCGGTGCGGATCTCGTCCCCTCTGGCCAGCGTCTTGCGAAGGCGCAGCTCGGCGGCCCGCACGTCTGGGCGCCTGGCCAGCACATCGGCGGGGATGCCAACCGCCAGCGTCGGAATGGGGCCCATGGCGAGGGACGTCGGGGCAAAGGTGAGCGGGCCGCTGCTGCGGCCGAGCAGCAGGCGCAGGGCGTTGCCGGCTTGCTCCCGTTGCAGGGTGAGGGAGGCGAGCTCCGCCTGCTTGCCGGCTTTTTGCTGGCTGGCCTGCACCAGATCGAGGCGGGTGACGGCGCCGGCGTCATATTTTGCCCGGGTCAGCCGCTCTATCCGCTCGTAGTTGGCCAGCTGACGCTCGCCAAGGGAGAGGGCCGAGCCGAGATACGCCAGCTGCCAGTATTGCTCCAGGGTCTTGCCTACCAGCATCAGGCGGGTGGCGGCGCTATCCTGCTCGCTGGCCTCTGCCTCCCACTGGGCCTGATCCCGCACCGAGGCGAGCCTGCCCCAGAGATCCACCTCATAGCTCAGGTTGAAGGAGGGGCCCAGGTTGCTGCTGGCGCTGCCGTCCTTGATGTTCTTGTTGCCGCTCGCCCCCAGGCTGGCGTTGACCGACGGGGTGAGGTTGGTGTCGGCGAGATCGGCGCCGAGCAGGGCACTTTTGAGCCTGAGCCCCGCCACCTGCATGTCCGGGTTGGCCGCGAGCACCTCATCGACAAGTCGGTCGAGGGCGGGATCCTGGAACCCCTGCCACCAGAGCCCGGCCTGCTGGCTGCCAAGATCCCGGGCGTCCTGCTGCCACGCTGGCGCCACGTCCAGCTCGGGTCTGTGGTAGGTGCTCTGCTGGCTGCAGGCACTGAGGCAGGCGGTGAGAACCAGGCTAAGCGCCGTTTTTGACAAGCGGCTGCGCTCCTGGTTGGACGAGAGGCGCAGCCCCCGGCCGGATAAGTTGTGCATCATCATTCCCTCGCCAGTGCCTCGACCGGATCGAGCCGGGCCGCATTGCGGGCGGGCAGGTAACCAAACAGGATCCCGATGAGCGAGGAGCAACCGAAGGCCATCAGGATGGAGAAGAGCGAGAAACGCATCTGGAAGCTCTCCACAAGCAGGGAGAAGATAAAACCGATAAACATGGCCAGGCCGATGCCGAGCAGACCCCCCAGCAGGCTGACCATCACAGCCTCGATCAGAAACTGTTGCAAGATGTCGGACTGACGGGCGCCGACCGCGATGCGGATCCCTATTTCGCGGGTGCGCTCCACCACGGACACCAGCATGATGTTCATCACCCCGACCCCGCCGACGATGAGGGAGATCACCGCGATGGCGGAGACCAGCAGCGTCAGGGTGGCTGTGGTCTTCTCCACCGACTTGACGATGCTGTCGCTGCTGAAGGTGAAGAAATCCTTCACCCCGTGGCGCTGGGTCAGCAGCGCCACGGCGGCCTGCTCGGCCAGCGCGGGCTGGACCCCGTCCTTGACCCTTATGGTGATCTGGCTGAAGTGATTCTGGGAGATGAGGCGGCTCATCACGGCGCTGTAAGGCAGCCAGACGTTGACCGACTGGCTGCTGGGGCCAAAGCCGGTCTCCTGGGCCACCACCCCGACGATGCGCACCGGCAGGGTGCCGACCAGCACCACCTGGCCGACGGGATCCGTCTTGCCGAGCAGGCTGGCTATGGTCTTGCCATCCACCACGGCCACCGCCGTCCGGCTGCGGATGTCCCGCTCATCGAGCAGGCGGCCCTGGGTGAGGGTCATCCCCTTGACCCGGAAGAAGTCGCTGCCGACCCCCACCACGCTGCCGCTGCTGGTCTTGTTGCGGTAGCGCAGCTGGCCCGAGGTGGCGATCTGGGGGCTGGCCCCCTCCAGATAGGGCTGGCCGAGCAGGGCGTCGAGATCCCGCTCGTTCAGGGTCTGGATGCTGGCGGCCTTCTCGTCGCCCCAATCCTTGCCGGGGAAGATGTCGATGGTATTGGTGCCCATGGCGTTGATGTCGTCGATCACCTTGGCGCGGGCCCCCTGGCCCAGCGCCACCACGCTGACCACGGCGGCGATGCCGATGATGATGCCGAGCATGGTGAGGAAGGTGCGCATGCGATGGGCCAGCATGGCGTGCAGCGCCATGCGACCCGCCTCCCGGTAGCGATCCCAGCCCTGGCTGCCGCGCCTGGCGACTGAGGCAGTGGCGATCCGGTCCGGCACCGGCTCGCGCACTTCCTGATTCGCTGCTTGCCCGGGGAGGCCGGAAGATACCTGTTCGACAGCGGCCTGCGGGCTCTGCTGACTCTCCTCCCCGTGGGCCTGACTCGCAGAGATGGCGAGGCTGGCAGCCGGTTGGCCGCTGTCTTCCACCACGCGCCCGTCCCGCAGGGTGATGATGCGATTGGCGTGGTTGGCCACCGCCATGTCGTGGGTCACCAGAATGATGGTATGACCCTGCTCGTGCAGCTCCTTCAGGATGGCCATCACCTCCTTGCCGCTGTGGCTGTCGAGGGCGCCGGTGGGCTCGTCGGCCAGGATCACTTCGCCGCCATTGGCCAGTGCCCGGGCTATGCTGACCCGCTGCTGCTGGCCGCCGGAGAGCTGGCCCGGCCTGTGGTGGCTGCGATCGCTCAAGCCCAGGCGGGTCAGCAGGGTGCGGGCACGTATCTGGCGCTCGGGGCGGGATGTGCCGGCATAGATGGCGGGGATCTCCACGTTGGCGGCCGCATCCAGATGGGGCAGCAGATGGTAGCGCTGGAAGATGAAACCGAAGTGGTGGCAGCGCAGCCGCGCCAGGGCCAGGGCATCCAGGCCGGCGGTGTCCTGACCACGAAACAGATATTGGCCGCCGCTCGGGCGATCGAGGCAGCCCAGCAGGTTCATCAGGGTGGACTTGCCGGAGCCGGAGGCACCGACTATGGCCACCATCTCCCCCGCCGCTATGGTCAGATCCAGCGGATGCAGCACAGTCACCTCGTGCTCCCCGCTCTGGTAGCGGCGCTCTATGCCCTTGAGCTGGATCAGGGGCTCGCTCACGGCACCATCTCCATCTCGTCGTTCTGGACGGGCTTGCCCTGCTCCAGAGTCACCTTGTCCTGATCGTTCAGGCCGCTCACCACCTCTATCTTGATGTCATCCTTCATGCCGGTCTTGATGCGGCGAGTCTCTTTCTGCCCGTCCTCCTTGAGCAGGGTGACCTCATATTCGTTCTCCCCCAGCTTCTTGCCGAGGGCTGTCTGGGGGATGGCCAATACCTGTTTGCGTTCACCCAGCACTATGGTGACCTGGGTCGTCATGGCGACCCTCAGCTGATGGTCGGGGTTGGGCACATCGAACAGGGCGTAGTAGTAGATGGCGGCATTGCTGGTGGTCGTGGTGTTGGCGCTCTGCTCGTTGATGTTGGTGGGGGCCAGCTCGACAGTGCGCAGGGTGCCGTGATAGCGGCGGTCCGGGTCTCCTATCAGGGTGAAGTAGACCGGCATGCCGGCCCTGACCTTGGTGACGTCCGCCTCCGAGATCTGCGCCTTGACCGTCATGGTGTCCAGGTTGGCGAGCTTGAGCAGGGTCGGGACCGTCTGGCTGGCGGCCAGGGTCTGCCCCTGGCGGGTCACTATGCTGACGACGGTGCCATCCATGGGGGCCTGAATGCGGTTATAGCCGAGCTCCGTCTTGGTGCGCTCCACCTTGATCAGGGCGTTGTCGATGTCCGCCTGGGCGCTCTGCAACTCGGCCCGGGTGACGGCCAGCTGCGCCTCTGCACTCTCCAGATCGGCCCGGGAGCTCGCCTCCTGCCTGAACATCTGCTGCTGGCGGCGCCAGGCCAGCTCGTTCTGCTTGAGCTGCGCCTGCTTGATCTTGAGCTGGGCACGGCGGCTGGCCAGCTCGGCCTCGGCGGTCTTGAGGTTGTTCTGGGCTATCAGGGGATCTATCTCTGCCAGCAGATCCCCCTGCTTGACCTGTTGCCCGGCCTCCACCGCCAGATAGGTGACCTGACCCGAGACCTGGGCCCCCACATCCACCTGCTCTATGGCCTGCAGGGCGCCGCTGGCCAGCACCGTCTGCTCCACGTCCTGACGGGTCACGGTCGCAGTCAGCACGGGGTCCGGGGTCTTGCCGGGCCAGGCCAGCCAGACCACGAAGGCCAGCAGCGCCAGGGCAAGCAGGGCATATTTGCCTGGTTTTGGAAGAGTCTTCATTTATCACCTGAACGAAACGAGTGAAGGCGTGCAAGGGCGATATCCTGCAGCAAATGGCACTTAAAAAGAAGCGAGCAATGTGTAAGAAATCATGTAGATGAAGTTATCAATTAAGGTGGGCGAGTGTCAGCCGGGGGAGGGAAGGCCAGACCTGCATGATACCCGCTGGGGGCGGAGCAAGGGGCTTGGGAGGTCTACCGAGGGGATAAATGCAGGGAGCCCGCTCGTTGAGCGGGCTCCCGGGTACTCAGCCGACGGCCTTGAGCTGCTCGGCATAGGGCTCGTGGCAGATCTGGATATCGACGGGCAGCTTGTAGATGAGCAGGCGGGCCAGCGATCCCTCCATCCAGTGGTGGCGGCTGCCGACCAGCAGGAGCGAGGTCGAGTGGGAGCTCAGCCACTGGCCCAGATCCCTGACCACGTCATCGACCACCAGGCAGTGGTAATCCACAGGATGAGGCAGCAGGGTGATGAGTTCGCTGATGATGGCCTTGGCATCCAGTGTGCCCTGGGCACTGCGCTCCTCCTCGGACAGTGACAGGCTCTTGCGGCGCACCTTGCTGCTGTGCGTCAGGTGCAGCAGGGTCAGGTCGCAGCCCAGTCCCTGTGCCAGGCGGCTCGCCTTGGCCAGCGTCTCCTGCTCGTAATCCTTGCCTTCCAGCAACAGCACTATGTTGGTGTGGGTCATAAGCAGTTCTCCTTGGCATGGCGCGGGTCACCGGGGACAAAGGAGCTGTCCCCTACCACAGTGATCCCGCTCTGTATTGCATGGTACTCACTTGTCTGTCTGTGGGCGCCAGACGTCATCCTTTGTCGGTGAGGGCGCGCAAGATCATCTTCGTTTACATCAGCATAACAGACGCAGTTGAACGGAGAATGAAGACATGCCGCCCATGGCCCCCTTGATGGAGGAATGAGATGGGAAAATGGTCTATGGGCAGCACAGCAGTGGGGTTTATCTTGGATGTGCCTGGTGATCATGCTGCTCGCCCGGCTTCAAGCCAAGGTGCCGGGATCTGGTGTCTAAGGGCGGGCAATAACAGTGGCGGTCGGTGGGCCGCCACTGTGACAGGGCTTAGCGGGGCACTTTTGACAACTGCTGGGTCAACCAGGGAAGCCCCTCTTTCTTGCGGCTGAGGGCCCCCGCCAGCTGGACCGGCTCGGCGGGCAGTATGCCCCTGCTGGCAAAGTGGAGCTCACTGCTTCCCTTGGCCAGATCGGTCAGCATCAAGACATAGCCATCCAGCGAGTCCAGGGTCAGCCTCTCCTCCATGGCCTGATGCAGCTCCTCCATCCGGCTGTGCACCTGGCTCGGATCCATCACGCAGATCTGGCTGACCATGAGGGAATGGCCCGCTATCTGGTAAGCCTTCTCGTCGGCCACGAGCAGCTCGCACAGGGGGGTATCGCCCAACTGGGTGCGCCGCTCCAGCAGGGTCTGGGCAAAGGGGGCCAGGGCCAGATCGGCGATGGGCAGCAGCCGGTCGACCGCTAGCCTGTCCTCTGCCGTGGTGGTGGGGGAGGTGAAGTTGAAGGTGTCGCTGATGATGGCCCCCAGCAACAACCTGGCCTGGGCGCGGGACAGATTGGCATGGCCCATCAGCTCCAGCAGCACGGTGGCACTGCACCCGACCGCCCTCACCCAGGCATCGAGGGGGCCACGGGTGATGAGGGTGCCGATGCGGTGGTGATCGATGAGGCCTTGCACATCGGCCTCGGCCAGCCCCTCAGGTCCCTGCTCCAGTTCGCTGAAATCCACCAGAAAGACCGGCTTGTTGGCGATGCTGCCCGTCAGAACCGGGGGGGCCTCCACCCCTGCCGTCTCCAGGATGAAGCGGGTCTCGGCAATGGGCTCACCCAATGCATAGGCCTGGGCGGGGCGACCCTGACGGTTGAGCCAGTCGGCGGTGACCAGCGCGGTGCAGATACTGTCGCTGTCGGGATTCTTGTGGCCAAAGACATGAAGCATGAGGCGGTTCCTGATGTGGGGTGATGGGCTCGGTCGCATGTCGCGGCGCCGGGCCAGAGAGGGCCATGGGGCCCGAGTTGGTTCCACTCTACTGTCTGGCGGTGATGGGGGCAAATCCGGCCAGGCTCTGGCCTCTGGCCTGGGGCACCGAGAGTCGGAGAAGGAGAGGGCGCACCGCCGTCATTGACCAGGGCCGCTGGCGGCGGGTCCGGGGCATGGGGTGACTGCGTGGGCGTGCTTGGGTTCGTGATTTCGGGCAGATCACCGAAAGAATTGAAGACCCGCTTCTCTGGGCATGCCGCCAAAGGGGATGGTCCGCCTTTCCGGGCAGGCTACCGGAGAGGTTCGCTACTCGCCTTCCCGGTCAGGTCACCGGCAGGATAGCAGACCCGCCTCTCCGGACGAGCCGCCGAGGAGGATGATTTGCCTCTCTGGGCAGGTTGCTTGAGAGGTTTGCTACTCGTCTTCCCGGTCAGATCCCCGAAGGAATTGAAGACCCGCCAATTTGGGCATGCCGCCAAAGGGGATGGTTCGCCTTTCCGGGCAGGTTACCGGAGAGGTTTGCTACTCGCTTATCCAGTCAGGTGGCCGAAGGCCGGATGGCTCGCCACTCAAGGCAGGCTGCCGGAGAGTGGTTACTCACCTCCCCGGTCAGGGAATCGAAAAGGTTGATGACATGCCAGGGCTGGCGCCGGAAGGCTGATGACTCACTCCCGGTCAGGTCATCGAAGGGGCTGATGGCTCGCCGCCTCAGGGGCGGCGAGGGCTTGCCGCGCGGCCCTCAGGAGGCAAGCAGCTCGCGGGCGTTGGCCAGGGTGTTGTCGGTGATCTGATCCCCCCCCAGCAGACGGGCCAGCTCGTTGAGGCGGGCACCCTGGTTGAGCGCCTGCATCTGGGTCTCCGTGGTCTTGCCGTCCGTGTGCTTGCTGACCACCATGTGCTGGTGGCCCTTGCCAGCCACCTGGGGCAGGTGGGTGACCACCATCACCTGGGTGGATTCGCCGAGCTGGCGAAGCAGACGGCCCACCACTGCCGCCGTCGGGCCGCTGATCCCCACATCCACCTCGTCGAAAATCAGGGTGGGGGTGGAGATCTTGCGGGCGCTGATCACCACTATGGCGAGGCTGATACGTGACAGCTCGCCGCCGGAGGCCACCTTGCCCAGCGGCTGTATGGGCTGCCCAGGGTTGGTGGTGACCATGAATTCCACTCGATCGATACCGAGTGGCGACAGGCTGCTCTGGGCGTCGGGGCGCACCTCGATGGCGAAGCGACCATCGGGCATAGCCAGTTCGTGCATGCTGGCGGTCACCTGGGTGGCCAGCTCCTGGGCGTAGCGCTGACGGCTCTGGCTAAGCACCTCTGCCGCCTGGACAAAGGCCTGGCGGGCCTCGGCCAGTTCATCCTCCATCCCTTCTAACCTTTCCTCATCGGAGTGGAGGCGGGCGAGATCCTTGGCCAGCTCCTGATGGTGCGACGGGAGATCCGCCGGCTTGACGTGGTGCTTGCGGGCCAGATTGATCGCCTTGGAGAGGCGGGCCTCCAGCTCGTTGAAACGCTCGGGATCCAGCTCCAGCAGATCCAGATAGCTGCGTAGCTCGCTGTGACTCTCCTGCACCCCGATCAGGGCTTCGTTCAGCATGCCGAGCACGTTGCCAAGGCGGCTATCCATGCCGGCCAGGGTCTCAGCCCTGTCCACCGCCACCTGCAGCAGGCCGGCTATGGTGGTCTCCTCGTTGTCATAGAGCAGGTCGAGGCAATAGCCGCACTCCTGCATCAGCTCGGTGCCGTTGGCGAGGCGCTGGTGCTCCTCTTCGATGGCCTCAAATTCCCCGGGTTGCAGGGCGAACTCATCCAGCTCCTGCACCTGATACTCGATGAGTTGACGACGGGCCTCCCGCTGCTGCTGTTCGGCCTTGAGGCGGTTGAGCTCGTTTTGCAGCTGGCGCCACAGCTGATAGTGCTGGCGCACCTCATCGAGCAGCAGGTGGTGACCGGCATAGCCATCCAGCAGGGCGAGCTGATAGTCGGGTTTGAGCAGCAGCTGATGCGCGTGCTGGCCGTGGACGTTAACCAGCAACTGACCCAGGCTCTTGAGCTGCACCAGGGGGACGGGGACGCCGTTGATGTAGCTGCGCGAGCGCCCCTCGGCGGAGAGTACCCGCCGCACTATGCACTCACCCTCGTTCTCCAGCTCGTTGGTGGCGAGCCAGGCGCGGGCGGCAGGGTTGCCGTCCAGCAGGAAACGGGCACTGACTTCCGTCTTGTCGCTGCCCGGCCGCACCATGCTGGCTTCGGCCCGCTCGCCGAGGCAGAGGCCGAGGGCGTCGATGGCAATGGATTTGCCTGCCCCCGTCTCCCCTGTGATGCAGGTCATGCCGGATTGCAGATCGAGTTCGAGAAACTTGACGATGGCGAAGTTGTTGACGGTCAGCTGGGTCAGCATGGTCTCATCCTGTATGGGTCAACATTACTGTGTATGTATCCAGTATATACTGGTCTTATATACAGTAAAGTGTGCGGGGCGGGATTTTTTGCCGGGCAAGGGGATGAGGGGCTGTGCGAGGGGTCACAACTGGCCGTCATGGCATCCCATGGGTGATGTGTCCCTGGAGGGCAGGCGCGCGATCAGACTGTATTCGTTCACCTTTTTGAGGTCTTGTCGAGGCAGTGAACTTGTGGAGTCGGGGTGGCTGAGACACACTCGAGACAGGCTTGGCTCAGGTTCAGCGGGCAGGCCACCATGCTCTTCACCAAGGATGCGTCTAGATGATCCACACCCCGACCCTGCTGTTGATCTCCCTGGCAATCAATCTGATGTCGGCATTGCTCATGTTGTTCATCCACTTCTTGAAGCCTGGTCGGCGCAACTTCCTGTTCTGGTCCCTGTCTGCCTTCCTCTTCTCCCTCTCCATCTTGCTGCTCAGTCTGGGGATAGGGAGTGGCCATCCGGCCCTGGGGATCAGGGTCGGTGGCCTGGTCTCCCTCATGAGCATATTGCTGTTGCTGGCCGGCTTTTATGCCCTCTACGGCCTGTCATGGCGCCCCCGCACCCTGTGGGGAGGGGCTGCCCTGCTGCTGCTTGCCTATCTGGGGTTGTCGAGCCATTTCGAGGTGCGCATAGTGCTGGCCCTGATGGAGTCTGTGGTCTACCTCTGGTGTGCTTGTCTCATCGTCTCCCTCAGCCGCCACCAGAAGCGGGTACTTCATGCCGTCGCCGTCATCTACCTGCTGCATTTCACCATATTGCTGAGCCAGGGGTTGCTGCTCTTGCTGGGGCCTGATAGTCCCATGGGTAACGGAGACTGGCTGCTCGATGGCATCTTCTTCATGCACATGGTGCTGACCATAGGCTCGGTATTGCTGCTGCCCCTGGTGGCCTACGTGGAGGCGGAGCAGGCGCTGCTGGCCCTCTCGGAGCGGGATCCCCTCACCGGGGTGCTCAACCGGCGGGGCCTGTTCAGACAGGGGGAGCGGGCGCGGCCGGGGCAGATGCGCTGCGTGGTGGTGCTCGACATAGACCACTTCAAGAGCGTCAATGACAGATTTGGTCACGGCTGTGGTGATGAGGTGATCCGGTTCGTGGCCAGGGTGCTGGTGGCCGAGGCGCGCAAGGATGATCTGGTGGGGCGCATAGGTGGCGAGGAGTTCGCCATCATCATGGGAGGGGTGAACGGCCAGATGGCCCATGACATCTGCGACCGGATCCGCCGCCAGATAGAGACGGGCTCCCGTCAGGGGGCCTGCCCGCCGTGCGAGGGGGTGACTGTCAGTGTGGGGGGCGTCTGCGCCTGTGCTGATACAGGGTTGGCGCACTTGCTGACGAAGGCCGACGAGGCCATGTACAGGGTCAAGGCGGCGGGGCGAAATGGCGTGCTTCTGCAGCTCGAACCCGGACCGCTTCGGCTGGTTGAGGGCGGCGAGGGCTAGGCTCTCGCCGCCAGCCTTGTTGCGGCCCGGGCCCGCTGGCTAGAACAGCTTGCTACCCCAGCCGAGCTTGTTGCGCAGCACGTGGAAGTAGCTGTAATCCAGCGGGTGCACCAGATGCAGCTTGTGTTGGCTCTTCTTGATGAGGATCTCGTCCCCCGGGTGGACCGCCAGGGTCACCTGGCCGTCGCAGCTCACCTGCATGGCGTCGTCCTGATTGTCGGGGGAGACCAGCAGCCGTACCTCGCTGTCCGCATCCAGCACTATGGGGCGGCTGCTCAGGGTGTGCGGGAACATGGGCACCAGCGTGATGGCGTTGAGCTTGGGGGTGAGGATGGCGCCCCCCGCCGACAGGGAGTAGGCGGTGGAGCCGGTGGGGGTGGCCACTATGATGCCGTCCGAGCGCTGGCTGTACATGAAGCTGCCATCGATATAGACCTCGAACTCTATCATGTGGGCTATCTTGCCCGGGTGCAGCACCGCCTCGTTGACCGCCAGGTTGCTCGACTTGCGCTCGCCGTGGCGATAGACGGCGGCCTCCAGCAGGAAGCGGTGCTCGCTCTTGAAGTGGCCGGAGAGCACCTGCTCCAGGGGCAGCAGGTAATCCTGGGGGGAGAGATCGGTCAGGAAGCCGAGGTTGCCCCGGTTCACCCCTATCACAGCCACATCGAACCGGGACAGCACCCGGGCCGCCCCCAGCATGTTGCCGTCACCGCCGACCACTATGGCCAGATCCGCCTGCTCACCGAGCTGCACCAGATCCATCACGTTGTCACCCAAGAGCCCTAAGGTCTGGGCGACCCGGCTCTCCAGCAGCACCCGAAAACCGCGGGTACTCAGGTATTGATGCAGGCCGCTGAGGGTCTGGTTGGCCCCTTCATGATGGGGCTTGCCGATGAGGGCAACGGTTTTGAACGGAGAATCCATAGGTTATCGGGTCTGGGGAAGTCTTGCGGGGAGTATACCGCGCTTTGCCGGGGATTTGTCTGTCTCCATGGCCCTTGGCGCAATCGGCCCCGAAAAGCGGCAAGCTGGCCGGCTGGCGAGAGGCATTGCGCCTGATATGCCCTTTTCCCCTTGAAAGACGGGGCTGCGTCCCCATAATAGCGCCAACACAGGGTCCGTTGACGCGTGTCGCTTACCTGAACGTCAGCAACCCCTCGTAAGTAACCCCTGAATATTGGAGATGTCATGAGCCACGAAGAACAAAAGGTTGAAGCGATGGAGCAAGTGGAAGCCCAGCCAGTCGAGCCGACCGATGTAGACAGTGAAGTGACAGCCGAGCAGGCCCGCATTGCCGAGCTGGAGGCCCAGTTGGAGGCAGCCCAGCAGGCCTCCCTGGAAGAGCGTGAGCGCGCCGTGCGTGCCGTCGCCGAGATGGAAAACCTGCGTCGCCGCGCCGCTCAGGACGTGGAGAAGGCCCACAAGTTCGCGCTGGAGAAGTTCGCCGGCGAGCTGCTGCCGGTGCTGGACAACCTGGAGCGTGCCATCGAGCTGGCCGACAAGGAAAATGAGGCGCTCAAGCCGATGATCGAAGGGGTCGAGCTGACCCTCAAATCCATGCAGAGCTCGGTAGCCAAGTTTGGCCTGCTCCCGCTGGATCCGCTGAACCAGCCGTTCGATCCCAACGCCCATCAGGCGATCAGCATGATCGACAATGCCGAAGTGGCAGCGAACACCGTCATCGCCGTGATGCAGAAGGGCTATGAACTCAACGGTCGGGTGATCCGTCCGGCCATGGTGATGGTCTCCAAGGCCCCGGCCTGAGTCCCGTCGCTGTGCTGAGCCCGCCGCTCGGCGGGCTTTTTATTGGTAGCGGCGCCATCAGTGTATTTTCTGGCGCCATTTGGCAAGCACTCTTGCGCCCAAGGGGCAAGAATGCGCGGTTTTTTAAGGTCAGGGCTTGAAGCGTCGGCTCGAGACCCCATATAGGTGGCAAGGCCACGGCGGCATCTGATTTCAGTGGCATGGAAACTTAGGTGACACGGAAAGAATTTGATGTCGGGTGCTTGAAAGCCACAGTGGCAGGCCCCACCTAGCCGTTAACGTATTTAAGGCGAGCCCCTCGCCAGTTTATTCAAAGTATTTGGAGATTCGTCAAATGGGTAAAATCATCGGTATTGACCTGGGTACTACCAACTCCTGCGTTGCTATTCTGGATGGCGACCATGCTCGCGTGATCGAGAACGCGGAAGGCGACCGTACTACTCCGTCCATCATTGCCTATGCCGATGACGGCGAAATCCTGGTTGGTCAGCCGGCCAAGCGCCAAGCCATCACCAACCCGAAGAACACGCTGTTCGCTATCAAGCGTCTGATTGGCCGTCGTTTCGAAGATGAAGAAGTACAGCGCGATCTGAAGATCATGCCGTACGCCATCGCCAAGGCTGACAACGGTGACGCCTGGGTAGAAGTCAAAGGCAAGAAAATGGCACCGCCGCAGATCTCTGCCGAAGTGCTGAAGAAGATGAAGAAGACCGCCGAGGATTACCTGGGCGAGCCGGTGACCGAAGCGGTCATCACAGTACCGGCCTACTTCAACGACGCCCAGCGTCAGGCCACCAAGGATGCCGGTCGCATCGCCGGTCTGGATGTAAAACGCATCATCAACGAACCGACTGCTGCGGCCTTCGCCTATGGCGTGAACAAGGTCAAGGGCGAGCGCAAGGTTGCCGTCTATGACCTGGGCGGCGGTACCTTCGACATCTCCATCATCGAGATCGACGAAGTGGAAGGTGAAACCACCTTCGAAGTACTGGCGACCAACGGTAACACCCACCTGGGTGGTGAAGACTTCGACAACCGCGTCATCAACTACCTGGTAGACGAGTTCAAGCGTGAGCAGGGCATCGATCTGCGCAACGACCAGCTGGCTCTGCAGCGTCTGAAAGATGCCGCCGAGAAAGCCAAGATCGAGCTCTCTTCCGCCCAGCAGACCGACGTCAACCTGCCGTACATCACCGCAGATGCCACAGGTCCGAAGCACATGAACATCAAGGTGACCCGCGCCAAGCTGGAATCCCTGGTGGAAGACATGGTGAAAGACTCCCTGGAGCCGGTTCGTGTCGCCCTGAAAGACTCCGGTCTGGCGGTTGGCGAGATCGACGACGTCATCCTGGTGGGTGGTCAGACCCGTATGCCGCTGGTTCAGAAGACCGTTGCCGACTTCTTTGGCAAAGAGCCGCGTAAAGACGTCAACCCGGACGAAGCCGTGGCCATGGGTGCTGCCATCCAGGGTGCCGTACTGTCCGGTGACAAGACCGACGTACTGCTGCTGGACGTGACCCCGCTCTCTCTGGGTATCGAAACCATGGGCAGCGTGATGACTGCGCTGATCGAGAAGAACACCACCATCCCGACCAAGAAGTCCCAGGTGTTCTCCACTGCCGAAGACAACCAGTCTGCCGTGACCATTCACGTGCTGCAGGGTGAGCGCAAGCGTGCCAGCGACAACAAGTCCCTAGGCCAGTTCAACCTGGAGGGTATCCGTCCGGCACCGCGTGGTCTGCCGCAGATCGAAGTGACCTTCGACATCGACGCCAACGGTATCCTGCACGTCTCCGCGAAAGACAAGGAGACCAACAAGGAGCAGAAGATCACCATCCAGGCCTCCTCTGGTCTGTCTGATGACGAGATCGAGCGCATGGTACGCGAAGCCGAAGCCAACGCGGCGGAAGACAAGAAGTTCGAAGAGCTGGTGCAGACCCGCAACCAGGCTGACGGTCTGGTCCACTCGGTCCGCAAGCAGGTGACCGAAGCCGGTGACGCCCTGCCTGCCGACGACAAGACCAAGATCGAGACTGCACTGTCCGAGCTGGAAGCCGTCATCAAGGGTGACGACAAGGCTGCCATCGAAGCCAAGCAACAGGCCCTGATGGAAGCGTCCCAGAAGCTGATGGAGATTGCCCAGCAGCAGGCTCAGGCGCAAGGCGCCGGTGCCGGTGCCGAGGCCGGTCACTCCTCTTCTTCCGCCAAGGCTGACGACGACGTGGTCGACGCCGAGTTCGAAGAAGTGAAAGACGACAAGAAATAAGCCCAACCCAGATGGGCAGAGCAGACTCTGCCCATCGGCTCAGAATCTGTTCGCGGTCTGTCGCGAGAGGCCGTCAGCAAGGTAAAGAGCAGCGCAGGAACCGGAGTGTATGTGAATACATGAGGATTCCGAGCAGCACATGAGCCTTGATCACGGCTTCGTAGTAAGAGAGTGAGCAGATTCGTCAATGAATTTACGGGCGTTGGGTAACCAACGCCCGTCTGCATAACGGCTTAAGTAGAACAGGATGAGTATGTCGAAGCGCGATTTCTACGAAGTGCTCGGGGTATCGAAAGGTGCCGACGAGCGCGAGATCAAGAAGGCGTACAAGCGTCTGGCGATGAAGTATCACCCGGATCGCAATCAGGGTGATGCCGCATCGGAAGAGAAGTTCAAAGAGGTCAAGGAAGCCTACGAGGTCCTGACCGACGAGAACCTGCGTGCCCGCTATGACCAATACGGTCATGCCGGCGTGGATCAGAGCCAGGGCGGCGGCCACGGCGGTGGTGCCGATTTCGGTGACATCTTCGGTGATGTGTTTGGTGACATCTTCGGTGGTCGTGGCGGTGGTCGTCGCGGCCCGGCCCGTGGCTCCGACCTGCGCTACAACATGGAGCTGACCCTGGAAGAGGCGGTGCGCGGGGTCTCCAAGGAGATCAAGATCCCGACCCAGGTCCATTGCGAGGTCTGCAACGGGTCCGGTGCCCACACCGGCAGCCAGGCCCATACCTGCCCGACCTGCCACGGCTCCGGTCAGGTGCAGATGCGCCAGGGCTTCTTCGCGGTGCAACAGGCCTGCCCCCACTGTCACGGTCGCGGCAAGATCATCAAGGATCCGTGCCGCAAGTGCCATGGGGAAGGGCGCTACCAGAAGACCAAGACCTTGTCGGTGAAGATCCCGGCGGGCGTCGATACCGGCGATCGCATCCGTCTCTCCGGCGAAGGGGAAGCGGGGGAGGCCGGCGCACCAGCTGGGGACCTCTATGTACAGGTGCACGTCAAGGAGCACGAGATCTTCGTCCGTGACGGCAACGATCTCTACTGCGAGGTGCCCATCAGCTTCACCACGGCAGCGCTCGGCGGCGAGATCGAAGTGCCGACCCTGGATGGCCGGGTCAAGCTCAAGGTCACGGCGGAAACCCAGACCGGCAAGCTGTTCCGCCTGCGGGGCAAGGGGGTCAAGTCCGTGCGCTCCGGCCAGGTGGGGGATCTGATGTGCAAGGTGGTGATCGAGACCCCGGTCAAGCTGACCGAGACCCAGAAAGATCTGCTGCGCCAGCTGGACGAGTCCTTCAGCGGTGCCGCCGCCAAGACCCACAAGCCGAAATCCGAAGGCTTCTTCGAAGGGGTGAAACGCTTCTTCGACGATCTGACCAAGTAATCGCTACCCGCGTGACCCAAGCCGGCCTTCAGTGCCGGCTTTCTTTTTGCCTGCCATTTGCCCCGGATCCGCCCTATTGAGTGGATCCCGATGAGGGATCCTCCTCACAACTCCCGGCGGTTTTTCCTGTGCAAACGTTACTCTGATCACAAGTGGCTGAAACGGTTTAGCTGGCATATTGAGTTAGCTAAAGCGGTTTAGCTATTCTCTGCTCGTCCATAACAACAGCGCCCGGACGGGCGGCAGATGACAGGTGAGGAAGATGACGATGTTCAAGAGCAAGTTGGCGCTGGCGGTGGCGCTGGGATTGGGGATGAGCAGCCCGCTGTGGGCGACCGAGGGCGGTATAGAGGCGCGTCTGGCGGCGCTGGAGGCACGGGTGCAGGCGGCTGAGTCCCGCGCCGCCGCCGCCGAAGCGCGGGCCGACGAGGCCCAGAGCAAGGCGAGCGAGGCCCGGGAGACAGCCGTGGTGGCCAAGGCCCAGAGCGAGAAGGTGGACAAGCAAACCGCCGGTGCCCAGGGCTTCGAGTTTCACGGCTATGCCCGCTCGGGCCTCCTGGTCAACAGCAACGGCAACGGCGGGCGCGGCGGCCCTTACGTGACGCCGGCTGGCTCTGTGGGCGGGGCCGTGGGTCGCCTTGGCAACGAAGACGACACCTACATGGAGGCGAATCTGCTGAAGACCCAGACCTTCGATGACGGCAGCTGGGCCCGCTACAAGCTGATGCTGGCGGACGGAGTGGAGACCAGCAACGACTGGACCGCCAGCGATTCCAGCCTCAACACCCGTCAGGTGTTTGCCGAAATCGGCGACCTGGCGAGCTTCAGCGGCCCCTTCCAGCACTCTGTGCTCTGGGCGGGCAAGCGCTTCGATCGGGACAACTTCGACATCCACTGGCTCGACTCGGACGTGGTCTTCCTGGCCGGTACCGGCGGCGGCGTCTACGATGTGCAGCTGGCCGACAGCTGGAAGGCGAACTTCTCCCTCTACGGCCGTGACTACGGCGACATCAGCGCCAGCGGCCTCTCGGACATCGAGAGTTACATCCTCACCATGAACAACAGGTTCGGCAACTGGCAGTGGATGCTCAGCGGCCTCTCGGCCAAGGACAACGAGGCGCGCATCAACGACGGCGGCGTTGGCAGCGAGGCGGCGAACAAGGGGGCGCATACCCTGGTGGCCTACCACGGCGAGAGCTTCTTCGGCATCAATCCCGGCTTCTCCAAGGCCGCCGTGCTCTACGGCCATGGCCTGGGGGCCGAGCTCAAGGGGCTGGGCTCTGACAGCGAGCTGCTGCCGGATGCCGACGCGGTGCGGGTGGCGGTCTTTGGCGCCACCGACCTCAACCCGCGCTGGCGGCTGGCTCCGGCCCTGCTGGCGGAGCAGAGCCAGGATCGTTACGTGAAAGGGGATGAATACCAGTGGCTGACCCTCAATACCCGGGTAGCCCAGGTGCTGAGCCAGAACGTCGAGCTGGTCTACGAGGCCGCCTGGCAGTACATGGACTTGGATCCCAAGGGCTACAAGGGGCGTCAGGCGGTGAGCGGCAACTTCACCAAGCTCACCTTCGCCCCCACCTTCAAGGCGCAGACCGCCGGCTTCTTCGAGCGGCCCGAGCTGCGGGTATTCGCCACCTGGATGGACTGGTCCTCCGAGCTCGACAACTACGCCAGCACAGATGCCATGGGCCAGAGCGATTTCACCGCCGGTGGCGAGTGGAACTTTGGCGTGCAGATGGAAACCTGGTTCTAGTTCGTTATCCCGATCACAAAAATGGCAGACGGCGCCGGGATCTGTTGGTTAGCTAAAACGGTTTAGCTGATAATGCCGACCAAGAGAACAGAGCCCGGCTCTGGCAGTGGATCCGATGCAGCAGTGGAGTAGCAAGGTGGGGAATCGTGTGTGGGTAATGGGGGATGCGGTGGTGGATCTTATCCCGGAAGGGGAGCTGCACTACCTCAAGTGTCCGGGCGGTGCCCCCGCCAACGTGGCGGTGGGAGTGGCGCGGCTCGGCGGTGAATCGGCCTTTATTGGCCGGGTCGGCGCGGATCCCTTCGGCCGCTTTATGGCCGATACCCTGGTGGCAGAGGGCGTCGATATCCGTCATCTGACTCAGGATCCGGCCCACCGAACCTCCACTGTGCTGGTGGAGCTCGATGAAGAAGGGGAGCGCAGCTTCACCTTCATGGTGCGCCCCAGTGCCGACCAGTTTCTCACTCCGGCTGACTTGCCCCGCTTCGAGGCCGGTCAGTGGCTGCTCAGCTGCTCCATCGCGCTCGCCAACGAACCTGTGCGCAGCAGTTGCCTGCAAGCCATGGCCGCCATCAGGGAGGCGGGAGGACGGGTCTGCTTCGACCCCAACCTGCGCCCCGAGGTGTGGGGCAACCCCGCCGAGATGCTGCCGCAGGTAAGCGCGGCCATGGCCCTGGCGGACGTGGTCAAGCTCTCGGTGGAGGAGCTGCAACTGCTGAGCGGCGAGGATGATCTGCTCGCTGGGCTTGCCACCCTCTCGGGCCCGGCCCTGGTGCTGGTGACCCGGGGGGCGGCCGGTGTGGTAGCCCGTTTGGGTGGCGAGCTGCTGGAGTGGGTGGGGCAGAAAGTGACCCCGCTCGACACCACGGGGGCGGGGGACGCCTTCGTCGCCGGTCTCCTGGCGGCGCTGGCAGAAGGGGATCAGTTGCCTGCCTTGAGCGAGCTGCCCGCCATCCTGGCTCAGGCCCACGGCTGCGGGGCGCTCGCCACCACCGCCAAGGGGGCCATGACGGCGCTGCCGACCCGCCCCCAGCTGGATGCCTTTTTGCGATCGAGCACAAGCGGCCGTTGATCTGCGGCTAGAAGCCCGGGTCAACAGCCCCTACTCTCATGTGACAAGGGCCCGCCAGCCGGCGGGTCATAAGAGGAAGATTATGAATATCAGTGCGATAGCCAAGGATCTGGTGCCCCTGCTCGGGGGCAAGGAGAACATCGTCAGCGCCGCTCACTGCGCCACTCGGCTGCGGCTGGTGCTGGCGGACGACAGCAAGGTGAACAAGGCCGCCATCGACAAGCTGGACGGGGTCAAGGGGTGCTTCAGCAACGCCGGCCAGATCCAGGTGATCTTCGGCACCGGCCTGGTCAACAAGGTCTATGCCGAGTTCGTGGCTATTACCGGGACCGGCACCGCCAGCAAGGCGGAGCTGACCGACATGGCGACGGCCAAGCTCAATGTGGCCCAGCGCCTGGCGCGGACCCTCTCCAACATCTTCGTCCCCATCATCCCGGCAATCGTCGCCTCCGGCCTGCTGATGGGGCTGCTCGGCATGGTGCGCACCTACGGCTGGGTCAACGCCGACAGCGCCCTCTTCGTCATGCTCGACATGTTCAGCTCGGCAGCCTTTATCATACTGCCGATCCTGATTGGCTTTACCGCGGCGCGCGAATTTGGCGGCAACCCCTATCTGGGGGCGACCCTTGGCGGCATCCTCACCCACCCGGCGCTGACCAACGCCTGGGGCGTGGCGGGGGGGTTCAAGACCATGGACTTCTTCGGTCTGGATGTGGCCATGATCGGCTATCAGGGCACCGTCTTCCCGGTGCTGCTGGCGGTCTGGTTCATGTCCCATCTGGAGAAACAGCTGCGCAAGCGCATCCCTGACGCCCTGGATCTTATCCTCACCCCCTTCTTGACCGTCATCATCACCGGCTTCGTGGCGCTGCTCTTTATCGGCCCGGCGGGTCGGGTGCTGGGGGATGGCATCTCCTTTGGTCTGAGCGCCCTCTATGAGCAGGCGGGCTGGCTGGCGGGGCTGGTGTTCGGCGGCACCTACTCGCTTATCGTCATCACCGGCATCCATCACAGCTTCCACGCCATAGAGGCGGGGCTGCTCACCAACCCGGCCATAGGCGTCAACTTCCTGCTGCCCATCTGGGCCATGGCCAACGTGGCCCAGGGCGGCGCCTGCCTGGCGGTCTACTTCAAGACCCGGGATGTGAAGATCAAGGCGATTACCGTGCCGGCCGCCATGTCCTGCCTGCTCGGCATCACCGAGGCCGCCATCTTCGGGGTCAACCTGCGCTACATCAAACCCTTCCTGGCCGGTCTGTTCGGCGGTGCCTGCGGCGGCGCCTACGTGGTGGCGGCCAAGGTGGGGATGACGGCGGTGGGCCTGACCGGCATTCCGGGCATGGCAATAGTCCAGCCCATGAGCCTCATCCACTACGTCATCGGACTGGTGATCGCCTTCGGTGCCGCCTTTGTCGCCTCCTACCTGCTCAAGTACAAGGTGGAGTGATGAAGGAACACTATCTCCTCAACCAGATTGTCCGGTCCCTGCTGGCCGGACAGCTCAAGGCGGCGGCCGATCCCCATAGGCCCCGCTGGCACCTGGCAGCCCCGGTGGGGCTGCTCAACGACCCCAACGGCTTTATCGAGCACGACGGGCGCTACCACCTCTTCTATCAGTGGAATCCGCTCGGCTGCGAGCACAGCAACAAGGGCTGGGGGCATGTCACCTCTACCGATCTGCTGCACTGGCAGCACGAGCCGGTGGCGCTCCTGCCCACCGAGGCCTATGAGAGCCACGGCTGCTATTCGGGGTCGGCGGTGAGCGACGAGCAGGGGCGCCTGACCCTCGTCTACACCGGCAACGTCAAATACCCGGATGGCAGCCGCACCGCCTTCCAGTGTCTGGCCCGCGCCGACGGTGAGGGCGGTTTCGACAAGCTGGGCCCCGTGCTCGATCTGCCCCAAGGCTACAGCGGCCATGTGCGCGACCCCAAGGTGTGGCACGACGGCCAGCAGTGGCTCATGGTGCTGGGCGCCCGCACCCTGGACGACAAGGGTGAGGTGCTGCTCTATCGCGGCGACGCGCTTGATGCCTGGACGCTGGTGGGCCCCATCGCCGGCAGCGGGCACGGTGGGCTCGGCGACTTTGGCTACATGTGGGAGTGCCCGGATCTCTTCCCCCTAGGGGAGCGCCATCTGCTGATCTGCTGTCCCCAGGGGATTGCCTCGGTGGGGGAGTATTATCGCAACCTCTACCAGTGCGGCTGGCTGGCGGGGCAGTTCGATGGCGAGCAGTTCGAGCACGGGGCCTTCCACGAGCTGGACAGGGGCTTCGAATTCTATGCGCCGCAAACCACACAAGACAGCCAGGGGCGGCGCCTGCTGTTCGGCTGGCTGGGGCTGCCGGAGGAGAACGAGATGAGCCAGCCCACCATCCCCTATGGCTGGATCCATCAGATGAGCTGCCCGCGAGAGCTGTTCTGGCAGGACGACTGGCTCTGCCAGCGGCCGGTGGCGGAGCTCGCGGCATTGAAGGGGGAGCAGACCCGCTTCGAGGGGACGCTCAGGGAGTTTCCGGGGCTCGCCATCGACTCGGCCTGGCTCGATCTGGCGCTTTGCGGTGAGGGCAGCCTCTGGTTCGGCGCCGTGGCGGAGCTGGTGTGGCAGCCGGGGCGCATCACACTGCGGCGCCAGAACTGGCAGAGCGGGGTCTGGGAGGATAGATCCACACCCTGGCTCGGAGGCAAGATCACAGTGCTGTGCGACAGCTCCAGCCTGGAGTGTTTCGTGGATCAGGGTCGCCAGAGCCTGTCGGCGCGCTACTTCCCAGGGGAAAAGCCGCAACTTTCATCGGGTAACGGCGATGATGGCTGCAAAATTTGCCTTGATCACTGGCCGCTGGCGGCTTGCCTAGTACAATAGCCCGGTGCTAGTCAGCCGGGAGGCCAGGTGGAGAAGAAGAAACGGATCACTATTGCCCAGATAGCCGAACTGGCGGGGGTCTCCAAGGCGACCGCCAGTCTGGTGCTCAATGGCAAGAGTGCGGAGTACAGGATTGCCGACGATACCCGCAAGCGGATCCAGGCGGTGGCGGATGAGTGCCACTACCAGCCGAGCTTTCATGCCCGCTCCCTGCGCGAGACCCGCAGCTACACCTGGGGGCTGGTGATCCCCGATCTCACCAACTTCGGGTTCGCCAGCATAGCGCGCGCCCTCGAGGCCCACTGCCGGGAGGCGGGGATCCAGCTGCTCATTGCCTGCTCCGAAGATGATCCCACCCTGGAGCAGCGGGTGGTGGACAATCTCATCAGCCGTCAGGTGGATGGGCTCATCGTTGCCTCCAGTGGCCACAGCGATGACATCTATGCCCGCATTCACGACCGCCTGCCCGTGGTGCAGCTCGACCGCCATATCGGCGAGTCGCGCCTGCCCATGGTCATTTCGGACGCCTGCAAGGCGACCGCCGAGCTGGTGCAGGACATGGCGATCGATTGCGACGAGGAGATCTACTACTTCGGCGGCCTGCTGGATCTCTCCCCCAGTCGCCACCGGCTGGCTGGCTATGAGCTGGGGCTCCATCGCGCCGGCTTTGAGGCGGATGCCGCCCGAGTGCGCCATCGCGACTATCAGCCGCGCTCGGGTTATCAGCTGATGGCCGAGCTGGTGGAGGAGCTGGGAGCGCCCCCCCGCGGGCTATTCACCGCCTCTTTTACTCTGCTGGAAGGGGTGCTGCGCTACCTCAACGAGGCGGGCCTGATGGAGACGGGGATGCGGCTCTGCACCTTCGACGATCACGATCTGCTCGACTGCATTCCCATGCGCATCGACTCCGTGGCCCAGGATTGTCCGGCCCTGGCCCGGGCCGCCTTCGAGCTGATGCAGCAACTGATCGCGGGCAATCCCCCCGCACAGACCGCCCAGGTGATCCCCCCCAGAGTGCGCTGGCGCAGCCGCCGCTAGTCACTCATCACGTCTCATATGAAAAAGCCCCGCCAATACTGGCGGGGCTTTTTGCTGTTGGCTGCGGGCTCAATCCGTGGTGCTGGCACGCCAGAAGATCTGCTTGATGCGGGGATGCTCCCCCAGCGTCTTCATCAGGGCGTCCAGCTCGTCGCCGTCGATGGAAGTGGCGAGCAGCACAGCCGAGATCTCGATGTCCTGCTCCCCGAAGGGTTCTATATCCAGCTCGCTCAGGGGGTAGTTGGCCTGCTCCAGCTTCTGCTCCAGCCAGGGGAGCACCTCTTTCTGGTGAGTTCGGCGGATGAGCGCCGTCACGCGGTAGGTCACCTCGGTGTCGGTGTTGTCCACCGGATGACGGTTGATCTGATTGACCAGGGGGCGCAGCAGGGTGTTGGCCGCCAGCACAAAGAGCGCGCCGAGCACCGCCTCCATGGCGAAGCCGGCGCCGCTGGCCGCCCCCACCGCCGCCACACCCCAGAGGGTGGCGGCGGTGTTGATGCCGCGGATGTTGCCCGATTCGCGCATGATGACACCGGCGCCGAGAAAGCCGATGCCGGAGACGATATAGGCCACCACGTGCACCACCCCATAGCTGCCGCCGTGCAGGTCATAGATGCGCTGGGCCAGGTTGACGAAGAGGGCCGCCCCCACGGCGACCAGCACGTTGGTGCGAAGGCCGGCAGTGCGCTGGCGGTACTGGCGCTCCAGCCCGACCAGGCTGCCGAGCACGAAGGCGAGCAGCAGGCTGGCCAGGGTGTCGAGCAGGGCAAGCAGATCAAATTGTTGCCACATTCTCATGGGGTACTCCTTCTGATGAGTGATGGCTGCGCGCAATCCATGATGAAACGCCGCACAAGAGGGCTGAAAAACCCGGCGATGATTGTGCTGCTGGCCAGCAAAAAATGAAACACGGCGTGCGGGGCGTCCTCTGCGCATGCCCCATAGGGCGCCGCTGACAGTTCAGGGGGCCAGCATGGCCGGCCCCCTGAACGCTGGTTGACAGAGTATGGTGCTGTCAGGTGCGCTCGGGATCGCCACCGCGAGGGCGCAGTTCCCAGCGAACCGGGTGAGCAGCCCCGACCTGATGGACAAACTGCACCAGATAGCGGCGCTGGGGCGGGGTGCACCGCAGGTTGAGCACCAGCTCACGCCCGCCGCTGCGACCCGGTGTCATGGACTGCACCGGGTGCAGCCCGGCCGGTTGCAGAGTGTGGCTCACCATCTCCAGCACCTGATCCAAATCGGCGCGATCCTCGCAGCGGATCTGCAGCCGGTAGTGGTGCTGGCGCCGTTTGCCCCGCAGCCAGCGCGGCAACATGCCAAGGCCCAGCTTGTTCAGCAGGGGGTGAGTCGATACAGACTGGGTTGAAATCAAACGCATAGCAGCCTCCTTGTGGGAAGCAGAAACTATGCAGGCAAGGCGCCCATGGCAGTTGGCCAGGAGTCACCCGACGTCAAGTGTAAAAAGAGAAGAGGGGAGTGGATTTCCGCTTCTCGCAGGGCTGCGAGTTACGGCAGAGGGACTCTGCGGCTAGCTCGCGACCTGGGTGCCGACGACAGGAGTCGGCGTGGATCTGTCACTTGATGAGTTGCCCACCGACGGTCTCCGCTATTGATTAGAGGCGACATGGTAGCCGATACGGCCGCCGGGGTAAACCCTGGGCCCCCGGCAGCAACATATTGAAACAAAATGAGGTTTTAGCAAAAGGGAGCCCGAGCTCCCTCGTTATTATCGTCCGCTCGGGGCTATTTCATGCCCAGGCGCCTCAGGATCATGGCGGCGGGGCAGAAGCCGGTGAAGGCGCTCTGGATCAGGTTGGCCCCGACAAAGACGCTCAGCCAGACGAAGCCCGGGTGGACCCAGGCGGTGAGCAGCAGCGAGAGCAGCAAGATGCAGCCCGCGACCACTCTGACTCCGTTATCAACTGTCATGTCTCTCTCCCTTTTCTCTGTTATTTAGTAGTTGCTAATTTAGTGTTGATTTATACAATAGACTAAATATCAGCAATTGCTAATTTATGCTTATGAGCCCATTCGACGAGATGAACGGACACGCGACGGCCGCCGCCGCCCTGCTCAAGGCGTTGGCTCATCCCGAACGCCTGATGGTGCTCTGCCAGCTGGTGGAGGGGGAGAAAGGAGTCGGGGAGCTGCTTGCCCACAGTCAACTGGGGCAGTCGGCCTTCTCCCAGCAGTTGTCGGTGCTAAAGCGCCATGGCCTGATCCGTTCGCGCAAGGTCTCCCAGCAGATCTACTACTCCCTGGTGAGCGAGGCGGCCGCCGATGTGCTGGGGGCGCTGCAAACCCATTTTTGTCACGCAGATGAGGAAATTCGATGATTGAAAGCCAATGGCTGCTCTCTTTGGGCGGCGGCATGCTGGCGGGGCTGTCGGCCCTGATCCTGATGTTGTTCAACGGCCGGGTAGCCGGGATCAGCGGCATTCTGGCCGGTGCCCTGCAACAGCGGGCGCCCTGGCGGGTGCTGTTTCTGCTGGGGCTGGGGGCGGGCGCCTGGTTGGCGCTGACCCTGGACTGGGCCAGCATGCCTGCATTCACCAGCCTGCCCGGTTGGCCGGTGGTGTTGCTGGCCGGTCTGCTGGTGGGGATAGGCACCCGTCTTGGCAATGGCTGCACCAGCGGTCACGGCATCTGTGGCATGGGGCGGCTCTCTGTGCGCTCCATTGTCGCCACCCTGACCTTTATGGCGGCAGGCTTTATCACCGTCTTCGTCACTCATCATCTGTTGTAAGAGGCTGATCGCCATGAAGTTGCTGACAAGTTTGCTTGCGGGCCTGTTGTTCGGGCTGGGGATGGCCATCTCCGGCATGGTGGATCCCGCCCGGGTCACCGGTTTTCTCGATCTGGCGGGGGCCTGGGATCCCAGCCTCGCCTTCGTGATGGGGGGCGCCCTGCTGGTCTTTATGCCGGGTTATTTTCTGCTGGTGAAACCCCGTCGCCGGAGTCTGCTGGGGGAGCCCATAGTCGCCGTACCGGCCCCCAGGCTGGATCGCCGTCTGATCGGCGGGGCCGCGCTGTTTGGCATAGGCTGGGGGCTGGTGGGCATCTGCCCCGGGCCTGCTCTGAGCCTCATTTCCAGCGGTCAGCCCATGATACTGTTGTTCATTGCGGCCATGGTGGCCGGGATCCTGCTGGTCGATCGGGGGCTGGTGCGCGCATGGAACAAGGCTCGCCAGTCCCATACCGCCTGATCCCGTGAAGTGACTGATTACGCCAGGGAAGGAGAGTGATGATGGAAAACATCCGGTTGCTGGGTATCACCTTGCTGGTGATGACATCGCAGGCCATGACATCCGCCCTGGCCGCAGAAGGGGAGAGTCAGGCCCCGTTGACAGTAGCGCCACAGCCGGTGACCGACTGGCTGACGCTGGATGGTACCGTCAGTGCCATCAATCAGGGGACGGTGGCGGCCCAGACCAGCGGTCGGGTCTCCCGCATGCTGGTGGATGTGAACGACGAGGTGCAGGCGGGGCAGCCGCTGCTGGAGATTAGCGGCAAGGAGCAGTTTGCCGCCGTCACGGGTGCCGAGGCACGGCTGGCCCGGGCGCAGGCCCAGCAGGTGGAGGCCGAGCGCCAGCTCGCCCGCTTTCAGGCGCTGATCGCCAAGGGGGTGATCACCCGCGCCCAGCTCGATAACGCAGAGGCGACTGACCGCGCCGCCCGCGCCGAGGTCAATGCGGCCGAGGCGGCCCTCACCCAGGCCCGCGAGACTTACGGTTATACCCGCATTCTGGCCCCCTACGCAGGTGTGGTGACCAAACGGCTGGTGGAGCTGGGGGAGACGGTGGCCCCCGGCACCCCCCTGCTGTCGGGCTTCTCCCTCGACACCTTGCGGGTGGAGGTGGAGCTGCCCCAATCCGCCCTGACGCTCGCTCGCCAGCCTTCGGATGTGCAGGTGCTGCTGCCTGATGGCAACACCGTTACCCCGGTTAAACTGACCCGCTTCAACTACGCCGACAGCCAGAGCCACGCCTTCAGGTTGCGCCTCGACTTGCCGCCGCAAACCGCCGGGGTATTGCCCGGCATGTGGCTCAAGGTGCGGCTCAAACAGGGTGAGCGTCAGGTGTTGCAGGTGCCGGATCGCGCCCTGCTGCGGCAAGGGGAGTTCGACGGCGTCTATCTGCAGCAGCCCGCTGGCTGGGCCCTGACGCCGGTGCGGGTCGGCCACTGCATGGATGGGCAGTGCGAGATCCTGGCCGGGCTGCAAGCCGGCGACAAGCTGGCCCCCGATGCCTGGGCACAGCAGCAGGAGCTGGCCCATGAGTAACGAGCTGAACGGCAACAGGGAGAGGCTGGGGCCCGCCGGTCGGCTGGCGGCGCTGTTTCAGGGCTCGGCCATCACCCCGCTGCTGGCGCTGGTGGGGCTCTTGCTCGGCCTGTTTGCGGTGCTGGTGACCCCCAAGGAGGAGGAGCCGCAGATCGATGTCACCTTCGCCGATGTCTATATCCCCTTCCCGGGTGCCACTCCGGCTGAGGTGGAATCTCTCGTCACCACCCCTGCCGAGCAGGTGATCTCCCAGATAAAGGGAATTGATACCCTCTACTCTTTCTCCCAACCCGATGGCGCCCTGCTGGTGGTGGTGTTCAAGGTGGGTGTGAGCCGCGAGCAGGCCATCGTCGATCTCAACAACCAGCTCGACTCCCACCGGGACTGGCTGCCACAGGGGCTAGGGGTCGGTCAGCCACTGGTGAAACCCCGGGGGATCGATGATGTCCCCATCGTCAGTCTCACCTTATGGAGCAAAGAGGGGAGCAAGCAACTGGGCGCCCCCGAGCTGACCCGGGTCGCCCATGAGCTGGAGACCGAACTCAAGCGTATTCCCGGTACCCGCGATATCTACACGCTCGGCAGTCAGAGCGCCGTGCTGCGGGTGATGCCGGATCCGGCGGCCCTCAGCGCCCACGGCATCAGCTGGGGCGAGCTGAGCCAGCGGCTGGCCGCCGCCAATCAGGTAGGAACGACACAGGCCATCGAGCAAGATAACCGGGAGATCAAGGTACAGGTCGGGCAGTTCCTGCAAAGCGAGCAGCAGATCCGAGAACTGGTGGTGGGGCTGCACGACGGCAAGCCTGTCTATCTCGGCGATGTGGCAAAGGTCTCTCTGGGTCAGGAGACCCCGACCAAGCGCAGCTGGATGGGGCAGGGGGAGCAGAGCTATCCGGCGGTGACCCTGGCCATCGGCAAGCAGCCGGGCCAGAACGCGGTCGATGTGGCCAAGCGGGTGGAGGCGCGGGTCGAGAGTTTGCAGAACCGGCTGATCCCGGCTGGGGTCGAGGTAACGGTGACCCGGGACTACGGCGTCACCGCCGAGACCAAATCCAACACCCTCATCGGCAAGCTGATTTTTGCCACCACGGCTGTGGTGCTGCTGGTACTGGTGAGCATGGGCTGGCGCGAGGCGCTGGTAGTGGGGGTGGCCATCGTCATCACCCTGGCACTGACTCTCTTTGCCAGCTGGGCATGGGGCTTTACCCTCAACCGGGTGTCGCTCTTTGCGCTGATCTTCTCCATCGGCATCCTGGTGGATGACGCTATCGTGGTGGTGGAGAACATCCACCGTCATCGCGGTCTGGGCAAGGGGGCGCTCAAGGATCTTATTCCGGGGGCGGTAGACGAGGTGGGGGGGCCGACCATACTGGCGACCCTGACCGTGATTGCGGCACTGCTGCCGATGGCCTTTGTCAGCGGTCTGATGGGCCCCTACATGAGCCCCATTCCCATCAATGCCAGCATGGGGATGCTCATCTCCCTGCTGGTGGCCTTTATCTTCTCCCCCTGGCTGGCGAGCCATTTGCTCAAAGGGGAGGCGCAGGCTGCCCACGGTGAGGCCAAGGCCGGGCTCCTTCACCGGTTGATGACCCCTTTCCTGATCGGTGATGGCGCCAAGAGGGCTAGACGCAAACTCTGGCTGGTAGTGTTGCTGCTGGTCGGGGCGGCCGCCGCCATGCCGGTGGTGCAGTGGGTGGTGCTCAAGATGCTCCCCTTTGACAACAAGTCGGAATTCCAGCTGGTGCTCGACATGCCGGAAGGGGCGACCCTGGAGCAGACCGAGCGCACCCTGCTGGCGGTTGGGCGGGAGCTTGCCAAGGTGCCGGAGGTGAAGGATTACCAGATCTATGCCGGCAGTGCGGCCCCCATCAACTTCAACGGGTTGGTGCGCCACTACTTCATCCGCAGCGGCGCCAATGTGGGGGATATTCAGGTCAATCTGGTAGACAAGCATGAGCGGGATCGCAGCAGTCACCAGATTGCCCAGTCGGTCCGGGCACCGCTGCAGGCCATCGCCAGTGCGGCGGGGGGCAACCTCAAGGTGGTGGAAGTGCCCCCCGGCCCGCCGGTCTGGTCCTCCATAGTCGCCGAGATCTATGGCCCGACACCGGCCGCCCGTGAAGCGGCGGCGCGCGCCGTACAGGCCCGCTTTGTGGCCACCGCGGATCTGGTGGATGTGGATATCTATCTGACCGACCCGCAGCCCAAGTGGCGGCTGGTGGTGGATCGCAGCAAGGCGGCCCTGCTCGGGGTCGATCTCGGCGACCTGGTTAGCACCCTCAATGGCGGGGTGGGCTATCAGGATGCCAGCTGGCTGCAGGGGAACGGCGCCAAGTATCCGGTGCCAGTGCGCATCGAACTGGCCCCCGGTGACAAGCGGGATCTGGCGGGCGTGCTGGCTCTCAAGGTGCGCAGCCAGAGCGGCCAGCTGGTGCGAGTCTCCGAGCTGGTGAGTCGCAAAGGCGAGGTGGCCCCCAGCTACCTCATGCACAAGAACATGCAGCCCATGGTGATGGTGGTGGCCGACATGGGCGGCCACACCGACAGCCCGCTCTACGGCATGTTTGCCGCCGGTGCCGACATCGCGCTGCCCCAATATTACGTGCGGCAGCCCGACAAGCTGGGGGAGGTGGCGCTGTTGTGGGACGGGGAGTGGAAGGTAACCTACGAGACCTTCCGCGACATGGGCATTGCCTACGGGGTGGGGATGATCCTCATCTACCTGCTGGTGGTGGCCCAGTTCCGCTCCTATCTGGTGCCGCTCATTATCATGGCCCCCATTCCGCTCACCCTCATAGGGGTGATGCCGGGCCACGCCCTGCTGGGGGCGCAGTTTACCGCCACCTCTATGATCGGAATGATAGCGCTGGCCGGGATCATAGTGCGCAACAGCATACTGTTGGTGGACTTTATCGAACAGCAGCGAAGAGCCGGGATGGCGTTTGAGCAGGCGGTGATCGAGGCGGCGCAGGTGCGGGCCAAACCCATCATGCTGACGGCGCTGGCGGCCATGATAGGTGCCCTGTTCATCCTCGATGATCCCATCTTCAACGGACTGGCCATCAGCCTGATTTTCGGGATCCTGGTCTCCACCTTGCTCACCCTGGTGGTGATACCCTTGCTCTATTACGCCCTGCTCTCCCGACGCTGATGACGGGAGTCACTAGCTAAGGCGAAATGATGCCCTGCTCTCCCGTCAGTCGTGACGGGGGTCGATAGCGAAAGGATGCGCGATGAAGAGAGGCTGGCTGTGGTGGACGGCGGGCGCCGGGGTGGCGCTAGCGGCCCTGGCATTGTGGTGGTGGCCGCAGGCGACGCCGGTCAAGCTGGTGGCGGTCGGGCGGGGGGATGTGCTGGTGACCCTGGTCAACACCCGGGCCGGTACCATCAAGTCGTGCCAGCGGGCCGGGCTCAGTCTGCCCGGCGGCGGCGTGGTGGAGCAGATCGCCGTCAAGGCCGGGGACAGGGTGGCCAGGGGGGATCTGCTGCTGACCCTCTGGAGCGAGGACATTCGCGCCGATCTCAGCCGCGCCCGTGCCCAGCAGGCCCTCGGCAAGACCCAGCGCGAGGAGCGCTGCAGCGAGGCCACCTACTACGAGCGGGAGGCCCAGCGGTTGGCCACCCTGCTCGCCAAGAACCTCACCTCCCGCACCCTGGCCGAGCAGGCCCAGAACCTGGCCCATACCCGTCGCTATATCTGCCGTGCCTCCCGCCAGCAGGAGCGGGTCGACGAGGCGCTGGTCGCCCAGGTGGAGGCCCGCCTGGCCGAGCGCCGCCTGCAGGCCCCCTTTGCCGGCGTGGTGGCCGAGGTCAACAGCAAGCTTGGCGAATACATGACCCCCTCACCCCCAGGGGTGGCCATGCCCCCCGTCATCGATCTCATCGACGATCGCTGCCTCTACGTCTCAGCTCCCATAGATGAAGTGGATGCCGCCCGCCTCAAGGTGGGCCAGTCTGCCCGGGTCTTGCTCGACGCCATGCCCGGGCGCGACTTTGCCGCCACCGTCACCCGCATCGCCCCCTATGTGAAGGAGCTGGAGAAACAGGCCCGCACAGTGGAGGTGGAGGCGGTACTCACAGCCCCGCCCACCGACGTGCCCCTGCTTATCGGCTACAGCGCCGATCTCGAGGTGGAGGTGACCCGCGCCACCGATGTGCTGCGGGTGGCGGCCAGCAGCCGGGCCGACGATGGCAGCGTGCTGCGGCTGGAGGGAGATAAGCTGGTGCGGGTGCTGCCCCGCTGGGGTGTGGAGAACTGGAACTGGATTGAGGTGGCAGAGGGGCTCGCCGCCGGTGACCAGCTGGCGGCCCAGCCCGGCCAGATAGTCGGGGAGGGGCCCTTCAGTGCCGCCACGGAGCAGATGGATGAGTGAGCTCATTCGCCTGGATGCCGTCAGCCGTCGCTTCACCTTGGGGGGCACTGAGGTGGCGGCCCTCGAACACGTTTCTCTTCGGGTCGCCGAGGGGGAGTATCTGGCGGTGATGGGCCCCTCGGGCTCCGGCAAATCGACCCTGCTCAATGTGCTGGGGCTGCTGGACAGGCCAGACGAAGGGCAATACTGGCTGGGGGGCCAGGACATTGCCACCCTGTCAGAACCCGCGCTGGCCCAGTTGCGCGGCCATCGCATCGGTTTTGTGTTCCAGTCGTTTCACCTCATCCCCCGCCTCACCGCCCGTGAAAACGTCGAGCTGCCGCTGATGCTGTGCGGCGTCCTCCCCGCCGAGCGCCACCGCCGCAGCCAGCGTCTGCTGGAGGAGTTGGGGCTGGACAACCGGGCCGACCACAGGCCCGCCGAGCTCTCCGGTGGTCAGCGCCAGCGGGTGGCCATCGCCCGGGCCATGGCCATGGCGCCGCGCCTCATCCTGGCGGACGAGCCCACCGGCAATCTCGACTCCCGCTCCGGGGAGGAGGTGATCACCCTGCTCGAGGGGCTCAACCGGGAGCAGGGGATCACCCTGATGGTGGTGACCCACGATCCCCGCCTCGGCGAGCGGGCGGGCAGGCGGATCTCGATGGATGACGGCCGCATCAGCAGCGACAGCGGTGGGGGCTGAATGCGGCGCCCCGATGCTCTCCGCTTCGCCGCCGTGGCGCTGCTGCGCCAGCGCACGCGAGCGCTGGTATTGATCATGGCGGTGAGTCTGAGCGTCACCTCGGTGCTGCTGCTCACCGCGCTGGGGGAGGGGGCGAGGCGCTATGTGGCCGAGCAGTTCAGCTCCCTTGGCAAGGATCTGCTGGTGATGTTCCCAGGGCGCAAGGAGACCACAGGCGGGCTGCCGCCGGTCACCGGTAACAGCCTGAGGGAGATCACCCTGGATGACATGCACTACCTGGGCCAGCATCAACCCCAGCTCAGGCTGGTGCCGCTGGTGATGGGCTTTGCCGAGGCCAAGCAGGGGGCCCGGGTGCGCCAGACCATGCTGCTTGGCAGCAGCAACGGGCTGCGGCATACCCACGGACTTGAGCTGCTCTCCGGCCGCTGGCTGCCTGGGGATGCCGCAGAGGATCGACCGGTCGTCCTGCTCGGGGCCGTGGTGGCCCGGGAGCTGTTCGGTCAGGCCGATCCGGTCGGCCAGTGGCTGCGTTTTGACAATCGCCGCTTTCGGGTGGTAGGGGTCTTCACCAGCCAGAGCAGCAATCTGGGGATGGACATGGCCGAGGCGGCGCTGATCCCGGTGGGCAGCGCCATGGGGCTGTTCAATACCGAGGGGCTGTTTCGCCTGCTGATCCAGCCGCTGGACGGGCAAGCGGTGCCCCCGCTGGTAACGCGACTGGAGCTGCTGATGCAGGCGCGCCACGGGGTGCTCGATATAACTCTGGTAAGGCGCGACGCCATGCTGGCCACCTTCTCCACCATTCTGGCCACCCTCACCCTGGCGGTCGCCGGCATTGGTGCCATCAGCCTGCTGGTTTCCGGCATCATGATGATGAATCTGGCGCTCATCAGCACCCGCCAGCGCACCGGAGAGATCGGCCTGCTAAAGGCGCTGGGGGCCGACAGTCGCCAGATCCGCCAGCTGTTTTTGTGGGAAGCGCTGCTGCTGAGCGGCGGTGGCGCCTTCATCGGCACCCTGCTGGGCTATGCCCTGGTGGCCCTCGCCGCGCTGATCTGGCCCGGCTTCCCGGCGGCCGTGCCCTGGCTCGCGACCCTCTGCACCATACCGGCGGCCCTGCTGACCGGGCTTTTTTTTAGCTGGCTGCCCGCCTCCCGGGCGGCACGGCAGGATCCGGTCACCAGTCTGCGCAGCGGACAATGGAGTTGAGGCTGATGAATCTGATGGGGCGCGAGCCAGTGACCAACGTAGCGGACAATGGCGTGGTGGCCGATGCGCCTCGCTGATCTGCTGTTCTGGCTCTGGCGCGCCTTGCTGGCAGGGCGCAGCCGCAGCCTGTTGTCGGCGCTCGGCATCGCCATCGGGATCGCCTCTGTGACCCTGCTCACCGGCATAGGCGAGGGGCTCAGGCTCTATCTGCTCGACAGCTTCTCCCAGTTCGGTACACGCCTGATTGCCGTGACCCCGGGCAAGACCGAGACCGCCGGCGGCCCGCCCGGCATCCTCTCCAGCAGCCGTCCCCTGCTGCTGGAGGATGCCGACGCCCTCGCCAGATTACCAGGAGTAGAAGCGGCGCTCCCTGTGGTGCAGGGGCAGGGAGAGGTGCGCAGCCGCGGACTGACCCGCAGCACCGCCATTCTGGGCACAGGCTCGGCGGCGCTCTCCGGCTGGCGCCTCACCCTGGTGCAGGGGCGTTTTCTGCCCGCAGATGACAGTGCCATGCCCCGCGCCTATGCGGTGCTGGGCGCCAAGGTGGCGGCTGAGCTGTTTCCCGGTGGCGATGCGCCGGGGAGTCTGCTGCGGGCCGGGGATCGCCGCTTTCGGGTGGCCGGGGTGCTGGCTCCCAAGGGACAATTTCTCGGCTTCGATCTGGATGACATGATCTATCTGCCTGCCGCCCATGCCCAGGCGCTGTTCAACAAGGAGGGGTTGCAGGAGATAGACGTCATCTATGGCGCCGGGCAGTCGGAGCCCGAGATCACAGCCCAAATCCGGCGGGTGCTGATCGCTCGCCACGGCGCCGAGGATTTTACCCTCACCTCCCAGCAGGACATGCTGACCAGCCTCGACAAGATACTCTCCATCATCAAGCTGGCGGTCGGTGGGCTGGGGATCATCTCGCTGCTGATCGGGGCGGTCGGCATCTTCAGCATCATGAGCATCGCCCAGCAGGAGCGGATCCCCGAGGTGGGCTTGTTGATGGCGCTGGGCTGCCCACGGCGCCGCATATTGCTGCTGTTTCTGCTGGAGGCCGTGGTGCTGGCACTGCTGGGGGGAGCCATGGGGCTGGCCCTGCTCGGGGGGCTCAAGCTGTTGTTCGCACTGCTGGCGGCCGGCTTGCCGCTCAGCCTGCATCCCCTCTATCTCTTGCTGGCCCTGGGGTGCAGCGCCCTGGTCGGTCTGCTGGCCGGGGTCGCTCCCGCCCTGCGGGCGGTGCGCCTGGACCCCGTGGTCGCCCTGCGGGGTGACTAGGCGACTACCTCCCTAATCTGCAAGAGGCGCCGCTCTTGAACGGCTTGACGTGGTCGAGAGCGATGAAGATGAGGGGCGGGCTCCCGCTGGTGCGTCTCTTTTAGCCGCTGGTCAGGGCTTGGGTTATCTCGGATGTCAGGGGACGACGCCCCGGGAGCAGGGTGTTATGGTAATCTCCCCCTTTTCCAATGAGGTCCCCCTATGTCTCCTCGCATCTCTCCGTTACGCCTGCTCGTTTCCGACTCTCAGGATCCCCTGTTCAACCTGGCGGTGGAGGAGTGCATCTTCCGCCAGATGGATCCCGCCCAGCGGGTGCTCTTCCTGTGGCGCAACGCCAACACCGTGGTGATAGGCCGGGCGCAGAATCCGTGGAAGGAGTGCAACACCCGCCGCATGGAAGAGGACGGCGTGACCCTGGCGCGGCGCAGCAGCGGGGGCGGGGCCGTGTTTCACGATCTCGGCAACAGCTGCTTCACCTTCATGGCGGGCAAGCCCGGTTATGACAAGAGCGTCTCCACCGCCATAGTGCTGGATGCCCTCAGGCGACTGGGGATAGCGGCCTTTGCCTCGGGGCGCAACGATCTGCTGGTGGCCACGGCGGACGGGGATCGCAAGGTGTCGGGTTCGGCCTACCGGGAGACCCAGGATCGCGGCTTTCACCACGGCACCCTGCTGCTGGACGCAGACCTCGGCCGACTCGCGAACTACCTCAACCCCGACCCCAAGAAGCTGGCGGCCAAGGGGATCACCTCGGTGCGCAGCCGGGTGGCCAATCTTTGCGAGCTGCTGCCGGGGATAGATCACCAGCAGGTGAATGACGCCCTCATTGAGGCCTTCTTCCACTACTACGGTGAGCGGGTAGCGCCCGAGCATATCTCCCCCGAGCAGATGCCGGACCTGCCCGGCTTCGCCGAAACCTTCGCCCGCCAGCGCAGCTGGGAGTGGAACTTCGGCCATGCCCCGGCGTTCAGCCATCAGCTGGACGAGCGTTTCGGCTGGGGCGGGGTGGAGCTTCATTTCGACGTGGAGAAGGGGGTGATAGGCCGGGCGCAGATCTTCAGCGACAGCCTGGATCCGGCGCCCCTGGATGCCCTGGCCGAGCGGCTGGTGGGGGCGCCCTACAAGCCTGAGGCGATGGCGGCGCTGCTGCACTCGCTGATGGGGGATTTCCCGGCCAGGGCCCATGAGCTGGCGGAGCTGGAGGCCTGGCTGGTGACTGCCCTGCGCTAAGGGGCATGACCCGGATCACGAAACGGAGCACGGGCTCCGGCGCCAGGGTGCCGCCAGCCCCCGACTGCCGTGGTCATGATAAAAAGTAGGGCAGGCCATTAGTTATTGTCGCTGTCTCCTGCGCCGCCCCGGGGGTATAACCGGGGCACATTTGCAGTACTAATGGTCTTATCATGAGCGATCTTGTCTATCTGAAAGATGACGGCGTCAACGCCGTCCACCCCGAGTTCTCCGCCCGTTTCGCCACCGTCAAAGCCAACTTCTTCTCCCGCAATCCCGATCTCTGGCCGGTGTTTCGCGAACCGGGCTTTGCCACCCTCAACGAGTTTCGTGCCCGTGGCCTGGCCCCGGATGCGCGCCTCAACGCCTGGCCAGATGGCCACGCCCGCCTCGCCGATCTCTGCGAGACCATGCCGGTGCCCGCGCAGATGCGCACCCCGGGGGAGCCCATGACGGAGCTGCTGTTCGCCGGCGCCCTGTCGAAAGACTGGGAGAACCCCTCCAGCGTCGAGAACGTCATCACAATGTCGGCGGATCCCGCCATCTACGGCGCCCAGATGGGGATCCTCGCCAATCCCAACCTGGTCTACTCCGAGTATGCCGGGGTGGCCGAGGAGCTCGAAAAAAAGGTGGTGCGCCAGATTGCCCTGCTGGCGGGTTACGACCCGGCCCGCGCCACCGGCATTTTCACCCAGGGAGGGACCTTCTGTAACCTCTACGGTTACCTGCTCGGCATTCGCAAGAGCCTGCCGGAGGCCAAGCACAAGGGGCTAGGCCACTATCAGGACTATCGCATCATCAACTCCCAGGGCGGCCACTACTCCAACATCACCAACCTCTCCCTGCTCGGGGTGGACATAGAGAACAAGACCATCCGCATCCAGGTGGGGGAGAACAACGACATAGATCTGCTGGATCTCGAGCGCACCCTGACCGCCTGCTTCGCCCTCAAACACGTGGTGCCCACCATCATGCTCACCATGGGGACCACGGACACCTTCGGGGTGGACCAGGTCAAACCCGTGGTGGACCTGCGGGACAGGCTGTGCGAGCGCTTCGAGGTGGCGGTCAAGCCCCACATCCACGTGGATGCCGCCATCGGCTGGTCGATGATCTTCTTCCTGGATTACGACTTTGCCGCCAACCCGCTCGCCATCAACGGCGCCACCCTGGCGGGGATAGAGCGCAACGTGGCCCGCTTCGCTGAGCTCAAATACGCCGACTCCTTCACCGTCGACTTCCAGAAGTGGGGCTATGTGCCCTACACCTCCAGCCTGGTGATGATCAAGGAGCAGGACGACCTCAAGGCGATGGAGAACGATCCGGAGAACTTCTCCTACTTCGAGCGGGACATCCAGGGCCAGACCCACCTGCAGTCCACCATAGAGTGTTCCCGGGGGGCGAGCGGCCTGTTCGGCGCCTACGCGGCCCTCAACTACCTGGGGGTCGAGGGCTATCGCACCGTGCTGGCCCACTGCCTGCAGAACGCCAACTACTTCCGCTTCCGTCTGAGCCAGCTCGGCAACGTCAAGCTGGTGGCCCAGGAGAACCAGGGGCCGAGCGTGGGCTTCAAGATCTACAACCCCGAGTGGGTGCAGGATCCGGAAGCCGAGTTCGCCTTCGAGCTGGCCCGCAGCCCGGACGCGGCCTACAAGGCGCGGCTGGCCCGCAACACCGAATACCACCGCAACCTGTTCAAGCAACGCGGCAAGGTGGGACTCTACACCAACTGGGTGGAGGCGGTGGCGCACTCGGAGTACGACGCCCGCGGCAAGTACTCCTATATCGCCGGGGAGAAGGCGGTCTTTATGAACCCCGCCTGCACCCGGGAGCAGATCGACGCCTTTATCGACCATATTCGTGGCTGACTCCGGCCGAGATCGCAGATAAAAAACGGCAGGCATGGTGCCCGCCGTTTTTATTGTTGTGGTGAGCCGTTACTGCTTCTGGATGGCCGTCACCGTCAGCTTGCCCGCCGGGTTCTCGGCGTGAAAACGCACCGCATCCCCCACTTTCAGCCCCTGAAGCTGGGCCGGATCCGCCAGCAGGAACACCATTGTCATGGGGGGCATCTTGAGGTTGGCGATGGTCTCGTGCTTGATCCCCACCTTGCCGTTGGCCTCGTCGACGCGAGTGATGACCCCTCTGGTCATCGTCATCTCGCCCATGCCATCCATTTGTCCCATCTGGCTCATGTCATGGCCCTGGTGGTTCATCATCTCCTCGGCCTGCAGGCCGGTGTGGGTAGCAAGGCCGAGCAGCAGGGTCAGGGTCAGCGTCTTGTAGTTCATGATCTTTTCCTCGTCGTTTATTCAAAGTCGGTGGTGAATGCGGGTCAGTCGGCTTGCCGGGTTTCGGCCTTGCCAAGGCTTCGGCTGCGCCACAGGTAGTAGGCGGCGGGCAGCACCAGCAGGGTCAGCACCAGTGCACTCACCATGCCGCCTATCATGGGGGCGGCGATGCGCTGCATCACCTCGGAGCCGGTGCCCTGGCTCCACATGATGGGCAAGAGGCCGGCGATAATGGTCACCACAGTCATCATCTTGGGGCGCAGGCGCAGGGCGGCGCCGTGAATGACTGCCTGGTGCAGGCCCGCCTTGTCCGGCTTGCCGCTCGCGACCAGGTCATCCCAGGCGTGGTTGAGGTAGACCAGCATCAAGACACCGGTCTCCACCGCCACCCCGGCCAGGGCGATAAAGCCCACCCCCACCGCCACCGAGAGGTTGAAGTCGAGCAGCCAGAGGGTCCAGATCCCGCCCACCACCGCCAGCGGCAGTGTGGTGAGAATGAGCAGCACCTCCTGAAAGCGGCGAAACGCCAGATAGAGCAGCAGCACGATAATGGCGACGGTCAATGGCACCACGTAGGCGAGACGCGCCTTGGCCCGCTCCATGTATTCGTACTGACCGGACCAGGTGAGGGCGTAACCCGCCGGCAGCACCAGCTGCTTGTCCACCTCGGCCTTGGCCTCTGCCACAAAGGAGCCGATGTCGCGGCCGCGAATATCGACGTAGACCCAGCCGTTGAGCCGTGCGTTCTCGCTGCGCAGCATGGGAGCTTCGTCGCTGATGTAGACCCGGGCCACGTCCGCCAGGGCGATGCGCGCGCCGCTCGGAGTCACCACCGGCAGCAGCTCCAGGCTGGCCACCGAGTCCCGGTAGCTCTGGGGATAGCGCAGGTTGATGGGGTAGCGCTCGCGCCCCTCTATGGTCTGCCCCACCTCCATGCCGCCCACCGCGGTGGCGAGCACCGCCTGCACGTCGGCGATGTTGAGGCCGTAGCGGGCCGCTTTCAGCCGGTCGATGTCCACCTTGACGTAGCGACCGCCCGCCACCCGCTCGGCGTAGACCGACGCAGCCCCTTCCACCTTGCCGACGATTTGCTCAAGCTGCTGGCCAAGCTGCTGGACCACCTTGAGATCGGGCCCCGCAATCTTGATGCCGACCGGGGTCTTGATGCCGGTGGCCAGCATGTCGATGCGGGTCTTGATGGGGGGCACCCAGGCGTTGGTGAGACCGGGGAAGCGGATGAGGGAGTCGAGCTCCTCTTTGAGCTTCTCCGGGGTCATGCCGGGGCGCCACTGATCGCGGGGCTTGAGCTGGATGCTGGTCTCCATCATCACCAGGTCGGCAGGGTCTGTGGCCGATTCGGCGCGCCCCGCCTTGCCGAACACGTTCTGTACCTCGGGCACGGTGCGAATGAGCTTGTCGGTCTGCTGCAAGATCTCCCGCGCCTTGCCCACCGAGATATTGGCTGCTGTGGTGGGCATATACATGATGTCCCCCTCATCGAGCGGCGGTATGAACTCCGAGCCCAGGTACTTGAGCGGCCAGAAGCCCGCCACCGTGACCACGGCGGCGATGGCCAGGGTGGTTTTCGGGCGTGCCAGCACGGCTCCTAGCAGCGGAATATAGCCGCGGGTCAGCATCCGGTTGAGGGGGTTGACCTGCTCCGCCAGCACCTTGCCACGGATAAAGTACCCCATGATCACCGGCACCAGCGTGATGGCGAGCGCAGCGGCGGCGGCCATGGCGTAGGTCTTGGTGTAGGCGAGGGGATGGAACATGCGTCCCTCCTGCGCCTCCAGCGCAAACACCGGCAAAAAGCTCATGGTGATGATCAGCAGGGAGAAGAAGATGGCGGGCCCCACCTCTATGCTCGCCTCCGTGATGATGCGCCAGCGGTTCTTGTCGGTGAGCGCCTCCCGCTCCATATGCTTGTGGACGTTCTCGATCATCACTATGGCGCCATCCACCATGGCGCCGATGGCGATGGCGATGCCCCCGAGCGACATGATGTTGGCGTTGATCCCCTGCAGGTGCATGACGATAAAGGCCGCCAGAATGGCGATAGGCAAGGTGATGACCACCACCAGGGATGAGCGCAGGTGGAACAGGAAGGCGAGGCAGACCAGCACCACCACCGCAAACTCCTCCAGCAGCTTGCCGGAGAGGTTGTCGATGGCGCGCTGGATAAGGTCGGATCGATCGTACACGGTGACGATCTCCACCCCTTCCGGCAGGCTGCTTTTCAGCTGGGCCAACCGAGCCTTGACCCCGTCTATGGTGTGCTGGGCATTCTCGCCATAGCGCATGACTATGATGCCGCCCACCACTTCCCCTTCGCCGTTGAGCTCGGCGATGCCGCGCCGACTCTGGGGGCCGGTGACCACATCCGCCACATCACCCAGCAGCAGCGGGGCGCCGCGCACAGTGGTACCGAGGGGGATCTGCTTCAGATCCTCCACGCTCTTCAGATAGCCATTCGAGCGCACCATATACTCCGCTTCCGCCATCTCGATGACGGAAGCGCTGGTCTCCTGATTGCCCTGCTTGATGGCGGTCTCGATAAGGGAGAGCGGGATGCCGTAGGCGCGCAGCTTGTCCGGGTCGACCCGTACCTGGTACTGGCGCACCATGCCGCCGACGCTGGCGACTTCGGAGACGCCATTGACGGTTTGCAGCTCGTACTTGAGGAACCAGTTCTGCAGCGACGTGAGCTCGCTCAAGTCATGCTTGCCGGTTCTGTCCACCAATGCGTATTGATAGACCCAGCCCACCCCGGTGGCGTCGGGGCCGAGCTGGGGACGGGCGGAGGCGGGGAGACTCGGGGCAACCTGGCTTAAATACTCCAGTACCCGGGCGCGGGCCCAGTAGAGATCCGTGCTGTCGTCAAACAGCACGTAGACAAAGGAGTCACCGAAGAAGGAGTAGCCGCGCACCGTGGTGGCCCCCGGCACCGCCAGCATGGCGGTGGTGAGCGGGTAGGTCACCTGATCCTCAACCACCTGGGGCGCCTGCCCCGGGTAGGCCGTCTTGATGATCACCTGCACGTCGGAGAGATCCGGCAAGGCGTCCACCGGGGTCTGCTTGACCGACCAGAGCCCCCAGGCGGTGAGCATGAGGGTCAACAGCAGCACCAGAAAGCGGTTGCCCACGGACCAGCGAATGATGGAAGGGATCATGGCTTGGCCCCCATATCGTGCTGGCTAGGGTCCATGCCTTCCATCTTCTCCATCTCACCCGCCGCAGGCTTGGCTGCGTCGCCGCTTGCGGGTGCTTTCTCCTGATGGATGCTGGTGATGTGGTACTCGTCCCCCTCCTGCATCACCTGCAGGTGGAGGCTTTGCCCCTCGGCCAGCTTGCTGATATCGACCCCTTCGGCGACGGTGAACTCCATCTCCATGGCGGGCCACTGCCACTCGGGAATGGGCTGGTGGGCCACCATCAGGGTGCGGCTGGCCAGATCCATGCTCTGTACAGTCCCCTGGGTCCACACCTGGGCCGGGCGCACCGCCGTCATGCGCTGGAAGTCCGAGTCGATGGCAGATTCCGAATCGAGCAGGAACTGGGCCGAGCTGACTATGCTGTCCCCCGCTTCGACTCCCGCCTTGATGGCCACCTTGTCGCCAAACTGGGGGCCCAGGGTGACGGCGACCGACTTGAAGTTGCCATCCCCCAGTGCCAGCACCAGCCTGTCCTGACTGCCGGTGCGGATCACCGCTTCGCTCGGCACCACCAGTTGCGGCTCTCCCTTGCCCGCCTGAATCGCCACCTTGGCAAACATATTGGGTTTCAAGAACTCGTCCGGGTTGTCAAAGCGCAGCCGCACCTTGAGGGTACGGGTGGCGGCGTCGAGGGTCGGGTAGAGGTAATCGACCCGGCCCTGCCAGCGGCGGCCCGGGGCGTAGTCGAGGGTCATGGTGACCGGATCCCCCACTTTCAGCTGGGCAGCCTGGCGCTCGAACACCTCGGCACTGACCCACACCTGCTGGAGGGTGCTGATGTTGAACAGGGCGGCGGCGGGTTCCACATACTGGCCCTCGCGCACCTTCAGCTCCGAGACATAGCCGCTGCTGGGGGCATAGATGCCAATGGTTTCACGCACCTGACGGCTGCGTTTGAGGGCGGCAATCTGATCCGCCGGCACCTGTAGGGACTTCAGTTTTCCCTCGGCGGCGCGCAGCAGCAGGGGATTGCTGGTGTTGAGGGCGAGCAGGTACTCATGCTGGGCGTTGACCAGGTCCGGGGCGTAGATCTCGTAGAGCAGGGTGCCTTTGGCCACCTTCTGCCCCTCGCTCTTGATGGCCAGGGTGCGGATCCAGCCCGCCATGCGGGCGTTGATGGCCTCGAGCCTGTCCTCGTCATAACCGACATAGCCCACCGTCTCGATCTGCTGGTGGATGGGCAGCTTTTCGACTTTGGCCAGCCGTACCCCCAGGTTCTGCTGGATCTCGGGGCTGATGGTGACGGTACCGGGCGAGCCGTTTTTCTGCTCCTCATAGACGGGGATAAAGTCCATCCCCATGTTGTCCTTGGCAGGGCCGTCGCGCTTGTCGCGGGGATCCATGGGGTTGACCCAGTAGAGCGGCGTCTTCTCTTTGACGGTGGCTCCATCAGTGCTCTGTTTGGCGGCCCAGTAGCCGCCACCGGCGCCGAGGGCGAGCAGCAGGGCCGACATCAGGACTCTCTTGTTCATGACTGGCCTCCGGCGCGGATCTGCATGCAGAAAGTGCAGGAGGAGAGGGCGCCCGCTAAGGCGGCAACCTGGGTGGGTGAACAGTGGGCTGGTGACATCATACGTCTTCTCTTGTGCAGGCCGCAGGGCGGGTGATGGACAAGGCATCACCAAGGGGCTGGCGGCAAACGGGGCGCTGCTGACGAGTCAGCGGACGCACGGCTCCCTGTTGCTGGCGGGGCCAGTGGTCACAGGGTCAGGCAAGGTGTGCAGATAGGGGCAAGGTGAGCCTTGCCTCATGCACAGGAGAAGATCGTTCTAGTGACGCAGCACCGACAGCATCAGGTGTCGGCGCGGCCAGGAGGGAGGGTGGGTACCGCGACTGCGCAGGAAGGGATCCCGCAGCCAGTTTTCCAGCTGTTGGCTGACGGTCCCGGGGGGCAGCAGCAACAGGGGCAGGGCGAGCAGGGCGGCCAGCAGTGGCAGGCCGGCGCCCATTGGCGAGGTGAGGCCGCCGTGCATCTGGCACTCGTCCTGATTGAGGTCGGCGGCAGCGTAGCCATCACCGCCGTTGTGGCAGGGGAGCCCCTGCATGGCCGCGGGCAGATTGGCGGCACTGGTCATGGCGAGGGATGGGGATGTCGCCTCCTCCCTTGCCGCCGCGCCATGCCAGCTGATGCAGAGGGTGAGATTGCAGACGAGCAGCAGCGCCAGCAACAGCCGGGCGATGAGCACTGTGGGCAATCTCGATGACAACATGGGCGGTTTCCCTGCGACGGATGAGCCGAATGTAAACCTTGCCGAAAGGTGAAGGTCAAGGCGTGGCAAAGCCCGTCTGCCAAAGAGTTGATATGGATTAAGAAATGGCGGGCTGTGAACAAAAAAGCCCCCGCATCGGCGGGGGCTCAGGGTCAGGGACGACAGTCTTCTCGGCAGCCGGGATCAGGCGAAGCAGGCCCAGATGGGGGCGTGATCCGAGGGTTTCTCGATGCCGCGCAGCTCGTAGTCGATGCCGGTCTCGGTCACTTTGTCCTTGAGGGCATTGGACGCCATGATGAGGTCGATGCGCAGGCCCCGGTTCTCGTCAAAGCCCTTGGAGCGGTAGTCAAACCAGGAGAAGCGCTCGCACTCGGTGGGGTTGGCGGCGCGGAAGGTGTCGGTCAGCCCGAACCCCTTGAGGCGCTCCATCCACTCCCGCTCTATGGGCAGGAAGGAGCACTTGCCATCCCGCAGCCAGCGCTTGCGGTTCGCCTCGCCGATGCCGATGTCGAGATCCGTGGGGGAGATGTTCACATCGCCGATCAGCACCAAGGGATCGTCCGGGGTGTGGTGGGTCTCGAGGTAGTGCTGCAGGTCCTCATAGAACTTCTGCTTGGCCGGGAACTTGGTCTCGTGATCCTGGCTCTCCCCTTGCGGGAAATAGCCGTTCATCACCTTGATGAGGGAGCCGTCTTCCCGTTTGAAGCTGGCCATGATCATCCGGCGCTGGGCATCCTCGGGATCGGTGGGGAACCCCTTCTGCACGTCGAGGGGCGGCTGCTTGCTCATGATGGCGACCCCGTAGTGACCTTTCTGGCCGTGGAACACCACGTGATAGCCCATGGCCTCCACGTCCGCCACCGGGAAGGCCTCGTCGTGCACCTTGATCTCCTGCAGGCCGATCACATCCGGCTGGTGCTTGTCGATGATGGCTTGCAACTGATGAAGACGGGCGCGCAGGCCATTGATATTGAAAGAGATGATCTTCATGTCAGGGATGCTCATGTCGTTTTTATTAGTCGCTATTGGACTAGGAATCCGGTCTGGATGCAAGAGGGGCCAGGGGAGGGGGCGTGCAGCCTCCCTGTGCCCCGGCCCCGGGCTTAGCGGGTCATCTTCTTGACAAACACCACCACAAACAACGCCAGGGTGAAGCTGCCGGTGAAGGCCTCGAAGGCGGCGAAGATCCGCGACAGGCCGACCGGGGTGAAGTCGCCGTAACCCAGGGTGGTGAAGGTCACCACGCTGTAGTAGAGGCATTCGAGCAGGAAGATGGCGTTCTCTTCGAGGGTCGCCTCCGGGCGGTAGATGAGGTGGTTGCCCGCGAAGTTGAGGCCGCAGAAGAAGTAGAAGATGCTGCAGATGAAGATGAGCAGCAGGGAGAAGAGCACCACCCGCATGGGGGCCTCACCGTAGCCGCAGAAGAGATCCACTATCCAGGAGGCGAAGCGGTGATAGGACCAGAACGGCATCTGCAGGCGGCGCATGGTGAGCTCCTGCTGGATGTAGCGGCCTGACATGGTGAAGATCCCCTGGGCCTCCGAGGCCTTGCGCAGATCTCGGTAGGTCTCTTCCGCCTCCTTGAACCAGACGCGGGACTGCACCGGATCCCGCTCGCTTCGCCCCTTCCTGTCCTGCATCAGGCGTTTGCCGGTATCCAGGTTGTCGAGCCGGGTGTTCTTCCAGCGGATGCCGAGCAGGTTGACGTCGTGCAACTCGGCGCAGTGCAGGTTGGCGTCACTGACATCGGCCTTCATCAGGCTGCCGCCCTTGATGCGAATGCCGTAGAGGTGGGCGCCCCGCAGGTTGGCGCGATAGAGGTTGCACTGCTCCAGCAGGAATCCCCGGGGGCCTTCTCTGTTCACCAGGTTGAGACCGGCGAGATCGGCGCGGGCCAGTTGCAACCCGTGGCACAGGCCCCCCTGGCGCACATAGTGCTCCAGCGCCGCGGCTGTGTCCGGGGATGAGTGAGAGGCATGGGGGTCGTGCCAGTGGCACAGGTCGTGATCCCCCGCCTCTTCGCTGCAGTGGCGGCCATCTGCCACCAGGTATCGGCACATCGCCATGCTGTCGCCCCTCCTTGCCTGAGTCTGTATCAGCATAGGTGAGGGAGAGGCGCCGCTGGCTAGGCGAGCTGGTTAAATTCCTGGCGCAGCTTGCGAAAGCGATCCTGCTGGGCGGGATTCAGGGGGATGCCCTCCAGCACCTCCAGGGTCTCCTTGCACTCGGCGCCGAATTCCGGGCTCTTGCGGTTCTTCTGCATCAGTTGCAGCAGCACCTGGATCTTGTTGAGGGCGGCGCCGGTATTGGCGGGAGCCCGGCGCAGGGCCTCGCGGAAATGGCCGAGGGCCTGCTCCAGCTCCCCGCTCTGGTAGGCCTTGATGCCGAGATCGTTGAGCTGCTGGTAGCGCTGACGGCGCTCCTGCACCGTCTTGTCGTCCCGGGTCACCTGGATGCAGGTGGTGAGCAGCCGGTCTTCATCCTCCGCCAGCAGGGATTGCAGGCTCTCGGCGTACTCGAACTCCCCGAGCTGGTAGAGGGCGAGTATGGTCTCGCCGAGCAGGGCGGGGGGCATGGTCTCGGGCTTGTCCAGCCAGTTCTGGTTGGCGCGATAGAGCATCTTCTTGCCCTTGAGCAGCTCCCCCAGGGCGATGCGCACCCTGGCCTGACAGATCTGCTCGAACACCGGGTAGTTGAACTCCGACATCATCAGGGAATCGCGGATGCGCGACAGGGCCGAGTTCACCTGCTTTTGCAGGTTGGCGATGTGATAGCCGTCGTTGCTGTTGAGGGCGTAGAGGGTCAGGGTCTGGATGTAGGCCCCCAGATAGTGGGGGGTGCGGTGGATGGAGTTGCGCGACAGATCGATGAGGGCGAGCAGCACATCCTTGGCCTGGCCGTAGTCGTGGCGCTGCAGGCACACCTCTGCCAGCCGGCGGGAGAGCTGCACCGACTGGGGGGAGATGTCCGCTGCCCGCCGCAGCTCCTGCTGGGCCAGCTCTTCCTTGCCAAGGGAGAGCAGGGACTCCGCCAGCCAGAGGTGGGCCTCCACCATCAGGGGGGTGTTCTTCAGGGTCGCCTGCAGGTGGCTCACCGCCTCGTCATAGAGCGCCAGACGGTAGCAGGCCTTGCCCAGGGTCAACCTGGCCCAGCTGTTCTCCTGGCCGGCCAGCAGCTGGCGCATCAGGCTGCGCGCCTCCTTGGCCTGGCCGAGCTTGAGCTGGGTGTCGGCCTGCAGGCAGCGGCAGAAGTTGGCGAAGCGCGGCACCGCATCGGCCTGTCTGGCGCAGGCCTCGACCAGGGCCGGCAGATCGTTCTGGGTGAGGGCGATGAAGACGCTCTCCAGGGACTGGCGGCGGGCGAGGGCGCGCTTCAAGCGAAACGAGAACTGTTCCTGGGAGAAGGGCTTCATCAGGTATTCGTCGGGCTCGGCCTCCAGCGCGCTCAGCACCATGGCACGGGAGCTGTCGCTGCTGACCATGATCACCACGCTCTGGGGCGGGATCAGCTGCTGGTCCCGCAGGCTCTCCAGCAACTGGCGACCGTTCTCGCCCGCCCCCAGCTCGTAGTCCAGCAGATAGATGTCGAAGCTCTCCTTCTGGCAGCGGCGGCGCGCCTCGTCGGCGGAATTGATGTAGGTGATGCGGTTGATGCCGATGTTGATCAGCATCGCCTTCATCATCATCTGAAAGGAACGCTGCTCGTTGACCAGCAGGATGCGCCTGGGTTTGGGCTGGGCTTTCTTCTCTGGTGCGGGATCCGGTGTCTGCATCTGTCTTGCATCGAGGCGCTGCGGGCTGGTGGGAGAAGTGTGCCACCAAAGTCCGCAGACAGGCAATTGAACATGGGAAGGGGGCCCTGTTTTTCCCGCCAAGACAAGAGGCGGCCTGCAAAAAATCATGGCGCGCCCTTGATCTTCGTCAACTGGGCGCGAGATGGCAGTGGCGCGGTTCGGCCCGGTTTTTAGACTTGAAGGGAGGCAGATCCCGGCGATCTGCAGCCATCACCCGTACCACAAGGAGGAATCAAATGAGTTTGCTACCGAGCCGAACCAGCCTGTTTGATGACCTGTTCCACGACATGGCCTCCGGCTTCTACATCCGGCCCCTGCACGGGGATCCCCTGCCCAGCCGGATCACGCTGGATCTGAGGGAGAGCGACGGCGGTTACCTGCTGCAGGCCGAGCTGCCCGGGGTGGCCAAGGAGGACATCCAGATAGATGTGCACGGCAAACTGGTGACCCTGAAGGCGGAGATTCGCCAGCACGACAGCCAGAGCAAGGAAGATCGCTCCCTGCGCAGCGAGCGCTACTATGGCAGCGTGTCGCGCACCGTCGATCTGCCGGTGGAGGTGGCGCCGGATCAGGTCAGCGCCCGCTTCGAGAACGGCATCCTCACCCTGCAACTGCCCAAGCAGGCGGTCACCCCGGCGCCCCATCGTGTTCCCATCGAATAGCGCGCCGTCATGAAAAGGCCCCACATTGCGGGGCCTCGTCGTTCATGGCTGCCTGCGTACCAGGTAGGGGGCGAACTCGGGAGTGTGCTGCGCCGCAAAACCCGTGGACGTCTTCTCGATGAGATAGACCGCCAGCTTGTGCTCGGTGGCAAAGGCCATCGCCTGCTCGGGCCCCATCACCATGAGGGCGGTGTCGAGGGCATCGGCCTCCAGCGCCGTGGGGGTGATGACGCTGGCGGAGACCAGCTTGTGGGTGACTGGCTCGCCGGTGGCGGGATCTATGATGTGGGAGTAGCGCCGGCCATCGAGCTCGTAATAGTTGCGATAGCTGCCGGCGGTGCTGAGGGCCATGCCGTTCGGGGTGACCACATCCTCGATGGCGCCCGGCCTGTCCGAGGGCTCGACTATGGCCACCCGCCAGGGGTTGCCCTTGTCGTTGTGTCCCTTGCTGCGCACGGCGCCCGCCACCTCGACGAGGTAGTTGTGCACCCCCTTGCGCTCGAGCAGTGCGGCGATGTCGTCGGACGCCGCCCCTTCCCCCAGGGTGGAGAGATCCAGATAAAGGTCGGGGATGGCCTTACCGAGCAGGAAGTGATCCCCTTGCGGCGTCAGGCTGAGCTTGTCGATGCCGACTCGCTCCCGCGCCTTGGCAATCTGCTCTGCGGTGGGCCGCTTGACCGGGCGCTTGTCCGGCCCGAAGCCCCACAGGTTGACCAGGGGGCCCACTGTGACGTCCAGCTTGCCCTGGGTGAGGCGCCCCGCATCCATGCCCTGCTGCACTATCCTGGCCATGCTGGCCGGTATGACCATGGGAGCCTTGCCTGAGCCCTGATTGAAGCGGGAGATGAGGGAGTCAGGATCATAGGTGGAGATCTCCTGGTTGATGCGTGCCAGCAGGGTATCGACCTCCCCCTGCAGCGCGGCCTGGCCACCGGGGAAGGGGTCGCTCAGGGTCACCGCATAGTAGGTGCCCATGGTGTTGCCCTGAATGCGGATCTGGGTCGGCGCCGGCTGACAGGCGGTCAACAGCAGCATCAGGGAGAGCAGCAGGCCGCGGGGGGCCAGGGAGAGGGTCTTCATCTTGCATTCTCGCGGGAGTCATCGACGGGGGAGCAGCTTAGCCAAGGGCGCCGCAATTGACGAGCCCCTGGCGCCGGGTCTGGGTGGAAATAATTAAGCCGCGGCGGGGTGACGCCGGCAAATCTGTTCCACAGTTCAATGGACCCCGGGAGTGACCTGGTCCGCAGCTTTGAGCAAAAGCCGCTGCCATCCGGTGACATTTGGGTACAATGAAGATCGATCATGACAGCATCTTTGCGTGTCGCCGTGCGATGCGACAGACAAGGGGGTTGCCATTCCTCGCCAATCAAAGGAGAAGATGATGAAAAAGGTGTTAACCCTGCTGCTGCTGAGTTCCCTGGCTGCCCCGGCGCTGGCCGATGAGTGCGCCTTGGTCATCGAAGGCAATGACGCCATGCAGTTCAACCTCAAAGAGATGAGCGTGCCGGCCACCTGCAAGGAGGTGACCATCACCCTCAATCACACGGGCAAGCTGCCGGTGGCCAACATGGGTCACAACTGGGTGCTGGCCAATACCGCCGACTATCAGGCCGTCGCCACCGCGGGCATGAGCGCCGGCGCCGATCACGACTACCTGCCCAAGGACGACGCCCGTATCCTGGCGCACACCAAGCTGGTGGGGGGTGGCGAGAGCACCAGCGTCACCTTCAAGACCGACGGGCTGGCGGGCAAGGATCTCACCTTCTTCTGCTCCTTCCCCGGCCACTTCGCCATGATGAAGGGGGCCTTCAAGGTCGGTTGAGCCGCGCTGGCCTGACAGGAAAAAGCCGGGATATCCCGGCTTTTTTGTCCCAGCGGAAACCTTGTGTCGATCGCGCGGTACAGATGAGCCAAGCGATTGAATGAATGGTGCGTTTCGTGATCTTGCGAGGGGTGGTTGCGGTGCAAACAGGATAAAATAAGCCTCAAACGGGCCTGTTAGCCCAAACGCCGATTGGACGGATTTAGGTGATGAGAGCAGTAAAATGGGTGGTCAGCTGTTGCCTGATGCTGGTGTGCGCCCTGGCGCTGGCGGCAGAGCCCCCGGTCAAGAAGAGCCGCAACGGCATCTGCCACCCCCAGGGTGGCACCTACTACGGCCGCACCAAGCATTATGTTCCCTACGACAGCATGCAGGCCTGTCTCGACAGCGGCGGCCGAGCACCCAAACGTTGAGCCAGACCCCAGGGCCTACGCGGGTGTCTCCCTTACCGGGCTTGCAGGGTAAAGAAGGCTAGTGTGGTCTTTTTCCCGCACTCGAAGCGGATGCTCTCCTCCCCCTTGACCACCAGGGTCTCGTTGATGGCCACGGCCTGGTCTGCCACCGTCAGCTGGCCGCTCAGCAGGTGGCAGAGGTAGGTCTTGTCCGCCTCCAGGGTGAGGGTCAGGGGGAAGGGCACATTGAGCACCCGCACGTTGGCGCTGATGCGCGCGGGATCGTAGATGAGCCCCAGATCCGTTACCTCCTTTTTCAGCAGCTCGCAGTGGGTCTCGTCATCCCCGCTGAAGTGGGCCGCCTCGAAGGTGGCATAGGGGTGGCCGTTGAGCACGAAACCGGCGCCGCTGACGGGCAGCAGGATGCGCTGATAGCCGGGAAACTTGGAGAAGGGGCCCGCCGCCTTGATGGGGGCCGAGCTCAGCCGGTAGTCAAAGTCGAGCTTTTCCAGGCTCGAGCCCGGGGGGGAGACCAGGATCTGGGCCGTGGTGCCCTGCTTGTTTTTCCAGGGCATCTTCAGCTGGTCAGACTCTTTAATCAGGGTGATCACGTTGGCGCCTCGGCGAGGAGTGGGGAGAGTGAGGCCAAGTGATACCATCCCGCAGGCCCGCCCACAAGGCGCGGGGGCCTGGGGGCGGGCCGACTGCCCAGAATGTCGCCACTGCGGCCCCTGACCCTGACGGGCCCCCGGATGAAGTGCTCAAGATATCGCCGGTCGGCGGGGGGATGGCAGGCCAAAGGTCGAGGCTGTGATCCTGACGCTGTTAAACGGGCCCGAGGTCGCTACACTGGCACTTCTGCCGTATGGAGGCCCCATGACCCACAAGATCATTCTGGATACCGATCCCGGTATCGACGACGCCATGGCAATACTCTTTGCCGAGGCCCACCCCGTCATCGACTTGCTCGCCATCACCACGGTGTTTGGCAATGCCACCATAGAGAACGGGACCCGCAACGCCCTCTGGCTCAAGCAGAAATACGGCATGAAGGCGGACGTAGCCCAGGGCGCCGCCGCGCCGTTGCTGCGCGAGCCCGTGGGGCCGACGACAGTGGTGCACGGCCCGAGCGGGCTGGGTGACGTGGAGGCGGGGGAGGTGACCCTGATCCCGGATCCCCGCCCGGCCTGGCAATACATCGTCGAGACGCTGAAGGCCAACCCCGGCGAGATCACCTTGGTGACCATAGGGCCGCTCACCAACCTGGCGCTGGCGCTCGAGGCTGCCCCCGAGATCACCGCGCTGGTGAAGCAGGTGGTGGTGATGGGAGGCGCCTTTGGCGTCAACGGTCATCGCGGCAACGTGACCCCCTATGCCGAGGCCAACATTCACGACGATCCCGAGGCGGCCGATCGGGTGTTCACCGCCCCCTGGCCCGTGGTGATCATAGGGCTGGACGTGACCCAGCAGAGCTTCTTCAGCAGCGCCTACCTGGATGCCCTGCGGGACGATGCCGGTGAGCCCGGTCGCTTCCTGTGGGCGGTGAGCCGCTTCTACCTGCGTTTCTATTCCGAGCGCATCGGCCTCAATGGCTGCCACGTGCACGATCCGTCCGCCATCGCCTATGTGATCGATCCCGAGCTGTTCACCCTGCGGGAGGGCCCGGTGCGGGTCATCGACCATGGCCCCGCCATAGGCCACACCCTGCAGAAGTTCGACGGCAAGTCCCATCCCCACGATGAGTGGGCTGACTACCCGGCCCAGCGGGTCGGGGTGGCGGTGCGGGATCAAGCCCTGCTGGCGCTCTATCGCGACACCCTGGTGGCCTGGGGCAAGGATTGCTGACTCGGGGATGGGCAAAACGTGATGTCCGCCCACTCCTCGCCGGCCGTCGCCACATATACTGACGCACATCGAGGCTGGCAAAGGGAGAGAGAGATGGCCTGGTTGTCGTTGTTGGTGGCAGTCGCCCTGATTGGGTGGTTGATGACCCTGGGGCGCGGCGCCCTGTTCGAGATCCGGCTTGCCCCTGGCAAGGTGCAGGTGAAGCGAGGCTCGGTGCCGCCGCGCTTCCTGGCCCAGGCCAAACAGATCCTGCAGCAGGAGCCGGTGCGAGGGCGCATCCTGGGTCAGCGCGATGGCAACGGGGTCAGGCTCGTCTTCTCCCGCTCCATCCCGGAGCCCGTGGCCCAGCGCCTGCGCAACGTCTTTCCTTACGGGGACTATAGAGGCGCGGCCCAGACCCCGGATGGGCGTAATGCTCGCTGACCGCGTTCTCTTGATGCTGTCGTTCACTTCCGGCGCCGGGCACTTTGCCCGGCGTTTTCATTTCCCATAAGCCCTGGACAGGCCGCCGTTATCAGCGCGGCCCTTGCAAGGGCTTCATCACCTCTATCAGAAAGTCGATGAAGGCGCGGGTCTGGGGCTTCAAGAAGCGGCCGCCCCTAAACACCGCATGGATCTCGTCATGCCGATCCTCGTACGGGGAGGCCTGCCACTCGGGCAGCAGGGGTTGCAATGTGCCCTTGTCCAGCCCCTGTTGCACCATCCAGCTCGACAGCAGCAGTATGCCGGAGCCCGCCTCGGCCGCGCACAGCAGGGGCGTGCCGCCGACCGAGGCGAGGTTGCCCCGCACCGGGACTTTGTGCCGCTGGGCCCCTTGCCGGAAATACCAGTGCTGGCGCTGACGGCCATGGCCGCGGATCAGGCAGTTGTGGTGCGCCAGCTCATCGGGATGGGCGGGCTCGCCATGGCGGGCCAGATAGGCGGGGGAGGCGACCAGCAGGGTCCGGTTGGTGAGCAGGTGGCGGCTATGGAGGCCGCTGTCCACGGGGCGTCCGACGCGCACCGCAACGTCCACGTTTTCGGCGTCGAGATCCACCAGCCGGTTGTCGAGCTCGATCTCGAGTCGCACCCCGGGGTAGCGGGCCAGGAAGGCCGGCAGGCGCGGCGCCAGCCAGCTGGTCCCGAAGCTCTCGAACACCGAGACCCGCAGCGGGCCCTCTGGCGCCACCGGCAGGGGCTGCAGGGATTGCACCAGCTGATCGGCCTCCTCCAGCAGGCGCACCGAGCGGGCAAGGAAGTACTCCCCCTGCTCGGTCAGCACCAGCTGGCGGGTGCTGCGCTTGAACAGCGGGATCCCCAGCTGTTGCTCCAGCGCATCTATGGTGCGGGTCACCGAGGAGGGGGCCAGGTTGAGGGCGCGGGCGGCCCGGGAGAAACTCCCCGACTCCACCACCTGAGCCAGGATACGGACGCGATCCAGCATGGGAGTACCTTTGCGGTAAATGCAAAACTGTTGCAGGTTATGGCGGTATTCTATCCATGGATGAAAGTGTGAACAATGTGCTCATCGCCCACCTGAGGGCCTCTTCACGGGAGTATTGCCATGTCAGAACGTATCCAGCTTGCCAGCCAGGTGCCCGCCGCCATCTCGGCCATGATGGGCCTCGAGTCCTATCTCGGCGGGACCGACATTCCGCTGTCGCTCAAGGAGCTCATCAAGCTGCGGGCCTCCATGCTCAACGGCTGCGCCTACTGCATCGAGATGCACGCCGAGGTGGCGATGAAGCAGGGTGACAGCCCCCAGCGCTTGCTGGCGTTGTCCGCCTGGCGCGAATCCCCGTTGTTCGATGCGCGGGAGCGGGCGGTGCTGGCCATGACCGACGAGGTGACTCTGATAGCCGAAAACGGGCTCACCGAGGAGACCTACCAGCAGGCCCTGGCCCTGCTGGGGGAAACTCTGTTGGCCCAGTGCCTGATGCAGGTGGTCACCATCAACGCCTGGAACCGTATCGCAGTGGCGACCCGAATGGAGCATAAACACCCCTGAGGGAGACCCTCCGGTGGGGAGTCGTCTTAAACGGGTCTATCCGAGGCCCGTTTTTCATGGTGGGTCTCAGACAGGGCAGCTCTTTCTGCGCTTCCGTCGGCCTCGGGAAGTTAATCATACATTCGTTTGATTAATTAATTTTTTATTCTCCCTCGGAATATACGCATCCAGATCAAGGAATGGAGAGGGCACCTGTGCATCAAGGGGGGTCTGAATGGCTCTTTTTTGTCCTGTTTTTCCCTCAAAAAATAAGGGTAATGAGCCTGATTGATTAATTGGTGAACGATTTTGGCGGGGAGATAAATTAACGGGAGATGAATCGAGGGTCTGTGAATTTAATAAATTGGTCGCTGTCAAGCGATTAACATCTGATACCTGTTTTCACCACCCTTGGAACATTTTTGGGATTAATTTTTCATGTTGTTCACATGCCGGTCTGATGCAATAAAATGCGGCATTTTTATTATACCAATAAGCCTTGAAACGATGAGGACATTGCATGAGACCTTTTGAAGTAAAGAGGGGCTTGGGCGCTTTGCTGTTGATGGCAACCGCTGGCTTGCTGAGTGGCTGCGACATGGCTCTGATGAGCCCCAAGGGGCAGGTTGGTCTGGAGCAGAAGTCACTGATATTGACCGCACTTGGGTTGATGTTAATCGTGGTGATTCCTGTGATTATTATGACGGTGGCATTTGCTCGTAAATACAGAGCATCCAATACCACTGCCAAATACACCCCGGATTGGTCCCACTCCAACAAGATTGAAGCGGTCGTCTGGACCGTGCCCGTCATTATTGTTGCCATCCTGGCAGTGATTACCTGGAAAACCTCCCACTCCCTCGACCCCTACAAGCCGTTGGAATCTGACGTCAAGCCAATTCAGGTCGATGTCATCTCCCTCGACTGGAAGTGGTTGTTCGTCTATCCGGAGCTGGGTATCGCCTCGGTCAACGAGCTGGCCTTCCCGGTCAACACCCCGATCAACTTCCGGGTGACCTCTGACACTGTGATGAACTCCTTCTTCATCCCCCAGCTGGGCGGTCAGATCTACGCCATGGCCGGGATGCAGACCAAGCTGCACCTGATTGCCAACGAGGCGGGTCAGTACAAGGGGATCTCCGGCAGTTACAGCGGCGCCGGTTTCTCTGGCATGAAGTTCAAGGCGATTGCCACCCAGGACCAGGCCGGTTTCGATGCCTGGGTCGCCAAGGTGAAACAGTCTCCCAAGATGCTGAGCACCATGGGTGAGTTCGATGCCCTGGCCAAGAAGAGCGAAAACCACCCGGTTGAGTACTTCGCCAGCGCCGATCCCAAGCTGTTCGTCAACGTGATCAACAAGTTCATGGGTGGCATGTCCCATGGCGGCCATGACGCTGCAAAAGACGGCGCCATGGACCACGAGGCCATGAAGCATGATGCTGCAAAAGACGGCGCCATGGACCACAAGGCCATGAACCATGAGTCTGCAAAAGAAGGGAGCATGGACCACAAGGCCATGAACCATGACGCTGCGAAAGAAGAGACCATGGACCACGCGGCCATGAGTCATGACGAGCATGCCGGACACATGGCCACGTCTATGGCTGACAAGAGTGTGAAAGCAGGATCCGAGGAATAATCGATGTTTGGAAAATTGACACTCGAGGCTGTTCCGTACCATGAACCCATCATCATGGTCACGATAGCCGGTATCATCTTGGGTGGGCTGGCGATTGCCGGTCTCATCACTTATTACAGCAAGTGGCAATATCTGTGGAAAGAGTGGTTCACCTCGGTGGACCACAAGCGCCTCGGTATCATGTATCTCATCCTGGGCATGGTCATGCTGCTGCGCGGCTTCGCCGATGCGGTCATGATGCGTGGCCAGCAGGTCATGGCCTCCGCCGGTAGCGAAGGCTACCTGAACGCGCACCACTACGATCAGATCTTCACCGCCCACGGCGTCATCATGATCTTCTTCGTGGCCATGCCGCTGGTGATCGGCCTGATGAACATAGTGGTGCCGCTGCAGATCGGTGCCCGTGACGTCGCCTTCCCCTTCCTGAACAACCTGAGCTTCTGGTTTACCGCCGCGGCCGTGGTGCTGATCAACGTCTCCCTCGGGGTCGGTGAATTCGCCCAGACCGGCTGGCTGGCCTATCCGCCCTTGTCGGGGCTGGAGTTCAGTCCCGGGGTCGGGGTCGATTACTGGATCTGGAGTCTGCAGATCTCGGGTCTGGGTACCCTGCTGACCGGTGTCAACTTCTTTGCCACCATCATCCGGATGCGTGCCCCCGGCATGACCATGATGCGTCTGCCGGTGTTCACCTGGACCGCCCTGTGCGCCAACATCCTGATCATCGCCTCCTTCCCGATCCTGACCGTCACCATCGCCCTGCTGACCGCAGACCGCTACCTGGGTACCCATTTCTTTACCAATGACATGGGTGGCAACATGATGATGTACATCAACCTGATCTGGGCCTGGGGTCACCCCGAGGTGTATATCCTGGTGCTGCCGGTGTTCGGGATCTTCTCCGAAATCGTGGCGACCTTCTGCAAGAAGAAGCTGTTCGGCTACACCTCACTGGTGTGGGCGACCGTGGCCATCACAGTGCTCTCCTTCGTGGTCTGGCTGCACCACTTCTTCACCATGGGGTCAGGTGCCAACGTGAATGCCTTCTTCGGCATCACCACCATGATCATCTCCATCCCGACCGGGGTGAAGATCTTCAACTGGCTGTTCACCATGTACCGTGGTCGCATCGAGTTCAGCTCCCCCATGCTGTGGACCGTCGGTTTCATCATCACCTTCACCGTGGGTGGCATGACGGGGGTACTGCTCTCCGTGCCGGCCGCCAACTTCGTGCTGCACAACAGCCTGTTCCTGATCGCCCACTTCCACAACGTCATCATCGGCGGCGTGGTGTTCGGTTGCTTCGCCGGTATCACCTACTGGTTCCCGAAGGCGTTCGGCTTCAAGCTCGATGACGTCTGGGGCAAGCGTGCCTTCTGGTTCTGGATCACCGGCTTCTTCGTGGCCTTCATGCCGCTCTACGTGCTGGGCTTCATGGGCATGACCCGTCGTGTCAGCCAGAACATAGATCCCGAGTTCCACGGCTGGCTGGTGGTTGCCGCCTGCGGCGCCGGCCTCATCGCCATCGGCGTACTGTGCCAGCTGATCCAGGTCGTGGTCAGTATCCGTGACCGCGAGAAGAACCGTGACTGGACCGGTGATCCCTGGGGTGGCCGTACCCTGGAGTGGGCCACCTCCTCTCCGCCCCCCTTCTACAACTTCGCCATCGAGCCCAAGGTGACCGGTCTGGACGCCTTCTGGGAAGCGAAAGAGGACGGCAGCGCCTATCGCCAGCCGGCCAAATACGCCCCCATCCACATGCCGAAGAACTCAGGTGCCGGTGTCATCATCGCCGCCTTCAGCGTGGTGTTTGGCTTTGCCATGATCTGGCACATCTGGTGGATGGCCATCGCCGGCTTCGTCGGCATGATCGCCACCTGGATCATCCACAGCTTCAACGACGATGTGGACTACTACGTACAGGTTGACGAAATCGAGCGCATCGAAGGTCAGCATTTCGACAATATCAACAAGGTGGCTTAACTCCATGGCGACTGACGTTCTACATCACTCTCACGGTGCCCATGAGGATGGGCACCATGATGCCGGTGCCACCAAGGTGTTCGGCTTCTGGATCTACCTGATGAGCGACTGCATCCTGTTTGCGACCCTGTTCGCAACCTATGCAGTCCTGGTCAACGGCACCGCCGGCGGCCCCACCGGCAAGGACATCTTCGAACTGCCGTTCGTGTTCGCCGAAACCATGCTGCTGCTGCTGAGCTCCATCACCTTCGGGTTCGGCATGCTGGCCATGAACAAGAACAAGGTCTCTGCGGTCAACACCTGGCTGCTGGTCACCTTCATTCTTGGCGCCGGCTTCATCGCCATGGAGATCTACGAGTTCCATCATCTGATCGTCAATGATGCGGGCCCGGATCGCAGCGGCTTCCTGTCCGCCTTCTTCACCCTGGTCGGTACCCACGGTATCCACGTCACCAGCGGCCTTATCTGGATCATCGTGATGATGGTACTGATCAGCAAGAAGGGGCTGACCGAGCGCAACCGCACGCGCCTGATGTGCCTGAGCCTGTTCTGGCACTTCCTGGACGTGGTGTGGATCTGCGTCTTCACCGTGGTTTATCTGATGGGGGTCATGTAAATGAGTCATTCTGTTGACAATCACGGCGCCAGCCACGGCAGCGTCAAGTCCTATATGACCGGCTTCGTGCTGTCACTCATCCTGACCGCGATCCCGTTCTGGATGGTGATGGACGGCTCCGCCTCCCATGCCATGGTGCTCGGCACCGTAGTGGCCATGGCGGTGGTGCAGATCTTCGTGCACCTGATCTACTTCCTGCACATGAACACCTCCTCCGAGGAGCGGTGGAACCTGGTGGCACTGGTCTTTACCGTGCTCATCATCGCCATCGTGGTCGTGGGTTCCCTGTGGATCATGTACAACCTCAACATCAACATGATGGTTCACTGAGCGGCTTGATGTGATGATGAAGCAATACCTGCAAGTGACCAAGCCGGGCATCATCTTCGGTAACCTCATCTCGGTTATCGGCGGCTTCCTGCTGGCCTCGAAGGGGAGCCTGGATGTGCCCCTGTTCATCCTGACCATGGCGGGGGTGTCACTGGTGGTCGCCTCCGGTTGTGTGTTCAACAACTACATCGACCGGGACATCGACTGCATCATGGAGCGCACCAAGAACCGCGCCCTGGTGAGGGGGCTCATCGCCCCCGGTGTGTCGCTCTGGTATGCGAGCGCGCTGGGCGTTGCGGGCATTGCACTGCTCTACTTTGCGGCCAATCCGTTGGCCGCCTTGCTGGCGGTGCTGGGCTTCCTGGTCTATGTGGGGGTCTACAGCCTCTACATGAAGCGTCATTCTGTCTATGGCACCCTGGTCGGCAGCCTCTCCGGCGCCGCGCCACCCGTCATCGGCTATTGCGCGGTGAGCGGCCAGTTCGACTCCGGTGCGCTTATCCTGCTGGCGATCTTCAGCCTGTGGCAGATGCCGCACTCCTATGCGATTGCCATCTTCCGCTTCAAGGATTACCAGGCCGCCAACATCCCTGTGTTGCCGGTGGTGAAGGGGATTTCTGTGGCCAAGCACCACATCACCCTCTACATACTGGCCTTCATGGTGCCGACCCTGATGCTGTTCCTCGGCGGCTACGCCGGTTACAAGTACCTGATAGTCGCCACCGCGGTGAGCGTCTGGTGGCTGGGGATGGCGCTGTCTGGCTACAAGGCGGCGGTGGATGACTCCCTCTGGGCCCGCAAGCTGTTCATGTTCTCCATCGTCACCATTACTTGTCTGAGCGTGATGATGTCGGTGGACTTCCAGCCGGATGCAACTCCCGTGCTGGTGAGCATGCTGCCCTGATGGCCCGCGTTGCCGGACCCCAAGGCTGTGATGCAACACAGGAAAATCAATAGAATCCAGAGCCGGGAACCTTCCCGGCTCTGTTATTATGAGGCCCGCCCCACGGGGCGCATTGTCGGCTTTTTCGGGTGTGGCGTGCCTTGTCATCCGCCCCTTTGTGTCTCCTCTCTCTGACCTATCGAGGCCATCATGAATGATTTCACCATGACGAGGGGCGAGCGCCGCGCGACCTGGGCGCTCGGCTCCGTCTTCTCGTTGCGCATGCTCGGCATGTTCATGGTCCTGCCGGTGCTGACCACCTACGGCATGTCCCTGGCGGGCGCCTCGGAGGCGCTCATCGGTCTTGCCATCGGCATCTACGGCATGACCCAGGCGCTGTTCCAGATCCCCTTCGGGCTGCTCTCCGATCGCATCGGCCGCAAGCCCCTTATCGTCGGCGGCCTGTTGATGTTTGCCCTCGGTAGCGTCATCGCCGCCCTGAGCGACTCCATCTGGGGGGTCATCGTCGGCCGCGCCCTGCAAGGGAGCGGCGCCATCTCCGCCGCCGTCATGGCACTCTTGTCTGATCTCACCCGGGAGCAGAACCGCACCAAGGCCATGGCTTTCATCGGGGTGAGCTTTGGCATCACCTTCGCCATCGCCATGGTGACAGGCCCCCTGATCACCCAGGCGGTGGGGTTATCCGGCCTCTTCTGGCTCATCGCCCTGCTGGCGCTGGCGGCCATCGCCATGGTGATCTGGGTGGTGCCGACCCCGGCGGCCCACCTGCAAAATCGCGAGTCCGCCATGGTGCGCGGCGGTTTTCGCACCGTGCTCACCAATGGGCGTCTGCTCAAGCTCAACCTCGGCATCCTCTGCGTCCACACCCTGCTGATGTCGAGCTTCGTGGCGCTGCCGCCCCTGCTCGAACAAGCAGGACTGGCCCGGGAGCACCAGTGGCAGGCATATCTAGTTACCATGTTGATCGCCTTCGTGAGCGTGGTGCCTTTCATCATCTATGCCGAGAAGCACCGCCAGATGAAGCGGGTGTTCCAGGCCTGCGTGCTGGTGATGCTGGTTGCCGAGCTGGTGCTGTGGCAGGCAGGCCTGCAGCTCTGGGGCCTGCTGTTGGGGCTGCAGCTTTTCTTCGTCGGCTTCAACGTGATGGAGGCGCTGCTGCCGTCGCTCATCAGCAAGGAGTCCCCGCCGGGTTACAAGGGCACCGCCATGGGGGTCTACTCCACCAGCCAGTTCCTCGGCGTCGCCATCGGCGGCAGCCTGGGGGGGCTGCTCTACAGCCTGGGGGGCGGCCCTCTGGTGTTTGGCGGCTGCGCCCTGCTTGCCCTGCTCTGGTTTGGGGTCAGCCTCACCATGGCCGAGCCTCCCTACGTCAGCAGCCTGCGCATAGTGCTGCCGGAAGGGGTGGCCGCGAGTCCGGCCCTGGAGCAGAAGATCCGCGCCTGTGACGGGGTGAGCGACGTGCTGCTGGTGCCTGAGGAGCACTCCCTCTACGTGAAGGTGGACAGCAAGCGCCTGACCCGCAGCGATCTGGAGCGGCTGGTGGCCCTCTGAGGGCAGCCAGGGGCGCGGCTGCTATGCTGAGATCCTCAATCACAGGAGGAAAGGCTCATGTCATATGTGGACGGATTCGTGATCGCCGTGCCCACGGTCAACAAGCAGGCCCTGATCGACCATGCGGGGCTGTTTGACCCCATCTTTCTCGAATATGGGGCCACCCGGGTGCTGGAATGTTGGGGGGATGACGTGCCCCACGGCAAGCAGACCGACTTTTACCGCGCGGTGGCGGCCAAGGAGGACGAAAGCGTGGTCTTCTCCTGGGTGGAGTGGCCGAGCAAGGCAGTACGGGACGAGGCCATGACCAAGATGATGCAGGACCCCAGGATGGATCCAGCCAGCCCCATGCACCAGACCATGCCCTTCGATGGCGCCCGGATGATCTTCGGGGGCTTCACCACAGTGCTGGAGCTCAAGGGCTGAGGGGCCGCCAGAGCCAAAAGCCCGACTGGTCTTTGAGGGCTTCACCATTGTGGCTGGATCTCAAGAGCTGAGGCACGCCAGCGACACCCAAGCCCGCCAGATGATGAAAAAGCCCACCATTCGGCGGGCTTTTTGCTGGGCGTTATCTCATGGGATCAGCGCTCCAGCAGCGGGGCCGAGCGGTAACTCCAGAGGCCATAGGTGCGCAGAGCATCGCGGTAGATGCCGAGCAGCTCCTCCGGGCTCGCCTTGGCCAGGGCCGAGAGGGGCTTGTCCGGGTAGGCGACGCTGTCGATGCGGATATTGGCCGGACCGCTCTGCCAGCAGGCGATTTCCAGCAGGGTCTGGCCCCGGCGCACGTGGCTCGCCGAGCTTACCAGGGTGGCGTACTCAATCTCGTGGCGGGCGAGGGCATAGCCGCTGTAGAGGGCGTTCTCCACCGTGCTGGTGGCGTAGTTCTCCTCGATGATGCGGGATCTGTCTATGCCCTTCTTCGCCAGCCAGTCCGCCATCAGCTTGCCCTCGGTCTGGCGGTTCTGGGGCACGCCGCCGGTGAGGATGATGAGGGCCGCCGGGTTGGCCTGGGCCAGGGCGCGGGTGGTCTCGAGGCGCCCCAGCAGGATCTCGTGCATGCTGCCATCGGGGTTGAGGGCATAGCCCAGGGTGACGATGGCCTGTCGCCCCTTCTTCTCGCCGCGCCCCTGGCGCTCCTTGAGGGGGGTGGCGATCACCCGGTCGACGGTGTCGAACAGCCGCTGCAGATCGGCGGCCCGACCGGCATTGAGCTCGCCGACCCGCTTGAAATAGGCGTCGGACTTGGCCTGATCGCCCTTGAAGCGCTGCCAGGTGGCCAGATAGGTGTTGAGATCCAGATCGTCCGGCGCCGTGCTGAGGGCCTGCTCGAACAGGGCGATGGCTCTGTCCACGTTGCCGTTGTAGATCTGGGCGTTGGCCGCCGAGATGAGCAGGTCGGTGCGGTAGGGCTCGAGCTGGTGAGCCTGCAGCAGGAGCTCGGTGACCTGCTCCATGTTGCTCGGCATCTTGGCGGTGAAACCGGCATCTGAGACCCGGGCGGGGGAGTGGAAGATGCGGGCGGCATCCGCCAGCAGCTGGTCCACCACCTGGCGTTTGCTGATGTACTGGTCGTAATTTTGCTCCTTTTGCAGGGAGCGCACCGGGGCGGCCCAGGCATCGGAGGCGGTGACCACCGGCAGCGCCAGCAGGCTGGCCAGGGTCAGGGCAATCGCAGTTTTCTTCATCATGGCGTTCCACCTAGGGGGAGGGGCGCTATGCCATGGCATGCTCCCCTGGAGCCTTTTTCAATTAAAACAGGCGCTTGGTAATTGCCTACTCTACTCCTTTCCCGATGAAAAAAACGTGAACCGCTTCGGTTATCCCGGTCACCCCCTAGCGCAGACCCAGACGCTCGTGGAGAAACCCCAGCCAGGCCTCCACCTTGGCGGGCAGGTGACGGCGCCTGGGATAGACGCACCAGATGCCGTGCTCGGGCAGGGCGTGGTCTGGCAGCAGGGGCACCAGCCGACCGGTGGCGAGATCCCGCTCCACGATAAAGTCCGGCATGTTGCCTATGCCAAGCCCCGCCAGCAGCGCCGTGTGGATGGCGTCGCTGTTGTTGACCTCGAAATTGCCCCGCGGGGTGATGGCCACCTCCCCCTCGGGGCCTTGCAGCCGCCACTGGGTGCCACCGCGAAACAGGGAGTAGAAGAGGCAGTTGTGGCGCTCGAGATCGGCCGGGGTGCGGGGCGTGCCGGCCCGCGCCAGGTAGGCGGGGGCGGCGCACAATGTGCTGTGACAGGGGGCGAGGCGGCGGGCGACCAGGCTCGAATCTTCCAGCTCGCCGATGCGCACCGCCACATCGAACCCCTCGGCCACCAGATCCTGTAGGGCGTCGCTCATCTCCAGCTGCAACTGCAGCTCGGGATAGAGGGCGAGAAATTCGGGGATAAGGGGAGCTATGTGGCGCCGACCATAGACCATGGGCACAGTCACCCGCAGCAGGCCGCGGGGCGCCGATTGCAGGGCGCCGATGGCATCTTCCCCCTCGCTTGCCAGGCGCACCGCATGGCGCACCGTCTCGAAGTAGCGCTCCCCCGCCTCGGTCAGGGCGAGGGAGCGGGTGGTGCGGTAGATAAGCTGGCAACCGAGGGTTTGCTCGAGCTGGCTCACCTTCTTGCTCAGCACCGACTTGCTGAGACCGAGCTGGCGGGCGGCGCCGGAGAAAGTGCCCGCCTCCACCACGGCGACGAAGGCGGGGAGCAGGGCGAAGGCATCCTGGTTCATGTTGTTCTCAAAGCGGAAACAATGTTGTTCCATAAGGGTAGATTATCCCCATATCGAAAACAATTTACCCTGCTCCTCAGTTCAACCAAGGAGTGACCCCATGATCCCCCCTCTTATCGACCGCCGCCCCGGACGCCTCGCCCTCGGCCAGACTCTTGGCCAGACCATAGGTGCCCTGGCGGCCTTCGCCGCCGGCCTGCTGCTGGCGTTGATGATCGCCCAGAACGGCGCCCTGGCCCGCGCCACCGACCCCTGGCTCGGGAGCTGGTTGGCCCACGGGGTCGGCAGCCTGGTGGCCGCGCTCTTGTGGTGGCTGGCCCCACGGCCCCCACAGCCAGAAGCCGCCCCGCCCTGGGCCTGGCTCGGCGGCCTGCCGGGGGCGCTCACCGTGGTGCTGGCGGCCCTCTGCCTCAACTCGCCCCTCGGCATGGCGGGCACCCTGGCCCTGCTGCTGCTCGGCCAGCTGCTGTTTGGCGCCCTGTGCGACGCCAGAGGCTGGTTCGGGCTGGCCCGCCGCCGCCCCTCGGGGAAGGACGTGCTCGCCGCCCTGCTGGTGATGGCCGGCGCCCTGCTAATCGTGCTGCATTAGGAGAAACACCATGACCATATTGATCCTGCTGGGACTGCTCGCCGCGAGTGATCTGCTCGGCATCCTGCTGGTGCTGGCGGGTGCCGCACTGCAACGTTGGCAGACTGGCAAGCCACGCTCCCGAGGATGAGCGGTGATGGCGTGGATAAACCAGCAGGCCGGGGTGATAAGAGCGCCGCCCTTGCCTTGATGGGTGACACCGCACGCCAACCAGCTCACGGCACTGGCTGAAGGGAAAGAAATGAAGGAAGGGAAGCCACCCGCGAGCAGGGCCAGCCCAAAAGCAGAACACCGGCGCAAGGCCGGTGTTCTGAACAGCATGGCGGCGGGCCCAGCGGGGCGCGCGGTCAGGGCCGCTTAGGCGTAGAAGGCCTCGACGGTGCCCTTGACGGTGATCAGCATGGGGTTGCCGTAGCGATCCTTGGCCTTGGGGGAGGGGATCTTCACCCAACCTTCGCTGATGCAGTACTCCTCGACATTGGTGCGCTCCTTGCCGTTGAGGCGAATGCCGATCTCGTGCTCGAAGCACTCTGCCACGTGGTGCGGGCTGCGCGGGTTGGCCGCCAGACGGTCGGGCAGTGCAGGTTTGTTGTCGCTCATTTTATAGACCTGAGTTTGATAAAAAGTGGGTCATTGTAGGCAATGCCCGCCATGGGCTCAAGGCTGGGCTGCGTCCCATGGGAGTGGACAAGGCCCGGCTACAGTTGCAGCTCGGGCAACAGCGTCGCCTGCTCCTGAAAATGGTGGCAACGGCGCTCAACGTCGTCTCGGTAGCCTGCCAGATAAGCCAGCTCGGCGGGATTGTCTGTCTCAACCAGGGCGATGGCGGCATCCAGATGGTGAAGGATGTCGCTGGCCATCTTGTGCAAGGTCTGCTGCAACAGGCGTTTGGGCAGCTCACACGCCTCGGCCATCTCCAGCAACTGCCATGCGTTGATCGCCTCGGGGGCAAACTCGTCGCCTATGGCCATGGCCAGATGCTGGTTGAACTCGGGGTAAAGCCCCACATTGACCAGATCGTACCAGGGGGTGGGCATCAGCCCGGCTTTTGATACGAAGAAGCTGTAGTTCTTGCCGTGGGCATCGTGATTGTTGACGCAGAGGTTGAAGAGCAGCCATTGCAGCATGTCCAGTCTGGCCTGCGCCGGATTGACACAGAGGACGCTGAGACTGAACAGCCGTGGCAGGCTGACCCCTTCCCGAATATGGGCCACGTCCCGCCCGTCACCGAAGTTGCGTTCATATTTTCGGGCGACGGGAAACCCCAGCCCCTGACAGGCATCGATCATATGGCGACGGCGCACCCTCAAGCCATCTTCATCGAGGCGCCGATCGAAGCGTTCTACCAGCAAACCTCGGTGGGACTTATCGCCTTGGCCGACCCTGTGCAGTTCGACTTGTGCCACCGGCATGCCCAGCAGTGCGGCCAGTCGCATGGTCACAAACTCATTGATCACCAGATGAGGGTGATGCTCGAACTTGAGGAGGTGGGTGGAACAGAGCTCGCCCTCGCCAAATCCCAGCGTCCCCTCGAGTCGCAGCAGGTTGAGCTTGGCCTGCACGCCCGCAACCGAGAGGCGGGGGCGACCATCCCAGACTTCCAGCGGCCAGATCTCGGGCTGATCGAGGCGCAGCAACAGCTCTTCCGGGGTGATGGGGCGAAAATGGGTGGGGACGTCGGGCTCTGCGGGCAGGGTAAAGGTGACCGCCCCGGAGACATCGCGGCCGATGCCGTGGATCAGGGCAAAGAGATTGCTGCGCGAAACGGAGAGCGCCTCAATCAGGTGCTCCAGCCCACGATTTTCTGGCAGCAAATTGCCGAGATATGCCCGGACTTGGGCGCTGCTGGCTGAGCCATCCAGCGCCAGCGGGGGGGAGAGCGGGAAGCCACGTGCTTGCCACTCAGGTGTATAGCCGAGCTGAAAAGTATCCCGTTGGGAGTCATATTCAAGATGACCGATCAGCTGGTTACCCAGCCGAAGTTCCAGCCGATGGTGCTCAGAACCACTCATCATCACCGACCTCTGGTTGGCTGTTGCCGCTCGCTACCTGTGAGCCCGTTTCTTGCACCAGTTGCAACCTCAGCCCCAGCGCCTTCATCACTTGCAACAGGGTCGAGAGGTAGACATCACCCCCCTTTTCAATCTTGATCAGGGTCTTCTTGGAGATGCCGCACAGTGAGGCCGTCACCTCCTGGGTCATCCTGGCGGCCTTGCGCCTCTCGCGGATCGCCAGCCCCAGCGAGGCGGGATCCAGTTCTTTCGGGCCGGTTTGCAACGATGCGTCTGCCATCATGATCACGGAAAAAAGTGTAGGTTATTACACCTTAACCCATGGTAAGAGCAAACAGCAATAAAAAGTGTACGATGGTGCACTTTTTATGGTCCTGGTGCTGGTTGCGAGATAAAAGTGTAGAGGAGTTCACTTTTTAGAACAGAAAGGTGGTTAGTGATGGTCCGGGGGGTGATCGAGGGGCCGGGAGGGGCTCGCTTGCAGAGCCGCAGTGCACTTCATGTTCACTTCACCGAGCGGGGGTAGGGTAGGAACCGGTTTTCAGTTGGAGCTTTACCCTATGCCCGCCATAGTTACCCACGCCGCCGTACCCCTCTGCCTAGGGCTCGGGCTTGGCAGCCGGATTATTCCGCCGCGTCTGCTGCTGGTGGGGGTTGCCATCGCCATGCTGCCCGATGCCGATGTGCTCGCCTTCAAACTGGGAGTCGCCTACGGCCATGTCTTTGGCCACCGCGGTTTTACACACTCATTGCTGTTCGCCTTTGCCCTGCCCACTCTGGCCATGCTGTTTCACCGCCAGCTTAGGGCGAGTGCCGCCACTGTCTGGTCGTTTCTGCTGGTCTCGCTACTTTCCCACAGCCTGCTCGATTCCCTCACCACTGGCGGCAAGGGGGTTGGCTGGCTCTGGCCGTGGCGGGACGAACGCTTCTTCGCTCCCTGGCAGGTGATCCGGGTCGCCCCCTTCAAGCTGGAGGCCTATCTCACTGCCCGTGGGGAAGCGGTGCTTCTCTCCGAGCTCTACTGGGTCTGGCTGCCGGGGGTTGTAGTGATGCTGGTGTTGATGGGGTGGCGGGTGTGGGGCTGGGGTCGTCAGTGAATGCTGAGACTGGCGGCCAGGTGATGAAGATAGTCATAACTGTGCCACTGTACTGCGCAGAGGGCGAGCAGGGCTGAGGCCCCCAAGGCACCTTGATCCCAGTGCCGTAGCAATATCCGCAACGCATGTACTATGCAAAGACCCAGGCTCACCAGATATATGAGAGCTAACGCCACTTCAATCAAATCCGAGATACCGTAGGGATCATTCGGATTGTGATAAAGCAGGTCATAGCCAAATGCACGAAATCCGAGTCTGATCAGAAACAGGAAAGTGCAGAGAATGGCCAATCGTTTTGTTTTTCGGTTGATATTTGTCATTCCGCCAGGGTCAGATGGAGAAAATACTGGGACACTCGAATTATTGTGGCTTGGCTATGCAATGATGAGCTCAAAAAGGTAGAGATCCTAATTTCCTGATGCCTATAGAGAAAGTAATGGCTGAACGAAGATAAATATTTTTATTATGTTCTGTTATTATTTTTGTGATCCGCTATTCAACACCCTGATATAGGGGCCAATACATGAGTCATACTTTTCTTCTAAGCACATTAAAAGTTCGTTCCCAGATGATGAAAATACTAAATGAAATGTATAGTCACTCATGTCTGGCATTTGCATACCAAGGCAGTCATTGCCACCATTGTCAGTTAGAATATGTTCCTCTAAAGTATAAAAGCCGGATGGAGACGGTGTGGAGGCGATGTTGTATTTCGATGTTAAAACTTGTTCCGATGCATGAGAATATAAAACGCCATCACCCCTGAAATTACGCCTCTCATAGCAATCAGTTCCTGATACGTGAGCTTCCCATTCACCTAGAATTAGATTGTCGATGTTTTTAGGTGTAGTTTCTTGCTGCTCCGCATAGCTGACAGTACTATAGAATAGTAATGTGGCAATGAATAACGGTCCTGTCATGATAATTTTATGACTCATAATGTTTAAATAATAACATTGGGACACCCATCACTTGGATTCTGGCTATGAAAAGTCATGTTCAGAGGTGGGTGTCCTAATTTTCAACCTTTATGCCTGTCTTTTTGACTTAATTTGAGAAAATGTTATAAGTGTTTGGCAAAATGCAACAACGTCTCCCATAGTTCTAAGAGAATGCAGAGCAGGCCCCCAGTTAGCTGGCTCACCTTCATAATGGTGAACTTGCAACCAACCGCCCTGTCGTGCAGAGTCATGTGTAGAATTTTTAATTTGAAAGGCTATCCCATGCTTTTCTCTAGCTAAATAAACATCGAATTCAGCATCTGTTTCATTACCAGACACTTCATAGCCATATTCTTCACCAATTGACCTGATTAGGTTTTTTGCTAACTGACGATCCATTATTTAATGCCTCTTTGGTTAAAGTTAAAAATAGTGTAATTTTAAAGGAAATAGTACAAAGTCAAATTTAAGTATTCTAGCTACACTACAAAAAACCTAAATAATAAAAATGCTAGGCGGCACTATCCAGACTTAAATTCTTTGTTATGTTTATTTGCATCTCTGATGCCTGAAAAAACGTGGACACCCATCTTTTTGTGCGCTGGCTATACAGCGCCTTACTCAGAAAGGTGGGTGTCCTGATTTTTTGACGCAATACCATAGCCGCCGTATATCGCTTTAAACACTAAACGTAACGCATAGTAAAAATGCCACGCGTTACGAATCACCCTTAAACGCTTTATTAGAGCTTTCCTGCACCCTATCTAGTTCCTTGAATTCTAGGTTCTCACATACTTGACAGTCAAAAAGAGATTTAAAATTAGCAGACATTCTATTTTTCATTTTGAGCACTTCCAACTCGCCAGTTAGAGTCAATACTTTTTTGTCCACATGAGCCATAGCTATTATTGGATAAAGGTCTTCACTAACTGTGAATGAAACGCTGACCTCCCTTCCATGATATTTAGCCCTAAGCTTAGCTCGCCCCAAATCATCGTCATAACCTCTATGTAAATCAGCAACTTCACCAGAAAGTTGAATGCTTTTTTCGGTCTTCTTTGCTTTCAATACTTCTCGATATTCAACTATTTTCTGAGCATCTCTAGAGTATAATGATATTGGGTTATGGAATTTTTCTTCGATGAACTCTTTTGACGACCAATTAACTTTAATTTCAATATCCCTATGGGATTTGAAACCAAAAATATCGATTAAAGCATCGCAATCCTTGTTGTCTATTCCTAGCTCAAGTAGTTTCTGATTAATCATTTCAATATCTGATTCACGCTCAAAAACAGAAGAAACTTTAGACAGCTTTGAATAAAACAGCTTATTGATTATCCTGCCAAGGGATGAAGTGCTATCAAACAAGTTAGGCTCTTCATCACTATTTATACGGTATAGAGGAGAATGGATAGCTACAACATAACTACCTATCTGAGTTTGTCCCATCCCAATATGGCTATAATAACTGCCCAAGTGCTTGTTCTTGTTCTTAAATTTTTTCATCTTGCTCGAGCAGTGTTTAAGTAACTGGTAAGAAGAAGATAAAAGCTTTATACCATCATCAAATGGAATTGATCCATTTTGAACATCATCAGCAATTGCCCTAACCATTATGGCGTCAAAGTCCAACGGTGATATTTGTTTGATCAATGCGTCATGGGGAACTTTCAGATATACGGATAGCTCTTCTATTGTATCTAATAGAAGTGCATCATAACGCTTATGATCCTCACTCAAAGGTAGCGTTACCTCTGACTCAGGAAACTCGTGACTATGCCAAATCTGAAATGTGTCTCTAATTTCAGATGATTTGTGCCAGCCATTTTCCGCTAGGTACTTGGTTACATCATTCAAGGGTAATTGTATACTCATATTATTAACCCTCTAGCGCTGTATTGTTCCATCAACTCAATCAGAGTGAGATTGTTAAACGCTTGAGAAAAAGGAACTTTAACTGTCACACTAGTTTTATTGCTGACTTCTGGTTCACCTTCAAGGCTAACCCAGTAACCTGAAAATCTTACATTCGACTGGAGTGATGAATGTTGAACCCACTCATGATTGTCCTGAGGACAGAAAACCACGATCAAAATCTTTGGGAGGTCGTCAACTTCTCTTAGGTCATTGTAATTCTTTATAGGCAGAGGAAAGCTCAGTTCTTGTTTTTCCATGTCTATATATTTGTAGTTAGACGTACACTTGAGTTGTGCCAAAATGCGAGGTTTTTTCCAACGACCTTGAAAGCCTTTACCAATGAGTTCGATATCGATACTCTCATTATCAGTCGTGGGCTCACTATAATTAATCTTCGCAGCTGCGCACATCAACTTTACATAGGCAGAGCTAAATCGCTCTTGAGCATCTGTAATATGCAAGCCATAGGAAGCAGGAAGCCTAGCCAAGCTTTGTCCAGTTTCCACCAATGATTCATTTTCCATTAATATTCTCAAATCAAGTATAGAGACTTCATACATCATTCTAAACACAATAAAAATGCTCTATGAAAGCCCGAACGTTTTGCTAAGGGGAGGTCAAATCAATTGTTTGGCCGGTCTGCGGAGGTTGTGCTTTTTGAGGTCGGAGTGTACTTGAGCGGTCTGTCAATTTTTTATTCTCATCTCTTTAGCTCCAATACGTGTATTCCGAAAATATCCAGTAAATGTTGACGGTCTTTGGCATTTAGTTCTCTTATAGTCATTACTCTTCCCCTTAGGTGAATCTTCCCAAGGCTACTTTTTAATTTATTTATCCAGATTAGATGTTTCTTTATTAATCTAATCTATTCGATTTGTAAGACATATAGATCGCGTATGCTTGGCTAAAAATCATAGGTTGGTGCTGAAGGAAGTGAAGCCCAACATTTACTGCGAAATATATCTGTAAATCTGTTTTACGGTTCAGCCACATCCTTGTTTATCCCGCTCTGGTGGGGGCAATAAGGCTCGCCTGTTGGGCTTTACTACACGCTGCGTCAACCTACAAAAAACCACGCTACCGCCCCTGAGTTACAGCTCCCAGTTCGCTGCTTTTCACCTGCGAGATAGCAACCATCGCTGTCATGGGGCTCTCCCCAGAGGTTGATTGTCGTTTGTCTATCTTAAGGGGCCGGATTGAGACATGGAAAGAGGAAGTTGATAGAAACCTGAGCTGGTTCAATCAATTAGTGAGCAACTGCCGTTTTAAGTGGGCTGTTGGGTGAGCAGAAGTGCGAAAACTCCCCTCACCCCAGCCCTCTCCCAGGGGGAGAGGGTGCATATCTGCGGTTTAGGCGGAAGCTGAGGGCCGGCACGGTTTTGATCCCCCTCTTGTTCGCTGAGGTGAGCCCTCTTGTCCAGGCCGCGAGGCAGGATGCCGAGCGAGTGGCGTTGGGCCATGGACGGCCCATCGGCGCGTGCCGTTGGACAAGAGGGTGAGCCGAAGGAACCCGACATCAGTCGGGCGAATAAGCGGGGGTGGCCTTTCTTTTGGTGACTTTTCTTTGGCCACGCAAAGAAAAGTCACTCGCCCAGGCCCGAAGGGCGGGCGAAACCCTGTCGAGGGCAGAGCCCTCGCGTCCCATGGGGCGCAGCCGCATCAAGGGGTCAACCGCAGGCTCGGGAATTCGGTCAAAATCCACCAGGGGGCGGGCGAAACCCTGTCGAGGACAAAGTCCTCGCGTTCCATGCGGCGAAGCCGCATCAAGGGGTTAACCGCTGGTTCGGGAATCCGGTTAGAGTCCGTCGCCGTGGAAAGGGAATTTGCTGCGGTGCAATGCGCTGCGCTTATTGCACCCTACGGTGTTCCACTGCGTGGCGAAGCCGCGCCACCATATCAACTCCGCGAACGTCTGATTACGCTTCGCTAATCAAACCTACAGAGAAGCCAACCGCTGATGCCGGATAACAAAAGGGAGCCCAAGTGGGCTCCCTTTATGCTGGCTGGCTGGTCAGGGTCAACGGCATCTGACCCTATACCTGCATACCTGCCCCTACTTATTGGTCGCGGCCTTCATCCCTTCCACAAATTCCTTCAGACGAGTGAGCATATGCTCCGGGTTCTGGTGGTGGGTCTCGATGATCTTCACCACGGCGGAGCCGGAGATGGCACCGGCGGCGCCGGCCTTGATGGCCTCGCGTACCTGGGCCGGTTCGCTGATGCCAAAGCCGAGCAGGGTGGGCGGCGCATTGAACTCGCGCAAGGTGTTGATGAGGCCATCCACCGGCATGCCGGCCTTGGTCTCGGCGCCGGTCACGCCGGCGCGGCTCACCAGGTAGGTGTAACCGCTGCCGAGCTCGGCAACTGCCTTGAGGGTCTCGGTGTCACCGTTGGGCGGGGCGATAAAGATGCTGTCGATGCCGAACTTGTCGGCCGCCGCCTTGTAGGGGGCGCACATCTGCACCGGCACGTCGGCGACCAGCACAGAGTCCACCCCTGCCTGCTGGCACTTCTCGTAGAAGCCGTCGATGTGGCGCACATAGACCAGGTTCGCGTAGACCAGCAGGCCAATGGGCAGCTCCGGGTACTTGGCACGGATGCGGGCGAGCAGGCCGAAGCAGTCGTCCGGGGTGGTGTGGCTGGCAAAGGCCCGCAGGGCCGCCCCCTGAATGGTGGGGCCGTCCGCCACCGGATCGGAGAAGGGAATGCCCAATTCGAGCGCATCGGCGCCCCCTTCGACCAGGGCATCGACGATGGCCAGGGAGAGTTCGGGGGTGGGGTCACCCAGCATCACGAAGGGCACGAAGGCGCCCTGATTGGCCTTGTCCAGACGGGAGAAGAGTTGTGCGTAGCGATTCATGACAGGGTTCCTTCTTTCTCGAAAATGTCGGCAACGGTGAAGATGTCCTTGTCGCCACGGCCGGAGAGGTTGACGATCAGCACCTGCTCTTTCTCAGGTTCGCTGCGGGCCATCTTGAGGGCGTGGGCCAGGGCGTGGGAGGACTCCAGCGCAGGGATTATCCCCTCGGATTTGGCCAGCTCCTGGAAGGCGTCCAGCGCCTCCTTGTCGGTGATGGAGACATACTCGGCGCGGCCGATGGAAGCCAGATGGGCGTGCTGGGGGCCGACGGAGGGGAAGTCGAGCCCCGCCGAGACGGAGTAGGACTCCTGGATCTGACCCTGGTTGTCCTGCATCAGGTAGGAGTGCATGCCAAAGAAGACCCCCTTGCTGCCGTGACCCAGCGGCGCGCCGTGCTCGCCGCTCTCGATGCCGTGACCACCGGGTTCGACCCCGATGAGACGCACCGAAGGCTCATCGATAAAGTCAGCGAACATGCCGATGGCGTTGGATCCGCCGCCGACGCAAGCGATCACGGCGTCGGGCAAGCGCTCTTCTTTTTCGAAGCACTGGGCCTTGGCCTCCTCGCCGATCATCTTCTGGAACTCCCGCACTATGGTGGGGAAGGGGTGAGGGCCGGCGGCGGTGCCGAGCAGGTAGTGGGCGCTGTCGTAGTTGGCAGCCCAGTCGCGCAGCGCCTCGTTGCAGGCATCTTTCAGGGTGGATGAGCCCGAATGCACAGGAATGACGGTGGCTCCCATCAACTTCATGCGAAATACGTTCGGCTTCTGGCGTTCGCAATCCTTGGCACCCATATAGACCCGGCACTTGAGGCCGAGCAGGGCGCAGGCCAGGGCAGTGGCGACCCCGTGCTGACCGGCGCCGGTCTCGGCGATGATCTCGCTCTTGCCCATCCGCTTGGCGAGCAGGGCCTGACCCAGCACCTGGTTGGTCTTGTGGGCGCCGCCGTGCAGCAGATCTTCACGCTTGAGGTAAAGCCGGGTCTTGGTGCCCTTGGTCAGATTGCGGGTCAGGGTGAGCGGGGTCGGGCGACCGGCATACTCGGTGAGCAGCTCCTGGAATTCGGCAACGAAGGCCGGGTCATCCTTGGCATCGACGAAGGCCTTCTCCAGCTGGAGCAGGGCGGGGATCAGGATCTGGGGCACATACATGCCACCAAATTCACCAAAAAACGGATTGAGCAGGGTCATGGTTATCTTCCTTTACATTCTGCAATTGAGATCAGGTATGAGCCTTGGCGGGCTGAGGCGTATGGCTGGGGCACATACATGTCATCGACGAAATTCACCGAAAAACGGATTGAGCAGAGTCATAGATTATTCCTTGTGCTTATAGGCAAATGCAGTTCATTAATTTGGTGCATGTTCAGAGGGCGCGCAGGGCACTCTTACAGTTGGCGCAGGGCGCCAAAGGCTGCCGCTATCTTGTGCGCATCCTTCTGGCCCGGGGCACTCTCCACCCCGGAGTTGAAATCAAGGCCGAGGCAACCCACCCGGGCGGCCTGCAGGGCGTTGTCGGGATTGAGCCCCCCCGCCAGCATCAGCTTGGCTTTATCGAGATTGGCCAGCATGGCCCAGTCGAACGCCTGACCGGTGCCGCCGCTCTGGCTGCCGACTTTCGTATCCAGCAGCAGGCGATCCGCCGGGTAGTCGAGGGCGGGCAGGGGCTCGCCGCTTTCCTTGCCAAGAGAGACGCCTACCGCTTTCCAGATCTGGCAACCCGCAGGCAGCAGAGTACGCAGGCTCTCGATATAGGCGGCGTCTTCATCCCCGTGCAGTTGCACGGCGGCGAGGTTCAGGGCCTCCACCGTCTTGGCGATGGTGGCGGGCTGGGCATTGCGAAACACCCCGACGTAACAGAGCTGTGCCCCGGCCATGACGGCGCGGGCGGCGGGGATGTCCACGTAGCGCGGGCTCTTGGCCACGAAGATAAGGCCGCCAAATACCGCACCTGCCTGATGGGCGGCGGCGGCATCTTCGGGGCGGGTGAGGCCGCACACCTTGTTCTGACCGAGCACAAGCTTGCGTACCGCCGCCTCCAGATCCGGCTCGCTCATTAGGGAGGATCCCACCAGGAAGCCCTTGGCATGGGCACGCAGATCCGCCACCTGGGCGCGGTGGTTGATGCCGGACTCGCTGATCACCACCCGATCGCTCGGAATATCTTTGGCCAGTTGCTTGGTGCGGGCGAGATCCACGCTGAGATCCCGCAGATCCCGGTTGTTGATGCCAATCACGGGGGCGCCGAGGGCCAGGGCGCGATCCCGCTCCTCTGCATTGCTCACCTCGGTCAGCACCCCGAGGCCCAGCTCCCTGGCAACCTTGAACAGGGCGCGATAGCCCTCGTCGGTGAGCACCGAGAGCATCAGCAAGATGGCGTCCGCCTGATAGTGGCGGGCCAGATAGACCTGATAGGGGTCAATCATGAAGTCCTTGCACAGCACCGGCTGCTTGACCCGGGCACGCACCCTGGGCAGGAAGGCGAAATCCCCCTGGAAGAACTGCTCGTCGGTCAGCACAGAGATGGCGGTGGCGTAGTTGCCATAGATGTCGGCGATGGCCTCGGGGCTGAAGTCATCGCGTATCAGCCCCTTGGAGGGGGAGGCCTTCTTGCACTCCAAAATGAAGCGGGTGGAGCCTGCACGCAGCTCTCCCTCGAAGTCCCGATCGCTTGGCACCAGGGCGCCCTGGAAGCTCGCCAGGGGCTGGGCCAGCTTGCGGGCCGCGACCCACTCCTGCTTGGCGGCCACTATCTTGCCGAGAATGGTCTGGTTGATGGAAGCCCGATTCAGGAAGGCATCGGGGGAGGAGAGGGGGTCGGGCATCTCGATATCCTTGCTAAGAGTGGTACTGCCTTGTTGGCTGCCGTGAGTAGTGACTGACATCATGCCTCCTGATGGCTCAGGGTGGCGAGTGCCTGGGCGAGCAGGCGGGTTTCACCGCTTGCAAGCTTGGCCAGCACCTGCGCGGCCGCCTGCTTGAAGTCCGGGGCCTTGCCCGCCATCACCAGGAGCGGCGCCACGTTGGCGGCGATGGCGGCGTTGTGGGCCGCTGTGCCTTCGCCCGCCAGTATGGCGTCCGTGATGGCGCGGTTCTCCTCCGGCTCCCCCCCTTGAATGGCGCTGACCGGGTAGGTCTCGAGGCCAAAGTCTGCCGGGGTGAGCAGGTATTCGCGAATTTCGCCGTCACGGATCTCGGCCACCTGGGTCGGACCGTGAATGGCCACTTCGTCCAGCCCGGCGCCGTGTACCACCATACCGGTTTTCAGCCCCAGTGCCAGCAGGGTTTCTGCGATGGGACGCACCAGCTCGGGGGCATAGACCCCCATCAACTGGTAGCTGGGGCGGGCGGGGTTGATAAGCGGCCCCAAGACGTTGAATAGTGTCCTGGTTTTCAAGGCCTGGCGCACCGGCATGGCGTGGCGCACCCCGGCGTGGTACTGGGGGGCAAACAGGAAGCAGATGCCGAGCTGGTCCAGACAGTGGCGGGCCTGCGCCGGGCTCATGTCGAGCTTGATCCCCATCTTGTCCAGCAGATCGCTGGAACCCGATTTGCTCGAGACGGAGCGGTTGCCGTGCTTGGCCACCTTGAGGCCGCAGGCGGCAGCCACCAGGGCCGAGGTGGTGGAGACGTTGATGGTGTTGAGGCCATCGCCACCTGTGCCGACGATGTCGCAGAACGCATAATCCGGGCGCGGGAAATCACGGGCCTCCGCCAGCAGCGCCTCGGCGGCGCCGGCGATCTCCTCCGGGGTCTCCCCCTTGATCTTGAGAGCAGTCAACAAGCTTGCGAGGACGATGGGATCCACTTCGCCACGGACCACCTGGCCGAAGGCGTCGCGGGCGGCGTCGCGGGTGAGAGACTGCCCCTGATAGAGGGTGTTGAGATGATGATGCATGGGGTCTCCTTACCGCACGTGGCTTTCTGGACGGGTGATGTGGGCGAGCGCCTGGGTCAGCAGGCGGGCCCCTTCCGAGGTCATGATGGATTCCGGGTGGAACTGGAATCCCAGCACCCGTTCGTCCCGTTGCTCGATGGCCATGGGCATGCCCTGATAGTGGGCAATCACCTGCAGCTCTTCGGGTACATAGGTCGCCACCAGGGAGTGATAGCGGGCCACCGGCAGCGGGCTTGGCAGCCCCGCGAAGGCGCCGTGACCGTTGTGCTCAATGAGGGAGCGCTTGCCGTGGACTATCTCGCCCGCCGCCCCGACAGTGCCGCCGTAGGCTTCGCACAGGGCCTGATGACCGAGGCAGATGCCGAGGATGGGCACCCGGCCGCGGGCCAGCTTGATGAGATCGATGAGGCAACCGGCCTCGTGCGGGGCGCCCGGTCCCGGGGAGAGCACCAGCACGGCATCGCCGTCACAGGCTTCTATCTCCTGCATGATGCGGGTCGCCAGCAGGCTGTTGCGGTAGATGCGCACCGGATAGCCCAGGGTGCGGAACTGATCCACCAGGTTGTAGGTGAACGAATCGAAGTTATCGAGCAGGAAGATGTTAGTCATGGCTCACGTCCTTATGTTGCTCCTGCTGGGCGCTCAGGGCTTGCAGGGAGGTGCCATGGCTGGCGGCGATGGCGGCCAGCACGGCGGCCGCCTTGGCGCGGGTTTCGTCCGCTTCGGCCTGGGGCTTGGAGTCATAGACCACGCCGGCACCGGCCTGGACATGGGCCAGACCCGCTTTCACGAAGGCGGAGCGGATGACGATGCAGGTGTCCATCTCCCCCGCGCCGTTGAGGTAGCCCACGGCGCCGCCGTAGCTGCCGCGGCGCTTGCCTTCCACCATGCGGATAAGCTCGCTGGCCCGCAGCTTGGGGGCGCCGGTCAGGGTGCCCATGTTCATGCAGGCCTGATAGGCGTGCAGGGCATCGAGATCCGAGCGCAGGCGGCCCACCACCCGGGAGACCAGGTGCATCACGTGGCTGTAGCGATCCACTTTCAGCAGATCCTTCACGTAGCGGGTGCCGGGCTCGGAGATGCGGGCGATGTCGTTGCGACCCAGATCCACCAGCATCAGGTGCTCGGCCACCTCTTTCTCGTCCTGGCGCAGTTCGAGCTCGATGCGGCCGTCCAGATCCAGATTGATGCTGCCATCGGGGTTGAGGCCGCGGCGGCGGGTACCGGCGATGGGGTACATCTCCACCTGGCGGCTGGCGGCGCAGAACTTGACCGCGCTCTCCGGGGAGGCGCCAAACAGGGTGAAGCCCTCATCCTGCACATAGAACATGTAGGGGCTGGGGTTGGTCTGCTTGAGGCGGCGATAGGCGGCCAGCGGGTCGGGGCAGGGCAGGGAGAAGCTGCGGGACGGCACCACCTGGAAGATGTCGCCGCGGCGGATAAAGCCCTTCAGTTTTTCCACTTCGGCGCAGAACTGCTTGTCGCTCTTGTCGATATGGAGGTTGCCGGTGAGCGGCTTGGCACCTTGCGCCACCGGTTGCGGCTGCTGGCAGGCCTGTTTGAAGGCCTCGAGGCGCGCGGTCAGCTGTGCGTAACGCTCATCGAGCTGGCTCTCGTCCTGCTCGCCGCCAAAGAGGCAGGCCAGCAGCGCCGTGCTCTGCTTGATGTGATCTATGGTGATCAGGGTCTCGGCCACATAGAAGCAGTAGTCGGGGCAGTCGTTGCTCCCTTCCGGCACTTGTGGCAAGTCTTCAAAGGAGGCGATGAGATCGTAGGCGAAGCTGCCTCCCATGAAGAGGGCCTCTTTACCCTGCTGGCACTGCAGCTCCCGTTGCAGGGTGCGCAGCACGTCCAGCACGCTGCTCCCCTTGAGGCGGCTGTCTTCGTCAAGGGTGCGATCGGAGGCCGGGAAGTCGAGTTGCAGCTCGTCCGCCACCCGGGTCTGGGTGATGACGGCGGGTAAACGCTGCTCGAGCAGGCGCTGCAACTGGACGCCGTTGCTGGTGAGGGCGCGGACCCGCACCGTGCGGCCACGGCACTCGATGCGCAGGCAGGCATCCACCAGCAGCAGGCTCTGGGTGCCGGCCTTGGAGTCTATCTCCACCGATTCCAGCAGCAGGTTGTTGGGGTTGTGCTGGCAGAGCCGGGTGTAGAGCGCCAGGGGATCTGTCACATAAGGGGCATTGAGCCTGATGGTATCGAATTCGCCCAGGGGTAACCGGGTCTTGTTGCCTGTCATAATGCCTTCCCTTGCATGTGTTGTGTGTAACCGATGGTCATGGCGTTTCTCTCGAATTGGGATTGGGTTTTCGTCACGTCAGCGAGTTCGCCATCGCCATGTCAGTGCACTTGTCTGAATTGTCGGTTTCATCACAGGTCCATTTGCCGGATAATAAAAAAGCCCGCTGGGGTCAGCGGGCTTTTTCTTTGGGTTCTTAATTTGCTGTCAGATTACAGGTACAGCAACGACCACACGCCCGCATGTCAGGGAGTGTGCCACCACCAGATGGTCAGGATGGAAGTCGTTTGCATGATAGAGTCCTGTAAAAAGATGTTTGCAATGAAGTGCCTACAGAAAACGATAAAGCCGCGGCCAAGTCAAGTCGCTTTTTTGCCTTCTTTTTCCCAAGCAGGCCCCCTGATGAGAGCGAAACAAGCCGATGAGATTCGATCTTCACTGTCATACCACGGCCTCGGATGGCGTGCTGAGCCCCGCCGATCTGGTGCGCCGCGCCGCCGAGAAAGGGGTGGAAGTGTTAGCGGTCACTGACCACGATACCCTTGACGGGCTTGATGAAGTCCGTCAGACGATCCAGCACGAGCAGTTGCCGCTGCGACTGGTGAGCGGGGTCGAGATCTCCAGCGGTTGGGAGCACCACGAGATCCACATAGTGGCGCTCGGGGTGGATGAAAAAAATCCGCAGCTGGTCGCTTTCCTGGCCGGTCAGCGGGCCCGCCGCGAGGCGCGCGCCCAAGAAATAGGGCGCCGTCTGGAGAAGTGCCTCATCCCGGGCACCTATGAAGAGGCCAAGCAGCTCGCCGGTGACGCCGCCGTGACCCGCGCCCATTTTGCCCGGGTGCTGGTGGCGCGCGGGGTGGCCGACAACATGCAAAAGGTATTCAAGAAGTACCTGAGCCGGGGCAACAAGGGCTATGTGCCCGCCGAGTGGCCCGAGATGGGCGAGGCCATCACCGCCATTCACGCCGCGGGCGGGCTGGCGGTGCTGGCCCACCCCAGCCGCTACAGCCTCACCGCCAAGTGGATCAAGCGGCTGCTGGTCGCCTTCAAGGCGGCCGGTGGCGATGCCATGGAGGTCTCCCTGCCCCAGCAGAGCCCCCAGGAGCGGGCCAATCTCGGCCAGTGGGCCAAGGATCACGATCTCTACATCTCGGTGGGATCGGATTTTCATTTCCCCTCCAACTGGACCGAGCTGGGCCGCCATCTGTGGCTGCCCAAGGAGGGCATGCCACTCTGGCTCGGCCACCCCGATCACTTCGGGCTCAGCCAGGAGCAGCATGCCAGCCTGTTGGCCAGCCGCTGACAGGAGGAGGCCGATCCGGTCGGATCGCGTCTTTGGTACGGGCGAGTCTGTGCCAAACAGGTTAAGGTAGTGTCATGGGCCAGGCGGCCCGTGACCATGAAGCGGGCACCCGGTGTGCCCCTATCGCGAGAAGAGCATATGAGTCAGCATTTTTACGTACATCCGGACAATCCCCAGGTTCGCCTCATCGGTCAGGCGGTGCAGATACTGCAAAACGGCGGCGTCATCGTCTATCCCACCGACTCCGGCTATGCCCTGGGCTGCCAGATGGGCAACAAGGACGCGCTGGAGCGCATCTGCCGCATCCGCCGCATCGATCCGAACCACGACTTCACCCTGGTGTGCCGGGATCTATCCGAGATCTCCACCTACGCCAAGGTGGACAACACCGCCTTCCGGCTGGTGAAGAACAACACCCCAGGCCCCTACACCTTCATCTTCAAGGCCACCAAGGAGGTGCCGCGCCGCCTCATGAACGAGAAGAAGAAGACCATCGGCATCCGGGTGCCCGCCAACAACATAGCGCTGGCCCTGCTGGAGGCCCTGGGTGAGCCGCTGCTCTCCACCACCCTGATCCTGCCGGGCTCCGAGATGGCGGAGTTCGATCCCGAAGAGATCGCCGACAAGCTCGGCAAGCAGCTGGATCTGGTGGTCAACGGTGGCTATCTGGGCGAGCAGCCCACCACTGTGGTGGACTTCTCCGACGACGAGCCCGTGCTGCGCCGTCGCGGTGCCGGGGATCCGACGCCGTTTGAGTGATACTGCCGAGCCCGTACCCGAGGCGATGATCTCGCCGGGTGCGACGGGGGAGGGCCTGCTTCCCCCGCCTATCACCCCCTCGCCCATCGCCAAAGTGCTGGGGCAGCCCTACCATGAGCTGCCCCAGGATCTGTTTATTCCGCCCGATGCGCTCGAGGTGTTCCTCGACACCTTCGAGGGGCCGCTGGATCTGCTGCTCTACCTCATCCGGCGTCAGCAGCTGGACATCCTGAACCTGCCTATCCTGCAGATCACCGCCCAGTACATGGAGTACGTGGAGCTGATGCAGGGGCTCAATCTGGAGCTGGCGGCGGAATACCTGCTGATGGCGGCCTGGCTCGCGGAGATAAAATCCCGCCTGCTGCTGCCCAAGGCCCCGGAGCTGGAAGACGAGGAGGAGGGAGAAGACCCTCGCGTCACCCTGATCCGCCGGCTGCAGGAGTACGAGCGCTACAAGCTGGGCGCTGAGCGGGTCAACGCCTTGCCGAGGCTGGAGCGGGAGATCTTCATCGCCACCGCCCTGCCACCGGATTTTGGCGCCTTGAAGCCGCTGACCCCCGATGTTTCGCTGGTTGAGCTCGCCCTTTACATGCAAAGTGTGGTAAAACGCGCGACTCATTTTGAACATCACCAGATCCGCCGCGAGCAGATCCCGACCCGGGTGCGGATGGCGGAGATCCTCGCCATGCTCTCCCTGGGCCAGACCCTGCGGCTGGAGCAGGTGCTGCGGGCCGAAGAGGGGCGCATGGGGGTACTGGTGACCTTTCTGGCCTTGCTGGAGCTGTGCAAGGAGCAGCTGATCTGGATCCTGCAGGCCGAGCCGCTGGGGCCGATCCATTTTGCCCTGGCGAGCCAGGGGGAAGGGGGAGAGCATGAGCAGGTACACTGAGTGGCGGTTCGCTCCGGGCAGTCCGGACGGGGAGGGCAACCGTGGCGCTGCCCGCTGAACGACTCAAGACCCTGATTCAGGGAGGGATGCGTGATGGCGCTGCCTGCTGAACGCTTAAAAACCCTGATCGAGGCGGCGCTGTTCGTGGCCGGTCGTCCGCTCAATGTCAGCGAGCTGAAAAGCAGCGTGCTGGGCGATTATCCGGTGACCAGCCGCTATGTGCAGTTGCTGCTGGCGGAGCTCAGGCAGGACTACAGCGAGCGGGGGGTGGAGCTCAAGGAGGTTGCCTCCGGCTGGCGCTTCCAGGCCCGCCAGGAGTATGCGGAGGAGCTGTCGCGCCTGTGGAGCGAACGGGCGCCCCGCTATTCCCGTGCCGTGTTGGAAACCCTGACCCTGATTGCCTATCGTCAGCCCATCACCCGGGCCGAGATAGAAGCCATCCGCGGGGTGGCGGTATCGAGCCAGATAGTGAATACCCTGAAAGAGCGCGGCTGGGTGCGCAGCATAGGTCACAAGGAGGTGGTGGGTCGCCCCGAGCTGCTCGCCACCACCCGAGAATTTCTGGACTATTTCAATCTGCAGAGTCTGGAGCAGCTCCCCGAGCTGGATCCCGAACTGCACTCCCCCTTGCCGGTCATGCTGGGCGAGGGGAGCGACGGTCAATAAGCGGCAGGCCGTCTTGCGCATTAACGTGGTGGCGATGCCCAGAGGGCGCGTCACAGGAGTCAATGTTGTCCGCTATGTCAGCGGGCAGCGATCAACAATCAGGTAAACCCGATGAGTGAAAAACTGCAAAAAGTATTGGCCCGCGCGGGTCAAGGCTCCCGTCGTGAGATGGAGGCCCTGATCACCGCAGGTCGGGTCAGCGTGGATGGCAAGGTCGCCATGCTGGGGGATCGCGTCGAAGTGAACGCCGTGATCCGGGTGGATGGTCACCAGGTCAAGACCCGTGCGGCCGAGGAGCAGATCTGCCGCGTGCTGGCGTATCACAAGCCCGAAGGGGAGATGTGTACCCGTCACGATCCGGAAGGTCGTCCCACCGTGTTTGATCGTCTGCCCAAGATGGACGGGGCCCGCTGGATTGCGGTCGGCCGCCTCGACGTCAACACCTCCGGCCTCTTGCTGTTCACCACAGACGGCGAGCTGGCCAACCGGCTGATGCACCCGAGCCACGAAGTGGAGCGGGAATACGCGGTGCGCGTCTTTGGCGAGATCACCGAAGCCATGCTGCAGCGCCTGCGCAAGGGCGTGCAGCTGGAAGACGGCATGGCCAGGTTCAACAAGATCAAGCCGGCCGGCGGTGAAGGGCTGAACCAGTGGTTCAACGTCACCCTGACCGAGGGTCGCAACCGTGAAGTGCGCCGCCTGTGGGAATCCCAGGAAGTGCAGGTGAGCCGCCTGATGCGCATTCGCTACGGTGACGTCACCCTGGATCGCGGCATCCCCCGCGGTGGCTGGCAGGAGCTGAAACTGCCCGAGGTGAACTACCTGCGCGGCCTGGTCAACCTGCCCAACGAGACCGAGTCCAAGGTCGACCTGCAGCAGGATGGCAAGAGCACCCGCCACAAGCAGGCCGCCCAGATCCGTCGTGCCGTCAAGCGCCACAAGGATATGCAGGGCAAGGAGCCGCGCGCTCGCAGCACCACGGCCCGTCGCAAGCCGCAAGCCTCGACCCGCAACTCCGGCACCGGCAGCAAGTAAGCCGATGCCTGTGGCATGACGTGGTCGGCCCGGGCCAGGCAAAAGCCCGCACCCTCTGGTGCGGGCTTTTTGTTTGTGGCGATTATCCTCCCCCTTTTGAAGGAGGAGGTCGGAAAAGGGTGGCTTCGGGAGAATGGGCGTCAGCAAGGTTGCCCTGGCGGGGCGGGCTTGTTAGCCTTTCCCGCACTGAATACAGGAGATAAGAATGAGCAAGGTACTGGATGAGCTGCTGGCACTGCTGGCGCTGGAGAAAATAGAGGAGGGCCTGTTTCGGGGCCAGAGCCAGGATCTCGGTCTGCGGGCCGTGTTTGGCGGACAGGTAATGGGGCAGGCCTTGTCAGCCGCCAAGCAGACGGTGGCCAGCGATCGTCAGGTCCACAGCTTCCACTCCTACTTCCTGCGCCCCGGGGATGTGACTCGTCCCATCGTTTATGACGTAGAGAATATCCGCGACGGTCAGACAGTCTCCACCCGCCGGGTCAAGGCCATTCAGGGCGGCAAGCCCATCTTCTACCTCAATGCCTCGTTTCAGGTGGAGGCCAGCGGCTTCGAGCATCAGGCCCAAATGCCGGTGGGGATCACCCCGCCTGAACTGCTCAAGAGCGAGCTGGAGCTGGTGCGTCCCTACGAGCAGCTGATCCCGGCCACCCTGCGCGACAAGATCCTCTGCGAGCAGCCCATCGAAATCCGCCCGGTGACCCTGGTTGACCCCATCCGTCCGGCGATAGAGGCGCCCCTGCGTCACGTCTGGTTCAAGGCCAATGGGCAGATACCGGATGACCAGCGGGTGCACAACTACCTGCTGGCCTATGCCTCTGATTTCAACTTCCTGTTGACCGCCCTGCAGCCCCACGGGGTCTCCTACTGGGAGCCGGACATGCAGGTAGCGACCATAGATCACTCCATGTGGTTCCACCGGGAGTTCCGGCTGGATGACTGGCTGCTCTATGTGGTGGACAGCCCGAGCGCCAGCGGCGGCCGTGGTCTGGTACGCGGTCAGTTCTTCACCCGCGACGGCGTGCTGGTGGCGAGCACAGCGCAGGAGGGGGTTATCCGTCGCCGGGGCTGAGCCTTCCATCACAGGCAGTCCATCAAAAAAAACGGGAGCCAGTGGCTCCCGTTTTTTTATTGCGGCGCAGGCCCTCAGGCGGCGTCCCGCTGTGGGGCGGCCAGGGTCTCTTCGCCCTGGGCGAAGCGATCGGCCCAGAGGGCGATGACGCCGTCACCTGTGACGTTGCAGGCGGTGCCGAAGCTGTCCTGGGCCAGGTAGAGGGCGATCATCAGGGCGATGGAGGCCTCCCCGAAGCCGAGCATGGAGGTGAGCAGGCCGAGCGCCGACATGACGCCGCCGCCGGGGGCACCCGGCGCCGCAATCATGATGACGCCGAGCATCATGATGAAGGGCAGCATGGTGCCATAGCCCGGGATGGCCAGGTGCTCGGAGAGGAACATCACAGCGGTGGCGCAGGTTACCAGGGTGATGGTGGAGCCGCAGAGGTGAATGGTGGCACACAGGGGCACGGTGAAGTTGGCGATGCCGTCGCTCACGCCGTTGTTCTTGCTGGCCTGCAGGGCCACCGGGATGGTGGCGGCGCTGGACATGGTGCCGAGCGCGGTGAAGTAGGCGGGCAGCATGTTCTTGATGAGCATGGCGGGGGAGCGGCCCAGCGCCAGCCCGGTGCCAATGAAGAGCACGGAGAGCCAGAGCCAGTGCATGACGATGGCCATCACCAGCACCACGCCGAAGGTCTTGAGAGTGGCGAACACTGTTCCTTCCACCGTCATCTCGACGAAGACGCCGGCGATGTAGAAGGGCAGTAGCGGGATGATCACGCGGGCCAGCAGGCGGTCTATGATGTCACGGCCCTGATCGGCGACCCGGCGCAGGTCGGTGGCCTGGGTGGCGCTGATGCCGATGCCGAACACGAAGGCGGCGGCCAGGGCCGACATCACCCCGAACAGCGGCGGTATCTCGAGATTGATGTAGGAGCTGAGCTTGATGGCGGCCTGCGCCGTGGGCTCGGCGGCCGTGGTCAGCTGCGGGATCAGCTGGCTCGCCACCGTGAAGGCGAACAGGCCCGCCAGTATGGTGGAGCAGTAGGAGAGGGCCACCGTCTTGCCGAGCAGCTTGCCGGAGTTCTTCGGCAGGCTGGCGATGCCGCTCATGATGAAGAACAGGATGATGAGCGGAATGGTGAAGGTGATCAGCTGACCTATCACTGTCTTGGCCGTGAACAGCACCCGTGCGACCCATTCCGGGGCGTAGAGGCCGAGCAGGAGACCGGCGAGGATGCCGGCAATCAGATTGAGGACGAGTTTCATGGGGAATCCAGGTGTTGGTGTCTGTTTTGTTATTTAATCTTGATTTTAATGCCGCTTTTTAACACAAATGCCGCATCTTGTCTGCCATCACCTGGTTAACTCAGAGTTAAATATTGTTACCTGGATGCTGAATCACGTCGGGCACCCTGTCTGGATCGACGGCCGCGATATTGATTAATTGTGGCGGTATTGGGGTCGCGGATCAGCAGGGCATGGAGCCAGCGGCCATGCACCGCATCCTGGCTGCACCAGCTCTGATGCAGCTCAAACGGCAGGGGGGCGATCAATTGCGTCAACCGGGCCTCATCGAGCCGGGTCAGCAGCGGATATTCCTCCTGTGAGGGGGGCAAGGAGCTGGCGGGTTCACTCTCGCCATAGGGGAAGGAGCAGTAGAGGGGCCCCTGGGGTTTGAGCAGGCCGGCGAGGTGCATCAGGGCGGGGGCCAGCTCGTCCTCGGTCAGGCAGGGCAGCGAGCCGCTGGCCCAGATGCCGTCATAGGGCAGCACGTTGTGCATCTGCTCGAAGCGGCAGACCCGCACCGGCTGGCCGCACAGGCGCGAGGCGGCGCTGGCCTGACTCAGGCTGGCATCGAAGGCGGTGACCATGAACCCCAGCTCCCGAAAATGGTGCAGATCCTCCCCCGCGCCGCAGCCCGCTTCCAGCAGATGGGCGCCCGGCTGCAGGCGGGCCAGGAAGGGGGAGTGGGCCTGGCCGATGAGGGCGGGGCGGGGCGCCTGAAGGGCAGCGTTTTGGGTGCCTTGGGCGGGTGAGAGTGACAGTGGCATAGGGCTCGTCTCTAAGGTGGGCGGCTACTCTAGCAAATTTGCCCCGCTCTGTTCAGATCTGCTGAGGATCCTCCCCGGCCCTTGGCGGCGCCAGCGCCATCAGGGGCGGCGCAGAAGCGAGGGAGAGGGGTTGGCTAGCAGGCCGAACAGGGTGTCGAGCAGGAAGTCGGCCTCCTGAACAAGGTTGATGCGCTCCGGGAAGTGCAGCCAGTTGATGATGTAGCCATCCAGGGTGCAGTGCAGCAGCGTGGTGGCGCGGCGCAGATCCAGCCCTTGGGGCAGGTGGCCGAGGCGCACTGCGTTGCCCAGGGTGATCTCCAGATCCCGGAAGAAGTTGATGGATTGCTGACGCATGTGATCCCGCAGGGAGATGGCCTCTCCTTCCAGCGACTCCAGATTGAACATGATGGTGAACATCTGCTGGTGGGCGGGTTCTGTGCTGATCTTGCATATCACCTCCTTGAGGAAGAGGCGCAGCTTGCCGAGGGGATCCGGCTCCTGCTCATCCACACAGGCATCGAGCTGGTGGGAGAGGGGGGCGCACAGCTCCTCCCACAGGGTGACGAACAGCTCCTCCTTGTTCTTGAAGTGCCAGTAGATGGCACCCCGGGTCAGGTCTGCCGCCTTGGCGATGTCGGTCAGGTTGGTCTTCGCCAATCCCTGTTGGCAGAACAGATTCAGGGCCGTGCTCATGATGTGGCAGCGGGTCTGCTGCGCTTCTTCTTTGGTTCTTCTGGCCATCGGATCTGTACCTGTTAAAAGGGGAAAAAGTTACTTACATACATTTATGAATGTATGTATATTGCCTCATCTTCGCAGTTTTACCAACAGGGGCCCTATAAACCCTGTGGTTTTGTGGTTTTTTTTGTTTGAAACAGAGGCTCAGAAACTCCATGCATAAACACATTCTCGCACGTTCGGTGGGCCTTGCCTTGTTGGCAAGCGGCCTGCTGGCTGGTTGTGGCGACAAGGGCGAGGCCGGGCAAGGGGCGGGCGAGATGCCGCCTGCCGCCGTGGACGTGGTCACTCTCCATGCCGCACCGCTGCAACTCATGTCCGAGCTCACCGGCCGCACCGCCCCCCTGCGGGTGGCCGAGGTGCGTCCCCAGGTGAATGGCATCATCCTCAAGCGCCTGTTCACCGAAGGCAGCGACGTCAAGGCCGGCCAGTTGCTGTACCAGATCGATCCCGCCGTCTATCAGGCCGCCGTCGCCAGCGCCAAGGCCAATCTGGCCAAGGCACAGGCCAACGAGCAGAGCGCCCGTCTCAAGGCCCAGCGTTATGCCGAGCTGGTGAAGGTGAAAGCCATCAGCCGTCAGGAGTATGACGACGCCGACGCAGCCTGGAAACAGCAGGTTGCCGAGATCGGGGCCGCCAAGGCCGCCCTGCAGAGCGCCAACATCAACCTGGCCTATACCAAGATCACCGCCCCCATCAGCGGCCGCATCGGCAAGTCTGCGGTGACCGAGGGTGCCCTGGTCACCGCCCAGCAGGCGGACAGCCTCACCTCCATCTCGCAGCTCGATCCCATGTATGTGGACGTGCGCCAGTCCACCGCCGATCTGCTGCGCCTCAAGCGCCAGGTCGCTGCCGGCAAGCTCGTCCAGGACGAGAGCAAGGGCGCCAAGGTGCGCTTCCAGCTGGAAGATGGCAGCCAGTACAGCGAAGAGGGCTCATTGCAGTTCTCCGATGTGACAGTGGACGAGACCACCGGCATGGTGACCCTGCGGGTCCTGGTCCCGAATCCCCATGATCTGCTGCTGCCCGGTATGTTCATGCGCGCCACCCTGCAAGAGGGCGAGCGCCCGCAAGGCTTGCTGGTGCCACAGACCGCCGTGACCCGCACGCCCAAAGGCGGTGCCACCGTCATGGTGGTGACCGCGGACAACAAGGTCGAGCTGCGGGAAGTGCAGCTCAGCCGCGTGGTTGGCGACAGCTGGGTGGTGGAGTCCGGCCTCAAGGCCGGCGAGAAGGTGATAGTGGCTGGTCTGCAGAAGGTCAAACCCGGTGCCCTGGTGGCGCCCGCTGAGCGCGCCAGCAACACCACGACAGCACAAGCCGATCAGACCCAGGTCACCAAGCAGTAGGATGGAGTAGTCGCCTCATGGCACGATTTTTCATAGACAGACCCATTTTCGCCTGGGTGATTGCCCTGGTGATCATGCTGGCCGGGGCCATGGCCATCATAGGCCTGCCGGTCGCCCAGTACCCGACCATAGCCCCGCCGGCCGTCGGCATTTCTGCCAGCTACCCGGGGGCGTCCGCCAAGACGGTGGAAGACTCGGTGACCCAGATCATCGAGCAGAACATGACGGGGCTGGATCACCTGCTCTACATGTCTGCCCAGTCGGATTCGTCCGGTAACGTCAGCGTGACCCTCACCTTCAAGCCGGGCACGGATCCCGACATCGCCCAGGTGCAGGTGCAAAACAAGTTGCAGCAGGCCATGTCGCTCTTGCCCCAAGAGGTGCAACAGCAGGGTGTGCGGGTCCAGAAGACCTCCAGCAGCTTCCTGATGGTGGCGGCCTTCATCTCCACCGATGGCAGCATGACCAACGACGATCTGGCCGATTACGTGGTCTCCAACATCAAGGAGCCCCTGAGTCGGCTGGATGGGGTGGGTGACATCACCTTGTTCGGCAGCCAGTACTCCATGCGAGTCTGGCTGGATCCCCACAAGCTCAACCGGGTACAGATGACCCCGGGAGACGTGCAGGCCGCCATCCAGGCCCAGAACGCCCAGGTAGCCTTCGGCAAGCTGGGGGGCACCCCTGCGGTGAACGATCAGCAGTTCACCGCCACCATCATGGGGCAGACCCGTCTCTCCACCCCGGAGGAGTTCAACAACATACTGCTGCGGGTGAACCAGGATGGCTCCAAGGTGCTGCTCAAGGACGTAGCCCGGGTCGAGCTCGCCGGCGAAAGCTACGATGCCTCCGCCCTCTACAACGGTCAGGCCACGGCGGCGCTGGCGATCAAGCTGGCCACCGGGGCCAATGCCCTGGATACCGCGGACGAGGTGCGCGGCAAGCTCGATGAGCTGTCGGGCTACTTCCCGGCCAACATGAAGATCGTCTACCCCTACGACACCACGCCCTTTGTGAAGATCTCCATCGAGGAGGTGGTGCAGACGCTGATCGAGGCCATCTTCCTGGTGTTCTGCGTCATGTATCTGTTCCTGCAGAACTTCCGGGCGACCCTGATCCCGACCATAGCGGTGCCCGTGGTGCTGCTCGGTACCTTCGGGGTCATGGCGGCCTTCGGCTTCTCCATCAACACCCTGACCATGTTCGGTCTGGTGCTCGCCATCGGCTTGCTGGTGGATGACGCCATCGTCGTGGTGGAGAACGTGGAGCGGCTGATGAGCGAGGAGGGGCTCTCCCCGCTTGAGGCGACCCGCAAGTCCATGACCCAGATCACCGGCGCCCTGGTGGGCATAGCCCTGGTGCTGTCGGCGGTATTCGTGCCCATGGCCTTCTTCGGCGGCTCGACCGGCGCCATCTATCGCCAGTTCTCCCTCACCATAGTCTCGGCCATGGTGCTCTCTGTGCTGGTGGCGTTGATCCTGACCCCGGCGCTCTGTGCCACCCTGCTCAAACCCATGAAACACGGGGAGTTCGGTGCCCAGCGCGGCTTCTTCGGCTGGTTCAACCGCTTCTTCGACACCAATGCCAACCGTTACCAGAACGGCGTGCGCAAGGTGATCAAGCAGGGGACCCGTTACAGCATCATCTATCTGGCCATGCTGGCGGTGCTGGCGGTGCTCTTCATGCGCCTGCCCACCTCCTTCCTGCCGGAAGAGGATCAGGGGGTCATCATGTCCATGGTGCAGCTGCCGGTGGGGGCCACCAAGGAGCGTACCGAGGTTGTGCTGGCCGACATGCGCGACTACTTCCTCAAGAACGAGAAGGACAACGTCGATTCGGTGCTGACGGTGGCGGGCTTCAGCTTCGCCGGTAGCGGCCAGAACAGCGGCATGGCCTTCATCAAGTTGAAGGACTGGAGCGAGCGTAAAGGCGAGGAGCGCAGTGCCAATGCCATCATAGGCCGCGCCATGGGCTATCTGTTCAGCATCAAGGAGGCGCAGGTCTTCGCCTTCAACCTGCCTCCCATCCCGGAACTCGGCACGGCCACCGGCTTCGACTTCTTCCTGCAGGACCGCGGTGGTCTGGGGCACGAGAAGCTGATGCAGGCCCGTAACCAGTTGCTCGGCATGGCGGCGCAGGATCCCAACCTGGTGCGGGTACGCCCGAACGGGATGGAAGACACCCCCCAGCTCGACATCAAGATAGATTACGAGAAGGCGCTGGCCCAGGGGCTCTCCATCAGCGACATCAACAACACCTTGTCGGCGGCCTGGGGCTCTTCTTACGTGAACGACTTCGTCGACAGAGGCCGGGTCAAGAAGGTCTATCTGCAGGCGGATGCCCCCTTCCGGATGAACCCGGAGGATCTGAAGCTATGGTACGTGCGCAACAGTGCGGGCCAGATGGTGCCCTTCTCCGCCTTCGCCAGCACCGAGTGGAGCTTCGGCTCGCCCCGTCTGGAGCGCTACAACGGCGTCTCCGCCATGGAGATAGTCGGTGAAGCGGCCCCCGGCAAGAGTACGGGTGACGCCATGGCGGCCATAGAGCAGATGGTGAAACAGCTGCCGGAAGGCATAGGCATAGAGTGGACGGGGCTCTCCTTCCAGGAGCGTCAGGCAGGCTCCCAGGCGCCGGCGCTCTACGCCATCTCGCTCTTGGTGGTCTTCCTCTGTCTGGCGGCGCTGTACGAGAGCTGGAGCATTCCGTTCTCTGTCATGCTGGTGGTGCCGCTCGGGGTGCTGGGCGCCATACTGGCGGCCACCCTGCGGGGCCTGGAGAATGACGTCTATTTCCAGGTGGGCCTGCTCACCACTATCGGGCTGTCGGCCAAGAACGCCATCCTGATCGTGGAGTTCGCCAAGGAGCTCCATGACAAGGGGATGAAGCTCGGCGATGCGGTGGTGGAAGCCTCCCGTCAGCGTCTGCGTCCGATCTTGATGACCTCCCTCGCCTTCATCCTCGGCGTCTTGCCGCTGGTGATAAGCACAGGTGCCGGCGCCAGCAGCCGCAACGCCATCGGCACCGGCGTCATGGGGGGGATGATCACGGCCACAGTGCTCGCCATCTTCTTCGTGCCGCTCTTCTTCGTGCTGGTGATGCGTTACTTCACCAAGCAGAGTTCAGCCGAGGAGCGCGCCGCGCTGACCAAGGAGACCCAACATGACTAAGACCCTGGTCGCCCTGAGTGTGACGCTGCTGCTGGGGGCCTGCTCCATGGCCCCCGATTACCAACGCCCCGAGGTGCCGCAAGGCGCCTCCTGGCAAGAGAACCTCGCCACCCAGGGGGCGCTGGCCCCCTGGCAGCAACAGTTCCTCGATCCGGCGCTGCAAAAGCTGATCGACACCGCCCTTGAGAACAACCGGGATCTGCGGCTCGCGGCCCTCAACGTCGAGGCCTATGAGGCCAGATACCGGATCCAGCGGGCGGCCCAGTTGCCGACCCTGGCCGCCAGCGGCTCAGGCACCCGTCAGCAGGGATCCGACGATCTCAGCGGCACGGGGCAGGGGAGCATCAGCAGCCAGTACGGCGCCGACATCGGCATCACCGCCTATGAGCTGGACCTGTTTGGCCGGATCCAGAGCCTGAAAGATCAGGCGCTGGAGAACTACCTGGCGCAAATCGAGACCCAGCGCAGCACCCAGATAGCGCTGATCGCCTCGGTGGCGAATGCCTACCTCACCCTGCTGGCGGATCAGGAGCTGCTGGCGCTGAGCCAGGCGACGCTGGCGACCGAGCAGGAGAGCTATGCCCTGACCCAGCACAAGTACCGGTTGGGGGCGGCCTCCGAGATGGAGCTGGCGCAGGGGCGCACCGCGCTTGAGAACGCCCGGGTCAGCCAGGCGCAATACCAGCGTCAGGTGAAACAGGACAGAAACGGTCTGGCCCTGCTGCTCGGCACAGAAGTGCCGGTACTGGAGGGGCAACCGGCGACCCTGGCCGAGGTGCAACTGGCCGCCATCCCGGTGGGGGCCCCTTCCAGCCTGCTGCAACAGAGACCCGACATACTGGCGGCGGAGCACAGCCTGAAGGCGGCCAACGCCAATATAGGCGCGGCCCGTGCCGCCTTCTTCCCGACCATCTCGCTCACCGCGACGGCGGGCACCGCCAGCAACCAGCTGAGCGGGCTGTTTGACGGCGGCACCGGCACCTGGACCTTCATGCCCCAGATAAACCTGCCCATCTTCGACGGTGGCAAGCGGGTGGCAGATTTGGACGTGGCCGAAGTCGGCACCAAGCAGGCGGTGGCGAGCTACGAGAAGAGCATCCAGACCGCCTTCAAGGAGGTCGCGGATACCCTCGGTGCCCAGGCGGACTACCAGCAGCAGCTGCAGGCCCAGCAGGATCTGGTGGATGCCAACCAGACCTACTTCAAGCTGGCGGAGTTCCGCTACGAGCAAGGGGTGGACAGCTATCTGACGAGGCTGGATGCCCAGCGATCTCTGTTCAGCGCCAGACAGGGGCTGATCAGCACCCGCCTGGCCCAGCTCAGCAACCAGGTCGCCCTCTACAAGGCGGTCGGTGGCGGCTGGCAGGCACCCAAGGAGGCCCCGGCGGCCTCCGAAGGGCAGGGCTAGTCTCTCTCGCTGACAACGTGACAGCCACAGGGTGAACCATCTGGTTCGCCCTGTTTTTTTAGGTGCGATTGACCATGCAAAGCCCAGCCTGGTTGCGGGGAGAAACCCGCCCAGACCGGGAGCAAGCCTGCACAAGCGCCTTCTAGGATGTGCACCAGCCCTTACCGTCATCACCGGCCAGAGAAAACCGGCGACCGGCTCGCAGTCAGCATCCGGTTCGTTCGCTGAGTCCGGCCGAGGGGATGCTATTAATCGCATAAGCTACGCACTAATTATTCTTTCAAAGAATAAATGGGGGGATCTTATAGTTGGTCACTCGACTCTCATTCCAAGGACGTGCAATGAAACGACTCCTGCCCGCCACCCTGTTCGCCGCAGGACTGGCCCTGGCCCCGCTGGCCCAGGCCGCCACCCTGCTCAACGCCTCTTACGACGTGATGCGTGACTTCTACAAGGACTACAACGCCGCCTTCCAGAAACACTGGCAGGCGGAAGGCGGCGAGCCGCTGCAGATCAATATGTCCCACGGCGGCTCGAGCAAGCAGGCGCGGGCAGTCATCGACGGCCTGCCCGCCGATGTCATCACCATGAACATGGCCACCGACATCAACGCCCTGGCCGAGCATGGCGGCCTGGTCCCGAAAGAGTGGGCGGCCCGCCTGCCGGACAACAGCGCGCCCTTCACCTCGGCCACTGTGTTCATCGTGCGCAAGGGCAACCCCAAGGGGCTGAAGGACTGGCCTGATCTGCTCAAGGAGGGGGTACAAGTGATAGTGCCCAACCCCAAGACCTCGGGGAACGGCCGCTACACCTACCTGTCGGCCTGGGGCTATGTACTGGAGCAGGGGGGCGACGAGCAGGCGGCCAGGGCGTTCGTCGGCAAGCTGTTCAAGCAAGTCCCCGTGCTCGACACCGGTGGCCGCGCGGCTACCACCACCTTCATCCAGAACCGCATAGGCGACGTGCTGATCACCTTCGAGAACGAAGCCGAGATGATAGCCCGCGAGTTCGGTCGTGGCAGCTTCGAGGTTGTCTACCCCAGCGTCACCGCCGTGGCCGAGCTCCCGGTGGCGGTCGTCGACAAGGTGGTCGACAAGCAGGGCACCCGCAAGGAGGCTGAGGCCTACCTGACTTACCTGTGGTCTGACGAAGGCCAGCGCATCGCCGCCAACAACTACCTGCGCCCGCGAAGCCCGGCTATCCTCGCCGAATTTGCCGATCGTTTCCCGAACGCTACCTTCCTGAACGTGGTGAAGACCTTTGGCGAGTGGCCTGTTATCCAGAGCACCCACTTCAAGGAGGGAGGGGTGTTCGACCAGATCTATGCCGTGCGGTAAGAGGTGCCCGAGCGGCCAAAGCCCGGCCAGGTGCCGCCATCTTGGGACCATTCGCCTGGGGCTCATGCCTTGACTGCTGAGCCTCCCGGCTGGCGTGCAAGGGGCAGAATGGAAGAACCGGACATCGCCGGTATATGAAAGAAATGGGCTGGGCGCTCGCGGGACAAGCAGGGTCCCTGGCGGGGGCCCACATCACAAAAAGCACAAAGGGTTAGCGTCTGGATGAAGCTAACCCTTTGTTTTACCTGGTGCCGGAAACAGGAGTCGAACCTGCGACCTTCGCATTACGAATGCGCTGCTCTACCAACTGAGCTACACCGGCTTGTCCCTAGATTCCCGAAAATGTGCTGGCAAGTCAATGAGCCAGGACTGCTTTTATGAGCCTGCTCATGGAGTTACAGGCACACTTCAGAGATCGACAAATTCCGGAATGTGGGCGCGACCACGGCTCTCGAGAAACGCGAGCAGGGCGCGGGGGGTGCGTGCCAGGATCCGCTCCTCGGGGAAGCCAGCCTCGGTCACCAGCCGGTGGCAGTGGTCAAAATCCCCCAGGCTGAAGGCCACGTGGGAGTCTGAGCCGAAGGTGAGGTAAGCACCCAGATCCCTCGCCGCCTCGACAATGGCGCGGCAGTTGCCTTCACTGCCCGGACGGGAGTGACTGAAGGAGGAGTTGTTGATCTCCAGCGCCACCCTGTACTCGGCGGCGGCCCTGACCACGGCCTGGATGTCGATGGGGAAGGCGGGGTTGCCCGGGTGGCTTATCATGTCGACCCGGCCGCTTCGGATGGCGTTGATCATGGCCTGGGTATGGGTTGCCTGATCGCAGGGGGGGAACACGGGCTCATGGAAGCCGGCCATGATCATGTCAAGGCGCGACTCGTAGCGCTCGGGGAAGTCTATTTCGCCGTCTATGTTCTTGATGTTGGCCTCGATGCCGCGCAGTATGCCGACCCCGTCCACCACCCGTGGCAGGACGTGCAGGTTGACGAAATGCCAGAAGTGGGGCGCATCGGCCATGTCGGGACCATGATCCGTGGTGGCAAAGAGCTTGATCCCCTTGGCCTTGGCAATGGGCAGGTAATCGTGGATGGTGCTGTAGGCGTGGGTGCTGGCGACGGTGTGCGTGTGGGTATCGACCTGGTACTTCATCTTTTCTCCCCTCTGGCATGAGGCGCCAGCATAGCAAGATTGGCGGAGTCGGGCCATGTGGCGGCCTGCCATACTTTGTCACAAATTACGCCAGGACTGACAAAGTCTGACCATCTTTGTCTGCGAGCATAGCCCCATCGATGCAAGCCTGAACTCTCATCGATGAGTCGAAACTGGATGATTCGACTCACTTTTCCCCACCGTCGCCCCTGCGACGGTTTTTTTTCGCCCGCAATTCTCGCCGCCATCCGGATAAAAAAATGCCCAACTAGCATGGCGCAAGTTGGGCGAGACTTAATGTTTAATTGCAGTGGCATAGATATAGAGTCCTGCCTGGCCGCTAAGTTCCCATCTTGTTCCCGCTTTTTTGGTTGAAAACATTTCGCCAACACCTGTTCACATTCTCTTGACATGACTGGGCGTGAAACGTACTTTTTAAACATTCGTTTAAGTGAGGTGTCCAGTGAGTAAAATCGATACCAAAAACCGTATTCTCGACGCCGCCGAGGTGCTGTTTGCCGAGCGGGGATTCGCCGATACCTCGTTGCGTCTGATCACCAGTGAGGCCGATGTGAACCTGGCCTCGGTCAACTATCACTTCGGCTCCAAAAAGGAGCTGATCCAGGCGGTGCTCGATCGCTACCTGAGTATCTTCATGCCTGAGCTGGATGCTCGCCTTCAGACCTTGATGGCCCAGGAGCAGCTGACCCTGCTGCAGGTGTTCGAAAGTTTCGTCGAGCCCCTGATGAAGCTGGTGGCGGTGCGGGCCAACGGCCCGGCGCTCTTCATGCAGTTGCTGGGGCGCGGCTACATTGACAGCCAGGGCCACCTGCGTCGCTTCATCACCACCCACTACGGGGCGACGCTGCACGGGATCACCCAGGCTATTTCCAAGGCCAACCCGGCCCTGTCGCCGGCGGATCTCTTCTGGCGCCTGCACTTCACCCTGGGCACAGTCGTGTTCACCATGGCCTCCGCCGATGCCCTGCGTGACATCGCCCAGGCCGATTTTGGCCAGCAGCTCGATGTGGAAGGGCTGGTGCGCAACGTTATTCCTTATCTGGCGTCCGGTGTCGGGGCGCCCGTGGAGTCGACCAGGCTCTCCCTGGCCGTGTAACACCTAACAATAATCAACGGAAACAGTGAAATAGAAGGAACTTCGGTATGATCACATTGCTTGTCCTGCTGGTGCTGGCGATAGCCGTGGTACTCGGCGTGCCCGCCATCCGTAAAAAGGTGGTGACCCGTCCTGTGTTCGGCATCTTCAAGAAGATACTGCCACCCTTGTCGGCCACCGAGCGGGAGGCCATGGAAGCCGGCTCCGTCTGGTGGGATGGCGAGCTGTTTCGCGGCAATCCGGACTGGAAGAAACTGCACGGTTACGGCAAGGCCGAACTGAGTGCCGAGGAGCAGGCCTTCATCGACAATCAGGTCGAGACCCTGCTCGCCATGGTGGACGACTTCAAGATCGTCAACGAAACCAAAGACCTGCCAGAGCCGGTCTGGGACTATCTGAAGAAGGAAGGCTTCTTCTCCCTGATCATTCCGAAATCCTATGGCGGTCGCGAGTTCTCGGCGATTGCCAACTCCACCATAGTCACCCGCATCGCCACCAAGAGCCTGAGCGTGGCGGTCACCGTCATGGTGCCGAACTCCCTCGGCCCGGGCGAGCTGCTGATGCACTACGGTACCCAGGCCCAGAAGGACTTCTGGCTGCCGGGGCTGGCCAACGGCAAGGAAGTGCCCTGCTTCGCCCTGACCGGGCCGGAAGCGGGCTCGGACGCTGGCGCCATTCCTGACAAGGGGATCGTCTGCAAGGGCATGTACAAGGGTGAAGAGGTACTGGGTATTCGCCTGAACTGGAACAAGCGCTATATCACCCTGGCGCCGCGCGCCACAGTGCTGGGCCTGGCGTTCAAGCTCTATGACCCGGAGAAGCTGCTGGGTGACAAGGAAGAGCTCGGCATCACCTGCGCCCTCATCCCCACCAGCCACCCGGGCGTGCGGGTCGGTGATCGCCACTACCCCATGGGGCTAGCGTTCCTGAACGGCCCGACCTTCGGCAAGGATGTGTTCATTCCGCTCGACTGGATCATAGGTGGCCCGGATTACGCCGGCCGTGGTTGGCGCATGCTGGTCGAATGCCTCTCCGCCGGTCGCGGCATCTCGCTGCCTGCCCTCGGCACCGCTTGCGGTCACATGGCGAGCCGCACTGTGGGGGCCTACTCCTACGTGCGCAAGCAGTTCGGCATGTCCATCGGCAAGTTTGAAGGAGTGCAGGAAGCGCTGGCCCGCATCGGCGGCCTAACCTATCAGCTGGAAGGGGCCCGTCGCATGACCGCAGGTTCCCTGGACTTGGGTCAGGCACCTGCCATAGTCACTGCCATTTCCAAGTACCACATGACCGAAATGGCCCGCCAGATCATGGATGACTCCATGGACATCCACGCCGGTCGCGCCATTCAGCTGGGCCCGAAAAACTACACCGGTTACGCCTACATGGGCATTCCGGTCGCCATCACGGTGGAAGGGGCCAACATACTGACCCGCAACCTGATGATCTTCGGGCAGGGGGCCACCCGTTGCCATCCTTATGTGTTTGCCGAGCTGGAAGCCGCCGCCGACACCGACGTGGAGCGCGGCCTCGAGAAGTTTGATGCCCTGCTGATGAAGCACATCGCCTTCGGTACCGGCAACTTCTTCGGCGCCCTGTTCCAGGGGCTGACCCTGGGTCAGTTCAACAATGCCCCTGTGGCTGGCGAAACCGCCCGCTACTACAAGCAGCTTTCTCGCATGAGTAAAGGGCTGGCCCTGTGCGCCGACGTCTCTATGCTGATGCTGGGTGGCGATCTCAAGCGCAAGGAGATGATCTCCGCCCGTCTTGGCGACGTGCTGAGCCACCTCTACCTGGCCTCCGCCACCCTCAAGCACTACGAGGATCAGGGCCGCATGGTCTCGGATCTGCCGTTCGTGCAGTACGCGGTGGAGCGCAACCTCTATCTCATCGGCAAGGCGTTCGAGGGCTTCTTCCAGAACTTCCCGAACAAGGTGGTGGGCGCAGTGCTCAAACGCGTGGTCTTCCCGTTTGGCGTGGGCTACAAGATGCCGGCAGACGAGCGTTGCCACGCCATCTGTCTGGCCATGATGACCCCGGGCGAGTTCCGCGATCGTCTGACTGCACTCTGCTACGTGGGCAAGGATGACGCTGATCCGGTCGGTCTGATGGAGCGCGCCTTCCAGGCCATGGTGGCGGTGCAACCCATCGAGAAGAAGCTGGTGCAGGCCCAGAAAGAGGGCAAGTTGCCCCGCAAGATGGCCCTGCCGGAGCTGGTGGCCGCGGCCCTGTCCCAGTCCATCCTCGGCAAGGAGGAGGCGGACAAGCTGCTGGCCGCCGATGCCCTGCGCTACGAGGCGATCCAGGTGGACAACTTCGCCCCCGGCGAGCTGGAAGGGTTGTCTCAACCGAACCCGGTTGTGCACGCCGCCTGACCCCGAGAGTGAACTGACAACCGGCCCATGTGGCCGGTTTTTTTGTTTGTTAACCAGGCATTTACAACCTCGATTAATTCCAGTTAAATGCAATGGCCCCCACCCTTGGGGCAGGAAGCAAGGCCAGCGGAATGGCCGATAACAACAACTCAGGAAGAGTGAATGAACCTCGCCAAAACGGCGATCGAACGCCCCATCTGGGTGGCGGTCTCGGTCGTGCTTATTTTTTTGCTGGGCCTGCTCAGCATCCGGGGACTGCCTGTCCAGCTGTTTCCCGACATCGATCGTCCTCACCTCAACATCTCGGTGGACTGGCGCTCGGCCTCGCCCCAGGAGATGGAGTCGGAAATCACCGACCCCATAGAGCAGGAGATGCAGGGGGTACAGGGGCTGAAAAACCTCACCAGCAACAGCTATCCCGGCTTTACCGAAATCGACATGGAGTTTGCCCTCGGCACCGACATGCAGCGGGCCCAGCTCGACGTCATCTCGCGCCTGAACCGGGTCTCCGGCCTGCCGGACAAGATCGGCGGCCCCTACGTCAACAACTACAGCAGCAACGACACCCTCACCTTCTTCTTCATCCAGCAATTGCCGGGTGCCAAGGGGGCGATCGACGATCATCAGGCGCTGATCGAGGCGAGGGTCAAGCCTGAGCTTGAGCGCATCCCCGGGGTGTCGACCGTGGAGGTGGAGGGGATCAACGAGCGTCAAATCCAGATCCGCTTCGACCCCTATCGTGCCGCCGAACTGGGGGTGGAGATACCCGTGCTCGCCAGCCGGGCAACCACTGGCTGGGACGTGTCGGCCGGCACCCTCGATATAGGCCGCTGGGAGTACAAGCTGCGCTTCGCCGGTCGCTACGATGTCGAGACGCTGGGGGACAAGGTGGTGGACTGGCGCGATGGTCTGCCCATCTACCTGCGGGATGTGGCCGAGGTGCGGCTGGCCCGGGAGGAGAACCCTGTGCTGCGCATCCAGAACGGCAACACCGCCATAGCGGCGCAGATCTTCAAGGAGAGCGGGGCCAATGCCCTGGCGGCGCTGGAGGGGATCAAGCTCAAGGTGGAGGAGCTCAACCGCGAGGTGCTGGAGCCGGTCGGTCTGCACATGGAGCAGTCGTTCGACGCCTCCCTCTACATCAACCGGGCGGTGGGCATGGTGACCGCCAACCTGGGGCTGGGAGTGCTGCTCTCCTGCGCCATCCTCTGGGTCTTCCTGCGCCAGCTCAAGGCGACCCTGATGATAGCGATCGCCATCCCCATCAGCATCATGCTCACCTTCTGCCTGCTCAAGGTGATGGGCAGGACGCTGAACATCATCTCCCTGGCGGGGATCGCCTTCGCCGTCGGCATGGTGCTGGATGCAGCCATCGTCGTGCTGGAGAGCATCTACCGGCGCCATGAGCGGGGGGATCTGAGCAAGGCCGAGGCGGCGCTGGAAGGCACCAGCCGGGTGTGGACCGCCCTGGTGGCTTCCACCCTCACCACTGTCGCCATCTTCCTGCCGGTACTCTTGCTCAACGACGTAGAAGGTCAACTGTTTGCCGATCTGGCGCTGACCATCGCCTGCGCCGTCACCGTCTCCATGCTGGTGGCGGTCACCGTGCTGCCGGCGGTCGCGGCGCGCTGGATGGGGCGCGAGCGACTGGTCGATCCCTATGAATCACTGTGGCAGCGCACCACCCGCCATGTGATCCGCTGGACCGGCACTGCCCCCCGGCGCTGGACCCTCATCGTCCTGATGATGAGCGGGCCCGTGCTGGCCAGCTGGCTGCTGCTGCCCAAGATGAACTACCTGCCGGACGTCAAGCGTGATGCCATCGATGTGTGGATGAGCTTCACCCCAGGGGTCAATCTCAAGGCCCAGCGGGAGGAGGTGATAGACACGCTCATTGCCAGGCTGGATCCCTACATGAAGGGGGAGCAGGAGCCGGCCCTCAAGAACTACTACATATTGCGCTACCCGGGCGGCGCCCAGATCGGGGTGCGCCCCAGGGACGAGACCCGGATCAAGGCGCTGGAGCAGCTCCTGATGAAACAGCTGCTGGTGGGCATACCCGATACCCGGGTCTTCGGTGGTCAGGGCTCCCTGTTTGGCGGCTTCGACAGCGAGAACGGCATCTCGTTGCTGATCCAGGGGGGCGAGTTGCCAGCGCTCTATCAGGCGGCCAGAGAGAGTATGGCCATGGTGCAGCGCGACTTGCCGGGGGCCCAGATAAGGCCTGAGCCCGGGCTCGACTTCACCGCCCCCGAGCTGCGGCTGGTGCCCCAGGACAGGCGTCTGGCCGAGGTGGGTTGGGATCGCAGCCCCTTGCCCGCCATCATCCAGACCTTCGGCGACGGCCTGCGGGTCGGCGAGTATTTCGACGGGGAGGAGCGGCTCGACATCCTGCTGATGGGCCAGGCCTCCGCCAATCCGGACGAGCTGAAGGCGGTGCCGCTCGCGACTCCGTCCGGGCGCATAGTCCCCCTCGGCGAGTTGCTGCGGGTGGAGCCTGGCCTCGGGCCTGAGAGCATCTTTCGGGCCGACGGGCGGCGCAGCATCAGCCTGCAGATCACCCCGCCTGAGGGGATGAGCATGGAGCAGGTGCTGGAGACCCTGCAGACCAAGAGCTTCGCCGCCATCCGGCCGCTGTTGCCGGTCGGGGGCGAGCTGAGGGTTGCCGGCAACGCCGACAGCCTGCAGCAGGCCCTGGACAACCTCGGCGGCATCTTCCTGTTCGCCGTGATGATACTGCTCATCTTGCTGTGGGGGGTCTTCGCCTCCCTCAAGGATGCCGTGCTGGTGCTGCTGACCCTGCCGCTCGCCACAGTGGGCGGCGTGCTGGCGCTGCACCTGAGCGGCCTGCTGGTGCCGCTGCCGATGGACTTGCTCACCATCATCGGTTTCGTGATCCTGCTGGGGCTGGTAGTCAACAACGCCATCCTGCTGGTGCACCAGACCCGCATGGCCGAGCGGGAAGGAATGAGCCGCCAGTCGGCGGTGGCCGATGCCCTGCAAAGCCGGATGAGGCCCATTGCCATGACCAGCCTCACCAGCATCTTCGGCATGCTGCCGCTGATGCTGAGCCCGAGCGAGGGCAGCGAAATCTACCGCGGGCTCGCCACCGTCATCGTCGGCGGCATGAGTTGCAGTACCCTGTTCACCCTGGTCCTGTTACCCGCCTTCCTGCGGCTGGGTGAGCGGGTCGACGCGCCCCACGCCATCCGGCAGCGGGCCTGAGAAGGAGCCTATCGATGATACAGATGTTCACAAGGATGATGATGACCCTGGCCCTGCTGGCAGCAGGGCCTGCCGGGGCAAAGGTGGTGACCCTGGCGGCCGTGACCCAGGGGGAGGCGGGGGCCAGCATCTGGGTCAGCGGCACTGTCGCGAGCCGCCAGCAGGCGGCGCTGAGCGCAGAGGTGAGTGGTCGGGTGGAGTGGATTGCCGAGTTCGGCAGCCGGGTGAAGGCGGGGGACGAGCTACTGCGCCTGGACGCCGCCACCCTGCACCTCTCCCTGGAGCAGTCCCGGGCCGAGCAAGCGAGGGAGGCGAGCAAGCTGCGCTACGCCCGCGCCGAGTTCCAGCGCCTCGAGCGGCTGCACCAGCAGAAGAGTGCCTCCCAGAGCCAGTACGACAAGGCGCGCTATGAAGTAGAGCAGGCCGAGCTGGCGGAGCAGCTGGCCCGGGTACAGGTGCGCCAGATCGAGGAGCAGTTGCAAAGAACCCACATCTTCGCCCCCTTCGATGGGGTAGTGAACGAGCACTTCATCCAGCCGGGGGAGCATGTGGACGCGGGGGAGCGGGCGCTGGAGCTGGTCAACCCGGCGCAGCCTGACATCCGGCTGCGGGCCCCCATCGTCTGGGCCAGCCAGCTGGAAGCTAAGGCCAGGTTGCGGGTGGAAGGGGAGCAGCTCAGCGGCCACGCCGTCTATTACCAGCGGGCGGCGAGCGCCGATCCCAAGTCGCGCCTCATCGAGCTGCGCCTCAGGCCAGAGCCGGGTCGTTTCATCATAGGCTCGCCGGTGCGAGTGGCGCTGCCGCTCGTGGAGCAGCAGACCATGTTGCTGCCGCGGGATGCCCTGGTGCTCGGCACCGAGGGGAGCGTGGTCTATCAGGTGGAGCAGCGCGGTGAGGCACTGACCGTGAACCGGGTGCCGGTGACTGTGCTGTTCGGGGACAATCGGCAGGTGGCGGTGAGCGGGGCCCTCAAGCAGGGGGACAGGGTGGTGGTACGCGGCGCCGGCAGCCTGCAGGATGGGGACAAGGTGGAGCTGTTTCGTGGCTGAACCTGGTTTGGCGCCATAAAAAACGGCTCCCGCGGGAGCCGTTGTTGTCTATGTCCAAGCGAGGGATTACTCGACCATCATCACCTTGCAGGTGTTGGTACTGCCCACGGTTTCCATCTTGTCGCCGTGGGTCAGCAGCACCATGTCGCCGCTCTGGACCAGGCCCTTGGCCTTGAGCACGTCCAGCGCCTCGCGGCACACCTCGTAGACCGGCTTGCTCTCGTCGCCGTCGAACAGCACAGGGGTGACACCGCGGTAGAGGTTGGTCCAGGCTAGCGTCTTGTTGTGGGGAGACATGGCGAAGATCGGCAGGCCTGAGCTGATGCGGGACATCAGCAGCGGTGTGGTGCCGGACTCGGTCAGTGCCACTATCGCCTTGACCCCTTCCAGGTGGTTGGCGGCATACATGGTGGACATGGCCACGGCCTCTTCCACCGAGGTGAAGGTGTAGCTCATGCGGTGGTTGGAGACGTTCAGGCTAGGGTGCTTCTCGGCACCCACGCAGACGCTGGCCATGGAGGTGACCGTCTCTATGGGGAACTGGCCAGCGGCGGTCTCGGCGGAGAGCATCACAGCATCTGTACCGTCCAGCACGGCGTTGGCCACGTCCATCACCTCGGCGCGGGTCGGCAGCGGGGCGTTGATCATGGACTCCATCATCTGGGTCGCGGTGATGACCACGCGGTTCAGGCGACGGGAGTGACGAATGAGCTTCTTCTGCACGCCCACCAGTTCGGGGTCGCCGATCTCGACGCCGAGATCGCCACGGGCCACCATGACGGCATCGGAGCCGAGGATGATGTCTTCCATCGCCTCGTCGCTGGCGACGGTTTCGGCGCGCTCGACCTTGGCCACTATCTTGGCGTTGGAGCCGGCTTCGCGGGCCAGTTCGCGGGCGTAGCGCAGATCATCGCCGCTGCGGGGGAAGGAGACGGCCAGGTAGTCCACGTTCATGCGGGCGGCGGTCTTGATGTCTTCCTTGTCCTTCTCGGTCAGGGCCGGAGCGGAGAGACCGCCCCCTTTCTTGTTGATGCCCTTGTTGTTGGAGAGAGGCCCGGCCACTGTGACTGTGGTGTGAATGCGGGTGCCTTCGACCTGCTCGACTTTCAGTTGCACGCGGCCATCGTCCAGCAGCAGGATGTCGCCGGCTACCACGTCGTTTGGCAGACTCTTGTAGTCGATGCCGACCTGCTCCTGGCAGCCTTCCCCCTTGCCGAGGGCGGCATCGAGAATGAACTTGTCACCGATGGCGAGGTAGATCTTGCCATCCTTGAAGGTGGAAACGCGGATCTTGGGGCCTTGCAGGTCCCCCATGATGGCCACATGACGGCCCAGCTTGGCGGCGATTTCACGCACCTGGTTGGCGCGCAGGATATGATCTTCAGGAGTGCCGTGAGAGAAGTTCATCCGCACCATGTCGGCACCGGCGCGAATGATCCCCTCGAGGATGCCGTCGCGATCGGTCGCCGGACCGAGTGTGGTTACAATCTTTGTACGTCTTGGCATGAAAGACTCCAATGTGAAGTTGATATGACTTGAAATACTGCCCCGTCAAGCATGTGGCATGGCGCCTGCTTGCAGGCCATCTGGGTGGCCTTGTGTTATTAAATTACGATACTACACCAAGCCCGGTGGCATAGACAGTCGGGGGCGGACCCCCGAATGATTCAGGAATTATGCGGGGTATCAAAGCGGGATTCGCGCAAACCTTCTTTGACTTTCTTCAGGTTTTCGCGAAATTTCATGCCACGGCGCAGGGTAAAGCCGGTTGCCAGCACGTCCACCAGGGCCAGCTGGGCGATGCGGGACGCCATCGGCATATAGACGTCGGTGTCTTCCGGCACATCCATGGAGAGCACCAGGTTGCACTCCCGGGCCAGGGGGGAATCCTTGGCGGTCATGCCGATGACGGTGGCATCGTTTTCACGGGCCAGGGCCGCGATTTCCACCAGCGCCTTGGTGCGGCCGGTGTGGGAGATCAGCACCACCACATCCCCTTCGCTGCTGTTGATGCAGCTCATGCGCATCATGACGATGTCGTCGAAGCTCACCACGGGGATGTTGAAGCGGAAGAATTTGTTCTGGGCATCGCGGGCCACGGCGGAAGAGGCGCCCAGGCCGAAGAAGCTGATCTTCTTGGACTGGGTCAGGATATCGACGCAGCGGTTGATGGCGGAGATGTCCAGGCTGTTCTTGGCGGCATCGAGACAGGCCATGGTGGATTCGAAGATCTTGGCGGTATAGGTATCGGGCCCGTCTTCCGCTTCCACGTGGCGGTTCACATAAGGGGTGCCGTTGGCCAGGCTCTGGGCCAGGTGCAGCTTGAAGTCGGGGAAGCCCTTGGTATCGAGACGACGGCAGAAGCGATTGACGGTCGGTTCGCTGACATCGGCCAGCTTGGCGAGGGTGGCAATGCTGGAGTGAATGGCGGTCTGGGGCGACGCCAGGATCACTTCAGCCACCTTACGCTCTGATTTACTGAAACTTTCCAAATTGTTCGTAATTTTATCGAGGGTATTCATCATTACCACCAGGCATTTTTGTAATTTAACTTCAGTGTCTGTGCACTAAATTCACAGCTCAAGCAGGTTTCCAATCTACTTGATGACTATACAAGACAAGCGCTTATCGGAACTAATCTCGTCCCCACAAAGTATGACTCATGTCTAATTATTTCGTGCTTTTGGTTACAAACTTCCATCCGACCCTTGAAAACGCTTACAAATGTTGCAAAGCAACAACACTGTGAGCGGGCGCACAGTTGCATTCATCCGACGCGCCGCAAGGGAAGGGGCTCGGGTAGTATTGCAACCAAATAACAATGTCGGGACGGTAAGGGCCGCCCCGAGTCGGTAACGAAGGAGTTTGTTATGCAGCATACCCATGCGCTGGTGGGCGACGTAGGCGGTACCAATGCCCGGCTGGCCCTCTGCGAGTTGGCGACCGGCGCCATTTCCCAGGCAAAGACCTATTCCGGGCTGGCCCACCCCAGCCTCGAGGCCGTGATGCGCCTCTATCTGGAGGAGCATGGCGTCAAGGTGGGCGAAGCCTGCATCGCCATCGCCTGTCCCATCAACGGCGACTGGGTCGCCATGACCAACCACAGCTGGGAGTTCTCCATCCACGAGATGCAGAGCAACCTGGGCCTGGATCGCCTGCAGGTGATCAACGATTTCACCGCCGTCTCCATGGCCGTCCCGGTGCTGGCTGAGGCGGATCGCATCCAGCTCGGGGGGGCCGCCCCCGTGGCCGGCAAGCCCATCGCCATCTATGGCGCAGGCACCGGCCTTGGGGTGGCGCACCTGGTGCAGGCGGGCGAGCAGTGGCTCAGTCTGCCGGGGGAGGGCGGTCACGTGGACTTTGCCGCCAACACGGAAGAGGAAGATGCGGTGCTGCAGGTGATGCGTGGCGAGCTGGGCCATGTGTCTGCCGAGCGTTTCCTCTCAGGCCCGGGGCTGGTCAATCTCTATCGCGGCCTGGTCAAATCCGATGGCCGTGAACCCGAGCCCTTTGCCCCCAAAGACATCACCGAGCGGGCGCTGGCGGGTGACTGCCTCGATTGCCGCCGCACCCTGAGCCTGTTCTGCGTGCTCATGGGCCGTTTTGCCGGCAACCTGGCCCTCAATATGGGCACCTTCGGCGGCGTCTATATCGCCGGCGGTATTGTGCCCCGCTTCCAGGAGTTCTTCATCGGCTCCGGCTTTCGGGTCGCCTTCGAGGACAAGGGTCGCTTCAAGCCTTATCTGAAAGACATCCCGGTGTTCCTCATCACCCATGAGGGCCCCGGCCTGCTGGGGGCGGGCGCCTATCTGCGCCAGTCCCTCGGGTTCCGCCTCTGAGGCGGATAAAGAATGCACAAATGGTTCAGTCCCGATTCAGTGACCCTGGCGTAGAGTGACATCACGTACTCAAGAGGGCAGGGTTTCACAGGGAATTGGAAGCTGTCTTCATCCGCTGGGTGCGAATTGTCACCTGACAAGCCTGAACTGTTTCACCGGCCCTTGCGGCCGGTTTTTTTATGTCTGTCCACCTGGTGTCGTGGCATTCCCCCTATGAGGGAACCATAGGTGACGCCGTATCCAGGAGGATGTGGCAGGGCCGGTGAATCCTCATAAAGTGGTCTGGGAATGATGGAAGGATCTGGAAGGTGCTGGATCCAGGCAGGGCAGAGCCTGCATGGAGATAGAGGTAAGGAAGGGCCCATGGGATGAGCCCTTATCGCGGTATCAGGGGAGGGTGATATGGAACCTGGCGCCGCCAAGCGGTGACTCGTCAACCCGGATCTTGCCGCCATAGCTGTGCACGATTTCGGTCACCACCGCTAGCCCTATTCCCTGGCCGGGGGAGCTGTCTGCCCGCACGCCGCGCTGGAAGATCTGCTGCGATTTGCCGGGGTCTATGCCGGGGCCGTCGTCTTCCACCACGATGAGCAGGCCGCTGCCCTGGCGGTTGACCCGCACCTGGATCTCGCTTATGGCGAACTTGCAGGCGTTGTCGAGCAGGTTGCCCATCAACTCCATCAGATCGCCCTGTTCACCGTGAAAGAAGACGTCGTCATCAAACTGGAAGACGGTCTGCAGCTTCTTGTGGCGGTAGACCTTGGTGAGGCTGGCCAGCAGCTTCTCGATGAGGGGCACAGGCTCGGTACCCTTGCTGGCAAGGCGTTTTCGTCCGGTGACGGCCCGGCGCAGCTGGTACTGGATGATCTGATCCATGGTGGTGATCTGCTCACTGATATTGTCATGGATATCGTGGCCGAGCTTGAGCTCCTGGGCGGTGATCTGGATGAGCGCCAGCCGGGTTTTCAGGCTGTGGGCCAGATCGTTCAGGGCGTGCTGATAACGCTGGGTCTGCTGGCGTTCGTTCTCCAGCAGCTGGTTGACCGACTCGGTCAGCGGCGTCAGCTCCCGCTCGTAGTCGTTGGAGAGCGACTCCCGGGAGCCTGCGCGGATCTCGTCAATCTGCCGCGCCATGGTGCGCAGGGAGGAGAGACTCCAGAAGCTGGTGAGCAGCAGCAGGGCCCCGAGCAGGCAATAAGAGAGCAGCGCCTGACGAATGCAGCGGTAGAGATACTCCCGGGTCTGGGCCTGGTAACGCTTGGCGGAATCGACCATGACCACGTAGTAGGTGGTGGGGCCGTCGCCGTGGTTGCGCAGGAAGCGCAGGCTGTAGATGAAGTAGCTCTCGCCGTTCTTGATGGTGTGCAGCTTGAAGAAATAGTCCTGATCCAGACCGCCAAGGTATTTCATCAGATCCCGGCAGATGGTCCCCTTCATGGTGATCACCTCAGGCATGTGCAGGCTGGACCAGCTCAGCTCACCGTCGGAGCGGCAGATAAGGGTGTCGAGATTGGGGTCGATGGCATCCGGGGTGATGTTGCCAAGATCCGTAATGGCATGGGGATCGGGCTGCTTGGAGGAGAAGAGCTTGGAGAGATTCTCCTGCATGCGGATGCTGGCTTTCTGCGCCTGCTCCTCGGCGTGGCCAAGATAGAGGATATAGACGGAGAAGGTCATGATGATTGCGATGACCAGCATGGCGCTCAGCATCAGCTTGAGGTGCAGCGAGCGGCGGATCAGTTGCATGGGGTGCAGCATGAAACGGGGCATCAGCTGCAGGAGAGATTGAAGATGTAACCCTGACGGCGGATGGTGGAGATGGGGGCTATGACCCCTTCCGGATCCAGCTTCTTGCGCAGTCGGCTCACCATCACCTCTATGGTGTTCGGATCCCCTTCGCCATCGCCATAGAGTTGATCCAGCAGCTGTTGCTTGGAAACCACCTGGCGGGCGTTGCGCATCAGGTATTCCAGGATCAGATACTCGAAACTGGTGAGCACAGTGACTTCGCCGGCGACGGTGAGCTCCTTGCGGGAGAGATCCAGCTCGTAGTCACCCGCCTTCACCCTGGGGGAGATGAAACCGGCGCTGCGGCGAACCAGGGCATTGAGGCGGGCCAGCAGCTCGTCTTTCTGGAACGGCTTGACCAGATAGTCGTCGGCACCGGCCTCCAGACCCTCCACCTTGTCTTGCCAGTTGCCCCGGGCCGTCAGGACTATGATGGGGAAGGGGATCTGCTGTTCGCGCAGCCGGCTGATGAGCTGCAGACCGTCCATGTCCGGCAGGCCCAGATCGATGATGCCCACGTCGATGGGGTAGTCGGCCGCATAGTGCAGCGCCACCTGGGCACTGTCGGTGCTGTGAACTTGATTCTGGGCCTCGGTCAACAGCGTGGTGAGGTGATGATTGAGCAGCTTGTCGTCTTCGACCAGTAGGATTTTCATAAGATGCATGATGATAAGGGTCCAGGCTGTCAATTAGAGGGTGTCTAAGGGGGAGAGTCAACGAGGATCCTACATAACCCCCCTGTATCGGGACTGAATCGTGTCTGCCTTTATTATCATCGCTCCGCCTCACTCCGTACCTGGCGGATTCATGACCCCTCAACCAAAGCTAACGGCAACCTTGGGCTCACCCAGCACTTCAGTACCAAGGGTTGCGACCGTTCCTATCGCACGGGCCGGGGCCGAGGAATCCTCATGCTTTAGGCGGTTTACAGCGTGGAGGCCATGCCTGGCAACACAATCTTGGTTCTGATGTCATGTCCACTCACATCGTTTGTAAGAATTTGAAAACAAGTGACTTTTCTCTTCTATAATAGTTACGGCCAGGTAAGTCTATGTCTCCCATTGTTGGGATTAGGATTCTTTGGTGGAGCGTTAACAATAGCTATAAAGATATCAATGAGTCCGTCGTGGATATGAAGCCTGTGATGTTTTGACTGTTCATTCACAGGCCAAACGAGATAGAATCTGGCCCAAAATCGGGTTAACTGCCCAAGATGTGGGCAATGCAGGCACCAGGAATACCTGGTGAGCAATGTGATGTGACGCCATTGTCAAACATCAAGTAAAACAAGAAGCTGGAGGATATGATGACCAACAGCGCGCAAAATCAGGTTAAAAGCAGCATGTTGGGAGCTGTAACTCAAGGGCGGTAGCATATGTCTTTGCCTGTTTGAATAGTTTTGCCTGACATAGAACTGTAGTGGTCAACTAAATCCGGACACTTGGTTAGGCCGATCCTCGGCTTTTGCGGGCGCGATCCCGTCATTGTGTTGATGTGGACGCCGCCAGTTGTAGTAATCCATCAGGTAGTAACTGATATCCCGCTTCGCTTCTCGCTGGTTCATATAGCCCGTTGCCGGGAGCCATTCTGACTTCAGGCTCCTGAACAACCGCTCCATCGGTGCGTTATCCCAGCAGTTACCACGCCGACTCATGCTCTGGGTCATGCGATAGCGCCACAGCCGCTGCCGAAATGCCCGGCTGCCATATTGGCTGCCTTGGTCGGAGTGAAACAGCACACCTGATGGGCAACCCCGCTGCTGATAGGCCATCTCGAGCGCTTTTATTGCCAGCTCCGCATCAGGTTTGTCAGATATCGCCCAGCCCACGACCCGCCGGGTATGAAGGTCGAGCACTGCGGCCAGGTAATGCCAACGGCCACCGGCCCAGACATAGGTGATATCGTCACACCACACCTGATTGGGTTGCTGGACATCAAATTCACGGGCCAGCAGATTGGGAATATCCGGTCGCTCAGACCGGGCGACCTGATAGCGATGAGCGCCCGGTTGCTTGGATACCAGACCGACCTCCTTCATCAGACTGCGCACTTTGAATCGGCCAATCTGATACCCCAACTCCCGCATCATCGACATCAAGGCGCGGCTGCCCGCTGAGTTCCGGCTTTCTTTGAACAAACGGCGCAACTCGCTGCGTTGCTGCATCCGCTCACGGTTAATCGTCCGCTTGCGGGCCAGATAGTCGTAAAAGCAGGATGTTGGAACATCGAAAGCGCAGCAGACCAGAGTGATGGGGGCTTGCTCTCTTAATCGGTCTATCAGCGCGTACGTTTGAACTCGTCCGTCATCAAGAGAGCCGTAGCCTTTTTTAGAATGTCCTTTTCGCGCTCGAGCCGGTTGATACGGGCTTCCAGCTCCTGGATTTTCTGCTGCTCCGGGGTCAGCGCTTTGCCGATTGGGGTGGTGCCGGTTCGTTCGGATTGAAGCTGCTGAACCCATCGGCGAAGTATGGTTTCACCGACATCCAGTGAACGGCTGGCTTCGGGGACAGAGTATCCCTGGTCGAGTACCAGGGATGCGGCTTCGAGTTTGAATTCAGCAGTAAATGAGCGACGTAATCTTGTCATTGAACACCTCAAGTCATGGTGGCGACTGTACCACCTAAAATGATGTCCGGGATGATTAGACCACTACAAACATACTCATGTGTGTTGTGCCACATACTCTTTTGATCTTATTTGCTGGGCTAGGTTGTGTTCTCAAAGTGTTCAGATTTCATGCGCAGCAATTCTCAGCCATCAACTGGGCCTCTAAGGAGGCCCATTTAGGTAGTTTTGAAGTAAATGAAAGCGATACTTTTGGAATAATTGGGCTCAATAAAGTGAGGAGGCCATTTTTCAAGCACTTTAGGAACACACCTTCAAAGTGTTTCGCCGTGAGTAGACCAACATTTTACTATGTCACCACAGCTGCATTTTTATTTCTCACAGAGAAATTACGGTGGCGTACAGCAGTAAATCATTACAAAAAATCTTGCCTTTCCATTTCGTTATATTGAAATCAGGAACCTTCCAATGAAAATCCTTGTGACTGGTGGTGCCGGTTTTATTGGTTCTGCCGTGGTTCGCCATATTATCCAGCATACCCAAGACTCAGTGATCAACCTCGACAAGCTGACCTATGCAGGTAATCTGGAGTCCTTGGCAGAGGTTTCAGCCAGCGCTCGTTATGCGTTCGAGCAGGTAGATATCTGCAACCGCGCCGAGCTGGATCGCGTCTTTGCCGCCCACCAACCCGATGCCGTGATGCATCTGGCGGCAGAGAGCCACGTCGATCGCTCCATCACCGGCCCTGCCGATTTCATCGAAACCAATATCGTCGGCACCTACATGCTGCTGGAAGCTGCTCGCACCTACTGGAATGGTCTGGACGAGATGGGTAAGGCGGCCTTCCGCTTCCACCATATCTCCACTGACGAGGTGTATGGCGACCTGCCTCATCCCGATGAGGTGGCCCCCGGCGTTGAACTGCCGCTCTTTACCGAAACCACCCCCTATTCTCCTAGCAGCCCCTATTCTGCCTCCAAGGCATCGAGCGACCATCTGGTCCGTGCCTGGCGTCGTACTTACGGCTTGCCGACCGTGGTCACCAACTGCTCCAATAACTACGGCCCGTTCCACTTCCCCGAGAAGCTGATCCCCTTGGTGATCCTCAACGCACTAGATGGCAAACCGTTGCCTGTCTATGGCAAGGGAGATCAGATCCGTGACTGGCTCTATGTGGAAGATCACGCTCGTGCCCTCTACAAGGTGGTGACCACTGGTGTGGTGGGCGAGACCTATAACATCGGTGGTCACAATGAGAAGCAGAACCTGGAGGTGGTGCATACCATCTGCGATCTGCTCGATGAGATGGTGCCGAAAGCAGGATCTTATCGCGACCAAATCACCTATGTGACCGACCGCCCCGGTCACGACCGCCGTTATGCCATCGATGCCAGCAAGATGAGCTCCGAGCTGGATTGGCAACCACAAGAGACTTTCGAATCCGGAATTCGCAAAACCGTGCTGTGGTACCTGGAAAATCAGCAGTGGGTCGGTAACGTCAAGAGCGGGGCCTATCAATCCTGAATCGAGCAAAACTACGGGGAGCGTGCCTGATGCATATCCTGTTGTTCGGCAAGAATGGCCAGGTAGGCTGGGAGTTGCAGCGCTCACTCGCCCCGTTGGGCCGAGTCACCGCCGTCGACTTCGATTCCACCGATTATTGCGGTGATTTCAGCAACCCTGCCGGGGTGGCCGAAACAGTGCGCCTGCTCAAGCCGGATGTGATTGTCAATGCAGCGGCCCACACCGCCGTCGACAAGGCGGAGAGCGAGCGGGAATTCGCCGAGCTGCTCAACGCCACCAGCGTGGCCGCGATTGCCAAAGAAGCCGAAGCGCAGGGTGCCTGGCTGGTTCACTACTCCACCGATTACGTCTTCGATGGCAGTGGCGAACGCCCTTGGGTCGAGAGCGATGAGACAGCACCGCTCAACGTCTATGGGGAGACCAAGTTGGCAGGGGAACAGGTAGCAGCGCTTTGTGCTCGCCATCTTATCTTCCGCACCAGCTGGGTATATGCCGCCCGTGGTGCCAACTTTGCCAAGACCATGCTGCGCTTTGGCAAGGAGCACAGTGAAATGTCGGTCATCAATGATCAGTTTGGCGCCCCAACCGGAGCCGAACTACTGGCCGACTGCACCGCTCATGCGATCCGCGTGGCGCAGAATAAACCTGAGGTCGCTGGGCTATACCACCTGATCGCCTCCGGTACCACCACCTGGTTTGACTACGCACGGTTGGTGTTTGCCAAAGCCACAGAGGCAGGGGTTGAACTGGCGGTCAAGCAGCTCAATGCGGTCCCGACTAGCGCCTTCCCGACTCCGGCCAAACGCCCCCATAACTCCCGCCTTGATACCAGCAAATTCCAGCGAACCTTCGAATTGGTACTGCCGGATTGGAAAGTCGGTGTGGAGAGGATGTTGGCCGAGATATTGGGCAAGTAAATCACTGGCAAGGATGTGTTGAACGCATCCCTTGTCGGCAGGGATAAAATGTAAAGGTGTGGCATCAGGCCACCCTTTTATTTTGCAGTTTAAAAAATAAGAAGTAAGCAACATGACCAAACGTAAAGGTATTATTCTGGCCGGTGGATCTGGCACCCGTCTCTATCCCGTCACCATGGCTGTCAGCAAGCAGCTACTGCCCATCTATGACAAGCCGATGATCTACTACCCACTGAGCACCCTGATGCTGGCCGGTATTCGCGATATTTTGATCATCAGCACACCGCAAGATACCCCCCGCTTTGAACAACTGCTGGGTGATGGCAGCCAGTGGGGCTTGAATCTGCAATACAAGGTGCAACTGAGCCCGGATGGCCTGGCGCAAGCCTTTATTTTGGGCGAAGAATTTATCGGTTCAGACCCTTGTGCATTGGTGTTGGGCGACAACATCTTCTATGGCCATAATCTGCAGAAACAGCTGGAGGCGGCTGCGGCCAAAGAGAGCTGCGCCACCGTCTTTGCCTATCACGTGAATAACCCTGAGCGTTATGGGGTGGTGGAATTTGATAAGCAGGGCATCGCTATTTCACTGGAGGAGAAGCCGTTGGAGCCCAAGAGCAATTATGCAGTGACGGGCCTCTATTTCTACAACAACAGCGTGGTGGAGATCGCCAAGAGCCTGAAGCCGTCGCCGCGTGGTGAACTGGAAATCACCGATGTGAACAGTATCTACCTGGAGCAAGGCAATCTGTCGGTGGCCATGATGGGCCGTGGTTATGCCTGGCTTGATACCGGCACCCATGAAAGCATGATTGAAGCGAGTAACTTTATTCAGACCATTGAGACACGTCAGGGGTTGAAAGTCGCGTGTCCAGAAGAGATTGCCTATCGCCAGAAGTTTATCAATGCCGACCAGGTCCGTGAACTTGCCGCACCGTTGGCAAAGAATGCATATGGGCAATATTTGTTAAGAATGGTTGCCAAAGCCTGATGTGATATGGGGGAGGGAATATGCTCCCCTAATCAAGATTGAATTTGATGTGGATACACAGATGAATGTAATCAAAACCGCTATTCCTGGCGTGCTTATCTTTGAGCCAAAAGTATTTGGCGATGAGCGTGGCTTTTTCTTTGAGAGTTTCAACAATAAGCTATTTGAAGAGGCGGTAGGATATCCGGTGACTTTCGTGCAGGATAATCACTCTAAGTCTTCAAAAGGGGTATTACGTGGCTTGCACTATCAGTTGCCTCCCCATGCTCAGGGCAAGCTGGTTCGCTGTGTTGTGGGTGAAGTGTTTGATGTAGCGGTAGATATTCGCAAAAGCTCGCCGACCTTTGGGCAATGGGTTGGCGTTACTCTATCAGCTGATAACAAGCGACAGTTATGGATCCCAGAAGGATTTGCACATGGCTTTCTTACAATGAGCGAAATAGCCGAGGTGGTTTATAAGGTTACTAATTACTATTCATCTCAATCAGAGCGTATAGTAAATTGGTGTGATGAAAAAATTGCTATTAGCTGGCCTGAACTGAAGAATGTTAGTTCTTATATAATGTCAGAAAAGGATGCTAATCCGATTTCTTACAATAGTAAATGAAGGTGTTGAAATGTTTTCAGTAAGTGAAAAATGCGACAGTATATTTCCTATAGTGGAGTTTGATAAGAATTATGAATAATAGGAAAAAAGAAAATTATAATTTATTTGATTTCTTTCATATTATGTATAAATACAGAGAGCTTTTTTTTAATTTAGCAAAAAGGGATGTGTTTTCTAAATACCAAGGGTCAATTATAGGTATTCTCTGGTCATTAATAACTCCTATTGTGATGTTAGCTGTATATACCTTCGTATTTAGTGTTGTTTTTAAGGCCAGGTGGCCTGGGGGGAGTGATTCAAAGACAGAGTTTGCTCTAGTATTATTTTCCGGACTTATTGTTTATAATCTTTTTTCAGAATGTGTAAATCGAGCTCCTGGACTAATAGTCTCCAATGCTAACTTTGTCAAGAAAGTTATATTCCCATTAGAACTTTTACCACCAGTAGTGTTGTTATCATCTTTGTTTAATTTTTGTGCAAGCTTAGTGGTTTGGATTACGTTTTATGTTATGGTATTTGGGTATGTAAACCCGACAATATTATTGGTTCCTGTCGCAATAGTTCCCTTGATATTCATTACATTGGGTATTTCATTTTTTCTAGCCTCACTAGGGACGTATCTGAGAGATATAGGCCAAGTGGTTGTATTAATCACAACAATGATGATGTTTTTGTCTCCAATTTTTTATCCTGTATCATCTTTACCTATTGACTATCAATTTGTTATGAAGATGAATCCATTGACATTTATTGTTGAGCAGGTAAGGGCCCTGATGATTATTGGGGTTGGCATTGACTGGACCGCATGGTTTGGATGGCTGTGTTTTTCACTATTTCTGTTTTACTTAGGATATTTCTGGTTTAAAAAAACAAGAGACGGTTTTGCTGATGTCATATAATCCATCCATAGTTGTTTCAAGTATCTCAAAATGTTATGAGATGTATACCAATCCGAAAGATCGGCTAAAGCAGATCTTTTCTCGTTCGGGGAAAAAATACTATAATGAGTTTTGGGCGTTAAAAGATGTTTCATTTGAGCTCCAAAAAGGAGAAACTGTTGGGATTTTAGGACGAAATGGAAGTGGTAAAAGCACACTGCTGCAAATAATAACCGGGACACTGCAACCCTCTTTAGGGCATGTGCAAACCAACGGTATTGTTGCTGCTCTTTTAGAATTAGGATCTGGCTTTAATCCGGAGTTTTCAGGGCGAGAAAATATATATTTAAATGGCTCAATATTAGGTATCTCCCGTGAAAAAATGGAACGTAAACTGCCAGAAATAATAGAGTTTGCTGATATAGGGGAACATCTAGAGCAACCAGTAAAGACGTATTCAAGTGGTATGGCTGTCAGACTTGCCTTTGCTGTTCAAGCATGCATTGAACCAGAAATACTGATAGTTGATGAAGCCCTTGCTGTCGGAGATGAGAAGTTCCAGAGAAAATGTTATGACTATATAGAAAGGCTACGTCTCAATGGTTGTAGCATATTGCTTGTGACTCATTCGACCGCAACTATAGAAAAATTCTGTCAGAGAGCAATATTGTTACATAAAGGCATTATTCATGGTATTGGGCAGACAAAAGATATAATAGATCAATACCATGCATTGCTCTATTCAGATGAAAGTACTTATTTAAGGTTTTTGAACCAATCCAACAGTTCTGAATATGGAAAATTAGAATCCTATTCTGAGGATAAAGTAATACAGCAAGAGCATATTAATGACTCTTGTCCTTCAGAGCGTAAAGTTGTATCAGCTGCACATATAAGAGATTTTTCAATAAAGGACCTCAGTGGACAAGTAAAAGAATTTTTCTATACTGGTAATAGAGTGTTTTTTGATGTGTTTTTTGAGGTGCTAACACCGATTGATGAAATTCAAGTAGGCATCTTAATTCGAACTGTAGAGGGGGTCAGTGTCTTTGGTACCAGTACGATGTATCATAAGAAGAATATTACTAAAGCACAACCGGGTGAAAAATATAAAGTTACTTTTAATATAAAAGTTGACTTATGTCCAGGGACATATTTTGTGACATTTGCAATAGCGGAAAAATTGCTGAATTTAGAAATGTCCTATCTTGATAGGAGAACGGATGCGTTGATATTTAAAGTTGTACAACCAGAGTTAAAAAGTAGTGGCATTGCATCTTTAGATACAGAGGTGACTATCAATAGCTAATTGTAGGTATTACTTATATGAAAATATTGATTATTACAGATAAATTTATATTAGGAGGCTTAGAAAGCCAAATTATCGGTTATGTAAATCATCTCTCATCTTTAGGGCATGAATTATATCTAGCTGTTGGTGATGGTGACCGTAAGTATATTGCTAATAGTGGCTTCAAAGACGTAGAGTATTTAGGTGAGTTAAGTAATAAATTAAATTCATGTGAATTCATAAAAATAATCGAAAATGTTAGGCGCTGTATATCAGAATGGGAAATAGATGTGATACATACACATCCTTTTATATCACATATTATAGGAGGGTTTGCTGCTAAGTTAGAAAAGAAGATGCATGTAATAAGTCTACATGGCCCCGCATCAATACCAAACTATTTTGGTTACATATATATTTTTTTATTTAAGTATATCATACTGCCATCTGCAGAAAAAATACTATGTGTTTCGGAGGAAACGCGAGACTTATTACCATTAAGTCTTTTGAAAAAAGATAAGTTATTGATTTGCAGAAATGCCGTAGATGTACACAGTTTTATACCTTCAGAGAATACTACTCAAAAGTTATCTCTATATGGTCAGTGGGTTTTTATTAGTAGATTAGATGAAGAAAAATCTACTGGTTTGATAGATTTTGCTATAAAGGCAAAGTCAATCGGTATTACGGGGCTCACTGTTATAGGGGATGGACCATACAAAGTCGACTTAATGTTAAAGCTAAACGAGTTATCATTATCAGATTTTGTAGAACTCAAACCTGCAAGTTTAGATATAAAGAGCAACATTCACAAATATTCGGGTGTCGCTGGTATGGGGAGAGTTATTTTAGAGGCTTGTGCTTCTGGCAAACCTGCATTTTTAGTTGGCTATGATGGAGTGAAAGGTGCAGTACAGACTACTTTGCTTTTACATGCAAGAAGGGAAAATTATTCTGGACGGGGGTTAGATAACATATCTGCAGAGGAAATGCGTAGTGACTTAAACACTACCTTTCATGAAGGAAATTTAAAATATAACAGGTGCTATATATATAAATACGCAAATGAAGCTAACGTATGGGGGACTTTCATAAATGAGTTGACGAAAGCCAATATTACAGAAGAGATTTTATTGGTTGATTTATTCGTTAACTTGAAAAAATCAAATGATTACTTTGAGTTTTTTAATAGTAATCACCTGCTGTTAAAGTTATCTGAAATAATATATGTACAATATGAAAGTCTTAGTTTGCAACAGCGGCAATTATTGCCATTAATTAATATTATGTCCATTAATAATAATGATGTTTTAATTGAAGATTATAAAAAACAACTTAAACAAGCACGTGAATATATAGAGGATAAAGAGATTTACATTGCAAAATTAAAGGCGGAGTTACAAAAGATAATGTCTGTAAGGGATATAGATAGTTCTGTAATCGTCAATAATCCTTAATTTTAAAAGTTTATATCCACCGAGTCGAAAATTTAGGTAAAATACTATGTCATTTTCACGGTATGTTAAAAATGCCAGCTATCTAGTAAAAAGAGCTATTCCTGTATATAAAAAAAGTGGCGTTAAAGGTGTAACTAGAGTTGCAGCCAAGTGGATCAATAGAAGATTAAATGGGGTAGAGTATAGTTATATCACAAGCCCTATTAAAATTGTTCATGAAAGTGCTGGCACCAATATTGGTGATGATGTAGTAATTATCTCAGGTGTCCCATTTGATGATGTCGGTGGTGGACAACGTTCAGCTCAGTTAGCGCGAGCGGCGGTAAAAGCAGGCAGGAAAGTTGTTTACCTTTATATCTATAAAAAGTTTGACTTTGAAAAAGGATGCCACCTAGACTCGGAGGTAAGTATTCAAGGCATTGAGCACCTCTATATTAATAGCATAGATGCTACTACTCTTATGGAGAAAATATCGTCTACGGCAACACTTATTATTGAGCATCCTCATCCTGCTGCATTACCTTTTTTCGAAAAGTTTAATCAACGTGGTTTAAAAACAGTTTTTGAGTTAATTGATGATTGGGAGACAAGTTTAGGTGGAGACTGGTTTGATATTAATATTTATCAACGTTTCATTACTGAGTCAGTGCTTGTCGTAGGGACAGCAAAAGTTCTTGTTGAGAAGTTGAAGCAAAGGGGGAGAGCAGATGCTATGTATTTACCTAATGCTGCAAATGAATACATTTTTGATAAATACAAGCGGTTCGTAAAGCCAATCGATTATCCATCAGGATTTGATTTCATTGCATTGTATTTTGGTTCTCTTTATGGGGAGTGGTTTGCATGGGATTATCTTGAACATGCTGCGATAAATAATCCTAAGACTGCCTTCATTCTTATTGGTGATAAACCACAAGATAAAAAAATAAATGACTACCATAATATAATATATCTCGGTGCAAAGAATATCGAAGAATTACCTAGTTACTTACATTACTGTGATTTCACATTATTGCCTTTTGTTCCTGGTAAAATTTCGGATGCCGTTTCTCCTATCAAAGTGTTTGAGTATCTTTTTATGGGTAAGAAAGTCGTTTCTTCATTTCTTCCTGAAATTGTTGATTATCCAGGTGTGTGCATTGCTAACGATAAGAAGGAGTTTAGTGATCTCTGTAAATCAGTATTGTTAGAAACAAATACCCTTGATGTTGCTCAAGCTAATGATATTTTTATTTCTAATAATTCTTGGTTTGCTCGTCTTGACAAGCTAATGCCATCATCCAAGCCTGAGTATTCTAATGCAGTCAGTGCGATAATATTAATTCACAACAACGCAGGAATTATTGGTAGGTGTCTTACAACTTTAATCGAGCATTGTAGTTTTTATCTTAAAGAAATTATAGTTGTAGACAATAATAGTAGTGATGGTGGATATGAGTATGTAAGAGACAACTTCCCAACAGTGAGAATCGTTAAGAATCCTATTAATGGGTGCTCATCTGGTAGAAATCTGGGGGCCTCGTTAGCAACTGCTCCATATATTGTATTTTTCGATTCTGACCAATGGTTCACTTCTTCCTCATGTTTTGAGGAGGCGTTATCACTTATGAACCGAGATGTCATGATTGGTGCAATTGGATGGGGTGCTGGGTGGTTTGATAAGCACCGCTCAGATTTGGGGGGTATGATAACAGATTATTGTCCTAATAGAGCTATGAATTCGACAGCAATCCAAGTAGGGTATCGCAATGACATAGGATATCTTGCGACTTGTGGTATGTTTATGCCAAAATCTATTTTTTGTTCTATAGATGGATTCGATGTAAAATATGATCCTACATGTTTTGAGGATACAGATCTTTCTTTCCAGATAAAAAATATTGGATTCAAAATATGCTATAGAGATCTATCTGGCATTAGACATCAACCGCATCAAACCACGAAGGCAAATTCAGAAAGCGATTTTTATGTAAATCTTTTCAATCGTAATGCATCCTATTTTAAAAATAAATGGGGTGAAAATAGCGATTTCTTTTTGGATTATACTGGAGAATAATAATATGAAGAAGATAATGTGTGTTGTTGGGACTCGGCCAGAGGCCATTAAGATGGCTCCAGTGGTTAAAGCGTTACAGAATGCTGATGACTTTGATGTTATTGTTCTGGCAACGGCTCAGCATCGCGATTTGTTAGATCAAGCGTTTGCCCTATTCAATATTCAAGCGGACTATGATCTTAATGTGATGACTCCGGGACAAACGCTACCAGAGCTGACATCACGTCTAATGTTGAGCATAGATAAAACGCTGGATGAGGCGAAGCCCGACATGGTTATCGCTCAGGGTGATACAACAACAGTGTTTGTTACCGCTCTTGCATGCTTTTACAAAAAGATACCGTTTGCGCATCTGGAGGCAGGGCTAAGAACTCATGATCTATATTCTCCTTTCCCTGAAGAGGCAAATCGAGTACTAGCTGGCCACTTGGCATGCTTGCATTTTGCACCAACTTCCGTTTCCAGAGAAAATCTGCTTCGTGAGGGAATTTCACAAGAGCAGATTACTGTAACTGGAAATACAGTTATTGATGCACTCCTGGAAACAGCCAAGACTGACTTTAATCTTGGTATCGAGATCCCTAAAGATAAGCGAATTGTATTAGTAACATCTCATCGAAGAGAGAACTTTGGTCAACCAATAGTAAATATTTGTAAGGCGATTTTGGAGTTAATAGAAAAGCACGAAGATATTTATGTGCTTTTCCCTGTGCATCCCAACCCGAATGTCCGTGAGGTTACTGATCGTTATCTGCGTGGCCATGAGCGTATACAGCTAGTTTCGCCATTTGACTATGGTCCATTTGTGACGGCGATGAAGTCCGCATATCTTATTCTTACGGATTCAGGTGGAGTTCAAGAGGAAGCTCCGGCGCTTGGTAAGCCTGTACTGGTTTTGCGTCGTGACACAGAGCGTCCTGAAGCCGTAACAGAGGGGGTTGTCAGATTAATCGGTACAGAGACAATAGATATTGTTCGTGAGGCATCTCAGTTACTATCCGATAAAGTTGCATACGATAAGATGGCTATTGGTGCATCGCCTTATGGCGATGGTAATGCTAGCAAGCGCATTGTAGAAATAGTAAGAAATTACTTTAATAGCAAGCCAATATGAGACTAGTATATATATCACCTGTACCTTGGCGTAGTATAAATCAACGTCCCCACTTTTTTGCGAAAATGGCAGTTAAGTATGGAGTTGATGAGTTACTATGGGTTGAGCCATATCCAAGCCGATTTCCTGATTTTGGAGATCTTCTGCCGGGGCGCCATGCCCCGGAACCATCAGGTCTTGCAAATATAGAACATGTGGAGATTGTTTCGGCAGGTTCTTTAATTCCATTAGAACCTATTGAAATATTATTTAATTTCTTCAATGGTAGTCGTATTAATAAGTTAATTAACTCAGTTCTTGATTTTGTCGGAACGGAAAAGGCTGGTATTGTTATAGGTAAGCCATGTCGCCTTTCTCTTGCTTTACTCAAGGCAAGAGGCTGGGACTTCTCCTGTTATGATGCTATGGATGACTTTCCATCTTTTTATCATGGCCTATCTAGAACACACATGACTCTAATGGAGGCTAATCTCATCAAAGAGGTTGATATTATAATGTGCTCTAGTCATGAATTATATGACAAGTTTATTCATGATAAAAAGCTGCTAGTTTTAAATGCCTGTGCTGATGGGTTAACCAAAGAACAAGGTACTGACAAAGGTGAAGAGCATGTTTTTGGTTACATTGGAACTATTGCCAGTTGGTTTGATTGGCAATGGGTAATCGAGCTTGCTAGTTTAAATCCAACCTCGTCTGTTCATTTATTTGGCCCGGTAAAGAGCAGAATTCCGAAGTCTTTGCCTAAAAATATTATTTTGAAAGGTGCCATACCTCATAGTCAAGTCATGTCAGAAATTTCGAAGTTTGATGTGGCAATTATTCCTTTTGTGGTCAATGACATTACTAGATTTGTTGATCCGGTAAAATACTATGAATATGCGCTTGCAGAAACACCTATTCTCTCTACTAACTTTGGTGAAATGGCTTGGCATCATAGAGAGATTAAAAGCAAAAGCAATTGTCATTATCTCGTGCCTATCGGGACGTTATTTTTCGCGCATGACCATATCAAAGCAGGAGTTCCCAGATGGAGTGATCGTTTCGCCGTGTTATTTAATGAGGTTTTTCAAAGTTGCTCTTAATATCAATGGTTTTGTTTAATCCTGAGAAGGTATTGTTAAGTACAGTTTTTGATAAGTTTTTTGATGCGTTAAGTTCATTCAGTTATCATAATTTATCCACTAGGTTAATTGTTGTGGATAATAGTGGTGAACCATCTAAAGAAATTAAAGAGTATATAGAGTCCATTCGATGCTTTAACTCAATAAAATATATTAGTCGTGTTGATAACCCAGGCTTTGGTATCGCACACAACCAAGCTATTCGATATGGTGACGGCTTGAGATACCATCTCATTCTTAACCCTGATCTTGAAGTTGCCCCAGATGCACTGAAAAATGCGCTCGAATTTATGGAGCAACATCCGGATTGCGGATTATTGACGCCTTTTGCTACATGGGAAGATGGTGAGGTACAACGGCTTTGCAAACGCTATCCAACCGTATTTGATTTATTGCTGCGTGGTTTTGCTCCTGCATTCGTGAAGAAATTATTCCAGACTCGCTTGGCGAAATATGAGATGGCTGAACACCTCAACAATGATGATGTGTTGTGGGACCCACCTATTGTCAGTGGTTGTTTTATGCTGTTTCGCACAGATGTTTTGCAACAGCTCGGAGGGTTTGACCCTCGCTTTTTCCTCTATTTTGAAGATTTTGACATCAGTTTGCGGGCAGGAAAGATCAGCCGGATTGCCTATGTCCCTCAGGTGAAGGTTGTCCATCACGGTGGTCATGCATCACGCAAAGGCTGGCGTCATATCTGGATGTTTGGGCGTTCCATGGTGACTTTCTTCAATATTCACGGCTGGCGTTGGTGGTAATGGCAGAATTCAACAGAACTGTTCTCGTCACAGGTGCCAACGGATTTGTAGGCAAGGCGGTCTGTGAACACCTGCTTAGTCTGGGGGCTAATGTGAAAGGTGCGGTGCGAAGTCACCCGCTTGCTTCGTACCAGGTTCAGGCTCCCTCTTTGACTGCGGATGCCAACTGGACAGCCCAATTGCAACAAGTGGATGTGGTTGTTCACTGTGCAGCCAGGGTGCATGTGATGTCAGATACCGCGACAGATCCCCTGGCGGCTTTTCGAGCGGTGAATACAGAGGGCACCCTCACGCTTGCTCGGCAGGCTGCTGAGGCAGGGGTGAAGCGCTTCATCTTTATTAGCTCGATCAAAGTGAATGGCGAGCAGACCGAGCCAGGCAAGCCATTTGATGAGAATGTGCAGAGTCCGCCAGAAGATCCCTATGGACGCTCGAAGTATGAGGCGGAGCAGGGGCTGATGGCACTCGCGAAAGAGTGTGGTATGGCGGTAACCATCATTCGTCCTCCTCTTATTTACGGGGAAGGGGTGAAGGCTAACTTTGCCAGCATGATGACGTGGGTGCGCAAAGGGATCCCACTCCCTTTTGCCCGTTTGAACAATGCGCGCAGTTTGTTGGCGTTGCCTAATCTGTGTGACTTCATTGCCCATGCAATAGCGCACCCTGCCGCAGTGAACCAGGTCTTTTTAGTCGCAGATCCCGTCGCAGTGTCGACGTCGCAGTTATTGGCGGCGATTGCAGAAACAGAAGGGGTTGCCTGTCGGTTGTTTTATCTCCCACCAGGAGTGATAAGAGGGCTTGGTCGTTGTTTGGGGATTGATGCCAAGCTACAACGGATTTATGGCTCTCTGGAAATGGATACCGGTAAGGCTCAGAGCCGATTACAATGGTCGGCACCCTATTCGCTCTCTCAGACCCTATCTCTGATGGCATCTTCCCATAGTGAGTCGTCTTGATGCTGGCATTTGTTTTGTTGTTGATGTTTTGTCTTTTTCTTTCAATCACCATGACCGGCCTGCTCAGGCGCTACGCCCAGACCCGCTTGCTTGACCAACCCAATCATCGCAGTTCGCATCAGGTGCCTACCCCGAGAGGCGGTGGAATGGCTATCGTGGCGACCTTTCTGCTGGCAGCCCCGTTGTTTGTCACCCTGATCCCACTGTCCTCCGGCATATCCCAGAGCAGCTTCGCATTGATATGGGCTGCGGCGCTGGGCATTGCACTGGTTGGTTTTATCGATGACCACATCTCTCTCAAGCCCCGAACCCGCCTGATTGTGCAGAGCATGGCGGCAGCCTTGGTGGTATCTGCGGTTGATGGTTTGCCAGCGCTGACTTTCTTTGGCTGGCAGTTAGATCTCGCCTGGTTCGGTTATCTACTGGCCTGGCTGGGGGTGATCTGGTTTATCAACCTGTACAACTTTATGGATGGCATCGATGGCTTGGCGGCAGGCGAGGCCGTTGTCGTCTGCCTGTTCATGGCGTTATTTCATTATCTGGTTGGGGGGGAGTGGTCGTCTGCCAGCTTGATCCTGCTACTGGGGATTTCGGCGGCGGGCTTCTTGTGCTGGAATTTTCCGCCCGCCAGGATCTTTATGGGGGATGGTGGCAGTGGTTTTCTTGGCTTGATGTTGGCTTCCCTGATGCTGCTGGATGCCGCTTCTGCACCTCAATTCCTGTGGGCATGGCTCGTCATGCTCGGGGTATTTGTGGTTGATGCGACCTGGACTTTGCTGAATCGCTATCGTCTGAAGTGTCGTCTGAGCGAGGCTCATCGTACTCATGGCTATCAATATCTGGCGAGGCGTTGGCAGAGCCATCGAAACGTGACATTGGCTGCGCTTCTTATAAATTGCCTCTGGCTTGCACCGATCGCTGTCATGATTGTATTGGGCCAGCTCGATGGTGTGATCGGTCTGGTCATTGCCTACTTGCCGTTAGCGTTTCTTGCGTATCACCTGAATGCAGGAGTACCAGAATGAGAAATGAGCTTTTACCCGGTGGAAGCTGGCTACTGACTTGCTTGGGCTCCCTCTCACGTGCCAGCAAGCGTGCCGTATCTGTCACCGTTGATATGATCCTGATCACCATGACCTATTGGGGTGCGTACTGGATCCGGCTTGAACATAACTGGCCAATCGATAGCCCCCATCACTGGGCACTGCTCGGCGTAATTATTATCGTTAGTATCAGTGTGTTTGTGCGGCTGGGGCTGTATCGCGCTGTGTTGCGATATGTCAGCTTTCGGGTGTTATGGACAATCTCACTAGGGGCATTTCTTTCAACCTGCTTCTTCGTTATCTCTGCGTTTTATTTCGATATCTTCCTGCCCAGAACGGTATCGGTTATCTATCTCTCCTTTCTGGTGCTGCTGGTCGGTGGTGTTCGGCTATTTTTCAGAGCGCTCCTTAATACCACCCGTTTGGCTCGTACTCAGGTGTTGATCTACGGCGCGGGCTCTTCTGGCCGACAGCTGCAAATGGCCTTGTTGCAAGGCAATGAGTTTTATCCCGTCGCCTTTATTGATGACGATCCCGCCAAACAGGGGTGCGTGATCCAGGGCTGTACCGTTTATCACAGTGCTCAGCTGCCAACCCTGATTGACCACCATGGGGTACAGAAGATCTTGCTGGCCATGCCGAGCAGCACCAGGGCTCGTCGTCAGGAAGTGATCAATGCACTTGAACCCCTCTCTTGCGAAGTGCTTTCTATCCCAGGAATGGCCGATTTGGTCAATGGTTCTGCTCGTATCGATCAACTCAAGGAGGTCTCCATAGACGATCTTTTGGGCAGAGATCCAGTAGAACCCGTAACCAGATTGATGGAGGCGAATATAACGGCCAAGGCGGTCATGGTGACTGGTGCTGGGGGATCTATTGGCTCTGAGCTTTGTCGCCAGATCTTGCGGTGCCGGCCATCCACTCTGGTTCTGTTCGAACTATCCGAATATGCCCTCTATGTCCTGCACAAGAACCTGCGGGAGCAGTGTCAGCGTGAAGATATTGAAACTGAACTAGTTCCTTTATTGGGGTCAGTACAGCGCCAGCATCGTCTCAAGACTGTGATGCAGAGCTTTCACATCCAGACTGTCTACCACGCCGCAGCATACAAACATGTGCCGCTGGTCGAGTTCAACATCATCGAAGGTGTCCGCAACAATGTCTTTGGAACTCTCTACGCAGCTCAGGCTGCCATTGAGGCAGGGGTAGAGACCTTCGTACTAATCTCCACCGATAAGGCGGTACGACCGACTAATACCATGGGGGCCAGCAAGCGCCTAGCCGAGCTGGTATTGCAAGCTTTGACCCGTGAGAAGCATAACACCCGTTTTTGTATGGTTCGCTTTGGCAATGTACTCGGATCTTCCGGTTCAGTGGTCCCGTTGTTTAGACAGCAGATTGATAAAGGTGGGCCGATAACCCTGACGCATCCCGACATCATTCGTTACTTCATGACGATTCCAGAGGCTGCCCAGCTGGTAATCCAGGCGGGAGCCATGGGGAAGGGGGGCGACGTGTTTGTGCTCGATATGGGACAACCGGTACGGATCATGGAGTTGGCTAAACGGATGATCCGGCTCAGCGGGCTGACTCTGCGTGATGAGCAGCGACCCGATGGCGATATTGCCATCGAAGTGACCGGCTTGCGGCCGGGTGAAAAGCTCTATGAAGAGTTACTGATTGGTGATGATGCCAGAGGAACCGAACATCCCAGGGTCATGGTGGCACAAGAGAGCTGGCTGCCATGGGAGCGTTTGCGTTCCTTGTTGACCTCGCTGGATGAGGCTTGTCACCATTTTGATCAGCAGCAAGTACGAGAGATCTTAATGCATGCACCTGCCGCATTTGAGCCAACGGATGGCATCTGTGACCTGGTCTGGCTGGCCAAACAGCGCGGTCTATCAAGTGACAATGTTGTGCCACTCCCCACACACAGCATAGACTTTTCTCTTGCGAATCACTGACCCACTTTTTAGGCGCCCATCATTGGGCGTTTTTCGTATATGAGCCGATTGGTTGCTTTTTGACCGCCTGAGTCCTGAGTAGGCCAGATTGGCTACCATTTTGAGCAAACCGCAGGTAGAATCACGCCCGTCGATTCAAAATTAATCCTGTCTCTTCTTGTGCTGAATAGGGCCTGAATGATCATGGTTATAACGACGGACAAGCATAGCGAGCACCTTGCCGTCTCGCTTGCCAAGGTGTACAGGAACAAAAACTGTCCATAAATCTTTGGCAAAATTAACAATATTCAAAACTGCAAGCACACTGAGGGCTGTAACTCAGGGGCGGTAGCTATTGTTTTTTATGGGAAGTCTGTTTTTTGTCTTGTAATTGACATTTTTGTTGTCCAGTTGGTACTGGAGACCGAGTTTGTGTCAATAGTAGAAAGGATTGTGGGCAGTTATCTGGCGTATTATATGGGAGAGAGATATCAATAAGGTGTGTGCCTAAACGCGAATGTAGCGCAGATGGATTGGCAAAATTCTGCAACTGAAATGCGGTGTGGTGATATCCATAGTGGCAGATGTTCCAACCGTCGTGTACCGATTTAGCCTCTTGCTTCCCAATGACGTCGACCTTTTTTTGCAAGCTCTCACGAGCGTATGTAGCACACTCGCAGAGAAAAAAGAACGATCTATATCACGCGGTAGCTTGACGTCTATTTTTTATAAAAAACATAGGACTTTTCTATCAGTAGCTAGACATAAAGAGAGCTAAGGGAAATGGATAATAAAATCAACAGTAGTGCTGCCTTATGGAATGCAGCGAATGAACAATTGACCGAAAAAATCCACTCACAGGATATTGGTAATCTAGTACATGAGCTTAAGCGAGTTCATATGAAAAGTGATGAGCTTTATGTTTACTGCAGTGACAATGACATAAAGCTTATTGAACGGGTGCTTGCTGATTATCCGTTCAAATTGAACTTCAATGTGACAGAACTCTCGGCCCTGAAAGGCAAAACCCTTGTGCATTACAAGAGCGGTGATCTTCCCGATGAACTGGCCGCAATGCTGGTATTGGCCACCAAATATGGCGCCTACGTTGAACCGCTGGTCAGTTATCTGGACCGTCGTTTTGGCCGCACTGAAGTGGAGTTGCTGCACAGCGGCTACTTCCTGCACATGAAATCTTTCTCCATCCTCTCCCGCCCATCCAACCGCATTGTCAAGCGTGCGCTGGATCTGGTCTCTGCCATTGCGCTCAGTCTGGTTGCCATTCCCATTGGCCTGCTTGCTGCGCTGGCCATCAAACTGGAATCACCTGGTCCCATCTTTTATCGTCAAGCCCGGGTTGGCCTGTTCAATCAGGAATTCGACGTAATCAAGTTCCGCTCAATGCGAAACGATGCCGAAAAAAATGGTGCTCAATGGGCAAGCAAGAATGATGCCCGAGTCACTCGTGTTGGCCGTTTTATTCGCAAGACCCGTATTGATGAACTGCCGCAACTGATCAACGTCTTTAAAGGCGAAATGTCTCTGGTTGGCCCAAGACCCGAGCGGGAAGTGTTTATCAAAGAGCTGGAAACTGTTATTCCGTATTATCGCTTCCGTCACGCGGTCAAGCCCGGTATTACCGGTCTAGCTCAGGTCAAATACCCCTACGGGGCATCTATTGAAGATGGGGTATGGAAGCATAAATACGATATCTTCTATATCAAGCATCAAAGCCTGATGTTGGATATCAAGATCCTGCTACTGACGGTCAAGACTGTGCTGTTTGGCATGGGGCGGTAGCGCTTTAAATATTTATGCTATTAATATAACGCAAAGAAAAAATATAATTATCTGGTGTATAAGGGCGGTTGTATATGAGTAAGGTTGTTTACGTTTCTGGCACATTTGACTTATTTCATAATAATCATCTGAAAATGATTAACTATGGGCGTGGACTGGGCGATACGTTGATTGTGGGTGTGAGTACAGATGAACTTGTATCAAGCTATAAAAAGCCGCCAATAGTTCCCTTTGAGGAACGGATTGCAATCATCTCTGGTTTACGTGATCCTGATCTGGTTATTCCACAGCGCACACTTAATCATAAAGATACTGTAAAGAAATTGAATGTTGATATCTTTGTGATCGGAGATGATTGGTATCCAAAATATGATTATTTGAAAGAGCTTGGGGTCAAAGTGTTCTACTTCCCATATGGGGCCGGGGTAAGCTCGACCGATTTGAAAAAACGAGTCTATGACCAGTATAAAAAATTACTGGTTGATGTAGATATTCATCCAATTCCTGAGCCTGATACACATGAATTCGATGAAAACAATCCGGATGCAACTGCGCCATGAACGTATTGATTACCGGCGGTAATGGGGATTTGGCCAAATACGTATCCTCCAAATTGAGTCAGCTTGCCGACTATCGGGTTAATACCCCTTTGCGAGCTGAACTGGATGTGACGAGTCCGGAATCTGTGGAGAGATATTTTGCTGCGCATCACTTTGATGTCGTGGTGAACTGTGCCGGCTCGTTATATTCAAGTCTTGTTGTGGAATCAGATCCTGCGTTATGGATCAATGATATTCAGACAAACCTCATCGGTTCATATCTGGTCTCCCGTATGGCACTGAAAAATAATCCTCACTGTCGTATTGTCAATATTGCCTCAACGGCAGCCTTTAATGCCTATAAGGATTGGACATCTTACTGTGCAGCCAAGGCCGGGGTGATCAAATTGACTCAGGGATTGGCTAAAGATGGCTACAATATTGTAGCCATCTGTCCTGGTGCGATTGATACCAAACTCCGTGGTAAGCTCTCAATTAACAATCTAAATGTGATGTCGATTGAGGAAGGGGCTGGGCCAATTATTAACGCTATCACGACAAATGAGTATAACTCTGGGGATATAGTATTCTACCGTAAAGGTAGTATCATTATTAACCCTGAATTTATTCTTGATGGTGTATGAGTTGTCCATATATTAGTGGATATATTAAATACGTGGTGCGGCTAGATAAATACTAACGTATCGCGTATTTTATATATTTTCATTACAGGTTATACCTTGTGTCTCAAAAAAAAGTATATAAGAATATTGGATATTTGCTATTAGTGCAGTTTGCAAACTATGTAGCACCTCTGATGGTTTTACCATATCTTACTCGAATTCTGAGTATTGACGGTTTCGGTTTAGTTGTAATGGCGATTTCAATGTGTGGTATCGCCATGATCTTGACCGATTTTGGGTTTAATTTGTCAGGAACCTATTGGATATCTAAACACCGAGATAACAAAAAAGAAATATCTAAATACATAGGTGCAGTAACCGCCATCAAGTTTTTACTATGTATAATATCCTCTCTTTCTGTTCTGATTTATAGCTATTACACTGACATTGATTTTGGTGCCAGTATTTTAGTCGCTGTTGTTGCAATAATATTTTCTCAGGGTTTTCAGTTGACTTGGTTTTTCCAAGGGATTGAAAAGATGAAAAATGTTACCGCAAGCATGGTTGTTGCAAAGTTATTTTACGTAATCGCTATTGTCTTAATAGTAAAAGAACAATCAGATACGGCTACTGTGCTGTTATGTCTAGCTGTTAGCAATATAATATCAACAATAATTGGCTTCATACTTTTATATAAAGAAGGGCTCTCTCTGGAAAAACCTGATTGGGCACAGGTAGTTTCTGCTTTCAAGGATAGTTTCTCATTCTTTCTCTCCAGAGCGGCTGTGGGTTTATATACCAGTGCAAGTACATTTATTGTTGGTAGCATCAGCGGGATACAGCAAGCGGCACTTTATTCTAGTGCTGAGAAGCTTTACCAAGCGGGCCAAGGGGTTACCGCTCCAGTAAGTCAAGCACTTTACCCTTATCTGGCTCGATCAGGTGATATCAGGGTTCTCTATAAATTTGTATTAATTTTATTGGTGCCATTAATGCTGGGCTGTTCGGTATGTTATCTTTTTGCGGAAGATATACTTCGGATATTTTATGGAGAGCAATTTTCATCGGCATACTCTATTCTAAGAATGTTTTTAATATGCTCTGTTGTTAATTTTGTTAGTGTTAATTTTGGTTATCCTGCTTTCTCTACTATCGGTCGTTTAGATATTGTAAATCGAAGTGTATATATAGGTGGTATTGCTCAGCTTTGCAGTCTTGGTTATCTATTCTCGACCAATAATGTCAATGCATATAACGTAGTATTGAGTGTGCTATGTGTTGAGGTTGTGGTTATGGTCATTCGTGTTTGCTCATTTTACTACTTTTGTAATGAGTATAATAAGTGTCGTAATTAATATGAAAACTATATTTCAAATCGTTTCAAGATGTCTCCAGTTCATTGTTTATGGATTTTCATTTTTAATCCCAAGAGACAAAAAGATATGGGTTTTTGGCAGTTTTGGTACTTATAATGACAATAGTCGATACCTATTCGAATATGTAATTCAAGAGCATAAAGACATAAGAGCTATATGGATATCATCTGATGACCAGTCTGTACTATTAGCCTCCAGGTATGGTGAAGCATATCAGCGACATTCATTCAAAGGATTATATTATGCGCTACGAGCCAAAGTTTATGTCTATGCAGCCTATACCCGAGACATATGCTGGTATGCGTCAGGTGGAGCCTATAAAGTCAACCTGTGGCATGGCATCCCACTAAAAAAGATTGAGTTTGATATTAGGACTCCACCACTAGTTCATGTTTTTCATAACGCAAACCTTGTTGCTTATTTCAAACACCCACACGCACATATTCGCCACAATCTGGTCTTATCGCCTTCTCAGTATGTGTATGAGTATTCGTTCAAGAGCGCTTTTCGTTTAAGAAGTGAGGCGGAGATTGTCATTAGCCAGTATCCCCGGGTGACCAAAATTGAGGAGCTTGCCAAAACTACGCCAATGAACCCTGATACACAACAAGGTATTACCTTCTTATATGCACCTACATGGCGTGATTCTGGTGGCGATTTTATTGTCTCATCAGGAATTGACTTCGATGCATTAGAGCGATTGCTTGCTACATTTGACGCAAAACTGGTCGTCAAGTTGCATCCTGCCACAAAGATCGCGTGTGATTTATCACATTATCAGCATATATTAATGGCAAATAATAAATTAGATCCCTGTGAGTTGATGGCGCAAGCTGACTGCTTGATCACTGATTATTCTTCCATGTATTTTGATTATATGGTGCTGGAACGACCCATTATTTTCTTTGCTTTTGATAAAGATGAATATTTAAAGGAGAGAGAGTTTTATTTAGAGTACGATAATAATACCCCCGGAGTGAAGGCATTTGATTTTGAGTCTTTGCTCTGTGCGATGAAAAGTATCTGTACTGGTGATGACAGTTATAATGGTTTGCGTCAAGCATTAATGAGTAAATTCATGCCTAATGAAATTGAAGGGAATTTAATTATTGTAGACAAAATTAAAGGAACTATCCTTAATAGTTGATGTTATATTATTAAATGACATCGTAAGTAAATTTCATAATGCTACTTTCTATTAAGGGCACATAATGATTACTAAATTATTAATATTCGTTTCCTTTTTCTTATATGTTTTTGACCCTTGGTTTTTTGGCGTTGGACGTGGAGTTGTCATCGCTGGAATATTGGTATGCGGATTACTTTTTGTAAAGCATAAGGAGATATACATTGATGTGAAAGTAATGATAATGCTCATTGCTTTCACTGTATTATCTATTCTTCCAGCTTTATATAACGGTACCTCCGAGTCAGGGGTGTTTTTTATGTATATAAAAATGACCCTTTACTTTATTATATCTTCACTCATAGCTTGTGTTATTAAAGATAGAGAAGACTTTTGTAACAAGCTAACACATAGCGTTTATGTTCAAACCGTTGTTATTTTAATATGCTTGTTGTCGTTCCCATTTATTATTGAATTTGTTTATTCTGTACACACTGCTGATAATAAATTTCACGATTCAGAACAAGCATATAGATTGTTTTTTATTACTTCCTCAGCATTCTTCCAGTTCAGCTTGTTTTGGGGGGTTTTATTCAATCTGTTTATGGCTATATATAATCAAAATAAAAGCACTAAAACATTAGTAGCGATCTTTGCTATAGCCTTCTGCGGGATAATGTCAGGTCGTAGTTTCATGGTATTTGCCGCCATAAGTGTACTCTTTTATGGGCTCAAGATAAAATACATACCATATTATGCAATTGCGCTATCAGTAATATCATATATTCTTTTCCATTTCCAGGATAATGTATATGTTGAGCATGCTATGGAGCCCGTTCTTAATTTTATAAACAATGGTGAGCTAGAGACTACATCCTCAGACTCATTAATGGAAAGGCATCTTTTTTGGCCAAGCGATAAGCAGTTATTGATCGGAGATGGTATCTATTACAATTCAGATGGTAGCTATTATGGTCACACGGACTCTGGTTTTGTAAGACAAGCACTATATGGTGGTTTGTTCTATTCCATTTCATGCATATTTGTTTTTAGCTACATTGTTTATAAGGTCTCTTTTAAGTGGTTCATTAGGAACCAAGCTTGGGTGTTCTTTATATCGACATCAATAATCACTTTTTTAGGGAATGTCAAAGCTGATGTATATATGTACCCAGCTCTGTTGTTGAATTTATTTTTCTTAATGTTAGGTGTCAAGAAGAATGAGGAATAAGATAAGTATCTACGTTGTTTCATTATTAGATTCATCACGACGTATTGATATAATTAATCAGTTTGCAAAACTTAGTGTTAATTTTGAGTTCGTTGAAGCCGTTAATGGACGATTATTACCAAAATCTATCGTGGATTCCATCAATAATAAAGATGTGCAATCCAGATATAGGCGTCAAATCGGTTTGGGAGAGATCGGTTGCACATTGAGTCATCAAAAGATATATCAGGCGATAGCTGAAAGCTCAGTAGATTATGCAATCATTTTTGAAGATGATATTCAACTATCTGACAATATCTCTGCGGTCATCGAGTACTTTAAATCTATAGCTGTATCTTTAGGTGATAAAAATTTATATATCTTGGGTGGTCAAGAAGGGTTGAGCAGCCAGGATATGTTGGTTCGTTCCGTGAAGGACAAAATCAATGTGTCGAATGATGTCTCATTTGTGAGGTTGAATGATAGTGCCAAATATATATATCGAACATGCAGCTATGTAGTTTCACGTGACTTGGCAAAAGAGTTGAAGTGTACTTATGATAACGCTTTTTATATCGCGGATGACTGGAACTATTTGAGTGCACTCGGCGTATTTAAAAAATTATATCTTACCAATGTCGCTTATCACCCAGAAGATTTGGCCGGAAGTGTGATAGAACAAGAACGACAAGCCAAACAGTCTTCCTGGAAACGATCGAAATTAAGAGCATTGCTGCGCACCTGCAAATCAAAAATTAGACAATTGAAAAGGTTCTATTAATGTTTTCTATTGTTATTCCAACGTATAATAGAAAAGATGAGTTGATGGACAGTCTGGCATCCATCACTGAGCTTGATGATTGTGGCTGTGCTTTTGAAGTGATCGTCGTGGATGATTGTTCAACGCAGATTTATGATCTCGACCTAACAACCTTTGGTATTGACATCTCTTATGTTCGATTAGCGGAGAACGGGGGGCCATCTGTTGCCAGAAACACCGGGGCGATGAGGGCCAAATATGATTGGCTGCTCTTTTTGGATGATGATGATCGTTTTCTTGCAAGTAAACTCGTTGATGTAAAAAGGGCCATCACTGATAACCCAGAGTGCGAGTTGTTTTACCATCTTGCTTGTATCGACATGCAGAATGAAGGCTTTAGTTACCAAACCAAACAGAATCGGTTTTCTGCATTTAAAGAGATACAAGGGATAGTTCTGGATAGTAATCCTATTGGTGGTGCTCCCAACCTTATTATCAGTAGAGCATTATTTCTCAGCGCAGGTATGTTCGACAGTCAGATGAAAGCGATAGAAGACTACGAGTTTATTATTAGACTGGCACGGCATTATCCAGAGACAAAAATGTTTTATATCGAGAAGCCATTAACTCACTGTCAATATGTAACAAATAAATCATCTGTTTCAAAGTCAGCAATCAATACAAAACTGGCGTGTGACTACGTTAAAACTAAATATACTCTCGTTGGGGATGATGCACTACGCTTCAGTGTCAATGAACAGTTGATGTGTGCATATGCTCAAGTCATGAATAAAAGCCGCATGGCCGCATTGAATTATAAAAATGCCTTTTTATTAACAAGAAAACTTCAGTACCTGGTAATTTCAATTCTTTGCTTAATAAATCCGGCGTTGTTATTTTATGTTAAAAAGATTGTGTCAAGTAAACAGGGGAAGTGATATAAAATGAAGTTTTCACTTTTGATGTCTGTGTATCACAAAGATTCTCCTAGTGCGTTTAAAGAAGCGCTGGATAGCCTTGTGAATTCAGTGGTGAGTCCTGATGAAGTCGTGCTTGTCGAGGATGGGCCGTTAGGAGGTGAGTTACAATCAGTTATTTCATCATTTTCAGATAAACTGCCTGTTAAAAATGTTAAACTGGCAAGCAATGTAGGTTTGGGCAAAGCTCTGTCAATCGGATTGCGAGAGTGTAGTCATGAGTGGGTCGCCCGATTTGATAGTGATGACATTTGCCATCCTGCGCGATTCCACACACAAGTCGCGTTTATTCAGCAGCATGAGAGTATTGATATAATTGGCACAGCTATTGCTGAATTTGAAAGCAGTAAAGATGATATTCACGCGTATCGTAAACCGCCTATAAATCATGATGAGATTGTTGTGTACGCAAAGTCACGTAATCCATTCAATCATATGACGGTTATGTACCGTAAATCTAAAGTACTGGAAGCGGGTAGTTATCAAGATAACTATTTGTATGAGGATTATGCGTTGTGGGTGAGGATGATAAATAATGGCGCTGTCACCGCCAATATACCTGAGGTGCTTGTTTATGCCAGAACCGGTAATGGGATGGAGATTCGGCGTGGTGGTTTCAAATACGCTTGTTCAGAAGTTTCTGCGCAGATGGGTTTTTATAAATCTGGGTTTATAAATGAATTACAACTTTGTAAAAATCTTCTTGTGCGTGTGCCGGTAAGATTATTGCCAGGAGATGTCCGCAAGTCGGTATATCGTAATTTCTTGAGAAAATAAGTGATTTCCTGGGAAATTTCTCTCAGTCTTTTCTGCAAGTTCCGCTATCATACAGCGATTTTTTCCGTTCAGTTCTTGATGGCAAGCTTAATAAGGTGTGGTAGTGAAAAGGATTCAGCTCATTCCTCTGTTGTCGGCCGTGGCCCTGCTCAGTGCATGCACTGTGGTGCCTGGTACCAATCTTTCCACCAGTGGCAAAACCGAGGTGGTCACAGGTTCCGTTGATGTTGATCAGCTGGCCGATGTCTATCCGGTCACCCCCGCACTGGTCAGCCAGTTGCGCAAAGCGCCGGTGGTGGGCAAGGCCAACCCCGAGCTCAATAGCCAGATCAGCAGCTATGAGTACCGGATTGGTGTGGGTGACATCCTCAATGTCACCGTGTGGGATCACCCCGAGTTGACCATCCCGGCCGGTTCTTACCGCAGTGCCAGCGAAGCGGGCAACTGGGTGCATGCCGATGGCACCATCTTCTACCCCTATATCGGCAAGGTCGCCGTGGTGGGGAAAACGGTGTCTGAAATCAGGGCCGATATTGCCAAGCGGCTGGCCCAGTTTATTGAAAGCCCGCAGGTGGATGTGAGCATTGCGGCTTTCCGCTCCCAGAAGGTTTATATCTCCGGTGAGGTGACCAAACCGGGCGCCCAGCCCATCACCAATGTGCCGATGACCCTGCTCGATGCCTTCAATCTGGCTGGCGGGCTGACCCCGACCGCGGATTGGCACCATGTGGTGTTGACCCGCCAAGGCAAGGAATTCCCGCTCTCCATGCAGGATCTGCTGCAGTATGGGGATCTCTCTCACAATCAGCTGATGCGTGACGGCGACATGCTCTATGTGCCGCGCAACGATGCCCAGAAAGTCTTTGTGATGGGTGAGGTCAACAAGGCATCTACCCTGACCATTGGCCGTGAGGGGATGAGCCTGACCGAAGCATTGAGCAGTGCCGAGGGCCTTAACCAGAATGCCGCCAATGCGACCGGCATCTTTGTATTGCGCCCCGCCGCGAAAGCGCAAGAGAAAGCCGCCATTTATCAGCTCGACCTGAGTGATGCCACCGCGCTGGTGATGGGCACCGAGTTTGCGCTGCAACCTTACGATGTGGTTTATGTCACCACGGCGCCGGTGACCCGCTGGAATCGCGTGTTGAGTCAACTGGTGCCTTCTATTACTGGCTTTAACGAGTTAACGGAAGGCATGCTGCGGGTTCGCAACTGGTAAATCGCCATGGGTGTTGACTTGGCGTCTTTCTGGCGCCAAGTGGAAGATGAAAGAGCGACAGCAATATGTTTGAGAAGATTCTAGTCGTGTGTGTGGGCAATATATGCCGCTCCCCGACAGGTGAGCGCCTGCTGCGCGAGCGTTTACCCGGCCGTGATATCAGTTCTGCCGGGGTCAGTGCCTTGGTTGATAAACCAGCCGACAAGGTCGCGAGCGAGGTGGCACAGCTGCATGGTCTCTCTCTTGATGGACACTCGGCGCGCCAACTGACCCGCGCACTCTGTCAGGATGCCGATCTGATCCTGGTGATGGAGAAAGGGCATATTTCTGCCGTCACGGCCATTGACCCGGGGGCCCGTGGCAAAACCATGCTATTTGGCCACTGGCAGGGGGAGAGCGAAGTGCCCGATCCCTATCGTCTGAGCCGGGAAGCTTACGAACATGTTTACCAGCTGTTGGTGCGTAGTGCCGATGGGTGGGCGAAAAAACTGTAACAACAGCTGCAGTCTGGGTCTGTGTTCAGGTTCTATCTGACAATAAAAATGGATTGTGTTTAATGACGACTTCTTCTGTTTCGTCCCGGCAGAGCAGTGCCGCGGTGGAGAATGACGAGATCGATCTGGGGCGCCTGCTGGGCTACCTGATCGATGGCCGTTGGTGGATTGTGACTATCACCGCTCTGTTTATGATACTTGGCGTTGCGTATGCCCTGTTGGCAACCCCAGTCTTCAAGGCGAACGCCTTACTGCAGGTGGAGAAAAAAGCCAGTGGTGCTGCGCTGCTCGGGGATATGGCTGATGTATTGGGCGGTGAACAGCCTGATGCTGCCGCCGAGATTGAGCTACTGACTTCTCGTATGGTGCTTGGCCGTACGGTACAAGAGCTTCATCTCGATACTGTAGTGACACCCGACTTCTTCCCGCTGGTTGGCCGTGGCCTGTCGCGGCTGATGGGGCATCCTTATCCCAAGATGGCGGTAAGCCGTTTTGAGGTGGCGCCAGAGTTGGTGGGGACGCCGCTAACGCTGACGGTTGACGCAGACAAACACTTTACCCTCGAAATTGAAGGGCGGGTGCTGGAAGGGCAAGTAGGTAAGCTGCTTGAGAAAGATGATGTGACCCTGTTGCTGTCTGATGTGGCTGCCGATGAGGGGCAAGTATTCACGCTAGTCAAGCAGCCAGTACTGGATGTGATCGCAGAGCTGCAGCGTGATCTTCAGGTCAGTGAAAAGGGCAAAAATACCGGGATCATCTCGCTGGCGCTGGAAGGGGAAGACAAGGGCCGCATTCGTGCGGTGCTCGACAACATCAGCCAGAACTACCTGCAGCAGAACGTGGTGCGCAAGACCGAAGAGGCCCAGAAGAGCCTGGATTTCTTGCAGACTCATCTGCCTCAGGTCAAAGGTGAGCTGAATCGTTCTGAAGAGCTGTTGAATGTATATCGCCAGCAGAATGAGTCGGTCGATCTGTCGCTGGAAGCTAAAGCCGCACTGGATACCATGGTGGGCCTCGAGAAGCAGCTCAATGAGTTGACCTTCCGTGAAGCCGAGTTGCAGCAACTCTATACCCGCCAGCACCCCGCTTACATCGCTCTGATGGAAAAGCGCCAGACCTTGATGAATACCAAAAATGTGATCAACAAGTCGATCAAGCGTCTGCCAAAAACCCAACAGGAGATTTTGCGTCTGACCCGTGATGTGCAGGTTGGTCAGGAGATCTTCGTCCAGCTGCTCAACAAGCAGCAGGAGCTCAATATCATGAAGGCGGGCACCATCGGCAATGTGCGGATCATCGACGATGCTGCAGTCGAAACCCGGGCAGTCAAGCCGAAGAAGCCGCTGATCGTGGTACTGGCCACTCTGCTTGGGGGCATGCTGTCTGTGGGCCTCATCCTGGTGCGTGCAGCATTCCACCGCGGTGTCGAGAGCCCCGAGCAGTTGGAAGAGATGGGGCTGTCCGTCTATGCCACGATCCCCTATTCAGAGGATCAGGCCAAGATAGAGCAGCAACAGAAGAAGAAACGGCGCCAGGCGATGCCACTCAATGAAGCCTTGCTGGCTGCCCGTAATCCGGCCGACCTGGCGATGGAGTCGCTGCGCAGCCTGCGTACCAGTCTCCATTTCGCCATGATGGAGGCCAAAAACAACATAGTGATGATCTCTGGTCCAGGTCCCGGCTTAGGCAAAACCTTTGTGTCTACCAACTTTGCCGCCACCCTGGCTATGGGGGGCAAAAAGGTGTTGGTCATCGATGCTGACTTGCGCAAGGGATATATGCAAAAAGTCATGGGACAGGAGATGGGGGCGGGCTTGAGCGCCTATCTGGCTGGTCAGACCGAGATGATGCAGGTGATCAGCAAGACCGGCTTTGATGGGCTCGATTTTGTCTGTCGTGGCGCCGTGCCGCCCAACCCATCTGAACTGCTGATGCACCCTCGTTTCAAGGCCTTGCTGGATTGGGCCAGCGAGCATTATGACTTTGTTATCGTTGACTCTCCGCCGATCCTGGCTGTCACCGATGCGGCCATCGTCGGGCAGCATGTGGGGGCCTCCTTGCTGGTGGCGCGTTTTGCCAAGACAGCGGTGAAAGAGGTGGAAGTGGCGATTCGTCGCTTCGAGCAAAATGGCGTGGTGATCAAGGGCATTCTGCTCAACGCGGTTGAAAAGAAAGCCAGCAGTTATTACGGCAATTACGGATATTATCAATATAGCTATGGTGATAAAACCAAAGCCTGATCCGGCCGCAGATAATAGATAAGGGATTGGTAATAGTCAGTGAGGCGAAATTGAAGGTTCAATTGATGCCTACTTTGAGTGATACTAGATAAGGCTGGGAATGCTCATCGTCTCAGTATTAGGTTTTAGCTGTGTCAACAAAAAGGAAGATAATATGAAGAAGACTGCGTTTGCTTTGGCCGCTCTGCTGGCCGTATCCGCCAATGCCATGGCAGTAGAAGAAGCTGCTGGCGCTGGCACTGGCGCTGGTGGCGGTGCTGCCGGTGCGGGTGCTGCGGCTGCGGCTGCTGGTGTGGCTACCACTACCATCGTCGTTGGCGCTGCTGCCGCACTGGTGGCTGTTGTTGCCGTATCTGAGTCAAATAACCGTAACGATAACACCAGCACTACCACGTCAACCCGATAACATTCAACAAGGCTGCTCGGTCTGAGCAGCCTTGTTTTTCTTCTTATCCCTCATGGATGGTTTATTGCACGTGGCACAGTATTTCTCTTATTCCCCCTCCCGATTATTGGCATTGTCAGCCACTTTTTTATTGGCTGGCTGCAGCACCTCGACCCATCAGACAATCGAAACCCTGGGTTATGTGTTTAACAAGCCTGATGATATTGTACTGACATCATCCGAATTGAGAGCGTTGCCCTATGCGAGTGCCTATATCAAGGTGGGGGATTTACCCCAGGCCTTGGTCGTGTTGGCTTATGTCAATGGCCCGCGCATGTCATGGATGAGTGCCGATGGTGCTATGTTCGTGACCCAACATGGGCGCTTGATTAAAACAGTGGGTTTGCCAAATGACTTGCGCTATCTGGGGAGTCTGGACAAGGATCCATTGAAGGCCTCTCGTGTAGATAAGACGCCATCAATGGTGTGGTATAGCGTAGCTGAGTGGTCGAAGCAATACACCAGTGGCTATCCCTTGAGCATGCATTACACTCAGGCGGGTCATGAGGTCCTGAATATTATGGATCGTCCCTATAAGACGACGATTGTAGAAGAACACGTCGTTACAGCCCCGAATGAAGAGCGATGGCTGAATCATTTCTGGATTGATGAGCAGACAGGTCAAGTTCGTAAATTCCAGCAGCAATTAGGCCCTTCCTTGCCAATGATAGAAATGACATTCCTTAAGCCCTATTCATCATGAAAATAATATATAGCATATTGCTCGCCACCTTGGGGCCTTCCCCCGTTATGGCTGATGTGTCCGTGTCTATTTGGTGGCAAGGTCAGCCGAGAGAAGCACTGACTCATTCCCAGTCCATGCTGTTGAGTGAGGCATTGTTAGACCCCGTGGTCTCACAGTACGATAACTATTGGCCTGTCACGCATATATCTACGCCTGCGCGTCAAAAGGATATTGAGTATCAACAGCAAGCCTTGCTGAAAGATCTCACCTTGTTGGCAACGTACTGGCAACAGCATGAGGAAGATGAACTCGCTCATTCCGCTTTACAGTTGCACCAACAATTACAGAAATTGCATTTGACGGGGCGTTTCGAATTGCCTGTGGATCCGGATATCAGCCTGGTACCTTCAGGCGTCAATCCCGTATTGCAAGGGGATTATCAGCTCTATCTGGCCCCTCGTCGCCCGCAAATTTATCTGGCCGGTTTGATCGGTCACCCTGGCGAAGGCCCCGTTTTGCCTGCAGCAGGGTTGCGAGAGTATTGGAAGAAGCTGGATCTCTTGTCGGGAAGTGATGACACCGGTGCTTATCTGATTGCACCCAGTGGAAAACCTGAATGGATCCCCGTTGCTATTTGGAATGAACGCCATGTCGAAGCCATGCCGGGAGCAACCTTGTTTGTCGGTTTTGCGCCAAGTGTGCTGCCTGAGCAGTATCAAGACTTGAATAAACGCATGTTGACGTTGTTAGCGAATCGGATGCCCAAATGACCTACCCAAGACTCTCACTGATTGCCCTGCTGGTATCCTTTGCAACCCACGCCGATGCTGACATTTTTGAGCCGTTGGGACCATCACAAAGTGACTTCGGCGGAGTTGGCCTGTTGCAAATGCCAACCGCCAGAATGGCTAAGACGGGTGAATTCAGTGTCAATTATTTTGATGATGATCAGTACCGTCGCTGGTCCATGTCAGTGCAGCCGTTCGACTGGCTTGAGGCCACGCTGCGTTATACCGATGTGAGAACCCGCCTCTATAGTGCAAACCCCGATTTCAGTGGTGACCAGACTTACAAAGACAAAGGAATGGATGTCAAAGTCAGGTTGCTGGAAGAGTCTACCTGGATTCCGAATATTTCTCTGGGATTCCGTGACCTGATGGGAACGGGATTGTTTGACAGCGAGTATGTTGTTGGCAGCAAACGTGTTGGCCCGTTTGACTTCACCCTTGGCATGGGCTGGGGGAATATGGGAGAGAGCGGAAATATCACTAATCCTTTTTGCGAGTGGAAGGATGATTGGTGCTCCCGCGATGGTAGTTATTCCAGTGGTGGTGGTAAGTTTGAAACTGGGAATATGTTTCATGGCAATGCTGCATTGTTTGGTGGTGTGGAATACCAAACGCCTTGGCAGCCACTTAGGTTAAAATTGGAATATGATGGTAATGATTATAGTAATGAATTTGCCGGGAAAATAGACCATTCATCACCCATCAATATAGGTGCTGTTTATCGCCTGTTTGATTATATGGACACTCATCTTAGTTATCAGAGAGGAAACACTCTGATGTGGGGTGTCACTCTTCGTACCAATTTTAATGATCTACGCCAGAATCATTTGGATGAACCACGCCCTGTATATTCAGAGAATAAGGTCCCAGCTGATACCTCTAAGGTCGATTGGTCAGGAATGGCGGGGCAGTTTGAAAGCAATGCTGGTTGGAATTCGGCATCACTTTATAGTGGACAGAATACTGTAACCTTGCTGGGACAACAGCATAAATACAGAGACCAGCAAGAAGCTCTCGACCGTACGGCTTTGGTTGCGGTTAACCATCTGCCTGAGACTATCGACGAATTGAGAGTCATCGAACGCCAGCGTGACTTCCAGCTGCAAGAGACAGTGATTGATCTTGATTCTGTACGAAAGGCTAACCAGCCCCAGATCCTTGGGCAGGAGACGGTGGCAGTAGATCATCAAAAAGTGCCAGACCCTGTTCAGGGGGATGTTCGCTACCAATCTGAACCAGAGTGGTTCTCTTATTCATTTGATCCTACCCTGACCCAATCTTTCGGTGGTCCTGAATCATTTTATATGTATCAGATCGGTATCAATGCCAATAGCGAGCTGCGCCTTACTGATAAAGACTGGCTACAGGGTACGTTGTTCTTCAATATCGCTAATAACTACGACAAATTTAATTACAAGACACCACCAGCAGACACTGATGCACTGCCGAGAGTGCGAACCTGGGTGAGAGAGTATGTCGACTCGTCCAATGTCCTGCTGAATAATCTCCAGTTAACCCATATGGAGCAATTTGGTCAGGAGTGGTATGGCCAGGCATACGGTGGATATCTGGAAATGATGTACGCCGGGGTCGGGGGAGAGGTGCTTTATCGTCCTTTCGGTCAGTCATGGGCTCTGGGGCTGGATACTAACTGGGTCAAGCAGCGTGATTGGAACAATACCCTGAAGATGGCTGACTACGATGTCGCAACAGGTCACCTGACTGGCTATTGGCAGTTGCCTTTCATGGACAATGTCACCGCCAAGGTAGCTGTCGGACGCTATCTGGCTGGTGACCTGGGTGCCACTTTTGATTTCTCCAAGCGCTTTGACTCCGGGATTGTGATGGGTGCATACGCAACTTTGACGGATGTTTCGGCCGAAGAGTATGGGGAAGGCAGTTTCACCAAAGGCATTTACATCACGATTCCCTTTGATCTCATGTTGATTCGCCCCACCACATCCAAAGGAACCATTGGGTGGGTTCCTCTGACAAGAGATGGGGGGCAAATGCTCAGCCGTAGTCATACCTTGTATGACATGACTGAACGCCTGCCGTTGTAAATCCTTTCTCGGTATTGATTCGCTAGTCTGATGAGCCGTGATAGTGTTTTCACTGTCACGGCTTTTTTATGCATGATGAGGCATAGATGGGAAGAGAGTGCAGTTTGGTTCATAAGGTTTTTTGGGGAACATCGGTCTTGTACTGGCTGCTGGGCATGCACTTTTTCATGCACAACCCGGGCGGGGCCGGGCTCTATCTGCCCTTCAACGCCTGGGGCTGGATATTCGCGAGCCTGGTGATGGCGCTGGGACTGTGGCAGGTCACCCTCAGCCAGCGGCTGGTGGTCTCGCCGCTGCTGACGGTCCTGTGGCTGGGGGCCTTGCTGCTGCTGCTGCCCATGGCCTATCCGGGCTTCGAGCTCAAGGATTACGCTATCCCCCGCCTGTTGGGGCTGTTTGCCGGCCTGCTGTTTCTCGCTTGTCTCTATCAATGGCGACTGGACCGTCAGATGCGGGATCGGCTGCTCTACCTGCTGCTGGGGGCGGTGGCCATAGAGGCGTTGCTCGGCCTAGTGCAGTACTACCTGCTGGTACCGGGCAACTGGATAGGCTACGACACCCGGACCAATCGCCCTTACGGCATCTTCCAGCAACCCAACGTGATGGCGACCTTTATGGCGACCGGGCTTGCCTTGGCGATCTGGCTTCAGATGCGGGGGCACGCCAACCACTGGCTCAAGGGGCTGCGTCATGCCGTGATCCTGGCGACCGCCTTGCTGCTGGTGGTACTGCAGTCCCGGGTGGGCCAATTGGGCGGGGCCTTGGCTCTGATCCTGCTGCTGCCGCAGTTGCATCGCGAGCGGCAGCTGGGCCGGGTGTTGGGGCTGGTTGGGCTGGGCATAGCGCTCGGGCTGGCATCCCAGTACTGGATGGCGGGGGCCAGGCGGGGGCTGGAGATATATCAGTCCGGAGGCATGAGATCCATCTACTGGCCTTATGCCGCCAAGCTTATCGCCGAGGTGCCCTGGAGCGGCTGGGGCTATGGCAGTTTCGAGTCCGTGTTCCTCCAGCATTACATGGCGGACAAGGCGCTCAATCCCGCCATGGTGCAGATCGAGTACAACCTGGATCACCCCCACAACGAGTTTCTCTACTGGGCGGTGGAAGGGGGGCTCGCCCCCATGCTCGGCATGGCGCTGATGGGCGGGGCTCTGCTGTGGCGACTGGGTAGGGCTGGCTGGGTGAAGGGGGCAGCCTTGCTGGCGCTGGTGATCCCCATACTGCTGCACACCCAGACCGAGTATCCCTTCTACCACGCCATCGCCCTGTGGTGGGCGCTGCTGCTGCTCATCCATGTGCTGGATGCGGAAGTGGAGGAGGGGGGAACGGCTGGCCACGCCAACTGGCGGGAGTATGTCTACCGCCCCTGGCTCTTACTGCGTTTCCTGGCCATTGGCATTCCCCTGATCGTCGTCCCCTTCATGCTGACGGCTCTGCATACCGCCTGGGTGGTGACCAAGTATGAGCGCGGCGGCTACAAGCAGCCTGCGTTGCTGCTCGACATCGTCAACCCCATGGCCTGGCTGACCCGGGTGGAGTTCGACGTCAACGCGGTGCGCCTGATGGTGGGCTTGCAGGCCAACAACAAGGCAGAACTGGAAGCCTATCTCGACTGGGGGCAGGCGTTCGTGCGTCATACCCCCAGGGCCAACATCTACGCCAACATGGTGATTGCCCTCAATGCGCTGGGGCGGACCGAAGAGGCCAGCCGCCTGCTCACCCAGGCGCTGATGCTCTATCCGGGTGAGCCCTTGCTCACCGCCTCGGCGGCCAAGTCGGTCGCCGCGACCCTGGAGCCCAAGCCCTCCTCATGAGCGGGCCGGGCACCGCTTTCCCTTCTCCCATCACGGCCGCCTTGCGGCCGTGATCATTTCCACCTCAGGCAAGCTCACAGTCAGGATCGGCGGTGTAGTCTCCCGAATGGGGATGGCGGGACCGCGCAGGTGCGGTGCCGGCGCCATCGGGTCTCAGTCGTCATCGGAGTCGACATAGTGAAGAAGATTGCATTCATGGTTACCAGCCTGCTCATTCTGATGGGCACACCGGCCCTGGCAGGCACCAGCGCCCAGGTGGAATACGGCACGGTGCAAGAGAGCCGCATCCTGACCCAGGAGGCGGCGCCCCAGCAAGGCGGAACCCGGCCACTTCGCACCATAGGGGCCGCGGCCCTGGGGGCGGCCGTCGGCAGCCAATTTGGTGGTGGCTCGGGTCAGACAGTCGCCACCACTGTGGGGGCAGTGGCGGGGGCCGAGGCTTCCCGTCGCCGTCAGGGCAACCAGCAGAGCGTGCAGGGCAAGCAGACGGTCGAGCTGCTGATCAAGACCGAGGCGGGAAAACTGCTCAACGTCGTGCAGGATCAGGAGCCCGCGCTCACGTTCAACAAGGGGGACAAGGTGCGCATCCTGACCACGGGAACGGATACCCGGGTCGACAAGTCCGTCTAGGGGGGTTGCCTGGCGGTATGATGCCAGGGGCTAGCCCCCTGGTTGCGGCCGGATTGTACGATGTTTCATCAAGGGTTTCATCGGCTCGCAAAAATGCGGTTCAGTGCTGGACGGCGAGAGCACCTTGGCTAAGATAACCGTCTTAACGTCTTGTTTGGCAAGGGAGTATGAAATGGAGATAGTACTAGGCCCATTAGAGGCTCGCGTGATCGGCTGCCTGATAGAGAAAGAGATCTGCACGCCGGATCAGTACCCTCTCTCTCTCAATGCACTGGTCAATGCCTGCAACCAGAAGAGCAACCGCGAACCCGTGCTCGAGCTCGCCGAGCTGGATATCCGCGCCGTCATCGACGAGCTGATCCGCCGCCGTCTGGTGGTCAACACCGCCGGCTTCAATGCCCGGGTGCCCCGCTATCAGCACCGTTTCTGCAACACCGAGTTCGGTGAACTGAAGTTCAGCGCCCAGGAGCTCGGCATTATCTGCGAGCTCTTGCTGCGGGGCCCCCAGACCCCGGGCGAGCTGCGCTCGCGCACCAACCGGCTGTGCAGCTTCGACGATGTGACCGAGGTGGATGCGGTGCTGGCCGCGCTGGTCGAGCGGGGCCCCTATGTGGTCAAGCTGCCCCGGGAGCCGGGCAAGCGGGAATCCCGCTATGCCCACCTGTTTGGTGGCGAGATCGATCTGGAAGCCCTGGCCGAGGCCGCCCCCGCCAGCAGCTATGCCTCTCCTGCCGCCGATCGCCTGAGCCAGCTGGAAGAGGAAGTTGAGCGCCTCAAGTCGCAGTTGCAGGCCCTTGCGGCCCGTCTGGCGCACCTGGAAGGCTGAATTCAGCGAGTTTGCTTACCCCATCAAGAGGCGCTGCGGCGCCTTTTTTCATGCCCCGTTGGCCGCCCGCAGAGCGCCTCGCAGAGGATGGTCCGACGGCCCCCTGTCCCCGCTTTTATGAGCCTGGCCGCTTTTTTTGTACTAATTCGCGGTTAAGGGTCGAGCCGCCGCCGCTTTCCCGTTAAAATTCCGCCTTTGCACCTGCCCGCGAGTTCTGATGTCAGCCTTCACCCTCTCTTCGGATTGCCATGCCCTGCTCAGCGAGCTGCAACTGCAGCGCGCCGCCAGTACCCGTTATTTGCAAGATACGCTGTACGCGCAGCGCTCGCCCGGGCAGGCGCTGACGGACGCGCTGAACCAGTTGCAGCAACAGGGACTGATACGGCTGCGCAACGAGCAACAGTGGAGCCTGACGGCGGAGGGCACCCTGACCCTGATCCTGGCGGTGCGGGGAGGCGCCTGCCCCATGCCAGACTGGACCCGGGTCCCCTCGGTCACGGGTCAGGAGATGGCACAAGGGGTGGTGCGCGAACTCTGCCTGGGGGAGGCGGGGCAGATCCCCGCCTACTACCAGAGCGCGGATCTCTTGAGCCTGCTGGACCTGCCCGATGCCCACCGCCTGCTGCCGGGCTCAAGCCCCGCCTGGCAACAACTGTTGCTGGAACACTTCGCCCTGCAGACCCTGCTTGATGCCGAGCCCGAAGCGCACTGGCCGCTGGCGTCCGTGACCGCGGCCTGCGCCCCTGCGCTGGCAAGCCGGCTTGAGGCGCTGGCCAGCGAGTGGGACTGGCTCTGCGGCCCGCTGGCCGGCGAGGTGACCACTCACTGGCCGGCCCTGCAGCAACTGGCCGAGCGGGGGGATGAACAGCCCCTGGCGGAGCGGCTGCTCGGCGCACTGGGACAGTGGCAGGCCGCGGCGGCGCAAGAGCCCTGGCCCAGGATGTTCAGCGCCCTGCTCTGGCTTGGCTGGCTGCAGCAGGCCGATCCCGTGCTCGCCAGCGAGCAGCGCAAGAAGTGGCAACGCAGCCTTGGCAACCATTTCCCCCTGCTTTCGGATCTGTTGGGACAGTGGGCCGGTGATCGCCACGGTCAGGCGATAGGCCTGTTCGATACCCTGCAACTGCCGCTGGAGGAGCTCCACTGGGGCTACCTCTGGCTGGATCTCTGCGCCCTCGCGCGCCACGGCGAGCAGAGCCCCCAGGTGGCCATACTGCACAAGTGGGATCTCTCCCATGTGTTGGAGGCCGAGCCCCGTCATCGCCTGATGGCCTTCTGCCAGGATCTGTTGCGCCTCTTGCTGGGAGAGGGGGCCGAGCGCCCCCCGTTGCAGCAACTGCGTGCCACCCCGGCCCCCGAGGCGGCCAGCGACGCAGAGGACGAGGACAAGACCCCCGCCTCGGCCAGCTGGCTCAACTGGCTGCAGGGGCTGGGGCGCTCCAGCGGCGTGCGCAAGGCGCAGGAGCGGCTGGTATGGTTGCTCCATGCGGAAGGGCCCGAGCTCGAGTGCAAGATCCAGAAGCAGAGCACCAAGGGGGAGTGGACCGCCGGGCGCCGGGTCGATCCTGCCCTGCTCTCCACCCAGTATGCCGCCCTGCTCGACGAAGCGGACTGGGCCCTGGTGCGCACGCTGCCAAGGGGCATGAGCAAGCTGCCGCGGGATGCCTGGGCTCCCCTGGCCAGCCATCCACGTCTGTTCAACGCCAAGGGGCAGAAGCTGCAACTGGCCATCAGCGCCCCCTTGCTGCAGGTGGTCGCCACCGAGCATGGCATGAGCGCCGTTTTGAGCCCGGCCGCCGCGGCGCGAGGGGCGCACATAGTGCCGCTTGCCCAGGATCTGTGGCAGCTCATCCTGACCCCGCAGGCCCTGCTGGACAGACTGCCTGCGCTGGAATCCATTCCGCTGCTGCCAGCGGATGGGCTCGCCGAGCTGCAACGCACCCTGGACGCCATTCCCGAGCTGCCCTGGCACAGCCAGGTCGAGGGGCTCAGTGGCAATGCCGAACTGACCCCCTGGCCCGGAGTGCCCTCGGTCCAGCTGGACTGGCAGGATGGTCAGCTGCTGGTCCAGCTGGTGACCCGGGAGGGGGAGCTGCCGCCGTTGCCCCTTGGCAAGGGGGAGGCCATAGTGCGCCAGGGCGTCAGGGACTATCACTACTGGCAACGGGATCTGGCTGCCGAGAAGGCCGAGGCCCAGTTGCTGCGCAACCAGCTGCCCATCGGCCTGCCGGGCAACGAATGGAAGCTGGACGGTGAGCAGGCACTGACCCTGGTCAATGCGCTGCCCGAGCTGGTGGACGCCGGAGTGGTCGTTCACTGGCATCAGGACAGCGCCCGTCTCAAGAGCCTCGATGAGGCGGCCCTGAGCCTGCGCATCGAGCGTCGCCAGGACTGGTTCCAGGTGGAGGGGGCGCTGGCGCTGGACGAGCACCAGATCCTCGATCTGCGCCTCATCCTGCGCCAGCTGACCCCGGGCCAGCGCACCGTTCAGCTCGACGAGAAGACCAGCCTGATGCTGAGCGACAAGCTGGTGGAGCGCCTCACCATGCTGGGGGCCATGCTGGACACCGAGCAGCGCATCAATAACAAGCTGGCCTATCCCCTGGCTCGCCTGTTGTCGGCGGTAACCACGGCCGGGGATGATGCCTGGCACTCCCTGCAGCAGGAGTGGCAGCAGGAGGTGGAGTGTGCCCCCGAGCTCTTGACGGCGCTGCGGGACTATCAGAAGGACGGGGTGCGCTGGATGGCGACCCTGGCCCACCATGGCTTTGGCGCCTGTCTCGCCGATGACATGGGTCTTGGCAAGACGCTGCAGGCGCTGATGGTGCTGCGCATGCGCCAGCACCTCGGCCCCGCTCTGGTAGTGGTGCCCAAGTCCGTGGTCACCAACTGGCAGGAGGAGGTGACCCGGTTCGCCCCCGAGCTGGAGGTGGTGGTGTTCGAGAATCCCGCCGAGCGGGAGACCCTGATCCAGGAGGCCAAGGCGGGCCAGATCATCCTGGTCAACTACGGCATGCTCGGCAGTCTGGCCCAGTCCCTCAAGTCCCGCCGCTGGGCGAGCATGGTGCTGGACGAGGCGCAGCAGATCAAGAATGCCGGCACCCAGCGTGCCAAGCTGCTGTTCCAGCTCGAGGGGGATTTTCGCCTGGCCCTCTCCGGCACCCCCATCGAGAACCATCTGGGTGAGCTGTGGAGCCTGTTCACCTTCATCAACCCGGGCCTGCTCGGCAGCCTCGGCGAGTTCAAGCGTCGCTTCGGCAAGGCGGTCAAGGATCCCCAGCACATGGCGCTGCTGCGGGCGGTGATCAGCCCCTTCATCCTGCGCCGCCTCAAGCAGCAGGTGCTGACCGAGCTGCCGGACAAGACCGAGATCATCCACCACATCAGTCTCTCCCCCGAGGAACGTCAGCTCTACGAGGCGACCAGACGCGAGGTGGTCCAGCAGGTGCAAAGCGCCGATGGCCGCGCCCTGATGCACGTGCTGAGCGGCCTGACCCGCTTGCGGCGGCTCTGCTGCTCCCCCGAGCTGGTGATGCCGGAGTGGTCCCAGACCAGCAGCAAGCTGGACGAGGCCATGGCGCTCCTGGAGGAAGCCATCGATGGCGGCCACCGGGTGCTGGTGTTCAGCCAGTTCGTCGATCTGCTGAGCCTGTTGCGAGCCCGCATCGAGCTCAAAAAATGGGACTACTGCTATCTGGACGGGGGCTGCTCCGCCAAGTCCCGCCAGGAGTCCATACTGCGTTTTCGTCATGAACCGGTTCCCCTGTTCCTCATCAGCCTCAAGGCGGGGGGCACAGGCCTCAACCTGACCCAGGCCGATACAGTGTTGCACCTGGATCCCTGGTGGAACCCGGCGGTGGAGGATCAGGCGAGCGATCGGGCGCACCGCATGGGCCAGACCCAGCCGGTGACAGTCTATCGACTGGTGTGCGAGCAGACGGTGGAGGAGAAGATAGTGGCGCTGCACGACGAGAAGCGGGCCCTGGCCGATGGCCTGCTGAGCGGCCAGTCCGAGGTGCGCGGCCTGGACGTGGAGAGCCTGCGTGCCCTGCTGATGAGCTAGGAGAGGTGCAGCCTGCCTGTATACGAGAGGGGGATGGTCCTGGTGACCATCCCCCTTCTCTGTTTCAGGGGCTTATTGCCCGCGTCTGGGGCCCCTCTCATGGGTACGGTTAAGAGGCGCTAGCCCTGATAGCGATAGAGGTGCAGCCGCTCTATGATGGCCTCGCCGCCAATCTTGCGATCCCGCCGCGCCTGGCGCAGCTTGGGTGGATAGTGACCGAGGTGGGTGACGCTGGGCGGGTTGTCCGAGCAGAGCAGCAGGGGCAGGCTCGCCTTGAGCTGCTGCTTGCGGGGCTCCCTGTCCTGCCAGAGCAGGTTGATCATGGGGTGGGTCTTGACCGGTCGGCGGATCCGCAGCTGCGCATCCGCGGGCAGGCGGCGAATGTCATACACCTCCTGATCCACCATCTTGCTCCACTCCTCGTTGCTGGAGAGCGCCGGTACATAGCGGCGGCTGCGCTCCAGCATCTCCAGCACCTGCTCGCGGCTGATGCGGCTGATGCTCTGCTTGTCGGCCCAGGTGAAACCAAGGGAATGCAGCTCTCCGGTGAGCAGGGTCAGCTTGCGATAGACCTGCAGGGTGATGACCCCGGGCAGTGCGCTGTGCACCAGCTCGAACTTCTCGTCTCGCCCGCCGGCGGCCTGCACCAGGGCCTTGAAGGCGAGCTTGTGGCCGTTGATCTCGTCGAGCAGTGGGTGCAGCAAGGGGGCGCTGGCGGCGGGGAAGCGCAACCAGCCAGGCAGGCGGTGAGTCGCCTTGGTGGAGCAGCCGGGGCGGGCGCTGTGATCCTGAAAGGCCGTCAAGGCCGCGGCCAGTGCCGCCTCGTCCGAGAGATAACCCACCTCTATGGCCTCGATGGGATCATGCTCTTCCCCTTGCGGTACGGCGGGCAGGGGATAGACATGGGCCTCCAGCAACTCGAGCTGGCCGAGCTGTCTGGCGAGACGGGCAAGGGCGTCTTCCAGCGCGTCCATCTGTTGACGCAGGGCGGCGGTGGGGGTAAAGGTGTCCATCGGCATATCCTGTGTGTTCCCTCAATCCGTCGCCCTAAAGGCGGCGATCAGGGGGTATGATTAAACTACTGTATAAATAACCATACCAGCATGACGGAAAGGCGCCAAGTGCCGCCTTTCAAGTGCCGTCCGGGGGCGGCAGCCGTGGCCGCCTTTCGGGGGTTGCCTGTCTGTATCATCCTGTTAAATAACGATCTTTAAGTGATCCAATGGTTAACAATTGGCGGTGCGGCAGGGGGGATCGCGTTCTGCCTCGAACTCGGGCTCTGCATAGCTAACGTGGGAAACTGCATAGTTAGAAGCCGATGGGGCAGGAGAAAATGCTGCACGGCTGGGGGAGGGAATATCTGGTCAGGATTTTACATATAAATCAATCAGTTGTATTTTACCCCATGGCGAGATCAACCATTACTTTTACTAATCTCATGTATCAAAATTCGTCAATTGAGGCGCCTCCTCGCCCTGACTAAGCTTTGCGCATCAAATCCGAGCCTTGCGCAGAACTAGAGAGAGGAGCCATATCATGGCCAACATGACTTATACCGAAGCCGGTTACCAGGATTCCAGCGAATCGAATCTGGTTGCTCGCGTCAAGATGACCGTCCTGACCTGGCTGGAACGCAGCCGCAGCCGTCGCCAGCTCTCCGAGCTGCCCGCCTACCTGCTCAAGGACATCGGTCTGAACGAAGCTGACCGCTATCAAGAGACCACCAAGCCGTTCTGGCGTGGTTGATATACCAGGCATGGATGCCTCGTTTTCTTGCTGATCTGAACTGCTCCGCCTGATGTTTTTCGCCCTCAAACGGGCCTGACTCTTACCTTGTTACCGCTTCCTGTCATTTCCCCTTGTCTGTTTTTCCTTCTGTTTGCCCCCTGTGGCACGAGTTGTCATCATCCCTCGCCAACTTTGTATCCTTACTGTTTGAATTTGTTTAAAAATTGATTTTAAGCCCGCCTGCCTTGCGTATAATCCGGCCATAGCATTCCAGACAAGAGGGTGAGATGGATGATTCCCCAGCATGACTTTTTGGCCCTGACCCGCCGCCATGAGTGGCAGCTTGAGCCCTTTGCCTTCGACCTGGCCAACGGCACCCGGGTGAGCGTGTGGGACACCGGCGTGCTCTGCCTGGAGCCCATGGGTGAGTCGCCTGGCGGGCGCAAGGACATAGTGCTCTCCTGCGGCATTCACGGTAACGAGACTGCCCCCATCGAGATCTGCAACCAGTTGCTGACCCGGTTGCTCGGCGGGGAGCTTCAGGCCCGCCACCGGGTGCTCTTCCTCTTTGGCAACCCGGCCGCCATGAATCAGGGCGCGCGCGAGGTGGAGGAGAACATGAACCGGCTCTTCTCTGGAGCCCACAGCAAGGGGGAGGGGCTGTGCAACAGGGAGCGCATTCGCGCCATGCGCCTGGAGCAGTATGTGAGCCGCTTCTTCGCCGATCCCGCCCGGCCCCGTTATCACTACGATCTGCACACCGCCATTCGCGGCTCCCGCCACGAGAAGTTTGCGGTCTACCCCTTCCCCCACGAGCGGCCGCACTGCAAGGAGCAGGTGCAGTTCCTCGGGGCCTGCGGGGTGCGCACCATACTGCTCTCGAGCGGCCCGACCACCACCTTCAGCTATTACAGCTCGCATCAGCATGGCGCCCATGCCTTCACGGTGGAGCTCGGCAAGGTGCGCCCCTTTGGCGAGAACGACATGACCCGCTTCATCGAGGCGCGTCAGGCGTTGCAGGAGTTGGTGACCCAGGATGAGGTGGTGCTTGAGCCCTGGCGGGCGGATGACTTCACGATTTTTGCCATCGATCGGGTGATCAACAAGCAAACGGCCGCGTTTCGTTTCCTGTTTGCCAGCGATGTGGACAATTTCACCGAATTTCCCCAGGGGTTTGTGCTGGCGGAAGACGGGGATCGGCAGTACAGGGTAGAGAAAGCGCGGGAGGCGGTGGTCTTCCCCAATGCCAACGTGGCCATCGGCCAGCGGACCATGCTGCTGGTGGTGCCGACCCGTCTGTGGGAGTGATCTGAGCCTATCTTTTCACGTCAACCCTGCGCCCCAGGCGGCGTGGCCAGGATGGACGTGATCCCGAACTCGCCCTGACAGGGAGCCCGAAAGGGCTCCCTTCTTCGTTTCTGCTCGCCGAAAATCTCATCTTCTTTCTGAAATTAAAGAAGTTTCTACTGGTCTTACCTGACTGAATCACCTTGTCCTTTGATTAACATATTATTTACATTCTAAGGGTCACCTCATGGTGGTGACGCTGACAACGGCAAGGAGCCAGTTATGACCCATGTCGACATCCCCTTCCTTCGTTACCTCGATGAGGAGGGGCGCCCGGTCGCGACACTGCCGACCTGGCTGGACAAGGCGATGCTGCACACCTTCTACCGCAACATGGTGATGGTGCGCAGTTACGACAAGAAAGCGATAGCACTGCAGCGAACCGGCAAGCTCGGCACCTTTCCCTCCCATCTGGGGGCTGAGGCGGTGGGGATTGGGGTCGGTCTCGCCATGCGGCCGGAGGATGTCTATGTACCCTACTACAGGGACATGCCCACCCTCTATGTGCGGGGCGTGCCCATGGAGCAGAACCTGCAATATTGGGGCGGGGATGAGCGGGGCAGTGTCTTCTACAAGGCCGATGGCGAGTTGTCGGAAGACTTGCCCATCTGCGTCCCCATCGCCACCCAGATCACCCATGCCGCCGGCATAGCTGCCGCCTTCAAGCTGCGCAACCAGCCCAGGGTCGCCGTGGTGACCATAGGCGATGGCGGCACCTCCAAGGGAGATTTTCTCGAGGGGCTCAACTGCGCCGGCGTCTGGCACCTCCCCATGGTGATGATCATCAACAACAACCAGTGGGCCATCTCGGTGCCGCGCAAGCTGCAGTCGAGCGCACCGACCCTGGCCCAGAAGGGGATAGGGGCCGGAGTTCGCAGCCTGCAGGTCGACGGCAACGACGTGGTGGCCGTCTATGAGGCGACCCGCGTCGCCATGGAGCGGGCCCGCAGCGGCAAGGGGCCGACGCTTATCGAAGCCGTCAGCTACCGGCTCGGGGATCACACCACTGCCGATGACGCGACCCGCTATCGCGAGGCCGCCGAGGTGGAAGCCGCCTGGGCCAAGGAGCCGGTCAAGCGGCTGCGCCAGTTCATGGCCGATCAGGGCTGGTGGGACGAGCATCAGGAGCAGGCGTTGCTGGCGGAGGCGAGCCGGGAGATCGAGCGTGCCGTGGCAGCCTATGAAGGCATGGCGCCGCAGGCGCCGGAAACCCTGCTCGATTACCAGTTTGCCGAGCTGCCGAGGGAGTACCGTGCCCAGCGTCAGCGCATCATCGCCAAGGGCATGCAGCAGCGCGGCGGGGAGACACGCCATGAGTGACATGACACTGCGCGATGCGATTCACCTGACATTGCATCACGAGATGGTTCTGGGTCCGGGGAGGCTGCATGAGTGAAATAACGCTGCTCGAAGCGATCAATCTGGCGCTGCATCATGAGATGGAGCGAGACCCTGACGTGGTGGTGCTCGGCGAGGATGTGGGGGTCAACGGCGGGGTGTTTCGCGCCACCGTGGGCCTGCGCGACAAGTTCGGCTTCAAGCGGGTGATAGACACCCCGCTCGCCGAGGGGCTGATCGCCGGGGTGGCGGTCGGCATGGCCACCCAGGGACTCAAGCCCGTGGCCGAGTTCCAGTTCCAGGGCTTCATCTTCCCCGGCATGGAGCAGATCATCTGCCAGGCGGCGCGGATGCGCAATCGCACCCGTGGTCGGCTCTCCTGTCCTCTCGTCTACCGCTCTCCCTATGGCGCCGGCATCCATTCGCCGGAGCACCACAGCGAGAGCGTGGAGGCGTTGTTCGCCCATATTCCCGGGCTGCGAGTGGTGATCCCCTCCAGCCCCAAGCGCGCGTATGGTCTGCTGCTCTCCGCCATCCGCGACCCGGATCCCGTGATGTTCTTCGAGCCGGATCGCATCTACCGCTCCATGAAGTCGGACGTGGTGGATGACGGCGTCGGCCTGCCGCTGGATGTCTGCTTCACCCTGAGGCCCGGACGGGATCTCACCGTGGTCGCCTGGGGGGCCTGCATCCAGGAGGTGATGAGAGCCGCCGCCCTGCTGGCGGAGCAGGACATCCAGTGTGAAGTGCTGGATCTTGCCACCATCAAGCCGCTGGACATGGAGAGCATCCTGGCCTCGGTGCGCAAGACCGGGCGTCTGCTGGTGGTGCACGAGGCGTGCGGCAGTTTCGGGGTGGGCGCCGAAATAGTGGCGCGGGTCACCGAGGAGGCGTTGACCTCCCTCAAGGCGCCGCCAAGAAGGCTCACCGGGGTGGATGCCGCCGTTCCCTACTATCGCAACGAGGAGTATTACCTCATCACCGAGCAGGATATCGCGGATGCGGCTCACCAACTGATGGAGAACAAGTGGCTATGACGTTTCTCAACTGTTGGCGCCCAGGCGCCCGAGCAAGGAAGAGCCATGAAGTCGGTCAACCTTTGGTGATGTTCCCGCGGATGGAGAACTGGTCATGAAATTTTTCAAATTACCGGATCTGGGCGAAGGCTTGGCCGAGGCCGAGATAGTCGAATGGAAGGTCAGTGCCGGCGACACCGTGAGTGTCGATCAGGTGCTGCTGTCGGTGGAAACTGCCAAGGCACTGGTGGATGTGCCCTCGCCGGTGGCGGGGGTGATCGCCAGGCTGTGCGGCCAGGAGGGAGACATACTCCACATCGGCGCCCCCCTGGTGGAGTTTGAGGGGGGTGAGGACGACGGCACCGTGGTGGGCAAGGTCAGCGCCCATCAACAGCACATCGAGGATCACTTCGTAGTGGGTGCCATGGCGCCCGGTGGCGCCCTGGTGCAGGCCATGCCGGCGGTGCGTCTGTTGGCGCAAAAGTTGGGGCTGGACATCGACAGACTCAAAGGCACTGGCAGTGCCGGCATGGTGACCGAGCAGGATGTGCAGAGCGCCTTCGAAGCGTTGCAGAGCAGCGGCAACGAGTTCCTCAAGGGCTCGCGCCGGGCCATGGCCAAGGCGATGGAGCACTCCCATCAGACTGTGGTGCCGGTCAGCATCACCGACGAGGTGGACCTGCGTCACTGGCGGGCAGACGAAGACGTGACGGTGCGCCTCATCAAGGCCATCGGGGTGGCCTGTCGTGCCGAGCCCTCCATGAATGCCTGGTTTGACGGTGATACCCTGTCGAGGAGGCTGTTCAAGGAAGTCAACGTGGCCATTGCCGTCGACTCCAAACACGGGCTCTATGTGCCGGTGATGGAGAACGTGGCCGAGCGGGAGAGGGCGGACATTCGGCACGGGCTTGATCGGATGATCGCCGATGTGAAGGCGCGCGCCGTGCCGCGGGAGATGTTGCAGGGGGCGACCATCACCCTCACCAACTTCGGCGCCATTGCAGGCCGTTATGCCAGTCCTATCGTCACGCCACCCCAGGTGGCCATCATAGGGGCGGGCAAGCTGTTCGAAAAAGTGGTCTTCATCCATGGGGAGGCACGACCGGTCCGGGCACTGCCCTTGTCGATGACATTTGACCACCGAGCCTGTACCGGCGGAGAGGCGGCGCGCTTCCTCAAAGCCCTGGTTCAGGCACTGGAAGCGGCGGATGCGTAAGTGATTGCACCCTGCCCCCGGCGGGGTGCAAATTTGGTTGCGTAATCGACAAAGGCACGTATAATCTAAACCAGCTTGAAAGGGCGTTAGTTATGTCAATGAATATGATGTTTTGCATCTTTTCCTGTTGTTCATAAGTTAATCCCGTTTTTGAGCTTTATCCGCTGAAAAGCATAAGTAATTATTTTGAATACAGGTTAAAGATATGTCTAACATGATCACCGGTACCGTTAAGTTTTTCAACGAAACCAAAGGTTTTGGCTTCATCCAGCAAGAAAACGGCCCGGACGTTTTCGTTCACTTCAGCGCTATCAGCGGTAACGGTTTCCGTACCCTGGCTGAAGGTCAGCGCGTACAGTTCTCCGTGACCCAAGGTCAGAAAGGCCCGCAGGCTGAGAACGTAACTGCTCTGTAATTCTTACAGAATTTAAGAAAGCCGTGGTACCTCTGGTGCCACGGCTTTTTGTTTTATGGCATATTCATAAGTCACCTTTGCCAATGACCATCATCATGCTCCCATCACTCTTGTTGACCATGGCGCTTGCCAATACTCCCGTGCCGGATCCCGCGGCAAACGAGGCCGTGACAGTGTGCCAGCAATTCGTGCAGGTCCGTTTGGGCAAGGCTGAGCAGCCCGAGGAGATCAAGGCACAGCCTGTCCCGAAGCGGGCGGGGGAGTGGTTGATCGATGGCAAGGTAAAAGGACCCGAAGGTCCTTTGTTGTTTGCTTGTCTTCTGCGGCAGGGAAAGCGCTGGGAATTGCTCAACTTCTCGCTCTGGGCGCCGCAGGAACTCAATTCGGCTTGAGCGCCACCAGCAGGTGTTGAAGATGCTCCAGCATGGTCATGCCGAAGGGGGTCAGATAGCCACCATCGACGGCACTGATCATGCCTTGTTGATGCAGACGCTGCGCCGCGAGGCACAACTCTTCAGACATGTCGCTGCGTAACTTGATCCCCAGACTCATGTTTGCCGGATCAAAGCATGCCAGTATTTTCAGCTCATTCACAAAATCGTCAGAAACCTGGTCGATCCCACTCATGGATGCACTCCTTACGCTAAAGATGTATGCAAACTAGCATTCCCGGTTTGACTTTAGTGGGCGCTGGCTCAAAGTATTGGGCTTTGTCTGGGCCGGGGTTGCCCGAACGCTGCTTTTTTGGCCGGAAGCGTCATGCCCCGGCTGGTTGGACGAGCAGAGTCCGCGTGCCGGCAAACATGGTAGAATAGTCTCTCTTTTGTCCCCCTGGCCAGGTATGAACCCAGGTCTTCCAGCTCAAGGCGCGTCTCATGATCACTGTCACACTGGTATCTCTGCTGCACACCCTAGGTCCCCGCTTTCCTGTTTATGCACCTTCCTTGTTGCTCCCCTTGCTCGATGAGCATCAGGGGGATCTCTGGCTGCCATCCATCAAGGGGGCAGATGTCACCGCCCTGCGCCAACATGCCAAGGGGCACGAGGCGCAGAGTCTGGCCCCTCTGGCGGCAGGATGGTGCGATTTCGGGGCTGGCGGCCAGGGTGAGACTCCCGAGCTGGACGCGCTGGCGAGTTATGACGAAGAGATGCTGGACAACCTGCTGATGTACTGGCACAGCCCTGGCAAGATCAACAGCCCGATCACCGATAACCTGTTCGAGCTGCGCCGTGGGGTGGTGGATGAAGCCCATGGCTCCAAGCTGGCGGTCGCCTGGGAGCAGCAGCAGCAGAGACGCTTCGAGCAGATCATGGCAGGGGCTTGGGCCGGTCGGGATCAGCTCTGCTTCGTGGAGGTGGAGTCCGCCTACTGGCTGCGCCAGCGTTTCTGCGAGACGGCGGAGATCACCCTGGTGACCCCGGTGCTGGGCTGAGATAGCCGAAACAGGAGTGACTGAGCACTCTTGCTGGACAAGGCGCCAGCAAGATGTGAACATGTCGCCCTTTATTGAATGAGAGACTTGACCAATGAGCTATGAACTTAGCGACACCGAGCGCAATGCCGCGCTGCAACTGAACGCCGACTACCGCTTTGATCACTTCATCAGCAAGCTGGTCGAGCACGAAGAGCTGTTTGTTCTGACCGACGAGCACGGCGTCATGATGCTGACCACCGAAGACGAAGACTGCATCCCGGTCTGGCCGCATCCGGAATACGCCAAGGCGTGGGCCGAAGGCGAGTGGGCAGATTGCAAGCCGCAGTCCATCACCCTCAAGGTGTGGCTGGATCGCTGGGTCGACGGCATGGAGCAGGACGAGCTCTGCGTGGCCGTGTTCCCGACCCCGGAGCAGGAAGGCATAGTGCTGGATCCGGCCGACGTGGCCGACGCCATCGCGCAAAAGCAGGCCAAGCGCGGCTAAGTCCCGCCCAGGCGCTGCTGCCACAAAAAAGACCCCGCCACAGTGCGGGGTCTTTTGTTTGTGTCGAGCCAGAGCGTGGAGAGGGCTCAGGGCTTTTGATAGCGGGTGTCGATCAGGGTGACGGGAGGGAAGGTCTTGCCCTGCTTGATGGCGGCTTTCGTCTCCGCTTTCAGCTCCTCGTCAATCCAGAACAGGCCGCCGAAGCTGTAGCCCGAGTTGGCGCCATCCAGGGGCCAGTAGAGCAGATCGCTCTGGGGGGTTGCCGGGATCTTGGGCAGTTTTATCCAGCGCCAGGCGCCTGCCCGGGTATAGGGGACCTGATAGGCAGGGACGAAGCTGGCCAGCTCATAGAGCCGCTGCTGGATCTGCCGTGAGAGCTCGGCCTTCTTGCCGAAGTCGAAGGCCTTGTCATATTGCTCCACCAGGGCCGAGATGGCGTCGTCATCGAGGTTCATGATGTTGTTGGTCTGGGGCTTGTTGGCGTTGACCTTGTGGAAGTGCTCCCAGTAGGCGGGATAGCGGCCACTGCTCCAGGCCATCCAGGCGCTCTGATGCTTCTTCTCCAGCATGGATTTGAAGCCGGCGGAGGCATCCATCAGGTTCAGCTCCAGATTGAGGCCCGCCTTCTTCGCCTCTTCCCGCAGCAGGGTCAGGCGCTGGGCATGCTCGGCCGTGGTGTAGGTGATGCTGAGGGAGAGGGGCTGGCCCCTGTCGTTTTGCAAGATGCCATCCGGCCCCGTCTTGGTGAAGCCCGCCTTGGCGAAGTAGTCCCGTGCGATCTTGGGATCGAAGGGGCGTGCCTTGATGTCGGTGTTGGTGAAGGCCCCCTGGCCCGAGCCGTAGCTGTTGAGGCGCTGGTAGTCTCCCCGCAGCAGGGTGGCGATCATCTTGTCGAGGGTGAGGGCGTACTGGATGCCGAGCCGCACATTGAGATCCTTGAGCAGGGGGTCTGCTGTGTTGAGGTAAAGCCCCATGGGGGACTGCGGGGTCTGGTTGTAGAACCAGAGCCGTTCGATATAGCCCTTCTCGAATTCGGCTGTCTTGCTCTTGTCGTGCCACCAGTTGGGCATCACCAGCGGGAAGCTGTCGAGATCGCCACGCAGGAAGTGCTGCCAGGCGATGTTCTGATCCCTGAGCACCTTGATCTCTATCCGGTCCGGGTTGAAGCGGTGCTGGAAGTAGCGCTCCCCGTCACCCCACCAATCCTTGACCCGGTTGAAGGTGACCGACTTGCCCTTCTTCAGCTCGCCAATCTGGTAGGCACCGGTGACCGGCAGCACCTTCCAGTTGTACTCCTTGACCCAGTTGGCCGTGAGCTGGATGGCATGGCTCGGCTCCGGGCTGAACGGCAGGGATTCCAGCAAATCCTCCCGGCTCTTCTCGGTGCCGCTGGTGATGGCGAGGGTGTGATCGTCGAACCTGGTCACCTCGCTTATCTGGGTGCTGTAGTAGTTGTTGTACCAGGGATCGTTGATCTCCTTGCTGCGCATCATCTTGAGGGTAAAGAGCCAGTCATCGGCGGTGACTGGCTGGCCGTCCGACCAGCGTGCCCTGGGGTTGAGGCGAAAATAGAGGGTCTTGTGATCGGCGCCGAAGGCCCACTGGTTGGCCAGCATGGGGATGGGATTGCCGGTCACCGGATGGGTGGCGAGCAGGGGCAGATTGGTTTCACGGACGTAACCGGCGAAGCTGCCGTTGGAGTCAGGCCCGTACTTGCGCAAGGTGAGCGGGAAGCTCGACATGAAGTCACGGAAGGTGCCGCCCCGTTTGGCCTGTGGATCGGCATAGACGGGGTCTGTGTCGTTGCTCTCCCACTTGAGATCCGCCGGCAGGGTGGCGCTCCAGCCGAAGGCGCTCCAGCAGAGGGGGAGCATCATGGCCGCGACCCGCATGACACGCGGCAAAGTGGGGATGACCGAGGGTGAACTGTGCAGCATGTCCTTGCTCTCCTGATGGTTGGCGTCCGGCCGGGGTCAAGCTGTGAGGCCCGTGAGGGCCTGATCCATCATGGGAAGTTTCCCCATCGAGGTCAATGTTCGGCTTGTGCCTTGAACAGCCTCATTTTTCCGCCCAGCAGATGGACCACGAAGCCGAGCAGCACCAGGCCCGAGCCCAGCCACTGCAGGGTCGTGGGGTGCTCATCGAGCAGCAGGGCGGCCGCCACCATGCCGACGCAGGGCACCAGCAGGGAGAGTGGCGCCACCTGGGCCACCGGATAGCGCATCAGCAGCCGCCCCCAGAGGCCGTAGCCAAGCCAGGTGGCGACCAGCGACAGATAGAGCACGCACAAGAGCCCCTGCCAGCTGAAGTTGAGCAGGCTGGTGGCAATGACATCGGGCCCCTCGAACAGCCAGGAGAGCGCGAAGAAGGGCACTATGGGCACCAGGCCGCCCCAGGCGATGAGGCTGGGTAATGAGGTCTGATAGCGCAGCCCAATCTGGCGATTGATGACGTTGCCAAGGCCCCAGCAGGCGGCGGCGCACAGGGTCAGCACGAAGCCGAGCAGGGTCAGGTTGCCCTCGCCGTTGGTGGCGATGAGATAGAGGCCGGCCCCCGCCAGCGGCAGCGCCACCCAGTGGTGGGGCTGCCAACGCTCTCCCAGCCAGATCATGGCGAACAGCAGGGTGAACACCACCTGGGATTGCAGCACCAGGGAGGCCATGCCCGCCGGCATGCCGAACTTCATGGCACAGAACAGGAAGGCAAACTGCCCCAGGCTGATGGCACCGCCATAGGCCAGCAGCCAGCGCCAGGGCATGGCGGGTCTGGGCACCAGCAAGATGGCGGGGAAGACAACGCCGACGAAGCGCAGCGCCCCCAGCAGCAGCGGCGGTATGCCCTCCAGCCCCCATTTGATCGCCACGAAGTTGAGTCCCCAGCAGAGAATGACCAGGGCGGCCAGACACTTGTCCTTGGCTTGCATACAGCGTCCTTGTGTGAGAAGCAGAGCCATGAGATGGCGCCGGAAGGGAACGAGCATACCCTCGATGGGGTGGTCGGCGTCAAGCCGCAAGCTGGGTGGCGTGCGATCGCGCCGGGTGGTTCGGGAGGAGAGGGCGGCATGTCGGGGGAGGACTAAGCTAGTAGGAGAGCGCCCGATGTGACGGGCGGGTTTCTATGGCTGACTGGAGGTGTACCATGAGCGACCATACCCTGCTGCCCCATGGTGAGGATCTGCGCCGCGCCGTACGCTGGCTCAGCGAACACCATGAACACGACATCCGGGCCATCGAAGAGGCCTGCGTCCGCTTCGATCTCTCCCCGCTGGATGAGGAGTTCCTCCTCCGCTATTGCCGCGAGCAGGCACCTGAGTCCCAGGCTCGCTAGACGAAGTTGGCCAGGTTGATGCCAAACTCCTTGGGATCGACCGTGTTCTCTATGCTCTCCTGCCCCCCGTTTCTGGCGAGATCCAGCCACTGCACTTCTAGGTAGTGGCGCTGGGTGGCGTGATAGATCACCTTGACCACCGGCTTGAGCGGTTGCTGTTCGTTGCGTTGCATCACGACCGCCAGCCGCTGGTTGGAGAGCTGCACCAGGGTGCCCACCGGATAGACCCCCATGCACTTGATGAACTTGGTGACCAGCTCGGCATCAAAGTGCTGATCGATGCCTTTGAGCAGGATGCGAAACGCCTGGGTCGGCTGCATCCCCTGCTTGTAGACCCTGTCTGCCGTCACCGCATCGTAGACATCGACGATGCCGCTCATGCGGGTATAGAGGGATAGCTGTTCCCCCTTGAGCCGCTGGGGATAGCCGGTGCCATCGAGGCGCTCGTGGTGGTTGGCGGCCACCTCCAGCATGGTGGGGGTGATGCCGGCGGTATTGCTGAGGATGTCGTAGCTGTGCACCACGTGCTGACGCATCACGCCAAACTCCTCGTCGGTCAGCTTGCCCGGCTTGTTGAGCACCTCGTCCGGAGTCATGATCTTGCCCACGTCGTGGAGCAGGCCGCCCAGGGTCAGCTCCTTGAGCACGTTGCGCTCAAGCCCGAGATAGCGGCCGAAGTTCGCCAGCAGTATGGCCACGTTCATGGAGTGTTCCATCAGGTAGGCATCCTTGGCCCGGATCCGCGCCAGACAGAGCATGGCGTCGCCATGGGTGAACATGGTGTCCACCATCTCCTCGGCGACCGCCGCCAGCGGGGTGATGTCGATGGGTTCCCCGGCCTTGAGGTGGCGAATGAACTTGCCCTGCAGCTCGCGCGCCTCCTGATAGAGACGGCGGATCTTGAGCTCGCGCCCTTCGCCACTGCCTGCTGGACGCGCCGAGCCGGCGCTGTGGGCCGGGCTCGGGGAGACGACCTGCTCTATCCCGGGCAGCTTGCTGCGGGCGAGATCCACCCGCACCGTCAGCACGCCGCGCCGGATCAGCGCATCCACCTGCTGACGGTTGGTCACCAGCCCCGTCTGGGCGATTTCCATGGCGCCGGTCTGGCTGGCGATGGCTAGCACGTACATGCCAGGTTGCAACTGGTTGACGGGGATGACGGGATGAGGCTGAGTCGGCTTCATGGTGGCTTCCTGGGATTATTATTATGCGTGGTGTCGGCGCTCTGTCGGCAGTCTATCACTGGCACATCATGGCGTCAGGCGCCATCTACCTAACTTCTCCCTTAGTGCTGGCGTTGTGGGGGCCGGCCTATATAATGACGCCCCTTGATAACGTTGGATTCCGAGGTTTTGTGCATGCGGCTCGATAAATTTCTTTGCGATTGCTCCGATTTGACCCGTTCCCAGGCGGGCAAGCTGATCCGTCAGGGGGAGGTGATGGTGGACGGTATCCTGGTCAAGCAGCCCGCCTTCCACATCAATGAGCAGAGCCTGATCGAGTTTGATGGCGTGACCTTGACCCTGAATCAACAGAATCGCTACTTCATGCTGCACAAGCCGGAAGGCTATGTCTGCTCCAACGAGGACCCCGATCACGCCACCGTCTTCCACCTGTTGGATGAGCCCGCCATGGGCAAGCTGCACGTGGTGGGCCGGCTCGATCTCGATACCACTGGCCTGGTGCTGATCACCGACGATGGCAAGTGGTCCCACCGCATCACCTCGCCGCGCCACGAGTGTGCCAAGACCTATCATGTCTGGCTGGCCGACCCTGTGAGCGAAGAGGCCATCTCGCTGTTTGAAGATGGCGTCTACCTGCGCAACGAGACCGACAAGACCCGCCCCGCCCAGCTGGAGATCCTGGGGGAGTGCGAGGCCAGGCTGACCATTCACGAGGGCAAGTACCACCAGGTGAAGCGGATGTTTGCCGCCATCGGCAACAAGGTGATAGGGCTGCATCGGGAGCGGATCGGGGCGCTCGGCCTGGACGACGAGTTGGCTCCGGGGGAATACCGGGAGCTGACCGCCGAGGAAGTGGCCCAGTTTTAATCACGCCATCCGACGGCGAACGTTCGCAATGATGTTACCGCGTCCGATTACGCCGCGACGCGGCTAATCGAACCTGCAGAACCAATTGAATTTTGTAGGTTTGAATAGCGAAGCCTGTTCGGACGATCCTGAGGATTGGGCGTAGGTTGGCGCGAAGCTAAGCTAAGCCCAACATCAGCCCCCGACTTACCCCGCTCCCAATACCATGGCCGTGCCCAGGGTGGCCAGCAGGGCACCGGCCCAGGCGGGCAGGGCAGGGCGCATCCCTGAGTGCCACCACAGCAGGGGCAGCAGTATGACCGGGGTGGTGGAGGAGAGGATGGCCACCATGCCCACGTCCCCCTGGCGCAGGGCAACCAGGATGAGCGTCATCCCGAGCGCCATCGCCAGGAAACCGTTGATGCCTATCATGCCCAGCACCTGGCGGTTGATCGGGTTGTGCGGCATGGCGAGCGGCACCCGCAGCACCCGCAGGGCACAGTGCGCCAGCAGGGCGCTCCCCATGCGGATGCCGGAGGCGCTCACCGCGTCCACGTTGCCAGCCATCATCACCGGTTTGGCGATGATGGCCCCCAGGCTCTGACACAGGGCCGCGGTCAGGCCGAGCGCGATGCCGACGGCGAGGTGGCCGCGCACCTGCTCCCACTCGTTGTGCTGTTGGGCCTGCTGCGGGTTGCCACGGCGGCCGAACAGGATGGCGAGCATGACCCCGGCCAGCACCAGCAAGGCCCCCACCAGACGCCAGCCACCGAGTTGTTCCCCGAACAGCCAGAGCCCGAGCAGGGCGGAGAAGAGCGCATGGCAGGAGAACAGCAAGCCGCTGCGCCTGGGGCCCAGCCGGTTCATGCAGGCGAACAGGGCGGTGTCACCGACGAAGATGCCGATGAGCCCCGACAACGCCAGCAGTGGCAGGGCGCTCTCGGTGAGGGTCTGCCAGCCGCCCGTGGCCAGGCTGGCGCTGGCCAGCATCAGGCTGACCAGGAACATCCGCCAGCGACTGTAGGTAAAGGCCCCCAGATGGCGCGCCGGTTTGACGGAAATCAGGGCGGCGATCGCCCATAAACTGGCCGCTGCCAGCGCCAGCCACTCATACCCCATAAAGACCCCTGAAACGGTAAAAATCAGCCGGGCTGATGCCAGTATCGAGCGCCATGGCGGCCTGACTTGCCTTCATGCGAGGCGGGTCGAGGGGGCCCTCAGGCGATCTTGCGCACCCATGGCTGATAGTTGGGAAAAATCCCCTGAAAAAAATAGCCCGAAAGACTCCATCTGCCGGGCAAGCCCGATACAATACGGGGCGTCTTCGGGGATAACAAGCGCGGCATCATGCATTCGTTTTAAGGCGCGCCGCCGGCCTTCCCCTTCTTGAAATAAAGTGAATTGAACGAGGTTGATGTCATGCTTTACCGTTTCGCCGCCCGGCCAGCCCGTCGCTGGCTCTCTCCCTTGCTGCTCGGACTGATGCTGGCGCCGCCGTTGCAGGCGACCACAGTGGTGCAGCAGCCTGCGCTCTCCGACAGACAGACCCTGGTCAAGGGCAACGGCGCCGAACCCGAGTCCCTCGACCCTGCCCAGATCCGCTCCGGTTTCCCGGGGGAGGTGGTGCTGGTGGACTTGTTCGAGGGGCTGGTCAGCGAGGATGGGCAGGGCAGGATAGTACCGGCTCAGGCCCAGCGCTGGGAGACCCGCGAGGATGGCCTGGTGTGGCGCTTCTTCCTGCGTCCGCAACTCAAATGGTCCAACGGCGAGCCGCTCACCGCCCGGGATTTCGTTTACGCCTGGCGGCGTCTGCTGAGCCCGGCACAGGCCTCGCCCTCCGCCGGTCTCCTGCTGGCGACCGGCATCAACAACGCCCAGTCCATCTATGCCGGTGCCCTCGATCTCGATGCCCTGGGGGTGGAGGCCGAGAGCGATCAGATCCTCAAGGTGACCCTGGAGCGGCCCGTGCCCTACTTCCTGCAGCTCATCAGCCAGCGTCCCTTCGTGCCGGTCAACGAGCGGGCCATCACCCAGTTTGGCAAGCAGTGGACCCAGCCTGGCAAGCTGGTCAGCAACGGCCCCTACCGGCTGGTGAACTGGGTGCCGAACGAGCGTATCGAAGCCGAGCGCAATCCCCAGTACTGGGATGATGCCCACACCCGGATCCAGCGGGTGACCTATCTGCCCCTGGCTTCCCAGCACGCGGAGCGGCTGCGCTACGAGGCGGGGGAGATCCAGCTCACCAACAAGGTCGCGCTGGAGTATTACCAGAAGACCATGGAAGAGACCCCGGAGCGGATCTGGGGTCTGCCGTTGCTGGGCACCTACCTCTATACCTTCAACCTGCGCCGCCCCGAGCTGCAGGATGTGCGGGTGCGTCAGGCGCTCTCCATGGCCATAGATCGCCGCCTGCTGACCGAGAAGGTGAGCGGCCAGGGGGAGCGGCCGGCCTGGTCCCTGTTGCCCGGCATGCCGGATTACGAAGAGCTGGGTTCGGCGCTGGCCCTAGAGGACATGCCGACCCGTCTGGCCAGGGCTGCCGCCCTGCTGACGGCGGCGGGCTACAACAGTGCCCACCCCCTCAAGCTGACACTGACCTACAACACCTCGGAGAACCACAAGAAGCTGGCCCTGGCGGTCGCGGCCATGTGGAAGCCGCTGGGGGTGGAGGTCAGCCTCAACAACATGGAGTGGAATGCCTATCAGGTGGCCAAGGACAGCGGCGACTTCATGCTGGCTCGCTCCTTCTTGTTTGGTGACTATGTCGAGCCCTCGTCCATGCTGGGCAGTTTCCGTTGTCAGGATCCCCAGAACGAGAGCGGCTACTGCAACCCGGCCTTCGACGGCCTGTTGCAGCAGGCCGCGGACACCCTGGATGGCGCCGCCCGAAGCGGGCTCTACCGCAAGGCCGAACAGCTGCTGATGGAGGAGATGCCTGTCATCCCCGTCTATCACTACAACCAGATGAGGCTGGTGGACCCCGCCCTGCGCGGCCTGCCGAGCAGCAACCTGAAGGGGGCGATCGCCACCAAGGATCTCTACTTCAGCCAGCCATGAGGAGTGCGCGATGAAGATAGCCATCATTTCCGATCTGCACGGTAGCCTGCCTGCCCTGGAGCAGGTGCTGGCGCAGCTTGCACCCTGGCAGCCGGATCACTATCTGTTGCTGGGGGATCTGCTCAACCACGGCCCGCGCAATCCGGTGCCGGCGGGCTATGATCCTGCCGCCGTGGCGGCGCGGCTCAACCAGCTGGCCCCCCGGATCATGGCGGTGCGGGGCAACTGCGATTCCGAAGTGGATCAGATGCTGCTGCACTTCCCCATCACGGCCCCCTACAACCAGCTGCTGGTGGACGGGCGGCGCTGGTTCGTCAGCCATGGACATCTCTATGATCCCGAGGCGGTGCCCCTGCCGGCGGGCAGCCTCTTCATCAGCGGCCATACCCACCTGCCCGTATTGCGACGAGAAGCGCGGCAAGAAGGGGAACTGGTGTTGGTGAACCCGGGTTCCATCTGCTTTCCGAGGGGAGAATGGGCGGCCAGCTATGGCCGTTATGAGGATGGCGTCATGAGCATTCATGCCTGCCGCGATGGAGCAAGGCTGATGGAACTGGTGCTCTGACGGCAGGGTATCAAGAGAAGGAAGGAGAGAGAATTAGGCCTTGATCCCCAGGGAGCGGGTACCGGACCGGGTATTGCCCTTGGCGTCATAGGTCAGGGAGTTGCTGTCTCGCAACTTGCTGAGAAAGCTCGCCAGGCGGCGATTGGAGATGATGCTGAGCTCGAGCAGCCGACCGTTGAGGTTGTTCTGCTCCTGACAGGCTTCCAGCTTGGCTTGCAGGGCCTGCAACTGGGTCGGGAAGGCGCCGAGTTGTTGCTGCAGATCGGGCAGCTCGGCCAATCTCTTGTCCAGGGTCTCTATGGCCTCAAGCAGTTGCTGCTTGCGCTCGGCCAGCGCCGGCAAGGCCAGGGCCCGGTGTGCCTTGAGCAGGTCAAATTCCTCTGCCAGCAAACCTTGCATCTGGGAGAGGTTGTCGTCCTGGGCGTGCAGCAGCGAAGGCAGTTCCATCATCCCAGCCGTTTGTCCAGATCCGCTTCGAAGCTGAACATCTTCCTGGCCACGGCTTCGCTGTTGACCTTGTATTCACCACTGGCCACGGCCTTCTTCAGGCTTTCGACGCGGCTCTCGTTACCGGTGGAGGCGGTGTTGAGGGACTTCTGCATCTGTTGCAATTGCTGCGCCTCACTGGTCAAGGAGACAGAGTCGGTCTTGACGGTCGCCGCGCGATTGCTTTCGGCAGAGGTCGCGGACTTGGTGGCTACACCTTGACTGGTCCCACTGTTTTGCAACCGGCTGTTTGCCAAGTTGTTGATATTGTTGATAGCCATACGGTTTACCTTCGTCTGCTTTGCTGTTCGCTTACCTGTTTATCGGTGACGGCGGTCAGAACTTTAGAAAAAAATTGCTGCATTAATAAAGCAGTCAGAATGTGACCACCACAGAGCCGACGGCACTCACCTGGCCCTGCACCGCTCTGCCCGAACGAATGTTAACGAGCCTGATCATGTCTCCGAAGCTGCCATCTTGCAAGGCTCGGGCCATGGTTTTGATCTGCATGCTGCTGTTTTCCGCACTCAGGGTGACCTGGTCCCCCTTGCAGACCACGCAGACCTGGGTGAGCCTGATGGGCTGGCCCGGCTTGAGTTCACGCTTGCTGCGCACCCCGATAAGGGAGGCCGGGTCGGTGAGATAGTCACCGCGGATCAGGGTCTGATCCTGGTAGGCCAGGGTCAGCATGGACTCGCTCAGTATGTCCCCTTTGGCTACGGGAGCCGCGACGGTGACATAGGGTTTCTGGATGCTGACCCGCACCGGGAGATAGAGATCCCAGGGTTTGTCTCCCTCGCATTTGAGGTAAACGGTGGTGTTGCGGCGGATCTCCATCTTGGCCGGAAGGGAGATAGTCAGCCCCTCTTCGCAGTGGTTCAGGGGGAGGCGCTCATCTATGGTGCCGGCGGTCACCTCGGCCTGGGCATCGAGGGGAACATCCAGCTGGTCGAGGACGAACGTCTGTGCCTGCTCCTGCAGATAGTCGGTCACCTCGGATGCCATGGCGTGAGAGAGGCTGCAAAACGGCAGTAAGATGAGGAAAAGTCTATTAATCATTTTTGCTTACCGGTCGATAAGTTGTTCACGTACACCATCGCAGTTAACTATGCTTGCTGCAGATTTCGGTTGTCGAGACATCGATAGTCTGATGCAAGCCAATGTGCATGCACACACAACATGCACGATCAGTGCCAAGCGTTTTTTTAGGGAGTGTTTATGGCGAGTATTCTGGACTCGGTCAACCAACGGACCCAGCTGGTGGGACAAAACCGGTTGGAGCTGCTGCTGTTTCGTCTCAACGGACGTCAAAGATTTGGCATCAACGTATTCAAGGTACGTGAGGTGCTGCAGTGCCCTCCCTTGACCGTCATGCCCAAGCTCAACTCCTGCATTCGCGGTGTGGCGCACATTCGCGGCCAGACCATCTCGGTGATCGATCTCAGCATGGCGATGGGCAAGCGCCCCATCCAGGACATCTCCAAGTGCTTCATCATCATCTCCGAGTACAACAGATCCGTTCAGGGGTTCCTGGTCCATTCGGTCGAGCGCATCATCAACATGAACTGGGAGTCCATACTGCCGCCCCCCAAGGGCGCCGGTCGCATCAACTACATGACGGCGGTGACCGAGGTGGATGGCGAGCTGGTGGAGATCCTGGATGTGGAGCGCATTCTCAACGAGATCTCGCCGGTCTCCACCGAGGTGAGTGCCGAGCTGGTGGAAGCCAGCGTGGAGCGCAATCCCCACGGCCGTCCTGTGCTGGTCGCCGACGACTCTTCGGTGGCGCGCAAGCAGGTACAGCGGGCGCTGGAGGCCATAGGGGTGCAGTGCGTGCTGGCCAAGGATGGACGGGAGGCCCTCAACATGCTGCTGGAGATGGCCAAGCAGGGCCCGATCCTCGATCAGATTGCCCTGGTCATCTCCGACATCGAGATGCCGGAGATGGATGGCTACACCTTCACCGCCGAGATCCGCAACAATCCCAACCTCAAGGATTTGCATGTTATCCTGCACACATCCCTCAGTGGGGTGTTCAATCAGGCTATGGTGCAGAAAGTTGGCGCGAACAACTTCATTGCCAAATTCCAGCCTGATGAATTGGCCAAGGCCGTACAAGGCGCTCTCTAATAAAGAAGAACAACTGCATGAAGACACTTTCGGACGACTTATACAGGCAATTCAGCAATTTTCTGGCGCAGCAGAGCGGCATAGTGCTGGGTGACAACAAACAGTATCTGGTCAAGAGCCGTCTGTCGCCCTTGATGACTCAGTTTGGTATCGAGAGTCTGTCTGAACTGGTGACCCGGGCTATGAACGTGCGTGAACGGGAGCTCAAGATGGCCGTGGTCGATGCCATGACCACCAATGAAACCCTGTGGTTTCGCGATACCTACCCGTTCCAGCTGCTGAGTGACAAGATTTTCCCCGAGCTCGGCAAGAGTGGTCGTCCCATCAAGATCTGGTCTGCGGCCTCCTCCTCCGGGCAGGAGCCTTACTCCATCGCCATGACGGCGCTGGAGCAGCAGGTCAAACGTCCCGGCACCTTGCCGGGCGGGGTGCAGATAGTGGGGACCGACATCTCCAGCACCATGCTCAACCAGTGCAAGGAAGGGGTCTACGACAGCCTGGCACTGGCTCGCGGTCTGTCACCCGAGCGCAAGCGGCTGTTCTTTGAGCCCTGCGGCGACAACAAGATGCGGGTATCTGAGCGTGTCAGAAAATTGACCAGCTTCCGGCCCCTGAACCTGCTGGAGAGCTACAGCCTGCTCGGCAAGTTTGACATCATCTTCTGCCGCAACGTGCTCATCTACTTTGCGCCTGAGGTGAAGTCCAAGATCCTCAACCAGTTCGCCAGCAGCCTCAATCCTGGCGGCTATCTGATGCTGGGGGCCTCGGAGTCCCTGGCGGGCCTCACCGACAAGTTCGAGATGATCCGCTGCAACCCCGGTATCGTCTACAAGGTCAAATAACTCCCCCCTCGTCCCTCTTTGGCACACCTCTTGCTAAACATTCGTGAAGCAGGAGGTGCGCTATGGCAATTTCATTCGACAAGGCATTCGGTGTTCACCAGTACACGCTGAGCGTTCGCGCCAAGCGTGCGGAGGTGTTATCGAGCAACATTGCCAACGCGGATACGCCGGGCTTCAAGGCCCGTGACATCAACTTCTCCCAGGCGTTGCAGGATGCCCAGAGCCAGCAAGGGTTCGGGCTGTCCACCACCAGCGAGAAGCATTTCGCCTTGCAGATGGATGCCCCCGGGTCGACCCAGTATCGCAACCCCCTGCAACCGGATACAGGTGACGGCAACACGGTAGATGTGCAACAGGAGCGCAGCGAGTTCCTGCGCAACAGCCTCGAGTACCAGGCTTCCCTCGAATTCATGAATGGCAAGATAAGCGGCCTGCTCAAGGCATTGAAAGGAGATCAGTAATGAGTTTGTTCAAGGTCTTTGACATTGCAGGCTCTGCCATGAGCGCGCAGTCCGTCCGCCTCAATACGGTGGCCAGCAACATGGCCAACGCCGACAGCGTCAGCTCCAGCGTGGAAAAAACTTACCATGCCAGGCGGCCAGTCTTTGCCGCCCAGCTGGATCAGGCCATGTCAGACAAGCAGGCCTCGGTAGGGGTGGATGTGAAGGGCATCGTCGAGAGTGATGCGCCGCTGCTCAAGGAGTACAACCCGAATCACCCCATGGCGGACAAGGATGGCTTCATCTTCAAGCCCAACGTCAACATGGTGGAGGAGATGGCGGACATGATAGCCGCCTCCCGCAGTTACCAGACCAACGTCCAGGTGGCGGATGCGGCGAAGAAGATGCTGCAGCAGACGCTCGGCCTCGGTAAGTCCTGATAGAGGTGAACCCGGATGAGAGAGATCAGTGACGGTCTGCATGACCGCGACCATGGGTTCGACCTGTACGGCGCCCGGCAAACCCGGACAGAGGGGGAATCATAAGTGGCAGATACCTATGACAGCCTGCTGGGGGTCAACCGGACGTCGTCCGCCCAGACCAATACCACCAACACCCCGACCCAGAAGAAGGAGCTGGATCAGGAGTCTTTCCTGAAGCTGCTGACCATGCAGCTCTCCTACCAGGATCCGTTCAAGCCGGTGGATAACGCCCAGATGCTCTCCCAGATGACCTCGATGTCGACGTCCCAGGGGATCAGCAGCCTCTCCACTCAGATGGAGAGCCTCAACAGCCTGATGACCTCCAGCCAGGCGCTGCAGGCTTCAGCCCTGGTGGGTCAGAACGTGCTCATACCCTCCAACACCGGTTATCTGGAGAAGGGGAGCACCCTTTCCGGCGTCATCGCCACCGGGGACGGTGGCAGCAACGTCAAGGTGACGGTGAAGGACGAAAGCGGTCAGGTGATCAAGGAGTTCTCCATCGAAGGAGACCAGAAGGGGAATGTGGCCTTCGAGTGGGATGGCAAGGACAAGGACGGCAACCTGGCCAAGAGCGGCAAGTATTCGATAGAGGCGCACGCCACCGTCAATGGCAAGTCCGAGAGCGTGCCGGCCCTGACCTATGCCAAGGTGGAGAGCGTCACCCTGGGCACCAGCACCAACCCCAGCACCCTCAAGCTCAAGGGACTGGGTGGCATCTATCTGACCGACGTATTGGAAATTGGCGGGACGACCGGCAAGTCGACTGCGACACCGACGCCGACCCCTAACGCAGTGTAAGGAGAAAGACATGTCATTCAACAATGCCCTCAGCGGCATCAATGCGGCTCAAAAAGACCTGAACGTCACCGCGAACAACATTGCCAACGTCAATACTACCGGCTTCAAGGAGTCCCGCGCCGAGTTCGCCGACGTCTACGCCAACTCCATCTTCGTCAACGCCAAGACCCAGGTCGGCAACGGGGTGGCGACGGGGGCGGTGGCGCAGCAGTTCCATCAGGGGGCGCTGCAATTCACCAACAACGCGCTGGATCTCGCCATCCAGGGCAACGGCTTCTTCGTGACTTCCGATGGCCTGACCAACCTGGATCGCAGCTACACCCGCTCCGGCGCCTTCAAGCTCAACGAAAGCAGCTACATGGTCAGCAACTCCGGCGGTTACCTGCAGGGGTACGAGATCAACTCTGATGGCACTCCCAAGGCGGTGAGCATCAACGCGACCAAGCCCATCCAGATCCCGGACAAGGCCGGTGAGCCGGTCCAGACCTCGCAGATAGAGGCCAGCTTCAACCTGCCGTCCACCGCCTCGCCGCTGGCGGCGGGCAATGGCGCCGCCGATGCCTCCAAGTTCGACCCCAAGGATTCGAGCACCTACTCCTCCTCCACCTCTGTGGTGGTCTACGACTCCCTGGGGGAGCCGCACACCATCACCCAGTACTTCGTCAAGGAAGCTGATCCCGCGAACCTGACCCAGCCTGCGAGCCCGACGGCCTGGCGCATGTATATGTATGAAGGGGACAAGCCCATCGACGTCGTGGGTGGTGCCGCCACCACCATGGCCACCGGCCTGAGCCAGGCCCCCCTGAGCGCCCGCGTCACCTTCGATGCCTCCGGCAAGATGCAGACCCCCACCACGCCGGCCATCATCAAGACAGAGCCGCTGGGCACCCCGGGCGCCGGCATCATCAACAATGGCGCCGATGGCACCCAGGAGATCGAGCTCAAGCTCGGTACAGTGACTCAGTACGCCTCGCCGTTCGAGGTCAACAAATTGACCCAGGACGGCTCCACCGTCGGCCGGCTGACCAAGGTTGAAATCACCGCAGACGGCATAGTCTCGGCGACCTACAGCAACGCCACCACCGTCAAGGTGGCCATGGTGGCCATGGCCAAGTTCGCCAACTCCCAGGGGCTGACCCAGGTGGGGGACACCTCCTGGCGCCAGTCCCTGCTCTCCGGTGATGCCCTGCCGGGCACCCCGAACTCCGGCACCTTCGGCTCCATCAAGTCGTCGGCCCTGGAGCAGTCCAACGTGGATCTGACCACTGAGCTGGTGGACCTCATCACCGCCCAGCGCAACTTCCAGGCGAACTCCCGTTCGCTGGAAGTGAACAGCTCACTGCAGCAGAACATACTGCAGATCCGCTAAGGTTTTTCGCGGTTGCAAGGGGCGCTCATGCGCCCCTTGTCGTTTCCGGCGCGGCGTTTTTTCCTCCGCTGTTTCGCCCTTCCCATATCTCTTGGCACTCAATTTGCAGTTGTCCTGCGAGAGTCATCTGTTTGACGGAGGATCCCATGGATCACCTGCTTTATATCGCCATGTCCGGGGCCAAGGAGAACATGAACAGCCTGGCTGTGCGTGGCAACAACCTGGCCAACGCCAACACCATAGGCTTCAAGTCTGACTTCGAGCAGGCGCGCAGCATGCAGGCGTTTGGCGAAGGACTGCCCACGCGGGTGTTCGCCATGACCGAGCGGCCGGGTCAGAATCTGCAGCACGGCCTGCTGCAGACCACGGGGCGGGATCTTGACGTCGCCGTCGACGGCCAGGGCTGGATTGCGGTGCAGGATCCCAATGGGGCAGAGGCCTATACCCGCATGGGCAATCTGCAGCTCAATGCCACCGGCAATCTGCAGACCTCCACCGGGCTCAACGTGGTGGATGACGCCGGTCAGCCCATAGTGCTGCCGCTGCCCATGGAGAAGATCGAGATCAACCGGGATGGCACCATCAGCGGCCGTCCCGAGGGTGCCGCCGCCAACCTGCCGGAGGATTTCCAGCGCATCAAGCTGGTCAATCCGCCGAGCGATGCGGTGGAGAAGGGCCAGGATGGCCTGTTTCGTCGCAAGGATGGCCAGAAGGAGGCAGCCTCTGCCGAGGTGGGCCTGATCGCCGGCTCCCTCGAGGGAAGCAACGTCAACGTGGTCGACGAGATGACCAACCTTATTCGCTTGCAACGTCAGTTCGAAACTCAGGTCAAGATCATGAAGACCGCCGAGGAGAATGACGAGGCACAAACCCAGCTGCTGCGTATCAGCTAATCAAGGAGCATGACATGAACTCTGCACTCTGGATTCGCACATCAAAAGATGACATGACCCTGCACCCTAGATCCGCTAATTAAGGAAGATGAAATGAATCCTGCACTCTGGATCAGCAAGACCGGCCTCGATGCCCAGCAGACCAACATTTCGGTCACCTCGAACAACCTGGCGAACGCCAGCACAGTGGGCTACAAGAAGGCCCGCGCCATCTTCGAGGATCTGCTCTATCAGAACATCAACCAGCCGGGTGGTCGCTCCTCGGCGGATACCGAGCTGCCCTCCGGCCTGATGCTGGGGGCGGGGGCCAAGGTGGTCGCCACCCAGAAAAACCACAGCCAGGGCAACGTCCAGACCACGGACAACTCCCTGGATCTGATGATAAGCGGCCGCGGCTACTTCGAAATCCAGCTGCCGGACGGCAGCGCGGCCTACACCCGCAACGGCCAGTTCACCCTCAATGACGAGGGCACCATAGTCACCCCGGGCAACGGCTACCCGCTGCAGCCGGAGATCCAGATCCCCGAGAATGCCCAGAGCGTGACGGTGGGGGAGGATGGCCAGGTGTCCGTCCAGCTCAAGGGGGATGGCCAGTCCCAGGTGGTGGGCCAGATCAACACCACCGACTTCGTCAACCCGACCGGCCTGCAACCCATGGGGGAGAACTTGTTCCTCGAGACCCAGTCGAGCGGCGCCCCCATCCAGGGCACGGCCGGTGCGGACGGCCTGGGGGTCGTCAAGCAGGGGATGCTGGAGACCTCCAACGTCAACGTGACCGAGGAGCTGGTGAACCTCATTCAGGCCCAGCGCGTCTATGAGATGAACTCCAAGGTCATCTCGGCAGTAGACTCGATGATGTCCTTCCTGACCCAACGCACCTAATCCTGAAACATAAGCGGAGGCCCATGATGAAAGCCCTATGGATGCTGGGCCTGCTGACACTGGCAGGCTGTACCAGCACCCCCAATACCGCCAGACCCGACGACCCCGAATTCGCCCCCGTGTATGGCGAGTCGGAGCCGGTGTCGGTACGCCCGACCGGGGCCATTTTCCAGCCCGAACAGGTCAACGGCATCTACTCGGACATCAAGGCCCATAGAGTGGGTGACATCATCACCATAGAGCTGGCGGAATCGACCTCGGCGTCGAAGAAGGCCAATACCCAGAGCGGCAAGGACAACAAGATGGAGCTGGAACCCGTCACTCTGGGCGGGGTGCCGGTGACGGCAGGCGCCTATGATCTGTCGGCTTCCATCGGCCAGAGCAGCGCGTTCAAGGGCCAGGCCAAGGCGGATCAGAGCAACAGCCTGCAGGGCAACATCTCGGTCAGCGTGATCAAGGTATTGCCGAACGGCAACCTACTGGTGCGCGGCGAGAAGTGGATCATGCTCAACAACGGCAACGAATACATCCGCATCACCGGTCTGGTGCGCCCGGAGGACGTGAGTTCGGAGAACAGCGTCTCGTCCCAGCGGGTCGCCAATGCGCGCATCCATTACGGCGGCACCGGCGATCTGGCCAACACCCAGGAACAGGGGTGGCTGACCAGCTTCTTCAACGGTCCCTGGTGGCCCATTTAATACTCGGGCTCCGGGTCGTCAGTGGCGACCCGGAGCCGGAATGGTTTAGTTAGGAGATGTCATGAACCGACTCCGTTTGCTCGGCCTGCTGTGCTGTATCTTGCCGCTTGGGCTGGCGCACGCCTCCCGCATCAAGGATCTCAGCTCGGTGGAAGGGGTGCGCAGCAACCAGTTGATCGGCTACGGTCTGGTGGTGGGTCTGCCCGGCACGGGCGAGAAGAACAACGCCTTCACCGAGCAGACCTTCAGGACCATGCTCAACAACTTCGGCATCAAGGTGCCGGACAACATCAAGCCCAAGATCAAGGACGTGGCGCCCGTGGCCATTCACGCCGATCTGCCCCCCTTCTCCAAGCCGGGGCAGACCATAGACGTCACCGTCTCCGCCATCGGCGAGGCGAAGAGTCTGCGGGGCGGCACCCTGCTCCAGACCTTCCTCAAGGGGCTGGACGGCCGCGTCTATGCGGTGGCTCAGGGCAGCCTGGTGGTCGGTGGTCTCGGGGCCGAGGGGGCGGATGGCTCCAAGGTGGTGGTCAATACCCCGACAGTGGGGCGCATCGCCAACGGGGCGACAGTGGAGCGTGAAGTGCCGAACTCCTTCTCCCAGGGGGACACCATCACCTTCAACTTGAACCGGCCCGACTTCACCACGGCCCGCCGGGTGGCCGACGTGGTCAACGATCTGGTGGGTCCCAACACGGCCCAGGCCCTGGACGCCACCTCCATCAAGGTGTTTGCCCCGCGGGATCCGAGCCAGCGGGTCGCCTACCTCGCGACCATCGAAAACCTGGAAGTGGATCCGGCCACCGAGTCCGCCAAGATCATCGTCAACTCGCGCACCGGCACCATAGTCATCGGCAGCGAGGTCAAGCTGCGGCCCGCCGCCATCAGCCATGGGGGCCTGACGGTCACCATCGCCGAGAACCAGCAGGTCTCCCAGCCCAATCCGCTGGCGGGGGGGCAGACCGCGGTCACCAACAACTCCACCATCAACGTGCAGCAGGATCCGGGGCGTATGTTCAAGCTCGACACGGGGGCGACCCTGGACGATCTGGTGCGGGCGGTGAATCAGGTGGGGATAGCCCCGGGGGATCTGATGGCTATCCTGGAGGCCCTGCAGCAGGCGGGCGCCATTCAGGGACAGCTGGTCATCTTGTAACAGGCTGTCCCGGCGAGTCTCTGGGCTGGCGGCGCAGCAGCCAGCCCAGAGAGCCAATAGGTAATACAGTCATTTCTTGAGCGGCAAGAGGTTGCCACGGGCGGCAAAGAGGAAGGTTATGGCAGAGTTCGACACCCAAAGTGGTATCAATCTTGGCATGGTGCAGGACGTTCAGAACCTGGACAAGCTGCGCCAGATGAGCCACAGCAAGGAAGGGAAGCAAGAGGCACTGATGGCGGCGGCCCGCCAGTTCGAGTCCATCTTCACCCAGACCCTGTTCAAGGGGATGCGCCAGGCCAACTCGGTGCTGACCCAGGACAACCCGATGAACAGCAGCTACACCCAGTTCTACGAGGGGATGCTGGACGAGCAGCGGGTCTCCGATATGTCGAGCAAGGGGGGTCTTGGCATCGCCGAGATGGTGGCCAAGCAGTTCTCTCCCGAGAAGACCTTCACCCATAACGACGGCCGGGTTCTCAAGCTGCCCCAGCGCACCGAGCGGGTCTACAAACCCTATGAAGCCCCCAGCGCCTCCAACGATCTGATCGCAGCCTCCAAAGTTGGCAAAGATTTTGCTGATAACGAAATGAAGAACGAGATGAAGGGTGAGCTGAATGGGGCCGAGTCTCCGTTGAACCTGCCCAGACGCCCCCATCGCACCGTGCCTCCCATGGGCAGCAGCCCGCGGGCCTCGGCCCTGGATGAGAGCGCCAAGGTGTTCGACAGTCCGGAGGAGTTCGTCGAGCGTCTGATGCCGTTGGCCAAGAAGGCGGCGGACAAGCTGGGACTGAGCCCGGCGGTACTGGTGGCCCAGGCCGCCCTTGAGAGCGGCTGGGGCAAGCGGGTGATCAAGGATGGGGAAGGGCAGATGAGCCACAACCTGTTCGGCATCAAGGCCGATCCCCGTTGGGAAGGGCCCAAGGCCGTGGTGAGCACCCTGGAGTACGAGCAAGGGGTGGCGTCGCGCCAGAAGGCGGCGTTTCGCTCCTACGAGTCGTTTGAAGAGAGCTTCAACGACTATGTGGACTTCCTGACCTCGGGGACCCGCTACAAGGGGGCGCTGGCCAAGGTGGACAGCCCTGACCGCTACTTCGAGGCGCTGCAGCAGGCCGGTTATGCCACCGATCCCCAGTACGCCAGCAAACTTAAACAAGTGTTGCGCAGTGATGCCATCGCCGGCTACTCGATGCCCGGCAACGCTGCGACCAGGAACACAGAGATGGAGCTGTAAGCTATGGCAAGCGATCTGCTTGGAATCGGGACTTCGGGTGTATTGGCCCAGCAGCGACTGCTGCAGACCACCAGTAACAACATAGTGAACGTCAACAGCCAGGGCTATGTACGTGAACGCACCCTGATCTACACCAATTCCGTCGGATTGGGCACGGGCGACATGGTGAGCGAGCGGGTCATCAACGCCTACGCCCAGGCTGAGGTGCGCCGCGATACCTCCGCCTACCATGCCGCAGGCTCGCGCTACGATCAGCTGTTCCAGCTCGACAGCCTGCTGGGGGATGCCAGCAACAGCGTGGGCACCACCATCACCTCCTACTTCAAGGCCTTCCACACCGCCAACGAATCGCCGGCGGAAGTGGGCGGGCGCAAGACCACCCTGAGCGAGCTCAGCGGCATGGTGGATCGCTTCCACACCCTCTCCGCCCAGCTCGACAAGCAGAGCGACACCATCAACTCCACCATAGGGGACGAGACGGACAGGGTGAACAGCCTGCTGAACAGCATCAACGATCTGAACCAGGCCATAGTCCGCACCCAGGGCTCGCCGGAGGAGAACCTGATGCTGTTCGATCAGCGTGACGAGGCGATCCGCCAGCTCTCCGAGAAGATGGAAGTCCGCACCGTGACCCAGCCCAACGGCAGCATGCTGGTCAACATGAGCACGGGGCACTCCCTGGTGCTGGACGGCGGCGTGGCCCAGTTCAAGGTGGTGCCGGGCAGCCCGGACTCCCGGGATGCGAGGCTGCAACTCACCCTGGGGGCCAACCAGGCCAACATCAATGACAAGGATCTGGGGGGCGCCATCGGCGGCCTCTTCACGGCGCGCAACGATCTGGAGCCCGCCAAGCGGGAGCTGGGCCAGCTGGCGGTCGCCATGGCCGATGCCATGAACCAGCAGAACCGCCTCGGCATGGATCTGGACAACGAGCTGGGGGGGGATCTCTTCTCCCTCAAGGGGAGCCAGGGGCTCCCCTATGCCGGCAACCAGGGCAACGGGGCGGCCAGCGTCAACTTCGTGCCCGGCAAGGGCTCAGAAGTGACCACCTTCGATTACGAAGTGCAGTTCAACAGCGCCACCGGTTATGAGGTCTTCTCCATCGACGGCTCAGGCCAGCGGACCTCGGTGGCGACCGGCACCACACCCCCCGCCAAGTTCGAGGTGGCGGGGCACGGCATCGAGATCGACCTGTCCGGCACCCCGGTTGGGGGCGACAAGATAGTGCTGCAACCCACCAAGCACGCCGCCGCCGGCATGGATCAGGCCGCCACCAGGCCGGAAGACATTGCCCTGGCATCCCCCATCAAGGCGGACAAGAACTCCCAGAACCTGGGCTCGGGCGAGATCAAGGTGAACAGTGTCTACAACACAGGCACGGGGTCGGGCTTTGGCACCAATACCCTGGACCCGAACGCTCCCCAGGTCATCAAGATCGACGGCAGCGGCAACTACGAGGTCTATGACAAGAACAACAACCTGCTCGGGGTGGCCCCTGCCTCCAGCAAGGGGCAGAACCTGATGTCCGCCCTCGAGATGCCGCTGGGGACGCCCATAGTGCCGGCCCTGACCCCGGGCTACGACTTCAGCATCACCGGCAAGGTGGAGGCAAACGACAGCTTCACCCTGAGCTACAACAAGGATGGCTTTGCCGACAACGGCAACGGGCTGGCGCTGGCGGAGCTGCAGAACAAGGAGCTGGTGCGCAAGAACAACAACGCCGCCACCAGCAACGACAAGATGACCTTCAACGACGCCTACAGCGCCCTGGTGACCGGGGTGGGCAACAAGGCCAGCCAGGCCAAGACGCTGCTGCAGGCCAATGAGGCCAAGCTGACCCAGAGCACCGCCATCTTCGAGAGCGTCTCCGGGGTCAACCTGGAGGAGGAAGCGGCCAACCTCATCCGCTTCCAGCAGTCCTATGCCGCCTCGGCCCAGATAGTCAATACCGCCAAGACCATCTTCGATACCCTGTTGTCTTCCGTGAGGTAAGTCATGCGCATCACCACCAACATGATCTATGACCGTAACCTTGCCTCCATGGGCAAGGTCAGCGAGCGCCAGAATACCGCCTATGAGCAGCTGATCTCGGGGGACAAGTTCTCCCGGGCGGGGGAGGATCCCGCCGGCATGAGCCAGAAGCTGGCGCTGACCAAGGAGATCGATCTCTTCAAGCAATACGGCGTCAACGGCAGCCTGCTGGAGAACAGCCTGGGCCACGAGGAGACTGTGCTCACCTCCCTCAACAACGCCATGCTGAGTGCCCAGACCCTGATCCAGAAGGCGAACAGCTCGGCCATGGGCTCGGAGGAGCGCAACGCCATCGCGAGCGAGCTGGAGGGGCTGCAAAAGCAGATGTTCGATCTGATGAACAGCAAGAACTCCCAGGGGGAGTTCATCTTCGGCGGCAACCAGAGCAAGACCCAGCCCTTCGTGAAAGATGCGAGCGGCAACTATGTGTTCCAGGGGGACACTGGGCAGCGCAGCATCCAGGTCTCCTCCACTGTGCAGATCCCGGCCAATGACTCCGGCTTCGATCTGTTCGAGATGGTGGCGACCCGGCGCACCGCCAGTGGTACCAGTGCCAACATCAAGGTGGGGGTCGGGGATCAGGGGAATTTCGAGAGTTTCTATCGCAACAACTACGATTCGTCTCTTGCCAGCAACCAGTTCACAGTGAGCACTCAGGTGGGACCGCCGGACAGGTACGAGATCCGGGACAGCGGCGGTGGCCTGATCCAGGACGGGGACTACAGCGCGGGCAACAAGATCACCTTCAACGGGCTGGAGCTGACCCTGGACCTGCCGGCAGGGGGGGCGGATCAGACCTTAGTGCTGGACAAGCCGAAGAACGACAGCGTGCTCAACGGCATGTCCGATTTCCTCACCGCCCTGCGCGACCCCAGCCTCTCGGCTGACGGCTTCCAGCTGGCGGTGGCGGATGCAACCACCCACATGAACAACGCCAGGACCAAGATAGACAGAGGGCTCGGCGAGCTGGGTGGCCGGATGAACAGCCTGGAGCAGGTGATGGGGTCGAACGACGGGCTCAGCACCCTGAACCAGCAGGCACGAGCCAAGGTCTCCGAGGCGGACATGTACGAGGTGATTGCGGCGCTCTCCAAGGAGGACGCGGCCATGAGCGCCTCCCAGCTCGCCTTCGGCAAGATAAGCAAGCTGACCCTGTTCGATTACATCCGCTGATGGCTGGCTCCCCCGGGCAGGGGGAGTCCGCTCTACCTACTGCCCCTTTCCCCTCCAATTTGTAACAACCCGTTGCCAGCAGCCCAATGGCCTTGACTCGGGGAGGCCCCGGACAGATGATGCCGCCCGCACCACCCAGGTGGCGCGCATTTTTCGCAGCATCTCGTTAGGCGAGGCTCCTGCATAAACACAGGCCACTGATCTCACGACGTCCAGAGACGCCCAAGATCAGGACAGTTTTCATCGGATTAAGGTGTCAACCCAAGTGGCTTCCGGCGTGCCGGATACGTTATGCAGTGCTAAAGCTGGTACGTGGGGATGAAAACACGCCGGACGGCGTCATTTCCTGCCTGTTACTCGTCAATCAAATTGCTGTTTTCTTGTCGACAGCGACCGGTGCGAGCCGGTTGCCTTCAGGCCCTGCCTGAAATCACATGAGGATATCTGTGATGAAGAAAACACACACCCTGCTCAACCGTCATCAACTGCTCGATCTCGCCGCCCTGCAGGGCTGGCTAGACCACAACCTGGACCCGGTGCAGCGTGCCGATCAACTGCTGACCCTGCGCCCGGAAGAGCTCAACTGTGTCTTCGATACCCTGCCTGCGCCGCGAGGGGCCGCCCTGCTCGCCTCCCTGTCGGCGGAGAGCGCAGGCCAGCTGCTGCTTCGCCTGCATGGCAGCATAGTGGGCGTGCTGCAGGAGGCCATTCCCCGGCGCGATATGGTGGCCATCTTGCGCAAGCTGGGCTCTCAGGATCGCACCAGGCTGCTGGCCCGCTTCCCGACCCAGGCGCAGGCCATCTACGCCTCCCTGCTGGACTGGCCGAGCGAATCGGTCGGTGCCAACATGCGCCACGAGTACCTGGCCGTCGACCAGGGGACCACGGTGGAGAGCGCCAAGCGGCTGATCCACGACGCCTGGGACAAGGCCCAGCTGTTTCAGCACCTCTATGTGGTCGACGGCGAGCGGCGCCTGCTCGGCAGCGTCTCCCTCAAGTCACTGCTGATCGCCGATCCCCTGCGGCCGGTGAGCGAGCTGATGGAGCGGGAGGCGGTGCGGATCAATGCTCGGGCGGATCAGGAGCTGGCCGCCCGTCTGCTGATCGATCGCGACATCTCGACCCTGCCGGTGGAGGATCAGGGACGTCTGGTGGGGGTCTTCCACGTGGATGACGCCGCCGACATCCTGGAGCTCGAGTCCACCGAGGATGCGGAGTTGCAGGGGGGCTCATCCCCCCTGGATACCCCCTATCTGCAGGCCACTCCCTGGCAGCTGTGGCGCAAGCGGGTGGGCTGGCTGCTCATCCTGTTCGTGGCGGAGGCCTATACGGGCACAGTGCTGCGGGCCTTCGAGGAGCAGCTGGAGGCGGCCATCGCCCTGGCCTTCTTTATCCCGCTGCTCATCGGCACCGGCGGCAACAGCGGCACCCAGATCACCACCACCATAGTGCGGGCCATGGCGGTGGGGGAGGTGAGTCTGCGCAACCTTGGCACAGTGCTGAAGAAGGAGCTCTCCACCGGTCTGCTCATCTCGGTGGCCATCGCTATCGCGGCCTGGGTGCGGGCCTGGAGCCTGGGAGTGGGCCCCGAGATCGGCATGGTGGTCACCCTCACCATCATCGCCATCGTACTCTGGAGTGCGACGGTCGCCTCCATCATCCCCATGGTGCTGCGCCGCCTGCGCATCGATCCGGCCGTGGTGTCGGCTCCCTTCATCTCCACCCTGGTGGATGGCACCGGCCTCATCATCTATTTCGAAATCGCCAAGTGGCTGCTGCCCGAGCTGCAGTGACAACGACAGAAAGCAAAAAGGCAGCCATCGGCTGCCTTTTTTCGTTTGAGGTGAACGATCACCCGAGCTGGAACAGCAGGGGCCAGCCCTGCTCCTGGCAATAGCGGTGCTCCTTCTCCAGGTTCTGGATCAGCAGGCGGTTCTCCTCGCACCAGTCGGTTGGCAGGGTGACCACCAGCTGATCCCCGGCGGCCTGCACTCGCCACTCTGGCAGCAGGTTGTCCTGGCGCCTGTGGTGGGCGGCCACCGCGAGGCGCAGAATGCGGATGCAGCGCAGCACCGTCTGCTCGTCGTGGTTGGGCAGGGCGGGCAGCTCGGAGAGCTTGAGCCCCTTGCGCTGGAAGCGTACCAGGGCGGCCAGCAGGGCCTGATCGTCCTGGTTGAAGCCGGGCAAATCCGTGTTCTGCAGAATGTAGGCGGAGTGGCGATGGATGCCGCTGTAGTTGATGGCCAGACCAATCTCGTGCAGCCGCGCCGCCCAGCCGAGGATGGCGCGATAGGGCTCGATGGGCATCTCCCAGGGATCGCTCAGGGCATCGAACAGGGCCAGCACGCTCTGCTCCACCCGGGTGGCCTGGCGTTTGTCGATGTGGTAGTGGGAGCTGAGGGCCAGGGCGGTGCGCTCGCGAATGTCGTGGTGCTGCAGCCGCTCCTCGAACTCATAGAGCAGCCCCTCGCGCAGGGCGCCGTCGGAGTACTCCATCCGATCGATGGGCAATGAGGTGAAGAGCCCGAGCAGTATGGCCACGGCGGCGGCAAAGACCCCCTGGCGCTCCTCGGTGAGGCCGGCGAGTTTGAGCTGGTCGACCCGCTTGTGCCTGAGCATCTCCTCTTTCAGCCGCTCCAGTCCCGCTAGCGTGATGGCGCCATCCGTCCACTCTTCCCCCTGCAAGACGTCGCGCACTGTGCGAATGGAGCCCGAGCTGCCGAGGCAGCTCTGCCAGCCCAGCTTGCGGTATTGGTTGATGATGGGGGCGAGCTGGTGCTGCGCCTCCAGCACGGCGCTGTTGAAGGCCTTCTCGCTCAGCTTGCCATTGCCAAAGAAGCTCTGGGTGAAGCTGACGCAGCCCATCTTGCGGCTGGTGAGGGCCTTGTGTTCGAAGCCCTCGCCTATGATGAGTTCGGTGCTGCCGCCGCCGATGTCCACCACCAGCACCTGGCCTTCGATGTGCTGGGTATGGGCGACCCCCTGATAGATGAGGCGCGCCTCTTCCTGGCCGCTGATGATCTCGATCGGATGATTCAAAACCTCGGCCGCCTCGCGCACGAAGTCGCGGGCGTTGCTGGCGCGGCGCAGGGTGTAGGTGCCGGCGATGCGGATCTGATCCGGCTTGATGTTGGTCAGCCGCTCGGCGAACAGGGCGAGGCAGTCGAGCCCCCGGGCCATGGCTTCCGACGACATGCGGCGCTGTTCATCCATCCCTTCGGCGAGGCGAACCCGCTCCTTGATGCGATCGACGATCTGCATCCGCCCCTCGTTGAGGCGGGCGATGACCATGTGGAAGCTGTTCGACCCCAGATCGACAGCGGCGTACAGACTATTGTCCATTGTTTGACTCGATACGTTTGAGATAGTCGTAAATCGCAACCTGGGAGCGAATCTTGCGGCGGTTGCCCCGCTTCACGTATTCGTTCTTCTGGTCCGCATCGATGACGCGCGCCTTGCAGGTGTCGCTCAGCTGCAGTTCGAGGATGTCCAGGATGCGTTGTTTCAGCCGATCGTCGTAGATGGGGGTGCCCACCTCGATCCGGCCATCGATGTTTCGGCTCATCCAGTCTGCGCTGGAGATGAACAGCTGGGGGTTGCCCTTGTTGTGGAACACCATCACCCGCGGGTGCTCGAGGAAGCGGTCTATGATGCTGATGACCTGGATGTTGTCACTGAGGCCAGGCACCCCGGGACGCAGGGCGCACATGCCGCGGATGATCATCTGGATGGGCACCCCGGCCTGACCGGCGGCATAGAGGCGGTTGATGAGGTCTCTGTCCACCAGGTTGTTGATCTTGAGCGTGATGCCACTGGGCTGGCCCGCCTTGGCGTTGGCCAGCTCGCTGTCGATGAGACGATAGAGCTGGCGGCGGCTGTTGATGGGGGAGACCAGCAGGTGGTTGAATTTGTAGCGTTTATAGGGGTACTCGATGTATTCGAACACCCCCTCCACCTCGGCTGTGATGTCTGGGTGGCGGGTCAGCAGGGAGAAGTCGGTGTAGATCTTGGCGGTCTTCTCGTTGAAGTTGCCGGTGCCGATATGGGCGTAGCGCACCGCCTCGCCATTTTCGTGGCGGGTGATGAGGCAGAGCTTGGAGTGGATCTTGAGGCTGGGCACCCCGAACACCACCTTGACCCCGGCATCGGTCAGGATGTTGGCCCAGTCGATGTTGGCCGCCTCGTCGAAACGGGCGCGCAGCTCCACCACCACTGTTACCTTCTTGCCGTTGTTGGCGGCGTCGATGAGGGAGTGGATGATCCGCGACTTCTTGGCGACCCGGTAGATATTGATGCGAATGGCGCTCACCGCCGGATCGAACGCCGCCTGGCGCACCAGCTCGGTGAAGTGGTGGAACTTGTGATAGGGGTAGTAGAGCAGTATGTCCTGCTTGGTGATGGCGTCGAAGGCGTTGACGAAACCGTCGAAATCGCGGCAATCGAGGGCCGGCAGCTTGGGGTTTTCCAGATAGTCCCGGCCCACGTTGGGGAAGCCGATGAAATCCTTGAAGTTGTGATAGCGCCCACCCGGCATGATGGCGTCGTAGGAGCTGATCTGCAGCTTGAGTTTCAGGAAGCTAATCATGGCCGCGGGCATCTCCCGCTCGTAGACGAAGCGCACCGGCATGGCGGTGAGGCGCTGCTTGAGGCCATCACTCATCTTGTCCACCAGGCTGAGGTCCAGCTGGTCTGAGAGATCGTATTCGGCATCCCGGGTCAGCTTGACCGCATAGGCCGCTATCTCGTCGTAGTCGAAGAAGCCCTTGAAGATCTCGTCGAGACAGAAGCGGATGACGTTGTCCAGGATGATGATCTGCTTCTTGCGGCGGGTCCCCTCCGGCGGCAGCTGGAAGAAGCGGGGCAGATCGTCGGTCGGCACCTCCACCAGGGCGTACTGGATCACCTGGCCGTTCTTCTTCATCTCGATGGCGAGATAGGTGTGCTCGTCTTTGAGGAACTTGACCGGGTTGACCTCCTTGTTGAGGAGGATGGGGATGATGTGGCGCAGCACCTTCTCCCTGAAGAAGACCCGCAGCCACTGCTGGATCGACTCGGAAAGCTGGTTCTCGTTGACCAGGAAGATGTTGTGGCGGGCCAGGGCGATCAGCAACTCCTTGTAGGTGTTGTCAAACGCCTCGCCGAGCGCCATCACCTTCTGCTGGATGGCGCGCAGCAACACCTTGGCCTCGTCATCGCCACCGTGCACCTCGTTGATGAGGATGCGGCGCTTGACGTCCGAGACCCGTACCTTGAAGAACTCATCCTGGTTGGAGGAGAAGATCCCCAGAAAACGGACCCGCTCGATGAGGGGGACCGTCTTGTCCATTGCCTCTTGCAACACCCGTTCATTGAATGAGAGCCAGCTAAGCTCTTTCTCTTCATACTGCTTGTCGGTGCTCATCTGGTGCCTCTGTACTCAGGTTGCGTCTGCGCGGAAGTTATGGCGTCAAACCATGACAAATTTATGACAACCCGCGTTATTCGGTCAGATCGTGATCGATGTCGACCACCAGATCGTCGGAGAGGGACTCCAGCGCCGTGATCAGATCGTCGAGTTCGAGCTGGGGCGGCAGGGCCACCAGGGCATGGGCATAGAAGAGCGGAGCCCCGGAGTGGGGGGCCGGCTCGCACCCCGTGGTGAGGTCGGCGACGTTGATGTTGAGCTGGCGCAGTATGCTGGCCACCTCGTGGACTATGCCGGGCCTGTCGTTGCCGGTGACGCTCAGCATCAGCTGATGGGCGGGCTCGGGGCTGAGCTGGCCTTCGGCGAAGCTCACGGTGAGACCCGGCAGCATCACCAGTGCCTCGCACAGGCTGCGGTAGTGTTCGTCCGGCACGGCGACGTGCAGGATGCCGGCAAACTGCCCCGCCAGTTCGCTCATGGAGCTGGCCAGCCAGTTGCCCTGCTGCCGGGTGATGGTGTCGGCCAGGCTCTCGACTATGCCGGGCTTGTCTGCGCCGATCACGGTGACGACCAATTGCTTTTGCATCCTGCTCTCCTTGAATGGGACTGCCTGGGGTCGGTTGACGTCTGGCTGCGACTCTGTGCGCCGAAACGTCCATAGGCTCTAGCATTGTGCCTGCTGCGACAGGCCATATGAAGCCCGCCCCACGCAAATTTAGTGAAAAAACGCGAATGCCGGAGCAGCGGTGATTTCAGCTCTGCCTGCCGGGGTTCCCCCGTGGTAGAGTGTTGCCCCTTCGTGTTTGATGAACTGGATATGTCTTGTGAACGGGGTATGTGTTTATGAATAGCCTTGTCGTATCGGGATCCGTGTTGTTGGTGCTGCTCCTGCTGGTGATCCTCTGGCGCAGGAGCAAGAGGGGCAAGGCCGAGCCCTATGAGCTGCAGGAGACCCTGTTCAGTCCGGCGGAGCGCGCCTTCCTCGGGGTGCTGGACTTGGCGGTCGGCGACCAGGCCCGGGTCTTTGCCAAGGTCAGGGTGGCGGACGTGCTGACCCCCCAGGCACGCCTGGGCAAGGGCAAGTGGCAGCAGGCGTTCGACATGATCAGCGCCAAGCGCTTTGACTATCTGCTCTGCCACCCGACGGATCTCTCCTTCCTCTGCGCCGTTGAACTCGATGACAGCGCCCATCGCCACCAGAAACGCAAGGTGCGGGATCTCTTGCTGAAGTCCGCCTGTGACAGCGCCGGCCTGCCGCTGCTGCAGATCCCGGCCAGCAGCCATTATCAGGTCGACGAGCTGCGCGAGCAGTTGCTGCCCCTGCTGATCAAGACGAGCCTTCCGGTGGAGGATCTGTTGCCGGGGGAGCGCCGCGAGCCGACCTTCAACCCCTTGCTGCTCGATGGTGTGGACTTGAGTGCCCCCCACCACGGGGGGCGTATGCCCAGGGCGCCACAGGCCGAGCCGCCCCAGCTTGACGAGCAGGAGCCGGTGCTGATGGACAATCCCTTCATCGGCCCGGACGAGGAAGAGGAGGACGCCTCCACCTCGGCGCCCCACTGCCCCCGCTGCGCGGCGCCCCTGGTGGCGCGGGAAGCGAAAAAGGGTCCCCATGCCGGCCGCCTGTTCCTGGCCTGCAGCCGTTTCCCCGAGTGCCGTTACGCCGCCCCCCAGGAGCAGGCCAGGCACTGATCCCCTCTCTGGCGCCGGCTGCGGTCGGCGCCTTGCACCTCCTGCACCGCGTTCCACTCCGTCCCAGGGCGTCTGGCCGACAGAGGCTGTCTGAGTGTGATCCCCATCCCGGTCGGATCGCGCTGATCGCGACAAGTTTTGACAAACCGCCAGAATTTTGGCACTTTGTGCCCTCTGCAACACAGTGCATAGCTCAATATCATAAGCACTTAAAAAACAATAACTTGGCGTCAGGTGTGTAAGGAAGATAAATTATGATGGCTATGGGGGTGTTGATCGTTGATGCCGATGAACAGCGGCGTCAGCAACTGGGTACCGTGCTCTCCTTCATGGGGATCCCCTGGCAGGAGGTGGTGGAAGCCGATCTCGATGTGGCCATCGAATCCTCCGGCCCGCTGCAAGGGATACTGACGGGCAAGCTGCTGGAGCGCTCCCTCGGCGAGCTGCTGGCCGCCTTCCCCCGCATCCCCTTCCTCTCCCTGATGCAGGCCGATCACCCCAACAGCAACTTCATCGGTGGCAGCGACGAGCCCTATACCTATGAGTCCCTGACACGTCACCTGCACTTCTGTCAGGCCTTCATCTCCCTCCATCCCCGTCAGCAGGTGCACGACAAGGGCCAGACCCTGTTGCGACTGCTGGTGGGCAAGGGGCGGGGGATCCAGGAGGTGCGCCGCCTCATAGGCCAGGTGGCACAGACAGACGCCAATGTGCTGATCCTGGGGGAATCCGGGACCGGCAAGGAGGTGGTGGCCCGCGCCATCCACGAACTCTCTGCCCGCAGCGCCGGCCCCTTCGTGCCCATCAACTGCGGCGCCATTCCGGCGGAGCTCCTGGAGAGCGAGCTGTTCGGCCACGAGAAGGGGGCCTTCACCGGCGCCATCGCCGCCCGTCGCGGCCGCTTCGAGCTGGCCCAGGGGGGCACCTTGTTCCTCGACGAGATCGGCGACATGCCGCTGCCGATGCAGGTCAAGCTGCTGCGGGTGCTGCAGGAGCGATTGTTCGACAGGGTCGGGGGCGGCAAGCCCATCCAGGCCGATGTGCGCATCATAGCGGCGACCCACAGGGATCTGGAGGCGATGATCCGTACCCAGGGTTTTCGCGAGGATCTCTACTATCGCCTCAACGTCTTCCCCATAGAGACGCCGCCCCTGCGCGAGCGCTGCGACGACATCCCCCTGCTGCTGCAGGAGCTGCTCAACCGCCATGCGGAGCAGCACAGGGGGATCATCCGCCTGACCCAGCGGGCCATGGAATCCCTGATGCAGTACCCCTGGCCTGGCAACGTGCGGGAGCTGTCGAACCTCATCGAGCGGTTGCTGATCCTCTACCCGAACCAGATCATCGACGTGGCGGACTTGCCAGGTCGCTACCGTCTGCTGCCAAGCGAGCCCAGGGACGAGCGGCTCACCGAGATGGACGAGCGGGATGCCCTGGCCGCCGTGTTCCAGACGCCTCCCGTGCTGGATCCCGGCCTGGCCGCGCCGCTGCCCATGCAGTTGCCCCAGGAGGGGCTCAATCTCAAGGAGATGCTGGCGGATCTCGAGGTGGAGCTGATCCGTCAGGCCCTGGAATCCCAGGACGGGGTGGTGGCCCGGGCCGCCGACCTGCTGAGCATGCGCCGCACCACCCTGGTTGAGAAGATGAAAAAATACGGCATGAGCAAGGACAACTGAGGTCAATGCTTTGACGGCCAGAGTCAAGGTATTGATATATAACCAGTAATTTACTGGCATGGAAATTGAATAAGCTGACCCAATCGCCAGTTTGAGGTCAGCTTTATGACAATCTCGCAGCAGGACAATCCGCTCCAGTCACACGAAGTGAGTCAGCTTTATGCCATCTTCACGGCACTGCCGACCGGCGTGCTGCTGCTCGATGGGGAGGGGCGGATCACCCGCGCCAACCCGGCCGCCCTGACCCTGCTGGGGGAACCGCTGGAGGGGCAGGCCTGGCGCCAGATCATCGCCCGCTGCTTCCAGCCCAGGGAAGACGATGGCCACGAGATCTCCCTGCGCGATGGGCGCCGGGTGCAACTCTCCACCCAGCCGCTGCCGGATCAGCCCGGCCAGCTGGTGTTCATCACGGATCTCACCGAGACGCGCCAGTTGCAGGACAGGGTCAACCACATGAAACGGTTGTCGGCCCTGGGCAACATGGCGGCCTCCCTGGCACACCAGATCCGCACCCCCCTCTCCGCCGCCATGCTCTATGCGGCCAACCTCGCGAATCGCACCCTGAAACCGGAATCCCGCACCCAGTTCCAGCAAAAATTGATGGCCCGATTGCAGGATCTCGAGAAGCAGATCAACGACATACTGCTGTTTGCCCGCAACGGCGACAACCAGGTGGTGGCCCCGGTCTCGGTACAGGGGCTGCTGGCGGAGGTGCAGGCCGGTGCCGAGGCCTTCTGCCAGCAGCAGGGCTGTGCGCTGCACATGGAGGCGCCTGAGCCGGATCTCTGCCTGCTCGCCAACAGCAGCGCCCTGGCCGGTGCCATCAACAACCTGATCGCCAACGCCAGACAGGCCGGGGCCGATTCGCTCTTGGTGAGCGCGGTGCGCAGCGGCAACCGGGTGGAGATGCGCATCCTCGACAACGGCAAGGGGATGCCTGCCCAGTTGCTCAGCCAGATCTTCGAACCCTTCTTCACCACCCGCTCCCAGGGCACAGGCCTCGGGCTTGCCGTGGTGCAATCCGTGGTGCGTGCCCATCAGGGTGAGGTCAGCGTGGCCTCGGTCCCCGGAGAAGGGACCTGTTTTACCCTGTCGTTCCCCCTGCATCAGCAAGCGGTGCAGCTTGGAGGTGTAGCATGAATCCCATCTTGTCCCTGTGGTGCAAGGCCTGCGGGCCGGTCGTTGGAGGTGTGGCATGACCCAGGCCCGCATTCTGGTGGTGGAAGACGACAACGGTCTGCGCGAGGCGCTGGTGGATACCCTGCTGCTCGGCGGTTACGAGTGCCGCGAGGCGGACAGCGGCGAGCGGGCCCTGCTGGCGCTCTCTCGCCAGCGCTTTGACATGGTGATCTCCGACATTCAGATGGGAGGCATGGACGGCCTCACCCTACTGGCCAACATCCGCCAGCAATATCCCCAGGTGCCGGTGCTCCTGATGACGGCCTACGCCAACATCGACGGGGCCGTGCGCGCCATGCGGGAAGGGGCCATCGACTATCTGGCCAAGCCCTTCTCCCCCGAGGTGCTGCTCAATCAGGTCAGCCGCTATGTGCCGGCCCAGAAGGTGGAGAAGCGCGCCGTGGTGTATGGGGATCCCAAGACCGCCGAGCTGTTCCAGCTGGCGACCCGGGTCGCCCGAAGCGAGGCCACCGTCATGGTGACAGGCCCGAGCGGGACGGGCAAAGAGGTGCTGGCTCGCTACATCCACGACCACTCCAGTCGCGCCGAGCAGGCCTTCGTCGCCATCAACTGCGCCGCCATCCCGGAAAACATGCTGGAGGCGACCCTGTTCGGCTACGAGAAGGGGGCCTTCACCGGCGCCGTGCAGGGGTGCCCGGGCAAGTTCGAGCAGGCCCAGGGGGGCACCCTGCTGCTCGACGAGATCACCGAGATGGATCTGGGGCTGCAGGCCAAGCTGCTGCGGGTATTGCAGGAGAAAGAGGTGGAGCGGCTCGGCAGCCGCAAGATGATCCCGCTGGATGTGCGGGTCATCGCCACCAGCAACCGGGATCTGAAAAAAGCAGTGCAGGATGGCCTGTTTCGCGAGGATCTCTACTACCGCCTCAACGTCTTCCCCCTGCGCTGGACCTCCCTCTGGGAGCGGCCCGGCGACATACTGCCGCTGGCGGAGCACCTGCTGGCGCTCCATGCCAGTCAGCAGGGGCTGCCGACGCCGCAGCTGGCCGATGAGGCGCGCGAGCGCCTGCTGGCCCACCCCTGGCCCGGCAACGTGCGCGAGCTGGACAACGTGGTGCAGCGGGCCCTGATCCTCTGCCCCGAGGGGCTCATAGGTTGCGAGCATCTGATCCTGGAGGAGACGGACGAGGAGCTGGTGCGCCCCCTCGAGCGTCTGTCGGGGGAGGGGCTCGGCGGCGAGCTCAAGCAGCAGGAGCACCAGATCATCCTGGACACCCTGCAGGAGTGCAACGGCAGCCGCAAGGAGGTGGCCGACAAGCTCGGCATCAGCCCGCGCACCCTGCGCTACAAGCTGGCCCAGATGCGTGACGCCGGCATAGAGCTGCCCGCCTAGCCCCTGTTGCCGGTGTCATGGCCTTGCCGGCCCGGCTCGATTATCATGGGGCCCTCGGCATCATGAGCCTGGGCCCCGTTGTCACTGCAGACAAGAGTCTGATCGCAGACAAGGGGGAGCAGCGCCTTTACAAGGGACTCCTATGATCTCTCATCGCAAACTGGAAACCGTGCTCAATCACCTGCTCGAGCCTCACGCCATCAAGGACTACTGTCCCAACGGGCTGCAGGTGGAGGGGCGCGAGCGCATCCGCCGGGTGGTCACCGGTGTCACCGCCAGCCAGGCCCTGATCGATGCGGCCGTGGCCCTGGATGCCGATGCCATCCTGGTCCATCACGGCTACTTCTGGAGCGGGGAACCGCCCCAGATCACCGGCATGAAGCAGCGCCGTCTCAAGACCCTGCTGACCCACGACATCAACCTCTTCGCCTACCACCTGCCGCTGGACGTGCACCCCGAGGTGGGCAACAACGCCCAGCTCGCCAGGCTGCTCGGCATCAAGGTGCGCCGAGGCCTGGAGCCCTGGAACAGCAAGAGCGTGGCCATGGTGGGCAAGCTGGAAACCCCCATGAGCGGGCCTGACTTTGCCAGGCTGATTGCCGATCGCCTCGGCCGCGAGCCACTCCACAGCGGCGACAGCGGCCCCGAGCTCATCAGCTCGGTGGCCTGGTGCACCGGCGGTGGCCAGAGCTACATCAATCAGGCGGCCGAGCAGGGCATAGACGCCTTCATCTCGGGGGAAGCCTCGGAGCAGACCATACACACGGCCCGGGAGATGGGGATGCACTTCTACGCCGCCGGCCACCACGCCACCGAGCGCTACGGCGTCAAGGCGTTGGGGGAGTGGCTTGCCACAGTACATGGCCTGGATGTGACCTTTATCGATATCGACAATCCGGTGTAAGTTCGATTGGCCGCGTGGCGGCGTCATCGGACATGACTGCAGTCATGGCGTTGATATGTAGAAATGACAAGGGAGGCCTAAGCCTCCCTTGTTACATTTTGCATGCAGCGAGTAGCGGTTACTCGCTGGCATAGCCCGCGGGGCCGAGTTCGGCGCCATCCAAGAGGGCGGCGCCCTCCTGCATCTTGAGGCGTCCCTCGCAGAACCACTGCACCACCAGGGGGTAGATGCTGTGCTCCTGGGCCTGGACCCGGGCCGCCACCTCGTCGGCACTGTCACCTTCGAAGATGGGGACGCGAGCCTGCAGGATCACCGGGCCACCGTCCAGCTCTTCGGTCACGAAGTGGACGCTGGCACCGTGCTCGCTGTCCCCCGCCTCGATGGCGCGCTGGTGGGTGTGCAGGCCCTGGTATTTCGGCAGCAACGAGGGGTGGATGTTGATCATCCTTCCCGCGAAGTGACGCACCAGATCGGCACTCAGGATCCGCATAAAGCCGGCCAGCACCACCAGATCCGGCTGATAGTCCGCCATCAGCGCCAGCAGGGCGGCGTCATACTCGGCCCGGCTGGCAAACTGCTGCTGGGCCAGGATGGCGGTGTCCACCCCGGCTTCCCTGGCGCGTACCAGCCCATAGGCATCGGCCCTGTTGCTGATGACGCCGACCACATCACCGGCAATCTTGCCGCTGGCGCAGTGGTCGAGAAGGGTCTGCAGGTTGCTGCCGTTGCCGGAGATCAGCACCAGGATCCGTTTCATAGGGGAGGTCATTTTATGATGACTTGTTCTTCGCCATCGGCCGCCTTGGCGATATGGCCTATGTGCCAGGCGTTCTCGCCTTCGACCTTGAGCAGGGCCAGCGCCTTGTCCAGCTGATCCGCCGGCAGGGCGATGATCATGCCGACGCCGCAGTTGAAGGTGCGGTACATCTCGTGACGGGTGACGTTGCCGGCCTGCTGCAGCCAGCTGAACACCGCCGGCCACTGCCAGCTCTGCTCGTCGATGACCGCCTGGGTATTGGCGGGCAGCACGCGGGGGATGTTCTCCCAGAAGCCGCCACCTGTGATGTGGGACAGGGCGTGGATCTCGCACTCCTTGATGAGCTTGAGTACCGGTTTGACGTAGATGCGGGTCGGCTCCAGCAGGGCGTTGGCCAGGGTGGTCTCACCCAGCGGCTGATGCACGTCGGCCTGGGAGACCTCCAGGATCTTGCGCACCAGGGAGAAACCGTTGGAGTGGGGGCCGCTCGCGGCCAGGGCGATCAGGGCATCCCCTTCGCCGACCTTGCTGCCGTCGATGATCTCGCTCTTCTCCACCACACCGACACAGAAACCGGCGATGTCGTAGTCTTCCCCTTCATACATGCCTGGCATCTCGGCGGTCTCGCCGCCCACCAGGGCGCAACCGGACTGCTCGCAGCCTGCACCTATGCCGGTGACCACGGCGGCGGCGGTGTCCACATCCAGCTTGCCGGTGGCATAGTAGTCGAGGAAGAACAGGGGTTCGGCGCCTTGCACGATGAGGTCATTGACGCACATGGCCACCAGATCGATGCCCACAGTGTCGTGCTTCTTCAGGTCGATGGCCAGACGCAGCTTGGTGCCCACACCGTCGGTACCGGATACCAGTACCGGCTCCTTGTAGCCAGCAGGGATTTGACACAGGGCCCCAAAGCCGCCAAGACCACCAAGGACTTCAGGACGACGAGTGCGCTTTGACACGCCCTTGATACGTTCAACCAGTGCATTGCCGGCATCGATATCTACGCCAGCATCCTTGTAGCTCAGTGAGGTTTTGTCAGTCACGCGTATTCCCCGTCATATAGAGAAGTGGAGGGTAAAATTCGGGGCGTATTCTACCAGTGGGCGGGTAAAAGCAGAAAGAAAATCGTTTGCGCGTTTTTACGTGGAAAAGCTCTACAAGCCGTGGCTTTTGTTGTATGATTCCGCGATTTTTTGGCGCCGGTTCGAGGAGATAATAATGAAAGTCGTTGAAGTCAAACACCCCCTGGTCAAGCACAAGATCGGCCTGATGCGCGAAGGCGACATCAGCACCAAGCGTTTCCGTGAACTGGCCAAGGAAGTGGGCAGTCTGTTGACCTATGAAGCGACCTCTGACTTCGAAACCGAGAAAGTTACCATCGATGGTTGGAACGGGCCAGTGGAAGTTGACCAGATCAAGGGCAAGAAGGTCACAGTCGTGCCCATACTGCGCGCCGGTCTTGGCATGATGGATGGCGTGCTCGAGCACATGCCGAGTGCCCGTGTCAGCGTGGTCGGCATCTACCGAGATGAAGAGACCCTGCAGCCGGTTCCCTATTTCGAGAAGATCGTCAGCAACATCGAAGAGCGTCTGGCCCTGGTCATAGACCCCATGCTGGCCACCGGCGGCTCCATGATAGCCACCATAGATCTGCTGAAGAAGAAGGGCTGCCAGTCCATCAAGGTGCTGGTGCTGGTTGCCGCCCCGGAAGGGATCAAGGCGCTGGAAGCCGCTCACCCCGACGTGGAGCTGTTCTGCGCCTCCATCGACCAGGGGCTGAACGAGAAGGGCTACATAGTCCCGGGTCTGGGGGATGCCGGTGACAAGATCTTCGGCACCAAGTAACCCCTGACGTCATAGCCGCTCTCTCTCTGGGCGCAAACGGAGCCGGCCCCTTGCCGGCTTCGTCGTTTATCCCGCCCTCCTGCTTGCTGCCATGCGCGCCTTGCCGCTACCATAAGCAGCATCCCCCATTTCGAGAATCTTCTTTATGCTGAAACGCTTAGCGACTCTCCTCTGCTGTCTGCCACTCATGGTGTCGGCTGCCCAGGTGACCGACCTCTACCAGGGCAGGGCGCCTACCAGCGGCGACATGACAGCCTCCCAGTCCCAGGCACTGGGGGAGGTGCTCGTCAAGGTGACCGGCAGGCGCGACATCCTCACCCAGCCCGAGGTGGTCAAGGCGCTGGCGACTCCCGGTGACTATGTGCAGCACTACGGCTATCAGGATGTGGGGCCGGTCAAGTTTCTCAAGGCCGATTTCAACGTGGCCAAGGTCAATGCCCTGGTAGGCCAGAGCAAGTTCCCCCTGCTCGGGCCCGTCCGCCCGCAAATGGCGATCTGGCTGGTAATAGATGAAGGGGAGCGCCGCATTCTGCCGGATCAGTCCAGCGACGGCTGGTCCGCCGCCCTGCGCGGTCAGGCCCAGGCCATGGGGTTGCCGGTCAGCATCCCGCTGATGGATCTCGATGACAACATGGCGGTCAGCGCCACCGATGTCTGGGGTCGTTTCGCCGACCCCATCCTCAAGGCGAGCGAGCGCTATGGCGCCGAGATGGTGGTGCTGGGCAAGCTGACGCCGGAAGGGGAGAAGTGGAGCATCGACTGGGGGCTCTATGGCGCCAAGCCGGGGGCTTCGGGCGGCGCAGAGCTGACCGAGCTGACCAAGGGGGCCGGCTCAGGTACCCAGGCCGAGGTGGCGCAGGGCATGGCCGATGCGCTGGCGGGCTGGCTGGTACAGCAGTACGGCACTCGCCTGTCCGGGGTCGTCTCCAGCCAGACCCTGGTGGTGGAAGGGTTGTCCGGCATCGACGGCATGATCCAGATACAGAAGATGTTGCAGGGCATGGCGAGCGTCACCAAGGTGGCGATCGGCAAGCTGGAGGGGGACAAGGTCACCTTCAACCTGTCGCTGCAGGGGGACAAGGCCGAGCTGGTAAGGGGTCTGCAACTGGAGAGCCGCCTGCACCAGATCGAAGACAATGAGAGCGGTCTGCGTTACCAATGGTCGCAGCCCTGATCCCAGGGGAAGTTCCAGACCGCCCGGCATGACCCGGGCGGTTCTCTATCTGCCGCTCTGGTGATACACTTGCCCGCAAATATCACAGTCAAAGCCCAACGAGTGAAGCAACCGGCCCAACTGTCTTTAGCCGTACAATTACCGGATGATGAAACCTTCGTCAGTTTCTATCCCGGCAACAACGCCCATCTGATCACCGCCCTCAAGAATGCGGCCATCGGTCAGGGCGCTCCTTTCCTCTATTTCTGGGGAGCCAAGGGCTCCGGACGCTCCCACCTGCTGCACGCCACCTGCGCCGAGGTCAATGCCCGCGACGCTGCCGCCGCCTATCTCTCCCTGGATCAGTTCGAACAGCTGGATCCCAGCATGCTCGACGCCCTCGAAAGTCTGCCCCTGGTCTGTCTCGACAGCCTGGAAGCCATCGCCGGCAATGGGCTCTGGGAGCGGGCCCTGTTCGATTTTTACAATCGCTGGCGGGAGAAGGGGGAGGGGACCCTGGTGGTCACCGGCTGCAGCGCGCCGCGCAAGCTGGGGCTGCAACTGCCGGATCTCGCCTCTCGCCTCGACTGGGGAGTGAGTTTCCATCTCGACGAGCTCGATGACGAAGGCAAGCTCAGTGCCCTGCAGCTGCGTGCCGAGCTGCGGGGCTTCAAACTGCCCATAGACGTGGGCCGCTTCCTGCTCAACCGCTTGTCCCGCGACATGCGCACCCTGCTCACCACCCTCAATCAGCTCGACAACGCCTCCTTTCGCGCCAAGCGCAAGCTCACCATCCCCTTTGTCAAAGAGATCCTCGAACTCTGAGACAATGGTGATTGCCTGTCTGCGCCACATCCTTGAGTGGCGAGCAAAAAGAAACCCCGGCATCAGGCCGGGGTTTTGCTATCTCAATGTCTATCAGTGGAACTGGTCTTCTTCGGTGGAACCCGTTAAAGCGGTCACCGAGGATTGCCCGCCCTGAATGACGGTGGTCACCTTGTCGAAGTAACCGGTACCGACTTCCTGCTGGTGTGCCACGAAGGTGTAGCCACGCTCGGCGGCGGCAAATTCCGGCTGCTGCACCATCTCGACGTAGTGCTTCATCCCTTCGCCACGGGCGTACTGGTAGGCCAGCTCGTACATGTGGAACCACATGTTGTGGATGCCCGCGAGGGTGATGAACTGGTACTTGTAACCCATGTCGGACAGCTCCTGCTGGAAGCGGGCTATGGTGGCATCGTCCAGGTTCTTCTTCCAGTTGAAGCTGGGGGAGCAGTTGTAGGCCAGGATCTTGTCCGGGTACTGGGCCTTGATGGCTTCGGCAAACTGACGTGCCTCGTCCAAGTCCGGCTTGGCGGTTTCACACCACACCATGTCGGCGTAAGGGGCATAGGCCAGGCCGCGGGAGATGGCCTGCTCGATACCGGCCTGCACCTTGTAGAAGCCCTCGGCGGTACGCTCCCCGGTCAGGAAGCCTGCATCGTAGGGATCGGCGTCCGTGGTCAGCAGGTCGGCGGCGTTGGCGTCGGTACGGGCGATCACCAGGGTGGTGGTGCCACAGACGTCGGCGGCCAGACGGGCGGCGATCAGTTTTTGCACCGCTTCCTGGCTCGGCACCAGCACCTTGCCACCCATGTGACCGCACTTCTTGACCGAGGCCAGCTGATCTTCGAAGTGCACGCCGGCGGCGCCCGCTTCAATCATGCCTTTCATCAGCTCGAAGGCGTTCAGCACGCCGCCGAAACCGGCTTCGGCGTCCGCTACTATCGGCAGGAAGTAGTCGATGAAGCCGGCATCCTGCGGGCCCACCTTGTTGGCCCACTGGATCTGGTCGGCACGGGCGAAGGAGTTGTTGATGCGCTCCACCACGGACGGGACAGAGTTGGCCGGGTAGAGAGACTGATCCGGGTACATGGTGGAGGACAAGTTGTTGTCCGCCGCCACCTGCCAGCCGGAGAGGTAGATGGCCTCTATGCCCGCCTTGGCCTGCTGCACCGCCTGGCCGCCGGTCAGGGCGCCGAGGCAGTTGACGTAACCCTTCTTGGCGCCGCCGTGGATCAGCTCCCACAGCTTGTCGGCACCGCGCTGGGCCAGGGTGTGTGCCGGCTGCAGGCTGCCACGCAGGTTCACCACGTCTTCGGCGCTGTAGCCGCGTTTGATCCCTTTCCAGCGGGGGTTTTCTGCCCAGTCTTTCTCGATAGCCTGGATCTGTTGCTCACGGGTCAGTGCCATATCAGTTCCCTCTTTCATTGATTTCACGTTTCCATTGATTTGTTATGGACGAGTCCCTTCCGGGGCCCGGATTCAGAGCCGCTCGTAACCGGGCAGCGTCAGAAAATCGATCAGGGTGTCGGCGCAGGTGATCTGCTCCATCAGCTCGCTCGCCTCGGCAAAGCGGCCTGACTGCCAGCGGGTCTCGCCCAGCTCGGCTTTGACCACCTGCTGCTCCTCGGCCAGCATCTGGCGGAACAGCGCCTTGGTCACCACCTGGCCGTTCGAGAGGCTCTTGCCGTGGCGGATCCACTGCCAGATGGAGGTGCGGGAGATCTCGGCGGTGGCAGCATCTTCCATCAGGCCGTAGATGGGCACGCAGCCGTTGCCGTTGATCCAGGCCTCCAGATATTGCAGGGCGACCCGGATGTTGGTGCGCATGCCCGCCTCGGTGCGTTCACCCTCGCAGGGGGCCAGCAGCTCGGCGGCAGTGATGGGGGCATCCTGCTCGCGCAGTACGCCTATCTGGTTCTTGGCGCCTGCCGGGATGCTCGCGTTGAACACTCCCATGGCGGTATCGGCGAGGCCGGGGTGGGCGACCCAGGTGCCGTCGTGGCCGTTGTTGGCTTCACGCTCCTTGTCCGCTTTCACCTTGGCAAAGACCTCGGCGTTCACTGCCGGATCCTTGGCCGGAATGAAGGCGGCCATGCCGCCCATGGCCAGGGCGCCGCGCTTGTGGCAGGTCTTGATCAGCAGCCGTGAGTAGGCACTCAAGAAAGGCTTGTCCATGGTCACCACCTGGCGGTCCGGCAGGACGCGATCGGGGTGGTTCTTCAAGGTCTTGATGTAGCTGAAGATATAATCCCAGCGGCCGCAGTTGAGGGCGACGATGTGATCCTTCATCTGATAGAGCAGCTCGTCCATCTCGAACACCGCAGGCAGGGTCTCGATGAGGACCGTGGCCTTGATGGTGCCGCGGGGCAGGCCGAACTTGTCTTCGGTCCAGGCGAACACCTCGCTCCACCAGCGTCCTTCCAGATTGCTCTGCAGCTTGGGCAGGTAGAAGTAGGGGCCCGAGCCCTTGGCCAGCAGCGCCTTGTGGTTGTGCAGGAAGTAGAGGGCGAAGTCGAACAGGCCGCCAGGGATGGCGTCGCCATCGAAGGTGACGTGTTTTTCCGGCAGGTGCAGGCCGCGTACCCGGCAGATAAGCACTGCGGGATCGGGATTGAGGGTGTAAGCCTTGCCTTCAGGACTGGTGTAAGAGACGGTGCCGTTGACCGCATCGCGCAGGTTGATCTGACCCTCGATCACCTTGTTCCAGGCGGGGGCCAGTGAATCCTCGAAGTCCGCCATAAACACTTTTACGTTGGCGTTGAGGGCGTTGATGACCATCTTGCGCTCGACCGGTCCGGTGATCTCCACACGGCGGTCCTGCAGATCGGCGGGAATGCCGCGCACTGTCCAGCTGCCTTCACGGATGTGGGCGGTTTCGGGCAGGAAGTCCGGCAACTCGCCGCCATCGATGCGGGCCTGGCGAGCCACCCGTTGTTTCAGCAGTTCATTGCGCTGAGGAGCGAAGCGTTCCACCAGTTCGGACACCAGGGCCACCGCATCCGGCGTCAGGATCTGCGCGTAATCGGGAAGCATCTCGCCTTGGATGCGCAGACGGGTGCTGCTGATGGTCTGGGCCGGTGCCGACATAGGTTTCACTCCTTTGAAAGTTACATTTTGAACTTACTAACTACGACTAACGTCTATATCCGTTTCTCTTAAACTCCCCGTAACAGCGGGGTAACACGACTCATAAGGTGCAAAATAATGCTTGGTTCGTCAACTTGATTTTTAAAACAGGTGTTTTTGGTTGGTATTTAAGTTGATGTTTTTAAAGTGTTTATGTGATTAGCATAAAAGCTCTACGCAGATGGTTATGCTCTCGACTGGCGAGGCCGTCAGGGGGAATGAAAGAGCCAGGTGCGGCACATCAAAAATGTAATTAATTACGTAATAAAATTACCAATGCAAAAACAAATCCCGACCTTACTCCAGGCTTTGCGAAAACAGCTGTATGAAATGCCTGCTGCCAACACAGTCGGCATCTGGCATGTGAAGCCATTGACAGGTGAACTGCTGTTTAAAACCAAATGGTCAAATCTTGCGAAGCGGGGGTAGCGCAGAGCGTGTGGTGGAAATGACGAGCAATAACGTAGGTTTGTATCAAGGGGCTGGAGCAGGGGAGAGGGAGATGACGGGGAACGGAGTAGTGAATAACACCAATCCCTGGATGTTTATCAGCATTTTATGGTTATTTTCGTTGACGGCTTTTTAGCCGGGTCGGGACGGGGTGCCGGACAGCAAAACTGGCCTTTCGTCCTCAGGGTTGGAGAGGGACTGGGCCAGATCCGCCTCAGTAGTCATCATCCGGCGCGGCGAGATCGATCACGTCCAGATGCACTGTACCGCCGAGGCCGGTGTCGGTGGATTCGGGATCGGAATGGGGTGAGGAGAGAAGGGGTTGATCGGGCTGTGTGTCGACTGCTTGATTCATGGGTGCTTGCCTCAATGGATTGCAAGCCGGTTGGTGATTCCCTCACCCTGACGCCACCTCCCTGTCTGATGGCCGGCGGAAAAGTTGCGTATCCTAGCGGGACTTTATGAAAGCTTCAAGTGGTTCTGTATAAAATTTATGCCGGCACGGCCTCTGTGCAAGACACAGGGGAGAGATAAGAAAAGGGCGTGCAGGGGATGGGCAGAAAACAGGTAAAAAAATAGCCCAGTCGTTTGACTGGGCTATTTCTCGGGGAAAATGGTCGGTGTGAGAGGATTCGAACCTCCGACCCTCTACACCCCATGCAGATGCGCTACCTGGCTGCGCTACACACCGACGGAGTCAGCTCGGCTGACGGGAAAAGAGTCTAATAGGATGATCCTAAGGGTGCAACTCCTTTTTTATCAGGGAGATGCCGATTGCTTCTTTATTGCTCAACCAAGATGCAACTTGGGCCTTGGCGGTAGTTTTGGCATAATCGCCGCCCACCTCGCCCGGTGCCGGTGGCCCTGTATCCGGGCCGAGCGGACAGGGCCGTCATTGATGATGAATACAGATAAATGAGAGGAACGGCCGTGGAGCCAGCACAGAAGAACGCAGCCGAGATGCAGATCACCCAGGACGAGCGCTGGATGCGTCATGCCATGGCCTTGGCGGCCAGGGCGGAAGGGGAAACGGGTGAGATCCTGGTCGGCACTGTGCTGTTGTCCGAGGTGCGCAGGTTGCATAGCGACAGAGAGGTAAGGGCGTGACGCCATCAGAAAACAATGATGTCTTTGATCAGGCACGGCAGGACGAGCGCTGGATGCGTCATGCCATGGCCTTGGCGGCCAGGGCGGAAGGGATAGGCGAAATCCCGGTCGGTGCCGTGCTGGTGCTGGGGGACGAGGTGGTCGGCGAGGGGTGGAACCGCTCCATCAGCGCCCATGACGCCTGCGCCCATGCGGAGATCATGGCGATCCGCGCCGCCGGCATCACGCAGCAGAACTACCGGCTGCTCGATACCACCCTTTATGTGACCCTGGAGCCCTGCTGCATGTGTGCCGGCGCCCTCATCCACAGCCGGGTGAAGCGGGTGGTCTACGGGGCCCGCGATCTCAAGACGGGGGCGGCGGGATCGGTGTTCGACATTTTGCAGGACCCGCGCCACAACCACAGGGTGGCGCTGACGGGGGGGGTGCTGGCAGAGGCCTGCTCGGCCCAGCTGTCGGACTTCTTCAAGCGGCGGCGCGCCGAGAAGAAGGCGGCCAGAGAGGCGCTGAAACAAAGTGGTGGCCCCGCCCTCTGAGGCGGACGGGGGGCATCATCTTGCCCCCGCTCTGAATTTCTTCACACATCCTCATATAAAACAGAGGGTTGGCACTGCTGCTTGCCCTCATCCTCCTGCCTGTATCCCCCCTGAAATAACCTCTTCACAGAGGCTCCTGATGTAACAAAACTGTCATGCAACCGCCATATAATGCCGCCAAGCCTAGCTCACATTGAGGTCTTGCATGTCATCGGAATCGTTAAACCTGGTCATGGCGGGCAGTAGAAAACGCCGGATCAAGGATAAATTGGCCAAATACGGCGTCACCACAGGGGGAGCCCTGGTACTGGTGGCCCTGCTGCTTATCTTCTTCTACCTGCTCTATGTGGTGAAACCCATCTTCAATGGCGCCAGCGTAGAGGCAACCTCCTCCTTTACCCTGCCGACGCAGGGCAAGACGGCCTGGCTCGGGGTCGAGGAGCAGAACGAGATAGGGTATCGCTTCAACGACCAGGGTCAGGTCAGCTTCTTCGCCGTCAAGGCGGATGGCGGCGTCAAGGTGGGCCAGGTGTTGGGCCAGGCCAGTGTCGCCGGTGACGTCACCGCCGTCGCCGTGCCGGCACCGGGCCAGAAGCTCATCGCCTATGGCTTTGCCGACGGCAAGGCCACTGTGGTGCAGCCCTCGTTCAAGGTTTCCTACCCGAACGACGTGCGCGTCATCGAGCCCAGCCTGCAATATCCCTTCGGCGAAGAGCCTGTGGTGATAGATCCCCAAGGCAAGGCGCTGACCCGCATGGTGTTCGAGGCGACCAAGGACAAGATGGCCACCGCCGCTGTGACCGAGGATGGCCGCGGCGTGATGACGGTGATGAGCGGTGAGGAGAACTTCCTCTCCGGGGAAGTCGAGTGGAGCAGCCAGAACTACGCCATTCCTTCCCTGCCTCGTCACGTGGATCAGATGCTGCTGACCCCCAACCTGCGCATCCTGTTCGTGCGTGAAGGCAATCGCCTGTCGGTCTATGACATCCACAACCTGAGCGACATCTCCCTGCGCGACGTCATGGAGATCAATGCCCCCAACGCCGACGTGACCCAGGTTGCCCTGCTCTCCGGCGCCTCCTCCCTGCTGGTGGGCAATGACAATGGCGTCATCTCCCAGTGGTTCGAGGTGGCGAAGGACGGCAAGCGCCAGTTCACCCAGATTCGTGACTTCAAGGGCGACGGCCCGGTCGCGCTGCTGACCCCGGAGCATTTCCGCAAGGGCTTCATCAGCGCCGCCAAAGACGGCACCATCAACTTCTTCCACGCCACCGGCGAGGCCAAGCTGCTTGGCGAGACCATAGAAGGCGGCGCCCTGGCGGCCCTGGCCATCTCTCCCCGCCACAACCTGCTGCTGACCCAGCAGGGGAATGACTTCAAGGTCTTTGAGGTGGAGAACGATCACCCCGAGGTGACCTGGTCGGCCCTGTGGCAGCAGGTGTGGTACGAAGGTTATCCCGAGCCCATGTATGTGTGGCAGTCCACCTCTGCCAGCAACGACTTCGAAGCCAAGCTGAGCCTGGTGCCCCTGGTATTCGGGACCCTCAAGGCCTCCTTCTACGCCATGCTGTTTGCGGTACCGCTTGGCGTGGCCGGTGCCATCTACACCGCCTACTTCATGTCGGCGGGCCTGCGCAAATACGTCAAGCCGACGGTGGAGATCATGGCGGCGCTGCCGACCGTCATCCTCGGCTTCCTGGCGGGTCTCTGGCTGGCGCCCATCATCGAGGGGGCGCTGCCCGGGGTGATCCTGCTGCTGCTGCTGCTGCCCATGGGCATGTTGCTCACCGCCCTGGTGTGGAACTACCTGCCGGAGCGCGGCAAGTCCTGGTTGCCGGACGGCTGGCACGCCATCCTGCTCATTCCTGTGCTGCTGCTGATTGGCTGGGGCGCCTTCGCCTTGAGCCCGCTCATCGAGAATGCCTTCATGCACGGCGATTCGCGCATCTGGCTGACCCACGAGATGGGCATCAAGTTTGACCAGCGCAACTCCCTGGTGGTCGGCATCGCCATGGGCTTCGCCGTCATACCCACCATCTTCTCCATCGCCGAAGATGCGGTCTTCTCGGTGCCCAAGCACCTGACCCAAGGGTCTCTGGCGCTCGGGGCGACCCCCTGGCAGACCCTGAGCCGTGTGGTGATCCTGACCGCGAGTCCGGGCATCTTCTCGGCGGTGATGATGGGCCTGGGCCGCGCCGTGGGCGAGACCATGATAGTGCTGATGGCGACCGGCAATACCCCCATCATGGACTTCTCCATGTTCCAGGGGCTGCGTACCTTGGCGGCGAACATAGCGGTGGAAATGCCGGAGTCGGAAGTGGGCAGCTCCCACTACCGGGTGCTCTTCCTCGCGGCCTTCGTCCTGTTTGTGTTCACCTTTATGTTCAACACCCTGGCCGAGTTCATTCGTCAGCGGTTGCGCGAAAAATACAGCTCTCTGTAATGAGCCGTTCTCTTAAAAAGCGGCGTTCTGTATATGGACAAGGAATCAACAATGGGTAAGTGGTTTAAATCAGGGGCCCCCTGGATCTGGATGACAGGCGGCGCCGTCAGCCTGAGTCTGGTAGCCGTACTGGGTCTGTTGCTGCTGATCGGCTGGCGTGGTCTGGTCTACTTCTGGCCGCACCCCATATATGAGTGGCAGCTTGAAGATGCCAGCGGCAACAAGAGCGTGCTGATCGGCGAAATCAATGACCGCGAGATGGTACCTGTGGAGCGGCTGCGCGCCGCGGGCCAGGCGCTGGAGGGGGAAGAGCGCGAGCTGCTTACCCGTTATCTGGTCAAGACCGGCAACCGTGAGTTCGTCGACCTCGATTTTCGCTGGGTGCTGGAGACCGACATCAAGTCCCAGAGCCAGCCGGCCGAGCTCGCCATGGTGGAGCGTGCCACCAACGGCAACTTCTACGGTTACATCACCTCAGTGAAAGAGGATGGCAAAGAGCTGACGGCAGATCTGCATCCCGCCCTGCAACGGGTACTGGCTCGTGCCAACGCCCTGTCGGAGCAGGCCAACGATCTGCAAAAGGGAGACATCGGCGGCATCAACTACCAGCTGGAGCGACTGCGTCTGAAAGAGCGCAAGGCGGAGCTGGAAGGGGAGCTGACCGACGCGCTCAAGGCGGATCTCGCCGCGCAGCGCCAGGCCCTGAACGATCGTTATCTGGTGCTGGAGAGGGAGCTCTTCTCCCTGCGCGCCCAGGCGGATCGTGACGCCATCACCGTCAAGGATATGCGTGGCGAGCTGGTGACCATGCCCATGTCCAAGGTGCTGGACGTGGTCTGGCCCAACGACATGAGCCTGATGGCCAAGGTAGGTCACTGGTTCCACCAGATTGGCAAGTTCGTCTCCGACGATCCCCGTGAGGCCAACACCGAGGGCGGCGTCTTCCCCGCCATCTTCGGCACCGTCTTTATGGTGTTGCTGATGGCCATCATAGTGACACCCCTCGGCGTGGTGGCCGCTGTCTACCTGCACGAGTACGCGGGCAAGAACAGCCTGACCAAGATCATCCGCATCGCGGTGATCAACCTGGCGGGTGTGCCCTCCATCGTCTACGGCGTGTTTGGCCTCGGCTTCTTCGTCTACACGCTCGGTGGTTCGTTAGATCAGCTGTTCTACCCGGAAGCGCTGCCGAGCCCGACCTTTGGCTCACCCGGCGTCATCTGGTCGGCGTTGACCCTGGCCATCCTGACCCTGCCGGTGGTGATCGTCTCCACCGAAGAGGGGCTGGCCCGGATCCCGAGCACCATACGCCAGGGTTCCCTGGCCCTGGGGGCCACCCAGGCCGAGACCCTGTGGCGCATAGTGCTGCCCATGGCGAGTCCGGCCATCATGACAGGCCTGATCCTGGCGATAGCCCGGGCCGCCGGTGAAGTGGCACCGCTGATGCTGGTGGGGGTGGTAAAACTGGCACCGACCCTGCCGATGGATGGCAACTTCCCGTACCTGCACGTGGAGCGCAAGTTCATGCACCTGGGCTTCCACATCTATGACGTCGGCTTCCAGAGCCCGAACGTCGAGGCGGCGCGGCCCCTGGTCTATGCCACCTCCTTCCTGCTGGTGACTGTGATAGTGGGCCTCAACCTGACGGCTATCGGTATTCGTAACCACCTGCGCGAGAAATTCCGGTCGCTGGAGCATTAATCCGGCCACCTGACTGAGACAAGAGATGCGCGGCCCAGCGGCCGCCATCAACAGCATGATGGTCGCCGGAATGTATCCGGCCACCCCAGAGAGATTTGAGGTAACAGATGATCAACGTAACACCGACTTCGACCCAGCATACCGCCCTGGACCTGCTCAACCTGAGCCCGGAGCAGACCGCCCTTGAGGTCAAGGATCTCAACCTGTATTACGGCAACAAGCAGGCGCTGTTCAACGTCAACATGAAGATCCCGAAAGGGCAGGTGACGGCCTTTATCGGCCCGTCCGGCTGTGGCAAGTCGACCCTGCTGCGCTGCATCAACCGGATGAACGATCTGGTGGAGATCTGCCGCATCGAGGGGGAAATCCAGCTGCATGGCCACAACATCTATGACAAGAGCGTGGATGTCTCCGCCCTGCGCCGTCAGGTGGGCATGGTGTTCCAGCGCCCCAACCCCTTCCCCAAATCCATCTACGAGAACGTGGTCTATGGCCTGCGCCTGCAGGGCATCAACGACAGACGCACCCTGGACGAAGCCGCCGAGCGCTCACTGCGCGGCGCAGCCCTGTGGGAAGAGGTGAAGGATCGGCTGCACGACAACGCCTTCGGCCTCTCAGGTGGTCAGCAGCAGCGTCTGGTGATCGCCCGGGCCATCGCCATCGAGCCGGAAGTGCTGCTGCTCGATGAGCCGACTTCGGCGCTCGACCCCATCTCCACCCTCACCATCGAGGAGCTGATCAACGAGCTCAAGAGCCAGTTCACTGTGGTGATAGTGACCCACAACATGCAGCAGGCGGCGCGGGTGTCGGATCAGACCGCCTTCATGTACATGGGTGAGCTCATCGAGTACTCGAACACCAACACCATCTTCACCACCCCGGCCAAGAAGAAGACCGAGGACTACATCACAGGTCGTTACGGCTAAGGCATGGTTGGTGCAACAAGGATCATTGGTATGAACAAGATGAGCATCAATAAACAGATTACCGGTCGGTTCAACGGCTAAGGCATAATCGGAGCAACAAGGATTATTTGTATGGACAATATGAACCTCAATAAACACATCTCCGGTCAGTTCAATGCCGAGCTCGAGAACGTGCGCAACCAGGTGCTGGTGATGGGCGGTCTGGTGGAGCAGCAGCTGACGGACGCCATCTCCGCCATCCACATCCAGGATCTGGATGCGGCGCGCAAGATAGTGGCCAACGACCACAAGGTCAACGCCATGGAAGTGGCCATCGACGAGGAGTGCACCCGCATCATCGCCAAGCGCCAGCCCACCGCGTCCGACCTGCGCCTGGTGATGGCCATCATCAAGACCATCACGGATCTGGAGCGCATCGGCGATGTGGCGGACAAGATAGCCCGCATGCTGACCGACAACGCCAACAAGCCGCAGCCGCCGCTGGTGTCCCTCGAGAACATGGGCCGTCGCACCATCAAGATGCTGCACGACGTGCTCGACGCCTTTGCCCGCATGGATCTGGAGGCGGCCATCGCCGTCTACAAGGAAGATGACAAGGTGGACAGGGAGTACGAGTCCATCATCCGCGAGCTGATGACCTACATGATGGAAGATCCGCGCACCATTCCCCAGGTACTGAACGTACTGTGGGCGGCGCGGGCCATAGAGCGGGTCGGCGACCGCTGCCAGCACATCTGCGAATACATCGTCTACTACGTCAAGGGCAAGGACGTGCGCCACACCAAGGCGGACGAGCTGAGCGACCTGCTGGGCAAGCATTGAGACAGAAATGAATAAAAAGGCGCCTTGAGCGCCTTTTTTATTGCATTGGGGGGCGGCTTAAGATAACGCGCCCCACGGGGCGCTTTTCTGCTAGAATATGGCCCCTGTGTGAGTCCCGGATGGAGTCACGGTCCGGTTTCCCGGGCCCAGTTTGCCGTCTTGTGCTAAGGCGGCTGTAGCAATAGGTTAATCATGAGTTTTGCCGATAGTTTGTTCTTTTTGATGCTGCTGGTCGCCGGCAGCGTGTTCTTCTCGCTTTCCGAGATCTCTCTCGCCGCCTCCCGCAAGATCAAGTTGCAGGTGATGGCCGACGAGGGCAATCGCCATGCCGAAAAAGTGCTGGCACTGCAGGCCCAGCCGGGTAACTTCTTTACCGTGGTGCAGATAGGCCTCAATACCGTCGCCATCCTGGGCGGCATCCTGGGCGAATCCGCCCTGAACCCCGCCATCAAGTCGTTGATCTCCGGCTTCTATCAGGGCCCCTGGCTCTCCCAGATAAGCTCGATCGCCTCCTTCGTGTTCGTCACCGGCATGTTCATCCTGATAGCGGACTTGATGCCCAAGCGCCTGGCCATGACGATGCCGGAACGGGTTGCGGTGGTGGTGGTACGCCCCATGCTGCTGTGCGTGACCCTGCTGATGCCGCTGGTGTGGTTCTTCAACGGCCTGGCCAACGCCCTGTTCCGCCTGCTGCGGGTCTCCATGGTGCGCAACGACGAGATCACCTCGGACGACATCTATGCGGTGATGGATGCGGGCGCCGAGGCCGGCGTCATCCAGCGTGAGGAGCACCAGCTCATCGAGAACGTGTTCGAGCTGCAATCCCTCGGCGTCACCTCCGCCATGACGGCCCGCGAGAGCCTCATCTACTTCACCCTGCAAGAGGGCGAAGAGAGCATCAAGGCCAAGATTGCCGAGCACCCCCACAACAAGTTCCTGGTCTGTGATCACAACCTCGACAGCATCAAGGGCTTCGTCGACGCCAAGGAGCTGCTGATCCGCGTCATCAGCGGCCAGAGCATAGATCTCAACAGCGGCTCCCTGGTGCAGAACGTCATCATCATTCCCGACACCTTGAACCTCTACGAGGCCATGGAGTACTTCAAGAATCATCGCGGTGATTTCGCGGTGGTGATGAACGAATACGCCCTGGTGGTGGGCATAGTCACCATGAATGACCTGATGAGCACCGTCATGGGCGAGTGGGCCACCCATGCGATGGAAGAGCAGATAGTGCAGCGGGACGAGAACTCCTGGTTGGTGGACGGTGTCACCCCCATCTCCGATGTGATGCGGGCCTTCGACATAGAGGAGTTCCCGGGGAACCAGAACTACGAGACCATCGCCGGTTTCATCATGTTCATGCTGCGCAAGATCCCCAAGCGGACGGACTCGGTGAAATACGCGGGCTACAAGTTCGAAGTGGTCGACATCGACAGCTACAAGATCGATCAGTTGCTGGTCACCCGGGTGGAGCCTGTGCAGGCCGAGAAACCCGCCCTGGAATCGTGAAAGGAGTTACCAAGGAGTCATGAAGATGCCGTCTTATTCCCGTGCGTTGAGCTGTGTGGCGCTCGCCCTGGCGCTGGGGGCCTGCAGCCAGAGCGCTCCCCGCAAACCCGCCGCCGCCCCCAAGCCCGTGGCCCCCAAGGCCGCTGTGGTGGCGCCGCAGCCGGACCCCGATGCCGTGGTGCAAAGCGCAGTGGCGGAGCCGAGCCCGGTGTTCGATGAGGAGTACCATGGTCCGGATCAGGGGTCGCTGGAGTCGGTGACCGCCCTGTTCGCCCGTGGCTACATAGAGTCGGCCATGCGTGAGACCATGCTGGCGGCGGTGCACAGCGATTACCCCTTGCTCGGCATGCGGGACGTGCGCCTGACCGACCCTGTGGCCAAGTTCCTCACCTCGGCCCAGGCCCGTACCACGGCCCACGACTACCTCTATGCCGGGGTGCAGCGCAGGCTGGGCCGCCCCCTGAGTCCGGCCCAGTGGGAGCAAATCTGGCAAGGATTCCCCCAGCAGGGGCGAGTCTCCGACTGGGTCAAGCAGACCAAGCGGGTACTGGCAGGGCGCTGAGTCGCCAGCCCATCCATGCTTCACAAGAGGCCACCCCCGGGGTGGCCTCTTGTCGTTCAGGCCCCTGTACCCGGGCCCTGGGTGGCAAGGACAAGGGGCTTCCCTTTGCCGCTATCATCCTGAGCTTGCTCAGATTTGTTCCTAGTTCCCGATTGCCTCTCCCTCTGCTTTGCGCCATGATGCATAGGACTTATAGCCGTCTAGATGTTTTGATGGCTTAATGTTTTTTCACACAATAAACACCCGTCATGACGGGGACACGCAGAGAGACAGAGATGGATACAAAGGATTTGTGGGTACTGGATGGCGGCATGGGGCGTGAGCTGGCACGGCGGGGCGCACCGTTTCGCCAGCCGGAGTGGTCGGCCCTGGCCCTGATGGAGGCGCCAGAGACGGTGCGCGAGGTGCATCAGGCCTATGTGGCGAGCGGGGCCAGAGTCATTACCACCAACAGCTATGCCCTGGTGCCGTTTCATATCGGTGACGAGCGCTTCGCCGCGGATGGTGAGCGGCTTGCGGCCCTGGCCGGGCAGCTGGCCCGCGACGTGGCCGACGGGCAGGCTGGTGCCGTGCAGGTGGCCGGTTCATTGCCACCGCTGTTTGGCTCCTACCGTGCCGACCTGTTCGAGGCGGACAGGGTGAGCGAGCTGGCGACCCCGCTTATCCGGGGCCTCTCACCTCATGTGGATATCTGGCTGGCCGAGACCATGAGCCTGATTGCCGAGCCGCTGGCCCTCAAGGCGCTGCTGCCAGGCGATGGCAAGCCGTTCTGGGTCTCCTTCACCCTGGAGGACGAGGCACCGGGGAGCGAACCCAGACTGCGCTCCGGTGAGCGGGTGGCCGATGCCGTCACTGCACTGGCATCGGCCGGGGTGAGCGCCATCCTGTTCAATTGCTGCCAGCCCGAGGTGATCGAAGGGGCGCTCAAGGTGGCGAGCGCCCGCTTGCAGGCCCTGGGTCGCACCGACATTCGCCTCGGCGCCTATGCCAACGCCTTCCCGCCCCAGCCCAAGGAGGCCACCGCCAACGACGGGCTGGACGAGATCCGCGCCGATCTGGGGCCGCAGGATTACCTCGGCTGGGCCGAGCGCTGGCGCGGTGCCGGGGCCTCCCTCATCGGCGGCTGCTGCGGCATAGGCCCGGAGCACATCCAGGCCCTGAGCAGCCAGCTGCGCTAAGGAGAGCCCATGAAAGAGAGCAAGATAGGCCTATGGTCCCTCACCGCCCTGGTGTTCAGCTCCATGGTGGGGGCGGGGATCTTCAGCCTGCCCCAGAACATGGCCGAGGTGGCCGGGGCCCGCGCCGTGCTGATTGGCTGGGGCGTGACCGGGGTGGGCATTCTGGCGCTCGCCGCGAGCTTCCTCTACTTGTCGCGGCTAAGGCCCGATCTCGACGGCGGCATCTACAGCTACGCCCGCGCCGGTTTTGGGGATCTGGTGGGCTTCTTCTCCGCCTGGGGCTATTGGCTCTGCGCCACCATAGGCGTGGTGGGCTATCTGGTGATCGCCTTCGCGGCGCTGGGCAGCTTTGTCGATACCCCCGAACAGATCTGGTTTGGTGACGGTAATACGCTGGCGGCCTTTATCGGCGAGTCCTGCATCCTCTGGGCTGTGCACCTGCTGGTGGCCCGCGGCGTGCAACAGGCGGCCCTGTTCAACCTGGTGGCGACCCTGGCCAAGAGCCTGCCACTGCTGCTGTTCATCCTGTTCGCCTGCTACTGGTTCGATCCTGTCACCTTCGCGGCGGATCAGCAGGGCAGCACACTGGCGGTGCCGGTTTCCGAGCAGGTGCGCAACACCATGCTCATCACCCTCTGGGTCTTCACCGGCATAGAGGGGGCGGCCGTGCTCTCGGCCCGGGCGAGAAACAAGCGGGATGTGGGCACGGCCACAGTGCTCGGCGTGGTGCTGGCACTGCTGCTCTATGTGCTCATCTCTGTGCTGGCGCTGGGGATCTTGAGTCGCCCCGAGCTCGCGGCCCTGCCCAACCCCTCCATGGCGGGGCTGATGACCCAGATGACGGGCTCCTGGGGCAAGGTGCTGATAAGCGTCGGCCTCATCGTCTCCGTGCTCGCCTCCTACGTGAGCTGGACCCTGTTCTCGGCCGAGGTGCCCTTCAGCGCGGCGCGCCACGGCGCCTTCCCGGCCATCTTCCGGCGTCAGAACCGCAACGGCACCCCCATAGCCTCGCTCTGGCTCACCAGCCTGACGGTGCAGGGCTGCCTGCTGCTGGTTTGGCTGCTCGGCAAGGGGTACACCAACCTGCTGCTCATCTCCACCTCCATGATACTGGTGCCCTACCTGCTGATCGGCCTCTTCCTGCTCAAGCTCTCCTTAAGCGGGCAGGGCAATGGCCTGGTGCGGGCGGTGGCCCTGGTGTCGAGTGGTTATGGTTTCTGGCTGCTCTATGCCGCTGGGGTGGAGTATCTGCTGCTGTCGCTTTTGCTCTACGGGCCGGGTCTGCTGCTGTTTCTCTACAGCCGCCGCCAGCTGGGGGCGGATCAGCGACTCAGCCTGCGCGAGCGGCTGCTGGCCGGGATCACCCTGGTGAGCCTGGTGCCCGCCATCTGGTCCTTTGCCCATGTCTGAGTGAGGTGGTGACCCAATGCAAGAGAGCGCCCTGGTGGCGCTCTCTTTTTTGGTGGCGGGTGGCGCGCAACTCAGGCGCCCCCCGGGCCCGCCGGCTTGCCAAACAGCACCTTGAGCTTCTCTGACCAGGGCAGGCCACGGGCGTCGTGCAGCATGTCGCGCCACTCGTGGAAGGTGAGGGTGAGGGGATTGAAGCTGTGGACGGGCTTGGTGATACCGAAGCGGCAGGGCTCGCCCAAGTCTTCCTCCACGAAGGTGCCAAACAGCCGATCCCAGATGATCAGCACCCCGGCGAAGTTGCGGTCTATGTACTTGGGGTTGCTGGCGTGGTGCACCCTGTGGTGGGAGGGGGTGTTGAAGACCCGCTCCAGCCAGCCCAGCTTGCCCACCACCTGGGTGTGAACGAAGAACTGAAAGCCCAGGCTCAGCAGCACTGTGGCGACCACGGCCTCGGGGGGGAAGCCGATGAGGATCATGGGGATCCAAAACAGCCACATGCCGGAGACAGGGTACATCAGGCTCTGGCGAAAGGCGGTGGAGAGGTTGAGCCGCTCCGAGCTGTGGTGCACCACGTGGGAGGCCCAGAGCCAGCGCACATGGTGGCTGGCAAAGTGGAACAGCCAGTAGCAGAGATCCTGCAGCAGGAACAGCAGCAAGAGACTCCAGAGGTTCAGCTCGATATCGAACAGTCGCCAGCCCCAAAGACCCTCATAGAGGTAGGCGATGGCGATGGCCGCCAGGGCATCGCCCCCCTGGTGCATCAGGGCCAGGGCGGCGTTGGCGAACAGGTCCCGCCACTGGTAGCTGGCGGTGGGAAAGGCTGCCCCGTGTTTGCGCAGATAGAGCATCTCCCAGCCGACGAAGGCCAGAAAGAGGGGGGAGAGGTAGAGCAGCAGCAGTTGCACATCCATGTGAGGCATCCGGTTGGACCAGTTGGGTTCCAGCATACCGAATGAATTTAAAAATTCATTAACATTTGATGACCCAGGTGTGCCTGCCGCAACCGGGACCGAGGTTCAATGGCTTGTTTTTGCTGACAAAGCCTGGCCGCTGGCGATAAGCCCTGGATGAGTCAGCTCTGGGCGGCACCCGTCGTCCGGCGGGGCCTCGCATACACTGGGAGAACGAGGTTGCCAGGGGCGGCAGGGTGTCGCCAGTGGAGGGTAGAGTGAGAGCGGTTCATCTGTGTGTCATGTTCGGCCTGCTGAGCGCGAGTGCGCAGGCCAATGACAGCTTCAACAGCGAGCTGAGTCATTTCGCGGGGGGCGCGGCCATGGGGGCGGGCTTCACGGCAGTGGCCGATCACTACGGCTATCGGGATCACAGAGGCTGGATAGGGTTCGGGATCTCCACCGGGATCGGGGTGGTGGGGGAGCTGGCGTCGAGAAACGGCGACTTCTCTGCCCTGGACGCGGGCGTCAATGCGCTGGGAGCGGCGCTTGGCGCCTTTGCCACCGATCGCTGGATCCTGGCCCCCCTAGTGCTGCCCGAACAACACTACGCCGGGCTGATGGCCGGTTATCGCTTCTGAGGGGGGCTTCCGATCGGCCTCAACAACAGAGGGAGCCCAGGGCTCCCTCTGTTGTATCTCTTTCCCTTGCAGCACCTGACGCAGTCACTGGCGCAGGCGCTTGCGGTCACAACACCTGACTCAGGAACTGGCGCAGGCGCGGTGAGGGAGGGTTGTCGAAGAAGTCGGTGGGCTTCTCATCCACCAGCAGCTCGCCGCTCTCCATGAAGAGCACCCTGTCCGCCACTTCCCGGGCAAAGCCCATCTCGTGGGTCACCACCACCATGGTCATGCCTTCCCGGGCCAGGCCCTTCATGACGTCCAGCACCTCACCCACCATCTCGGGGTCCAGCGCGCTGGTTGGCTCGTCAAACAGCATGATGCGAGGCTGCATGGCGAGCGCCCGGGCTATGGCCACCCGCTGCTGCTGGCCGCCGGAGAGCTGGGACGGGTAGCTCTGGGCCTTGTTCGACAGCCCCACTTTCAGCAGCAGGGCCTTGGCCCGCTCCTCGGCATCCTTGCGGGACAACCCCCGCACCTTCTGGGGGGCGAGGCTGATGTTGTCCAGCACGTTCAGGTGGGGGAAGAGGTTGAAGGACTGGAACACCATGCCCACCTCTTCCCTCAGCTTGTTGACGTCGCCCGGCTCGGTCAGGCTGATGCCATCCACCTCGATATGGCCATCGTTGATGGTCTCGAGCTGGTTGAGGGTGCGCAGGAAGGTGGATTTGCCAGAGCCGCTCGGCCCCACTATCACCACCACTTCCCCTTCGGCCACCTGGGTACTGACGTTCTTGAGGGCGTGCACCTCGGTGCCGTAGAATTTTTCCACGCCACTAGCCTTGATAATGGGATCAGTTGCTGTGCGCATATTTCACCTCCAGACGACGCACCGGGAAGGCGCGGGGCGTGCCGGTGATGGCTGCACTTCTCGACTCCTGTTGAGCCTTGATAATGGGATCAGTTGCTGCGCGCATATTTCACCTCCAGACGACGCACCAGGAAGGAGAGAGTGCCGGTGAGCACCAGGTAGAGCAGGGCCACGGTGAACCACACCTCGAACGGGCTGAAGGTGGAGCTGACCACCTCGCGCCCGGCCTTGGTGAGATCCGTGATGGAGATGACCGAGACCAGGGAGGAGTCCTTGATGAGGTTGATGAACTGGCCCGCCAGGGGGGGCAAGACCCGCTTGAACGCCTGGGGCAGGATGACGTAGCGCATGGTCTGGGCCGAGGTGAGCCCCAGGCTGCGGCCCGCCTCCATCTGCCCCTTGTGGATGGAGCTGATGCCGGCGCGCACGATTTCGGCCACATAGGCGCCGGTGAAGACGGCCAGCGCCGCTACCCCAGCGGTGAATCTGTCGAGGTTGAGCACTGTGCCGATAAAGAAGTAGACGATGAAGATCTGCACCAGCAGCGGAGTGCCGCGAATGAGCTCCACATAGGTGACAGCCAGGTTGCGCAGGGCGGGATTGGGGGAGAGGCGGGCGAGGCCGGCCAGGGTGCCCAGCAGTATGGCGAAGACGCCCGCGACCAGGGAAAGCTTGACCGTGACCCAGACGCCCCAGGCGATGGGGCCGGCGGTCCAGCTCAGTTGGGTGTCCAGGGTGTCGCCCTGGAAGACGGTATCCCCTTCGGCAACCTGGGCGCCTGTGCTGGCGATGGCCTGGCGACGGTTGGGGTCGAGATCGTCTTGCAGGAAGAGTTGTCCCTTCTCTGCGGCCGTGGTGCCGGCCACCACTGTGCCGTCAAATTCTGCGTACTGTTTCTGTTCGGCCTGGTAGGCGATGTACTGAGGAATGCGTTCCCAGCGCCAGGTGTAATCCACCGCCTGCACGGCCTTGTAGATGCCAAAGATGGCGGCCAGCAACATCAGCAGGAAGACCCCGTGCCAGAGCAGCAGGTTGGGCTGTTTTTCCATCTGTCTTGTGATTTTGGGGTTGATCACTGTCACAACCTCTCTTGTCGTTATTGTGTGGGGTCTGCGTGAAGGGGCGGCGAACCGCCCCTTGAGAGGTTATTTGAGCTGGTTGAGCCAGGCGTTGGATTCAAACCACTTCTTGTAGAGACGGTCGTAGCTGCCGTCGCCCTTGATCTGGCGCAGGTAGTTGTTGAACCAGTTGAGAGTGTCCTGATCCCCCTTGCGGATGGCCCAGGCCAGCGGCTCGAAGGTGAAGGGTTTGTCCAGGTGCACCACGGCGCCGGTGTTCTGGGAGGCGAAGATGGCGTTATAGGGCAGGTCGTAGACGAAGGCATCCACCTTGCCGTTGATCACTTCCAGCTTGGCGTCGTCCTGGGTTTCAAACTGCAGCAGGGTGGCCTTGGGGATCAGGCGCTTGACCGCCTGCTCGCCTGTGGTGCCGAGCTTGACCGCGATCTTGTACTTGGGATCGTTCAAATCGCTGAAGGACTTGATCTCCCCCGCCTTGTCCTTGCGAAGGACTATGGTCTGACCCACGACTATGTAGGGATCGGCAAAGTTGACGCGCAGGTTGCGCTGGGGGGTGACCGTCATGCCGCCCATGATGACGTCGAACTTGTCGGTCAGCAGGGCCGGGATGATGCCGTCCCAGGCGGTGTTGACGAACTCCACCTTCACGCCCATCTCCTTGGCGACCATCTTGGCCAGATCCACGTCGAAGCCGATGTACTGGCCCTGCTTGTTGGTCATCTCGAAAGGTTGATAGCCGGCGTCGAAGCCGACCCGCAGCACACCGCGCTCCAGCACGGCGTCCAGAGTTGAACTAGGGGCAGAGCTGGGAGCGGCATGAGCCAGCCCGCACAGCAGCAGGGTAGAGAGAATGAGTTTTTTGATCATAAGTGACGTCTCTGTCGAAAGTGTGTTCGGCCTTGAACCTGCTCCGTGCGACTCCATGGCACAAGAGACTGCTGCATCCGGCAGCAGGCAAGACAGGATTATTGTCTTGATTGAGGCAAAAGCCCCATATGAGATTCTACTCCCCATTCATTGAGTGAAAAATGTACCAAAATCCGATTGTGTCAGACGACTCAATAGGTTAGTGGCGCTTTTTCCTCGCGGCACGGCTCATAAAACCACATGAAAACAACATATCTATCTAATGGCGCGGGTTCAAGTGCAAAAATAGTTGGCAGGCATTTTGCTGTGTGGTCGGTGGGAAATCTGGGTCCGAACGAACCTTGAGTGCCAGGCATCGGGTCAGCTGGGGAGCCGGAAAATATTTCATCGCGCCAGAAGGCTCCCTCTGTGTCTTGTCATGGGCTTCCCATATACTCAGCCATCCCCAATGGAAGGCTCGGGAATGGACACCTCAATTCTGCTCAATCTGGATGTATTCACGCTGATGCTCATGGCCCTCGGGGGCTACAGCCTGGGATTCATCACCCTCTCCATCATCTGGTCGACCCACAGGGAGATCCCCGGCCTCGGGCTCTGGTGGTGGTCCAGCCTCTGTGCCCTGGCGGCCCAGTCGCTGTTCTTTATGCAGGCGTTCGCCCCCCACATCGCGGGGATCTGGCTGGCCAACCTGCTCATCACCCTCTGCATAGCGCTGATGCCGCTGGCGCTGCAGCGTTTCTTCGGCGAGCCGCCGAACTGGCGGGCCTTCGCGCTCTTCATGCTGGTCTACCTGCTGATCCTCTGCTGGAGCGTGCTGTTCAACGACGAGATGGCCCCCCGGGTGCTGCTGGCCTGCCTGAGCTACATGGTGCTGGGGGCCGTGGTGGTGCTGCTCATCTGGCGCCATGGCTATCCGGCCTACCTGCCGGCCGTGCTGGTGTTTACCGTGGTCAACATACTGCTCTACGGCTTCAACCTGGTGCGCATGGGGGCCCTGCTCAGTGGCGAGGTGCGGGTGCTGATGGATCCGCACGTGGTCAATGTGTTGCCCTTCCTCTCCATGCTGATGGGCAACTACCTCTCCACCTTCGGGGTGCTGCTGCTCTGTACCCAGTACCGGGCCCTGGCCCTGCGCCGGCAGGCGAGCCAGGATCCTTTGACGGGCCTGCTCAACCGGCGTGGCTTTATGGAGCGCTGTGTGACTGCGCCCAAACAGGGGGCGCTGGTGGTGCTGGATCTCGATGACTTCAAGCAGATCAACGATCGCCACGGCCACGAGGCGGGGGACAGGGTGCTGGCGGCGGTGGGTGCCTATCTTGCCGGTCAGGGGGATCTGGTGGCCAGCCGCTTCGGCGGCGAGGAGTTCGTGCTGCTGCTGCCCGAGGGGGATGCCCTGGCCCAGCAGGCCCGTTGCGAGCAGATCCGTCAGGGCATAGCGACGCTGCCCCTGGACGGCATCCAGGTCACCGCCAGCCTGGGGCTGGTGCCCTACGCCCGGGGCTGGCATCTCGATACCCTGTTCGGGCAGGCGGACCGCGCCCTCTATCAGGCCAAGCGCAGCGGCAAGAACCGGGTCTGCCTGCCGGCCTGAGCCGTGATGCTCAGCCCGGTTCGGTTGCGAGGGTCCGCGGTGCCTGGGCCTTGAGGAAGGGCAGTAGCAACAGGGCCGAGACCCCGGCCGCCACCGAGATGACCACGAAGAAGCCGTTCCAGTGCCAGATCTCCATCACCTTGGCCAGCGGATACCCCGACAGCGCCGCCCCCATGTAGGCAAAGAGCCCGACGAAGCCGGTGGCTGCCCCGGCGCAATCCTTGTGGGAGCACTCCGCCGCCGCCATGCCGATCAGCATCTGGGGACCGAACACGAAGAAGCCGATGGTGAAGAAGCAGGCTGCCTGCATCACGTAGCTGAAGAAGGGCATCAGCCAGAGTGACCCCACAGAGAGCAGTATCCCCATGGCGAAGATGAGATTCATCGGCCCCCGGTTGCCGTTGAACAGCTTGTCCGAGCCCCAGCCCGCCACCAGGGCGCCGATAAAGCCCCCCACCTCAAACATGGAGATGGCCGAGTTGGCGCTCATCAGGTTGAAGCCGCGCTGCTCCGTCATGTAGAGGTTGCCCCAGTCGTTGATGGCAGTACGCACCACGTAGACCAGCACGTAGCAGCAGGCCAGCAGCCAGATGTAGGGATTGCCGAGCACGTATTTGCGCAGGATCTGGCGCGGATCCAGGCCGACATCCTGGGTCTGCTGGGCCATCTCCAGGGCGTCCTGGCGCCACTGCCCGACCGTGGGCAGCCCCAGGGTGCTCGGGGTGTCCCGCAGTCGCCAGCACAGCAGCAGCCCGGCCAGTATGGCGATGAGGCCGGGCACTATCATGCCGTAGCGCCAGCCGTGCTGCAGGGCTATGGTGCTGACGATAAGCGGGATCAGGGCCCCGCCCACGTTGTGGGCCGTGTTCCAGGCCGACCACCAGAAGCCGCGCTCGGTCCTCGAGTACCAGCTGGTGAGCAGCTTGGAGCAGGGGGGCCAGCCCCAGCCCTGGAAGAAGGCGTTGGCAATCCAGAGTGCCACGAACATCCAGAGGGCCGACGAGAGGCCGAACAGTATGTTGATGACCCCGGTCGCCATCAGCCCCAGTCCCATGAAGTAACGGGGGTTGGCCCGATCGCTTATGATGCCGGAGACGAACTTGGAGCAGCCATAGGTGAGGTAGAACAGGGTCCACATCATGCCGATGTCGGCCTTGTCCAGGATGCCGCTCGCCAGCATGTCCGGCATGGCGAAGTTGAAGCTCTTGCGGGTGAAATAGAAGACCGCATAGCCCAGGTACATGGTCAGCAGTATGTGGAGGCGCCAATGGTGATAGCTGGCATCGATCTCGGCCTGATCCCTCACCAGAGGGGCCGCCGGGCGGCTCTTCATAAAGCTCAGCATGGGGTGTCCTGCCTTCTGGATCCTGGATCAGTCATGGGACTCCTCCCGTTTGCGGCTGGGGAGGTTGACAGTCAGCTGGGTCCCCTGGGCGCAGGAGAGCCGCAGCGTCCCCCCCAGCGCCTGCACCCGCTCGCGAATGCCGAGCAGGCCATAGCCCTGGGGCGTCTGCTCGGGCAGGCCGCAGCCGTCGTCGTCCAGTTGCAGCAGCACCCGATCGGCCTGCTGGCGGGCCAGTATGGTGACAGCGCTGGCATTGGCGTGTTTGACCACGTTGTTGAGCCCCTCCTGACAGACCCGAAACAGGGTGACTCGCTGGGCGTCCGAGAGATCCTCATCCGCGAGCCCCCACTCCAGCCGGGTGACGATTCCGCGCCGCTCCAGCTCCAGCTCCCGCAGCAGGCCGCGCACCGCCTGCTCCAGGCTCATGTCGTCGAGCTGGCGCGGGCGCAGGCGACCGAGCAGGCCGCGCACCGCATCGTAGATCCCGAGCGACAGGGTCTCGATGAGGGCGCTGCTCTGGCCGACATGGGGGTTGTCCGGCGCGAGGCGGCGCACTATGCCTGCCTGGGTGCGGATGGCGGTGATGGTCTGGCCTATGTCATCGTGCAGCTCCCGGGCCACCTCCTTGCGGATGCTCTCCTCGGTTTCCAGCAGCCGCTCGGTGAGCTGGCGGTTGTGGGCGAGCTGGCGGGTCAGCGCCTGGTTGAGCTCGCGCTGGCGCTGGATGCCGGCCCCCAGCAGCAGGCCGGTCAGGCTCTGGGCCAGCAGGGAGAGCAGCAGATCCAGGGGATGTTCGTGCCAGGCCTGGCCCGCCATCAGAGCCACCGTATTCATCAGGGTGGCGAGCAGGGCCCCCTGCCAGCCGTAGCGCCAGGCCATGGCCATGATGGGAATGGCGAGGCAAAAGGGGGTGAAGCGCACCAAAGAGTCCGGCAGGCCGAGCTGCAGCCCCAGGCTCAGCACGAACAGCAGTAGATACCAGACCAGATGGCGAAAGCGCCAGTCCACCGGCTGATCCACCAGCGCAGGGCCGAGCGGCACCCAGGTGGCGCGGGTCAGATAGTGCCAGATCAGCATGCAGGTGGAGGTGAGGGTCAGGCCGCCGGTCAGGGTGAGCAGCAGGGCGGTGAGGCCATCTTCCCCGGCCAGATGCCAGAGCAGGGATTGCAGGGCCGCCGCCACAGTGACGGTGGCAAGCAGCACCAGCAGTTGCTGCCAGTCGTCTCGCACCCGCTGGCGGCGGGCGATGAGCAGCGGCAGCAGGGTGAGCAGGCTGCCAGCCAGGATGAGGGGCCACAGGGGCATGCCCACCTCCCGATCGAGCCAGTGAAGCAGCAGGGCTTCACACAGCAGCAGGGGCGGCCAGTAGGGGAGGGGGCTCTGCAGAAGCAGACCCAGACGCAGCCCGAAGGGGAACAGCAACACCGCCAGCACCGGGCTCTCCACCAGATGCAGCCCTATGCTCCAGAGGCAGAACCAGCCGGCGGCGAAGATGAAGCAGGCCGCCAGCGAGATGGCGACATAGCTGGCAAGGCGGGAGATCACCAGCTGTCCAGCATGCGGTGGGCCAGCTCCACGTTGTTGTTGACGTTGAGCTTGTCCATCAGGTTGGCGCGGTGCACGTGCACCGTCTTGGGGGAGAGGCCGAGGCGCTCGGCGATGGCCTTCACCTCCATGCCGCCGGCCAGCAGCTGCGCCACCTCCCGCTCCCTGTTGGTGAGGGGATCTCTGTGGCTGCTGGCGAGCTTGTGGGCTATGTCCGGGGTGAGGTAGCAACCACCCTGGGCGGCGGTGCGTACCGCGGCGATCAGCTCCTCCGGGCTGCAGCGCTTGGAGAGAAACCCCTTGGCGCCGGCCTGCAGGGCCTGCTCGATGAGGGCCGGGCTGTCGTGCACCGACAGCATCACCACGGCGAGGCCGGCGGGCAGTTGCCTGAGCAGGTCCAGCCCGGATTGATCCGGCATTGAGATGTCGCACACGCACAGCTGCACGCCGCTGCCCGGCAAGCCGGCAAGGGCGTCGGCGGCGCTGCCGAATTCGGCGACGACCCGCAGATCGGGTTCGAGATTGAGCAACTGGGCAAAGCCGGAGCGGACTATCTGGTGATCGTCGATGAGGGCAATTTTTATCATGGTGTCAGCCTGAAATCTGCGGCCAGGGCGCTGGCGCGGCCAACAAGATACTCCCGCTCGCCCCCTGGCTCAAGGGGGAGGAGAGCCCCAGCGAAGGAGATGCGGTGATGCCTGCCCACAGGGGCAGAGAAACAGGGGGAGCAATAAAGGAGAGGCACGCTCTGCTCGCCGGGGCGGCAGAGCGTGCCCGGTCCTGTCAGCGGTGCAGCTCACCCGCCCGCTCCGGCTGATAGACCACTTCCAGGATCTCCACCTGTATGGTGCGCCCGGCCGGGCCCGGCCAGGCGATGCTGTCACCCACCTTCAAGCCCAGCAGGGCGCTGCCGACCGGCGCCAGCACGGAGATCTTCGACTCGTCCCCCTGCACGTCCTTCGGGTAGACCAGGGTCAGGCAGAAGTCATTGCCGCTGTTTTGCATCTTGAAGCGCACAGTGCTGTTCATGGTCACCACGTCAGGCGGCATGTCGGCGGGGTCGCGGATCTCGGCGCGGTTCAGCTCCTCCTGCAGGGCCAGGTGTTGCGGGTGGTTGCCGAGCAGTTGCTCGATGCGATCCAGATCCAGATTGGAGATGACGAGATGTGGCTGTTGCATGGGGTATTCCTTATCAATGGCTGAAAGGACCAGGATGACGGACAAGCTGGTCGAAAAAGGGTTCGGATTGTGAGAATAGATCGCAAGCGCGATGCCCCCGAGCGACTCGCTGTCAGGGGCGAGGGCGGGGGCTCAACGGGGTGTGAGCAGACTGGAAAAAATCATGAGCGCTTTCATGGGGATACCATAACCATTCTGAATGGCTTTGGCAAATGCCCGGCCGGGGGTCAGGGCGCCTGGTAATCGTACTGCCGCAGGATGCGCGCCAGGCTGCCATCCTCGCGCATCTCCTCAATCGCCTTACGCCAGCGCAGCGCCTCGGCCGCAGGAAACTGCGGGCTGGCGGCCAGGTAGAGGGCGCTCTCTTGCAAGGTGTCGCCGCGCACCAGATCCGCCAGGGGCAAGCCGGCCCGTTGCTGGTTGTAGCGGGCCGTGTTCCAGGCCACGGCCCAGCCCTGGATGCGGCCCAGCGCCAGCTTGCTGGCATTGTTGACCTCCTCGGTGACCAGCTCCCGGGTCACTCCCTTGAGGGGCTGGATCAGGCTCTGACCATGAGAGCCGCGCATCGCCCCCAGGGTCAGGCCGGACAGCGCCTTGACCGAGAGGGGGGCCGGGTGGTGCTGGCGGTGGCTGACCAGCACGAAGGCCTCCTCCAGCAGGGGGGCAATCCAGAGGAACAGGGGCTCGCGCTGGGGACTCCTGGCCGGTGGCAGCAGCAGGACGTCCGCCCGATGGCGGGTCTGGCTGAGGGCGCGGGCCAGCGGCATCAGCTCTATCTCCAGCGGCTCCCGAAGGCGGCGGGCCGCCTCTTCCAGCACCTCGATTGCCATGCCGCTCGGGGCCCCCTGCTGGGAGCGAATGACATAAGGGGGAACGTCTGCGGCCAGGACCACCACGGCGTGGGCGCCGGGGCCTGGGAAGAGGTGGGCGCAGCAGAATAGAAGCAATAGGGGAAGACGCATAGAAGACCGGGTCAGGGATGAGTACACAGAGTGTAACATCCCGTAACCCCAAGTCAGTCAACCCATTGGGGGGAGCGGGCCGTCAGTCGAAGAAGTCCCGCAGATCCAGGGTCTGGTAGCCGCCCAGCTGCTGCCAGGGCAACTGCTTTGGCAAGGGCTTGAGGGTCACCTCCATCCGGTAGCTGCGATAGCCGTCCAGGCTCGCGGACTCCACCACCAGGGGCAACTGCCATTGGCTAGACCAGAGGATGCGGGTGCGCTGCCTGCCATCGCGTTTTTCGTACCAGAGCGCCTGCTCGGGGGCCGCCTCGTCCAGGGCGGTCATGCCCTGCAGCAGGGCCGGATCCACGAGATGGCGAAGGCGCGCCCAGTCGGGCTTGAAGGCCACCTGGCCATACTCCTCCGGCGGCACCTCCACCAGCTGGTTGTGCCAGGCGTCGGCGTAGCGCAGTTGCAGCTCTCCTTCATCGTCTCGGCTGACCCAGCGGGCCGCCATCTGGTGGGTGAAGTGCTTGTGGCCCGGAGTGGCATCGTGGCTGGCGTGATAGGCGCGGGCGAGCGGCAGGGGGATGAGCCGCTGGCTCCACACCTGGTTGCCGACCCGTATCCATTTCTCCTGCCAGTGGTTCTCCCGGGCTATGCCGTCGCTGCTGGTGATCCTGTCCTGATAGCGGATGCGGGCGGCCAGATCGGGGGCCTCATCGGCCAGCAGGGGGAAGCTGAGGGTGCTGCCAAGGAGCCATAACGGAAGTAACAATCGCATCATGGATGATCGCTCGAAAGAAGGGGGCCCGGCGTGACACCGGGCCCTCTTTCTTACAGGCCGAGCGCCTCCCTGAGCTTGCCGAACACCAGGGTGTTGTCCAGGGTGCCCTTGAAGCGGCCGCTGCCCGCGCCATCGGCAAACAGCATCACATCGCCGCCGCCGTGGGTCTCTGAGCCCAGCTTGACCCCGGTCTCCTGCAGGTAATCATCCCCCATCACCTGATTGCTGGTGAGGGTGGGGCGCAGGTCCTGACGGTTCGGGCCGTTGCCGAACACTAGCGTGGTGAAGGGCTTGCCATCCACGTCGTTCTGGGTGGAGCCGTCGCCATTCTTGACCAGATCCAGCACAGGGTTGCCCTTGGCGGAGTAGCCGTTGATGGTCATGGTGTGGTCGTGATCGGCGGTGACCACTATCAGGGTATCGGTCAAGTCCACCTTGCCGAGCGCCGTCTTGACCGCCTCATCCAGCGCCACCGCATCGGTCAGCGACCGTTTGGCGTTGGTGGCGTGCAGGGCGTGATCGATGCGGCCCCCTTCCACCATTAGGAAGTAACCCTGGCTGTTCTGGCTCAAGAGATCGATCGCCTTGGCGGTCATCTCGGAGAGGGACGGTTGGGTATTGGCCGCCCCCTTGGCGACGCGGTCCAGCTCGTAGTCGAGGTGGGACTTGGCACTGAACAGACCCAGCACCTTGCCGCTCTCTATCTTGGCGAGATCGCTCCGGGTGGTGACGTACTGATAGCCCTGGGCACTGAGCTCGGCGGTGAGATCCCGGCCATCGGCCCGGCCCCCCTTGTTGCTGGCGCTGTAGGGGGTCCAGTGATTGGCTCCGCCCCCCATCAGCACGTCGACCCCGTCCCCGAGCGCGGTGTTGAAGCCTGCGCCCCCCGGTACCGCCTGCTCGGCGATGGCGTAGGCCGCGTCACGGTGGCAGATGTGGGAGTAGGTGGCCGCCGGGGTGGCATGGGTCAGTTCCGTGGTGGTGACGGCACCGACCGATTTACCCGCCGCCTTGGCCAGCTCGAGTATGGTCGGCACCGGGGTGCCGTTGTCGCCGGTGCAGTTGTTGATGCCCTTGTTGCCGTTGATGTCCTTGGCCGGCGCGACGGCCTGGGTGTCGCTGCTCATGGCGATCACCTCGTTGTTCATCTTGACCCCTGTGGTGTAGGCCGCCATCGAGGGGGCCGAGTCCGTGGTCTGGGCATCGTGGGAGAAGGTCTTGATGCGGGCGCTGCGTGGCAGCTTCATCATCTCGAGATCCCCCTCTTCCCCCACCTTGTAGAGGCGGGTGGCGGTGAGCACGCTGGGGCCCATGCCGTCGCCGATAAAGAGGATGACGTTCTTGGCGTCGCTGGCCTGGGCCTGGGACAGGCCACCGAGGGCGGCGAACAGGGCGGTGCACACCAGGGTTTTGTTCATGGTTTTTCTCACGGGAATGATCCTCACAGCTTGGCCGCAGCCTTGACCTTGCCGAAGACGGCGGTGTTATCGAGTGAGCCGTGGAAGCTGTCAGCCCCCTGGCCGATGGCGCCGAGGAATACGTCGGTGCCGCCGTGGGTCTCGTTGCCTAGCTCGCCCACCTTGACCACCACCTCCTGGTGATAGTCGTCGGCCGAGACGGTGGCATCGTCGAGCGGTGCCACGCTGCTGCGCGGGCCATCCACCCGGTTGTAGCCGTTGCCAAAGCCGATGATGGTGTAGGGCATGCCGTCGCTGTCCTTGCTCGGCTCGCCGGTCTCGTAGTTCTTCACCAGCCCGAGCACGCCGGGGTTGCCTGCCGTGGTCTTGCCGGTACGCTTGGCATAACCATTCAGCACCAGCGTATGGTCATGGTCGGCGGTGACCACTATCAGGGTGTTTTTCAGCTCGGGGTCGCTCTTCTTCACCTCGTCGATGGTGGCCTTGATGGCGTCGTCGAAGGCGAGGGTATCTTGCAGGGCGCGCTTGGCGTTGGTGTCGTGCAGGGCGTGATCGATGCGGCCCCCTTCCACCATCAGGAAGTAACCCTTCTCCTTGTCCTTGAGCTGCGTGATGGCGGCCAGGGTCATCTGGGCAAGGGAGGGCTCGCTGGCGGGCCTGTCCAGGTCATATTTCATGTGGCTGGCGCCAAACAGCCCCAGCAGCGGCTTGCCAGCCTCGGCCTGGTTCAGCTCGTCCAGGTTGCTGGCAAACTGGTAGCCCTTGGCCTGCATCTCGCTGATGAGGTTGCGGCCATCCTCCCGCTTGCCCTTGTCGGCGGTGGGCAGGAAGAAGCTGCTGCCGCCACCGAGCACCACGTCCAGCCCCTCTTTCAGGGCGCCGTTATAACCGGCGCCGCCCGGCACCAGCTGGGCGGCGATGTCGGCTTCCAGATCCCGGTTGCAGATGTGGGCATAGGTGGCGGCCGGGGTGGCATGGGTCACCCGGGTGCTGGTGACCACGCCGGTGCCGCGGCCGTCGGCCTTGGCCAGCTCCAGCAAGGTGGTGACCGGCTTGCCGGCGCTCTGGCTGCAGTCGCTCTCATAGGTGGCGTCGCTGTCCATGCTGATGACGCCGTTGTTGCTCTTGACCCCTGTCATGTAGGCCGCCATGGAGGGGGCCGAGTCGGTGACCTGGGCGTCGTGGGAGAAGGTCTTGATGAAGGCCGTCTCCGGCAGTGTGTCTATGGTGAGGCTGCCCTCTTCCCCCACGCCGTAGATGCGGGCGGCGGTCAGGGTGTTGAGGCCCATGCCGTCGCCGAGGAAGAAGATGACGTTTTTGGCGCTGGGCTCCGGGGTGCTGCTGTCATTGTTGGAGTTGCAGCCGGCGACCAGGGTGGCGCCTATCATCACTGCAAGTCCTGCCATGTTTCTCATTGGGGTTCGCTCCTTGTAAAACCTGAGCGCAGCCTAGAGGGGGCAGATGACACTTTTAGTGAGTCTGGATGACAATACGGTGAAGGCACCGTATAAATGTTATGTTGTATCAACCACTTATTGATTGCTGTCTGCCCTTCTGCCCCAGGCAGTTGCGGTGGCACCGGCGCCGCGGCCGTGCACGCCTGTGGCCACAATGGCCTGTCAAATCGGGGCCGCAGCAGGTAAAATGCGCCCCCTTGCGATGAGTGCCAGCGGTTTGGCGCATCACCAGGCGCCCGCAGCCCCCAGCGGGAGCCCGCATCCCCAATGAGAGAGTAACGGATATGTCCATCAACTGGTTCCCCGGCCACATGCACAAGGCCCGCAAAGAAATTGCCGAGGTCATGCCCCAGGTCGATGTCATCATCGAGATGCTCGATGCCCGCATCCCCTTCTCCAGCGAGAACCCCCTGGTGCCCGAGCTGCGTGGGGATACCCCGGTGATCAAGGTGCTGAACAAGGCGGATCTGGCCGATCCGGCGATCACCGAGCTGTGGGTGGCGCACATGGAACAAGAGAAGGGGATCAAGGCGTTGCCCCTGACCCAGCAGGAGCCGGAGAAGATCAAGGCACTGCTGACCCTGTGCCACGAGATGCTGCCGGAGCGCAACTTCGATCTGCGCGGGGTGCGGGCCATGATCATGGGCATCCCCAACGTGGGCAAGTCCACCCTGATCAACACCCTGGCGGGGCGCATCATAGCCCGGACCGGCAACGAGGCGGGGGTGACCAAGTCCCAGCAGCGGATCAAGCTGGACAACAACGTCATCCTGACCGATACCCCGGGGTTCCTCTGGCCCAAGCTCAACCCGCCCTCCTGCGGCTACCGGCTGGCCATCACCGCGGCCATCAAGGACACCGTTTTTGACTACGCCGACATCGCCATGTTTGCCGCCGACTACTTCATCAAGGCCTACCCCGAGCGCATCAAGGCTCGCTACCAGATAACCGATCTGCCCGAGACCGAGATCGAGCTGCTGGAGATGATCGCCCGTCAGCGCGCCTTCGTGCGCAAGGGCGGCCTGGCGGATCTGCACAAGGCCTCCGAGATCCTGGTCAACGAGTTCCGCTCAGGTATGCTGGGGCGCATCTCCCTGGAGACCCCTGAGATGGTGAGCGCCGAGATCATACTGGCGGCAGAAGAGGCTGAGGAGAAGGCCAAGGAGAAGGCGGAGCGGGAAGAGGAGCGCCAGGCGCGGGCCCGTCGCAAGTACGCCAAAAAACGTCAGAAATAGCCGATGTTGTGGCAGCTATAACGAAGAGGCGACCCCAGGGTCGCCTCTTCTGTTATGACGCCAATGGCCGGGTCGGGGCAAAACCTGGCTGTGGCTCGTTCAGTGCCGATTGACAATGGCATTGGCGGTGGCATGATGCGCTCGCATTTTGCCTCTCCCCAGGGTTTTATCCATGACCACATACTCCCGGCCAGTGCAGTTATTGCTCTGTGGCCTGCTGCTGTTGACCCTGGCCATAGCAGTGTTGAATACCCTGGTGCCGCTCTGGCTCGCCCATGACAAGCTGCCGACCTGGCAGGTGGGCATGGTCGGCTCCGCCTATTTTTGCGGCAACCTGCTGGGGACTTTGCTGGCGGGGGCGCTGATCAAAGGCGCCGGGTTCAACCGCAGCTACTACCTGGCTTCTGCGCTCTTCGCCGCAGCCTGTGTCGGGCTTGGGCTCACCCTGGGGTTCTGGAGCTGGCTTATCTGGCGATTCATCGCCGGCATCGGCTGCGCCATGATCTGGGTGGTGGTTGAGAGTGCACTGATGTGCAGCGGCAACGCGCGCAACCGGGGGCGCCTGCTCGCCGCCTACATGATGGTCTATTACATGGGGACTGTGCTCGGGCAACTGCTGGTCAGCACGCTGCCGACCGGTCTGATGGATGTGCTGCCCTGGGTGACTGGCCTGGTACTGGCCGCCATCCTGCCGCTGCTGTTTACCCGCATTGTCAACGAGCAGGGCGAGCAGCAGGGGGCAACCCGGGTGTGGCCCATGCTGCGCCTGCGTCAGGCGCGCCTTGGGGTCAATGGCTGCATCATCTCCGGCATAGTGTTGGGGTCGCTCTATGGCCTGATGCCGCTCTACCTGAACCATCAGGGGGTGAGTGATGCCGGTATCGGCTACTGGATGGCGGTCATGGTGAGCGCCGGCATCCTGGGGCAGTGGCCGGTGGGCCGTCTGGCGGATCGGTTCGGTCGCTTGCCTGTACTGCGGCTGCAGGTGCTGGTGGTCATCCTGGGCGCCTTGGCAATGCTTGGCAACCTGGCGATGGGTCCGGCGCTCTTCATCCTGGGCGCCGCCGGTTTTACCCTCTATCCGGTGGCCATGGCCTGGGCCTGCGAGAAGGTCGAGCAGCATCAGTTGGTAGCGATGAATCAGGCGCTGCTGCTGAGCTACACCATAGGCAGCCTGCTCGGCCCGGCCTATACCTCGCTCTTGATGCAGCACTACTCGGACAAGTTGCTGTTTATCATGATCGCCAGCGTGTCCTTCATCTATCTGCTGATGCTGCTGCGCCCCGTGGGTGAGCATCCGACCCCGGTGGCACATGCCTGATGGCGAGTGTCTGATAGAAAAGAGCGTCGAGAGCCATGCATGACGCCCTGTCCTGTCTCTGGTGACAGGCGCTGCAAAACGCAGCTGTGCCCTATATAAGAAGAGGCGGCCCCGGGGCCGCCTTGTTGTTATCAGAGACTGGCGAGGGGGAAAGGGGCGCTAGCCGTAGCGCTTTTTCGCCTCTTCGAACAGGGAGAGGTGCAGCGGGATCAACTGCCGCCAGTCGCGCCGATAACCGCCTCCCGGTACGGCGGCGATGGGCAGGCCGTGGCTTATCGCACAGTCAAACACCATGGCGTCCCGCTGGCGCACCCCGGCGTCGCTCAGGGAGAGATAGCCGAGCTCATCGGCCTGGTGCACGTCGACCCCGGCCTGGTAGAGGATGAGGTCGGGGCGGTAGAGGCGCAGCGCCAGTGACAGCGCCTGGGTCAGGGTCTCGAGGTAGGCGTCGTCCTCCATGCCGCTTGGCAGGGCAAAGTCCAGATGGGAGGCCGGTTTGTCGCGGGGGAAGTTGTGCTCGCCATGCAGGGAGAGGGTGATGATGTCCCGGCTCCCCGCGCACAGGGCGGCGCTGCCATCCCCTTGATGGACATCGAGATCCACTATCAGCACCCGCTCGCAGCGCCCCTCGTCCAGGCAGGCCCGGGCCGCTATCACCAGATCGTTGAACAGGCAGAAGCCGCTGCCAAAGTCCCTGTGGGCGTGATGATAGCCGCCGGAGACCTGCAGGCCGCAGCCCTGCTCGAGGGCGTGGCGGCTGGCGGCGATGGTGGCCCCGACCGAGCGCAGGGTGCGTTCAATCAGCATGGGTGACCAGGGAAAGCCGAGTCTGCGGATGGCGCCGTCATCCAGGGTGCCGGCAAGGGCCGCCGCCACATAGTCGGCGTCGTGGACCCGGGTTATCTGCTGGCGGCTCGCGGCGGGTGCCTCTGCCAGCGGATAGCCCAGTGTTGCCAGGATCTGGTGGAGCGCCTGGTACTTGGCCAGGGGAAAGCGGTGGCGCTCGGGCAGCGTCAGGGAGGAGTAATGGGGGTGATAGAAGATGCGCAGGGACATGGCAATAGGCCTGAACTGATATGAAAAAGGGGAGCCAGGCTCCCCTCTATGCATAAAGCGACGCGCTGCGCCTTATTGCTGCTGGATCACCCAGATCTGGAAGGCTTTGCGGGTTTCCGCATCCGCCTTGTTGTACCAGTTTTGCAGCTGGGTCAGGGCTTCCGGATTGCTCTGGGCTTTGCTCGGCGCCACTTCGACCGGCGCGCTGGCGGCGGCCATCACGGCAGCGGTGGAGACGGCAACGGTCGCTGGCTGGTTGAAGGCCTTGCCCATCTTGAGCAGCTCCTGCTGGTAGTCACGGGTCAGCTGGAAGCCACCCACTTTCGGCATGACGAACTGCTCGCTGGCCAGGGCCTGACCGCTGACCTTGTCCTTGAGAACGACTTTCTGCTCTTTCACGAATGCCTTGGCTTCGTCTTCGTTGCGCGGCTTCTTGAAATCCAGCACCAGGGTCTGGTTGTCGGCGGCGGTGAAGTTGATCACCAGAGGCTCGGCGGTCACCAGCTTGATGTCGTTGCGGTTGGAGTAGTTGCCCTCGAAGGCCACCACCAGCTGGTGCTTGCCGGCACTGATGGGGAAGCTGCTGGTCTTCTCCAGCAGCTTGGGATTGATGGACTCGCCATCGATCAACTGCACTACATAGGGATTGTGTATTTCCAGTTGGCTATCAGCCAGGGCGCTACCTGCCCACAACAGACCAGCCAGAGCCGGCACCAGAACAGTCAGTTTCATTTCATCTCCTTGAACAGTCAGGCGATTGCCCACTGAAAAATAGGGGCTCATTTTTACAGGTTTGCCCCAGAGCGGCAATAGCCGTTTGTGGCGCCGCCCGGCAGGCAGCTTGCTGACTTATCTGTCAAATAAACCCGGCATGGCTCACTCGATACGCCGGGTGAAGGGGGGGAGGGCGTCGAGCAAGCCCTTGCCGTAGCGTTTGGTCAGCAGGCGCCGATCGAGAATAGTAACGCGGCCCCGATCGGCCTCCTTGCGGATCAGACGGCCACAGGCCTGAATGAGTTTTCGGGACGCTTCTGGCACCGTCAGCTGCAGGAAGGGGTTGCCACCCCGTTTCTCGACCCACTCGGCGGTCGCCTCCTCCACCGGGGAGTTCGGCACCGCGAAGGGGAGCTTGGTGATCACCAGGTTGGTGAGGTAGTGGCCGGGCAGGTCCAGCCCCTCGGAGAAGCTGCCGGTGCCAAAGAGGATGCTGGCCTGGCCGCCGTCGCACCTCTGTTTGTGCAAGGTCAGCAGGGCGTTGCGCGACGCTTCCCCCTGCACCAGCAGGGAGAGCCCCTTGGCCCGCAGCCCCACCGCCACCTCGTTCATCTGCCGGTAGGAGGAGAAGAGCACCAGGCTCGCCTCCTTGCCCGCCAGCAGCCGGGGCAGGGTATCGACCAGCTCCTGGGTAAAGCCGGGGGCGCTGGGTTCATGGGTCATCTTTGGCAGATAGAGCTCGGCCTTGTGGTACTCGAAAGGAGAGCGCAGCCGCAGATAGCGGGTGCCGTCATGCTCCTTGAGCCCCACCTGGTGGCGGAAATAGCTGAAGGAGGAGAGGGCGGTGAGGGTGGCCGAGACCAGCACGGCGCCCAGGCACCTAGACCAGAGCCACTCCTCCAGCAGATAACCCACCTCTATGGGGGAGGCGTGCAGCCAGATGTCCCCATCCTCGCTCCTGGCCATCCAGCGGGCCAGCGGTGTCTTGCCCGTCGGCACGTGGCGACTCAGCATCTCCCACAGGGCGCAGAAACTCTCCAGCCGCTGCAGGTGAAAACCGCTCTCCGCCAGCAGGGGCTCGGCCTCCTTGCGACGGATTTCGCCGTCTTTGAGCGCTTCGCCGATGGCGCCCTGCATCCTGTCCAGCGCCCGCAGCGCCTTCTTGCTCGCCTCCTTCAGGTTCTCCGCCAGCATGGGCAGGGGATCGGGCAGCACCCCCTCGGCAAACCTGTGGTGCTGCTCGGTGCCAAACAGCTGATCGTTGCCGGCGAGCCACTGCTCCAGCGCCTTGAGATCCGGTTGCAGGGAGGCCAGGGCATCCTGCAGCTTGAGTTGGGGGTCGAGCAGGCTCTCCTTGTTCAGCGCCCTGGCCAGCTTGCCGGCGCTCTGCACCAGCTTTTCCAGCCAGCGGCGGGACCCCTTGATGCTGGCGGAGGCGGCGCCGTGATCCCGGGCTATGGTCGGCAGGTGGTGAGCCTCATCCAGCACATAGATACACTCGTCCGGTGGCGGCAATATGATGCCGCCGCCCATGGTGAGGTCAGAGAGCAGCAGGGCATGGTTGACCACCAGCACATCGGCGGCGTCCATGCCATTCCTGGCACGGTGGAAGGGGCAGTGCTGGTGGTGGCTCAGCGCCTTGTTGCAGCTGTGGCGATCGGCGGCGATGCGATCCCAGCACAGATCTGGAATCGGCTTGGGCCAGTTGTCCCTGTCCCCGTCCCACTTCCCCTCGGTGTAGGCCTGCCACAGCGCCTGATAGCGCTCCTTGTCAGAATCTGACGGCTTGTGCTTGCTTAAGCTGCCCGTATTTTGCAAAAAAAAGTCGAGTTCGAAATTGGCCATATCGGCGCCGCTTGCCGCTTGTTCAAGCAGATGTTCGCAGCAGTAACGCTGGCGCCCCTTGACCAGCATGAAGCGAAACGGCAGCTCGCTGTGGCGATGGTAGAAGGGCAGGTCCTTGTGGATCAGCTGCTCCTGCAGGGCGACGGTGGCGGTGGAGATCACCAGCTTCTTCTGGGTGAGCCGCGCCACCGGGATGGCACCCTGGGCATAGGAGAGGGACTTGCCGATGCCGGTGCCCGCCTCGGCCACCAGGATGCGGCGACTCTTTTCATACTCTCCGGTGAGGGTCTTGGCGATTTCGGCCACCAGAAAATTCTGCTCCTTGCGCGGCACAAAACCGGGTAAACCATCGGCAATCTGTCGATAGGTATTGCGAATGGTGGCTTTGAGGCGAGTCGATAGCATGAATGGGGCGTGACCGTGTCTGGAATGAATGGCCACAGGATACCCGCAACAGGCGGCCTGGGTCGAGGCAAGGCGAGGCAGGGGTTATGGGCCGGGATCCGCACTTATGTCATGGGGTGGATTGTGAGTGCAATAAACCACCAAAAAAGGGCGTTTCAGGCAGCGCGTATCGCTGTAAACGTTTTCCCTGAGAGGGCAAACAATATGAGATTCAGCTCACAATTTTTTTCCTATGACTATGGTTTTCTCAAAAAGTTCCAAGTTTTTTCGTTGCGGATCGGAAAACCCGGTGATAGTCTCGGCGGCATAGTGATGCAAAGAACATCGCTAACACAGGGAATAACAAGGACTTAGTGTTTAATTACAGTAGGCATTGGAAACAACTATGAAAAAGACAATTCTGGCTATCGCTATCCCGGCTCTGTTCGCATCTGCCGCTAACGCCGCAGTGGTTTATGACAAAGACGGTACCTCCTTTGATATCTACGGCCGTGTTCAGGCTAACTACTATGCTGACGCTGACGACGCCAGCCCCATCACTGCCAGCAACGCTGGTGATGCCGAGCTGATCGGTTCCTCCCGTCTGGGCTGGTCCGGTAAAGTTGCGCTGAACAACACCTGGTCCGGTATTGCCAAGACCGAGTGGCAGGTTTCCGCCGAAAACTCCGACAACAAGTTCAACTCCCGTCACATCTGGGTTGGCTTCGACGGTACCCAGTACGGCAAGATCATCTTCGGCCAGACCGACACCGCGTTCTACGATGTGCTGGAGCCGACCGATATCTTCAACGAGTGGGGTGATTACGGTAACTTCTACGACGGTCGTCAAGAAGGCCAGATCATCTACTCCAACACCTACGGTGGTTTCAAGGGCAAAGTGTCCTACCAGACCAACGACGACGAAGCCGTCAAGGTTTCTGACATGGGTGGCCAAACCGTCACTACCGTATTCCCGGACCTGAAGCGTAACTACGGCTACGCAGCTGCCATCGGTTATGACTTCGACTTCGGTCTGGGCCTGAACGGCGGTTACGCTTACTCCGACCTGGAAAGCACCACCAGCACCAACACTGGTGACAAGTCCGAGTGGGCCCTGGGCGCACACTACGCCATCAACGGCTTCTACTTCGCCGGTGTCTACACCGAAGGCGACCTGAAGAACGACACCACCGGTTACAAGGGTGAAGGTCGTGGCTACGAGCTGGCTGCTTCCTACAACGTTGATGCCTGGACCTTCCTGGCTGGCTACAACTTCAAGGAAGGCAAGGACAACTCTGCCGGTTCTTCCTACGAAGACATGGTTGACGAAACCCTGCTGGGTGTTCAGTACAACTTCACTTCCAAGCTGAAGGCGTACACCGAGTACAAGATCCAGGGTATCGATGACATGGACGACGAGTTCACTGTTGCCCTGCAATACAACTTCTAATCCAGTCTTAGTACGGATTTAGTTGATAAACGGCCAAGCTTGCTTGGCCGTTTTGTTTTATCTGCCTTTCACCTTATTCCCTCCGCCGTTTGGCCCTGCGCCAGGTCACGTTGTCTCTTTTCTACCCTTGGCTCCTTAGTCGTAAATCGCTAGATTATTCAATTCGTTGAAAGATGGTCTGCCGACAGGGAAGGATGCGTGTGATCGATTTCAGTCACCCCGAGTGGCGAGCGCTGGCTCAGCAGTTGCTGGACGAGGCGCCCCAGGTTATCCGCGGTCGTCAATGGCAGCCCCTCATCGGCATGCTCAGGGACAATCAGCTGCTGCTCCCCCTTGGCAATCACCGCTATGAGCTGACCCCGGCCGGACGGCGCTATCTCACCCGCGAGCTGATGCTGGCCGAGCTGGCCTGTGCTCCCCCCGAACCCGAGGAGTGGCTCCATGCCCAGGGTTGGCAACTGGGGGAGCGGGTCAACGAGCGGGTGCTGGCGGCACTCTATCGCAAGGGGGAGGCGAGCTTCAGTCCGGTCGAGCAGATCAACTTTGAAGACAAGGGGATACGGCTGTGCAGCGATCTGCCGCTGCGCCTGCGGGCCGCCCGCCCGTTCAGCCTGTTCTTCAGCGGCGGTACCCTGCTCGATGCGGCCCCCTGGTTGCACACTCTGGGAGAGGTGGCGTTACCCGCCCGCACCCTGGCGGGGCTTGGCAAGATCCTCTGGGGCGAGGGGGAGATCCAGCGGGTGATCAGCACCGACTCCGTCGGCGTCTTCGCCGAGCTGAGCCTCCCGGACGACGCCTTGCTGGTCTGGCTTCCTGCCCAGGATCCCGGCGCCCTGCAACCCCTGATTGCCGCCTTGCCGCCCCAGACCCTCTGGAGTCACCTCACAGCACTGGACCCGGCAGGGGTCGACAGGGTCCTGGTATTGGCCCAGCGGCTGGGACGCCCGGCCAGCTGGTGGCTGCCCCGGGACCTGGCTCCCATCAAGGAGGCCTATGCCGCCCCTCTGCAGGGCGCTCGCCCCTGGGAGCCGAGCCGGATCCCCCGTCCATTGCGGGCCCTGTGCAGCGATCTGGTGGAGTCCAACCGTGGCCTGTCGGCCGAGGTATGCGCCCTGGCATCGGGCTGGCATGCAATCGGCTGAGGGGGCTGCCATCCACCTTGAGAAAGCGGTTTTCCCCTATGGAAGGCAGTGGTATAAAGAGTTGACGGAGCGCTCGCCAAAGGAGCGCTTTTGTTTGCCAACCTAGTTTGCCAACCTAGTTTGCCAGCCAATGAACTCAACGGAATACAGGGAATACCATGTTTGAAAAGGTTGTTGCCGCCCCAGCGGATCCGATCCTGGGCCTGACCGAAGCCTTCCGTGCCGACTCTCGCAGCCACAAGATCAATCTGGGGGTCGGGATCTACAAGGATGAGACCGGTGCCACTCCTATCCTTCATTGCGTCAAGAAAGCAGAGCAGAAGCTGCTCACCGACGAGAAGACCAAGAACTACCTCGGTATTGAAGGCAATATCGAATATGGCCGCATAGTGCAGCAACTGCTGTTCGGGCAGGATTCCGCCCTGATTGCCAGCGGCCGCGCCAAGACAGCCCAGGCGCCGGGTGGTACAGGTGCCCTGCGCATCGCCGCCGAGTTCGTGGTGCGCAACGGTCTGGCCAAGACCATCTGGATCTCCGATCCCACCTGGGCCAACCACGTCAGCGTGTTCCAGGCTGCCGGCCTCACCGTCAAGTGGTACAAGTACTACGATGCGGCGACCAAGGGTCTCGACTTTGCCGCCATGCAGGGGTCGCTCTGTGAAGCGCAGGCCGGCGATCTGGTGCTGCTGCACGGCTGCTGCCACAACCCGACCGGCATTGACCCCACAGCTGATCAGTGGCGCGCCCTGGCCAAACAGAGCGCCGCCGCTGGCTGGCTGCCGCTGTTTGACTTCGCCTATCAGGGCTTTGCCCGTGGTATAGAGGAAGATGCCGAGGGGCTACGCATCTTCGCCGAGTGCCATGACGAACTGCTGGTGGCGAGTTCCTTCTCCAAGAACTTCGGCCTCTACAACGAGCGGGTCGGTGCCTTCACCCTGGTCAGCGCGACCAAGGCGATTGCCGACGTGGCCTTCACCCAGGTCAAGACCGTCATCCGAGCCAACTACTCCAACCCGCCGTCACACGGCGCCGCCGTGGTGACTACCATAGTCAGCGATCCGGCCCTCTATGCCGAGTGGGTGGAAGAGGTGGCGGCCATGCGGGTGCGTATTCGCGAGATGCGCGAACTGCTGGTAGAGAAGTTGGCTGCCCTCGGTGTGAGCCAGGACTTCAGCTTCATCCGCGAGCAGAACGGCATGTTCTCCTTCTCCGGTCTCTCCAAGGATCAGGTGGAGCGTCTCAAGAGCGAGTTTGCCATCTACATCGTCGGCTCCGGCCGGATCAGCGTGGCCGGGATCACCCGCGCCAACATAGATCCCCTGTGCGATGCCATCGCCAAGGTGCTGTAAGCACAACCATCGGCATCCGCTCAATAAAAAGCCCGCCATGTCGGCGGGCTTTTTCATGCCTGTTTTCCGACATCAACGGCGCCGTTTGCTGCCCCCCAGCAGGGAGCCGAGTACGCCCCGTACCAGCTGGCGCCCCACCTCGTTGCCCAGGGTACGGGCCACGCTCTTGGCGGCGGTCTGCACCACGCCGTCATGCTGACCACCGCGCGGGCCTGTGCGACCGAACAGGATACCGTTGAGGGCGTCGAGCAATCCGCCCCCCTGCTCCGACGGGGTCTGGGAGGCATCATCCGAGGCGGCTGGTGCCCCGCCATTGAGGCGCTCGAAGGCGGATTCGCGATCCTCGCGGGTCTCGTATCTGCCGTGAAGCACTGATCCCTGGATCAGGGCCTGCCGCTCGGCGTCGCCCAGGGGACCTATGCGACTGGCGGGCGGGGCGATAAAGGCGCGCTCCACCACGCTTGGGCGCCCCTTCTCATCGAGCAGGGAGACCAGGGCCTCGCCCACCCCGAGCTCGGTGATGACGCCGGCCGCGTCGAAGGCCGGGTTGGCCCTCAGGGTGTTGGCGGCGATGCGCACCGCTTTTTGGTCGCTCGGAGTAAAGGCGCGCAGGGCGTGCTGCACCCGGTTGCCGAGCTGCCCCAGCACGCTGTCGGGAATATCGGCCGGGCTCTGGGTCACGAAATAGACGCCCACTCCTTTCGAGCGGATGAGGCGCACCACCAGCTCTATCTTCTCCAGCAGCGCCTTGGGGGCGTCGTTGAACAGCAGGTGAGCCTCGTCGAAGAAGAACACCAGCACGGGTTTATCGGGATCCCCCACCTCGGGCAGTTGCTCGAACAGCTCGGACAAGAGCCAGAGCAGGAAGCAGGCATAGAGGCGGCTGGACTGGGTGAGCTTGCCGGCCGCCAGCACATTGATGTGGCCGTGGCCGGCCCCGTCGGTCTGCAGCAGATCCTGAATATCCAGCATGGGCTCGCCGAAGAAGTGGTCCCCTCCCGCACTCTCCAGGGTGAGCAGGTTGCGCAGTATGGCGCCGATGGAGGCGGTGGACACATTGCCATAGCGGGTGGTGAGGGATTTGGCGTTGTCCCCGGCAAACTGCACCATGGCGCGCAAGTCTTTCAGATCGAGCAGCAGCAAGCCCTCGTCGTCCGCCACCTTGAACACCAGCTCCAGCACCCCGCTCTGGGTGTCGTTGAGGTCGAGCAGGCGGGCCAGCAGCAGGGGCCCCATGTCGGAGACTGTGGCCCGCACCGGGTGCCCCTGCTCCGCAAACAGGTCCCAGAACAGGGCCGGACTGGGGGCGAAGGCGGGGGCCGGGATGCCGAGCTGGGCCAGCCGGGCATCCAGCTTGCTCGACGGGGTGCCAGCGGCGCCGAGGCCGCTGAGATCCCCCTTTACATCCGCCAGAAAGACCGGCACCCCGAGGCGGGAGAACCCCTCTGCCAGCACCTGCAGGGTGACTGTCTTGCCGGTCCCCGTGGCGCCTGTGATGAGGCCGTGGCGGTTGGCCATGGCGGGCAGCAGTGAGATGGGTTGGCCATTGGCATAGGCCAGCGTCAGGGGTTGGGCCATGGTGAACTCCTTGTCTTTGCAGGTAGCGGCAAGCTGAGGACTACAAGGAGTGTGGTGGCAGAGCCAAACGATGGCAAGGCGGCGCGAATTGCGCCCTGTGGCTAAGCCGAAGGGCGGGCAGGAGGCTCAGCGGGGGCGGGTCAGCCTGCCCAGTTGCAGCATCAGCAGGGTGAGCAGGGCCCCGGTGGCGGCGGTCAGCACCGCCAGCAACAGGCTGCCGAGCAGGAAGGGGGGCACCAGGGTCGCCGCCTCGTGCTCCAGCCAGTGCAATGACCAGGTGAGGTGGAAGGGCTCAGGCGTCTGGTGCAGCACCAGGCAGCCGGTGCGATAGGCATAGAGGTACATGAAGGGCAGCGTCAGCGGGTTGTTGAACCAGACCGCCAGCAGGGCCAGCGGCAGGTTGAGGCGAAACGCCAGCGCCAGCCCGACCGCGACGAGGGAGTGCATGGGGATGGGGATCCAGCTGGCGAAGAGGCCGGCCGCCACGGCGCCGCTGAGCGCCCGGGTGCCGCCCTGCCAGAGGGCGGGGGTCAGCAGGCGCTCACCAAAGAGGGCGAACCACTTCTGCTGGCGCAGGGTGTCCGGGTCTATCTTGAAACGGGCCAGCCAGCGGCTCAGCATGCCCGCGCCTCCTTGCGCTTCTGCCATTGGCGCACTGTGTTGATGCGCCAGAAGGTGCGGATGAAGGCGTAACCCATCAAGGAGCTCAGCAGCGCGAGCACCAGGGAGCCCAGCAGCAGCGGCGGGGCCAGGGTTTCAAATACCGAGACAAGCCACTCCCAGGTGAACTGGATATCGATGTGCTGGGCGGGGTGCCCGAGCAGCTGGCAGCCCACCAGGTAGGCGCCATAGAACAGCGGCGGCATGGTGAAGGGGTTGGAGAGCCAGACCAGGGCGACCGAGAGGGGCAGATTGACCCTAAAGAGGATGGCGCCACCGGCCGCCAGTAGCATCTGGCAGGGGAGCGGGATCCAGGCCATGAAGAGGCCGACCGCGAAGGCACCGGCGGCGGAGCGGCGGTTGAGGTGCCAGAGGTTGGCATCGAGCAGCAGCTTGCCGAACAGCCGCAAGTGCTTGTGTTCCTTGAGCTTGTCCTGATCGGGCAGCCAGCGTTTTATGAGTCGTTTGGGCATGTTTGAAACCTTGCTAAATACTTGCTCCATGGATCTGCGTCTGTTGTCGTTTGCCCTGGGGGCAAGCTCCTCACTGCTCTGGCCCTGGTTACCCTCTACTGCATGGGGTGGCACGCTGCTGGCCCTCGCCATCCTGCTTGCCCATGGCCGTCACTGGCGGCTCTTGTTTCTGGTGCTCGGCGTGCTCTGGATGCAGCTGAACCTGCAGTATCGGTTGGCCTGGCTGGACAAGCTGGAGACACAGACCAGCCACATCATAACCGCACGGGTGCAAAGTACGGAGTCCTCGGGCGATAAACCGCGAGATAAATTTGCCCGCCTGCTGCTGCGGGTCGAGACGCTGGACGAGCAGCCCCTCGCGATAGCCCCCCTGGTCAGGATCAATGCCTATCAGGCCCTGCCGCCCCTGCCAGCAGGCAGTCGCATCACCCTGGTGAGTTCCCTCAAGCCCGCCCATGGACTGGCCAACGAGGCGGGCATGGACGGGCGGCGCCTGCTGCTTGGCAAGGGGATCACCGCGACCGGCAACCTGCGCCGTCTCATCGAGGTCCAGGAGGCGGCCCCCGGGATGCGGGAGCGCTGGCTTGCCGCGGCCAGCAGCGCCTGGCAGGGGCTGGAGCAGGCCCCTTTGCTGGCGGCGCTCAGCTTCGGGGAGCAGGGGGGCATCACGGATGCCCAGTGGGATCTGTTTCGCGGCAGCGGCCTGACCCACATCATCGCCATCTCGGGCCAGCATATCGCCCTGGTGGCGGTGCTCGGCTGGTGGCTGGGGCGGCTGCTGGGGTTGCGGGGGGCCATTGTGGTCTCCCTCTTGTTTGCCGCCGTCTACAGCTGGCTGGCGGGATTTGCGGTGGCGACCGAGCGGGCCCTCATCATGGTGCTGGTGTGGAGCCTGCTGCGCTGGTTGAAACGGGACTGGCCCAGCCACCGCATCTGGCTGTGGGCCTTCGTGGTGATAGTGCTCTGGGATCCCTTCGCCCTCTACTCGGCCGGTTTCTGGCTCTCCTTCATGGCGGTGGCCCTGCTGTTGCTGGCGAGCCTGCTGCACGCGCGTCCCGGACTGGTGCGGCTGCAATGCCTGATGCTGCTCGGCCTGCTACCCCTGCAACTGCTGCTGTTCGAGGGCATGGCACCGCTGGCGCTCTTGCTCAATCTGCTGGCGTTGCCGCTGTTTTGCCTCGGCATCATTCCGCTGGCGCTGATCGGTGTGCTGCTGGCGCCGCTCTCCACCGCCCTGGCGCATGCCCTGTTCTGGTTGTCCGATCTGGGGTTGACCTGGGTGTTGTGGGGAGTCGGCCTGCTGGCGGACCATCTGCAGCTCTGGTGGCCTGTTCCCGGCTGGCTGATGCCCGTCAGCGCCTTGCTGGTGCTGCTGTGGGGGGCCTGGCAGTTGTCGGGAGGGCGCGGCTTGCTGCTCCCTGTGGGGGCCGCCCTGCTGCTGGGTGCCTGGCCTGCTCCCACGCCCTGGCAGGTGCGGGTGCTGGATGTGGGGCAGGGCTTGTCGGTGCTCGTCACCCGGGGCGAGCGCGGCATCCTCTATGACACCGGGGATAGCTATCCCGGCGGCTACAACATGGCGGAGGCCGCCATACTGCCCGTGCTGAGCCGCCTCGATGTGCGGGTGCTCGATGCCCTCATCATCAGCCACAAGGACAGGGATCATGCGGGCAACAGGCGCGCCATGCTGCAGGCGATGCCGGTGCGCCGCGAGCTCTCCTCGTTCGGCTTCGCCCGCAGCACGACCCTGTGTCGCCGTGGTCAGCGCTGGCACTGGCAGGGGCTGGAGGTGCGCGTGCTCTGGCCCGAGCGGCCGGGGGCGGGGCGCAACAACGACAGTTGCGTGGTGCAGATAAGCGACGGCCGGCATCGCATCCTGCTCAGCGGTGACATAGAGCAGGGGGCGGAGCGCCGCCTGCTGGCCCTGGAAGAGCAGGGAGAAGGAGAGGAACTCGCCAGCACGTTTTCCAGCATTCACCTCAGCACCCTCTCCAGCACCGTGTTGGTGAGCCCTCACCATGGCAGCCGCACTTCCTCCACCCCGGGCTTCGTGGCAGCGGTGAACCCGGATGTCGTCATCCACAGCGCCGGCGACAGGAACCAGTGGCAGTTTCCCCGCCCCGAGGTGGTGGCAAGATACCAGGGGGCTCGTCAGTGGGTGACGGGGCAGGATGGCGCCATCCTGATCGAGGCGGGGGAGGGGGGGCTCAAGATCCGGGCCGAGCGCGAGCAGGGCCCCTGGTACAGGCGCAATGGCCACTGGTGGCAACCCAGGTTATGGCGCTAGGACCACTCCCTTAGCTGTCATTTCTCTTTGGGATTGGGCTGGGGCGATGGCAACGCCTGGTGGAAATCCTGCGCTTTGGCTAGGGCAATAATCCGTCATTTTCCTTTGAGGAAGGGTGAGGGAGATGGCCAGGCGATGGCAACGCCTGGTGTAATCCTGCGCTTTGGCCAGGGCAATAATCCGTCATTTCCCTTTGAGGGAGGGGAGGGGAGATGGCCAGGCTATGGCAACGCCTGGTGTAATCCTGCGCTTTGGCCAAGGCAATAATCCGTCATTTCCCTTTGAGGAAGGGTGAGGGAGATGGTCAGGCTATGGCAACGCTTGGTGTAATCCTGCGCTTTGGCTAGAATACCCCGTCATTTCCCTTATTAACGGCTATTCATGCAACAAGAAACCTCACAAGAGAGCTGGCCCGTCTTCAAACGCCTGCTCGGTTATGTCCGGGATCGCAAACTGGGGCTGGTGGGCGGCATCATCGGCATGCTGGGTTATGCGGCCGTGGATACCACCTTCGTCTACTCCATCAAGCCGCTCATCGATCAGGGCCTCAACGGCAACGACAGCAGCGTGCTCAAGTGGATGCCCTTCTTCGTGCTCGGTATCGTCGCCCTGCGCGGTTGTGCCGCCTTCCTCTCCAACTACTGCATGGCCTGGGTCGGCAACCATGTGGTGATGCGGCTGCAGCAGCAGGTATTCAGCCACCTGATGGCCATGCCCATGAGCTTCTTCGACCGCCAAAATACCGGCAACCTGCTCTCCAAGGTGACCTATGACGCCGGTCAGGTGTCGTCCGCTGCGAGCTCGACCCTGGTGTCGCTGGTGCGCGAAGGGGCCACCGTCATCGGCCTGCTCGGCCTGATGTTCTGGCACTCCTGGCAGCTGTCGGTGATCTTCCTGGTGGTCGGCCCTGTGGTGGGTGTGCTCATCGGTCTCATCAGCCGTCGTTTTCGCAAGATCAGCCGTCACATCCAGCAGGCGGTGGGTGACATCACCACCTCCACCGAGCAGATGCTCAAGGGCCATAAAGAGGTGCTGATGTTCGGTGGCCAGCAGGTGGAGGACAAGCGCTTCTTCACCGTCAGCAACCGGATGCGCCAGCAGACCATGAAGATGGTGGCGGCCGACGCCATCGGCAGCCCCATAGTCCAGATGGTGGCCTCGGTCGCCCTGGCGGTCTTCCTCTACGTGGCGACCATAGACTCGGTCAAGGCGACCCTGACCGCGGGCACCTTCACCGTCATGGTCACTTCCATGATGATGCTGCTCAAGCCGCTGAAAAGCCTGACCGACGTGAACAACCAGTTCCAGCGCGGCATCACCGCCTGCCAGAGCCTGTTCGGTCTGCTGGACTCCACCCCGGAGCAGGACACCGGCACCCGCACCCTGGAGCGGGCCCGTGGCGAGATAGAGTTTCGCAACGTCACCTTCACCTACCCGACCAAGGAGACCCCGGCGCTGCACAACATCAGCTTCAAGGTGGAGGCGGGCAAGTCCGTGGCCCTGGTGGGTCGCTCCGGCTCCGGCAAGAGCACCATCGCCAGCCTGCTGACCCGCTTCTATGACATAGAGCAGGGGGAGATACTGCTGGATGGCGTCAACATCCGCGAATACAAGTTGAGCGAGCTGCGCAAGCAGTACGCCCTGGTTTCCCAGCATGTGCACCTGTTCAACGACTCCGTGGCCAACAATATCGCCTACGCGGCAGAAGAGCGCTACAGCCGGGAAGAGATACAGCATGCGGCCCGCATCGCCCATGCCGACGAGTTCGTGCGCAAGATGCCGGAAGGCTATGACACCGTCATCGGCGAGAACGGCGCCTCCCTGTCCGGTGGTCAGCGTCAGCGCATTGCCATCGCCCGCGCCCTGTTGCGGGACTCCCCCGTGCTGCTGCTGGACGAGGCCACCTCGGCCCTGGATACCGAGTCCGAGCGCCACATCCAGGCGGCCATCGACGAGCTGTGCAAGGCGCGCACCTCCCTGGTGATCGCTCACCGTCTCTCCACCATAGAGAAGGCGGACGAGATCCTGGTGATCGACGAGGGTCATATCGTCGAGCGCGGCAACCATGACGCCCTGATGGCCCAGCAGGGCACGTATGCCCAGTTGCGGGCCATTCAGTTTGGCAACGTCGCAGTGAGTAACAAGGGCTGATGCTGGAGCGTCTCTGGTACGGCAAGAGTGGCTGGCGCTGGGCGCTGGCCCCCTTGGCCCTGTTGTTTGCCCTCGTCAGCGGTGTGCGCCGTTTCGCCTATCGCCGTGGCTGGTTCACCCGCTATCGGGCCAGCCTGCCGGTGATAGTGGTGGGCAATATCTCGGTCGGCGGCAATGGCAAGACCCCTGTGGTGGTCTGGCTGGTGGAACAGCTGCAAGCCCGTGGCTGGCGCCCCGGCGTAGTCAGCCGCGGTTACGGTGGCAAGGCGCCCCATTACCCTTATCGGCTGGGCGTCACCAGCACCACGGCCCAGGCGGGGGATGAGCCGGTGCTCATCGCCCGGCGCTGCGGCTGCCCCGTGGTGGTGGCCCCCAAACGCGCCGATGCGGTGCGTCTGCTTGAGCAGAGCGGCGAGGTGGACATCATCATCACCGACGACGGTCTGCAGCACTACGCCCTGGCACGGGACATAGAGCTGGTGGTGGTGGATGGGACCCGGCGCTTTGGCAATGGCTGCCTGCTGCCCATGGGGCCGCTGCGGGAACCCATGACCCGCCTCAAGCGGGTCGATGCCATCATCTGCAACGGCGGGACCCCGGCCCAGGGGGAATACCCCATGGCACTGGTGGCGGCCGCGCCGCGCCGCGTATGCGACGACGCCCCCCTCGAGGCTCCCCTCGCCGGACCTGTGGACGCATTGGCGGGCATAGGCCATCCCCCCCGCTTCTTTGCCACCCTGACCGGGCTCGGTTATGAGCTGGTACAGAGTGTCGGTTATGCGGATCATCAGGCCTTTGATCGGGATGAGCTGCTCGCCCGCTTCGGCGAGCGTCCCCTGCTGATGACGGAGAAGGATGCGGTCAAGTGCCGGGCCTTCGCGCCGGCGCACTGGTGGTATCTGCCGGTGAGCGCCGAGTTGCCCGCCTCACTGCTTGACACTCTGCTGCAGCGGTTGACCCCGCCGCAAGCGTCCGACCCTGACCATGCACATTGAATGGCGCAAGATCATCGCCTGCACGGCATCATAGCCCGTGCGGCGCCGTTGCAAGGAGCCGGGTTCCGGCTCCGGCGATGGACCATTAAACTGCTCGACAGCATAGCCCGCTCGAGATCGTCGCTTGCTCGACATCGTTGAAGGAGTTTCGTTTTGGCACTGGATATCAAATTGCTCGACATCATCGCCTGCCCTGTTTGCAAGGGGAAGCTGCACTATCAACCGCAATCGGACAAGGCCGCCCATGAGCTCATCTGCCGTTTCGACAGACTGGCCTATCCGCTGGAGGAGGGGATACCCGTCCTCTTGGAGAACCGGGCGCGTCATCTGCCCCTGGAAGAGCTGAAGCCATGAGTTTCGTCGTCGTCATTCCGGCCCGCTACGCCTCCACCCGCTTGCCGGGCAAGCCGCTGGCGGACATCCATGGCAAGCCCATGGTGCAGCACGTAGTGGAGAAGGCCCTGCAATCGGGCGCCGATCGGGTGATAGTCGCCACCGACGATGAGCGGGTGCAGCAGGCGCTGCAGACCACCGGCGTCGAGGTGTGCATGACATCGAAGGATCACCAGTCCGGCACCGAGCGCCTGGCCGAGGTGTGCCGTCACTACGGTTTTGCCGCCGATACTATCGTGGTCAACGTGCAGGGGGATGAGCCCCTGATCCCGCCCGCCATCATCCGCCAGGTGGCGGACAACCTGGCCGCCGCCACGGCCCCCATGGCCACCCTGTCGGTGCCCATTCAGGACGCCGAAGAGGCGTTCAACCCCAATGCGGTCAAGGTGGTGACGGACAAGGATGGCTATGCCCTCTACTTCAGCCGGGCCAGCATTCCCTGGGACAGGGATCGCTTCGCCCAGAGTCGGGAGCAGATTGGCAGTCACTATCAGCGCCACATCGGCATCTACGCCTATCGCGCCGGCTTCATCCAGCGCTACGTGGACTGGGCGCCGAGCGCGCTCGAGCAGGTAGAGGCGCTGGAGCAGTTGCGGGTGCTCTGGTACGGGGAGAAGATCCACGTGGCCCAGGCGCTGGAAGCCCCCCCGGTCGGGGTGGATACCCAGCAGGACCTGGACAAGGTGCGTGCGCTGCTGGCCCTTTGAGGTCGGAGTGTCCATCTGAGAAACACGGCGCCAAGAGGCGCCGTTTTTCTATTGCCGCTCAGACAGGGGCCGGGTTGTCCAAATCCATCGCTCGAGCCGGATAACGAGACTGAGCCTCCGTCAGCAGCTGTACCAACTGCAGCGGGGTCGTACAACCCATCTTCTTCATCATGTTGTGGCGGTGGATCTCTGCGGTGCGCAGGGCGATGCAGAGCCGATCCGCTATCTGCTTGTTCTGCATTCCCTCCTGTACCAGTTCCATGATCTCCCGCTCCCGTGGCGACAGCAGCTCGAGCCGTGCCTGCAGCACCTGGCGGGCGAGCTGACGCTCATGTGCCGCGCGGCTGTGGGCGCAGGCGCGGCCGATCGCCGCCAGCAGCACAGTTGAGTCTACCGGCTTCTCCAGCAAGTCGAAGGCGCCCTGCTTGAAGAGGCACACTGTCGTGGCGACATCTGCCTCACCGGTGAGGAAGACGATGGCAAGGGTGTTCGGAAGCCGGTTCAGCGCCTCCTGCAGCTCACCGCCGCTCATCCCCGGCATGCAGAGATCGAGGATCAGGCACCCAGGTTGGTTCAGATCGACCTCGGCCAGGAAGCGGCGAGCCCCGTCGTAGCTCTGCAGCCTGATCTGCACCGCCTCCAGCAGCCAGCCCAACGACGCCCGCACGGCGGGGTCATCGTCGACCAGATAGACGTTATCCTTCATTCCTGCTCTCCTTCTTCCAGTGGCTGGAGCGGTAGCGAGAAGGCGATCACCGCCCCCTGCGGCACCGCTTCCGCCCAAATGGTGCCCCCATAGGACTCGATGATCCGCTTGCAGATGACAAGGCCGAGGCCCAGCCCCTCTTTCTTGCTGGTGTGAAACGGCAAGAAGAGATGGGCCCGCTGCGCCTCTGTCATGCCTGTGCCGTTGTCATGAATGCTGATGATCACCCGATTGGCCTCGATCCGCTGGCGGATGGCGATGCATGGCGGTCGGGTGTCGGGGTTGAGCGCCACCGCCTCGCTGGCGTTGCAGAGCAGATTGACCAGCACCTGCTGCATCAGGATGGGGTCGATCCGCAGATGGACGGGTTCCCCCTGTGGTAGGTGCAGGCTGATGCGCTGACGCACGAACTGGTCGTGGAAGAGTGGCAGGGTATTTCGGAGCAACTCGTCGAGGGAGAGCAGGCGATCCTGCGCCTCGCCCTTGCGCATGAAGTTGCGCAGCCGGGCGATGATCCCCTTGGCCTGGGTCACCTGGGCGAGGGCCAGCGTGAGCCCCTGCTCGACATCGGCCAGCGCCGGTGGCTGGGCCGCCAGGCGCAGCCGGCAACCCGCCAGGTAGTTGTTGAGCGCCATCAACGGCTGGTTCAGTTCGTGTGCCATCCCGGCCGCCAACTCACCGGACAGCAGCACCCGCTGTGCCGAGAAGAGCTGCTGCTGTTGCTGGCTCAGGCGCTCGGCCGCGAGCCGATTGTCGGTCAGCACCTGGGTGAGCTGCTGGTTGCTCTCCTTAAGCTGGCGGGTGCGCAACTGCACCAGGTGTTTCACCCTCAGGTGATAGCCCCCCAGCAGCAACAACAGCCCCAGGGCGATCAGCAACCAGCCGCGATAGTGATGCCAGATCTGCAACGCCAGCGGCTGCGCGTTGGCGGCGTCGAGCTGCTGTTGCAGGGCGATGACGGCGGCGTCCTTGACCGGCGCCGTCCAGTGCAGATAGTGGCCGGCCCTGGCGGCATCCGAATCGGCAGGTATTTCCAGCAACACTCTGGCGAGATCCCGGGCGAAGGCCTCGTTGACGTGCGCCAGCCTGGCCAGGCTGAGGGAGGGGTAGAGCGGGGTCGAACTCTGGCAGGGGAGCGCGGATTGGGGCTGCGGCAGTATGACCCTGAATTGATCGACCCTGTAGCGTCCCTGAGCGATGGCCTGCTCCAGGATGCAGGTCGGCAGGATCGCCACCTCGGCGCTGCCGTCTTGCAGCAGGTGCAGCAGATCCTCTTGCGGCAAGCCGGCAAACAGCAACCCGGGGAATGCCTCTCTGGGATCGAGTCCGGCTTTGAGCCAGAGCCCCTGGATGATCTGAAAACCACCGAAGGCTTCCGGACTGGTGGCGACGACGCGTTGGTGCCCCAGCATTTGCCAGTCGGTGATAGGGGGGCCATCGGCACGAGAGATGAGGGTCGAGCCGACCGCCTGCTCGGCGGAGCCCTGCAGGGGGCTGAGGCTCAGCAGGCGTACCGCATCATGCTGGCGCTGGTAATCCAGAAACTTCAGGCCATTGCTGATGACGAAGTCCAGGGTGCCGGAGGCCACGAGCTGATTAAGGCTGCTCACGTCCCCGCTCACGAGCCGGAACTGGTATTGCGGCAAGCGCCGGTTGAGATAATCCACCGTCGGTTGCCAGCGAGCCTTCTCGGCGTCGGGCTGATCGAAGGTGATGACACCGATGCGGATCACCGGCCTGAGGCTGGTCTGCCACTCCTTGGCGACGAGCGGCCCGAGCCAGCCGAGCCAGAGCAGGGAAACGCAGAGGAGGACGCGGCCCATGAGATTCGTTGCTCCTGATAGAGGGAAAGGGCGATTAGGGCACTATCCGGTACTGTCTGGTCCTTGATCCAGATCAAGGTCGACACCGATCTGCGGTCAGCCACTATAGAGCGGCGGACGCGCATTATGGAGCATGAGGCTCTTCTTCAATAGCAGAGAGTTCATCATGCCAGAGCAGTCCAACCGTTCCCGGCGCGATTTTTTGACCAAGGGCCTGCAAACGGCAGCCTTTGCGTCCATCGCTACCGCCATCCCCAGGGTCGCCAGTGCTGGCCAGAGTCCAGGCTGCATCGATCCGACCCAACTGCCCTGGGACGAGGAGATGGACATCCTGGTCATTGGCAGCGGTATCGCGGGCTCGGTCGCGGCCATCAAGGCGGCGGAGACCCGCGCCGGCATGAAGATCGTCATCGCCGACAAGATGTCTCGCCTCGGTGGCTCCTCGCTGATCTCCGGCCTCAACATGGCGGTGGTCGGCTCCGAATGGCAGAAGGCGATGGGGGTGACGGATGACAGTTGGGAACTGCTCTATGCGGACATGGAAAGAGAGTCCAGGGGCTTCAATCATCCGGACATCAGCAAGGTGGTGGCGCAAAACAGCCTGACGCTGTTCAACTTCATGGCTGATCACGGTGTCGAATACGACAAGAGCATGGGCAACGGCACCGGCGTGAAGGATCTCGGCGGCCACTCTCGTGCCCGGGTCGTGTGGCCGAAGGAGGGCGGCACCGGTGTCATCAAGAACCTGCACGCCTACATGGCCAGGCACCTGCCCAACATCGAGATCCGCAAGCGGGTCAAGCTGGAAGAGATCTATCGGGATGGCAGCGGGCGCGTGGTGGGGGTGCGGGTCAGGGAAGAGTATTTCTTCGATCTCGATACCCCGGACTTTGGCCGCAATGACGATCCCGCCTTCAACGGCACCGGCGTCACCAGGTTCTACAAGGTGAAGCGGGCCTTGGTGATGGCCTCCGGCGGTTTCAACCAGGATCGCAAGTTCCGCGGCGATGAGATAGGGGTGTTGCACGACTGCGTCTCTACCGCCAGCCCCGGTGCCACAGGCGGTGCCCTCAAGTGCATGATGCAGGCGGGCTTCAAGCCGGTGCACATGACGCTGTTCCGCTTCGCCTTCGCCATCCCCACCGAAGACATCAACTGGGGCATTCTGGTAAACCCGCAGACCTGTCGGCGCTTCATCAACGAGCACAACAACAATGACCGCCAGGGGCTGGGGCTCGCTATCCTGGCCGAGCGGCGTAAGCTCAAGCCCGGTCAGCAGGCGATCCTCATCTATGACCAGACTGGGGTAGACAGCTACCACGACAAGCAGCGGCTGCATCTCTCGCTGGAGGCGAAGAACGGCACCGAGGGCACCATCTGGAAGTTCGATACCCTGGCGGCGCTGGCGGCCCGTTTCGAGATGGATCTGACCAGGCTGGAGGCGACCATCACCGAATACAACGCCAACATGGCCAAGGATCAGGATGCCTTCGGCAAGCCGAAATCCGTGGTGGGTAAGGCCACCGCCATCGGCAAGGCGCCCTATTACGCCATGTACCTCAACCCCCGTTACAACTACAGCCAGGGCGGTGCTCTCATCAGCCCCAGGGCCGAAGCGCTGGACGTGATCAGCCAGCAGCCCATTCCCGGCGCCTTCGTGTGCGGTGAAGCGGCCGCCGGGACCTTCGGCTACATCCGGCTGACCGCCTGCAGCAGTCTGGACAGCGGTGTCTACGGCATGATCGCCGGTGAGAATGCCGCCCACACGACGCCTTGGGCCTAAGGAGCGAGGGATGAAATCATTACTCCTGGTCCTGATGGCGTTGGCCAGCCTCTGGGTTGGCACTGTCGCCCTGGCCGAGGCCCCGGTCGGCGCGATGACGCCAGCCCCGGCGACCCATGGGCTCAAGCCCCATCACGGCAAGCTCGGCTTCACCTGTGAGAATTGTCATCAGGGTGGGGATCCCAAGCAGTACCAGCGGCTCAAGACCGAGGATTGCCTGGCCTGCCACGGCAGTGCGCAGAAAGTGGCGAATCGCACCCGGTTCATGGATGCGAACCATACCAACCCGCACAACTCGCTGCACGACAAGCTGGATCTCGATTGCTACGAGTGCCACGCCGAGCACAAGCCGTCCCACAACCTCTGCCAGACCTGCCACGACAACACCCGTGACTGGTTCGGCCCCACTCCCTAGGAGCCCTCGCAATGAATCGAATGAAATTCGGCCTGCTCCTGGCCTGTGTGGTGGGCCTGGTCTCCATGGGGATCAGCCTGATCGGGGCCGAGGTGGTCAAGGCGACAGGGGGCGAGCAGTTCTGTGGTGCCTGCCACGAGATGCAGCCCATGGTGGAGGCCTATCGGCATGATATACACGGAGGCAACAACAGGGTGGGCTTCAAGGCGGAGTGTGCCGACTGCCACCTGCCCCATGACAATACCTTCAACTACCTGCTGAAGAAGGCAACCAGCGGTCTCAACGATGTCTACAAGGTAACGCTGACGGACACCAGCCAGATCGACTGGCTCGGCAAGCGGGAGCGGCGCGAGGAGTTTGTGTACGACTCGGGTTGCCTATCCTGCCATCAGGGGCTGCTGGAAAAGACCGTGGCCAGCAATCCCAAGTCGCTGGAGATGCATGGACACTACCAGAAGATGCAGCAAAATGGGGAGACGCTGCAGTGCGTCTCCTGCCACCTGACCATAGGGCACAACGGCGAACTGCGCAGCAGGCTCAATGAGACCCAGCCGGAGTACAAGTTCCAGCATGATCGGCTGATGCAGGAGGCGGCCAGGGCCAAGTAAGGAGAGCCGATGCCATCTGAAAAAGCCCGCGATGAAAATCCTGGGCTTTTTTTCATCAAGACGGTCCGAACGGCCATTTCTTGGTTGAATTTTTATATAATTATTTGATTGTAAACAGTATTTACGATCGCTTTCAAACTTTTCCCGGCCATGGTTTGCCAAATCATCGAGTTTGGTTATGATGCAAGACGCCGTGTTAACCCTAACTGGCATATAACGAGATAAAAAACGGGGTGTTTGGGTGATTAATGTATTCCTGGTCGATGATCATGAGTTGGTGCGTACAGGGATAAGACGCATTTTGGAAGATGTCCGCGGGATCAAGGTGGTGGGCGAGGCACAGAGCGGGGAAACCGCCGTGGCCTTCTGTCGGCAGCATCACCCCGACGTGATCCTGATGGACATGAACATGCCGGGCATCGGCGGTCTGGAAGCGACCCGCAAGATCCTGCGGCTGCGCCCCGATGTGCGCATCATAGTGCTGACCATTCATTCCGAGAATCCGTTCCCCACCAAGGTGATGCAGGCGGGTGCCGCCGGATACCTCACCAAGGGGGCCGCGCCGGACGAGATGATCCACGCCATTCGCCTGGTGCATTCCGGCCAGCGTTACATCTCCCCCGAGATAGCCCAGCAGATGGCGCTCAGCCAGTTTGCCTCGGCGGACGAGAACCCCTTCAAGTCCCTCTCCGAGCGCGAGTTGCAGATCATGATGATGATCACCAAGGGGCAGAAGGTGACCGATATCTCGGAGCAGCTCAACCTGAGCCCCAAGACGGTCAACAGCTATCGCTACCGCCTGTTCAGCAAGCTGGGGATCAATGGCGATGTGGAGCTGACCCACTTGGCCATTCGTTATGGCATGCTGGATGCCGACACTCTGTAAGGGATGCCTGTGCCCACCCAAGGCGGCGAGTGCCGCCTTTTTGCTTTTCGCAGGCCCGGCGCAGTATGCTCTCTTGGTCCGTTTTCGCCCTTAGTGTTGAGTCGAGTCGCCGATGATCCCCTCTCCCGAACCCCTCTTCGACAGCCAGGCGTCGTCAAGCGCCGTTGCCTGCCATGTGGATCTCTGCTGCCGGAGCCCGCATGACGACCTCTGAACCTCTCTTCGACAGCAAGGCGTTCCTCGGCGCCGTCACCCACCAGAGCGGTGTCTACCGCATGTATGACGGCGGCGGCACTGTCATCTATGTGGGCAAGGCCAAGGATCTTAAAAAACGGCTCGCCTCCTACTTTCGCACCAATGTCGACAGCATCAAGACCCGCACCCTGGTGCGCCAGATAGCCGACATCCAGGTCACTGTCACCCACACAGAGACAGAGGCGCTGATCCTCGAGCACAACCTCATCAAGCAGTACCAGCCGCGCTACAACGTGCTGCTGCGGGATGACAAGTCCTACCCCTGGATCATCATCACGGCGCACCAGCATCCCCGCATCGGCGTCCATCGCGGTGCCCGCAAGGTGAAGGGGGAGTACTTCGGTCCATACCCCTCCGGCGGCGCCGTGCGCGAGAGCCTGCACCTGATGCAGAAGATTTTCCCGGTGCGCCAGTGCGAGGACGCTGTCTATGCCAACCGCACCCGCCCCTGCCTGCTCTATCAGCTCAAGCGCTGCGCCGGCCCCTGCGTGGCGGGGCTGGTGAGCGAGTCGGAATATGCCCAGCAGGTGGAGCTGGCCAAGCTGTTCCTGGCGGGCAAGAACCAGCAGGTGATAGGGGAACTGGTGGGCAAGATGGAGTCTGCCAGCGGCGATCTGCGCTTCGAGGAGGCGGCCCGCTACCGGGATCAGATCCAGGCCCTGCGCCGGGTCACCGAGCAGCAGTCGGTGAGTGGCAACGTGCTGGACGAGCTGGATGTGGTGGGGGTGGCCTTCGATCAGGGGGCAGCCTGTATCCACGTGCTCTTCATCCGTCAGGGCAAGGTGCTCGGCTCGCGCAGCTACTTCCCCAAGGTGCCGAGCGATACGCCGCTGGAGGAGGTGGTGCAATCCTTCCTGCTGCAGTTCTATCTGTCGGGGCAGGGGGGCAGGCAGATCCCGAGCGAGGTGCTGCTGGATGTGGCGCTGGAAGACGAGGCGGTGATCGCCGAGACCCTGAGCCAGACAGCCGGTTACAAGGTGCGGGTGCAGAGCCGCACCCGCAGCGAACGTGCCCGCTTTATCAAGCTCGCCTCCATCAACGCGCAGACGGCGCTGCGCTCGCGCCTGGCACACAAGAGCACCATCACAGCCCGCTACGACCAGCTGGAGGAGTTGTTGGAGCTCGAGACCCCCATCGCCCGCATGGAGTGTTTCGACATCTCCCACACCATGGGGGAGCGCACCGTCGCCTCTTGCGTGGTGTTCAACCGGGAGGGGCCGCTTTCGTCGGAATATCGCCGCTTCAACATCGACGGCATCACGGGGGGCGATGACTACGCCGCCATGGAGCAGGCGCTGGAGCGCCGCTTTGGCAAGCAGCAGGAGCCGGACAAGGTGCCTGACGTGCTCTTCATCGACGGCGGCCTCGGTCAGTTGCGCCGCGCCGAGGAGATCCTGGCCCGTCAGCTGGAGTTTCTTGGCGGCAAATACCCGCTGCTGGTGGGCATCGCCAAGGGGGTAACCCGCAAGGCGGGGCTGGAGACCCTGATCATGGGGGAGAGCCACGAAGAGCTGCATTTGCCGGCAGATATGCCCGCTTTGCACCTTATCCAGCACATTCGCGACGAATCCCACCGTTTTGCCATCACGGGCCACAGGGCCCGCCGAGCCAAGGCCCGCACCACCAGTACCCTGGAGGACATCCCGGGGGTGGGGCCCAAGCGGCGGCAGGCGCTGCTCAAATATCTGGGCGGCTTACAGGAGGTGAAGAAGGCGGGGGTGGACGAGCTTGCCAAGGTGCCCGGTATCAGCCAGGAGCTTGCCCAGTCCATTCATGACGCCCTGCACTCGCTCTAACCCTGAATAAACAGGCTTATTCCGGGCTGGCGGCGTTCGGAGCAATCGGATATCCGGCATCAGTCAGGAGCGGGTCTGACCAGGGCTACCCAGAGTGGCTTGCAGTTGATGTGGATCCCGCAAACCGGCTCCGGCCGCACAAGAGCCGTGACGCAGGGGGCCCGCAAATGCCATAATGGCATGCATCCTGAGGTTATTGACGGATTAATAGACCAAGGCGGGCGCCTGTCCGGTTGCAACGGTAATCGGCTTGGGGCTACCATGTAGCGGCATACAAGAAGTGGCTGAAAATAATGACAAATATTCCTAACCTGCTGACGTTTTTTCGGATTTTGCTCATCCCCGTCTTCGTCATCCTGTTCTACCTTCCCTATCAGTGGTCCTACCTGGCGGCCGCGCTTGTCTTCATCCTGGCGGCCGCGACCGACTGGTTTGATGGTTATCTCGCCCGCAAGCTGAACCAGTCCACCGCCTTTGGCGCCTTCCTCGATCCTGTTGCCGACAAGATCATGGTGGCGGCCGCCCTGGTGGTCATCGTCGAACACTACAACACCATCTGGGTCACCATCCCGGCCATGACCATGATTGGCCGCGAGATTATCATCTCCGCCCTGCGCGAATGGATGGCGGAGCTCGGCAAGCGCTCCTCGGTGGCGGTCAGCTGGATTGGCAAGTGGAAGACCATGATCCAGATGGTGTCGCTCACCGGCCTCATCTGGCAATACGACATCTGGATGGTGTGGCTCGCCTACGTGCTGCTCTATGTCGCCACTGTGCTCACCTTCTGGTCCATGTTCCAGTACATGAAGGCCGCCTGGGGCGATCTGACCTACCACTCCCGCTTCTAGTCCGCCTATGGGCAAATGGCCGTTTCCTTGCCGTTGGGGCAGAGAAACGGCCATGAGTGGCAAAAGTGTGGGAGAAGGGCAAAAAATGCCCGAACGATCAGAGTATTAAATGTTTTTGGTTGACTGGACGAGGAACATCGCTAGAATGCGTTCTCGTAGTCAGGCAGTCAGCCAGACCGATGCGGGAATAGCTCAGTTGGTAGAGCACGACCTTGCCAAGGTCGGGGTCGCGAGTTCGAGTCTCGTTTCCCGCTCCAAATTCAGACAATAGAGAGCCAACTCTCTTTTGCATGGCGCGTTAGCAAAGCGGTTATGCAGCGGATTGCAAATCCGTTTAGTCCGGTTCGACTCCGGAACGTGCCTCCATATTGACAAGCCCGCGGCGCGGACTTGATACCGATTGCGGTGCCCGAGTGGTGAAATCGGTAGACACAAGGGATTTAAAATCCCTCGACGTTCGCGTCGTGCCGGTTCGATTCCGGCCTCGGGCACCATTAAAATTGAAGAAAAAAGCCTTACAGATTAAACAGATACGACGCTTCATTGCGTCGTTTTTGTTTTTAACTCTCTCCAAGATTTCTCTCCAAATTTTCCTTTCTTGTCCATTTCTTGTCTAAGCGACTTACTACTTCCTGCTACTCGTTGCAAACAATCTGCCCAGTCTTCAAACATAGCCAAGGATGTTTGGTAGGCCACTGCTCCGGACCTTTCCGGGGTCTGTCTCTGGTGCTGAGACAAGTGCCGCTCACAGTTCCCCCTTTCTCTTCACCCCCTCCTAAACCCGCATTGAATCCCCTTTGAAACAGATATTAATCCCATGATCTAACCCATCATCGGAGGTATCTATGCAGACCAAATTTCGCTTTACCAATGCAGCCATCAAGGCTTTGCCCGCACAACAACGAGAGGCTGGCGCTACTGAACTGGAGTTCTCCGATACAGAGGTCATCGGCTTAAAACTCTTGTCAGGAAAAAGCCAGGGCAGTAAGCGTTTCCTACTGCGCTATACCCTCCAGGGCAAGAAGCGCAGCATCGCCCTAGGGCGATTCGGCGATATCGATGTGAGCCAAGCCAGGGCCATTGCCCGCAAGTACAAGGCGATGCTGGCAGAAGGCATCGACCCGGTAGCAGAGCGGGATAGCTACAAAACTGAGCCCACCCTTTCGGAGTTCTTCTGGCAGACCTTTTTGCCGCACCTCAAGACCATCGGCAAACGGTCGATCAACAGCGACATTCAGCGGTTTAAACACAACATCGAACCACGCTTTGGTGCCATGCGTTACCGGCAACTCAAGGCGATGGATGTCCTGCAGTTGCAATCGGAGATGGTTCACCCTAACAACCCTCAGCAGACGGCCTATGCACCGAGTACCGCCAACCGGGTGTTGGCCCAGTTAAAGACCATGGGCAGCTATGCGGTGCGCTGGGGCATTCTGGACACCAACGAGGCGGCCAAGATCAAGCTGTTGAAGGAGGACAATGCCAGGACGCGTTTCCTATCGATTGAAGAGATGAAACGGGTCATTGAGGTGGCATTGCAGGATCGCAATCAAGCCGCAGGCAGCTTCATTGCGATGCTCTACCTGACGGGGGCAAGAAAATCAGAGGTGTTACTCGCTAAATGGGAACATGTGAACTGGGAGGATAAGACGCTGTTCGTACCTCTGACCAAGAATGGCAAGAGCCGGATCATTTACCTGAGCGCATTGGCTATCGATATTCTGGAGAAGCTCCCCAGAATAGCCGGTAATCCCTATGTGTTCGCGAGCCAGCATATTCGCTGTCAGGGCAAGCCCATCGGTGAACCCAGATGTGCCTATGAACGGGTGTTGCAGAAGGCCGGTATCGAAAACCTCGATGAGGTCTGCTTCCATACGGCTCGCCATTCTGTCGCCAGCGCCTTGGTCTCTTCCGGTCAATACAGCCTGTATGACGTGAAGGCGCAACTGGCCCACGCCAGCATTCAATCCTCCCAGCGTTATGCAAAGCTGACTTCTGAGCGCAGTCGCAATATCAGTGAAGGTCTCTCGTCGATGATCCAGGCGGAGTGACCGAAAAGGTATTGTTTATAAACAGATATTAATAACCAGACAGCGCTGTCACATCGGCTGTTGGTCCACATGTCACAGTTCCCAGGCCCTTAAGTTCATCTGAGCTTAAGGGCCTTTTAGTTGGAGAGAAACACGATGAAAACTTGTATGGAATGGCCGGAGGAGTCATTGCTTGCGGCCTACCCGGCACTCCATGTCCCGGTCATGGAGCAAATTATCGAGCCCTTTTCATCAGTAGAGGAGGCGAGGGCATTCTGGGACACGACCGGTTGTAGTCTGGTCATTATCGAGATGGCTGACTCGATGAGTGAGTTCCAGGCCATGTCACAGCATACCCAGAATCAGGTGATGTTCGGTTTGCGTTACCCGGAGCAAGAGTTCGCCATATCCGAAGATTGGCGTCTGTTGCTGGCCATTCTCAACGATGAGGGGGCTGGGATTTACCTGCTGATCCACTCAGATGCACCGCTGCTTCCCACCCTGGAGGCGATGCACCATGAGTAATCCCAGCCATAGCGACATCATGCGCAAGTTAAAAGAGATCAAGGGGATTAAAGAGCTGCTGGAGAAGGCCGTGCTGTTGTATGTCCTGCTCACGGATGGCGATCTGCCGGTCTGGTGCTATGCGCTCATCATCGGTGCGCTGGCTTATCTGGTAAACCCGTTCGACGTGGTACCAGATCCCATTCCATTTGCCGGTTATCTGGATGATTTATCGGTCATCACCTCGGCATTAGCCGCACTGCCGGTTAAGTCACACCACCGTCAATCCGCGAAAGACCGAATGAGATCACTGTGACAGTGATGGAGTCGGTCCTGTCACGCTATCGCGTTTTCTATGACCCTTTATCTATGACCCATCTAGCGATGAACTGGAGATCGCAATCTCCGGTTATCTAATGACGTTGTAAGGAAACTATCATGACAAGACCCCGTAAAAACCGCGTTGAAGAGACCCCTAAATCTGTCAGTAACACGGCAGCAGCATCAAACACCCCCGACACCGCGCCAACCACAGAGCCCCCACTCACATCCGGAGCAAGCGGCTGCGCCGACCCCCTCTCGCCAGCCCTTGCGGCTGACGCCGACAAGGCCAGGCCTGGACCCGGCGACACCGCAGACTCCGTGCCCGGCGGCCCTGCACCCATACACACCTTGCTCAACCATACCGCCGAGAAACTCAGTGCCCGATCAGAAGGGCTGATTTTCTATGCCATCGGTCGTCATGAAGAGAGTGGCGAGCTGTTCCTGAAAATTACCGGCAATCAGGGTGGGGGTCTGCATAGCAAGGAGTGGATTGCGCTGTCGGCGATTGACGATGTGTTGCGCTCCTTGCCCGCAGACAAGCCGTTCAAATCCAGCGTCATGAAGCGACTGTTTAAAGGGGGCAGCGCCAACAACGCCGGATTCTTATCAGCCATTCTGCGCTCGGACGGGCTGAAGTTGATCCAGAAGGCTGACGGCAATCCGATGCTGCACGAACTGGTGCCTGATTACCTTGAGCGCTTGGGGTCGCTAACCAATGAGCTCTGTACCGTAACTTCTACCATCGAATAACCTCTGCATAGTGCTTACCTGTCCAAGGGTGAGCCCCCCAAACAACCAATCTGAGGTGATTATGACGATCCCATTCGCGGGCGATTTTACCCTGCCTGCCAGTCAGACATTGATGAGTATTCTGGACCAGGAACTGGTTAGATCTGGAATGGTGCTGAAGGGGAAATCCAGTCTGGTCTTCAACTTCCGAGACCCGGATTACGGCCCGGTTCGTGGCGGGTTTCATCCGGTGGAAATTCGGCTGCTCAAGCGTAAAGACCGGTGGCTTTTCGATTACGTGACGGACTTTAGCTATCAGGGACCGGAGGATATGGCGGAGTTGGTCAAAGAGATCGACTTCAACTTTTTGAGCGAAGAGTACTACCTGCTCCGTTACGGCCAGATGGGACCAGCGTCGGCCAGGGAGCTCTATACGATGTGGGAGTCGAACTTCGTCAGTTACTACCAGATGGGCGTGTTTACCGTCTCAGTGGCTGCGTAACCGTCGCACCGGACAGGAGAGGAACAGGAACCAGCGGTGGTTTGGTTCTGGCAGTGGTGCTGCTGTGTTCACCTTTCCATGCAGGGCAAGGAGCCATGGACTAACCCAACTCGAAACCGGTCAGCGGCTCAGTAGGTTAGTCCATCCCTCGTCTGTTTCAGGTGTCCCTCTCAGCCACCACCCCCAAAACAAGTATCCCCCGGCCTGTGGCTGGGAGGCTTGTTTTTTGTCATTGGCGAGGAGGGAGAAAGACAGATATGGGTGTATCCCCAATGGCGTTATTCCACCAAGCCTGAAACCGGCTGGCGCTCTGGGGTTTTTGATACGCGCTTGTACGCAATAGACTCGATTTGCGCAGCACAGAACTGCCGCTGTCGAGTAATCGCTCATTCTGTGATGATGGCAAATGTTAAATGTTTCAATCTACTGGTATGGTAGGGCTCTTATGCATCTGTTCACACAGGCGTGGTTTGGCGGCGCATCCATGGCTTACCAACTGATTTTTTATACAGTGATAGCGCAAAAAGAGGAGGCAAAGGGAATGCGCTTAGTCGCCCAGAGGTTGCTGGTAATGTAATGATTTAATTGGGATTTTACTTGATGATGATGAAAATAGGTTGGAGTTATATGGAAGGCTCTGTTAACGGGTTGTTGACGCCTTCCATCTAATCACTGTTAGCTCTATGAAGTGGCTTGATCGTCTGATCGTAGTTAGTGATCTTGTCAGGATGAACAAGGGTAAATACTTGAAAAATAGATTTATAAAGACAGAAAATCTGCCAGACAGCTTATGGTGTGATAAGTCAGGCAATATTTTACTACCAAATCAGCTGATCGACCTGTGGAAAGGACTGTTGAATGAAAATTCACTTATGGATCTAGCTAAGGAAAAGGCCCCTGAGGGTTTTGAAGGTGGTATATCGAAAGAGGAAACCGATAAACATCTTGCTTGGCGTTATAACGGGTCGTGCGCGCGAGTAATATTGTCATTATTAGATCCTAAGGCAAAACTGTCAGATGTTTCTGATGCTTATGCTTCAACATTTGCAGGGAATAGGGTTTTTGTCGCCGATCTCCCAAGTGGTTCTGGTGCTGCAATAATCAGTATACTTTGTACTCTTTATGAACTAAGAAAAAGTAACGTCCTTCCACGCCATCCGTTAGAAATTACAATTATAGCTGGAGAGATATCTGAGACTGCCAGGGGGTATTTACAAAAACAACTAGAATATTTGAAAGATAAGCTTGAAGATCAAGCAATATGGATAAAATACGAAATACTAGAATGGGACACATTAAGCAAGGTAAGTACGGTTGATTTAATTAAGCGAATGACTCTTTTAAGTCATGATTGTCATGCAAGAATGCTCTTACTTACTAATTTTACAGGTTTCCTTGAGAGCTCTGGTAACTGGAAAAAGGCCAAGCCCCAATTTGATGATATTTTCTTACATAGCAGAGACTCTATGAGTACTGCCATTTGGATTGAGCCTCAAAGAAAAAATGTAGTTACTTTCTTTAATCGAGCTATTAAGTGGCTCAAAGAATCATTTAAAAACTTGATAGGAAGCCAAGCAGCATTAGAAGATTCAAGTTGGTATGCGCAGACAGAAGTAACGTGTAAGCAGCCAATTAAAGAAGGAACCTTCCCTGTAAGATTGACTGTTATGAGATTTGATCTTCCTGTTGAGGTTCAAGAATGAGTAATGAACTTGCGGTTAAAGCCCTTAATCAATATCGCAGGAGGGATATATTTCCATACCTTGCGCTTCGGTACTATTTAGAAAGTTCAGTTGGACGGCAAAACCGCTGGATTAAAGATGTCTGTACTAGGCTCACGACTCATAACGAGAGTTTTGGGTATCTAAGGATGTATCATTTTAAAGATATTTCTGAAGGTAATTGCATACACAGAGATATATATGTCCCAGCACCTAGCGAAGCGTTGGCTGAAGTGGCGTTAATTACTGAACTTTCTAAACATGAAGTGTTCATCCCCAAACCTTATGTTTATAGCTATCGGTTATCTTCTGAAAAAGAAAAAAGTGGTGTATTTACGCCATACTTTGATGGTTTCAGGGAAAGGCACAAGTCTATATCAGATTCGTGTTGGAAAACTGAAAATGGATTAGTCCTATATACCGATATTAAAAAATTTTATCCAAGTATAACTTCAGCAGATGCCATATCTGCTTGGAAAGAAGCATGTCAACAGTCTGAATTAAATAAAGATTATGAACATCTGGGTCTTAGAATACTTCAAAATCACATGAAGGTCTCCGAGCAGGATGGAACTGGAAAGGGTTTATTAACTGGCCCGACGTTTAGTCATCTGATTGCTAATTTATTACTTGATCGTATTGATGAGGAAATGAATGAGATTTCAAATGGAAACTACTGGCGTTATGTTGATGATGTTGTTTTTGTGGGAACTGCTGAGCAAGTTTCTTCGTGGAGAGAAAGGCTTGAGGTGAAATTTAATGAGCTCAACCTAGTACTTCATGATGGAGATAAAGATTTTCAAGTGTCATGTGAAGAATGGCTCGAGGGGGAGTTTGATTTTGATGACTCTATTGGGAATGATTGGGTTTCCTTAATAATTGATGTAAAGAGATTTTTGCTCGCAAACCCATCAAAAAAGGATGCTTTACAACAAAGCTTCCAGAGAAACAACATTCGAATTCCTATTGTTGATTATTCCGATGCCGTTAAAGATTCAAATTATTTACAGAAATTTCAAGATTGGGTGCGTAAGTATAAGTGGGCAACTAAGTCTGTAAAGTCAATAACTATAAATGGCTTGCTGGCCCAAGCGAAGAAGTGCGAGGAGTCTTTCTCTGCAAGATTGGCGGATTTGCTGACGGTAGATTGCTCATCGTCACCATATACTGAAAAAAGAATGACACCAAAGCTTAGATACTTGTCAGGAAGGCTACTGTATTTATCTAGCAGAGAATATTTGGGTGAAATCGGTGAAATATTAAAAAATAGGCCTGACATGTATTTGATTGCTAAAACAATGGAAGCCGTTTCATCCAGGGACTTTACTGATGTTTTATCTATGGGAGTAAATGCCACCCATTCTGCCGCTCAACTTGTTCGTGCTGAAGGAGATGAACCTGTTAGGATTGATAGTGATATTGATTTATCTCCTGTCTCGGAACAATCTTTGGCGGTGCTAGCAATTAACGGTGTCCAGCATAATTACAAGGCAATAAATACAGAGTTAATGCGACTGGTTTCATCAACTGGTATGAAAGATCTTATGAAATCAAAAAATAGCTTTATTAGAGAGTTTGCGTGTCTTCATGGGCTGAGTGAACCAAGACACCAAGAATTCTTGAATAGTAGTTTTGATAGGGATGAAGAGCTAGCTATGGATGTGCTAAATCAATTGCAAAGGTCTAGTCATTGCTAGTAGAGCTAACAAGGCGCTGCTACGGTAAATTTACTCGCTGGCGCTCCTGAATTTCCGCAGAGCGCGGCGTTATGCATAAATTCTCAGTTACATGAGTACATAGGAGACAAAGATGGATTTTGATAAGCTTGCATACCCAGAAACATTGACTATCGCGGGTACGGAATACAAGGCTCAACGCAATATGTCTAAAGGTCAGGTTCTTGTGCCATACACAGATGAACCAGATGTAGGTATTGGAGATGTTATTACTCAAAAATCAGGTAAACGCGAAATTCATCTGAAAGTTATAGATGCCTCATTTTTAGAAGACGGGTCTTTAAGAGTAGGTACTAATCATCCTCATATGCTGACTCTTAAAGTCGAAAATACTACTTCACAGCCTCATGTAACCAAACATGCTGCTTCAACTTTCAATATTGGTTCAATAACTGGCGAAAACGTTCAAGTTGGTAACAGCAATACATTAACAACTAACGTTACCATTCAGGAGTTAGCGGAAAAAGTCGCTAAAAGTAATGATCCTGAGGCCAAATCTAAACTAAAAGATTTTTTGCAAAACAGCACTGTTGGTAGCCTTATTGGGGCTGGCGCCTCAGCTTTAATAGGTATGCTGTAAGTGCATAACAAAGCCATTAAATCCGCTCCCCTCGGTCGCTGCACGATAAAGCCGTGCAGCGCCGGTTAGCTTGAACGTTAGCACTCAGGAAAAAATAATGTCATCATTGATTTTTTATATAGATGAAGAGCAGGCACTTATTGCAACAGATACACTCGCTGTCACGCCATCTGGCGAGCCTTTGTTATTTTGTTCCAAAGCTATCCATCTTCCTCATTTAAATATTGTAATTGCGGGAACAGGCCAAGGTGGTTTTGCCACCCGTTGGGCAATGCATGTAAATGACAGAATGGTAATCAACGGGATCAATAACTTGGATTTCCATACTTCAAAAGGTTTGCGTGAGTTGTGGAGTAAGTATTGTACTGAATTTCAAGTACCACCAGAAGCAACCACAACAGTTTATCAATTTGGGTTTTGCCAAGATTCTAAAAAAATGGTTGGGATAGCATATCGTTCCACAAACGACTTTATTTCAGAAATTCGTCCCTATGGTCTAGCTGCTAAGCCTGAATGTACGTTTCCTAATGGTGAGTATTCTATCCCTGCTGTTTTTTCAGAGATGATGTATGAGCAACGTACTATTCAGGAAAAAAATCCTAAACATGAAAGGATTTATATTGGTGGTAAAATAAATGTACTTCATTTGAATGAAAATGGTTGTTCATCATACACATTAAGTGAATTTTTTGATTTTGAAGAGCACGAAAAAAAATTATTCGATAATTTTTCGTAAGAGTGCTAACACCGACATCCTGCACCTAATTGGTTTTTTTTTCGGAGACGATGCCTATACGTTCACAGCAAATGGCAACATTGAGGTGTTAGCAGTGGAGGCGGGAACAAAAGCTAAAATGCTCAGATTCATTCTTTCGTCCCCCGTGAAATGATGTGAACAGTTACCCAACAGAGCATTATCACGTGGCAATGTGAGTGAAGTTACGGGTTTTCTCAATTCAATCCTGGCAGTGTGGGCATCATCACCATTTAAAATGCAAAAATTAGGTGCGGAATGACGGCTAACAAACTGTTCAAGAGTGATTCGCAACGCGTGGTATTTTCATTATGTGTTGCGTTTTGTGTTTAAGGTGGTCTGCGGCGAATGTTGGCTTGCTTTCCCTCTTCCGCTCGGAGCATGTTTAGTGCCCCCCGCGCACTGCCCAGTATCTTGGCTGCATCCCCCGGTAAATCGGGCAGGCGTCCTCTTTCATGGTGACATCCAGTACCCAATGCAGCTGGATTTCGATGCCCCAATGACTTTATACCGCATTGGCAAATTGCAAATTGTTCTTCGGTTAGCTCTGCTGAACTGATGTAGTTCATAACGATAGCCGATGGTTAACTCCAAGGTGGACAAGTCTTTCCATGCCGGGAACGGCTCGACTATCGCGCCCGCTGGCATGACACTGAGTTAGGTCAGGGGCTCCTGAACCAGAGACTCTACTTTTACCGGTTCTGGATGAATGGCCAGTACCTTGATAAAGATCCGTCGAGCGGCCATTCGCCCTGCTTTTCCACATGGCGTAACGTCCTCAGATAGATCATAACTTTACCCGCCTCGTGAATCGGTATCCCAAGCTGATAGGCAACATCGTAAAGATCGAAGAACTCACCATGCTGCAGCCCCATATGGCAACCTTCAAGGCTGGCCATCTCCATTTGCTATGCATGAAATCCCACTTCGCTGGCTCATATGAGATTCAAGATAGTCGACACATCCGGCCTAGTGAATCCATTCGATCCGATTCATGCCCACGGATCACACTGACAGGCTATTGGGCGTCTAAAACGGCTCTGGTGGTTAGTGCTCTGGACATAGCATCGCCATCATCACCGTGCCAGTAAAAAGAGAAGGGGAAGCAACATAATAGTTGCTTCCCCAATTGCCTTATTACACCAGCCAGATATTGCTATATCAATCAGTCGGTTATCTCATCCTTGCTCGGCGCATCCTGCGTGACTTGCGCTATCTCGGTCTTGGGGTTGTTCAACCGGCCTTGGAGCTGTGGCATGTCCTCGGGCTTGAACAGCACCCCCAGATCTATCCCTGGACACTCTTGCAGGATCACCCGCATCAGGCGGACGGTGCGCGTCGTCACCGGCACACACTGCCCGACCAGTTTGGCGCGTTTGGCGGACTTACAGTCATCAACACTGGTTGGGCAGCCATTGATGGTCAGCCATTCGGCCAGCTCATCGTACCCCATCGTTTTCGACATACCGAAAGCGGACTGGGTATAAGCACGCAGGAAAACCCGCTTTAGGATGCCAAGCGAACCTTCATCCGTCACACGCATTGGCAATCCTTTTATCGACGTCTTGCAGACGAAGTAATCCTCCCAGCTCTCCCAGTCATTGAGGGTCTTCAGGCAGTTCGTTCGCCGCCAGTTATCGAATACCACACGTTGCTCCATAGCGGCTGCTACCGTCGGCCAGGGGCGTGTATCAAAACAAATATGCTCGGTGCCCAGCACGATCTGCATTGATGGCAGCATGGGTTGCCGCTTGAAGTCGAACTCAAGATTCAGGGTTTTTGACCTGCTCACGGAGACGAGATCGTGTTCATTGATCCACATTTCAGCCGTAGATATTAAATGGTCACTCTCGACTTTTTGACCGGGGGTACGATTCAGATAAAGGTCAAGCATGTACGCCTGATGCTGGTCCTTAGAGCAGGGGGGCTTAACCCCAGCCTTGGCCAGGATCTGAGGCTGACCCTCAACGCCTTCGGCTGTGAGCTGACCACGAGTCTTCATCGCGATGACCTGTTTAACCTGGTGTTTTTGCTCCAGCATCCGAAAGCCAGGGCCATCCAGTCGTTCGCCCAGTTCCTGAAAGCGGCGGCATATCGGGCCAGTCAGCACAAGTTCGTCATAGGTTGCATCGGTGAGGAAGCCATCCGTCGTGACGCTCACCACTGTTCGGTGAGCGGGGATGGAGGCCAAGACTTCTCCGAGTACGGCACGGATCAGGCCGGTCGTATGCGCGGCAAAGAATGCGTTAGTGATGGCTGAGCGTTCAATGGGCTTGCTCAATCCACTGGATGTATCGAAGGCAGACTTCCCCCTCAGACCTTGTGCCAGCTTGCCATAGAGAGAGTTACCAATTTCTTTCCAAAGCAGCTCTTCGAAGGATTTTTTCACATACGATTGTCGTTTTTCCCGAACCTGCGAGACAAAGGGCTCAAACAGGCGCTGCGTCGTATCTGTCCAAGGGATGATGACACCTTGATGTATCTCAATCTGGCAACCCATGCGGAGTGCGACCTCGATCTCCGGTGCGGTACAGAGCGATTCACCAGTGAGGGGAAACAGCAGGCCAATTTCAGTACGCACCGGTAGGCTGGGATAACGTATCCCGTCTGGAAATCTAAATTTAACGCGAGCAAGACCAAAGACATGACCACAGAACTCGGCTGTGTTCGTGGTCATTCGCCCTCGCTCATAATCAAGGGGAAAAAGGTCAACGAGCCCTGTGGTATAGGCTCCGCTGAGGTCAAAATCGTTGAAGAGCGATAGTGGGGTCGGGCCACCCCAAAAGCATTCATTTCGTCCACCGTGGTAGCAATCGATGGCAAGACTCTCGAATAGCTTTGCAGCAGGGATCATCTCCCGAATTGTCTTGGTCACAGGTCTGGATGCATTTTTGTTCCATCCAGTTTGCACCACCTCATGGGTTCCAAATAGCTGATCCCGGTCTTGACCTGTTTCGCGCAGATGTTTCAGGAACACCGATGTGGCACAGCCGCCAATCGTCTTTGGCAGGGATGAAAGCCCCAGTGTCTTAGTGAATTCATGGAGTTGTAGGCCATATTTGACCGCGATTTCGGCATCGCGCAGGGCATAAGCTTCAAAGGCTGCCTTGTTGCTGGCAAGTAGTTCATCCATGCGATCAATAGAGTGACCCGCAGGGAGAGACAATTTGGGTAAGCCAATGAGTTCACCAACGGCTGCAAGGCCCGCACCACCAGGGGTGTGTAACATAGTATCGACAAAGGTGATCAAGGTTCTTTGTGCTTTACGCTGCTTGTCTCGCAAAATCAGCGGGGCCGGTTTTGCTTGACGGTGCAAGACGTTCTCAAGATCGATGCCATAGGCATTGTTTACTGACGCCACTGTTCGGCGAATGCCATTAACCTGAGTTTTGAACCGCCAGAAGTCGCCAAACGAGGCAAGGTCTGCCCGCAGAAAATGGGCATACACAAAGACATGTTTGGGCCACTCCGTGAGTATCCCTTTTTCCTTACATACCACTACGATGTGGCCGAGGAATTTATCGAAACTCAGGCGATCAGATATCCGATTGGATGCGGGGTAAATGATGTCTGAATGTTCTCCTTTCTCTGTCATAGCAAAGAACTGGTAGGAGAGAATGTCGTTACGCTTTGTCGCGGGATTGTAAACGTATTCGCTGTCTATGCCGATATGGAGCCTAGCCCCTTTGGCCGGGGTTACTGTCTCTCCCGGTTTGAGATAATGCTGGGTGCGTAACCGCAGTGCCTTGTTGGTAGAATTCTCCTGCACGGGTAGCAGGTAATCAGGTATGTCGGGGTCTCCCGCAATCACATCAGAACTCAGGCCATCTATCATCCAGTCAGGAAGGCGTGAGGGAGCATTCATGTACTGGCAGGGGTCGAGTGCGCTTTCAATCGCGAGCGCCAATGCACTCTGGTGTTGCTCGTCGTTGAGCATGCCGTAGTCATCGGGAAGGGGGCTGTTATTAAGCTCCGGCAGCAGGTCGGTATCTGCGTAGGGAAAGCTCACCGCCGTGTCTCCAGCATTATGTGTAGGTTTTTCTTGTCTTTTCATGCGTGTTGGCTCGTAAAAAAAAGGGCCTCCTTGGAGACCCTTTATTGAAAAGGAATACGGTTAGGCGCTTAGCTGGCGTTCGATAGCCTCCATGTCCTCATCAAGTTCTTCTTTAGAGTCGCATGCAACCCACAGGGGCTTGGTGTCTGGCAACAGAAGGGAAATACTGATCCAGACATTGGCGTCTTTTACGATCGGGGTGCAACCGGCAATCAGGTCTGTTGCGACCAGTAACTTCTTGGTTCGGATGAACTTGCGCTTCTTTTGCTTGAGCACGAGACTAGAGACCTCTTTGAAGCGCTCCTCGATTTCTTGTCGGTCACTGCTCCTGTACATAATGGCCGGGTATGAGTTGCTGTCGGACCATGCCATCAGCGCATGGGGCTGGTCGGGATCATTGAGCTGCATGTGTGCAACGCGGCTGATCGTGCCGAGGTTCGTCAAACCATCGTTCACTTTGATGAATGCACCTACGATTTGATAGGCAGCGGTGTGTTGAGTGTTATTTGTGCTCATGAGAGCCTCCTGTAGTTAGGGTTGTTAATTTTGGTTTTGCAGTTGTTTACGTTCCCACTTCTCCACTTCACTTAGTGGGAACCGGGTTTGCCGCCCGATGGTGACAAATGCGGGTAGCGTCTCGGGTGCGATGATCATTTGCTTGTCCAGCCAGCTTTTTGAGATGCGCCACCGCAGCGCTAACTCGCTTCGTGTCAACATATGTACACCGTCCATCACTGCCTCTCGTTTGCCTGTTCGTGCGACTGGATTGCAGTATTCAGAAGTTGACCCCCCAAAGCATTGACAACACATGCATTGCGGAATTTTGCGTGTTTTGGTTGCAAATGGGTCTCAATGGTGTTCCGCGCAACTCAACTGGAACACGCTGTGGGCAGTGGTATGTCTTCAGAGAGCCATTGCTGTTGAGTGGCATTGATATGAGGGAGTAAGTGGGTCGTAGTGCGTTGCTGATATCTCATCGCCATCTGTAGTGATGAGTGGTTCAGGGCCTGTGCAACCATGGCAATATCACCCGTCTGTAGCATCAGCTCTGTGGCAAAGGTTCGACGGAGATCATGAATGCAAAGGTCACTGATCCCTGCCGCAGCACAAATCCGCTGAAAGGCATGCCGTGGGTAGCTCATGTACCCTGAAGAGGTTTGGGAGGAGGGGAAAAGGAACCTCTGTTTGTTGACCAGTCGTTGCTGTGTTTCGATGAGCCTGATGGCATGAGACGTTAGGGCCACTTGGTGAGGTAATCCATTCTTGGTCGTAGGCAGGATCAGGTAAGCCTCATCGAGGCGCAAGTGGGCTTGTTCTATGGAGCACACCTCCCCAATTCGCATCCCTGTGTAGAGAGACAGCAATAGCGACCGACTTGCTTCCGAGTTTTGGACATAACATGCATCGATAAAACGAGACCGTTCATCAAGGCTCAGGATCCGCTTTCGTTCGTTATTCTCCTTGAGTTGCCGTAACCCATTCATCGGTGAGACAGAGAGGTATCCGTGCTCCACGGCCAAGGTCAGCATCCTCGACAGGGCAGACAAGATCTTGTTCACAGTGGCGGGCTTGAGGTGTTCAGCAAGTCGCCTTTGGAAGGACACAATGGATTGGCGATCCAGTGTTTTTAGACGACGGCTTCCAAACTCTGGCAGGATGTGTTTTCTGACCTTGGATAGCTCTGACTGCGTATTGCGCTTATGCAGCTGCATATCGTCGAGGTAGGCGGTTTCAAAGATCTCTTGGAGGGTTTTGTTTTGTCCCAAGGGATACGTATTACGGGCAAGTTTATGGAGCCTCGCATGTACCTCATCCCTGGCCTCTTGTATGGAGAGCTGCGGATAGATGCCAATGGTCTCGAAGACCCGTTTGTAACGATGGGTTGTGTCGAAGACGAAAGACGTAGATAGAGCGTACCGGTACACGTATAGCTGCCTTACGTCAGCATCACGATATACCTGCTGCTTGCCATTGGCTGGTGGTGGTAAGGTCTCAAGTGCTCGTTTTGTTAGCTTCAGATTAGTAATAGACATAGATCCTCCTTCAGAAAAAGGAGGATGCTAGGCCATCGGGGATGGTTACATCATTGACATCACATGCATTCAGGAAATGCCATTTTTGTTAAGTAGCATTCTCATTATTTGTCAGCTCAGACAGGAGAGGGCCATTCTTCCCGATGATTTTATTAAGTTTTGTCCGCATAACTATCTCTTTATCAATAGCCTCATTGCTATTCCCCATCGGTATGGCTGGTGCGATACTATGACGCGGATCTGTAAGAGTAAATACATCGTCACAAATATCGCTCAAAACTATTAGTAAATTTTTAATGGTGTATGGAAAGGGGCTGCTGGGTGTGCCGTACAGCTCTGACACAACATCCCAGTTTCCCTCCAAATAAAAAACTATTAATTTGATGTATAGGTTTTTGGGGATGTCTCGTACTGCACGATTAGTTATTTTAGTGCCGTGAAACATCTCTTCCTTTAGGTTTGCAATGAAATATTCGTCTGGGGATTTTATCCATGACCTAGAGTCAATCAAAGCTTTGTCTGTTTCTGATAAGACATAATATGCTGCAGTGCCAAAAGCCATACAAATAAACCCTACCAAATCAATTATGTATGGATCTGATGTATCTACATCGATTTTCTTTAGCATTTTAATGGCCGGCTCAATGAGCCAGGCTCTTGCGAAGTGTGCTTTGACAACTTTTCTCTTTTTAGTGTTGTTTTTGATTTTTATATTTGAAGGGATTTCCACCTCATCCAAAAATGCTATCAGCAAACCCGAGAGATTAGTTGCATAGATCTTTATGGCATTGTCTTCACCACAATATGAATCATCTGTTGTCATGTTATAAATAGAGCTACATGCCTCAAATTCCTTGAGCAATGCAGCATACAGGCGTTTTGTTTCTCCGGTCAGGCTTTCGGCGATGTCATCCTCTCCATAAAAACGCCAACCAAATGCGACCAGAGCATCAAATGCTTTACCCTTAACTCTCGATTTTTTAACGCATTCGGCATGGAGGTAATATATATACTTGCTAAGTATCTCCAGGTTGAAGAATTCATTTAGCCGTGAAGTCTTACCAGAGGAATAAATTTTTATGGATTGTTTTTTGAGGGTGATTTTACCATCTTTTTCTTCAAATAAGATATCGGGAGTGAGGTGTGGATGTGCTTCAAGAACATATGCGATATCAGGGTCATTATCATTGATTAGATATTTGTGCTGCATAAAAATCCTAAGGTGAGAATCACCGCATCTAACAGAGTTTTTCCTGATTATCCATGTTCCTTAGCCTGCTTCAAGAGCAGGTATAGCATTGGAGGGCAAGCAACTACGGTGGGTTGCCATGACGTTGTTTCCTAAATCATCCCTCAGGACATCACTTCCCCAGCTCCTGCCTTGGACCAGTACACTGTGTATCCTCATTGGCGCTGTTACACCTATCCATTCTTCGTCGATAAATCATATGGTTACGTGCAGGCTGCGATGCGCATTTCAAGCATGTTGCGCTGGATGATGGTTTTTTGCTGAATTAAGGATGCGGCCCTGCCATCAGCCAAGACTGTCCGCCTTTAGCTTATGATTGCGAAAAAGAGGCCAGTGCCGACTAGCCCTGACCTCTGTGTTTCTGCTCTATGGTGCCGGATTACTGACAGGCTCCCCAGTTTACGCCGTCCGTGCCACATTCCAGGCTATGAGTACCGTCCGCATAGGTTGTCTGCTTCTGATAGAGGCCGCTGCTGTTGTAGCTAGTTTTGATGGTGTTGCCATTTTCACTGGCCGTCATGCTCTTGACCCAGCTAGTAGCATCAGGATCTTGGGATGGTTCATCATACTGATAGGGGAGGGCTTCAAGAGCAGCAGTGAGCTCACCCATATTCAGGGTGGATAGCTGTGCTTCCAGACCGACCCAATCGCTCAGGAAGCTGAATGCGCCCGCCTGACGGCTATAGATGAATTGGGTGGAGTAGCTCAGATCGTTGTTGCTGTAGTTGATGAAGGCGTAGCGGTGGGTGATCGCTGCTGCCATATCGTCAGGAGCACAGTCGTTGAAGCTCTCTGCTGATGTTTTAGCCAGATTCTCCAGTGAGTACATTTTTCCGTTCGAGCGGGTCGAGAGGGTCTCCTTGATGTCACAGCTATAGGGGGTGTTATCCCCATTGCGCGACTCAAAGTCGTAGCGGGTTGTGTAGGTGTAGTTATTGCCCGTCACTTGGCGTTCTTCACCATAGATGATGGTCTTGATGATTTGTGCGAAATCATCGCTCACCTTCACCAGCTCGGTGCTGCTCTGGGCTGGCCCTTGCAACTGGATTTCACGATACCAAGCGTCCGGATAGGTATTGTTGTGATCGCGACTATCCCCCTTGTGGTAATCGACATAGACAAACTTGGCGTCCGGGTTTTCCCGTTTCAAGGCTTCTGTCTCGGTGAAGGACTGCTGCAAGCCGCGCACGATCTCCTGGGCCAGGGTGGCTGTCTCGCTATCACCGCTGGCGATGAAGTCCGCATACAGCGTCTGCTCGGAGATGTTGTAGTGACTGACAACACGGCTGACGGCCTGTTTCATCGAGGCGATCAACTGTTCCTGCTTTTGCCGGTTCGCCATGACGGTCTGGCAAGTCGTCTGTGATTGGGCTGCCAGCTCACTTTCTACACTGCTCCAGAGCACCGTGGTCAGCGGCGTCACATGGTAGACATCATCCTTGGTGATGGGGGCAAAGGTGGGAGGAAGGACCATCTGATAGGCTTCTGTTACCGGGCCAAGATCCTGGTCCACAGCATCTACCGGCACATCGACCACCAAGGGGGCGTATTGAGCGCAGGTTTGCAGGTCTACCGGCAGCTCTAACCGATAATCACCGGCATCATTGGTGGTTGTCTTGGGTTCACCATCATCCCACTGACGGTTGAAATTGAGATCGAGATAGACGGTAGCGCCTTGAATGTAACCATCAATCGCCTTTCCTGACATCGCCAAGGAGGCACTCGGTGGGGTTGGACTATCCGTGTTTCCACCGTCGCTACCACCACCACCACCGCCACAGCCTGACAAAGTAGCCATCAACATCATGGCCAAGGGGGTTTTCTTCATTGTTAGTTTCCCGTTTATTATTGGTATGCGATAACGCCCAGAGCATGGTCCGTTATCATCGTGATAATTTTATCTCGGTGTACGGCTATAAAATGTTGATTAGCCTCTGATTTATGAGTTTCTATTCACCGTGCTTGTCGTTGTTTTTGGCTTCAGTGCATCAAGGTGCAGACAGTTCTGTCTCGCACACGATGACTTCACACTCTGATGGGTCAGGGAGGTCTCCGCCTTCGTCGGTGAGATATATCTTGTCCGCATGAACGCGGTAGTTACCCGCCGGGGTCAGCAGTGGGTTTTCATACACGCCCTGATAATCGACAGAGACAGAGGTCGCACCATGGGATCTCAATGTGACGCGTCCGTTGGGGGCGATAGTGATGGATTGTTGAATCCCATTTTCACCTCCGAAGTTGAAGTACCGGGTTCCCGTGAACGGCAGCGCCACGGCTTGTTGCTGTGGATCCCCGGTATGGTCAGAGCCTCTGGCGCTCTGGCACATTTTCTCTAGTAGCAGATCCAGCATTCCCTCCGGCTGGGGTCGTCCGTTAATCTCCAGCGCCTCCACAGAAAAACCATCGGCTTGCATCCAGACCTGCACCATGGCCCGTGCGGGCTGATTAGCATAGGTGATGGTGCCGCTGACATTCACCAACTTCCGACCATCCGCCGCTTTCCCGCCGGTCCACTCGGGGTCTTCGAAAAAGCTGTTGACCATCTTCTCGACGGAGATGTTCGGGCACATCTCCAGCTCGCTTTCCTTGAGGGTTGCCACATCCAGCATGCTGAGTACGCCAGCATAAGCGCCTGTCGAGCAGAGCATCATTAAACCGACTGCAGTTTTTATGTTCATACAAGGCGCTCCTCACCACACCCATGAAAACGCGGATATGGGGCGGTAGTTATAGCGACGGTCAAACTCCTCCTGTGTCAGGCACAAAACACGGATGAACTCGATCACGGACAAGATCAGGGGAAGGCCGGTGGTGCAGAGTGCGAGGTAGATAAGCCCCCAGCCCCAGTTCCCGGTGTAGAACTTATGCAGACCAATGCCGCCGCCCAAGAAAGCGAACACAGCGGTGAGCCCCTTACGCTTGCCACGGTGCGCAACGGCGTTTGCGCCGTTTAGCGGTGCCTGCGGGGGAGTGGTCGCGGCAGAGGGCTGCTGGGAGGATGTTGCCCCCTCTTTAATCGGCGATGCCGCGATATCGATAGGCTTCAGCAGTTCATCAGTGATTGCCCTGGCTTTCTTCTTTGCGGCACCGAAGGTATCGATGGCATCGACAAATGAGCCATTGAGGGTGAGCTGGATGGTCTCATCGCCTTGGGAAGCGAAATTCACGGTGATGCGCATACCGAATGGGTTAAAACCATATTTCCATGCGGCTTCGAGCCGGCCTTGTGCGCGCTCGATGGTTTTTATCGTGCCACCCTGGGCTTGCAAATGGGCGGCGACATGATCGAAGAGTTGCTCATAGGGACTGCTGGAGCAAAGAGTGTTGTCGGACACTTTTTGCAGGCTGATGGTGTTCATGCACTACTCCTTGGGTATCGACTGCGGGATGGTTGACGACAATGTGAAACAGCGGCGACAGGTGGTGTCGCGGCATGTCAGGCGCTGTCGCCAGATGTGTAAACTGGGATCTTTGTCACAAATGGGTCAGGGCGGAGCCTGACTCATCAGGGTCAATAGATGGCGTAAATCGCGGACGATCTGCTCATGGATAAAACCGGGCGAGATCACGGTAAGCCCCGGCATCCAGGATTTGATGACAGGCAGAATTTGATTGGCATCGAGCACGCGACTGCTCAGTAACAGCGCACCGTCATCCAGGGTTTTGACTATCTCCTGCTCGGGCAGTAACGGACGATGCTGAAAGTTGATGGCGATGGAGGCACTGGCCTTGAGCAGCACCTCAATCATGCCGGAGCGCCAGAGCGTCGGGTCGGTATCGATTTGTCGCTGAATCAGCGCATCACGGGTGAAGGTCTGTTGCGATAGCTCAACCAGTGCGATGTGGCTCAGCGGATAGGCTTGCAACAGCCCCTCGCTGACGCCGACCAAGTGCCAGGTGCCCTTGTAATTGACGAGCTGATAGGGGCTAAACAGTTGCTTGCGCTGGTCTTTGGTGATGAGCCAGCATTGCAGATGGTGGATCAGTGCCTGTTCTAATACCGGTAACTGGTGACTCAGTGAGTCAGCTGATTGACCATCGAACCCCTTGATGGCGAAGAGACTGGGGCTGCCTCTGTCCAGTAGTTGACCCAGACGATGTTCACTGGCGCGGGGGAACAAGTCGGTGATGCCCAACTGTTCGGCCAGCTTTCGCAGCTTTCCGTCGTTCTTGTGATTGAGGAACCCAGGATCCAGCCAGTATTGCTGGTTGCGGTGCTCTATCGGTAGATAACTGAGGCGTTGATTGAAATCCCGCTGCAGGGTGCGCACGGTGACGTTGTACTCGGTGGCCAGATCACCCAGGTGCAGCTTCTCACCACTGTACAGGCGGGTGAGGAGCATACCGAGGCGTTGAGCAATCTTGTCGTGTTCGTGCATACCATCACAGAAGGGGAATAACCGTGTCGCGGATTATCTAGACAGGCCGCGACACGGCGTGACGAATTGGCTGGCAGGCAGTTTTTCGCAAAACGCATCATCGGCGATGGGCTTTTGTCATCAGGGGAAGGGTTTTGTTATCAACCGGTGAGAAGCGGTTGAGCGGGCCAGGAAGGCCCGTTCGGTGAGGTTGTGGCAGTCTGTGGAGGGGATTAGCGAAAACCGGTGCTCAGGCGACTCAATAACGATAAGCGGTATATGACTCGATTGTCAGACACCGTTGTTATATCGGCATATTGTCACTTATGTACGCAAACACGAGCCTTCCCTGCGTTCTTGGCTTCATACATCGCAGAGTCAGCTTGGCTAAGCAATTGATCAGCACTTATCATATTGTCAGCATGATAAACGGCTATGCCGATACTTGCACTAATAGCACCTGTTGTTGAGTCGAGTTGTATCGGCTGTTGGATTGCTTCCAATATCTTATGAGCAACTATATCTGCATCGGTAGTACCGTGCTTAATATTCTCCAACAAGATAGTAAATTCGTCGCCGCCTAAGCGTACTGCTGTATCCGTTTGTCTAATGCTTTCCTGTAAGCGAGTACCTATGACACGTAATACGTGATCACCGCTATCATGACCATGTGTATCGTTGATTTGCTTAAAACCATCAAGATCTATATACAGTAGCGCTAAAGATGTCTGAGTACGCTTAGCGCGAGCTATAGCTTCTGGTAACAGGTTGAACATACCACGTCGGTTATGCAATCCAGTCAGTGAATCATGAGTTGCTTCGTATTCGCGGATTGCTTCGGCCTGTTTACGTTCGGTGATATCATGCAGGAACGCACTAAAAATTGTTTTTCCATCAATGAATAAAGGGCTAATACGTACCTCAACAGGTAAGGTCATACCATCGCGGCGTACTGCTGTCAGCTCGATATGTTGATTGAGGACATGGTGCTTACCGGTAGCCAGATAGCGTGCCAAGCCTCTTCGATGTGCCTCACGCATTGAGGCCGGGATGATTGTTTCATCAAGTGGGCGGCCAATTGCCTCTTCGCGGCTCCAACCGAAGGTATGCTCTGCTTGTTGATTCCAGTCGCGGATCACACCGTGGTGATCAATGCATACGTAAGCATCGTTCGCGTTTTGGAGCACCATTTGCAATTCAGCTTCGCGCCTGCGTAACTCTTGCTCAAACCTAAGCTGCTGTGCGATAGAGGCGGACAGCATTTCATTGGCTAATTGTAGGTCTCTCGTTCTTGTTTCTACTCGGTTCTCCAAGTCCTTATGTAACTCAGCCAAGGATGCCTCTGCTTCCTTCTGCTCCTGCACATTTTTTATAATTGAAATGAAATACTCTAGCTCACCATTTTCACTCAATTTCTTGGTTACTATTAGCTGTATCCAAACATAACGTCCTGATTTAGTGATGTAACGTTTTTCCAGCTGGTAATGGTCGATATCATCATTAATTAATTGCTGTAGCAGAGACAAATCAGTATTTAAATCGTCGGGGTGGGTTATATCCTGAAATGTGAGGTTTATGAGCTCATCTTGGCTGTAACCGACAATTTGGCATAACGCATCGTTGACACGCAGCCATCCGCCGTCTGGCGCGACCATCGCAATACCCACACCTGCACGTTCAAATATAGTTCTGAAACGCGCCTCGACATCCTCCATCGCTTGTATGGCTTGCTCGGAACGAGCATGGCTCAAAAGCATTGCTTCACGCATTTGCATTTCTTTGCTAACTAGTGCCGCTAGGTCAACAAGAATACTGACCTCCCCAGGGTTCAATTGCCGAGGTTTGGAGTCGATAGCACATAATGTACCTATTGAGAGTCCGCCTATGCTACGCAGAGGCACACCAGCATAGAAGCGAATATTTGGGTCTCCCGTTACGAGAGCGTTACTCATGAAGCGCGAGTCTTGTGTTGTGTCAGTTACTATCAACGGTGATGTTTGCGCTATGGCGTGAGCACAAAAAGCAAGCTCTCTAGGGGTTTCATTCACATCAATACCTATCCGCGACTTGAACCACTGTCGGTCCGTGTCGACCAGTGAAACCAACGCAATTGGGACATCTAAAATGCGTGCAACTAAACGGGTTATACGGTCGAAGACCTCTTCTGATGGTGTATCGAGGATGCGGAGAGCGTGGAGCAGATGGAGTCGCTCCGCTTCATCTGGTGGAATGGGATAAGTCGCCATGTTCGGTAGCTCCTGATGCTTGCCGAAAAATATAACCATAATAAATATCAGGGGTGAAGATAATGAGCAAATTTCTTTTAAAAATTAATATGATATGCCTCACTTGTTGAGTTTTATTGCGGGGGCGGGGCAGCATCAAGATGTTGAGTGCCCCCCTTCGAGTGGAAGGAGGCTGTACTCGTTGGTCAGGTCATTCAGTTACAAGCGACGTTGTTTCCCAAATCGATACGGTTTGAATGGAACTAACTGAGGGCATGGCGATCTGATCATCACCATTCCTTCAAGTCTGCATCATGGGCAAGTCGCTTTACCCCATCACCAACTGGTCTCAATACAACAGTAGTATCTATCCCCAATGGGGCTCTTACACTTTGTCTTTTCGTGAATCAAAACAGTACGTTATCTCGTTTCCTTTGTGCACAAAGGGAATTCAATGCGCTTGGGTTGTCTTGGTTGGTGACAAATGGGGCCATTAGGTGAGGCTGCATGGGATTGCATCGACGGTGTGATCCACACCTCATCTTTGCGAATTCTGTGATAAGCGTTGTGCAATGGAGGGTGGCGAGGTGCCAAAGGCTTTGTCAGGCATCATCTATACAGCCCTCAAAGCAAGATGTTGCGAACCCAGGATGCAAAATCAGTAGCCACCTCATGGGTAATTTCATGACCAATTCCATAATTCAGCAGATGAGATGGGATGCCATGTGCCTGAAGCAACTCAGTGCTTTTCTCTGCCCAGAAATACGGCAGTCGATCATCGTTTTTACCATGTATCACGAGCGCAGACAGGTGTTGCAGATCTTCAGCCCGGGCGATGAGAGGCTCAATTTCCGGCAGGATGCGCCCAGAAAGAATGGCAAAGCCACGAACGCATTTGGGGGCGGTCAGTGCAAGGCTGGCTGACATGATGCCCCCTTGGCTAAATCCGGCAATCAGGGTTTGATCAGATGTAACGCCATAACGTAGTTGCAGCTCGGGAATAAACCGGAGGAGCCGTTGCCGGCTTGCTTCTGCCGCTGCCGTGTCGATTTTGGGCCCGTTTGCCGTGAAACTGACCGAGAATGCGGAGTACGCCCCAGGCTCCATGGTCAAAGGGGAGCGAACCAAAACGACAGAAAGGTTATTAGGAATGAAGCTTCCCAGGCCAAGCAAGGAGTCCTCATTGCTGCCGACCCCATGCATCAGTATCACCAGACCAATTGGCTGACCCACGGCAGGACGGTAGCGATACGCGAGGGGGAGATCGTCTATCAGGGGAGAAAAATCTATGTTCATGGTTGTGTCTCTATTCCAAGAAGCGGCTTGGCAACGGCAACGGCAACGGCAACGGCACCGAGCACTCAATCCGAATTTCTAGTACAAGTCGGCTGCAAGACTGGCTATCAATGCTCTTCCGAGCCGTTGCACCAGTATTAACACGGTGCGACCATTTGATCGCACCGTCATCGTCAGCCTGAAAAGGTTTGGTGTCAGCTACCGAACAGTTTCCCTTCACCGGCCCAATCAGATGGCGCCACGTCTTCGAAAATCACGTAGATGTACTTCGGGTCCGTTCCTGTATTGCGGACAATGCTATCCGTAATCTCAGCGGCAACGACTTGTTTAGTGGCGGTTTCTTTACCTTCAAACCAGGTAACACGTACGACGGGCATAAAATTCTCCTTAGGGTGAAAAATGGATGTTTGCTTAGCGGTTGACCCACCGGGGGAGCCGGAGAGTCATGGTTGGCTTAACGTTCAAGAAAGGCATGCAGGTCCTGCGAGAACTTGAGCGGGTTCTTGAACATGAGGAAGTGGTCGCCTTGCTCAGACCGGCTATAGGTATAGAGCCTCGCATTCGGTATGACGGAAGCCATCCAGCGTTGACTAGGCAAGTTGTTGCTGTATTCGCCAGAGAAGATGGCTGTCGGTATGTCGATCTTGTGGCGGATCACGTCGCGCCAGTCATTTGTGGCGTGATCGAACAGCACCTTGGCGGTGTACTTCGGATCGGTTTTGACAAACTCGTGCGCGAAAGCGGTCGAGTTCTCGTAGTACGGCGAATCGTTGACCATGGCTCGCTCGACAACCTTCATATCGACCACCAATTGGTTTGTCGGTGCTCCGGTGGTGAAGGTTGCCACCATACGTTCAACCGATGACGTCATGCCGCCAGCGTCGAGCCGTTCCTGTTCGGTCCAGTCGGCATGAGAGTAGATGGAGACTGGTTCGTCGACGAAAACCACCTTGCGAATACTCTTCGTGCCGAATAGGTCGATATAACCCCACAGGACAGCCGCGCCCATCGACCAGCCACAGTAATCCGCTATCTGCAAACCGAGGTGTTCCGTGAACTCCTTTAGGTCGACCGAGAGGCGCGTGATGCGACTGCCGTATTCGACGTGCTGCGATAGTCCCTGATTACGGGGATCAAGCACATAAACGTGGTAATGCTTGCTGAGCAGATAGAGCACGTTGATGTATTCAGCACCGCTGGCCGACCAGCCAGGAATGAACACCAAGGGTTTGCCTGAACCTGTCTCCCAATAGCGCAGTTTTACGCCATCGCTGGTTGTGAAAGCGTTGATTTGCAAGTCCTGGAAGCCTGATAACTTGGTTGGCAAGCCTGTCAGCTTGTGGGGGAAGCTGTAGTCCTTACCCAGAACCTCTATGGCCGGAGCTGCGTTGACCAAGCCGTGCGGGATGAGCAATGACAGCGTAATCAGTGCCGAACGAATGAAAGGTTTCATCATGGTCCTTGTCGGGATGCCAGGGTCAGTCCAACGCTGGCCATGGCATCCCTATGAGTAACTTATACCTGTACCCAGGCCGGTGCCACGGTCGGGCCTTTGCCGAGGAAGTAGCCAAAGTGAATGTTCATTTCACCAATAGGCTCGATAAACCGGCTATTGCTCAACGGACCAGCATTGACCGCCTCAAAGCCCATCGATTGAGCTAGTGCGGACACCTGAGATTTGGCCTCTTCGTCATCGCCAGCGATCAACACCTGGAGCATCTTGCCTTGGCGGGCCTCGGACGGCAGCAACTGGGCAAAGATAGTGTTGAATGCCTTCACGACATTGGCCTTAGGTGCCAGGGCCTGGATTTCTTCGGCGGCGGAGGTGGTGTGTCCTATCACCAGCTCCTTGTAGTCGGCGCTGATCGGGTTGCTGATATCGACCAGAATCTTACCGGCAAGATCCCCTGCCTCCTTGAGGGCATCGGCAGCACCGCCGAAGGGAATGGCCAGGATCACGATGTCTGCCAGCCGGGTAGCGGCAGCAATGCCGCCACCTTGGGACTCCTGTCCCACTTTTTCAGCGAGTGCGGCGGCTTTGGCCGGATCGCGGCTGCCGATGGCGACGTTGTGGTTGGCTCCCGCCAAAGTACTTGCTAGGCCGCTGGCCATGTTTCCGGTACCGATGATGGCAACTTTCATTTTGCAACTCCTTGAACTTGAGAGGGCTAGATCAACTGTTGCCACTATACGACTTGAGCTTTTGTGGGATAAATTGTCAAAATTAACCAATACCTGAAACAGGGTGTTTCTAATGGACAGGTTGTTAAGCATGACGGTATTCACCAAAGCCGTCGAACTCGGCTCCTTTTCGGCGGCAGGGAACGCGCTTGGAATGTCCTCCCAGCTGGTCGGAAAACATGTGCAGATGCTGGAACAGCATCTGGGAGTTCGCCTACTCAATCGCACCACGCGCCGGCAACACCTGACCGATATTGGTCGCGAGTTTTACGAGCGGACTAAAAGCATTTTGGCGGACGTCGAGGCGGCAGAAGGACTGGCGGCAGAAACCCGGGCAACCCCCCGTGGGCGGCTGCGTATCAACGCCCCGGTGACGTTCGGCATTCATGCGCTTTCACCAAAGCTTCCCGACTATCTGAATGCCAACGCTGAGGTGACGCTGGAGTTATCCATGACCAACCGGTTGGTCGATGTCGTTGATGAAGGATACGATGTGGTCTTTCGTATTGGTGAATTGACGGATAGCGGCTTGATTGCTCGACAACTGGCGCCCTATCGACTGATCCTGTGCGCAGCCCCCAGTTATCTGGCGGCGCGAGGGCCAATCAATACGCCGCAGGATCTTTCTCGGCAGGAGTGTCTAGGTTACCTGCACCCAGAGTTGAGTAAGCGGTGGACCTTGATCGGGCCTGAGGGAACGGTGACTGTCCCTGTCTCAGGCCGTTTGATGGTGGATAGTGGAGAGGCTTTAATGGCTGCTGCAATCGCCGGAGTAGGCGTTTTGCTGCAACCCTTTGAAATTGTTCAGCCCTATCTCGCATCCGGGCAGCTGGTCACACTGCTGCCTGAATACCACGCACCAACATTGCCAATGCACATCCTGTATGCCCCGGATCGTCGCATGACCCCCAAACTCCGAAGCTTCATCGATTTTGCCATTGCACACTTCGGACCGGATGCTTAAGGCTCTCTGGCGCGAGCCACACTGTAGTCGGCGTTAGGGATGATAAGGGGACATTGAGCAGCTCAATAGGAGATACCTGTATCTCCCCTACTGTGAAGTCACAGCACCCGGCAGGATATGGCGTATGTAGGGAGAGCAGAATCCTTATTGGTGTGTCCCCAATGGGGCTGTTTCACCCAGTTAATATTGCATGATAAATCATATGGTTGGGAGTTCCTTGGGGGCGCAAGATATGCATTTTGCGCGAGTAGCTGGATTGGCTTTTATGTAACAAAAGCATTGGGGTGGGGGAAATGCGGAATACTGGCTGTCTTACAAGGTGCTATTTCGCTATCTTTGCGAATTCTGTGATAAGCGGTATGCGATGCTCTATGTCGTGGTGCCATTCGTTGCGAATTAGCAGTGTTACTCGCTCCATCTACTTGCTATTACATGTTATAAGATGCAAACGGAGCTGCTAGATTTAAAATCCCTCGACGTTCGCGTCGTGCCGGTTCGATTCCGGCCTCAGGCACCAGTTATTGAAGAAAGCAATCAAAGACTTACGAAGGCCACTAGCGATAGTGGCCTTTTTGTTTTTCCTCCGTGTCCACCTTTGCTCCAGATGGCGCTGTTCTGCCCCTTCTTTGGGTCATTGTGCGCATGGTCGTCGGGCAGGGCATCACCGATTGGCGAGACGAAAAGCGCCGGCGAGCTGCCGGCGCTTTCTGGTCTTGTCGTATTAGACGTTGGGGCCTGACTGAGCCTCAGCTTGCAGGAGATGGCCTCGTTAATAGGTCAGGTAGCTGCTGCCACCTCCGCTCTTGCCGCCGGCGTTGCTGCCGTCGTCCCCGGTCGGGGGAGGGCCCGAGCCGTCGGAGGAGGCGCAGGCAACCAGCATGAGCTGCGCTGCTATCAGGCAGATTTTCCATATTTTCATGATGTTGTCCTTTACTGCTTCGCCTGTCCCGCGGCCGCTCTGAAGGGGTCGGTCAAGCCGGGCACGCAAGCATGAGTTTAGCCCACCGCCTCTTTTTCATCTGTGGCTCACCCCGCTCAGGCCATGCCCAGGGCGGCCCATGAGCGCCAGTCCCATGGGCCAACTGCAGTCATGGCTCTCCCCTTGACCGGCGCTCTCCCCTTGATGGAAGCTGGTGCCTTCTTATACAAGGACGAAGACATGGTACTGATACTGGGCAAGGGGTCGTCAATCAATGTGCGCAAGGTGTTGTGGACCTGCGCCGAGCTGGATCTCCCTTTCGAGCGGGAGGAGTGGGGGAGCGGTTTTCAGTCCACCCGGAGTGCCGAGTTCCTGGCATTGAATCCCAACGGTATGGTGCCGGTCATGAGAGATGGGGACTTCACCCTGTGGGAGTCCAACAGCATCATCCGATATCTGGCGACGCGTTATGGTGACGGCTCTCTCTATCCCGCCGAGGCGCGGGCAAGGGCCAGGGTCGATCAATGGATGGATTGGCAGTCGTCGGACTTGAACCGCGCCTGGAGCTACGCCTTCATGTCGCTGGTGAGGCACTCCCCCGCCCATCAGGACAGCCAGGCGATGGAGGCGAGTTGTGCCGAGTGGTCCAGGTACATGCAGATCCTGGACAGGCAGCTCGAGGCCACCGGCGGCTATGTGGCCGGGAGCCGCTTCTCGCTGGCGGACATTCCCGTCGGCCTGTCGGTGAATCGCTGGTTCCATACCCCCTTCGAGCGCCCGCCACTCGCGGCGGTGAGCGATTACTACGCGCAATTGAGCGAGCGCCCCGGCTTCTGTCTGTATGGCAATAACGGGATGCCATAGACGGAAGCACTAGGTTTGCACCAATGCCGCACCCGCCAACCTCGATAGATCAGCGCCTCGCGCCAGAACCCCGGCACCTGGGTTGGGCTGCCAGCTGCGCCGGAGGCGAAAGGGGCGGAGCGCCCATAAAAAATCCGAAACCCAAGGTTTCGGATCCTGGCCCGGGGGGCATACACATCGAGTGCTGAAAGAAACGGATTCAGCGGCTCAGCTGCGGATCTTGTTGTAGAAAAACAGCACTATCAAGGCACCCACGGTGGCGATAAGTATGCTCGGCAGGTTGAAGCCGGTCACCGTTCCCATGCCCAGCAGGGTGCCGATGTAACCACCCACCATGGCGCCTATGACCCCCAGGATCACCGTCATGAAGAAACCGCCCCCATCCTTGCCCGGCATTATCCATTTGGCCAGGATGCCGACGATCAATCCCAATACAACCCAGGTAAGAAATCCCATCATCTAGTCCTCATTTGTGTGCACAGACACAGAGTATATGCAGGGTTCGGCGTTGCATCCTGCTCGGGGAGGGGGACAGACGTTGTCATATGGGCATCCCTTATCCCCGAGGGGGAGCGTCACTCGGGGAGGGGACGACTCTCGAGCCGCTGGCCCTGCGGGGAGCAGCTCAGCACGGATCCTTGCTCGAACCAGTCTCCCAGCACTATGCGCCGCGCCGGCTTGCCGTCCAGCATGAAGTCATGGACGGCGGGCCTGTGGGTGTGGCCATGGATAAGCAACTGGCAGCCATGCTGGCGCAACAGCGCATCGACCGCCGCCGGGGTCACATCCATGATGGTCTGTGGTTTGCCGGAATTCTCCATCTGGCTCTGGCCCCGCATCTTGCAGGCGATGATCTGGCGGCGGGCCAGCGGCAGGCGCAGGAAGAGCCAGCGCAGCCACTTCTGCTGGGTGATGCGGCGAAACTTCTGATAGCCCTCATCCAGGGTGCAGAGCAGGTCCCCGTGGCTCAGCAGCACCCGCTCCCCGTAGAGATCGATGACGCAAGGGTCGCCGAGCAGCGTCATGCCCGCCCGTTTGGCGAAGGCCTTGCCCAGCAGGAAGTCGCGGTTGCCGTGGATGAAGTAGATGGGCACATCCTGCCGGCTCAGGGCCAGGAAGGCCTCGGCCACCTGGCTGTGGAGCGGGTTGGGATCGTCGTCGCCAATCCAGAATTCGAACAGATCTCCCAGCACATAGAGGGCATCGGCCTTGGGGGCGTCGCGCTCGAGAAAACGCACCAGTGCGGCTGTCATGTCGGGCCGCTGGGCGCACAGGTGAATGTCACTGATAAAAAGGGTGCTCATGATGTGGGATGAGTGCTCTTGATGGGTTCCGGGCAAAGGGGGGCAGGGGAGCCTGCCGGGGTGGACGAGTCGCATTGGGAATGGGCCTGCCAGTGGAGCTTGGCAAGGTCGCGCCCCTCCAGGGTCAGCAGTGCGGCGTAAGGATCGCCGCCAAGGCCAAGCAGACGGCAGATGGCCGCCTCTCCCTTGAGCCCTGACTCGAGGCGAAGGCGCACCACGGCCTGATAGAAGTCGTGGCCAAAGTGCCCCAGCAGGGCGGCCATCAGGCTGAGGTGACGCCAGCCGTTGAGCGTCTCAAGCGGGGCTTGGGTGACATAGAGCTCCACCGGCCAGCGCGCCTGGTCCGGGCCTGTCAGGGTCTGCTCCATCAGCCACACCTGGTGCCCCTTGTCGCTGGCCGTCCAGCCCTGCTCACGCAAGAGGGCGGCGAGGCGCGCGGGATCAGGGTGCTGGCAGAGGATGTCGAGATCGCTGCCGGGCCTGTCGAGCCCGATGGCGACTGTGCTCACCAGCGCCAGGTCCTGGCACAGGCGCCCCAGCGCATCCCAGCAGCCTGCGTTGAGCAGGGCATGGGCGGAGCGCTGGCGGGGATTGCCCTGGGCCAGATAGTCGAGGCGGCGCCAGTTGGCGGGGGTGGCCTGCGCAGATGGAAAAACTGCGGCCGGGGCCGCAGTTATATCAGTGCGCAGAAGGCGACAATCACTCAGCAAGGGTCACCTTGGTGATGACGACGTCTTCGGTTGGCACGTCTTGATGCATGCGGCCGTAGTTGCCGGTCTTGACGCCCTTGATCTTGTTGACCACGTCCATGCCGGCGGTGACTTCACCGAACACGCAGTAGCCGAAGCCCTGGGTGGTGGGGGACTTGAAGTCCAGGAAGTCGTTGTTGTTCACGTTGATGAAGAACTGGGCGCTGGCGGAGTGCGGCTCCGAGGTGCGGGCCATGGCGATGGTGCCAATCTTGTTGGACAGGCCGTTGGCCGCCTCGTTCTTGATGGAGGCGCGGGTCTCTTTCTCTTCGAAGCCCGGGGCATAACCGCCGCCCTGGATCATGAAGCCGTCGATGACGCGGTGGAAGATGGTGTTGTCGTAGTGACCGTCACGGCAGTATTGCAGGAAGTTGGCCACGGTCTCGGGGGCTTTTTCCGCGTTCAGGGTCAGGGTGATGTCGCCGTGGTTGGTGTGCAGAGTAACCATGATATGTCCTTTCAAATGTTGCGCGAGCACGAAGCCGGCTCGCGGCTGTTGCATGGGCTATGGCCTAAAGTGGTGGCAATTCTAGCCCATCAAGGGGCTGCGGCATAGATGGCATGGGGGATCCGGCGCTTTTTCTGCCTCGTTTTCTCCACCGGATGCGGTTAGAATGTCAGGCCATTTTACTCACAGGCAGTGGTTATAAGATGCTGAAGATATACAACACACTCACTCGTCAAAAAGAAGAATTCAAACCTATCCACCCGGGCAAGGTGGGCATGTATGTGTGTGGCGTCACCATCTACGATCACTGTCATATCGGCCACGGTCGCACCTTCGTCTCCTTCGATGTGGTGGCCCGTTACCTGCGTTACGCCGGTTACGATCTCACCTATGTGCGCAACATCACCGACGTGGATGACAAGATCATCAAGCGCGCTGCCGAGACCCGGGTCACCTGTGACGACCTCACCGAGCGCCTGATCGGCGACATGCACCAGGACTTTGACGCCCTCGGCATGCTGCGCCCGGACATCGAGCCCCGCGCTACCCAGCACATCCATGAAATCATCGCCCTGGTCGAAACCCTGCTGGAGAAAGAGCACGCCTACGTGGCGGACAACGGCGATGTGATGTTCATCGTCGAGTCCTTCGCCGACTACGGCAAGCTCTCTGGCCAGGATCTGGAGCAGCTGCAGGCCGGCGCCCGGGTCGACGTGGTCGAAGCCAAGCGCAACCCGCTGGACTTCGTGTTGTGGAAGATGTCCAAGCCCGGCGAGCCGACCTGGGACAGCCCCTGGGGCCCGGGTCGCCCCGGCTGGCACATAGAGTGCTCCGCCATGAACTCCAAGCACCTTGGCAACCACTTCGACATCCACGGTGGCGGCTCGGATCTGCAGTTCCCCCACCACGAGAACGAAATAGCCCAGTCCTGCTGCGCCCACGGTGGCGACTACGTCAACACCTGGATGCACAGCGGCATGGTGATGGTGGACAAGGAGAAGATGTCCAAGTCTCTTGGCAACTTCTTCACCATCCGCGACGTCCTGGCCCATTTTGACGCCGAAACCGTGCGCTACTTCCTGATGTCCGGCCACTACCGCAGCCAGCTCAACTACTCGGAAGACAACTTGAAGCAGGCCCGCGCCGCCCTGGAGCGGATGTACACCGCCCTGCGCGACCTGCCTGCGGCTGCCGCCGCCGGTGGTGACGAGCAGGTGGCCCGCTTTGTCGATGCCATGGACGACGACTTCAACACCCCGGAAGCCTACTCCGCCCTGTTCGATCTGGTGCGCGAGATCAACCGCCAGAAGGCCGAAGACATCGCTGTCGCCGCAGGCCTGGGTGCCCGCCTGCGGGAACTGGGCGCCGTGCTCGGCATACTGCAGCAAGACCCGGACGCCTTCTTTAAGGGTGGCGAAGCGGACGACGAAGTGGCCGAGATCGAGCAACTGATCGCCCAGCGCAACCAGGCCCGTGCCGACAAGAACTGGGCCGCCGCCGACGCCGCCCGCAACCGTCTCACCGAGATGGGCATAGTGCTGGAAGACAGCGCCGGCAAGACCAGCTGGCGCCGTGCCTGAGGCCCGTCGGTTGACGACCTGACGCAGAGCGCAGCCCTTGGGCTGCGCTTTTTTTTTCAGGGCGCTCCGTCCATGCAATCGAACATAAGGAAGATGGCACCATGAAGATACCTGGCTGGCCCTTACTGGCGTTTGCCTTGTCTGTTCCGGCCCATGCCGGCACCGCCACCAGCGGAGTGCTGGAACCGACAGCCAGTGCCCGCGCCAAGGTGGCCGAGTTTCTGGTCTGGGAGCGCAGCGTCAAACCGAGCGGCCTCTATCAGGCAGACCTGGGCGGTGCGTTGCCCAACATCGTCTCCCCCGAGCTGCTCTGCCTGCTCAATGCCGCCTCCAAAGCGCGGGAGATAGCCACTCGCGAGGCCCCGGACGAGAAGCCTCCCTTTGTCGAGGGCAACCCCTTCCTGCCCAATGCCTGGGATCACCTGCTGGGCTCGCAGATCCTCTCGTCGCGCACCATCGCTGGCAGCCGGGATCGCAGCGAGGTCAAGGTGCGCTTCACCTTTGGCGAGCCGGGCACCCCGCTCGACGCCGCCAGCGGCACCTACCGTTTTGTCAGTACCTATCTGGTGAAGGAGGGGCCGCAAGGCGCCCGCATCACAGATATCGATGCTGGCGGCATCTGCGACTTCTGCCAATCCGGCAGCCTGCGCACCGCCCTCGACGTGACGCTCTCCGCCTATCCCGCCGCAGGGGGAGAGCAGTGCAAGGGGTTGGGGAAATAGGGCTTTGGCTTGGGTCAAAGCGTGTTTGGGGAATAGAAATAAAAACCGCAGCTCAAGGCTGCGGTTTTTGTTTGTGGCCTGCCAAAGCCTCGGCATCCTTCGGTCAGATCCCCTCGCCCCTTGGGGGAGAGGGCCAGGGTGAGGGGTGCTAACCTCTTTGGCAAATAGCACCAAAAGTCTTCTCCCCCCGGTAAACCGTCCGCTTCGCGGGTTCCCTCGTCTCGTCCAACGGGTCAGGAGCGCCAT
>NZ_JAAILA010000030.1 GCF_010974825.1 Aeromonas rivipollensis | reverse complement strand
AGTAACGACCACCATGCTTTAAAAAAAATGATACAGATGGGTCGTTAGCTCAGTCGGTAGAGCAGTTGACTTTTAATCAATTGGTCGCTGGTTCGAATCCAGCACGACCCACCATCATTTAGCCTTATCCCAGGTCGTTTAGCTCAGCTGGGAGAGCACCTCCCTTACAAGGAGGGGGTCACTGGTTCGAGCCCAGTAACGACCACCATGACTTGCAAACAAGAAGGCCCGCTCTCCAGTGCGGGCCTTCTTGTTTTAGCTGCAGCTGGCTCCCTGTCTGGTGATCGCGATTTGTTGATGGGTTTGTGCGCGGCTTCTGGTTATAATTTTGGCCTTTCCAAGCGTTGATGGAACAGTCGCAATGAGCAATGCACTGAGCAGTGTCCCTCCGGTCATCGAGATGGACTATCCCTTTCCGGTCAAACCGGCTCCCCTGACTGCCGAACAGAAGGCGGCCCTGATCATCGAGATCAAGGCGCTGCTCGAGGCGCGTCAGGCCGTGCTGGTTGCCCACTACTACACGGATCCCGAGATCCAGGCGCTGGCCGAGGCCACCGGCGGTTTCGTCGGCGACTCCCTCGAGATGGCTCGCTTCGGTCGTGATCACGCCGCCCAGACCCTGATCGTGGCCGGTGTGCGCTTCATGGGGGAGACCTCCAAGATCCTGAGCCCCCACAAACGGGTGCTGATGCCGACCCTGGAGGCGGAGTGCTCCCTGGATCTGGGCTGCCCCATCGATAAATTCTCCGCCTTCTGCGATGCCCATCCCGACCATATAGTCGTGGTCTATGCCAATACCTCTGCGGCGGTGAAAGCCCGGGCCGACTGGGTGGTCACCTCCAGCATAGCGCTGGAGATAGTCGAGCACCTGGACAGCCAGGGCCACAAGATCATCTGGGGTCCGGACAGACACCTGGGTGCCTACATCGAGAAGAAGACGGGCGCCGAGATGCTGCGCTGGCAGGGTCACTGCATAGTCCATGACGAGTTCAAGGCCAAGGCCCTGCGCGAACTCAAGGCCCAGAACCCGGACGCGGCCGTGCTGGTGCACCCGGAGTCCCCGGCTTCCGTCATCGAACTGGCTGATGCGGTGGGTTCTACCAGCCAACTCATCAAGGCGGCCCGTGAGCTGCCCCAGCAGAAGCTGATAGTGGCGACCGATCGCGGCATCTTCTACAAGATGCAGCAGGCCTGCCCGGACAAGGAGATGGTGGAGGCACCGACCGGTGGTGATGGTGCCACCTGCCGCAGCTGCGCCCACTGTCCCTGGATGGCGATGAACGGTCTGGTTGCGATCAAGGAGGCACTGACCGATGGCGCCGAGCGTCACGAGATCCTGGTGGATGAGGAGTTGCGGGTGAAGGCGCTGATCCCGCTGGATCGCATGCTGAACTTCGCTGCCGAGCTCAAGCTCAAGACCCAGGGCAACGCCTGAGTGTGCGAAGCGTTGAATAGAAAGGCTGAATAGAAGAGGGCACCCGTTGGGGTGCCCTCTTTCGTTACGGGTTTCGCGAAGACAAAGATCAGATGATCACGGTAGAGAAGCTGTGCTCCTCATCCGGCGCGATAACGACGCCAGCCTCGGCCGTGATGGCCGCCTCGACGCAGAGCATGGTGCGGTAGCCATCGTCGCTCATGTCCGCCATGGCGGTGGCCCCTTCCAGCCAGGGGGTCCAGACCACGACGCTGTCGTTGTTGCCGCTCACCACTTTAGTGGTGCGATCGCCGTCCTTGACCATCACCATGGCCTCGGCTTGGTGGTAGACCCGATCAATGGCAGCTGTGAGCGTCAGAGCGCCCTGCTGCTGCCCATCCTGACCCGTCAGCTTGTCGGCATAAGGCTCACCCAGCCCGGTCACGCTGACGGCCTCTGGGCGGCTTATCTGCAGATAGGTGTGCAGGGCCGCATTGTAGGTGAGGGGCGTCTTGCCGGTGTTGCGGGTGGTCAACACCAGGGAGAGCTCCTTGCCCACCAGCACATCCAGCTCCAGCTCGAAGGCGTGGGGCCAGAGGGCGCGGCTGGCGTCGGTGTCGCGCAGAGACAGATGGACCAGGGTGCCATCCCCGTGATCGGAGACGCCATCCAGGGTCCACAGGCTGGTGCGGGCGAAGCCATGGGCCGGCTTGCCGCTGCCGACGCGAGCGGGGGAGGGGCCGAACCAGGGCCAGCACAGGGGGATGCCGCCCCGGATCGGCTTGCTGCCATCCAGCACGGCCTTGTCGCTGAGCCAGATCGAGGCGGGTTCGCCGTGGCGCTGATAGCTCAGTACATGGGCGCCAAACAGGCTGATCTCCGCCCTGGCATGCTCGTTGTCGATGGTCAGCAGAGGCTGGCCACCCGCGGGGTGACTGAGGGTACAGTGGGCTGTCAGAGTACGTGTCGGTTGCATGGAGACTCCTGTGCTCGCGCACATTCAAGAAAGAGGTCGGCAGATCCAGAATACAAAAAGGCGGCCAATGGCCGCCTTTTTTCAAGCTACGCGATTGCGCATCCCAAATTACTTGGAGATGTGAGCGATCAGGTCCAGAACCTTGCTGGAGTAGCCCATTTCGTTGTCGTACCAGGATACAACTTTAACGAATTTGTCGTTCAGTGCGATACCAGCCTTGGCATCGAACACTGAAGTCTGACGCTCACCCAGGAAGTCGGTGGAAACCACTTGATCTTCGGTGTAGCCCAGCACGCCCTTCATGGAGCCTTCGGAGGCTGCTTTCATGGCTGCGCAGATTTCTGCGTAGGTGGCAGCTTTCTTCAGGTTGACGGTCAGGTCAACAACGGACACGTCCGGAGTCGGTACGCGGAAAGCCATACCGGTCAGTTTGCCGTTCAGTTCCGGGATAACAACGCCAACAGCCTTGGCAGCACCGGTAGAGGACGGGATGATGTTCTGAGCCGCACCGCGGCCACCGCGCCAGTCTTTGGCAGACGGACCATCAACGGTCTTCTGGGTAGCAGTGGTAGCGTGGACAGTGGTCATCAGGCCGGATTCGATACCGAAGGTATCGTTCAGAACCTTGGCGATCGGGGCCAGGCAGTTGGTGGTGCAGGAAGCGTTGGAAACGATGTCCTGGCCAGCGTAGGTAGCGTCGTTAACACCCATGACGAACATAGGGGTAGCGTCTTTGGACGGACCGGTCAGTACGACTTTCTTGGCGCCGGCAGCGATGTGCTTGCGAGCAGTGGCGTCGTCCAGGAACAGACCGGTAGCTTCGGCAACAACGTCAACACCGATGGCATCCCATTTCAGGTTTGCCGGGTCACGCTCAGCGGTAACACGTACGGTTTTGCCGTTAACAACCAGGTTGCCGTCTTTAACTTCAACGGTACCGTTGAAACGACCGTGAGTTGAATCGTACTTCAGCATGTAAGCCATGTAGTCAACGTCGATCAGGTCGTTGATACCAACCACTTCGATGTCAGCACGCTCAGCGGCCAGACGGAACACGAAACGACCGATGCGGCCAAAACCGTTAATACCTACTTTGATAGTCATATTTGGTTACCTAACTGTTCAGTAGTCAAAGAAAATTCCGTTTGTAAATTTACTAGAACTCACCGGTGAGTCAACCAACAATCTGCGCGAAATTGCGCTATATCATGAAAAACTGTGAAATTTATTTTCGTTTTATGTAACTGGCTACCAACTTTTGTCGAATGCATCATCAGCGGATCCGGTCGCAGAGATCAACAATAGTGCCTGTTCGGTCACACAACCAGCCGGGGAGATATGTAAAAATGTGCGCGGTTTAGCATGGCCAAAGAGCCACTGTTCAAGTACCACCCATAAAAATTAATCACAAATAGTGTAGATAGAATCCACAGCGGGAATTCTCAAACTATGACCACCCTGATTGAACAGCTGGCTGCCGCAAAAGGTATCGCCAGTGAGTATGTTGATGCCTGGGGCCACCCGGCCCAGGTATCCGAAGAGAGCAAGGCCGCCATGCTGGGCGCCATGGGCTACCGCGTCGACGACGAGGCCGCCCTGACCGAACAGCTGGAGCAGGAGCACCGTCAGCACTGGTTGCGACCTCTGGATCCCGTGATGGTAGTGCGCAGTGGCGACCCCATCAGCCTCGAGGTTCGTCTGCCCATAGAGTTCGTCAACGACGCCCTCCACTGGCAGATAGTGCTGGAGCAGGGAGCCCTGTTGTCCGGCCAGCTGACCCCCATCGAAGGGGAACTGGTCGGCGTCGCCGAATTCGAGGAGATGGAGTGTCAGGCCTATAGGGTCGCGCTGGATGTGCAGCCGGAGCTCGGCTATCACCAGTTGGTGCTGCTGGAAGAGGGCAACGACGAGCCACTCGCCACCATGCGCCTCATAGTCGCGCCCAAGTCCTGCTACAAGCAGGCGCCCATCGCCAACGGCCGCAAGGTGTGGGGCCCGAGCGTGCAGCTCTACTGCCTGCGCAGCCGCCACAACTGGGGCATAGGTGATTTCAGCGACCTTGGCCAGCTGGTCGAGCAGGCCGCCGCCTGGGGAGCCCATTTCGTGGGGCTGAACCCCATCCATGCCCTCTATCCTGCGAATCCCGAGAGTGCCAGCCCCTACAGCCCCTCTTCCCGCCGCTGGCTCAACGTGGCCTACATCAATGTGGAAGCCGTGCCCGAGTTTCTGGCCAACGAGCGGCTCAAGGCCGATGTGGCGAGCCCGGCCTTCCAGCAGCATCTGGCCTCCCTGCGGGCCAAGGAGAACGTGGATTACACCGGCGTCATCGAGACCAAGATAGGCATGCTGCGCCAGGTGTTCGATGAGGCCAGGCTCAGCGCCGAGCGTCAGGCCGCCTTCGATGCCTTCGTGGCCGCCGGTGGCGACAGCCTGCAACAGCAGGCCGCCTTTGATGCCCTGCAGGCCCATTTCTATGGCAAGGGTGAGAACGCCTGGGGCTGGCCGGTCTGGCCGGATGCCTTCCGCGATTACCACAACCCGGAAGTGGCTGCCTGGATGCAGGATCACAGCCAGGATGTGAATTTCTACCTCTATCTGCAGTTCCTGGCCGATGAGCAGCTGGCGCAAGCCGATGCCCGCGCCAAGGCCGCCGGCATGGTGATGGGGATCTACCGGGATCTGGCGGTGGGCGTCTCCGAAGGCTCCACCGAGATCTGGGCCAACCGGGATCTCTACTGCCCGAAAGCCTCGGTCGGTGCGCCCCCCGACATCCTGGGCCCCCTCGGTCAGAACTGGGGTCTTCCCCCCATGAACCCGAACCAGCTGTTCGAGGCAGCCTATCAGCCCATGGTGGATCTGTTCCGCGCCAACATGCGTGCCTGCGGCGCGCTGCGCATCGACCATGTGATGGCCTTGCTGCGCCTGTGGTGGGTTCCGCCCGGAGCGTCCGCCGCCAAGGGCGCCTACATCTACTATCCGGTCAACGACCTGCTGGGGATACTTGCCCTCGAGTCCCACCGCAACCAGTGCCTGCTGATCGGTGAAGATCTCGGCACAGTGCCGGAAGGCATAGACGTCACGCTCAAAGAGAACGGCGTCCACTCCTACAAGGTGTTCTTCTTCGAGCGCTCCAAGGGGGACGGCGGTTTCATCTCCCCGGCGCACTACACCGAGCAGGCGATGTCGGCCCTGACCACCCACGACATGCCGACCCTGAAGGGCTTCTGGCATTGCGACGATCTGGCGCTGGGCCGCGAGCTGGGCCTGTACCCGGATGAAGAGGTACTCAAGACCCTGTATGCTGATCGCCACCAGGCCAAGCAGCGGATCCTTGACAGCCTGCATGCCCATGGGGTCATCTCTGGCAACATCAGCCATGACGTGAACTGGGTCGGGATGAACACCGAACTCAACCATGGCCTGCAACTGCACATGTCCCGCGGCAGCTGTGCCCTGTTCAGTACCCAGCTGGAAGACTGGCTGGAGATGGACAAGCCGGTCAACGTGCCGGGCACCAGTTACGAATACCCGAACTGGCGTCGCAAGCTTTCAAAGGATCTGGAAGATATTTTTGCCGATGAGGCGCTCAAGGCGCTGGCGGGCAAGATGAGCCAGGCCCGTGACGAGGCCAGTCGTTGAGCCCTTGCTGTCAACATGTGACTCACTTTCATCCGCTTCGGCCCAGGCCGGAGCGGATGTTCAGCCATGAAAGGAAATGTCGATGCCCGTTGAACGTTTGGTTGCCGCCCGCTGTGCCGATCCCTTCTCCCATCTAGGCCTGCTGGCCAATCCGGATGGGCCAGGCCTGAAACTGACGGCCTGGTTGCCGGATGCCCTCGAGGTCCGGGTCAGGGACCTCAAGTCAGGCAAGATAGTTGCCACCCTGACCGCCGCCGACGAAGCGGGCCTTTTTGAAACTGTTTTCACTCGCCGCAAGAATCCCTTCCCCTATCAGCTGATCGCCAGCTACCCCGATGCCAGTGCCGAATCCATCGACCCTTACCAATTCCAGGCTGCCGCCTGGGAAGGCTTGGCTGAGCTCAGCTTCCAGCCGGAAAACCTCTACCACACCCTGGGCGCGCAGCTGCGCACCGTGGAGCATCTCGGTCAGCAGGTGGCAGGGGTGCGCTTCGCCGTCTATGCGCCGAGCGCCACGGCGGTGAGCCTGATCGGCGATTTCAACTTCTGGGATGGGCGTCGCCACCCCATGCAGCGGAGCCAGTGCGGTCACTGGGTGCTGTTCGTGCCTGGCCTCAAGGCCGGGGACCGTTACAAGTTCGAACTGAAAGATCCGGCCGGCCATCGCCTGCCCCACAAGAGCGATCCGGTCGGCTTCTACTGCGAGCAGTACCCGTCGTTCGCCTCCGTCATCCACGACCACGAGCAGTACCAGTGGCAGGATGCCGCCTGGCGCGAGAGCCAGCGCAATGACAAGCGGGAGCAGCCGCTCTCCATCTACGAGCTGCACGTGGGCTCCTGGAAGCGTCATCCCAACGGGGACAGCCTGAACTGGCGCGAGCTGGCGGTGGAGCTGGTCAACTACGTCACCGAGATGGGCTACACCCATATCGAGCTGATGCCGGTCTCCGAGCACCCCTTCAGCGGCTCCTGGGGCTATCAGCCGGTGGGCATGTTCTCCCCCACCAGTCGCTACGGCAGTGCCGATGACTTCAAGCATTTCGTCGACGCCTGCCACCAGGCTGGCATAGGCGTCATTCTCGACTGGGTGCCTGCCCACTTCCCGGCCGATGCCCATGGTCTCGCCCGCTTCGACGGCACTCCGCTCTACGAGTACGAGGATCCGCGCCGTGGCTGGCACCCGGACTGGAACTCCTACATCTACGATTTCGGTCGCAACAACGTGCGCCAGTTCCTGGTGGCGAGCGCCCTGTTCTGGCTCGACAAGTTCCACATCGACGGTCTGCGGGTGGATGCGGTGGCCTCCATGCTCTATCTGGATTATTCCCGCAACGCCGGTGAGTGGGTGCCAAACGTCGACGGGGGCAACCACAACTACGAGGCCATCAGCCTCTTGAAGTGGACCAACGAGGAGGTATACGGCAAGTATCCCCACACCATGACCATAGCCGAGGAGTCCACCGCCTTTGCCGGTGTCTCCAAACCCACCTTCCTGGGTGGCCTCGGGTTTGGCTTCAAGTGGAACATGGGCTGGATGCACGACACCCTGAGCTACATGCAGAAGGAGCCTATCCACCGCCGTTATCACCACAACGAGATGACCTTCTCCATGGTCTATCACTATGACGAGAACTTCATCCTGGCCCTGTCCCACGACGAGGTGGTACACGGCAAGCACTCCCTGCTTTACAAGATGCCGGGTGACGAGTGGCAGCAGGCCGCGAACCTGCGGGCCTACATGGGCTTCATGTATGGCCATCCGGGCAAGAAGCTCAACTTCATGGGCACCGAAATCGCCCAGAGCAACGAGTGGAATCACGATGCCCAGTTGCCCTGGCACCTGCTGCAATTCCCCAAGCACGGCGGCCAGCAACGGCTGATCCGCGATCTCAACCGGCTCTATCGTCATGAAGCTGCCTTGTATCAGGCGGATTATGAGCAGAGCGGCTTCCGCTGGCTGGATCACAACGACGCCGACAACAGCATCTTCGCCTGGCTGCGCGCCGACAAGCAGGGGGCCAATCCTGTGATGATCGCCTCCAACTTCACCCCTGTGCCGCGCCTCGCCTATCGCCTCGGGGTGCCAGAGGCGGGCCGCTATGCCGTGGTGCTCAACACAGATAGCGAGCATTACTGGGGCAGCAACTATGATGTGGGTTTGACCTTAGTCGCCGAGCCGACCCCCTGGCAGGGGATGGCGCACAGCATAGTGCTGGACTTGCCGCCGCTCGCGACCTTGTTCATCAAACAGGAGTCCTGATGTTTGTAATGGAAAATGGGGTGGACTACCCGCTGGGGGCCCGGCTCGACGAGGCAGGCTGCCACTTCTGCGTCTGGGCCCCCCAATCGGACAAGGTGGAGCTCTGTCTGTTCGACGAGCAGGAGCAGGAGCTGGTCCGGCTGGCCCTGCCCGGTCGGCGCGGCCAATACAGATTCGGCTATGTGCGCGGGGTGAAGGCCGGTCAGCGTTACGGCTACCGGGTCCATGGCATGCCCCAGGAGGGCATGCTGTTCGACCCGGACAAGCTGCTGATCGACCCCTATGCCAGGGCACTCAGCCGGGCGACCCGTTGGAATGACGACCTCTATCAGGGGGACAGCGCGGCCATGGTGGCCAAGTCTGTGGTGGTGGACGATGCCTTCGACTGGCAGGGGGTCGGCAAGCCCGGGATCCCGCCCGAGCGGGTGGTGCTCTACGAGACCCACGTCAAGGGTTTCACCCGCCAGCATCCCGGGGTGCCCGAGGCGCTGCGGGGCACCTACCTCGGCATCAGTCATCCGCTGATGATAGAGCACCTGCTCTCTCTCGGGGTCACCTCGGTGCAGCTGATGCCGGTGGCTGCCTTCATGTCGGAGCCCCGCCTGGAGCAGCTTGGCCTCACCAACTACTGGGGCTACAACCCCATCGCCTTCTTCGCCCCCGAGCCGCGCTATGGCGCGGGGGAGGCGGTGACCGAGTTCAAGACCATGGTGCGCGAGCTGCACCGGGTCGGGCTCGAAGTGATACTGGATGTGGTCTACAACCATACCGCCGAATCTGGTGTCGACGGCCCCATGCTGTCCCTCAAGGGGTTCGACAACGCGGGTTACTACGCCTTCGAGACCGGGGCCCACGGCCCTGACTACCACCGCCATGCCAACGTCACCGGCTGCGGCAACAGCGTCAACCTGGATCACCCCAACAGCCTGCGACTGGTGCTCGATGCCCTGCGCTACTGGGTCACCGAGATGCAGGTGGACGGTTTCCGCTTCGATCTGGCGGTCACCCTGGCGCGGGAGGCGGGGGAGTTCGATCCCATGAGCGCCTTCTTCAAGGCCCTGCTGGCGGATCCCGTGCTGGCGCGGGTCAGGCTGATTGCCGAGCCCTGGGACATAGGCCCCTTCGGCTATCGCCTGGGCCAGTTCCCGAGCCAGTGGCTGGAGATCAACGACCGCTATCGCGACACCGTTCGCGCCTTCTGGCGCGGCGACGCGGGCAAGATGGGAGACTTCGCCACCCGGCTGGCGGGGTCGCGGGATCTCTTCCCGAAGAACTGGCGCTCCCCCCACACCAGCGTCAACTACCTCTGCTATCACGACGGCTTCACCCTGGAGGATCTGGTCTCCTACAACCAGCGCCACAACCAGGCCAACGGCGAAGACAACAGAGATGGCCACGGCAACAACCTCTCCTACAACCACGGGGTGGAGGGGCCGACCCTGGACCCCAGGGTCAACAACCTGCGCCAGCAGCAGAAGCGCAACCTCATTGCCACCCTGCTGCTCTCCCAGGGCACGCCGCACTTCCTGGCCGGGGACGAGATGGGCCGCAGCCAGCTTGGCAACAACAACGCCTACTGCCAGGACAACCAGATAAGCTGGGTCAACTGGCAGTTGCGCCCCGAGGATGAACGGCTGCTCGCCTTCACCCGCCAGATGATGGCGCTGCGGGCCGAGTCGGGGGTCTTCGCCAACCTGCAACTGAGTGACGACAGCTGGAACGGCGCCTCGACCAGTTGCCACAGCGTCAACTGGTATCACCCCGATGGCCATCAGCTCACCGATCAGGACTGGCACGCCCCCATGGGGCAGGCGTTCGCCATGGACATCGGCATGCTGGCGTGCGGCGGGGAGCGCTGGTACGTGCTGTTCAACGCCAGCGACTACGACATCCAGTTCCGCCTGCCGCCGCCGGGGGAAGGGCTGGAGTGGATCCAGACCATAGACACGGCCACCAACGACGGCCTGCCTTTCCTGCCGGACGACATCAAGCGGCAGGTGGCGGTGGGGCGTGCCCACTCCCTCAAATTGCTGGAGCGGGTTTCGCTGCCTGGGGTGGCGCTGGCCAAAGAAGGGGTGGTCGCCACGCCGGATGTTGCCGCCGTGTTGCCAACGGGATCACAGTTCCCGCTGGCGGGGTAGAGTCGGGGCGTGTGAGTGGGTATGCTGGGCGCCGTGATAAAAGGCAAGGAGTCAGTATGAAGGGCAACAATCCCGAGCAATGGCGCAGCAAGTTGAGTGCAGAGCAGTTTCACGTCTGCTGGGAGAAGGGCACAGAGCGCCCTTACAGCGGCGCTCTGCTGCACAATCGCAAGAGCGGTGACTACCTCTGCGTCTGCTGCAAGAGCGTACTGTTCCATGCGGATGCCAAGTTTGACTCCGGTTGCGGCTGGCCCTCCTTCGATCGGGCCATCGAGGGGACAGTGACCTACACAGAGGATCGCAGCCACGGCATGGCAAGGGTGGAGATCACCTGCAGCCAGTGCGGCTCCCACCTGGGTCATGTCTTCCCGGACGGGCCGACCGAGACAGGCCAGCGCTACTGCGTCAATAGCCTGAGTCTGGACTTCGAGCCCGATACCGACGCCTGAAAGCGTCAGAAATGAAAAATGGCGCCTCCGCTTGCGGAGGCGCCATTTTTTATGGGGTCCTGGTTGGCCCTCAGATCAGCAGTAGGCTGGCCCCCACCAGCAGGGCGGCGAGCGCCAGTATGGGCAGCCTGATGACGCGCAGCAGATAGAAGGCGACGGCGGCCAGCGCCAGATCGGCCGGTGCCAGCACGGCGCTCTGCCACACAGGCTGATAGAGGGCGGCCAGCAGCAGCCCCACCACGGCGGCGTTGATGCCGGCCACGGCCCCCGCCAGCCTGGGGTGGGCCAGCCAGCTCTGCCAGCAGGGGCCCAGGGCCCACAGCAGCAAAAAGCCCGGCAAAAATAGTGCGAGGGTTGCCAGCAGGGCGCCCGCCAGCGGCGTGGCGGGCAGCAGCTGGGCGCCGAGGTAGCTGGCCAGGGTGAACATGGGGCCGGGCACCAGCTGGGCCAGGCCGTAACCGGTCAGGAATTGCTGCTGGCTGAGGCTGTGGCCGACGCTCTCTTGCAACAGGGGCAGCACCACGTGGCCGCCGCCGAACACCAGGCTGCCCGCCCGATAGAAGTCGGCGACCAGCTGGCTGGCGGGACCCTGGGCCAGCAGCGGCAGGCCGACAAACAGCAGGGCAAACAGCAGCAGGGTCGGCCAGTGGGGGACGCGACGGGCTTGTGGCGCCGCAGGAGAGGCGCCGACCGCCTCCCGCTGGGCGCAGAGCAGGGCCGCCCCCAAAAGCATTCCCAGCTGGGTCAGCAGACCGGGCTGCCACCAGAGGGCGGCGGCGGTTGCCACCATGACTCCCTGTTGCAGCACCGTCTTGCAGAACTGGCGGCTCATGGTGAGCACGGCATCCGCCACCACCACCAGCGCCAATAGCTTGAGGCCGTGCAGGGCCCCATCCAGCCAGAGGTTATTGCCTAGCTGGCCCACGCCGATGGCGGCGGCCAGCAACAGCAGGAAGGAGGGCAGGGTGAAGCCGATGAAGGCGGCGAGCGCTCCCCCAAGGCCGGCCCGGTGGCGGCCGATGGCGAAGCCGAGCTGGCTGGAGGCAGGGCCGGGCAACAGCTGGCACAGGGCCAGCAGCTGGGCATACTCGGCCTGGCTGAGCCAGCCGAGGCGCTGGACAAAGGTGCGCTGGAAGTAGCCGATATGGGCGGCCGGCCCGCCGAAGCTGATGCAGCCCAGCCACAGAAATTGAAGGAATACCTGTCCCACCACTTACTCCCTGTCGTCATCGCAGATGGACAGGGATGATATGACAGAGTGATGACTTTTTTATGACATTTCGGGCTGGGTTGCTGGTAGCGGCAGATAGCAGCGTCCGGCCAGCCAGCAGGGGATGGGGATTAGGCCGGCTGGCCCGGTTGCGGCAGATAGCAGCGTCCCGCCAGCCAGCAGGGGATGGGGGTTAGGCCGGCTGGCCCGGCTGCGGCAGATAGCAGCGCCCGGCCAGCCAGCAGGGGATGGGGATTAGGTCGGCTGGCCCGGCTGTGGCAGATAGCAGCGTCCGGCCAGCCAGCAGGCGATGGGATTAGGTCGGCTGGCCTGGTTGCGGCAGATAGCAGCGCCCGGCCAGCCAGCAGGCGATGGACTGGCGGCTGGCATCGAAGTGGGGTTCGGGCAGCGCGTGGGGATCGCACCAGACCCAGCCCTCGCACTTGTCCGGCTCCAGCAGTTGCGGCTCGCCCTCCACCTCGGCCAGCAGGGTGACAGAGATGTAGTGCAGCCCGCTCTCGCGCCAGGTCTCCAGGTTGTTGGTGACGGCGATGACGCTGGGGTTGGTGATGAGAAAACCTGTCTCCTCGGCTACCTCCCGGATGGCCGCCGACTCGAAGCTCTCGCCAAGCTCCAGGTGGCCGCCGGCGATGGACCAGTAGGGGGCGTGGCTCCCCTTGCGCTTGCCAAGCAGCACCTGGCCCTGATGGTTGACGAGGATGACACCGACCCCGACGCGAGGATAGGGAGTGGACAATATGGAGAGCTCCTTGTTGTGGCTATGCAGGTGAACTGTTTGGTCAGGATGACACTGTTATCGAGCCCCGACGCGAGGATTGGGAGTGGACATTATGAAGAGCTCCTTGCTGTGGTTGTGCTGCCAGGGGTGACCCCCGGATGACTTATCGACCCCCGACGCCGGTACAGGGTGTGCTGGAGATGGGCAGGGCTCCTTGCCGACACGGCATAGCACCATAAAAAACGGGCCCACCTTAGGACGGATGGGCCCGTTTCGCAAGTTGCCGCTGGATGATCCCGGGGACACGGTAGCTTGCCGTTTCTCTATCTGCCAATCAGATGGCTATCGCGATATCACATCTGCTTGGCAGATGGTAAATACAAGGCCAGGGGCCCCACTGTGGCTGGCAGGCCGTCAGTCCAGCTTGATCTGCATCTTGCCGGCGCTATGCCCTCGGCTTGCCACTGTCGATAAAGGCCAGGGCCGGCCGCTTGTCAGCCCAGCTTGACCAGCATCTTGCCGGCGCTGTGCCCCTCGATTTGTGGCTGGTTGTCAGTCCAGCTTGATCTGCATCTTGCCGGCGCTGTGCCCCTCGATTTGTGGCTGGCCGTCAGCCCAGCTTGACCAGCATCTTGCCGGTGTTGCGGCCCTCGAACAGCCCGATAAAGGCCTGCGGCATGCTGGCCAGCCCCTCGCTGATGGTCTCCTCGGCCTGCAGGGCGCCAGCCTCGAAGGCGGGGATGGCCTCGGCCAGGAAGTCCCCGTAGTGCTGCCAGTGATCGGAGACCAGCAGCCCCTGCATCAGGATGCGCTTGCGGATCATCTGGGAGAGGTTGCGCGGGCCGCTCCCTTGGCCATTGCTGTTGTACTGCTCAATGAGGCCACACAGCACGATGCGCCCGTGCAGCGCCATGTTGTTGAGGGCTGCGTCCAGCAGGGCGCCCCCCACGTTCTCGAAATAGACCTGAATGCCTTCCGGGGCGAGGCGGGCCAGCTCGGCGTCGAGATCTGGCGTCTCCCTGTAGTTGATCACCGCATCGGCGCCCAGGGTCTTGAGATAGGCGACCTTGTCGGCTGATCCGGTGGAGCCGATCACCCGGGCACCGGCCCGCTTGGCGAGCTGCACCGCCATGGTGCCGACCGCGCCCGAGGCGGCCGAGACCAGCAGGGTCTCACCGGCTTGCAGGCGGGCGACCTTGTGCAAGCCCGCCCAGGCGGTCATGCCCGGCATGCCGAGGGCGCCGAGGAAGAGTTGGGACGGCAGCGCCGTGGCGGGCAATCGGGTCAGCTGATCCCCCTTGGCGACGAAGGCATCCCGCCAGCCCAGCATGCTGCTCACCTGGTCACCCACCTTGAAGTCGGGGTGACGGGAGGCCTGTACGGTGCCGATGGCGCCGCCGTCGAGGGGGCCGTTCAGGGGGAAGGGGGGCACATAGCTCTTGGCCTCGCTCATGCGACCACGCATGTAAGGGTCCACCGACAGCCACTGGTTGGCCACCTGCACCTCTCCCTCCTGAAGTGCGGGCAAGGGCACCTCCTTCAAGATGAAGTCGCTCTGGACGGGCAGGCCGGTCGGGCGACGGAGCAGTTGAATCTGATGGCTGATCGGGGTCATGGTCGTTCTCCAGCGGGGTAGGGGGTCGTCGGCGCGGCGCCAGCCAGTGGGCTGAGGCGGCGGCTCGGGCATTCTGTTTGTGTGCAAACTAAAATCAGGTTAATCCCGAAAAGACGGGGTGACAACTGTTTTGTGTGCAAATTATTCAGACCTCAGTTGTCCTGGGGTATACTGGCCCCAGTCGTCAGCGAGGTGCCCCATGAGTGAATTGAAAAAGCAGGTCTGTTTTGCCCTCTACAGCGCCTCCAATGCGGTGATGCGTGCCTATAGGCCGCTCTTGGACAAGCTGGATCTGACCTACACCCAGTACCTGGTGATGCTGTCGCTCTGGGCGCGGGACGAGGTCAGTCTCAAGGAGATTGGCCAGGAAACCGGCCTGGATGCGGGCACCCTGACCCCCATCGTCAAGCGGCTGGAGAGCAAGGGCTGGCTGACCCGCACCGTCTCCAGCGAAGACGAGCGGCAAAAATGCATCCGCCTGACCGAGGCGGGACGCCAGTTGCAGCAGGGGGTCAGGGAGTGCTGTCTGGCGGACAACTTGCGCAATCAGGTGGATCTGGCCGATGCCGAACTGGCCGAGCTCAAGCGACTCTGTGATCGCGTGGCGGCCCAGCTCGGGCGCTGAATCCTCTTCCCCTTGTCTGGAGCCATCCGATGAAACCCTGGTTACCCCTGTTTGCTCTGCTGCTAAGTAGCTGCGCCGGTGGCCCTCACTCCCCATCCGAGTTGCAGATCGACGATGCGGATGCCTGGCAGGCCCTCTGCAAGGATGGCGTCCGGGTTCGGGCCGTCACTGACGAGGGGATCTGCGCGGATCACCGCGGTTTGGCCATGTGGACGAATAAGCCAAGGGCGGTTCGAATGGCAGAGGAAGCCGCCAAATAGTGTGATCCAGACGCCATAAAATGACACAACCGGCCCCTTGGCCGGTTTTTTTCGCGATCTCGCCTGCACTTTGCGGCCTTGTTCATGGTGCACTCATGCTTCCCTTTCCATACTGGCCCCACAGTTTCATGAGAGGAGAGAGAGATGCAGTCATCCATCGTCGGGCTCTCCATTCTGTGGGGGCTGGCCAGTTTTGGTGTTCAGGGGGATTTCATCGAGAGCCGTGATTCCGTTGCGCCGTCCTGGCAAGCCGAGTCCAGAGTGGAGATGGAAGGTTATCTGATTGAGTCGCTCGGCGAAGATCGCTGGGTGTTCGACAACGGCAGCGAGAGTCTGCTGGTCTCCCTGCCCGAGGGGCAGTGGGTGTCAGAGGGCGAGCGGTTGCGACTGAGCGGTGAACCCCAGCAGGAGCAGGCCGGCTGGCTGTTGCAGGTGCAGGACGTCAGCCAGGTCGGTGTCTGACCCTGTCATTCCCTGACATCAGAGACGACAAAGAGGAGGCCTGGGCCTCCTCTTGCTTTTTGCGCCTCTGGCCCTCAGCCCGGGGGCCGGGCTGTCAGCCCAGGTGGTTGAGGGGCAGCGCCGTCTTGTGCTTGATGCGGCGCAGCACGAAGCTGGAGCGCACCCCGGTCACGCCGGAGATGTGGGTCAGCTTGTCCAGCAGGAAGTGCTGGTAGTGCTCCATATCCCGCACCACCACCTTGAGCTGGTAGTCGGCGTCGTTGCCGGTGATGAGGTCGCATTCGAGCACCTCTGGCAGATCCTGGATGGCCCGATCGAAGTTTTCGAACCGCTCCGGGGTGTGCCTGTCCATGGAGATGTGAATGTAGGCGGTGAGGGTGAGCCCCAGCTGGCGGGCGTTGAGCAGGGTGACGTGGGTATCGATGAGACCGGCATCCTCCAGCGCCTTGACCCGGCGCGAGCAGGGAGAGGGGGAGAGCCCGACCAGTTCGGCCAGCTCCAGGTTGCTGATGCGGCCATTCTCCTGCATCAACTCCAGAATATGCCTGTCTATGCGATCAAGTTTCAGCATTCTCCGTTCCTCATTGCAATTACTGATTCACTTTTCCTAGATTAAGGGTGAACTATTGCAAAAACAACTGAAAATACCTACTACTTCACAACCACTCACCGCACCGGCAGGAGTACCATGGTTTCATCTTCCGGTGGCAAGACAGATGCCCAACCAGGCCTCTGTGGTGAAGGACCTTACCGGGTCAACAACCCCATCAGCCGTCCGACCTTATCGGGAAACGACGGGCTGGAACGAGAGCATCCCCTCCCCGAAGGCAACAAAGCAGGCATCCCGGCGCCTGCTTTGTTGTTTTTGCGCTCCGGCATCCTCAGGCCTGCGGCGGCCGGATGCGATAGAGGCAGCGCCTGTCCCCGTCCAGCAGGTATTGCTCCCGCTCCACCCCGGCCGGTGCCAGCAACTGGCGAAACAGCGCCAGCTCGCTGCGGCAAAAGCCCCGGCAGGCCCGCGCCGCGGCGCAGATGGGGCAGTGACTCTCCCACCATAACCAGCTGCCATCCTCCTCCTGGCTCATGTCCGCCATATAGCCTTCCCGGCTGCGCAGATCCTTGAGCGCGGTCAGCCGATCCGCCAGCGCCGGCTGGGTCAGTCTGGCCTGATAACGGCTCAGCATCTGCTGCTCCCGCCGCGCTATCAGTTGATCCAGGCCGCTCTCGCCAAACAGCTGCTGCACGTCGTCGATAAGCTGCAGGGTCAGCTCGCTGTGGGTGTCGGGGAAGCGCTGCCAGGCCTGCTCTGTCAGGTGCCAGAGCCGTATCGGGCGACCTCGGCCCCGCGCCTCGTCGCTAAAGCCCACCCAGCCGTCTGCCTCCAGCGCCGTCAGATGCTGGCGGGCGCCCATGGAGGTCATCTGCAACTGCTCCCCCAGCGCGGCGGCACTCTGGGGGCCCTGAGTCTTCAGCAGATGGAGGATCTTGTCGGTACTGGCGTTCATGGGGTGGCTCCGGTTGTCGGCTCGGGTTCTCGACAGGCGTTCGCTGCGGGAAAGCCAGGGCGGCACTGGCGTTGATAGGGTCATTATGGGCAGCGGCCTCATTTAAATCAATAATTCACTTTACTTAATGCCGTTCTCTTCGCAGTATAAATAAACCAATAACTTTATTTAATGAGGCAAGGATGGAAGGGATCAAGGGACAGGCGACCCTCTGGGTATTGGTGATGACGGTGACCCTGGCGGTGGCGGGCTTCAGTCTGCCCTCACCTGTGCTGGCGCCGCTGATGCTGGATCCGGCCCAGGGCATGTTGACGCCACAAGCGTCTGACTGGAGTCGCAAGCTGTGGCTCGGGGTCATCATGGGGCTCTATCCGCTGTTTCAACTGCTGGGGGCCCCCTGGCTGGGCAAGCTGTCGGATCGTCATGGTCGCAAGCCGGTGCTGACCCTCTGCCTGGTCGGGGTGCTGGCGGGTTATGTGCTGATGGCCCTGGGGATCGCCTGGCGCTCCCTGCCGCTCTTGCTGCTGAGCCGGGTGGTGGAGGGCTTCTTCAACGGCGACATCGCCATAGTGCAGGCGATGGCGGCGGACATGAGCACCACCAGGACCAAGGCGCGCAACTTCGCCCGCATCAACATCGGCATGAACCTGGGCTGGGTGCTGGGCCCCATGATAGGGGGCTATGCCGCCGTGGTGTCCGGGGATTACAGCCTGGCGGCCTGGCTGGCGGTGGCCATGACGGTGGGCAACCTGCTGCTGGTGCTCTGGCTGCTGCCCAACCGGCCGCCGGTGCCCGCCGAGCAGGAGCTGGCCTCCCTCTCGACCCGCCAACTGCTGCTGCAACCTCGCCTGCTGCCCTACTTTGTGCTGACCCTGCTCAGCTACGGGGCCGTGCAGCTCTACTTCACCTACTTCAACGTCTGGTTGGTGGAGCGGCTGGCCTGGGGTCCGGTGCAGCTGGCGCAGGCCGCCGTGCTGGTGAGCGTGCCCATGATGCTGGGTTCCTGGCTGGGGGAGCAGCTTGCCCGCCACTGGCGCGGCAGCTCCCTTGGCATAGTCGGGCATCTGGTGATGGCGGCGGGCATGCTGATGTTCATTCTGCCGACCCAGTGGTGGGGGCTGGCGCTCACCTTCATTCCGGCCGGCATCGGCATGAGCCTGGGGGAGCTTGCCACCTCGGTGGCCATCTCCAACCGCAGCCATGCCAGCCAGCAGGGGCAGGCGATGGGGATCTACCGCGGCCTGGCGGTGGGCAGCGAGATCCTGGCGGTGGTGCTGGGCAGCCTGGCGCTGCTGGCAGGCACCGAGTGGCCCTTCTATCTGGCAGCGCTTTGCGGCGTGATTTGCGCCCTCGGTTTCTACGGGTTGCGCAGACGGGCGGACAGACGAAGTGCTGTGGCCGCCTGCGTCGAGCAGGGCTGAGGCGGCTGGATCACAGATCGGCGCCGGGGTGGCAGGCGGGGCTTGCATCCCGGCGCCGAGTTTGGGACGGTATGGCTCTTTGTCCCCTTTTACCCCATCGCCCGGCGAACCTGGCCAGCACAGGCCTTCATCATGCGCCCCGCGATACACAGTCTTTGGAGGTGATATGAGTCATTATCAAGCCATTGCGCTGGACGCGGGATTGTACGGTGCCGTATTCGTTTCGACATTCTTGGAGGTGATATGAGTCGTTTTCAGGCCATTGCTTTGGATATGGACGGTACCCTGCTGACCCGGGATCACAAGATCTCGTCCGCGACCCGGGCCGCCCTGGCCCAGGCCCGCGCCCACGGCATCAAGGTGCTGCTGGTGACGGGCCGCCACTTCATGACGGCCCGTCCCTTCCATCACGAGCTGGCCCTCGACACCCCCCTCATCTGCAGCAACGGCGCCTACCTCTATGATCCGGCTCAAGGCAGGATCCTGGCCGGGGATCCCCTGGCGGTGGCGCCGCTGACCGCCCTGCTGGCCGAGGTGCAGGCGCAACAGATGGGCGCCCTGTTCCACCTGGACGGGGGCATAGGCTATCTCGGCTGCGAGGAGCATGTGGGCCGGATGCGGCGCTGGTCGGCGAACCAGCCGGATCACCTCAAGGTCTCCCTGCTGCCCGCCGAGGATATCGACAGCTGGCTGCAAAAGCCCATCTGGAAGCTGGAGCTGTTCAATCAGGATCCCGGCCTGCTGCACCGCTTCGTGGGGGAGGTGGTGCAGAAACTGCCCTTCACCCAGGACTGGGCGGCGCCCTATGCGGTGGAGCTGGTGCAGCCCGGGTGCAGCAAGGGCAACCGGCTGGCCCAGTGGGCGGCGAGCGAGGGGATAGCGATGGAGAAAGTGGTGGCCTTTGGCGACAACAACAACGACATCAGCATGTTCGAGCAGGTGGGGCTGGCGGTGGCCATGGGCAACGCGGCGCCCCAGATCCAGGCCCATGCGGACAGGGTCACCGCCGATCACAACGAAGACGGCATAGCGCTGGCGCTGCAGCGCTGGGTCCTGCCCTCCTGAGCGGCAACAGAAAGGGGCCAGTGCGGCCCCTTGTTTGTCAGCTCCCGAAGGAGAACTGGATCACCCGGTCCGGGAAGCGGATCCGGTTGTAGTCACGGCGTACCCCCTCGTAGTGGCGGATGGCGCGCTCGCGCTGGGCCCGGTAGTAGTCCCGCTGCTTGCTGTCGCTCTCGCCCCGGATCTGCTGATCCAGCTGATAGATGGTCCGCTCGGTGCGCTCCAGCTCCTGTTGCAGCTCGCCGAGGCGCTGCTCCAGCAGGAACTCCTTGCGGCCGCGCTCGAACTGGGTGAGGAAGCTGGTGTCGTTGGGGCAGACCCCCAGGTATTCGTTCCCCTCCCGCCCCTTGCTGTAGGCAAGCTCCGGGATGCAATAGAGCTCGAGCCCCTTGGCGTAGCCGCGCTGCCACTCGTCTTCGTCCACCCTGAGGCCGTACTCCCCGCAGGTCTGCTTGTAGTCACGGGTGGCCGTCCGGGTCTTGCCCTGCTCCCCGTCCTGATAGCCCTGGTTGTACCAGCTCATGGCGCGGCACTCCTCCTCCGACAGGGAGCTGCACCCGGCGAGCAGCAGGGGGAGGGTCAACAGCAGGATCTTGGGGGACATGAAGGGGCTCCGACAGCAAGGATGGTGGGGCATTCTAGAAGAGGAAGCCCGCCCGGGACAAGCACCGGGCGAGGGGGCCGTATCATGATGTTTTTATCACTATTTTCAAGCCGTTGTGAACGGGCTTCCGGCGACCTTTTCTTGCCGGGGGAGGCAGGGTAAACTGCGCCTACTTTTAACTGGCACGTAACAAAAACAATGAAAGTCCTGACCGTCGATTATCGCTCCCCCGACGCGGCCGAGCGCTTCACCGAATCCCTGCGCACCACCGGCTTCGGGGTGCTGACCCATCACCCCATCCCGAAGGAGCTGGTGCAGTCCATCTATGACAACTGGTATCGCTTCTTCATGAGCGAGCAGAAGCAGGATTTCCTGTTCAACCGCGAGACCCAGGACGGCTACTTCCCGCCCTCGGTGTCCGAGGTGGCCAAGGGCAACACCCAGAAGGACATCAAGGAGTACTTCCACCTCTACCCCTGGGGCCAGATGCCGGAAGAGCTGAGGGCGCAGGCGATGGAGTACTACCGCCTCGCCAACGATCTGGCCGCCGAGCTGCTCTCCTGGGTGGAGCAATACACCCCGGCCGACATCGCCGCCCACTACAGCTGCCCGCTCTCCTCCATGATTGAAGAGAGCCAGAAGACCCTGCTGCGGGTGCTGCACTATCCGCCGTTCGACGGCACCGAAGCGCCGGGGGCCATCCGCGCCGCGGCCCATGAAGACATCAACCTGCTGACCATTTTGCCCGCCGCGAGCGAGCCCGGCCTGCAGGTGAAGGGCTCTGACGGGGAGTGGATGGACGTGCCCTGCGACTTTGGCACTCTCATCATCAACATAGGTGACATGCTGCAGGAGGCCTCCCACGGCTATTACCCCTCCACCACCCACCGCGTCATCAACCCGACCGGCGGCAGCGTCAGCAAGTCCCGCATCTCCTTGCCGCTCTTCCTGCACCCGCGCCCGGACGTGGTGCTCTCCGAGCGTCACACAGCCCAAAGCTACCTGATGGAGCGGCTGCGGGAGCTGGGGGTCATCTAGTCCCAAAACCCACACTCATGACAGCAAGAACCGGAGCAAAAACGCTCCGGTTTTTATTTTGTGGCACGATTGGTTGGTTATCCGAATTTTATTGGCAACTTGTGCCAATAAGGCAGTTTTAAGACGGATATTCGCCGAGTGATTGCGCGCCCCCGGGCGTACTCTGAGCGCCATTTCTCGGGCCCCGCTGGCGGGCCCCTCGATTGGAGTTCCCATGAAGCAGTCCCAATGGTCATCCCGGCTCGGTTATATCCTGGCCGCCGCAGGTTCGGCGGTCGGTCTCGGCGCCATCTGGAAGTTCCCCTATGTGACTGCCGCCAACGGTGGCGGCGCCTTCCTGCTGGTGTTCCTGCTGTTCAGCTTCACCCTGGGGGTGGCGGTGCTGATGGGGGAGACTCTGCTCGGCAGCCTGACCCGGCGCGGGGTGGTGGGGGCCTTCGATGAGTTGATGGGCAAGCGCTGGCGCTGGGTCGGCGCCATGGGGCTCTTGTGCAGCCTGCTCATCTTCAGCTTCTACAGCGTGGTGGGGGGCTGGACCCTGGGCTACACCGGCATGGCGCTGGCGGGTAGCCTGCAACAGGGGGATGGCGCTGCGCTGACCGCCCGCTTCAACGACTATGTGGGGGATCCGCTCTGGCCCGTGCTGACCCACCTGCTGTTCGCCGCCCTCACCTGGTGGTTCGTGCAGGGCGGGGTGCAGAAGGGGGTGGAGCGCACCCTGCGCTGGATGATGCCGGCCCTCTTCATCATGATCTTGCTGCTGGTGGCCTTCGGTCTCACCCTGCCCAATGCCATGGCCGGGGTGCGCCACTTCCTGATGCCGGACTTCAGCAAGCTCGGCATGTCAGGTGTGCTCGACGCCATGGGGTTGGCCTTCTTCTCCCTCTCCATCGGCCTTGGCATCCACACCACCTATGGCGCCTACCTGCCCTCCAGCGAAGGGGTGGGCCGCTCCAGTCTCTGGGTGGTGCTGCTGGCGAGCCTGATCGCCGTGCTGGCGGGCTTGATGATCTTCCCCGTGCTGGCGGCGACCGGCATAGATCCCGCCTCAGGCCCCGGCCTCACCTTCATGACAATGCCGGCGGTGTTCCAGCAACTGCCCTTCGGCCAGGGGTTGGCTGTGGTCTTCTTCGCCCTGCTGGTGGTGGCGGCGCTCTCGTCTTCCATCTCCCTGCTGGAGCACCTGCAGTGCTTCGTCTGCGAGAGCCTGGGCTGGTCGCGCCGTGCTGCCTGCAGCCTGATCACAGCCCTGGTGATGGCGGGGGGCATCCCGGTCAGCCTGTCGTTCGGCCCCTGGGCGCAGGTGACCCTGTTTGGCAAGAACATCTTCGAGCTTCTGGACTTCATCACTTCCAATCTGATGATGCCCCTGTTCGGGCTGGCGCTCACCCTGCTGCTGGGCTGGCAGCTGGGCCTGCGGGCCTTGCCCCAGGGGCTGGCACCGCACTGGCGCACCCTGCTGATGGGCTGCTGGCGCTGGCTGGCGCCCCTGCTCATCGGCGGCATCCTGGTGCGGGGTCTGCTGTAACCCCTGCCGCATGGGTGGGCCCCGGGCCCGCCCGTTACCCGGACCCGCCCGTTACCCGGGCCCGCCCGTTACCCGGGCACACAGAGCATCCTCGCTGGCAGGATTGACTGCCTCGAAAAATCCATGAAATAGAGGTTTGTCAAAATATTGATTCGCCAATCGACATTTGGGTTGGTAAATATTCTGTATTGCGGGCGAAAATGGACTATTGGCTGTCAACTTCTCTTGCCGTGGTTTAGGCTGTGGCTCCTTTTTTGCGCCCAGGTTACCCATAGCATGTCACCCCTCATCGCCCGGTTCGGCCGATTTTTCAGCTCGCAAGAGAGGTGACCCTGCACGCGCACTCAGTCTGAATGTTCATTGCAAAGGTCGCCCCCGGGCGGCCTTTTTGTTGCGACCCAGGTTGCACTTACCCATGGAGTATCGATTCGATGTTGTCTTCCCCGGAGGTTGTATGAGCCAGGTTCAGTGGTCTTCCCGTCTCGGTCATGTGCTGGCGGCGGCCGGCACGGCCATCGGCCTCGGCGCCATCTGGAAGTTTCCCTATGTGACCGCCACCAATGGCGGCGGCGCCTTCCTGCTGGTGTTCCTGCTGTTCAGCTTCACCCTGGGGGTGGCTGTGCTGGTGGGGGAGACCCTGCTCGGCAGCCGCAGCCAGCGCGGGGTGCTCGGCGCCTTCCACCGGCTGGTGGGACCGAACTGGCGCTGGATGGGTTACATGGGGATCCTCTGCGGCTTCTTCATCTACAGCTTCTACAGCGTGGTGGGGGGCTGGACCGTGGGCTATGCGGCGCTGGCGGTGATGGGCAAGCTCAACCTCGGCGAGGGTTCGGCGCTGACCGCCCTGTTCAACGGCTATGTCAGCCATCCCTGGTGGCCCGTGCTGACCCATCTGGTGTTTGCCGGGCTGACCTGGTGGTTCGTGCAGGGGGGCATCCAGAAAGGGGTGGAGCGGGCGCTGCGCTGGATGATGCCGGCCCTCTTCATCATGATGCTGCTGCTGGTGGGGGTGGGTCTCTCCATGCCGGGGGCCATGGTCGGGGTGCGTCAGCTGCTGCTGCCTGACTTCTCCATGCTGACCGGCCAGAGCGTGCTGGACGCCCTGGGGCTCGCCTTCTTCTCCCTCTCCATCGGCCTGGGAGTACACACCACCTACGGCGCCTACCTGCCCAATAGCGAGGGTGTGCTGCGCTCCGGTGTCTGGGTAGTGACCCTGGCGAGCCTTATCTCTGTGCTGGCTGGGCTGATGATATTCCCGGCGTTGGCCTCCACTGGCATAGACCCCACTGCCGGGCCAGGGCTCACCTTTATGACAATGCCCGCCGTGTTCAGCCACCTGCCGTTCGGTCAGGGGCTGGGGGTGGTCTTCTTCCTGCTGCTGCTGGTGGCGGCGCTCTCCTCTTCCATCTCCATGCTGGAGCACCTGGTGCGCTTCACCTGCGAGGAGTGGGGCTGGTCGCGCCGTGGCGCCTGCCGGGTGCTGACCCTGCTGATCATGGCCTCCGGCATTCCGGTCAGCCTGTCGTTCGGTCCCTGGGCCGACTACACCCTGTTTGGCAAGACGATTTTCGATCTGCTGGACTACCTCACCTCCAACCTGATGATGCCGCTATTCGGCCTGGTGCTGACCCTGCTGCTGGGCTGGCGACTGGGGGAGAGCATACTGCCCGAGGGGCTCTCCCCGGCCCTGCGTCTGTGCCTGCTCTGGTGCTGGCGGCTGGTGGCGCCGCTCTTGATCGCCGGTATCCTGGTGCGGGGTCTGATCTAGCCGTCGCCCTGTGGCGGATGCCGGAGTCCGGAGTCGGGCGGATCGAGTCGTAGATGAACACAGGGGTTGGCCACAGGCCAACCCCTGATCACATCTGGGGCGGGATCACTGCAGGCCGGGCCCTTTGGCGGAGAAGGGGCAGTCGCGCTGCTGGATCAGCAGATCTCCGGCCCCCGTTTCTCCCTGCCAGGCGAGCTCGAGCTGGCCGAGGCGACCGAGGTGGCGCAGCTCGAACTCGTAGCGCAGGCAGGGGTTGTCCGTGGGCAGCCGGGTCATTGTGGTTGGCAGGCGGTAGTCGTAGCGCAGCAGGGGACCGTTCTGCAGCTGGCTCTGGGCGGGCACCAGGCCCTCCGCCGTGGGGGAGGGGGCGCTCAGGTAGCGGCGCAGGGCCAGGGGGGCGTCTATGGCCTTCTGGTAGTGGAGCCCGTTCATGGCGGCCAGCTCCTCCTCCAGCCGCTGCAACTCCCCTTCCAGTCCACTCAGGGCCTGGCCAAGCTGCTGATGTGCGGGGGAGGCGCAGCCTCCCAGCAACAGGGTGATGAGCAGCAGGACGGGGCGGACGGGCAGCATGGTCACTCCTTCGGGGTCAGGGCCACTGACTATAGCAGGGGATTGGTGGGCGGCGCCGCGCGCAGCAGCCCGGCGAGGCGCTCCAGCCCCTCGGCGACCCGGGCGTCGGTGGCGGGCTGGCTCAGGCTCAGGCGCACCCCTTGCGGGGCGGCAAACTGGCCGGCGGCAAAGTGTTCTCCGCTCGCGACCCCGACGTCAAGGGCGTTGGCCGCCTCGGCGAACTCCTGACTGCGCCAGGGTTCGGGCAGCGGCAGCCAGGCGTGCATGGAGCCCGGCTGCCAGCGGGCCCCCGGCAGCAGGTGGCGCAGCAGCTCTCCCCGACGCGCCAGGACCCGTCTCTGCTGCTCGATGAGCGGCATGATCTGGTGCTGGCTCACCAGCTTGCAGGCCAGCTCGATGAGCAGGGGGCTCACCATCCAGCTCGACAGCCGCATCGCCTGGGCGAAGCCGTTGCGAAGGGCGGGGGGAGCCAGCACGAAGCCGACCCGCAGGCCGCCGCAGGCGATCTTGGCCAGGCTGCCGAGGTAGATGACCCGCTCCGGCGCCAGGTTGACCAGGGGCGGGAGCGAGACCTCGGGCAGCAGGCCGTTGACGTCATCCTCGACGATCAGCAGATCATGGCGGCGGGCGATGGCGACTATCTCCTCTCGCCGCGCCAGGCTCATGGTGGCCGTGGTGGGGTTCTGCAGGGTGGGGGTCAGGTAGAGCAGCTTGGCCCGCCGCTGGCGACAGGCGGCTTCTAGGGCGGCGGGGATCAGCCCCTCCTCGTCCATCGCCAGCCCCATCACCTGATTCTTCAGCTGGCGCGCATTGCCCAGCATGCCAGGGTAGCTGAGCCCCTCGCAGAAGATAGTCTCCCCCACGCAGCCGGTGGCCAGCAGGGCCAGCATGATGCCGTGCTGGGCGCCATGGCTGAACAGCAGCCTCTCCTCGCTCCCCCTGATGCCCTGCTCGGCGAGCCAGTCGACGAACAGCTGGCGCTGCGGGGCACGCCCGGCCTCCTTGTCATAGCCCAGCAACCCGTTGAGATCCCCGTCCGCCAGCTCGGTCAGCATGGGTTTGATGATGGCGGCCCTGTCCAGCTGCACCGGCAAGTTCTGCCACAGCTCGATGCGCTGATTGTCTTCGTTACGGATCACCCATTCGTTGGCGGGATCCGCCGCGGCCCTGACCCAGGTGCCATGACCCACCCTGGCCGCCAGCAGACCCCGCCGCTCGGCTTCGGTGTAGGCGCGGGTGATGGTACCCACAGTCACTCCCAGCCGGTCCGCCAGCGCCCTGTGGGTGGGCAGCCGGGTCTGGGGAGGCAGGGCGCCATCGGCAATGGCCTGCTCTATGGCCTTGACCAGTTTCAGGTAGAGGGGGCCCTCGAAGGGGGTGAGGTCGGGTGTCCAGATTGTCATGGTGACAATAAATCCATTGATCCAATATTGTCCCCAATATAGCGTGATATTCAGCCTGTTAACAACCCGATAGCTCACATTGTACCGATACAATGTGGCAAGAAAGGAGTCACCCCATGACCATTGAATGGTATGCCACCCTGTTTGGCTTCGCCCTGCTCACCTGCGGCACCCCGGGGCCCAACAATCTGATGTTGACGGCATCCGGTGCCAACTTCGGGGTGCGCCGCACCCTGCCGCATCTGATAGGTGTGGTGGTGGGCCAGCCGGTGCTGCAACTGGTGCTGGCGCTCGGTTTCTATCCGCTGTTCGAGCGCTGGCCCTTGCTCAAGCTGAGCCTGCAGGTGCTGGGCAGCCTTTATCTGCTGTGGCTGGCCTGGCGCATCGCCGTGGCCGGTGCCCCCGGCGATCCGGCGAGGCGCGCCCGCCCGCTGACCCTGCTGGAAGGCCTGGGCTTTCAGTTCCTCAACCCCAAGGCCTGGATGATGGGGATTTCCGCCATCAGTCTGTTCAGCCTGCCGGGGAGCGACTACTGGGCGAGTATGTGGGGCATCATGTCCGTCTTCCCCATGGCGGGGCTGCCGGTCTGCTTCGCCTGGGTGCTGTTCGGTCATCAGCTCAGCCGCTGGATCAACTCGGACAGAGGCTGGCGCCGTCTCAATGGCAGCCTGGGCGCGCTCACCGCCCTGTGCGTGGTGATGCTCTGGTATTAATGACCGCCTGATTATTCATGCAAAGAAAATGCATTGCTGACCTTGTCGTCAGGGCAGAGGCTCTGCATATTAGGAGGCTTGCCGTATCTGAATGAGGTTGAGATGGATCTGAACTGGTTGTTTCCCCTGGCGGGCTTTGCCCTGATCACCTGTGGCACCCCTGGCCCCAACAACATGCTGCTCACCAGCGCCGGGGCCGCTCAGGGGTTTCGCCGCTCCATCCCCCTGCTGGTGGGTGTGGTGGGGGGCATCAACCTGATGATCCTGGCCACGGCCCTGGGGCTGGGGGTGGTGTTCGAGAAGGTGCCGCTGCTGCACGACGGCCTCAAGCTGGTGGGCTCGGCCTACCTGCTCTGGCTGGCCTGGAAGGTGGCCACCGCCAGCGGCCCGGCGGATGGCAGTAGGCCGCTCATCCCGGCCCATCAGGGGGCCATGCTGCAGTTGCTCAACCCCAAGGCCTGGATGATGGCGCTCTCCGCCATCAGCGGCTTCACCCTGGCGGGGGAGGCTTACTGGCCGTCCGCCGGCTGGGTGCTCGGCATCTTCTTCGTGACCGGTCTCTATACCGGGGCCTTCTGGGTGCTGTTTGGTGCCCAGGTGCGCCGCCTCATCCGCACCGCCAGAGGCTGGCGTCGTTTTAACCTCGGCATGGGGATCGCCACGGCGGCCTGCGTGCTGATGATCTGGATTTAGGCCCTTGGCCTTACCTTCTGTCTTGTTGGCCCTTCGGGGCCTTTTTTGTCTGTGGGTGGCCGTCACCCGATGTGAAAAGGAGCGGTTATGAAATGTATCGGTCTGCTGGGTGGCATGAGCTGGGAGTCCACCGTCAGCTACTACCAGGCGCTCAACCGGGGCGTGCGGGCGCGGCTCGGCGGCCTGCACTCAGCGCGGGTGTTGCTCAATAGCGTCGATTTTGCCGAGATAGAGCGGCTGCAACATGCCGGTGACTGGCCCGCTACCGCCCGTCTGCTGGCGGCCGAGGCCCGCGCACTCCAGGCCGGTGGCGCCGATTTCCTGATGATAGGCACCAACACCATGCACAAGGTGGCCCCCGAGATCGAAGCCGCCATCGAGATCCCGCTGCTGCATATCGCCGACGCCACCGCCCGCCGTCTGCAAGCCGACGGGGTGACCCGGGTCGGCTTGCTCGGTACCCGCTTCACCATGGAGCAGGATTTCTACAAGGGACGGCTGCAAGAGCTGTTCGGGCTGGAGGTGCTGGTGCCGCAGGAGGCTGCGCGGGAGCGGGTGCACAGCATCATCTATGACGAGCTCTGCCTCGGCGACATTCGCGAGTCGTCCCGGGCCGAGTATCTGGCCATCATCGCCGAACTGGCCCGGGCCGGGGCTCAGGCGGTGATCCTCGGCTGCACCGAGATCGCCCTGCTGGTGGGGGAGTGTCAGGCCGCAGTGCCGCTCTACGACACCACCACCATTCACGCCGACGCCGCCGTGGCGTGGGCGCTGGAGTAGGGCAGAGAGAGAATCCCGTGGAGGTGCTCCGGCGCCTCCCTCTTCCTTTCTGCCCGTCATCCCCCAAATCCTGACTGTGAGTCAGCCTTCACTTCAGCAAGCCCATTGACGCTTTTATTGTCAAACGGCTCACATTTCCCTCTTTTGTCCCTTGAGTCTGGTGCGTCAGGCGCCTAGTTTTCGATCACTGAAACGATTCAGCTTTCACGAAAACCACTCACAAGAACAAGAGACACGAGGATAAAGCCATGTTGAAGAGACTCTCCATTGCCGTGCTGCTCGCCCTGGGCGCGAGCTCTGCTCAGGCCGCCGAATTCCTGCTGACCGATTCCCAGCAGGGGCTGGATGTGGGGGACTGGAAGATCACCAGCGACAAGCTGGGGATCAAGAGCCCGGTACCCTTCTCCATCGAGAAGAAGCGCCTGCACGGCGGGCGTCAGGAGGGGGTGGATCTGCTCATCGTCGACAACGGGGTGATGAAGATCACCCTGGTACCGACCCGTGGCATGGGGATCAAGGAGGTCAAGGGGGCCGATGTGCGCCTCGGCTGGGATTCCCCGGTCAAGGAGGTGGTCAACCCGGCCTTCATCGATCTGGAGAGCCGCGCCGGTCTCGGCTGGCTCGATGGCTTCAACGAGATGCTGGTACGTTGCGGCTATGAGTGGACAGGCCACCCCGGGGTGGATGACGACGGCCGCCTCAAGAGCCTGCACGGCCGGGTGCAGAACATACCGGCCTCAGTGGTCAGCGTGACAGTGGACGAGGAGCCGCCCTACGCCATCCACGTGCGGGGCCGGGTGGACGAGCGCACCTTCAAGATGAGCGAGCTGGTCACCTGGACCCAGCTGAGCGTAGTGCCCGGTCAGGCGGAGTTTGCCCTGCAGGACAAGCTGACCAACCACGCCGACTACGAGAACGAGTACCAGATCATCTATCACGGCAACTTCGGGGCGCCCATCCTGGAGGAGGGGGCGCGGGTCAGCACCCCGGTGAAGCAGATCTCCCCGTTCAACGACTACGCCAAGGCGGGGCTCAAGGGCTGGCAAACCTACCTGGGGCCGACCAAGGGCTTCGACGAGATGGTGTTCAACCTGGTGCCCTACAGCGATGCCGAGGGCAATACCCTGGCGGTGCTCAACAACAAAGCGGGCAATGTCGGGGTGGCTGTGGGTTACAACACGCACCAGCTGCCTGTGTTGACCCTCTGGAAGAACACCGATACCCGCGCCCAGGGCTATGTGACCGGCATAGAGCCCGGCACCAGCTATGCCTACAGCACCAAGTACCAGCGTCCGCTGGGGCTGGTTCCCAGGATCCAGCCGGGGGAGACCAAGACCTTCGATCTGACCTATCGCCTGCTGCGCAATGGGGAAGAGGTGAAGCAGGCCCTGGCCCAGGTGGAGAAGATCCAGGATGGTCGCCCCACAGAGCTGCGGGAGCAGCCCCTGGTCAAGCTGCCCTAAGTGGCAGGCAGACAGCAAAAAGCCGCTCCATGAGCGGCTTTTTCATGCCAGATGAGGGATCAGCCTAGGCTGTGCTCAGACATGGCTATACATGGCCTCGATCTCGCTCTGGTACTTGGATTCGATGATCTTGCGGCGCAGCTTCATGGTGGGGGTGATCTCCCCGAGCTCCATGGAGAAGGCGCTCGGCAGCAGGGTGAACTTCTTCACCTGCTCGAACTTGGCCAGCTCCTGTTGCAGATCCGCGATCCGAGCCTCGAAGAACTCCACCACCTTGGAGTGACGCAGCAGCTCCGTCTTGCACTGGTACTGCAGGTTGATGGAGCGAGCGTACTCCTCCAGGGACTCGAAGCAGGGGACTATCAGCGCCGAGACGAAGTGGCGGGCGTCGGCGACGATGGCGATCTGCTCGATGAAGCGATCCTTGCCCAGGGTCCCCTCCACCAGCTGCGGCGCCACGTACTTGCCGTTGGAGGTCTTCATCAGCTCCTTGAGGCGCTCGGTGAAGTAGATGTTGCCCTCGCCGTCCAGCTCGCCGGCATCGCCGGTGCGCAGGAAGCCATCGGCCGTCATCACTTCGGCCGTGGCCTCCGGCTTGTTGTAGTAGCCGCGCATCACTGTGGGTGAGCGCACCAGCAGCTCGTTGTTCTCGCCGAGTTTGACCTCTATGCCGTCCATGACGGTGCCGATGGATCCCAGCTTGAACTGGCTGTCCTCGTAGCAGCAGACGGTGGCCGTGGTCTCTGTCATGCCGTAGCCGTACTTGAGGTTGAGCCCCATGGCCTGGAAGAAGAGGTTGACGTCGTCCGCCAGGCGAGCGCCCGCCACCGGCAGGAAGCGGGTACGGCCGCCGAAGCGGGCACGCAGCTTGCGAAACACCAGGCGCTCGGCCAGGGCCAACTGCAGGTAGAGCAGGGGGTAGGCGGACTTGCCGGCCTGGCGGGTGGCGACCATCCGCTTGCCGACCCCGGTGGCCCAGCCGAACAGGGCGCGGCGCAGGCGCGGGGCCTGGGCCACCTTGGCCTGGATCATGGCGTAGGCCTTCTCGTAGAGGCGCGGCACGGCGCACATCACGGTCGGCTGCACCTCGCCAATCACCTCCATCACCTTCTGCGGGTCGCGGATATAGACGTTCTCGGCGCCGCAATAGAGCACGTAGTAGCTCCAGGCGCGCTCGAACACGTGGCTCAGCGGCAGCATGCAGAGGGACACATCCTGCTCGCCAAGATCCAGGCGGCGGTCGTGCATCTCGAAGCAGGCGGCGATGTTGTTGAAGTCGAGCATGACCCCCTTGGGTTCACCCGTGGTGCCCGAGGTGTAGATCAGGGTCAGCAGATCATCCATGCGGTAGTGCTGTTCACGCATCCGCAGTGCCAGCTCGCTCGGCTGATGGTTGCCGGAGGAGAGGAAGGTCTGGAAGTGGCTTGCCTGCTCGCAGCCGCGCAGATCGACTGTGCCGTCCAGGGTGACTATCTGGTTGATCTCGCCACTCTCGAGCAGCAGGAGCGCCTGATCGAACTGGGGCTGCTCCCCCACGAACAGCAGCTTGATGCCGGCGTCCTTCACTATGTAGCGCAACTGATCCAGGGTGCTGGTGGGGTAGATGGGCACGCTGACGCCGCGAGCGGCCAGGATGCCGAGATCGGCCTGGGTCCATTCCGGCATGTTGCGGGCATAGATGCCGACCATCTCGGTGGGCTGGTGGCCGGCGCGGATCAGCGCTTGGGCACAGTAGTCCATGGCCTGGCCCAGGGTACGCCAGCCGATGGCGCGCCACTGGCCATCCTGCTGGACGCGCAGGGCGGCCTTGTTGCCAAGGCGGGCAATACGCTCACGCATCACTCTAACCAGATGAAGCTGCGACATCTAAATCATCCTCAAGTAACAGTTGTGCGCCCGCAGGGGCACTAAAATCGGGGCTGGAGTTTAAACTCTAACATTACAGCTTACAAGTGTGCGCCATTTGTCCTGGATCACAAAGTCGTCAACTCGGGGAGAGTCAGGCATGATAAGGACGAGGGTCGGATTCATTCAGGGAGGTGCGCCATGGGGATCGGAGTCAAGAGTCTGCTGACGGGCATGTTGCTGCTGCTGGCGGGAGCCGGTGCACTCTGGTTTGTCCTTGGGGGATCCGAGGGGCAGGACAATCCCTGGCTGAGCGGGGCCGAGGGCTATGAGCAGGCGCAGCGGCTGGCGCTGAGGGAGGGATACCCATTGCTCTACGTGATAGAGCGCGCCAAATGCCGACGCTGCAAGGCGCTCGATAACGAGCTGTGGCGCGCCCCCGAGATGCAGTCCGCCCTGGCGGGGCTGGCCAAGGTGCGGCTCAACCCGGATGCGGGGGATGGCAGCGAGCACATACTGCGGCGTTTCCCGCAGGTGGCGACAGCGCCCGGCATCTATGTGCAGCGACCGGGGGAGCCGCTTAGGCCCATCAAGGTGGTGGTGGATATCCAGCAGATCTGGATGCCCGGCGTCACCTACGGGCGCGGCTTCTTCATGCCGCTCTCGGGGGCGGCCTTCGAGGCGGTGCTGAGGGTCACCCTCAGCCTGGAGGACCCCGCCATCGACAATGCCCCCCTGCCCTGAGGGGTGACCGGGGTGTCGGGATGAGGAGAGCGACAAGGGGACGGTATAGTCCCCTTGTCCATTGCGGGCGGCCTCCCGGCCCAAGCCGGGGGGATCAGCCGAAGTCGAACAGGCGGGACATCAGCACGGCGTCTTCCCGATCCTGGCCGGTGCCGTAGTAGTCGGCGCGGCGGCAATACTCGGCAAACCCCTCGCTCTCGTAGAGGCTGATGGCGGTGCGGTTGCCCGCCCGCACCTCCAGGAACCAGGCCTCGGCCCCCTTCCCCTTGCTGCGGACCAGATATTCTTTCAGTAGCGCCCGGCCCAGCCCCTTGCCCTGAAACTCGGGGTGCACGCAGATGTTCATCAGGGAGCTGTCTCCCGCCACCAGATCCGAGATATAGAAGCCGGCGGGGCGGCCCTCCACCAGCATCAGGCAATTGAGATAGCGTGGCCCGAAGCAGGAGAGCAGGTTGGCCTGGCTCCAGGGCTCCTGGTGGGCGGCCTGCTCTATGGGATAGATGGCATCGAAATCGGATTCGAGCAGGGGACGAAAGCTGGGCAAGAGGTCAGACATGGTTACTCCGGACGGGATTCGGACTTGCGACGGACGGCATGGTCATGCCATGGTCGTGGCTTCAAGGGATTTGGCGGGCGGACGCTTCAACCGGGCTGGTGCTGCCGGCACTGCTGCCACAGGGCGCGCTTGTGCGCCGCGCTGGGCTTGAGCGGGCAGACGAGGGCATGGGGCCAGCGCGGATCCGGGGCCGTCAGCCAGAGCAGGGGGGGCGTCATCCCCTCGGGCAGCTCGCCGAGCAAGGAGACCTCGTCCGTGCCTATGCCGAGGCACTGGCAGATATCCCCGAGCAGGGAGGGCGCGGGCAGCGCCTCGGCCTGCAGCCACAGCTTGCCGGTCGGCACCGCCACCGGCTGGCGTGGGGTCGCCGCATCCTCTGCCGCCAGGGTCACTGGCGGGTGCTGGGTTGCCGCATCCTCTGCCGCCATGTTTACCGGCGGCTGGGTTGCAGCAGCTTCTGCCGGTTTGCCTGGCAGGCCCCGGGCTCTCAGTTGCCAGAGGGGGATGCCCATCCTGGCCAGGATGCGCTGACGCAGTGGGTCCAGCAGGGGATCTTGCATGCGAAGGCTCACTCTTGATCTGCGTTGGGGTAAATTCTGATGCGCAGAGTACACTCTCGCAGGTTTTGCTGCACCCCCTTGCGTGCCGGGATTGTCCCGCCAGGGCCGTGCAGGATCCCGACCCCGACCGCGGGATGAACAGATTCAACAGACTATGACAGTGAGGCGGGGCCTGAGGCCGGACCCCGCAGACACTGATGACAATACCAGCTTCGGAACTGTGCCTATGCCGCCTTTAGCCCAGAATACTGTTCGTGCCACCCCCATCCATGAGCGCCTGCCACGGCTGCTGGCCGCCCTCGGGGAGGGGCTCTATGAGCGCCAGGACGCCCTGCGGCTCGGCCTGCTGGCGGCCTTGAGTGGCGAGAGCGTCTTCCTGCTGGGCCCACCCGGCATCGCCAAGAGCCTGATCGCGCGGCGCCTCAAGCTCGCCTTTCACGATGCCCGCCACTTCGAATATCTGATGACCCGCTTCAGCACGCCGGAGGAGGTGTTCGGCCCCCTCTCCATCCAGGCGCTAAAGGAGGATGGCAAGTACCTGAGGCTGACTCACGGCTACCTGCCGGAGGCCGAGGTGGTCTTCCTCGACGAGATCTGGAAGGCGGGCCCGGCCATCCTCAACACCCTGCTCACCGCCATCAACGAGCGGCAGTTCCGCAACGGCGACAGCCAGCACCCCATTCCCATGCGGCTGCTGGTGACCGCCTCCAACGAGTTGCCCGCCCCGGACAGCGGGCTGGAGGCGCTCTACGATCGCATGCTGGTGCGGATCTGGATGGACAGGGTGCAGGAGAAGTCCAACTTCCAGGCCATGCTGGCGAGCGATGGCCAATCCCACCAGAACCTGCCCCCCTCGGTGCAGATCCGGGGGGAGGAGTACGACGCCTGGCAGGAGGAGATCGAGCAGGTGCGCCTGCCCGACGCCTGCTTCGAGCTTATCTACCAGCTGCGCCAGCAGCTCGACAGCCAGCTGGGTCACGGCTGCTATGTGTCGGATCGGCGCTGGAAGAAGGCGGTCAGGCTCATCAAGGCGAGCGCCTTCTTCAACGGCCGCGACGAAGTGGCCCCGCTGGATCTGTTGCTGTTCAAGGATTGCCTCTGGCACGACGAGGCCTCCCGCACCGCCTTGCTGGAGATGATCGGCGAGTTCTCCCGCCTCTACGGCTACCAGCAGCTGGTGCTGACCCGCGAGCTGCTGGCCCTGCGCGAGCGCTTCAAGCAGTTGAGGGGGGTCGTCGCCCAGCGCCTCGCCTGCAAGGCGGTCAAGCGCAAGCAGTGGTTCGGCCGCCGCGCCCGCGGCACCGAGTTGCCGCTCGCCAACGCCAAACCCTTCGGCAAGCAGGTGCACTTCCAGCTGCTCACCCCGGCGCCCCTGGATGGCGGGGATCCCGAACGGCTGACCGAGACCCTCACCTTCGATCGCACCCTGCTCTCCCACTGGCACCCCAACGGTGAGGCACTGGTGGGCTGGCCCCTTGGCAACCCCAAGGAGGGGCACTACGAGCTGGTGCTGGACGAGCAGCTGCGGCTGCACGTGCTGGATGTCCAGCGCCAGCCCGTGCCCCTGGTGCTGGTGGAGCGAACCCCCATCCCCGAGGTGGTGACGGCCCCCTGGCAGGCCGAGCTAGGTGAGCTGGCGAGCCAGGTTGTCCGGGTGCAGCAGAGCCTCAAGGGCCAGCGCAGCCTGTTCGATCGTCACCAGCCCCATCTCTTTGTCGGGGAGCACTGGCTGCGCCAGGTGGAGGACAGCTTCTTCGTGCTGAACCGGGACTTGGAGCGGCTGGGCGAGGAGCTGCAGCAGTGGCGGGATCGCCTGCCCAGGCTGGATGCCTGATGCTCTCTGGACTGACATGGGACCAAGTGTTTGGCCGCCTGCCGTACCGGCAGCATGGCTTTGTGCGTCCCTTGCATAGGAAGTGCCCATGCTAGAGATCGGCATGATGGATCTGGGGCTCCTCATTGGTGAGGGGGAGCTGGCGGGGGAGATGGCGCTGCTGCTGGCGTCCACCCCCAAGATCTCCGAGTTCCTCAAACGCTCCCCGCTGCAGGGCAAGCTGCTGAAAAAACGCATCCAGCACTGGAGCGAGCAGCTCGGCGAGGAGATGCGCCACAAGCCGGTGCCGGTGGCCCTCGAACGAGAGTACCTGCTCTATCAGTCCCACAGATTGCTGCCTTTGCCCGAGCTGGTGGGGCGGCTGCCGGCCCTGCTGGAGGCGCTGGAGCAGCACAGCCCCTTCGCCGGGGATGCCCGCAGCCTGGTGCGCCAGATCATGGTGCAGCCGACCGAGGGGCTGCGTCAGCTGTTCGTGGAGAAGTGGCGGGCCAGCCTGGTGGGCAGCCTGCTGCAGTTGCAGCAGCAGATCGCCGAGGCGGAGCGGGAGAAGCAGCGCCAGGAGATAGAGGATCAGTTGCTGGCGAACCGGACCCTGGCCGATGCCCTGGATCCGCACCAGATCTCGGCGGGTGGACTCTGGGATCTGGCCCAGGGCAGCTGGCACAAGCGCAGCCTGGTGCTGGTGCAGCAATATGCCCGCATGCTGCAGCGCGAGCCCCTGCTGGGGGAGATAGCGGCCCTGCTGGGACGCAGCGAGCGGGATCGGCGGACCGACACCCGGACGCTGCCCCCTGTGCCGATGCACGAGCTGGAAGAGGTGCAGACCGACGACGTGCCTGACGATCTGGTGGGGGTGCACCCGGCCAGCGATCTGATGCGGCTGTTGCCGAGCGAGGCCGTGATGCTGGCCCTGCCGGAGCTGGAGCTGGAGTTCTATCGCCGCTATCTGGAGCGGCGCCTGCTGAGCTATCAGTCTCGCGGCACATTGCCGCGCCAGCGCCTGATGCAGCGCTCCCCGGAGCAGGGCGGGCAGGAGGTGCAACCGCGGGGCCCCTTCATCGTCTGCGTCGATACCTCGGGTTCCATGGGGGGCTATCCGGAGGAGTGCGCCAAGGCGCTCTTCCTGGCCCTGCTCAAGCTGGCGATGGACGAGAAGCGGGGCTGCTATCTAATGTTATTTTCCACCGAGGTGGCGACCCTGGAGATCACCGCAGACACGGGTCTGGACAAGGCGGAGCGCTTCCTCTCCATGAGTTTCCACGGCGGCACCGATCTGGTGCCCTGCCTGGATCAGGCGCTGGTGCAGCTGGAGCAACCGGACTTTGCCAAGGCCGACGTGCTGGTGATCTCTGACTTCATCGCCCAGAGTCTGCCCCATGCCCTGCTCGATCGGATGAACCGGCGGCGAGCGCAGCAGACCCGCTTCCACGCCGTCGCCATGTCCAGGCATGCCAAGTCGGCCATCCTGCGGGTGTTCGACAACAGCTGGTTGCTGGACTGCGGCCTGCGGGGCCGGTTGCTCAGGCGCTGGCAACGCAGCTAGGGGCAGGTCGGCGTCAGCCGCCTTGCCTGTGGTAGAGGCCCCGCTCGCTGACCTGATCCTGATCCAGCAGCGGCTGGCCGCTCGGCCTGGCGATATAGAATCCCCGTTTGCCGCTGCGCTTGACCCTGTACATGGCCTGATCGGCCCGGGCCAGCGCCGTGCTGAAATCATCCTGGGGCCGGATGGCCGCTATCCCCATGCTCATGCCCACGGCCGCCTCCCCATTGGACAGCTCGAACGGGGTGGCTATGGTGTCGACACACTGGCGGGCCAGGTGGCTGGTCCTGGGATCCTCGCTGGGCCAGGGCAGCAGCAGCACGAACTCATCCCCCCCGAGCCGACCCAGCCTGACCTCCTCGCCGCAGCAGTGACGCAGCCGCTGGCTGAGGGCCACCAGCAGCTCGTCCCCGGCGCGGTGGCCCAGGTTGTCGTTCACCTGCTTGAAGTCATCGAGATCGATGAAGCAGATGGCCCTGTGCTCCCCCGGGAACTGGCGGTGCATGGCGGTGCGATTGAGCAGGCCGGTGAGGGGATCCCGGTGGGCCAGCTGGGCCAGCTGCTGCTCGTACTCCTTCTCGTGGGTGATGTCGATGTGGGTGCCCATCACCCGCACGGCGTTGCCCTCTTCATCGCGCTCCACCACCCGGCCGCGGTCCAGCACCCAGGTGGTCTTGCCATCCTTGCCGATCATCCTGTGCATCACCTGATAGAAGGGGCTCTTGCCCTCCAGGTGGTCGAAGAAGGCCTGCAGCACCCGCTCCCTGTCTTCCGGGTGCAGATGCTCGCGCCAGATGTCGAAGTGGGCGGACAGCTCCTTGGGCTGATAGCCGAGCATGGATCCCCAGCGTCGGTTGAAGATGATGAGCTTGCCGGTGGGAACATGGTTCTGCCAGATGCACAGGCCTGTGCCGTCCATGGCGGCATCCAGCTTCTCCCGTGCGTCATCCGCGATGCGTTTGAGGCGCTCGTTCTCCAGCAACAACCTGTCGTAAGCCTCCCGCAGCTCCTCGTAGGTCATTCATCATCCCTTCCCTTGTGTCAGTTCGCTTATAGTCGATGCAGACTTTCCTTCTGTAAAGAATGAGATAGCGGGAGTGAGCGCTGACACGGCAATGCATGCCTTGGCTGTGCGCCCATGACAAGGAGGGATATGATTGGGGCGGTGGGCACGGCGTCCGGGCCATCGAACGGGGAGACTGAATCTGCATGAAGATCCTGACGGGCATTAGCCTGCTGTTATGGCTGGGAGTGACACCCGCCTTCGCTGTGTCTCCCCGGCTGACCGAGCCCGCGCTCTCCCTGGAGCTGCAGCAGCTGGAGGATGATGCCCCACCCCTGCAGGTGTTTCGCGACCGTGTCGCCGCCCTGGTTGCCCACCTCGATGACTACCCGCCCGAGGTGCAGGGGCGCATCGCCCGCCTGCAGTGCTGGGCCCAGCCGAGCGAGCGGGACGAGGAGTTCCTGCGCGCCGTGCAGTTTGCCGACAAGGCGTTGGCTGAGGTGAGGGGCCGCAAGGACAGGGTCACCGAGAGCGGTCTGCTCGCCTGTCGCGGTTATCATCAGCAACTGCTCGGCAACATGGACGAGGCGCGGCAGGACTACGACGCCGCCCTGACCCTGGCGCGCAGGCTGGGGGATGAGCGGCAGCGGGCCGACATCCTCAACTTGCGGGGGGAGATGTACTCCTACCAGGGGGAGCTGGCCGAGGGGCTGATGGAGCTGATCGATGCCCATCGCCGTTACGAGACCCTGGGGCTGGAGAGCAAGGGGCGCGAGGTGCTGGCCAGGATCGCCAATGCCTATCGCCGGATGGGACTCTTCGAGCGGGCCGAGGGCTATTTCCAGGAGCTGGAGCACGACTACCGGACGCTGGGGGATCAGGAGCGGCTGGTGGATATCCACACCCAGCAGGGGCTGCTCTATGTGGACACGGCAGAGTACGACAAGGCGCTGCCCCTGATGGTGGAGGCCGAGCGCTACTATGAGGCGCAGCGGCAGGACGGTGTGCTGGCCTGGAGCAGGATAGAGCTGGCCACCATATTGCTCAGGCAGGGCAAGACAGCGCAGGCCATGGCCAAGCTGGAACAGGCCGCCACCTTGCTGCATCAGGGGGAGGGGGCGGACAGCGTGACCCTGGGTCACTGGCACATCGTCATGGCCACCGTGCTGGATGCCATGGGCAAACCGGCCGAGGCGCTGCGGCACCTGGACGAGGCCGAGCCGATTTTTGCCCGGGAGCAGAACCTGCGCTTCCTCGCCTGGGTGCACGAGGTGCGCGCCCGGGTGCTGGAACATCAGGGGCGGATCGCGGAGGCCCTGGCCAGCCTCAAGGCCTTCGTGCAGACCCGTCATGCACTGGATCAGCGGCTGCGGGAGCAGCGGGCCCTGCAGATGCGCTTCGAGTTCGATCTGGCGCGCAAGGAGCTGGAGAACCAGACCCTCAGATCCAGCCAGCAGTTGCAGGCAGAAAAGCTCAAGCAGTTGCAGGAGCGGCGCTACTGGCAATATCTGGTGGTGGTCCTGTCGTTGCTGGTCATGGGGGTACTGGTGCTCCATCAGCGCAGCCGCACCCGCAAGATGCAGCACCTCGCCATGACGGACGAGCTGACGGGCATTCACAACCGGCGTCAGATCCAGGCCAAGGGGCGCAAATGGTTCAGCCAGGCGCGCGAGAGCGGCAAACCCCTGTGCGTGCTGCTGCTGGACATAGATCACTTCAAGAAGGTGAACGACCGGCTCGGCCACCAGGTGGGGGATCAGGTGCTGACCGCGGTGGCCCATTGCATCGAGGAGCAGGTGCGCAGCCTGGACAGGGTAGGGCGCAACGGAGGGGAGGAGTTTCTGGTGCTGCTGCCCGATACCGAGCTTGAGGAGGCGGCCGAGGTGGCGGAGCGGGTCAGGATTGCGGTCTCCCGCCTCGTCATCGAGGGAGTGCCTGAGGATCACCCCATCCACGTCAGCATCGGCTGTGCCGAGTACAGGGCAGAGGATGACAATCTCGGGGAGCTGATACGCCGGGCCGACGAGGCCATGTACGCAGCCAAGCTGGCGGGGCGCAACCGGGTGGTGAAGGCGGCCTGATCCCGAACCGGCCTTCTGCCCCCTCATGCCGGGCTGGGTATTTTTCACTCGCGCGGGTATAATGTCGCGCAATTTTGCTTTGACTCAGGCGAGAAGGCCCATGTAACGCAGCGCTCCTCCTTTTTCCACCTGCGGGTTCCATGACCCGGCTGCGTGGCGTCGTTGTGTGCATGGGAGCCCTGATCCCAAGGTGCTGTCCCGCATTTATTCCCACGGGGGCCAAGGCCGCCGCTCAATAGAAGAACGTCGAATTATGTCAGCTGAATTTCTGAGTGAAGTCTCCAAGAGACGCACTTTCGCGATCATCTCGCACCCGGATGCGGGTAAAACCACCATCACCGAAAAAGTCCTGCTGTTCGGACAGGCCATACAGCGCGCCGGTACCGTCAAGGGCCGTGGCTCGGGCCAGCACGCCAAATCCGACTGGATGGAGATGGAGAAGCAGCGTGGTATCTCCATCACCACGTCTGTGATGCAGTTCCCCTATGCGGACTGTCTGGTCAACCTGCTCGACACCCCGGGTCACGAGGACTTCTCCGAAGATACCTACCGTACCCTGACCGCGGTCGACTGCTGCCTGATGGTCATCGATGCCGCCAAGGGTGTCGAAGATCGGACCCGCAAGCTGATGGAAGTCACCCGGCTGCGGGACACCCCCATCCTCACCTTCATGAACAAGCTGGACCGCGAAGTGCGCGATCCCATGGAAGTGATGGACGAGGTGGAGCGCGAGCTGAAGATCATGTGCGCCCCCATCACCTGGCCCATCGGCTGCGGCAAGTCCTTCAAGGGGGTCTATCACCTCTACAAGGATGAGACCTATCTGTATCAGACTGGTCAGGGCCACACCATCCAGGAGAAGCGGGTGGTCAAGGGTCTGAACAACCCGGAACTGGACGCCGCCATAGGTGAAGATCTGGCTGCCCAGCTGCGCGGCGAACTGGAGCTGGTGCAGGGCGCCTCTCCCGAGTTCGATCACGAGGCCTTCATCGCCGGCGAGATGACCCCTGTGTTCTTCGGTACCGCCCTTGGCAACTTTGGCGTCGACCACATGCTGGACGGCCTGACCGACTGGGCGCCGTCCCCCATGCCGCGCAAGGCAGAGAGCCGCGAAGTGGTGGCGACCGAGGAGAAGTTCTCCGGCTTCGTGTTCAAGATCCAGGCGAACATGGATCCCAAGCACCGCGACCGTATCGCCTTTATGCGTATAGTGTCAGGGACTTACAGCAAGGGCATGAAGATGCGCCACGTGCGCATCGGCAAGGACGTGAACATCTCCGACGCCGTCACCTTCATGGCCGGTGACCGCGAGCAGGCCGTCGAAGCCTGCGCCGGTGACATCATAGGGTTGCACAACCACGGCACCATCCAGATCGGCGACACCTTCACCCAGGGTGAAGATCTCAAGTTCACCGGCATCCCGAACTTTGCCCCCGAACTGTTCCGCCGCATCCGCCTGCGCGACCCCCTCAAGCAGAAGCAGCTGCTCAAGGGGCTGGTGCAGCTCTCCGAAGAGGGCGCCGTGCAGGTGTTCCGTCCGCTTATCAGCAACGATCTCATCGTCGGTGCCGTCGGTGTGCTGCAGTTCGATGTTGTGGTCTCGCGCCTCAAGAGCGAGTACAACGTCGAGGCCATCTACGAGGCGGTCAACGTCTCCACCGCCCGCTGGGTGGAAGGGACAGACGTCAAGAAGTTCGAGGAGTTCAAGCGCAAGAACGAGGTCAACCTGGCCCTGGATGGCGGTGACAACCTCACCTACATAGCCCCGACCATGGTCAACCTGCGCCTGGCTCAGGAGCGTCACCCGGACGTTCAGTTCCGCCAGACCCGCGAGCATTGATAACTGCGTCTTTGCCTGCTGGCTGACAAAAAAGAGACCCCGCTTCGGCGGGGTCTCTTTTTTGTGTCGTTTAGCCTGATAAGGACATGCGCCGGGGGCTATGGTCCAGCCTATTGCCGGTAGCAAACGGCCCTCACCCTGGCCCTCTCCCGGAGGGAGAGGGAACCATCTGATGCCTACCCGAAAGAGAGCGGAATCCTGTTTTTCACCCTTCTCCCCTCGCGGGAGAAGGGCTGGGGATGAGGGGGCGCTCTACTCCAGATCCAGCACCATGCAGATCTCGCAGGCGTCGTGGCCGGTGCAACCCAGCGGGCCCGGCAGGTGCTCGAAGCCGAGCGACTCGTAGAGGCTGGTGGCTTCTCGCAGATCGGCGGTGGTCTCCAGATAGCAGCGCAGGTATCCGAGGGTGCGTGCCTCCGCCAGGGCCTGCAGCACCAGCCGCCGCCCCAGCCCCAGGCCGCGCAGGGCGGGCAGGAAGTACATCTTCTGCAGCTCGCAGGTCCCGGCTTCCCCCGCCAGGGGGGCTATGCCGCCGCCGCCGAGAATGGCGCCGTCCGGCCCCTCTATGACCCAATACCGGCTCTGCTCGCCCTGATAGGTCTCATGGAGGAAGTCGAGATTGGGATCCGCCACCCCGTAGCCCTTGTCGGCGGTGAGGCCGTACTCGGCGGAGACGGCCCGGATCACGGCGGCGATGGCGGCATTGTCCTCAGGCGCTATGGGCCTGATGCGATAGCCCTGCTGGCGGCGGGCGCGGGAGAGGGCGCTGCGATAGAGCCGCATGCCCTCCCAGAGCCGCTCGCGCTCCTCGGGGGCGAGCTGGGCCAGGGTCTCGGCCATGGCCTCATCCATCTGCCGGTGCAGATCGTGGAGTTGCGTGCATCCCTGATCGGTGAGGGTCGCCTGCTTGCTGCGCCCGTCCGAGGGGTGCGGCTGCCAGGCGATCAGCTCCCGCTCTGCGAGGCGGGCCAGGGGGCGGCTGGCATTGGACTTGTCGATGCGCAGCCGCTCGGCCAGTTGCTGATTGGTGGCGGGGCCGCTCTCCAGCTCGATGAGCAGGTGTGCCTCCAGGGGGCTGAGGGCCAAAGAGCCGCACTGCTGGGAGAGCATGCCGAGTTCGCGTACCAGTTCCCGTGACAGGGCGCGCAGGGGGCGGGGATCCATCTTGTGAGTGTCCTTCTGGTTGTTACCTTCAACCAATATAGCCAACTGGTTGTTGATGGCAACTACTTTCCGAGGCAAAAGACGGGCACAAAAAAGGGCCCGGGAGAGGGGCCCAAACATTGGAAACCCGCGCCAGGGCGCGGATCCCATCCTTGGTCAGGAACAAGCTGGCCGGGCAACGGCGGCCCGGCCTGTGTATGGCTCGGATCTGGCGGCTTGCACCAGCTTCGACAGCATGGTGCCGGCCACAGAGCTGTCTCAGGGCGCGGCGCGGTTTATACCAATTCCGCCAGCATGGCCTCCGAGTAGGGCACCAGGGGCTCGGCGGCCTTGAGCTTGCTCAGGTAATCCGGGTTGGCGATGAGGGGGCGACCGATGGCGACGAGGTCGAAGCGATCCGCCTTGATCGCCTCGGAGGCGGTCTCGGCACTGTAGTTGCCGACCCCCACCAGGTGGCCGTCGTAGTGGGCGCGCAGGTAGTCGGAGGCGCGGCCATCCAGGTAGTCGAAGGTGAGGCTGTCATCGAAGATGCCGAGGTGCAGATAGGCCAGGGCGCGCTTGTTCAGCTCGGCCAGCAGATGGTCGAACACGGCGCGATCTGCCGGGCTGCCCGCCAGATGGACATAGGCGCCGGGGGAGAGGCGCAGGCCCACCCGCTCGCTGCCGATGCGGGCGTTGATGGCGTCCACCACCTCCAGGGCGAAGCGGCTCATGTTCTCCGGGGTCTGGCCGTACTGGTCGGTGCGCAGGTTGCTCGAATGGTGCAGGAACTGGTCGATGAGGTAGCCGTTGGCACCGTGGATCTCCACACCATCAAAGCCCGCCTCTATGGCGTTGGCGGCGGCCTGGGCGTAATCCTCGACCAGCTGGCCAATCTCGGCCACCGTCAGGGCGCGGGGCACCTGATACACCAGCTCGCGCATGCGCGGCACAGTGCCTTCATGGGCGACTGCGGACGGTGCCAGCACCTCGGCATGGTGGAAGAAGGGGTGGGAGAGGCGACCCACGTGCCACAGCTGGGCGAAGATCTTGCCCCCCTTGGCGTGCACGGCCTCGGTGACCTGTTTCCAGCCTGCGATCTGCTCAGGGCTGTAGATACCCGGGGTGTTGGGATAGCCCTGGCCGTCCGGGCGAATGATGGTGGCCTCGGAGATGATGAGGCCTATGTCGGCGCGGCGGCCATAGTAGGCGGCCATCTGCTCGGTCGGCACCAGTCCCGGGCCCGCCATGCAGCGGGTGAGGGGGGCCATCATGAAGCGATTCGCGAGGGTGAGGGTGCCGTTGAGGCGGTAAGGTTGAAACAGGGTATCCATGCAGAGCGTCCTCAGGGGGTGATTCTTGAATGGGCATTCAAGACGTTTTTTGGTTTGTACGCAAGTCTTTTTTGAACAAGCATTCAACATGGATTGGTCTTGCCTGCCTGCTGGGGTAAACTTGCCGCCCTGTTCCCCGGTACGCCGGGTCCTTGCCAGCGGAGATCCCATGCGCAGTGCCGAATTTGATCGGGACCTTGTCCTGCGAAGCGCCATGGAGGCGTTTCGTGCCAGAGGCTATGCCAAGACCACCATGCAGGATCTGGTGGCGGCGACCGGGCTGCACCCGGGCAGTCTCTATGCCGCCTTTGGCAACAAGCGGGGGCTGCTGCTGGCGACGGTCGATCACTATGTGCAGGAGAAGGGCGCCCAGCGCCGTCGCTGCTTTGATCAGCCGAGCCCGCTGGCCGGGCTGAAGGCCTTCTTCACCCAGCTGGTGGACGATGCCCTGCAGGGCTCCTGCCTGCTGACCCGCACCCTGATGGAGCTGGCGGAGCAGGACGAAGAGCTGCACCTGCGCTTCAAGGTCATCTATGGCGAGCTGGAAAGCGACCTGGCGCAGCTGCTGCATCAGGCCAGCGAGCGGGGGGAGCTGGCCCCCGGGGGCGACATCCCCACCCTCACCGCCTTCTTGCAGGTCAACATCCAGGGGCTGGTGACCTTCGCCCAGTGCCACCCAGACCGCGCCCTGCTGGGTGCGGTCGTCGACCAGCTGATGGCGGCCCTGACCCCCAGGCGCTGAATCCGGTCAGGCCCAGGCCCTATATTTGTCCCCGCTGCTTGCCCCTGCCTGCCCCCTCTTCCATCTTGATGGTGAGGATATCGGCAGGAGGAAAGGGAATGACCAGAAAGGCAACGTCTCGGGCTATATTGGCGCACTTCACCACGCCACGGCTCTCCATTGCGCAGCGGTTCGCCGCCGGCAAGGCCCTGCGGGAACAGTTTCCTCGCGAAGCGCACTCCTGGCTGCCGCCCGCACCCTATGACAGGGATCCCATCGCCGTGCTCAAGGCCCAGGCCGCCACTCGCTTGAAGCAGCTGGTGCCGGTGCGCCATGCCAGGATGCAGGAGTCCCCCTTCGCCTTCCTGCGCGGTGCGGCCGCCATCATGGCGGGGGATCTCGTCGCCACCCCCCACTCCGGCCTCATGGTCCAGGCCTGTGGCGATATGCATGTCGCCAACATCGGCCTCTATGCGAGCGCCGAGCGCAACCTGGTGCTGGCCATCAACGACTTCGATGAGACCCATCTCGGCCCCTGGGAGTGGGATCTCAAGCGCCTGGCCGCCAGCGCCCTGGTGGCGGCCGAGTACCTGGGGGCCGACGCCGCCCGCCAGCGGGAGGCGGCCAGGATGATAGCGACCGGTTACCGCACCAAGCTGCGGGAATACGGCAAGATGGGCTTTATGAGGGTCTGGTACGATCACATCGAACAGGCCTCGGTGCTCGACGCCTTCTCCGTCGATGCCCATAGAAGGGTCAAGGCCACCTTCGCCAAGGCCCGCAGCCGCAATCACCTGCAGGTGCTCGGCAAGATGACGGATCTGGTAGACGATCAGCACAGGATCCGCGAGCTCCACCCCTTCGTCATCCGCGAGACCCACACCGAGGACGGGGAGGCCGTCTATGAGGTGCTCGGCGAGTTGCTGGAGGCCTATCTCGCCTCCCTGCCGGAGGACAGGCGCATACTGCTGCGCCGCTACAGGGTCGTGGACGTGGCGCGCAAGGTGGTGGGGGTGGGCAGCGTGGGCACCCGCTGCTGGGTGATCCTGCTGACCGGCGCCGACGATGACGATCCCCTCTTCTTGCAGGTCAAAGAAGCGCAACCCTCGGTGCTGGCCCCCTATTTCACCTCGGAAGACGACAGTGGCAACCAGGGGCGGCGGGTGGTGCGGGGCCAGCGGATGATCCAGGGATCGCCGGATATCTTCCTCGGCTGGTGCGATCTCAGGGGCCGTCACTTCTACGTGCGCCAGCTGCGGGACATGAAGGGGGGCATCGACATCACCCCTGGCATGGTCAAGCCCCGCCACTTCGTCGAGTATTGCCAGCTGTGCGGCTGGGCACTGGCGCTGGCCCATGCCAAGTCCGGGGATGCGGCCCAGATCGCCGGCTACCTCGGCAAGTCGGAGGTGATGGATGAGGCCATCGCCGACTTCGCCGTGGCCTATGGCCAGCGCACCCGGGAAGATCACGCCCTGCTGCTGGCCGCCATCGCCCGCGGGGAGCTGCCGGTCGCCTCAGAGGCCCGTTGAGCGCTTTCCCTCACCCTGGCCCTCTCCCGGAGGGAGAGGGAACCGATCGAGGATTTGTTGGGCGTTGTGGGTTGGTCATGCAGGTTGAGCCAAGATTTTTCCACAGACCAGGTATCCACTCCCTTCTCCCACTCCATTGCAAAAGAATGGGAGAAGGATTGGGGATGAGGGGGCCAGTCACTGCAATGACAGTCTGATAAACGCCAGTACCCCATCCATCTGGCCCAGCACCTCGTTATTCCACACCCTGATCACCCGAAACCCTTCGCCATTGAGATAGGCGGTTCTGGCCTCATCCTGTTGTTGACCTTCCGGCTGGTTATGTTGCGAGCCGTCGACCTCGATCACCAGCCGCTGTTCCAGGCAGATGAAGTCCACTGTGTAGGGCCCAATAGGGAACTGGCGGCGGAATTTGAGCCCCTCAAACCGGCGATTGCGCAGCTGAAACCAGAGCCTCTGTTCGGCCAGGGTCGCCTCGGCTCTCAGTCGCTTGGCAAAGAGGTGGGTTTTCATGGGATTGATCCAGAGCTGTTTGACTCACTAGGTATATCGCTGAGTTTGTTCTTCGCCGTTGTCCCTCACCCTAGCCCTCTCCCGGAGGGAGAGGGAATTGATCGAGGAGCTGGTCGAGACGAGGCTAGGCTGTGTTCTTAAAGT
>NZ_JAAILA010000029.1 GCF_010974825.1 Aeromonas rivipollensis | reverse complement strand
CGCGGGCTGCCCTTTTTGTCATGGTGATCCGCCACTCCGACCTCATTGCCGCCAGAACGAGGGGAAGAAGATCACCGCCACCGTCAGGATCTCGAGTCGTCCCAGCAACATGCCGAACGACAGTATCCACTTGGCTGTATCCGGCAGACTGGCAAAGTTGGTGCTGGGGCCTATGACGGGCCCCATGCCGGGGCCCACGTTGGCCACCGCCGTGATGGAGCCTGAGATGGCGGTCAGGGGATCCAGGCCTATGGCGGCGAGCAGGGCAGCGATCAGCAGTATGATGGCGAAATAGGCCAGCACGAAGGAGATCATGGAGCGGATGATGGCGTCGTTGACCGGACGGCCGTTGTATTTCTGGGGGAAGACGCCCGAGGGGTGCATCAGCTGGCGCATCTGCTTCTTGAACAGGGCGAAGGCCACCTGTATCCGGAAGATCTTGAGCCCGCCGGCGGTAGAGCCGGAGCAGGCGCCGAGCGCCAGCAAGATGATGAAGATGATGCTGGTGAGGGGCCCCCAGGTGCCGAAGTCGCCGAGGCCATAGCCGGTGGTGGTGATCACCGAGACTATGTTGAAGCTGCTGATGCGCAGGGCATCCATAAAGCCGTAGATGTCCCGGACCCACAGATAGAAGGTAACGACGACGGTGACCCAGACCACCAGCCAGAAGAAGCCCTGGACCTGGGCATCCTTGAGCAGGCTGTTGTCACGGCGGGAGAGGGCCTGCACATAGAGCAGGAAGGGCAGGCCGCCGAGGAACATGAAGAGGGTGCCAATCCAGTGCGCCGAGTTGGAGAAGTGGGACATGGACTGATCCGAGGTGGAATAGCCCCCGGTGCTCAGCGTCGTCATGGCGTGGTTGACCGCCTCGAACAGCGTCATGCCGCTCACCCAGTAGGCGAGGAAGCAGAGCATGGAGAGCACCAGATAGACCACTACTATGTTGTTGGCCACCGTCTTGGCGCGGGGTGCGCTCTTGTCTGACCAATCCGAGCTCTCGGTCTGGAACAGTTTCATGCCGCCGACGTTGAGGTAGGGCAGCACGGCCACCGCCATCACGATAAAGCCCACGCCCCCCAGCCACTGCAAAATGGAGCGCCACAGCAAGATGCTGTGGGCCATGCCGTCCAGCCCCGACAGCACTGTGGATCCCGTGGTGGTGACCCCCGACATTGTCTCGAAGTAGGCGTCGGTGAAGTCGATGTGGTTGATGAAGAAGAAGGGCAGGGCGCCGAAGATGCAGGCCACTACCCAGACCGAGGTGGTGAGCAGGAACATCTCCCGCACCCCGAGGTGAAACTCCACCTTGCGCCCATGGTGCAGGCAGAGCAGGGCGGCGCCGTGGGTGATCAGCACGGACTTGAGAAACTCGACGAAGCCCTCGGAACCGGTGAACAGCGCCAGCAGAGTGGGCAGCCACATGAAGAGGGCCAGCTTGGATAGCACCAGCCCGAGGGTGAAGACGATGGGACGCAGCTTGATCATGCAAGATAACCTGGTCGTTGATTGAAAAAAGACCCGGACCTTCCCTCTGGGAAATGTCCGGGTCTGGATGTCGCAGCCTGTTGCATGGAGGGCTTACAGGAAGAAAGGACTGGGCTGGAACAGGCGTTCCACTTCCGGGATGTACTTCTTGTCCACCAGGAACATCACCACGTGGTCATCCTGCTGGATCTGGGTGCGATCGTGGGCGATCAGCACCTCATCTCCCCGTACGACTGCGCCTATGGTGGTGCCCGGCGGCAGCTTGAGCTCACCCACCGTCTTGCCCACCACCTTGGAGGTGTTCTCGTCACCGTGGGCTATGGCCTCGATGGCCTCGGCCGCCCCGCGGCGCAGGCTGTAGACGTTGGCGATGTCGGCACGGCGCACGTGGGTCAGCAGGGCCGAGATGGTGGCCTGCTGGGGCGAGATGGCGATGTCGATGGAGCCGCCTTGCACCAGATCCACGTAGGCACCGCGCTGGATCAGCACCATTGTCTTCTTGGCACCCATCTTCTTGGCGAGCAGGGCCGACATTATGTTGGCCTCGTCCTCGTTGGTCACCGCGATGAAGACGTCGATCTGATCGATGTGCTCCTCCGCCAGCAGCTCCTGATCTGCCGCGTCGCCGCAGAAGACGATGGTGTTTTCCAGGTTCTCCGAGAGCTGCTCCGCCCGCTTCTGGTTGCGCTCGATGAGCTTGACGCTGTAGCGCTTCTCCAGCTGGCGGGCGAGACCGGCGCCTATGTTGCCCCCCCCGACTATCATGATGCGGCGATAGGGGCTCTCGAGCCGTTGCAGCTCCGACATCACGGCCCGGATGTGGCCGGCGGCGGCGACGAAGAACACCTCGTCATCCGCCTCTATGATGGTGGTGCCTTGGGGGCGGATGGAGCGGCCCTGGCGGAAGATGGCGGCGACCCGGGTCTCGATGTTCGGCATGTGATCCCGCAGGGTGGAGAGGGCATTGCCCACCAGGGGGCCGCCGTAGTAGGCCTTGACCGCCACCAGACCCACCTTGCCACCTGCAAAATCAACCACCTGCAGCGCGCCCGGATACTCGATGAGGCGACGCACATAGTCGGTCACCAGCTGTTCCGGCGCTATCAGGTGATCCACAGGCACGGATTCCGGCAGGAACAGCCGATCCCGCTCCACCAGATAGGCGGGGGAGCGGATGCGCGCCACCTTGTTCGGGGTGTTGAACAGGGAGTAGGCCACCTGACAGGCGATCATGTTGGTCTCGTCACTGTTGGTGACCGCCACCAGCATGTCCGCATCCTGGGCCCCCGCCTCGCGCAGCACCCTGGGGTGGGCGCCGTGACCGTTCACCACCCGCAGGTCGAACTTGTCCTGCAGCTCCCGCAGGCGGTCGCTGTCGGTGTCGACTATGGTGATGTCGTTGTTCTCGCCGGCGAGGTTTTCCGCCAGGGTGCCACCCACCTGACCCGCACCCAGAATGATGATTTTCATATGGACATCTTACTCAAGATTGTTGCTTCGAAACGAGGCAAGCCAGCCTGCCGCCCGGACTCGACATCCGGGGGCAGGGCCTACAGCTTGATCAGCTTGGCATAATAGAAGCCGTCCATCTCCGCCTCGCCAGGCAGGAACTGGCGACCCGGGCAATCCGGGTTGTCCTGCTCGTGCAGCGGCACCAGACGGGCGTCCTTGGTGTCCGCCAGGAAGGCGCGGATCTGGTCGCGGTTCTCTTCCGGCAGCACAGAGCAGGTGGCATAGAGCAGGGTGCCGCCGCTTTTGAGCTTCGCCCAGAGGGCGTTCAGAATGCGGCGCTGCAGCTCGGCCAGCTCGCGGATGTCCTGATCCCGGCGCAGCCACTTGATGTCCGGATGGCGGCGAATGACGCCGGTGGCGGAGCAGGGGGCATCCAGCAGGATGCGGTCGAACTGACCCCCTGGCCACCACAGGTCCGGCGTGCTGGCATCCCCGTGGATCACCCGGGCGGTGAGACCTATGCGGTCCAGATTTTCCTGAACCCGGGTGAGTCGGTGCTCGTCCGCATCCACGGCTACCACACCGGCGAGGGCGGGTTGCAGCTCCAGCAGGTGGGCTGTCTTGCCGCCGGGGGCGGCGCAGGCGTCCAGTACCCAGTCACCGGGTTGGGGATCGAGCAGACGGGCGGCCTGCTGGGCGGCACCGTCTTGCACCGAGCAGTCACCGGTTTCGAAACCGGGCAGCTTGGTCACGTCGCAAGGGCGCTCCAGCAGTATGCAATCCTCACCCTCTTCGCCGGCCACCGCATTGATGCCCACTTCGGCCATGCGGGCCAGCATCTGCTCGCGGCTCTGGCGCTGGCTGTTGTTGCGGATCCACATGGGGGGACGCTGGTTGTTGGCCTCCATGATGAATTCCCAATCCTCGGGATAGGCCTGACGCAGACGCTTGGTGAGCCACTCGGGGTGGCCGAGGCGAATACTGGGCACCCGGTCGATGCGCAGCAGTATGACTTCGGCGCTGCGCTGGAAGTTGCGCAACACGCCGTTGATGAGGCCGCGCAGTGAGGTGCCCTTGAGCAGCTTGACGGCATTGACGGTCTCGGCCACGGCGGCATGAGCCGGAATGCGGGTGTAGATGAGCTGATAGAGACCGACCAGGATCAGATAGTGGAAGATGCGGCTCTTGTTCTTGAGCGGCTTGTCCATCATCTCGCTCACCGCCGCGTCTAGGCGGGGCAGCCAGCGCAGGGTGCCATAGCAGAGTTCTTGCAGGAGGGCGCGATCGCGGGGCGCCACCTTCTCCTGGGCAGCAGGCAGAACAGCGGAGAGGGATTGGCCCTGATCCAGCACCTGTTGAATAACGAGAGCGGCCTGTGCACGTGTTTTCATAGAGTTACCTTAGATGCGCAAGTCGGGGCCTGGGCCCCGCTTGTGTCAATTCAATCCAGTTCAATGCAATTGCGTGCCGGGTTCAAACCAGTCGCGGCGAGAGTTGAGCAGATCCGGGACGGACATGGCCTTCTTGCCGGGTGGTTGCAGGGTCAGCAGACGCAGCACCCCCTTGCCGGTGGCGACGTCGATCCCCTGCTTGTCGGCCTTGAGCAGGGTGCCGGCGCTCTGGCCATGGTCGCTGTCGATGACCTCGGCCTGCCACACCTTGATGGTCTGCTCCGCGGCCTCGAACCAGCTGATGGGCCAGGGGTTGAAGGCGCGAATGCAGCGCTCGATGGCGACGGCCTCCATGGACCAGTCGATGCGCGCCTCTTCCTTGGAGAGCTTCTGGGCATAGTTGGCCAGCGCATCGTCCTGCGCCTCGGCGGCGGTTTCACCGGCGGCCATGGCGTTAAGGGTGTCGACCAGCGCCTGCGGGCCCAGCTCGGCCAGCTTGTCATAGAGGCTGGCGGAGGTCTCATCAAAGGCGATGGGGCAGCTCACCTTGCGGATCATGGCGCCTGTATCCAGCCCCACATCCATCTGCATTATGGTGACGCCGGTTTCGGCATCGCCCGCCCAGATGGCGCGCTGTATGGGGGCGGCACCGCGCCAGCGTGGCAGCAGGGAGCCGTGCACATTGAGGCAACCGAGACGCGGGGTGTCGAGCACCGCCTTGGGCAGGATCAGGCCGTAGGCCACCACCACCATGAGATCGGCGCCAAGGGCGGCCAGCTCGGCCTGTGCGGCTTCATTGCGCAGGGAGGCCGGCTGGTAGACCGGCAAATCGTTGGCCAGCGCCAGCTCCTTGACCGGGCTGGCGGTCAGTTTCTGACCGCGGCCCGCCGGCTTGTCGGGCTGGGTGTAAACGGCGACGACTTCATGGTCGGAAGACAACAACGCCGCCAGATGACGGGCGGCGAAGTCGGGGGTACCGGCAAAAATCAGTTTCAGCTTATTCAATGGGGCAGATCCTCAGAGGACTTTGCGATCTTCACGGGCCATCTTTTCCAGCTTCTGACGGATGCGCTGGCGCTTGAGAGGGGACAAGTAATCCACAAACAGCTTGCCGACCAGATGATCCATCTCATGCTGTATGCAGATAGCGAGCAGATCGTCCGCTTCCAGCTCGAATGGCTTGCCGTGGCGATCCAGCGCCCGGACCTTGACCCACTCGGCACGCGGTACCAGAGCGCGGCTGCCGGGGACCGAGAGGCAACCCTCTTCGATGCCGGTGCTGCCTGACTGCTCCAGGATCTCCGGGTTGATCAGCACCAGCTGATCTTCACGGTCTTCAGAGACGTCGATGACGATGATGCGCTGATGAATGTCGACCTGAGTCGCGGCCAGGCCTATGCCTTCCTCCGCGTACATGGTTTCGAACATATCATCTACAATCTGTTGTAACTCGGGTGTAATGGTCTCGACAGGGGCTGCGACTGTGCGCAGGCGCTCATCGGGGAAACGCAATACATCTAGAATGGCCATAGTTTTTTCTTTAGTTTCATATAAACGCAGTCAATATTGACGTAATTCTAGTCATTTACGTCGACAAAAAACAGCAACACTTTGCGTGCAGAAGTAACAGGGAGTGTTATGCATCTGAAGCAAATCATCCTCGCCTGTCTGGCGACAGCCCTGGCCAATGGTGCCATGGCACAGCAGTTGACGCTGAAATCCGGTTATCCCGAGAGTTATGTGGTGCAGAAGGGGGATACCCTCTGGGATATCTCGGGCCAGTATCTGGCCGAACCCTGGCTCTGGCCACGTCTCTGGAACATCAATCCCCAGATTGCCAACCCACACTGGATTTACCCCGGTGATGTGCTGCAACTGAGCTGGGTCAATGGTGAGCCGCGTCTGGGCAAGGCCAGCCAGGGCGGCAAACAGGTCATTCACCTGTCCCCCAAGAACCGCTACGAGAACAAGGCCAACCCCATTCCGACCCTGCCCCTCAGCGAGATAGTGCCCTTCCTGCAAACCGATCACATTCTGGCCGACAGCCAGCAGAGCAAAGACCTGCCCTATGTGCTTGGCAATAATGACAAGCATATCGGCATGCTGGAGGGGGACACCCTCTATGTGCAGGGGGCGCTGAATCCGGGTCAGAGTTACGGCATCTATCGCCCCGGGGTGACTTACAAGGACAAGCTGACCGGTGAGCTGCTCGGCCAGGAGGCGATTTTTGTCGGCACTGTGCGGGCGGAGGATCGCCAGGTCAACAACAGCACCAGAGTCACGCTGACGCACAGCAGGCGCGAGGTATATCAGGGAGACAAGGTCATCCCGTTACCACCGCAGGAGAGCCTCTCTGCCGTCTTCATGCCAAAGGCGGCGCCGGTGATTTCCCCCGGTTATGTGATAGAGCTGCCGAGCAAGGTGCGCGGGGGAGGCAAGTTTGACGTTGTCCTCATCAACAAGGGGCAGCGGGATCAGATTGCCCCAGGCGATGTGCTCGAGATCCTGCGTCCGGGGGCCGAGATGGTGGACAAGAATGGCAAGGTCTCGTATCGAGAATATGCTTCCGTCTATGACAAGGCATTCCACTCTGCTGGCAAGTCGTCCCTGCCCGCCGAAGCGGTTGCCAGGGTCATGCTGTTCAAGGTGTATGACAAGCTGAGTTATGGCCTCATCCTGCAGAGCCAGGATCTGGTCAGCTCGGGTTATCAGGTCAGTAACTTCTGACGTGCCACTTCCACTCGGGCGGCTCTCGCTGTGGTTGACGCTGGATACGGTGACCGGCATAGGTCCGGTCACCGCCGCGCGGCTGCTTATGCACTTCGGCGGCGACATCGACGCCCTGTTTGGCTGTGATGATGGCGTGCTGCAATCACTTGGCCTACAATCGGCCCAAATCCGGCAGCTGAGATGGCCATCACCCCTGGTGGAGCAGGGGTTGAACTGGGCCGCGGCACCTGACAATCACCTGCTTTGCCCTGACAGTCCCGCCTATCCCGCGCTGCTTAAAGAGATCCCCGCGGCCCCCCTGTTGCTCTATTGCCGCGGGGATCTCGCATCCCTCTCCCTGCCACAGCTGGCGATGGTGGGAACCCGTCACCCCACCTATGCAGGCAAGGACAACGCCGCCCGTTTGTGTGCCGAATTGGTGGAGAGTGGTCTGGCGATCACCTCCGGATTGGCGCTGGGCATTGATGGCATCTGTCACCAGCAGGCCTTGGCATCGGGCGGTGTGACGCTGGCGGTGCTGGGCTCCGGGCTTGACTGCCTCTATCCAAAGCGCCATCAGGGCCTGGCGATGCAGATCCTCGAGCACGGCGGTCTGCTTGTCTCCGAGCTGGCGCCGGACCAGGGGCCGCTGGCGGAACATTTCCCTCGTCGCAATCGCATCATCAGTGGCTTGTCGCTGGGCACGCTGGTGGTGGAGGCTGCCGAACAGAGCGGCTCCCTCATCACGGCCCGTTACGCGCTGGAGCAGGGGCGCGAGGTGTTCGCCGTACCCGGTGCACCGCAAAATACCCAGGCTGCGGGGTGCAATCGCCTGCTTCAGCAGGGGGCTAAGTTGGTCTTGAATGCGGCAGATGTCATGGAAGAGCTGCCAGCCCTTGTGCCATTAAAGAGGCTGGCGAACCCTTCTCCCGAGCCATTGCATAATAGCGAATTGCCTTATGCCGATTTGTTGGATAACGTAGATTATGAGACCACGAGCGTGGATACCGTTGCCGAGCGGGCCCAGCTTCCTGTCGAAGTGGTATTGGGCAGGTTGGTAGAGCTGGAGCTGGCCGGTGCAGTGATGGCGGTAGCCGGTGGATACGTCAGAGCGAGGAGGGCGAATCATGTTTGATGTATTGATGTACCTTTTCGAGACCTACATCCACAGCGATGCAGATGTGATGGTCGAGCAGGATGAACTCACCGACGAACTTAGCCGGGCCGGTTTCAATCAGGACGAGATTGAGAAGGCACTCAACTGGCTGGAACGACTGGCCAATCTGCATGACAGCGAGCGGGAGGTGTATGTCACCGCCAGCGCGCAAGGTTCGATGCGGATCTACGCCCCGCAAGAGCTGGCTCGCCTCAGTACCGAGTGCCGTGGTTTCCTGCTGTTCCTGGAACAGGCCCAGGTGCTGAACGCCGAAACCCGCGAAATCTGTATCGAGCGTTTGCTGGAGCTGGACAAGCCGGATATCGAGCTGGATGACCTGAAGTGGGTCGTCATGATGGTGCTGTTCAACGTCCCGGGCAGTGAGAATGCCTACCAGCAGATGGAGGAGCTGGTGTTTGACGAGTCGGATGGTGTCATTCACTGACAGTCCGGTGCCGCGCTGGTAGAATTCAGGCCATCTGGATTCCAAGGCGCGGCCCATGTCAAAAATCGATCATCACCTCTTTTCTGCCCACGAACATGCTTTCGAGCGCGAACCGTGCCCGCAGTGTGGTGCCGAGCTGGTGATCCGTCAGGGCAAGCATGGCCCCTTCCTGGGCTGCTCGGCCTACCCCTCCTGTGACTACATTCGTTCCCTGACGCCCTCCGGCCGCGACATCGAAAAGGTGCTCGAAGGATCCGCCTGCCCCGATTGTGGTCAGCCTCTGGCGATCAAGAAGGGGCGTTACGGCCTGTTCGTGGGTTGTACCCAGTATCCGGCCTGCCAGCATATCGAGTCCCTGCAGGAGAGCGACGATACCCAGATCCTTTGCCCGGAGTGCGGCAAGGGTCATCTGGTGAGCCGCACCTCCCGCTATGGCAAACAGTTTTACTCCTGCGATGCCTATCCTCACTGCAAATACGTGGTGAATGACAAGCCTGTTCCCATGCCCTGCCCCGAGTGTGGCTGGGGCATCATGATCGAGAAGAAAGTGAGAGGGAGTCTGCGCTGGGTCTGCCCGCAAAAGAAATGCTGTCATCAGATTGAGCGGGTATAATCCTGCCGCCATGAGCCGGCTGGCAGCTTGCTGGCAAGAGGGTACTTCAGCTGGATTTATCTTCTTGCGGTGAACCGCCCTTCTACGGCCGTGCCGTTGGGCGCCGATCCCGATGCTGCCGTGCCGCCAGCCTCTTGGTCTGTTCATGTGGCCCGGCATCTCAGGCGTTGCAGTGGCCAATGATGAGCCGAGGCTCTGATGGCGGGTCAAACGTCCGAATGTACTGAAGAAGTGAGGGCTCCAAGGTGCCCTCATGTCGGTTCAACTTACAACCCAGTGATGAGAGGTGGCAGCCCGGCTGTCGCATTTTTTCTATGCAAAACGAATTTGAACAAGCGATCGCCGCCCTGCACCGCGAAGGGGTGATCGCCTATGCCACCGAGGCCGTCTTTGGCCTGGGATGTGATCCCGACTCCGAGGCTGCGGTTCAGCGCCTGCTGGCCATCAAGCAGCGTCCGGTGGAGAAGGGCCTGATCCTGATTGCCGCCGATCTGACCCAATTGCAGGATTACATCGACCTGGGCCAGCTCAGCAACGAGCAGCTTGCTCGCGTGCAGGCGAGCTGGCCCGGCCCCTTCACCTGGATCATGCCTGCCCGCGTGACCACGCCGGCCTGGCTGACCGGACAGTTCGATACCCTGGCGGTGCGCGTCACGGCCCATCCTCAGGTGCAGGCCCTGTGCCGCGCCTTTGGCAAGCCCCTGGTCTCGACCAGTGCCAACCTGACCGGCGAGGAGCCTGCCCGACGGGTGGCCGACATAGGTGAGCTGCTGGCAAGTCAGCTGGCCCATATCCTGCCTGGGGAAGTCGGGGGACAGGCCAATCCATCCGAGATCAAGGACGCCCGTACCGGCGCCATCATTCGTCCCTCCTGAGGGGGCGCTGATTTGCAGCCATGACGGGCGATGTGCTTATGGCGTGACACCACAATATAAAATGGACGGGACGATCAAGATCCTGCCTGACTGGAGACAAGATGAGCAAACCGGATGTGGCCCAGGTCAAGGCCTTCCTGCTGCAGTTGCAGGACGAGATCTGCCGGGGACTGGAGCAGGCTGATGGCGCCGGACACTTCGTGGAAGATGCCTGGCGCCGCGAAGGCGGTGGTGGCGGCCGCACCCGGGTGCTGCGCCACGGCGCTGTGATCGAGCAGGGTGGGGTCAACTTCTCCCATGTCTATGGCGATGCCATGCCGGCATCGGCGACCGCTCACCGCCCCGAACTGGCCGGCCGCAAGTTCGAGGCCATGGGCGTCTCGCTGGTGATCCATCCGCACAACCCCTATGTGCCGACCAGTCATGCCAACGTCCGTTTCTTCATCGCCGAGAAAGAGGGCGAGGCGCCCATCTGGTGGTTTGGCGGCGGTTTCGATTTGACGCCCTTCTATCCGTTTGCCGAGGATGTGCAGCACTGGCATCAGGTCTCCCACGATCTCTGTCAGCCTTTTGGCGACCATATCTACCCCGAGTTCAAGTCCTGGTGCGATCGCTACTTCTTCCTCAAGCATCGCAACGAGACCAGAGGGGTGGGCGGCCTCTTCTTCGATGATCTGAACCGCTGGCCCTTTGCCGACTGCTTCTCCTTCATGCAGGCGGTAGGTCGGGGTTATCTCGATGCCTATCTGCCCATTGTCGAGCAACGCAAGACGCTGCCCTATGGCGAGCGGGAGCGGGCGTTCCAGCTCTATCGCCGTGGTCGTTACGTGGAGTTCAACCTGGTGTATGACAGGGGTACCCTGTTCGGGTTGCAGACTGGCGGACGTACCGAGTCGATCCTGATGTCGATGCCCCCCTTGGCCCGCTGGGAGTATGACTGGCAGCCGGAGGCGGGCAGCCCCGAGGCTTTGCTCTATACCGACTACCTCACGCCACGAGAGTGGCTGTGACTCGAGGGGCCATGACGGGCCCCTTTTTACTGGCCGATATTCGGCTTGTTCCCGACTGAGAAAACCCGTTAAATCGGGTGATCACCCTCTGATGGAACTCTTTGATGGATCGTTATCTGGTTTTTGGCCACCCGGTGCGCCACAGCAAGTCCCCCTTCATTCATACCCTGTTCGCCAGACAGACCCAGCAAGAGCTGGAGTATGGGTTGGCCGAGCCCGCCGTCGACGAGTTTGCCGCTACCCTGCGCAGCTTCTTTGCCCAGGGGGGCAAGGGGTGCAATGTCACTGTGCCCTTCAAGGAGCAGGCGTTCGCCCTGGTCGATCGGTTGAGTCCAAGGGCCAAGCGGGCGGGGGCGGTCAATACCATCAAGCTGACCGATGACGGCGTGCTGCTGGGGGACAACACAGATGGTGCCGGGCTGGTAGCCGATCTCAAGTCCCATGGGGTGACGCTGGCGGACAGCCGGATCCTGTTGTTGGGGGCCGGTGGGGCGGCTCGCGGTGCGTTGGCGCCGCTGCTGGCGGAGAAGCCGGGCGAGTTGGTGATCGCCAACCGCACTCATGGAAAAGCGCAGCAGCTGGCTGCCGAATTCCAGGATCTGGGAGCGCTCAGTGCCAAGACTTATGAGCAGCTGGCGGGGCCGTTCGATCTCATCATCAATTCCACCTCCGCCAGTCTGCAAGGGGAGTTGCCACCGCTGGCACCGGCCCTGATCCACGCCGATATCGCCATTTACGACATGATGTACGGTGCGACGGACACGGCCTTCATCGGCTGGGCCAAGCAGCATGGCGCCCGTCAGACCATGGACGGGCTCGGCATGCTGGTGGAGCAGGCTGCTGAAGCCTTTACCGTGTGGCGCGGCATCCGGCCTGGCACCAAGCAGGTGTTGAGAGAACTGAAACGCAATCTGGGCACCCTGTAAGTCGGTCCGCTTATCAAGCGGGTGAGGAGTGGCACAACCGCGAGTGTGCGCTCCTGCTGGCAGGCTGTTGCGATGTCACACCCTATGTCTGAGCAGAACCTCTCTCTTCCTCGGGGGAAACTGCTCCCCGTGCGTGGGAGAATGAAATTGGCGCCATTATAAAAAGAAATATAAATCTATAAGTAACAATGATTTGTGATGATTCATGGCTAGTGCCGCTCACGTTTATCAAGTTTTTTCTCAAAGCAGCGGAACTTGTGCGAAATGGTGCTGACTAACTAGATAGTTGAGGAAGTGCTAGCTAGTCACCTTTATAACTCCCCGGTATTTATACTGGGGATTTTTTTATCCATTTGAAAAATATAGAAATTTACCTTTCCCGTTTTGGGTGAAACTAAATTACATAAATTACTTTCACTTTCTGCTGCTTTGCTATACAGTTATCGGCGTAGGGTACAGAGGTAAGATGTTCTATCTTTCAGACCTTTTATTTCACGTAATTGAATGTGGCTGAATAGCAGCCCCGATGAGTCATCGTCGGGGTGTTTTTTTATGCGCAGCATTTAGAGTAAATGCTTTAAATTGGGCAATCTTTTGTTAGAATAGGGATGTTTCTTGAGGAAAACCAATCGTCTTTGTTCTCGAGAACTCGCTTTTTCCCAATTTTTTGAACTCATTTCTTCAGGCCGGTCCGCGACAGCGAGACTGGCCTCATTTTTATCTCTCTTCAGGCCTATCTTGTAATAAATTTTCAGTTTTGTTGATGTTCGGCATTATTCCCGGTTTGTTTGGTGGGACGGATGAAAACGATGTCAAAGAGAGTGAAAGTTAATTTTCACAGCAGCCTAACGCTCTATCTCTCTGATCGAAAAGACTTATAAGCTATAGGGGTGGGTTGTAACAGAGGTTGTAACAGAAGGGGGCGCGGGACAGGCCCAGGCAGGGAAAAACTGAAAGTCTTTCAATCAGCGGAGGGCCAACTCCGCTCATTGCAGCAAGAAGAGGAGCGATTTACTCCTCGATCTGGTGGTCTTCTTCTGTGTCGATCGAAGCGGTTTCGGCATTGGACAGATACCAGCCGCTCAGGGTCTGGGCCAACTTCTCGACGCCTATGTTGTTGAGGGAGGAGAAGGCCTCAACCTGGATCTGCGGACCCAGCTCGGCTACTGCCTGGCGCACCTTGATCACCTGGTTGTTGCGGGGGCCCGGGCTCAGCTTGTCTGCCTTGGTCAGCAGCAGCATCACCGGCAGCTCGCGGTGTGAGCTCCACTCCAGCATGTTCATGTCGGTCTCTTTGAGCGGATGGCGAATGTCCATCAGGATCACCAGACCTTTCAAGGATTCGCGGCGCTGCAGGTATTCAGCCAGTGACTTTTGCCACTTGAGCTTCATTTCCAGCGGAACCTGCGCATAACCGTAGCCCGGCAAGTCGACCAGGCGCTTGCCCGGTTCCAGTTCAAACAGGTTGATCAGCTGGGTACGGCCCGGTGTCTTACTGGTCCGTGCCAGGTTCTTGTGTTTGGTCAAGGTATTCAATGCAGATGATTTACCGGCGTTGGAACGCCCGGCAAACGCAATCTCGACACCCCCATCATTTGGCAGGTGGCGGATGTCGGGTGCGCTGGTCACAAAATGCACCTTATTGAAATTCAGAGTTTGTGTATCCAACGTAAATTCCCCATAGAGATAGAGGGTTATAGAGTTACTTTTTTGTGAAATCGTGTAAAATGGCGTCGTTTAAACGCGTTTATTTTAACATGCCTTCGGCGGCATGGGATCTGGAAGTCTAATAACGAGAAAGTTGGAACGCCATGAAGAACCTAGTCATTACACTTGCTCTGATGGTTGGCGTAACTGGGATGGCACAAGCCAAGGGCGATGCCGCTGCGGGACAAACCAAGGCTGCCGTCTGTGCGGCCTGTCATGGACCGGACGGCAACAGCCCAGTCGACATGTATCCCAAGATTGCTGGTCAGCACGCATCATATATCAAAAAACAATTAGTTGAACTGAAGGCTGCAGCTTCTGGCCAAACTGGTCGGGTTGCTCCCATCATGGGACCCATGGCGTTGCCTCTGTCCGATCAGGACATGGACGACCTGGCGGCCTACTTCTCCAGCCAGAAGGTGACTCCGGTTGCCGTGCCCGATGACGTGGTTGCCGCAGGCAAGGCGCTCTATATGGGAGGCGACATGGAACGTGGCCTGGCTGCCTGTACCGCCTGCCATGGTCCGCGCGGTTCCGGCGTCGAGCAGGCCAAGTATCCCAGCTTGTCGGGGCAGCACCCTGCGTATATCAAGGCGCAGCTCAACGCCTTCCGTGCGGCAGCCCGCGACAATGACCCCAATGGCATGATGCGGGATGTGGCCAAGAAGCTGACGGATCAGGATATCGAAGCCCTCTCCAAATACGTGGCGGGTCTGCACTGATAAGGTCCTGAATCTATCTTGTTGAAAAGAGCAGGGAACTATCAAGGTTCCCTGCTCTTTTTTGGGGTTTCTGGCGCAGTGCCTGCAAATGCCCTGCATTGTTGTAAGAGATCCCCCATTTCCGAGTCTGGTCGGGGCTGAAACAGCGTTCAGCCTTCGATGCGGAAGCTATAACTTTCAATATGTTAAACATGAGATGGCCACTAATCTTCATTTGAAAGCATACCGGGTGGATTGAGCCCGACTGCGAAATTGTTACAGTGAGCTCATGGAATGACCTGACGAGCTGTTGGCGTTCGGGTTGGACAGGGAGTCGGCTCAGCAGACAAGTGATGAGCAAGAGAGTCTGAGACCAGGATGGTGACCGCCAGGGATGAGCGGGGCTGCGGGAGGCAACCACCCCAGAAAGACGACCGGATGTTGTCCGCATGGGTTAGACAAGCACACGCACATTCAGGATCGAGCAACAAGGGTCAGGAAGACCTAACGACATGATGCGCAGAGGTACGCCCAGGGATAAGGCGATTTGCAGCCAGGGAATGGGACTCGCATGACAGGATCAAGGCAGCTTCGGCTGCCTTTTTTCTGTTGGGTCATTAACCCGCCAAGGCATTCTGTGTCAAAATACCAGCAACATGCCCAGAGGATGCCGATCCTGCGGTGTTCAGCGACCGAATATGGTCGAATTGGTGCGGGATCCCACTCTTGTTCCAGATTTACTGTTCCCCACTTCAGCATCCTCCCCGGACGAAACAATCCCGGGGGTTTCAATCCAGTTATTTGTCGGAGTCATTCATGTCGGCCAAACAACCCACCCGCAAGCCTACCGGCAAGCGCAAAGAATCAGATGCCAGTGCCCTGGAAGGTCGTGAGCGCAAACGCGCCGCCAAGCGCAAGGGCTTGAAGGCGGGCTCCCGTCAGCAGGTCGAGCAAGGTAACAAGGGCGGTAGTGGCAAGCAGGCCAAGGATCCGCGCATCGGTTCCCGCAAGCCGGTCGTGCTGATCGTGGAAGAGAAGAAGTCCCAGTCCGTGGTGGCCAAACCACAAAAAGAGAAGAAGTTGGTGATGACGCCCGAGCAGGAGCTGGCCTCCATCGAGAATGATGATCGCCTGAACGATCTGCTGGATCGACTGGATGCCGGCGAAACTCTGGAAGCGGCCGAGCAGGCCTGGGTCGATCAGCGCGTCGATCGCTATCAGGAGCTGATGGACGAGCTCGGCATCATAGACACCGACGAAGATGACGACGGTGATTTTGACGACGTCGAGTATGAAGAGCCGAGACAGCCTGCCTCCGAGGAAGAGCTGTGGGAGCGTTTCAGCCAGGTTGACTATCAGCCCGAACCCAAGCCCGAGCCGAAGAAGAAGTGATGAGTGGATGGATGCTGGCCGCCCTGCTGGGGGGCCTTGTCTTGCTGGGGCTGGCTGTCTATGCCGGCACCCTGCTGGCACGTCTCAAGCGTCAGCACGACATGCAGCGGCAGGCCATCGCGGCCCGCAACGAGCGCATCCTCGACAGCGTCAGGGTGATAGCCCATGCGGTACGGGATGGTCAGTGCGACTACTCGGAGGGGGCCATCCGGCTGACCAACCTGCTGGATGCCTTGCAGATCAAGGGAGGGCGAGCCTTCGCCAATGAATTCCCTGGTCTCTATGGCCTCTACGAGAAGGTGAAGGAGATGCCGACTCACGAGGCGAGGCGAGCCCTCAAGCGCAACGAAGTGATGAAGATGGATCTCGAACGCAGCGGCTACGAGGCCGAGCTGGAGGCGCAGATCCTCAAGGATGTCGCCCGACTGAAGGACTTTCAGCTAAGCCGGTGAGCCCTGGATAACAAAGAAAGAGGAAGCAAGCGTGCAAGCAGAACAGATTGTGTGGGATCAGGCCCTGATCGAGAAATATAACTACAGCGGCCCGCGTTACACCTCCTATCCCACCGCGCTGGAGTTCAACGAGGGCTTCGGTTATCCGGACTTCGTCCAGGCCGCGGGCCAGTATCCGGCGCGCAATCTGTCGCTCTACGTGCACATCCCCTTCTGCCACAAGCTTTGCTACTACTGCGGCTGCAACAAGGTGATCACCCGTCACCAGCACAAGGCCGATCAATACCTCGATTACCTCGAGCAGGAGATCAAGGCGCAGGCCCCCCTGTTCAAACACCGGCTGGTGACCCAGCTGCACTGGGGCGGCGGCACCCCCACCTATCTGAACGAAGGGCAGACCCGTCGCCTGATGGCCATCTTGCGGGAGCACTTCCGGTTTGAGGATGAGGGGGAGATCAGCATAGAGGTAGACCCGCGCGAGATCGAACTCTCCATGCTGGATGTGCTGCGGGAGCTGGGCTTCAACCGCATTAGCCTCGGCGTGCAGGATTTCAACAAGGCGGTCCAGGTCGCGGTCAACCGCGAGCAGGACAACGACTTCATCCGCGCCATGCTGGAGCGCGCCCGGGCATTGGGGTTCCGCTCCACCAATCTCGACCTCATCTACGGCCTGCCGCACCAGAACCGGGAGAGCTTCCACCACACCCTGGAGGAAGTGCTCAAGACGGATCCGGCCCGCCTCTCCATCTTCAACTATGCCCACCTGCCGAGCCGCTTCGCCGCCCAGCACAAGCTGAAGGAGGAAGACATGCCGGCGCCCCGGGAGAAGCTGGCCATGCTGCAGGACACCATCGCCTTCCTCACCGGTCAGGGTTATCAGTTCATCGGCATGGATCACTTCGCCAAGCCCGATGACGAGCTGGCGGTGGCCCAGCGCGAGGGCAAGCTGCACCGCAACTTCCAGGGCTACACCACCCAGGGGGATTGCGATTTGCTGGGGCTGGGGGTCTCTTCCATCAGCATGATGGGGGATGCCTACTCCCAGAATCAGAAGGATCTCAAAACCTATTACGCCCAGGTGGAGACGCTCGGCCACGCCCAGTGGAAGGGGTGCTCCCTCAACCGGGACGATCTGATCCGCCGCGAGGTGATCAAGCGCCTCATCTGCGACTTCTCCCTGAACTTCGCCGCCGTCGAGCAGGCCCATGACCTGGTCTTCCGGGAGTACTTCGCCGAAGATCTCAAGCTGCTGCAGACTTTCATCGACGATGGTCTGGTGCGCATGACAGACGACGGACTTGAGGTGGTCTCCACCGGTCAGCTGCTCATTCGCAACATCTGCATGTGCTTCGATGTCTACCTGCGCAGCAAGGCGCGCCAGCAGCAGTTCTCCCGGGTGATCTGAACCGGCAGCCCGGCGCTGAAGATAAAAAAACCGCCTCTCGGCGGTTTTTTTATGGAGTAAGCAAGCGGCTCAAGACTCAGCGGCTGGCGGCGCGGGCGCTCAGCTCGGCTTTCTCGCCATCGCTCAGGAAGGCCAGGGTCAGGCCGTTCTGCTGGGCGGTGCGGATCTCGCTCGCCGTCATGCCGGCGGCCGGGGCGGCCACCTCGTATTCATGGGGCAGGTCAATGCCTTCCACTGCGGGGTCGTCGGTGTTGAGGCAGGCCAGCACGCCGGCGGCCAGGAACTGGCGGATCGGGTGCTCGGTCAGGTTGGCGACAGTGGTGGTCTGGATATTGGAGGTGAGGCAGGACTCGATGCCGATGCGGTGCTCCGCCAGATAGGCCATCAGGGCCGGATCCTGGATGGCCTTGACACCGTGACCGATACGCTCGGCGCCCAGATCGCGAATGGCCTGCCACATGCTCTCGGGGCCCGCCGCTTCACCGGCGTGCACGGTGACGCGCATGCCCGCATCCCGCACCTTGCGGAAGTGATCGGTAAAGAGTTCCCCCGGGAAGCCCAGCTCGTCACCGGCCAGATCGATGGCGACCAGCTTGTCGCGATGGGCCAGACAGGCGGCCAGCTCCTTGTTGCACTGCTCGGTGCCGAAGGTGCGGCTCATGATGCCGATCAGGTTGGTCTTGATGCCAAAGTCGCGGCTGCCGGCGGCCACGCCGTCGATGATGGCTTCCACCACACCCTGCGGATGCAGCTTGTGGGCCATCGCCATGTAGGCGGGGCTGAAGCGCAGCTCGGCATAGTCGATGCCGGCGCGCAGCAGATCTTCCACGTTCTCGTAGGCGACCCGGCGGCAGGCGTCGTAATCGGCCAGCACGGCCACGCCCCAGTCCAGTTTCTTCAGGAAGGCCACCAGACTCGGCTCGTTCTCGACGATCTGCACGTGGGGGCGCAGGGCCTCCAGCTCATCGGCTGGCAGCTGGATGTTGTGCAGGCGACCCAGCTCGAGAATGGTCTGCGGACGGATGTTGCCATCCAGATGGCGGTGCAGGTCGGTCAGGGGGAGGGATCTGTCAATCATGATGGCGCCTTCTGCGAGTCGGGTTGGAAAGCCTGTCATTCTAGGCGGGGATCTTGAAAAAGATACCCCGTTTGCAGGCAAACGGGGTCTGATTGGTCAGGCTTTCCCTCAAGGCGTGATGGGAATCGTTTTTCCCGAAGACTCAGGGAATGTCGAGTTCCTTGAGCTTGCGGGTCAGGGTATTGCGACCCCAGCCGAGCAGGCGGGCGGCCTCCTGCTTGTGGCCATGGGTGTGCTCCAGCGCCGTCTCCAGCATGATCCGCTCGAACTGGGGCATGGCGTCGGCCAGGATGTCGGTCTCCCCCAGCGCCAGCTTGGCGGCCACCCAGTCCTGCAGTTGTTGCTGCCAGCCACCGGTCAGCGCGGGCTGGCCGGGTTCCGCCGTGCTGGTGATGGGGGTCAGCAGCTCGGTGGGCAGATCGCCGACCAGCACCTCCTGGCCCGAGGCCATCACGGTCAACCAGCGGCAGACGTTCTCCAGCTGGCGCACGTTGCCGGGCCAGGGCAGGCGGCTGATGTAGGTCTGGGTATCCGGGTGCAGGCTCTTGGCCTCCACGTTCAGCTCCTTGGCGGCCCTCAGCAGGAAGTGCTGGGCCAGCTGGGGTATGTCCTCCCGTCTCTCCTTGAGGGCGGGGATATGGATGCGGATGACGTTGAGGCGGTGGAACAGGTCTTCGCGAAACTCGCCGTCGGCGACCCGTTTCTCCAGATTCTGGTGGGTGGCGGCGATGATCCGCACGTCCACCTGCACCGGTTGATGGCCGCCGACCCGGTAGAACTGGCCATCGGCCAGCACCCGCAGCAGCCGGGTCTGGACGTCGAGGGGCATGTCGCCTATTTCGTCGAGAAACAGGGTGCCGCCGTCGGCCTGCTCGAAACGGCCGTGACGTATGTTGTTGGCACCGGTGAAGGCCCCCTTCTCATGGCCGAACAGCTCGGATTCGATGAGATCCTTCGGGATGGCCGCCATGTTGAGGGCGATGAAGTTCTTGTGGGCGCGCGGGCTGTGCTTGTGCAGGGCATGGGCGACCAGCTCCTTGCCGGTGCCGCTCTGGCCGTTGATCAGCACCGAGATGCTGGAGCGGGACAGTCGGCCTATGGCGCGAAACACCTCCTGCATGGCGGGGGCCTCACCGATGATCTCCGGGGTGGTGGTGGCCTCCTGTTGGCGCGCCTTGCGCTTGGTGCGCTGCTCTTTCAGATGATTCTCGGCGCGGCGCACCAGGGTGACAGCCTCGTCGATGTCGAACGGCTTGGGCAGGTATTCGAAGGCGCCGCGCTGGTAGGCGTTGACCGCGCTGTCGAGATCCGAGTGCGCCGTCATGATGATGATGGGCAGATCCGCCTGGCGGCGGTGGATCTGTTCCAGCAGGCTCAGGCCGTCGATGCCCGGCATGCGGATATCGGAGAGGATCACGTCCGGCGAGCGCATCTCCAGCGAACTCAGCAGGGCTTCGCCGTCGGCAAAGCTCTCGCATTCGAAGCCTTCGCTACCAAGGGTGCGCTCCAGGACCCACCGGATGGAGCTGTCGTCATCGACGATCCACACTTTTGCTGTCATGAGGTTCCCTTACTTGCGAAGTGGTAGGTAGATGGTGAATTCGGTGTGGCCGGGCCAGCTGATGCAGTCGATGCGTCCCTTGTGCTGATCGATCAGGTTCTGGGCGATGGAGAGGCCGAGGCCTGTGCCCCCCTCCTTGCCGGTGATCATGGGGTAGAAGAGGGTGTCGCGAATGGCATCGGGAATGCCGGGGCCGTTGTCGATGATCTTGATCTCTGCTGCCAGGCGATAGCGTTGTCCGTGGATGGTGATCTGGAAGGCGGTGCGGGTCTTGATGCGGATGAGCCCGGTCTGGTCACCTAGGGCCTCGGCGGCATTGCGGACTATGTTGAGAAACGCCTGCTGCAGCTGGTCCGGCTCCATCTCGAACTCGGGAATGCTGGGGTCGTAGTCCCGCTCGATGCGGATCTGGGGCGGCAGTTCCAGATCTACCAGGCGGCGCACCTGCTCCAGCACCGAATGCACATTGTGCATCTGATGGCGTCCCGGCCGCTGGGGGCCGAGCAGACGATCGACCAGCACCCGCAGGCGATCGGCCTGCTCTATGATGATGCCGGTGTATTCACGCAGGGCCGGGTCCGGCAGCTCCTTTTGCAACAGCTGGGCCGCGCCGCGCAGACCCCCGAGGGGGTTCTTGATCTCGTGGGCCAGCCCGCGCACCAGCTCCTTGGCGGCCTGCTGCTGGGCATGCTGTTGCAGCTCCTGGCTGATCTTCTTCTGCTGATCGATTTTGCGCAGCTCCACCACCATCAGCCGCTGCTCGTGGTCGGCCATGGGGCTCACGCTGATCTCCACCAGCCTGGGCTCTCCCTCCACCACCAGGGTGACTTCGCTGTCGGTGAAGCCCTGCCCCGAAATGAGGCACTGCTTGAATCGTTGCAGGTCGAGGGAGATGTGCTCCAGCAGATGGGGCAGTTCGATCCCGATCAGTCGCCGTTCGCTGAGGGAAAGCAGCTGTTCGGCCGCCGGGTTGACGAATTGAATGCAGAGCCGCTCATCCATCAGGATGACGGCGGTCAGCAGGTTGTCCAAGAGTGTCTTGGCGTGATCCGAGCGGGTTGGCACAGGTTTCTCCCTAAAACGGTGCTTTACACCTGTTATGCACCGATATGGTGCATTGAGTTTACCCGCATCGGTGCGTCACATCACCCCTAATTGGCCTTGGGGGTGGCTTTGGGAGCTGGATTCACAGTCGTTCTATGCAGGTAAAAGGTGGCTGCTTTGGATTTAGCAAGGATCGTACCGTCTTTGGTAAGCAGCTCGAGCCGTGCCTCGTAGGCGCCGCGAGGGAGGTTCTCAACCCGGATGGCCAGGCTGTTGTGAACGAGGGGAATGGCCTTGTCGTTCAGCAGCAGGCGCACGTCATATTGCACCGGCGCCTGGGGATGGACCTGTGCCTGGAAGACGATGTTGCCCGTGTTGTCGCGCAATGTGCTGCCCGGCTCTGGGGAGAGCAGTTCTATCTCCAGGGGGGCAGCTTCCTGGGCCTTCCTGGCATCGACGCCGGTCAGGCTGTTGAAGTCGTCGACCTGGACCGAGTGGGGCGAGGTGCCGATGAGGGGGGAGACCCGCAGGTCTAACTCCCTGGCGTTCTTGCCGGGGGGAGGGGCGTCGGTGTAATGGGTCACCCCTTGAGGGTCGACCCAGGAATATACTCTGGCCGCCTGGGCGGTGCAGGAGATCATCAGCAAGAGGCCCAGCGTCCATGTCGGGTGTACTGTTTTCATCCATCTCTCCTTGACGGGGTTCACCTTAATCCTATCAGAGAAAAAAATGTCGGGTTTATTGTCGGATCGGCGGTGAAAAATGAGTTCGCTGAGCCCTAGCCCCATGCTGCGTGAGGCAATGAGTCATGATATTTCAGCCCCTTAGATAAAAAACCCGCCAGATGGCGGGTTTGTCATGATGAAGCAATGGGCACCGGATTAGACGGAGTAGTACAGCTCGAACTCCAGCGGGTGCGGGGTCATGCGGACACGATCCACGTCATGCTGCTTCAGCTCCAGGTAGGAGTTGATGAAGTCGTCGCTGAAGACGCCGCCACGGGTCAGGAACTCGCGGTCAGCATCCAGTGCGGACAGGGCCTCGTCCAGGGAACCGGCAACGGTCGGCACTTCTGCGGCTTCTTCCGGCGGCAGGTCATACAAGTTCTTGTCCATGGCATCGCCCGGATGGATCTTGTTGATGATGCCGTCCAGACCGGCCATCAGCTGGGCAGCGAAGGCCAGGTAGGGGTTGGCAGCAGGATCCGGGAAGCGCACTTCGATGCGGCGGGCTTTCGGGCTCGGCACCACCGGGATACGGATGGAAGCAGAGCGGTTGCGGGCGGAGTAGGCCAGCATGACGGGGGCTTCATAGCCCGGCACCAGACGCTTGTAGGAGTTGGTGGTCGGGTTGGCGAAGGCGTTGATGGCCTTGGCGTGCTTGATGATGCCGCCGATGTAGTGCAGCGCCATCTCGGACAGACCGCCGTACAGGTCACCGGCGAACAGGTTGACGCCGTTCTTGGCCAGGGACTGGTGGCAGTGCATGCCGGAGCCGTTGTCACCGAACATGGGTTTCGGCATGAAGGTGACTGTCTTGTTGTAGGCGTGGGCCACGTTGTGGATCACGTACTTCAGCACCTGCACTTCGTCAGCTTTCAGGGTAAGGGTGTTGAAGCGGGTTGCGATCTCGTTCTGACCGGCAGTGGCCACTTCGTGGTGGTGAGCTTCAACGACCTGGCCCATCTCTTCCAGCACCAGACACATGGCGGCACGGATGTCCTGGGAGGAGTCAACCGGCGCAACCGGGAAGTAGCCACCCTTGACGAAGGGACGGTGCCCCTTGTTGCCGTGCTCGTACTCGGTACCCGAGTTCCAGGCAGCTTCTTCGGATTCGATCTTCACGAAGCTGTGGCCCATGGTGTTGGAGAAGGTGATGTTGTCGAACATGAAGAATTCCGGCTCCGGCCCGAACAGCACGGTGTCAGCGATGCCGCTGGCTTTCAGGAAATCTTCGGCACGCTTGGCGATGGAGCGCGGATCGCGGTCATAGCCTTGCATGGTGGCAGGTTCAAGCACGTCACAGACGATGTTCAGCGTGGTCTCTTCGGTGAACGGGTCCAGTTTGGCGGAGGCCGGATCCGGCATCAGCACCATGTCAGACTCGTTGATGCCCTTCCAGCCGCCGATGGAGGAGCCATCGAACATCTTGCCGTCTTCGAAGAAGTCTTCGTCGACCTGGTGGGAAGGAATGGATACGTGCTGCTCTTTACCCTTGGTGTCGGTAAAACGCAGATCAACAAACTTGACTTCGTGTTCCTGGATCAGGGCCAAAACGTTCTGGGCTGACATGCTAAGTAACCTCCGGTGTTAAAACTCTTTGGGTGAATGCGTCATCACATTCACATAAGCCAGTATCGTGCCAAGTTTGTGACAGCTTGATTTCAGTGCATTTGCACCCTTTCAGGCTGTCGGGACTCCCGCTTTCATGCTTGGCTGCGCCTCAAAGTGGTGCAACCTTGGATCGTTTTGGTGCACCAGGATGGTGCGCCTACGTGTCAAGACCATCTAAGCAGGCTTTTGGCGCGGGGTCCATGATCCAGATCCCCTGTCGTACACGAATGGTCTGCAATTCTGCTAGGCAGATCACAAAGGCGAGAGTACAATTAGCGCCCAATTTTACCCGGTGATTTGAGGCGAGAATGTTAGAGAACTTACGCAATATTGCGATTATTGCGCACGTAGACCACGGCAAAACTACCCTGGTTGATAAGCTGCTGCAGCAGTCTGGAACCCTGGACCGTACCACTGATGGTCAAGAGCGTCTGATGGATTCCAACGATCTGGAAAAGGAACGTGGTATTACCATTCTCGCCAAGAACACTGCGATCCGCTGGAATGACTACCGCATCAACATCGTCGATACCCCGGGTCACGCCGACTTCGGTGGTGAAGTTGAGCGCGTAATGTCCATGGTTGACTCCGTGCTGCTGCTGGTCGACGCCGTTGACGGTCCTATGCCGCAAACCCGTTTCGTGACCCAGAAAGCCTTCGCCCAGGGTCTGAAGCCGATCGTGGTCATCAACAAGATCGACCGTCCGGGTGCTCGTCCTGACTGGGTAATGGATCAGGTATTCGACCTGTTCGACAACCTAGGTGCCACCGATGAACAGCTGGACTTCAAGGTTGTTTACGCCTCTGCACTGAACGGTTGGGCCACCCTGGACCAGAGCGTCGAGTCCGACAACATGGAACCCCTGTTCCAGGCCATCGTTGACAACGTCGAGCAGCCGAAGGGTGACCCCGCCGGTGGCTTCCAGATGCAGATCTCCCAGCTGGACTACAACTCCTACGTCGGTGTTATCGGTATCGGCCGCATCACCCGTGGTCGCGTCAAGACCAACCAGCAGGTCACCATCGTTGGTGCCAACGGCAAGAACCGTACCGGCAAGGTCGGTCAGGTGCTGGGCTACCTGGGTCTGTCCCGTACCGAAGTGGCCGACGCGCAAGCGGGCGACATCATCGCCATCACCGGTCTGGGCGAGCTGAAGATCTCCGACACCATCTGTGACAACAATGCCGTCGAAGCCCTGCCACCGCTCTCCGTCGACGAGCCGACCGTGAACATGACCTTCCAGGTCAACACCTCACCGTTCGCCGGCAAAGAAGGCAAGTTCGTGACCTCCCGCAACATTCTGGAGCGTCTGAACCAGGAGCTGGTCCACAACGTGGCCCTGCGTGTGGAAGAGACCGAAGATCCGGACAAGTTCCGCGTCTCCGGCCGTGGTGAACTGCACCTGTCCATCCTGATCGAAAACATGCGTCGCGAAGGCTACGAGCTGGCGGTATCCCGTCCGGAAGTTATCCTGCGCACCGTTGACGGCGTGCTGCACGAACCGTTCGAAACCGTGACCGTGGACGTGGAAGAGATCCACCAAGGTTCCGTCATGGAGCAACTCGGCCTGCGTAAGGGCGAGATGACCAACATGACCCCGGATGGCAAGGGCCGTGTCCGTCTCGACTTCATGATCCCGAGCCGTGGCCTGATCGGTTTCCAGACCGAGTTCCTGACCATGACCTCAGGTACCGGCCTGCTGTACCACACCTTCGACCATTACGGTCCGCACAAGGGTGGCAGCATCGGTGAGCGTCAGAACGGCGTGCTGATCTCCAACGCCACCGGCAAGGCCCTGACCTTCGCCCTGTTCGGTCTGCAAGACCGCGGTCGTCTGTTCATCGGTCACGCGACCGAAGTGTACGAAGGCCAGGTGATCGGGATCCACTCCCGCTCCAACGACCTGACCGTCAACTGCCTGAAGGGCAAACAGCTGACCAACATGCGTGCCTCCGGTACCGATGAAGCCCAGGTGCTGACTCCGCCGATCCGCATGACCCTGGAGCAGGCTCTCGAGTTCATCGACAACGATGAGCTGGTGGAGATCACTCCCAAGGCCATCCGTATCCGCAAGAAACTGCTGACCGAAATGGATCGCAAGCGCGCCGGTCGTGCTTGATCGATAGCTGTTCATCGACAGACCAAAGAGAGGCCTTATGGCCTCTTTTTTTATGGTCGCGCGGCGGCCTCTTGCTCTGAGTTGGTCGATGGTGATGGCCGCGAATCGGCTCATGGGTGGTCAGATGGGCACCCTATCTGACACAATATCTGCATGATGACGCTTACGAGAATCAAGATGCAGCAGCAAATCCGGGGCCGCCTGGCCCACGCAGTCTCCTTCTTGCGCCACGATGGCGCCCATTTCGCCCAGTTTGTCTGGGGCCGTTTCCAGCAGGACAGGCTGACGGTCACCGCCGGTTACCTGGCCTATGTGACCCTGCTCTCCCTGGTGCCCATGGTCGCCGTGGTGTTCGGCATGATGTCGGCCTTCCCGGTATTCCAGACCCTGAAACAGCAGATGGAACAGTTCGTCTATCACAACTTCGTGCCCACCGCCGGCGAGATGCTCAAGGAGTACATAGACGGCTTCGTGGCCAATGCCACCAACACCACTGCGGTCGGCATAGGCGCCCTGATAGTGGTGGCGCTGATGTTGATCTCTGCCATCGACAAGAACCTCAACTACATCTGGCGTTCGACCCAGAATCGACCGCTGGCCCAGGCCTTTGCCATGTACTGGATGATACTGACCCTGGGCCCCGTGCTCATCGGGGCCAGCCTCGCCATCTCCTCCTACATACTGTCGCTGAAGCTGTTTGCCGCTGACAGCCTGTTTGGCGCCGGCTATCTGGTGCTGCGCAGCCTGCCCTTCCTGTTCTCTGTGTTCGGCTTCCTGCTTATTTATACCGTGGTGCCGAACTGCAAGGTGCGGCTGACCCACGCCTTGATCGGCGCCCTGGTGGCGGCCACCCTGTTCGAGCTGGCCAAGCGTGGCTTCTCCATCTACATCACCAACTTCCCCTCCTATCAGGCCATCTACGGCGCCCTGGCGACCATCCCCATTCTGTTCGTCTGGGTGTATCTAAGTTGGTTGGTGGTCTTGCTCGGCGCGGAGACCACCGCCTGCCTCGGAGAGTATGAGAAGCCCGGCAACGAGGAGCTGGCTTGAGTCAGCCGCTCATTGTTGGCACCGATATCCATTCTGTTCGTCTGGGTCTATCTAAGTTGGTTGGTGGTGTTGCTCGGCGCGGAGACCACCGCCTGCCTGGGGGAATACGAGAAACCGGGCAACGAGGAGCTGGCCTGACATAGCGCCGATCCCGGCGGGAAAGGCGTTGGCCCGGGCAGGGCATTTATTGGTAGCATCAACGACCGCCCCGTCATGACGACGGCGGCGGTCGTTCTGTTTTGAGAGGAGAGGGATGTGATTGCATTGATCCAACGGGTATCCGAGGCCAGCGTGACCGTCGAGGGAGAGGTGACCGGGGCCATAGGCCAGGGGTTGCTGGTGCTGCTCGGGGTAGAGCAGGGGGACGATGAGGCCAAGGCCGACAAGCTGCTGCACAAGGTGAGCGGCTATCGCATCTTCTCCGATGCAGAGGGCAAGATGAACCTCAATGTGGGCCAGGTCGGAGGCAGCCTGCTGGTGGTCTCCCAGTTCACCCTGGCGGCGGATACCGGCAAGGGGATGCGACCCAGCTTCTCCGGCGGTGCCCACCCGAGCGATGCCGAGCGGCTCTATGACTACTTCGTTGCCCGGGCCAGGGAGGGCGGCATGCCGACCGAGACGGGACGTTTTGCCGCTGACATGAAGGTCAGGCTGCTCAACGACGGCCCCGTGACCTTCTGGCTGCAGGTGTAGGTATCATTGCTGGCGCCAGGCCGAGGATGCCTGGCTTTTCACCCTGCCGAGGGCTCTCGTGGTGACCCGCCGCAAGAGTGAGGGCCCGCAACAGGCCCTAGGTGAGATTGGTGGCGTGCAATATGACGTTGCGATAACCCGGCACCCCGTGGGCGCTGGTGGGGCCTATCCACTCCTCGGCCAGCCGTTTGGCCTGCGCCAGTTCGAGGTGGGTCCGTGGCAGCAGGTTGACGATGAGGGTGCCGTGCAGGCATCTGGCCAACGCCTGATAGATGGGCGCCTGGAACAGCAGCAGGGGATTGCCGTCCTGGCTGAACAAGTCCAGCAGCACCAGATCGTAGGCGTCCTGGCTCTGGAGCAGGAAGTGCAGGGCGTCCGCATGATGCAGCCTAGGGGGGCGCTGCGAGGCGTCCTGGAAGAACTGCTGGAACAGGGTGAGGATCTCGGCGTCCAGATCCACGCAGTCGTGGCGGGCCTCGGGCCAGCGTGCCCCCAGATGGCGGGTGAGATCCCCCCCTCCCAATCCCAGCTCCAGGATCCGGTTCGCCTCTGCGGGCAGCCGCTCGGCGATGCTCTGTTGATGGGGTAGGCAGAGGTGTTCCGGCTGGCTCAGGCTCATGGCGGATTGCACCACGCCGTCCATTTCCAGCCAGCGGTGGCGGGCATTTTCCAGGATGGAGAGGCGGCGTTCTGGTTTGGCGCTGAGGTGCAATAAGTGATCGGCTTGGTACGCTTGCAGATTGAAGTCCATGAATTTGCACGGCAAGATGGCTTTCGACCAGTGTAACTCAAGGATGTCGCTATGTACCGGGTGGTCACTCCTCAAACGGCAGCCGAGCTGGACTCTTACTACCAGCTGCGCTGGGAGGCATTGGTGCGCAAGCTCTTCAATCTGCCCGTCGGCGCAAACTCAAGGATCTCTTTATGTACCGGGTAGTCACCCCCCAAACCCCAGCAGAGCTGGATGCCTACTACCAGTTACGCTGGGAACTCCTGCGCAAGCCCTTCAATCTGCCCGTGGGCTCCGAGCGTGACGAATACGATACCGTCGCCATTCATCGGCTGATGCTGGCCGAAGACGGTACCCCCATTGCCGTCGGTCGCCTCTTCATCGGGGGGGACGAGGCCCAGATCCGCTTTATGGCGCTGCGCCCGGAGTTTCGCGGTCAGGGGCTGGGGGCCCGCATGGTGGAGGATCTCGAGCAGCTTGCCCGGGACGAGAAGGTGAAACGGCTGGTGATGAACGCACGCCAGGAGGCGGTGGAGTTCTATCGCAGGTGCGGTTTTCTCGAGGTGGGTGAGGGGCCCGTCTCCTTCGGCCGCATTCCCCATCGTCAGATGATCAAATCCATCAGTCCGCTGCAGACCATACAGTACCGCCCCGAGTGGTGTCAGGATCTCACCACCCGCTGGTCGAGGGGGATCCCCATCAGCGAGAAGATGGGGGTGCACATCACCCACTACGATGGTCAGACCTTCCACCTCAAGGCCAACCTGGCGGCCAACCTCAACGTCCACGACACCATGTTCGCCGGCAGCATTTACAGTCAGTGCGTGCTGGCGGGCTGGGGTCTCATCTGGCTGCAGCTCAAGGAGGCCGGTCTGGGGGGGGATACAGTGCTGGCTGAGGGCAACATCAAATATTACAGACCCGTGAGCGAGGAGCCGGAGGCCAGGGTCGCCCGGGAGGGGATGCCCGCCGTGCTGGCGCCGCTCAAGAACGGGGAGTCCGCCAAGTTCAGCCTGCGGGTGCAGCTGTTCAGCGGCCGCAAGCTGGCGGTGGAGTTTGTCGGCCAGTACGTGGTGCTGCCCATCAAGCGGGCGGGACACTGACCCCGCCGTCCGACATCCGTTAGCAACAAGGCCTCATGATGAGGCCTTGTTCGTCATTGCGCCGCGGTGGCGGGGGGCGTCTGGGGTCGCCGGAGCGGGCCGCTGCGCCCCTGGGCCGGGTAGCGTACGCCTGTTTCCCAGTCGCAAGTGGCTTCCCCGGTCGGGAAGCGCCATTCCAGGGTCGGGCTCTCAAGGGGGCCACGCCAGAGTGCCAGCAGCTCGGCGCAGCGCCGCTTGTTCAGCACGCCGAGATCCAGCTGCCACTGGTCGCTGGCGAGATCGACCCCGCCCTGCAGCGCCAGCAGGTGGGTGATGGTGGAGGCCCCGCCCTGCTCGATCTGCAGCTTGCCCTGCTCGGCCCTGGCCTTCAGCTTGATGTGGTAGAAGGGGGTATCCCCCTGTTGCATCGCCTGCCACAGGGACTCGGGGGTCAGGGTGGGCGGGGTCGCCTCCTTGAACCAGTTGTCCAGCAGAGGGTCTATCCCAACCTTGTCCCAGAAGGGATCCCTTGCCTCCAGGCTCAGGCTGCCCTGCAGGGTGCGGCGCCAGTTGCCGGTGGCCTGCTCCGGCTGAGGGGCCAGATCTGCCTGCAGATCCGTCTCCAGATCCACCTTGCCCGCCAGCGAGACGGGGGCATGGAGCAGTTCGCCCCATTTCTCCAGATCCAGCTGCTTGCCCTGCAGTTGCAGGCGGCTCTCCTGCCCGGGCACCTTGCCCCATTGGCCGCTCAGGCTGAGGGAGCCCTCATCCGGCAGTTCGCTGCTGAGGCTGTTGAGCTGCCAGGCGCCGGGGGTCAGCTCCGCGTCCAGCTCGCCGTTGCGGGCACTCAAGCCGTCCCACACCAGCTCGAACCACTTGCTCTCGATGCTGGCCCGGCCCAGCAGCGGGTCCGGCTGGTTGCCCTTCAGGCTGAGATCGCTCAGATAGAGCTGCCAGCCGGTCAGGGAGAGGGGCAGGGTGTCGTCGAAGGAGAGCACCTTGAGCTTGTCGAAGGCCAGCTTGCGCACCTCGATCTGCTGCGGGCGCCAGCCCTGCCACTCCTGCCACCACCCTTCCGGCAGGCTGATGTCCATGCCGCTCAGGGCCAGGTCCTTGAGGGTCAGCTTTTGCTGTTGAGTGTCGAGGGCAAGCTCGACATTGAACTCCCCGTCGTATGCCTTGCCCTGCAACTCGGCATCGATCTGCCCGGGGGAGAAGGCTAGCTTGCCCTCGATGGCTTCCAGCTGGAACAGGCCGCGGCCGAGATCTGACAGGGTGCCGGAGAGATAGCCGCTTGGCTGACTGCCTGCCTGCCAGTCGAAGGCGGTGAGCTGACCGCTGAAGTTGTTGAGGGAGAGCTCCTGCTCTATGGTGTTGACGCTGACCCGATCGAGCTGGCCCCGATCCAGGGTGATGCGGCGCAGGGGGAACTCGCCAGGGGGGATGTCCCCCAGTTCGACCCGCATGCCACGGGTCTTCAAGGTGTGCAGTTGCAGGCTGCGATCCGGCCAGTTCAGCACCATGCCGGTTTCCAGCAGACCGTCGAACAGATTGGTGGTCAGCTTGTCGGTGCTCAGCACCTGCCCCTCCAGTCGCCCCTTGAGGCTGAGGCGGGCCAGGGTGAGCTGCGGCGTCTCCAGCTGGTTGATGCCGAGGCTGAGGTTGGCCTGGGGCTGGCGTTTAGGATCGATCAGCTCCCAGTCGCTCAGGGTGGCGCTCAGGCCGCGCAGGGTCAGCTCCGGGCTCAGCAGGCTCAGGTTGTCTATGGTGCTGTCGCTGATGGTGAGGGAGTGCACCGGCAGGGTCGGCAGCTGGTTCGGCAGAGGCAGCTTGATGACGGGGCGGATGAGATCCAGGTGGGCGATGCGTACGTCCCGGTTCAGCCAGTCGATGTTGTCTATCTCCAGATAGATCTTCTCCAGCTGCACCGCATCCCCATATTGCACCTGCTCCGCCAGCAGGGTGTAGGGGTGAAGCGGGTTGAACACCAGTCGCCCTATGGTGACAGGCACGCCGGTCTGCTGGCTGATCCAGCTGGCGATGGGGCCCTTGGCACGCTCGGCGTCGAACAGGCCGAGGCCGACCCAGACGAACAGCAGCAGGAAGGCAAACAGATAGAGCAGGGCGCGTAGCCAGGAATTCATAAGCGCTTTCCTCCTGTATTGGTTGAGTGATCAGGCGTTGGCAGCGTGATCCCGCAGGTCAGGCATTGGAATAGTGATCCCGCAGGCCCAGCCAGCGGCGGATCAGGGGGTCGACATGGCTCGGATGCTTGTCCATCAAGAAGCGCGCCATCTTCTGCACCTGAGGAATGAGCGACTGATCGCGCACCAGATCGGCGATCTTGAGATCCGCCAACCCGGTCTGGCGGGTGCCGAGCAGTTCCCCCGGGCCGCGCAGCTCGAGATCCCGCTGGGCGATCAGGAAGCCGTCGTTGGTCTCCCGCAGCACCCCGAGCCGGCTCTGGGCCGTCTTGGAGAGGGGGGCATGGTAGAGCAGCACGCAATGGGAGGCCACCGAGCCCCGGCCGACCCGGCCGCGCAGCTGGTGCAACTGGGCCAGCCCCAGCCGTTCCGGGTTCTCGATGATCATCAGGCTGGCATTGGGCACGTCTACCCCCACCTCGATGACGGTGGTGGCGACCAGCAGCTGCAATATGCCCGCCTTGAACTCCTCCATCACCCGCTGCTTCTCGACCGGGCGCATCCGGCCATGGACCAGGCCTATGTGCAAACCGGGCAGTCTGGCTTGCAGCTCGGCGGCCGTGTCTTCGGCGGCCTGGCACTCCAGCACCTCGGACTCCTCGATCAGGGTGCAGACCCAGTAGGCCTGCTTGCCCTCGGTGCAGGCGAGTTTCACCCGCTCGATCACATCCTGACGGCGACTGTCCGGCAGGGCGACAGTGGTGATGGGAGTGCGGCCGGGTGGCAGCTCGTCGATGACGGAGGTGTCGAGGTCGGCATAGGCTGTCATCGCCAGGGTGCGGGGAATGGGGGTGGCGGTCATGATCAGTTGATGGGGATGGACCCCTTCCCGCTCCCCTTTTTCGCGCAGGGCGAGGCGCTGGTGCACCCCGAACCTGTGCTGTTCGTCGATGATCACCAGGGCCAGGCGCTGGAACACCACCTGCTCCTGGAAGATGGCGTGGGTGCCCACCACCATCTTGACGCTGCCGTCGGCGATGGCGGCCAGCGCCTCCTCCCGCGCCTTGCCCTTCTGCTTGCCCGCCAGCCAGCCCACCTTGATGCCGAGGGGTTCCAGCCAGTTGGCGAAGTTGATGGCGTGCTGTTCGGCCAGCAGTTCGGTCGGCGCCATCAGCCCCACTTGGCAGCCGTTGCCTATGGCTTGCAGCGCCGCCAAGGCCGCGACCAGCGTCTTGCCTGAGCCCACGTCCCCCTGCACCAGCCGCATCATGGGATGGCTGCGTTGCAGATCCTGGCTGATCTCCGCCACCACCCGGTTCTGGGCCCCGGTCGGCTTGAACGGCAGGGCGCTTAGCAGCTTTTCCACCAGAGCCGGTGCAGGCTTGAGGGTGCGGGCCAGCTGGGTCTGCGCCTGAGCGCGGACTTTCAGCACCGACAGGTTGTGGGCCAGCAGTTCTTCCAGCACCAGTCGCTGCTGGGCCGGGTGCTGGCCGCTCTCCAGCAGGGCCAGCGCCACCGAGGGGGGCGGACGGTGCAGCAGACGCAGGGCGGCGGCGAGGTCTATCTGCTGGGGGTAGAGACCGGCGGGCAGCAGCTCCTCCACCCCGTAGAGATCGAGCTGGGCCAGCGCCTGATCCGTGAGGCTGCGCAGGCTGAGCTGGCGCAGCCCTTCGGTGGTCGGGTAGACGGGGGTGAGCGCCTCTTCGGTCTGGCCAGCCTGCTCCTCGCCGAGCAGCTTGTACTCGGGGTGGGCCATCTCCAGCCCGTATTTGCCGGGACGGGCCTCGCCGAAGCAGCGGATCAACCGGCCCTGGGCCAGGCTGTTCTTCTGGGCGGCGGTGAAATTGAAGAAACGCAGGGTCAGGCTGCCGGTACCGTCGCTGATGCGGCACACCAGCATGCGGCGGCGGCCCATGACCAGCTGGGTATCCTGGATTTCGCCCTCGACGGCGCCGTGCAGCCCGGGCGGCAGATCGCCGATGGGCCACACCTGGGTGCGGTCCTCGTAGCGCAGGGGGAGGTGGAACAGCAGATCCTGTACCGTGGCCAGCCCCAGCCGCTCGAGCTTCTCCAGCATCTTGCTGCCGACGCCCTTGAGGCTGTCGAGAGGAATTTTATCCAATTTCATCAATTAGATGCCCGAAAACACTGTAAATATGTCCAGATGATAGGGGTTGTTGCTGTCTCGATGCAAGCCGCGTTGCAGGGGCAGAGGGCTTCCAGGCTGGGTGAGAGGGCACTTAGGACAAAGGCCTGCCTAACACGGCAGGCCTTTGGAGGGGCAGACAGGGGAGGCGGATAAGGCCTAGATGATCCGCTTGAGCAGTATGTGGGCCCTGACCCTGTGGATCCTGGCAAGCAGCTTGCGCACCTGCTCGGGGTAATCCTTGATCTGCTCTATCTGATCGAAGTGGCTGATGCGACGGGTGTGAGCCAGTATGTTCTCGCGCTCCTCCTGGAAGCGCACGCGCAGGTGGTGGTGGCGGTCATGGACCAGCAGGCCGTTCTCCAGATCCAGGGCCCAGGCGCGGGGATTGAGGTTGTTGCCGGTAAGCAGCGCCCACTCCTCGTCCACGAAGATCCCCTTGAGATGATAGGAGTGCTTGTCGCAACACCAGAGCATCAGGTTGAGACGGCCGCTGTCGATGTGGTGCTGGTTGCGCTCGGCAAACTTGCGCAGGTTGGTCTCGTAGAGATAGGGCAGGCCGCCTATGGTGGAGAATTTCTCCTCCGGCGGGATGAAGAAGTCGTTGGCTGTCTTGTCGCCCACCACTATGGTCACCTTGCAGCCGCGCTTGAGCAGGGCTTCCACGTCCTTGTTCAACTCCTTGGGGGGGTTGAAGTAAGGGGTGCAGATGAAGATCTCCCGCTCGGTGGCCCGCACCAGGTTGCGGATCATCCGGTTGAGCTGGTTGCCGCGCTTGCCCAGGCCCACCATGGGGGTAATGGCGATCTCCTGGCTGTTGGCCGGTATGCTCTCGAATCTGTACTGGCTGGTGCGCAGGTTGTGCTTGAAGCGGCGGATCTGCCCCTTGAGCTGCTTGGCGCCCGGGATGCCGGTGCGATCCAGCCGCTGCACGGCCTCGCTCTTGAGGAAGACGTCATCCACGTAGTTGACCATGCTGCGGGTCAGCGCCTGGCTGTGGATCTGGTGATAGCGATCGAAGCGATAGCGCTCCTGCTGGTGCAGGTAGATGTCGTTGAGGCTGGCACCCGAGTAGAGCAGGATGTCGTCGAAGATGAAGCCCTTGAGGTGCAGGACGCCGAGCAGCTCGCGGCCCTTGACCGGCACGCCGTAGATCTCGATCTGGTGTTCATGGCGGGCGGCCATGGCCTGATACATCAGGTGGTTGCCCCCCTGTTTGCCCTTGCCGATCAGGCCGCGCTGGGCGCGGTGGAAGTCGACGAAGACCTTGATGTCGAGGGCGAGGTTGCGCTGCTTGGCGGCGTAGAGGGCGGAGAGGATTTCCCGTCCCGCCTCGTCATCCTGCAGGTAGAGGGCGATCAGATAGATACGCTGGGTCGCGTTGGCGATGAGCGAGAGGATACGGCTCTTGAAATCTTTGGCGCTGTTGAGTACCTGGAACTGATCTGCGGCAACCGCGATCTGGGGTAAACGTGCCAGCAACTGTCGATAATGTGCCGATGAATGCATAGAGAAGCCTGAAATCACGGGATGAAGCGTTCCACTCGGGGCGATGAATAGGCAATTCTAGCAACCTGCGGCGATGGGCCCAAGCAAGAATCCGTAAAAATGTCGATGGAACGCCATATCGGGGCCGCCGGACGGGGCCCCGATATGGGGGAGTTAGAAGACGATGCTTGCCATGGCAACGATGAGGAAGGCGATGGTACCGAGCAGTGTCTCCATCACTGTCCAGGTCTTGAGGGTGGTCTTCTCGTCCATGTTGAGGAAGCGGCTGACCAGCCAGAAACCGGAATCGTTGAAGTGGGAGAGCACGGTCGCCCCACCGGCGATGGCGATGACGATGAAGGTCAGGTCCAGATCGCTCAGCCCGGCCGTGGCCGCGACCGTCGGCGCCATCAGGGCGGCCGTGGTGGTCAGGGCTACCGTGGCCGAGCCCTGGGCCACCCGCAGTGCGGTAGAGACCAGGAAGGCAGCCAGGATCACCGGCATGCCGGTGTCGGAGAGCACGTCAGCCAGGGCTGTGCCGATGCCGCTGGCCCGCAGCACGCCGCCGAACATGCCACCGGCACCCGTCACCAGGATGACGGCGCAGACGGGAGCCAGGGCGTCGTTGCAGAACTTCTCGAGCTGCACCTTGCCCTGGGTCTGACGGAACAGCCAGAGGGCATAGAGCACTGTGATGAGCAGGGCCACCGGGGTCTTGCCGACCATGCGCAGCACGTTCACCCAGTCGGCACCCTTGTCGATTACCCCCATGACGCTCAGGGTGTTGAGGCCGGTATCCATGAAGATGAGCACCAGCGGCAGCAGCAGGATGGAGAGCACCTGGCCAAAGCTCGGCGCCTGGTCGGAGAGTCGCTCTGCGGTCTCGGTGAAGCTCGGGGGCAGGGGCAGTTCAAACTTCTTGCCGGACCAGAGCCCGAACAGATAGGCACCCAGATACCAGGTCGGCAGCGCAACCAGCAGACCCACTATGGTGAGCAGCCCTATGTTGGCACCCAGCAGTTCGCTGGCGGCCACCGGGCCCGGGTGGGGTGGCAGGAAGGCGTGCATCACCGCGAAGGCACCGGCGGAGGGCAGGGCATATTTGAGGACTGAGCCGCCGAACTGCTTGGCCACGCTGAAGATGATGGGCAGCATGACGATGAGGCCGGCATCGAAGAAGATAGGGAAGCCGAACAGCAGGGAGGCGATCCCCAGCGCGAAGGGAGCGCGGTGGGAGCCGAAGCGGTTGATCAGGGTGTCGGCAAGCACCTTGGCGCCCCCCGTCATCTCCAGGATCCTGCCTATCATGGCACCGAGGCCGACCAGCAGCGCGACCGAGGCCAGGGTGCCGCCGAAACCGGTCAGCATGGTGGGGATCACCTGGTCATAGGTGACCCCGGTGGCCAGGGCCGTCAGCATGCTGACCAGGGTCAATGCCACGAAGGCATGTACCTTGAATCGCATGATCAGCACCAGCAGCATGACGATAGCGCCAGCGGCTACCGAGAGCAGGTAGGCGACATCGGGTGTGTTCATCGCTCCGTCCATAAAATGTCCTCAAATGGTTCTAGTAGTTGTTCTGCACATTTCTGTGCTCCACTTCACATTGCGCAACGTTACCGGTAACATGTTACCGGTAACGTGCTAACTTAGAACCCATCAGGTAAACGTTTTTTGAAAAGTGAGAGAGAGGTCAAATAATGGCGGGCAAGAGCATTATCGTGATGGGTGTGTGTGGCAGTGGCAAGTCCAGCATAGGCCTCAAGGTGGCCAGCGCCCTGGGCGCCAAGTTCATCGACGGTGATGATCTGCACCCCCGCGCCAACATCCAGAAGATGGCGGGCGGCAACCCTCTCAACGACGAAGACAGGGCACCCTGGCTGGAGCGGATCCGCGATGCGGCCTACAGCCTGGAGCAGAAGAACGAGCTGGGCGTCATCGTCTGCTCGGCCCTCAAGAAGCAGTACCGCGACCAGATCCGCGAGGGCAACGAATCGGTGCACTTCCTGTTTCTGGACGGCAGCCAGTCCCTCATTCTCGACCGGATGCGGGCACGCAAGGGCCACTTCATGCGGGAAGGCATGGTAAAAAGTCAGTTTGAGACCCTGGAGCGGCCGGATGGCGAGGCCGGTGTGTTTCGCGTCGACATAGATGGCACCTTCGAGCAGGTGGTTGACCGCGCCGTCACCGCCCTGGCGCAGGTGCAATGAGCCATTTCGCGATCCTGGCCTTTGTCGATCGCGTCCGTATTTCCGTGTTGGAGACAATCCTATGACCCATCCCGTGATCACCGAAGTGACCCGCCGCATCCGCGAGCGCAGTGTCGCTCGCCGTCAGGCCTTTCTGGCCCGCATCCAGCGCCAGACCGAGCAGGGCAAGACCCGCGCCTCCCTCTCCTGTGGCAACCTGGCCCACGCCGTGGCCGCCTCCAGCTGTGACGACAAGGGGCGCATCCTCGACATGACCCGCGCCAACGTGGCCATAGTCACCGCCTACAACGACATGCTGAGCGCCCATCAGCCCTATCAGGGCTATCCGGACATCATCAAGGGTGCGCTGGCCGAGCTGGGCCACAGCGCCCAGGTCGCCGGCGGCGTGCCCGCCATGTGCGACGGCGTGACCCAGGGCCAGCCGGGGATGGACATGTCCCTCTTCTCCCGGGATCTCATCGCACAGGCCACCGCGGTTTCCCTCTCCCACAACACCTTCGACGCCACCCTGCTGCTCGGCATCTGTGACAAGATAGCCCCGGGCCAGATCATGGGGGCCCTCTCCCATGCGCACCTGCCCACCGCCTTCGTGCCCGCCGGCCCCATGGCGAGCGGCATAGGCAACGACGAGAAGGTGAAGGTGCGCCAGCAGTACGCCGCCGGTGAAGTGGGCCGCGATGCCCTGCTGAAGATGGAGTGCGGCGCCTACCATTCGGCCGGCACCTGCACCTTCTATGGCACCGCCAATACCAACCAGCTGGTGTTCGAGGCCATGGGCCTGATGCTGCCGGGCTCCGCCTTCGTGCACCCCCACAGCGAGTTGCGCCAGGCCCTGACGTGCGAGGCGGCTCGCCGCATCAGCGCCATGATCCCGGGCTCCCCGGCCTACCGCCCCTTGAGCCAGGTGCTGGACGAGCGCGCCCTGGTCAACGGCCTGGTGGCCCTGCTCGCCTCCGGCGGCAGCACCAACCACAGCATCCACATGGTGGCGCTGGCCCGCGCCGCTGGCCTGGAGTTGACCTGGGATGACTTGAGCGATCTCTCCGACGTGGTGCCGCTCTTGGTTCGCATGTACCCGAACGGCCCGGCGGACGTGAATGCCTTCGAGCAGGCGGGCGCCGTGCCCGGCCTGATGCGCCGTCTGGCCGAGGCGGACCTGATCCACCTGGATGCCACCCCTGTGTTTGGCGAGATGCAGGATTACCTCAGCCGCCCCGCGCTGGTGGATGGCAAGCTGGTGTGGCAGCCGGTGGGGGAGAGCACGGATCCGAGCGTGCTGTCCGTTGCTGGCAGCGTGTTCCAGGCCACAGGCGGCACCAAGCTGCTTTCCGGCAACCTGGGCCGCGCCGTGGTCAAGGTCTCGGCGGTCGCCCCCGAATACAGGGTGATTGAAGCGCCAGCCCGGGTCTTCTCCTCCCAGCACGCTGTGGAGGCGGCCTACAAGGCCGGTGAGCTCAATCAGGACGCCGTCATAGTAGTGCGCCACAATGGCCCTGCCGCCAACGGCATGCCGGAGCTGCACAAGCTGATGCCGGTGCTCGGCAACCTGCAGAAGGCCGGTCACAAGGTGGCCCTGGTCACCGATGGTCGCCTCTCCGGCGCCTCCGGCAAGATCCCGGCCGCCATCCACGTCACCCCGGAAGCGCTGCACGGCGGGGCCATAGGCCTGTTACAGGATGGCGATCTGCTGCGGGTGGACGCCGACAGCGGCCGCCTCGACTGCCTGACCGATTTGAGCGGCCGCACCCAGGCCGACATCGACCTCACCCTGGAACAAGAGGGGTGGGGCCGTGAACTGTTCAGCGTGATGCGTCGCGCGGTATCGAGCGCCGAGTGCGGCGCCACCATCTTTGACTGAGGAAGAGTTATGCAGAACTGGAAAGTGACCCCTGCCGAGGTGTTTGCCGCCTCTCCGCTGGTACCCGTGATGGTCATCAACGACTTGGAGCAGGCCCTGCCGATGGCCAAGGCGCTGCTGGATGGCGGCATCTCTGTGTTCGAGATCACCCTGCGCACCCCGGTGGCCCTCGACGCCATCGCCCTGATCGCCAAGGCGATGCCGGATGCCATGGTCGGTGCCGGTACAGTGCTCAACTGCGCGCAGTTTGACGCCGCCGTGGCCGCCGGTGCCCGCTTCGTCATCTCCCCGGGGATGACTCCGGCCCTGCTGGCCCACGCGGCCAAGAGCACGGCACCGCTGATCCCGGGGGTGGCGACACCGTCCGAGGTGATGCAGGCGCTGGAAGCGGGCTACGACCACCTGAAATTCTTCCCGGCCGAGGCCAACGGCGGCACCAAGGCGCTGGCCGCCATAGCCGCGCCCCTGCCCCAGGTGAAATTCTGCCCCACCGGCGGCATAGGCCCGAAAAACGTGGCCGACTACCTGGCGCTCAAGTGCGTGGCCACGGTCGGCGGCTCCTGGATGCTGCCCGCCGATGCGGTCAAGAGCGGCAACTGGGAGGAGGTGACCCGCCTCTCCCGCGAAGCGGTTGAAATGGTTAAACGCTAAGCGCCCATCGTTTAGATAAATTGAACAGGCCACCCTCGGGTGGCCTGTCGTTTTTGCGGCCCCGGGAGGCCGGAAAGCCATTTGCATGGAGCCGCCGGCTGTCTTAAGGTCGGGGTCGGTTCCTCACGCTGCCGCCCCTTATGAGCTTTCTTCACCACTCCTACCCGCTGGGGCATCTCACCGCCCTGCACTGCCACCCCCAGGCCCAATACTGCTACCTGCACCAGGGCGGCGGCGTCATCACAGGTAATGACGGGGGCGGCTTGCTGGTGGCCGGCCAGCTCTGCCTGATCCCCGCCGGCTGGGCCCACGAGTTTCGCGTGTTGCGCCACTCCCGGCTCTCGCTGCTCTACAGCCCGCAACCGGCATGCACCACTTTCAGCCAGCTGCAGGTGAGCCCCATGCTGGCGGGTCTCTTCGCCCGCCTGCTTGAGCTGGGGGAGGGAGAGATGCGGGACGCCTATCTGGGGGTGCTTCACCACGAGCTGGGACTCGCCGCTCCGCTGGCGGGGCAGCTCCCCCTGGCAGCGGATCTGGATCCGCGCCTGCTGCGGGTGCTGGAGAAGCTGTGCCAGGCCCCCTCCATCAAGGTGACGCTGGAGGCGCTGGCCCGTGACTGCGGCGCCTCGGTGCGCACCCTCAATCGCCTCTTTGCCCGGCAGCTGGGGTGCAGTTTCCGCCAGTGGCGGGAGCGGGTGCTGATGGGGCGGGCCCGTCAGTTGCAACACCAGGGAATGGCGCCTGCCGAGATTGCCGGGATCCTCGGCTATGAGGATCCCGAGGCCTTCTCGGCGGCCCTGGCGCGGGGGCAGGGCCAGGGCTCAGCGCCTTGAGCCTATGTCTGCGTCCTCCTTGCCCCCCGCCAGCAGGCAGGTGACCTCCTCGGTGTGGCAGAGCCGGCCATCGCGAAAGGTGAAGAGGCCGCTCACCTTGCAGACCAGGGTGCCGCCATCCTGGCGGGTGGCTCGAACCAGATGGGTGGAATGTACCCGCTGCCCCAGCTCCAGGGTGGCGACAAACTCGATGGCGGCCTCGGCCAGATGGCCTCTCAAGGCGGCAATATGCTGGCGAAAGGCGGCGTAGTCGAGGGTCTCGCCATTCACCTGCTGGCAATAGTCGGGGCTGAACCAGGTGTCGAGCTCGGCCAGGGTGAAGCCGGGATCGCAGATAACGCGCTGCAGGCAGGTCTTCAATCTTTCGGTGTGATTCATCTTCTGCTCCTGAATGTGGGACAAGCTGCGCCAGCATAAGTCAGTGAGCAGGGAAGGATCCCGGGAGGACGCGCCATCATGGCGGTCACAGGCGCCAAAGTGGCGCCGGGTGGGTGTGAAGGGGCGGGATCAGCCCAGGCTCTCCCCCTCATAGAGGGAGAAGCCCATGTCCTTGCGGTGCTCGGCCTGGGGTTGCCCATTGAGCCGGGCCAGCAGCATGGCGGCCGCCTCGCGACCTATGGCCTCGCGGGGGGTGCTGATGCTGGCCAGCTTGGGGGTCATGGCGTGGCCTATGTCGAGGGCGTTGCAGCCGGCGATGGCAATCTGCTGGGGCACGGGTATCCACTTGGCCTGGCACTGCAGCAGGGCACCGACCGCCACGTCGTCGTTGGTGCAGAACAGGCCGTCGAGGTCGGGGTAGCGGGCCATGGCCTGCTCCAGCAGCTCGCCGCCCAGGGTGAAGCTGGAGGACTGTTCGGTCAGCAGGTGCTGGCCATCCAGGCCGAAGTCCGCCATCGCCTGGTAGTAGCCCTCCATCCGCAGCTGGGTGCGCACATCGAGGCGCGCCCCCAGGTAGACCACCTTGCGCCGTCCCCGGCGCAGCATCTCTGTTACCATGGCCCGGGCGGCGGCGCGGTGATCCATGCCGACCACCATGTCGATGGGGGAGAGCGGCAGATCCATGGTCTCCACCACGGGAATGCCGGCGGTGGCGATCATCTTGCGGGTGCGCTCTGTGTGCTGGGTGTCCGAGAGGATGAGGCCATCCACGTTGTAGGAGAGCAGGGAGGCAACCTGCTCCTCCTCCCGCTCCGGGCTGTAGCCATAGTGGGCGAGCAGGGTCTGGTAGCCGGCGGGCCGGGTCACCGCCTCTATGCCGTGGATCACCGCCGAGAAGACCTGGTTGGAGAGGGAGGGGATCAGTATGCCGATCGCCTTGCTGGTGGCGTTGGAGAGCATGTCCGGCGCCCGGTTCGGGATGTAGCCGAGTTCCTCCACCGCCGCGGCGATCCGCTCACGGGTACCTTCGGCCACGGCGGACGGGTCACGCAGGTAGCGGCTGACCGTCATCTTGGTGACCCCGGTCAGGTCGGCGATGTCCTGCAGTGTGGGGCGGCGCTTGCGGGTGTCGTTCATCTCGGGATCCGGCAAAGAATGTTACAGGTAACATTACCGTTTTTGCGCAACAAAGTCAGCATATGACGCCATCACAGGAGAGGCTGGGGATGATCAAGGGCAAGTGTTTCGAGGGGAAAAGGTTCGAGCAGCAGGATGTGGAGGGGGAGCAGTTCTCGGAGTGCCGCTTTATCGACTGCAACTTCTCCTGGCTGGATCTGAGCGATAGCCGCTTCGTCGATTGCAGCTTCTACGATCGGGAGAGTGAGCGGGGCTGCCTGTTGCAAGGCTGCGACCTGCGGGAGGCGAGCTTTCTGCGCTGCGATCTCACCCTGGCGGATTGCAGCCGCAGCCAGTGTCTGGGGCTGGAGATGCGCGACTGTCAGGCGGTCGGCATCAACTTCGGCCACGCCAGCTTCGCCAACCAGATCACCGCCAAGAGCTACTTCTGCGAGGCCCATCTTACGGGAAACAATTTCAGCTACGCCAACTTCGACGGCTGCCTGCTGGAGAAGTGCGAACTCGGCGGTAACCGCTGGCAGGGGGCCAGCCTGCTGGGGGCCTCGCTGGCGGGATCCGATCTCAGCGGCTCCGAGTTTGGGCAGATCGACTGGACCAGCTTCAACCTGCAGGGCTGCGATCTGCGCCAGTGCGATCTGCCCGGGCTGGATCTGCGCCGGGTCAACCTGGACGGGGTGCAGATAAACGAGGAGCAGCAGCAGACCCTGCTGGAGCAGATAGGCCTGGTCGTCTTCCCCTGAGACGGGGAAAACGATGTAAGTTTTCATCAACCAGGACGGGCGGTGCGGCTCTTCCCCCGCAAAGCAAAAAGCCTGCGTGATGCAGGCTTTTTGCTGGGGGAGTTGTGAGGGTATGCCGCCGTTCGCTCCCTTCTCCCCTCGTGGGAGAAGGGCTGGAGATGAGGGGGCGCTGGCTCAGCGTCTGACCAGCTGTCGTTGACCGGGTTGTTGGCCTCGCCAAGGGTGGGCTTTGCATCTGGCCAGCTGTCGTGGGCCGGGTTGAGGGCCTCGCCAAGGTGGGCTTAGCATCTGGCCAGCTGTCGTGGGCCGGGTTGAGGGCCCCGCCAAGGTGGGCTTAGCGTCTGGCCAGCCACTTGGTCGGGTTGATGGCTTCGCCCTGGTAACGGATCTCGAAGTAGAGGCCGGGTCTGTCCTGGCCGCCGCTGTCGCCGACCAGGGCCACGGGTTCACCCTGCTCCACGCTCTGGCCTACCTGGCGCAGCAGCGACTGATTGTGACCGTAGAGGCTCATATAGCCCTTCCCATGATCGATGACCAGCAGCATGCCGAAGCCGTCCAGCCAGTCCGCATAGACCACCTGGCCCGGCGCCACCGCCTTGACCTGGGTACCCTCGCTTGCGCCTATCAGGGTGCCCTTCCACTTGAGCTCGGCGGTGCGCGGCGAACCGTAGGAGATGAGGATGGGCCCCTGTACCGGCCAGCGCAGGCTGCCGTTGGTGCTGAGGCCGTTGTAGCCGCCACTGGCCTTGGTGCTGCTGCTGCGCGCGGCGGCTTGTTGCTTCGCCACCCGGTTCTGCTGTTCGGTGACCCTCTGCTGCTCGGCGGCGAGCCGTTGCTGTTCGCCCGCCTTCTGCTGCTGGGCCGCGATCCGCTGTTGCTCCGCAATCCGCTTCTGCTCGGCGGCCAGGCGCTGGGCTTCCAGGCGGCGCTGGCGCTCCTGCTCGGCCTTGATCTTGGCGAGGCGCTCCCGCTCGGCCCGCTCGCGGCGTTCCTTCTCTTCCTGCTGGCGACGCAACTCTTCCAGCCTGGCCTTCAGGGCCTTCTCCGCCTTGACCAGCTTGGTGAGCTTCTGCTCGTCGTTTTGCACCGATTGCTGCAACTGGTTGCGCACCTTGGCACGGCTCTGCTGGCTGGCCAGCAGGCTCTGGTGATGCTCCTGCTGTTCACTCAGCAGGGTCTGCAGCCTGGTCTCGGTCTCTTTGGTGGCCAGCTGGTTTTTCGCCAGCTTGTTGCGGGTGGCGCGCAGGGCGTCTATGGCCTCGATGCGAGCCTTGTTGAGATAGTCGTAGTAATCGAGAGAGCGGCTCAGCTTGGCCGGATCCTGCTGGTTGAGCAGCAGTTTGAGGTAGTCGTGGTTGCCCGCCTGGAAGGCGCTTTCCGCCTGCTTGGCCAGCAACTGTTTCTGGTGTTTGGCTTGTTGTTCCAGCGCCAGCTTGTCCTGCTGCAGGTCGGCCAGCTTCTGCTGGTTCTGCTTCAGTTGCAGCCGGGTCTGATCCAGCTTGGCGGCGGCGGCCGAGATGGCCTGCTCGTCAGCCTTGAGCTGGGTGTTGAGCTTGGCAAGCTCCTGCTTGCTGAGCTTGAGGGTCTTCTGCTGTTCCTTTATCTCGGACTGCATGGCCCCCAGCTGCTGGTTCGCAGCCTGGGCCGTGCCAGCGCCGCCGACCAGGCAAAAAAACAGCGCGCCGGCCAACAGGCCGACGCGACTGGTTTTCTGTGAAATAACTTCGCATCCCCGCATGGGGCAGGATTATTTCAGAATCATCAGGGGCTTGCCAGTCATTTCCGGCGGCACAGGAAGACCCATAAGGGTCAGCATGGTCGGGGCCAGATCGGACAGTTTGCCGCCTTCCAGTACCTCGGCCTTGCGACCGAAATAGATGAGGGGAACCGGCAGATTGGTGTGGGCGGTGTGGGCCTGACCGGTCTCTTCGTCCAGCATCTTCTCGGCGTTGCCGTGGTCGGCGGTGATCAGGCACTCGCCACCCACTTCCGCCAGGGCCTCGGTGACGCGACCTATGCAGTGGTCAACGGCTTCGCAGGCCTTGACGGCCGCATCGAACACGCCGGTGTGACCAACCATGTCGCCGTTCGGGTAGTTGCAGATGATGACGTCGTACTTGCCGCTCTTGATGGCGCCGACCAGCTTGTCGGTCAGCTCTTCGGAGCTCATCTCCGGCTGCAGGTCATAGGTGGCCACTTTCGGGCTGGCGACGATCTCGCGGTCTTCACCGGTGAAGCAATCTTCTTCGCCACCGTTGAAGAAGAAGGTGACGTGAGCGTACTTCTCGGTCTCGGAGATGCGCAGCTGGGTCTTGCCCTGCTTGGCCAGCCACTCGCCCAGGGTGTTGACCAGGGCGGTGGGCGGGTAGGCGCAGGCGGTCTTGATGTCGGCCGCGTACTCGGTCAGCATCACGAAGTTCAGCGCCGGGGTGGCGGCACGGGCGAAGCCGGTGAAGTCGCTGTCGACGAAGGCGCGGGTGATCTCGCGGGCGCGGTCGGCACGGAAGTTCATGAAGATCAGCGCATCGCCGTCGATCATAGGGGCGGCGTCGCCGATGCGGGTGGCCTTGACGAACTCGTCGTTCTCCTCACGGGCATAGGCGGCAGCCAGGGCGTCGGTGGCGTTGTCGGCGGTGAACTCGCCCTTGCCCTGGGTCATCAGGTCATAGGCTTGCTGCACGCGATCCCAGCGGTTGTCACGGTCCATGGCGAAGTAACGGCCGATCATGGAGGCGAAACGACCCTTGCCCAGGCGGGCGAACAAGGCGTCGAACTGCTCGATGGAGGATTGGGCGGAGCGTGGCGGCACGTCGCGGCCATCCAGGAAGGCGTGGAAGTAGATCTTCTCGGCGCCACGCTTGGCGGCCATCTCGATCATGCCCATGATGTGCTCTTCGTGGCTGTGTACGCCACCCGGGGACATCAGACCCATGATGTGCACGGCCTTGCCCTTGGTCACGGCAGCGTCAACAGCCTTGCCCAGCTCGACGTTCTGGAAGAAGTCGCCGTCCTGGATGTCTTTGGAGATGCGGGTCAGCTCCTGATAGACGATGCGACCGGCGCCGATGTTGACGTGGCCCACTTCGGAGTTGCCCATCTGGCCGTCCGGCAGACCCACATCCAGGCCGGAGCCGGAGATCAGGGTGCTGGTGTAGTCACGGGCCAGGCGGTCCAGGTTCGGGGTCTTGGCGGCGGCAACGGCGTTGTGCTCTTGCTTGGTGCTGTAGCCCCAACCGTCCATGATGACCAGAACCAAAGGTTTCTTAGCTGTTGACATAAGACTATGTCCTCTCGGATAGGAATGAATTGCGGGAAGTGAAACTAGCGTAATATTACTACATCTGCCGAAATAGTCACCTGATAGCCAAGTCCCTCTTCCACCTCTGTTTTTACCTGTTATCCGGCTGTATTTGGCATGTTGCCGGCTTGTCTTGGTGCACGGTTCTCCCCCTGGCGCCACTCCCCCGAAGCAGGTGGCTGCCCCGTCCCCAAGCCGGTTTGGGGGCGGGCAATCCCTGATGGGAGCTTGCTCTCGCTTTGCCGCCAAGATGGCTGATCTTATCAAGGCCCCCATGTATACTCGGGCCCTTGTCTTGGTCCCTGGATAGTAGAAGATGCAAGAGTATTTGGATTTTGCGGCCCGCAACCCGCTGCTGGCAGCAGCCTGGTTCGGCCTGGCAGGCACCCTGGTGTACACCACTGTGCGTGCTCGTTTTTCTCCGGTGAAGGCGGTGAACAATCACGGCGCCACCCTGCTGATCAACCGTGAAAATGCCACCGTGGTGGACATTCGCAGTCAGGATGAGTTTGCCAAGGGTCATCTGGCCGGCGCCCATCACCTGCCCCTCACCCAGATCCAGGCGAACAATCTGGGACCGGTTGAAAAGCACAAAGATGCCCCCATCATAGTGGTGTGCGAGTCGGGGATGACCGCTGGTGGCGCGGGTCGCCAACTGAGCAAAGCCGGTTTCAAACAGGTATATGTGCTCAGCGGTGGCATGGCCCAATGGCGTGCAGATAATCTGCCGGTGACCAAAAAACGCTGATTTAAGGGCCTGCGCCCACTCATTGTCTTAAAAAGGAATCAAACGAAATGGCTGACGAAATCAACAATCAGGAAGTGCAACCGGAATTCCACATCCAGCGTGTCTACACCAAGGATGTCTCCTTCGAAGCCCCCAATACTCCGCACATCTTCCAGAAAGAGTGGCAGCCGGACGTCAAGCTGGACATGGACACCAAGACCAATGTCCTGGCTGACGGCGTGTACGAGGTCGTGCTGACCCTGACCGTGACCTGCAAGCTGGAAACCGAGACCGCCTTCCTGTGTGAAGTGCAGCAGGCCGGTATCTTCACCATCGGCAACCTGCCGGAGCCGCAGCTGGCACACTGCCTGGCCGCCTTCTGCCCGAACATCCTGTTCCCCTATGCCCGCGAAGCCGTGGCCAACCTGGTGAGCAAGGGTTCCTTCCCGCAGCTGAACCTGGCACCGGTCAACTTCGACGCCCTGTTTGCCCAGCACATGGCACAGGTTCAGGCCCAGCAGGCGACTGCGGAAGCCTGATAATGGCCGACCAGATCGCAATCTCGGTCTTGGGGGCGGGGTCTTATGGCTCCGCCCTTGCCATTTCTCTGGCGCGCAACGGCCATCCGACCCTGCTGTGGGGTCACGATCCCGCCCATGTCGCCGAGCTGGAACAAGATCGCTGCAACAAGGCGTTTCTGCCTGATGTCCCTTTCCCCGCCGATCTGCAGCTGACTGCCGATCTGCAAGCTGCGGTGCAGGCCGCTCCCGTGTTGCTGCTGGTGGTGCCGAGCCATGTGTTCGGTCAGGTGCTGGCCCGAATCAAACCCTTCCTGCGCCCGGATACCCGTATCGCCTGGGCCACCAAGGGACTGGAGCCGGACAGCGGCCGCCTGCTGCAGGACGTGGCCCGTGACGTGCTGGGGGAGACTATCCCGCTGGCGGTGATCTCCGGTCCGACTTTCGCGAGAGAGCTGGCCGCCGGCCTGCCGACCGCCATCTCTGTGGCATCGACTCACGACGACTTCGCCGACGATCTCTCGCAACTGCTGCACTGCGGCCGCTCGTTCCGGGTCTATACCAATCCGGACTTCATCGGTCTGCAACTGGGCGGGGCGGTCAAGAACGTCATCGCCATCGGTGCCGGTCTCTCCGACGGGTTGGGTTTTGGCGCCAACGCCAGAACCGCGCTCATCACCCGGGGCCTGGTAGAGATGCAGCGCCTCGGTGCCGCACTGGGTGCTGATGCCAAGACCTTCATGGGAATGGCAGGGCTCGGGGATCTGGTGCTGACCTGTACCGACAACCAGTCCCGCAACCGTCGCTTCGGTCTGGCCCTCGGGGCCGGCAAGTCGGTGGAAACCGCCATGACCGAGATCGGTCAGGTGGTGGAAGGCTATCGCAACACCAAGGAGGTGCATCTGCTGGCGGCCCGTTGTGGCGTCGAGATGCCCATCTGCGAGCAGATCTTCAAGGTGCTGTACGAAGGCAAGAACCCGAAAGAGGCAGCCATCGCCCTGCTGTCGCGAGACAAGAAGGACGAGTAATCTGCCCGCCGCAGAATGCAAAAGGCCCCGCCAGCTGGCGGGGCCTTTTCTTTGCCGTAAAGGACAAATCAATAGTAGGAGTGATCGCCACGCTGGTGCTCGGTGGCATCTTTCACGCCGTTGAGCTCGCCCGGGAACTTCTCCAGCAGCTGCTTCTCGATCCCCTCTTTCAGGGTGTAATCCACCTGTGAACAGCCGTTGCAACCACCACCGAACTGCAAAATCGCCAGCTTGTCGTCGGTGATGTCAATCAAGGTCACCTTGCCGCCGTGACCGGCCAGCATGGGGTTCACCTCTGACATCAGCACGTATTCGATGCGATCGGCCAGGGGGGCATCGTCGGCCACCTTGCGCATCTTGGCGTTGGGGGCCTTGAGGGTGAGCTGGGAGCCCATCTGATCGGTGACGAAGTCGATGGTGGCATCGACCAGGTAAGGGGCGCTCAGGGGATCGACCAGACAGTCGAAGCCGCTGAAGGGCAGGTGTTGATCTTCCGGATCGACCGCGTCGGGTGGGCAATAGGATACGCCGCACTCGGCATTCTGGGTTCCCGGATTGACCACAAACACCCGGATGTTGGTGCCATCAGGCTGCTTCTCCAGCAACTTGCGGAAGTGGGCCTGGGCGGTGTCGGAAATGCTGATCATCACTATCCTCATAAACCTGAGTGTACGACTAGGGTATTCATGATAACTCGCTTGGCGGGGCTTGGGTAGCGTGTCGATGGCTACCCTATGCGACCCTGAGCGCAACAAGCGCATGACAAGACGCCAGGCCGCTTTTTCCTCCTCTCCATGCCGCCCCGGCTATTTGATGTGCCTCTGTGTGCGGCAAAGTGCCCACACTTCCACCTTCTCAACGCCACTTTTGCGGAGTAAACGGCTGAGCTGGCCGGCGGTGGCGCCTGTGGTGACCACATCATCGAGCAGGGCCACGTGACGATAGCTGTGGGGTGCTACCTGAAAGGCGCCGCGCAGGTTCCGCCGCCGCTGGCCGGCACTGAGCCGGGTTTGATGTGGAGTGGCCCTGATCCTGCGCAGCAGCCGGGTGTCGCAGGGAATGCCGGTAATCGCGCCAAGGGCCAGTCCAATCTCTTCCGCCTGATTGAAGCCGCGCCACCACTGGCGCCACCAGTGCAGGGGGACCGGGATGATGGCCTCGGGGGGATCGTCTCCCTCCAGATGGTCGGCCAGCAGGCGGGCGAGCAGCGGCGCCAGCAGGATCTGGCCCGAGTATTTCAGCCGGGGAATGAGCAGGGAGTAGGGGAGCTGATAGTCGCCTATCACCTGCAGCCGCTCCCAGGGCGGCGGCCTGCGCTGGCAGCGTCCGCACAGCAGCTCGTTTCCTGCATGGTGCTCTGGCAAGGGGGTCGCGCACAGCCTGCATTTGCGGCAAGGCTGGTGCAGGGAGTGCTGACACCAGCTGCACAACAGAGGCTGGTCATCACAGGGCTGGCGACAGAGCAGGCAGAGGCCGAGCCAGTCTGACCGGCTGCCGAGGATCGGACTTGCTTTGGCGAGCAGCCGCTTTAACATGCAGGCTCCAAGCAGATGAACAGGGATCTTGAGTCTAGATGAGCGTATCGGTTGAGCGGTTTGGCCAGGGTCAGGACCTGGTGTTGTTGCATGGCTGGGGCATGAATGGTGCTGTCTGGCACGGCATTGCCCAGCAGTTGGCGGCCCACTATCGGCTGCACCTGGTGGACTTGCCCGGGTTTGGCAACAGCCCCCTTGGCGAGGGGAGTGACTACTCCTTGCCCTGGCTGGCGGAGCAGGTCGCCACAGTCCTGCCGGAAAAATGCCATCTGCTCGGCTGGTCCCTCGGTGGTCTGGTGGCGAGCCAGCTGGCCCTGACCCGGCCCGAGTGGCTTCACTCCCTCATCACGGTCGCCAGCTCCCCCTGCTTCATGGCCCGCGAAGACTGGCCCGGGATTGCCCCCAAGGTGCTGGCGGGGTTCAACCAGATGCTGGCGGGGGACTTCATGCAGACCATAGAGCGCTTCCTGGCGATCCAGGCCATGGGCAGCGAGCATGCCAGAAACGACATTCGCCAGTTGCGCCACTGGCTGGCGGAGCGTCCGGCCCCCCAGCCTGCCGCGCTGGAGGCGGGTCTCGGCCTGCTGGCCGACGTGGATTTGAGGGATGAGTTGGCCGGCCTGGATCTGCCCTGGCTGCGCATCTATGGCAGGCTGGATTCCCTAGTGCCCAAGGCGGCCATACCGCTGCTGGACGAGCGCTATCCTGCGAGCCGCAGCCTGGTACTGGAGAAGGCCTCCCACGCCCCCTTCATCTCCCATCCGGAGCCTTTCATCACCCTGTTGCGACAGTTCATTGGCTGATCCTTGAGCGACATGCTTCAATAACGCCTCTAGGTGGTGGATAATCAGCCAACCATGAAAGGAGTGAGCCGATGCGTATCGATTCTGCCATGACCACGGGCGTACAGGGATTCCAGCGGGCCGAGCAACTGGCCGGTCAGGCATCCGGGCAGCTCGCCCGCCTCAACACCCCGGCGGGCGACCAAGTACAGGTGACGGACGAGCTGGTCAATCTCAAGGTGGCCGAGCTGCATGCCGGCGCCTCCGCCAAGGTGATCCAGACCGCCAGCGACATGTTGGGCACCCAGATAGACATCAAGGTGTGAGATGAACATCAACGTCAGTCTGTCGTCCTTCATCCTCATTCAGCTGCAACCGCAGGTTGATATGAGTGGGCACCCAGATAGACATCAAGGTGTGAGATGAACGTCAGCGTCAGTCTGTCGTCCTTCATCCTCATTCAGCTGCAACCGCAGACAGATATGGGTGGGGACCTCGATCGACATCAGGGTGTGAGATGAACATCAACGTCAGCCTGCCGCCCCTGATCCCCAATCAGCTGCAACCGCAGACTGAATCGGCGCAGACTGACAACCGCCGTGCTGAGCTGGTGCCTCCCGCACGTCAGGGTGAGGCCTCCGCCGCCGAGTCCGGCGTTGCCTCCCAGAAAGACAAGGCCAGAGCCGCCCAGGCCAATCCCAATCCACCCGCCGCTTCGACCCGGGATAATGCGCAGGCCAGCCCGACGCCCCCGTCCCATCGCTTCGTCGAGGCCGCGGGGGAGGAGAGCCAGCGCCGGCAGCAGCAGGATCCCAAACAGCAGGAGCAACAGACGCAGCAGCGCCAGCTGGCCGCGTTTGTTGAGCGGGATCTCGAGGTACGCAAGCATGAGCAGGCGCACCAGATGGCAGGCGGCGAGCATGCGGGCAGCCCCAGCTACCAGTTTTCCCAGGGGCCGGATGGCAAGCGTTATGCCACCGGGGGTGAGGTGGCCATCGACATCGGCGCCATCCCGGGCGATCCGGCCGCCACTCTCGCCAAGATGCAGCAGGTGCGTGCCGCCGCCCTGGCACCGGCAGAGCCCTCGTCACAGGATCTGAGCGTGGCCCGCGCCGCCACCGCCAGAGAGGCCCTGGCCCGCAAGGAGCTGATGGAGGTCAGGGGCGCTTCAATCGGGCCGCTCGGTGCCTACATGGAGAGGCGTAATCAGGTGATAGCCCACCACTATCAGCAGGCCGTCAGGCCCGCTCCTCGTCAGACCTTCAGCCAGGACATCTGAGCGAGTCCTGGTCTATGCAGGCGATGTAAAAAAGCCCCTCACGGGGCTTTTGTCATTTCGGTGCAATCACTTCTTCATCTTGGAGAGGGCGGCGGCGAAGGCGTTGCCCATGGCACCACCGGCAGGGGCGCTCGGTTTCGGCTCCTGCCTGGGTCTGGCGCTGCCTGCACCCGATGGGCGGGATTCCGCCGGCTTGCGGGCTGGTTGCCCCGCTTTCTCGTCGAGGCGCATGGTCAGGCTGATGCGCTTGCGCGGGGCATCCACCTCCAGCACCTTGACCCGCACAATGTCACCCGCCTTGACCACTTCGCGGGGATCCTTGACGAAACGGTCGGTCAGGGAGGAGATGTGCACCAGCCCGTCCTGATGGACGCCGATGTCGACGAAGGCGCCGAAGTTGGTGACGTTGGTGACCACACCTTCCAGCACCATCTCGGGTACCAGGTCGCTTATCCTCTCCACCCCGTCCCTGAAGGTGGCGGTCTTGAACTCGGGGCGCGGATCCCGGCCCGGCTTGTCCAGCTCGCCTATGATGTCGGTGACTGTGGGCACGCCGAATTGCTCGTCCGTGTAGTCGGCCGGTTTCAGGCTGCGCAGCAGGCTGCTGTTGCCGAGCAGGCTGTCCACTGTCTGTTCAAGTTGGGCGAGGATCCGCTCCACCACCGGATAGGATTCCGGGTGCACCGCCGAGCCATCCAGCGGATTGTTGCCGCCGCGAATGCGCAGGAAGCCGGCGCACTGCTCGAACGCCTTGGGCCCGAGTCGGCTCACCTTCAGCAGTTGCTGGCGGCTCTTGAAGGCGCCGTGCTCATCCCGATAGGCGACTATGTTCTGGGCCAGGGTCTGGGAGAGGCCGGAAACCCGGTTGAGCAGGGCGACCGAGGCGGTATTCACATCCACACCGACCGCGTTCACGCAATCCTCGACCACGGCATCCAGCCGGCGGGCCAGCTGGCTCTGGCCGACGTCGTGCTGGTACTGGCCCACGCCTATGCTCTTGGGGTCGATCTTGACCAGCTCGGCAAGGGGGTCCTGCAGGCGGCGGGCGATGGAGACGGCGCCGCGGATGGAGACGTCGAGATCCGGGAACTCCTGGGAGGCGAGCTCGGAGGCGGAGTAGACCGAGGCGCCCGCTTCGCTCACTACTATCTTCTGCGCCTTGGCGGCGGGGTAGCGCTCGAACAGATCGCTCACCAGGCGGTCGGTCTCCCGGGAGGCGGTGCCGTTGCCTATGCTGATGAGCTCGACCTTGTGCTTCTGGCACAGCTCGCTCAGGGTCTTGAGGCTCTGGTCAATCTGGCGCTTGGGTTCGAACGGGTAGATGGTGGCGTGATCGACCAGCTTGCCGGTGGCGTCCACCACGGCTACCTTGACCCCGGTGCGGATGCCGGGATCCAGCCCCATGGTGCAACGCATGCCGGCCGGCGCTGCCATCAGCAGATCCTTGAGGTTCATGGCGAACACCTTGATCGCCTCGTCCTCTGCCGATTCGCGGATGCGGCCGATAAGCTCGGTTTCCATCTGCAGGGAGAGCTTGATCTTCCAGGTCCAGCTCACCACCCCCTGCAGCCACTTGTCGGCCGGACGGCTCTGCAGATTGAGCTTGAGGTGATGGGCGATGATCCCTTCGCAAGGGCTGGCACTCTCATCGTCACCTGTGACCAGCGCCAGGTTGAGGATTCCCTCGTTGCGGCCGCGCAGCATGGCCAGCACCCGGTGGGAGGGGGCCTTGTGCAGCGGCTCGTCGTGTTCGAAGTAGTCCTTGAACTTGGCCCCTTCCTGCTCCTTTCCCGCCACCACGCGGGCGCGCAGGGTGGCGTTCTGCCACAGGTAGTCCCGCAGCTTCTCCAGCAGATCGGCCTGCTCGGCGAAGCGTTCCATCAGGATATAACGGGCGCCGTCGAGGGCGGCCTTGCTGTCGGTGATCCCCTGCTCGGCATTGAGGAAGCGGGCTGCCGCCTGCTCGGGATCCTGCATGGGATCGGTGAGCAACAGGTTGGCCAGCGGCTCCAGCCCAGCTTCTATGGCCATCTGCCCCTTGGTGCGACGCTTGGGCTTGTAGGGGAGATAGAGATCTTCCAGCCGGGTCTTGCTGTCGGCACCGTTCAGCTCGCGCGCCAGCTCGGGGGTCAGCTTGCCCTGCTCCTCGATGGAGCGAAGGATCACCTGGCGGCGATCTTCCAGTTCACGCAGATAGCCGAGGCGGCTCTCCAGGGTACGCAGCTGACTGTCGTCCAGACCGCCGGTCACCTCCTTGCGATAACGGGCGATAAAGGGAACGGTCGAGCCTTCATCCAGCAGGCGCACGGCGGCCTGCACCTGTTCCGGGCGGGCATTCAGCTCACCGGCAATCTGTCTCTCAATTACATGGCTGTGCATCTGGGGTCTCTGTGGTCGGGTCTGTCCTACGGGCCGGCAGTGGTTGGGAGTTGTCGCGGCGGGCTGCTGGCTCGTCAGCTGACTCCCGGTGCGCTTCTGCGGCCGGTTGGCGCCGCAAGGCGCCGGGTGTGAGCACTATATGAGGTCGACGCTGGGGATGCCACCCCGGGCAAGGGTGCCAGCCTGACCCCGCGGGGGCAGGTGGGTCCGTGTTCCCCCGGCAGGGTCACTTGGGGTAGCTGATGTCGTTGACATACCAGCAGGCGTCACCCACTGGCGTGCGCACTATGGCCTCGTCGCCGACCTCTTTCTTGAGCAGGGCGCGGGCCATGGGGGAGTCGATGGAGATGTAATCCTTGCGACCGAAGATCTCGTCATAGCCGACGATGCGAAAGCGCTTGGTCTCTCCCTCTTCACTCTCCACCTCGACCCAGGCGCCGAAGAACACCTTGCCCTCCTGGGAGGGGGAGTAATCGACTATGGTCAGCTCCTCCAGGCACTTGCGCAGGTAGCGGACCCGGCGGTCTATCTCCCGCAGCCGCTTCTTGTTGTACTGGTAGTCGGCGTTCTCGCTGCGATCCCCGAGGCTCGCCGCCCAGGCTACCTTCTTGGTGACCTCGGGTCTCTCCTCGCGCCACAGGGTGTCGTGTTCCTGCCGGAGCTGGTTGTAGCCTTCACGGGTGATGAGTTTGGTTTTCATGGGCTTATCAGTCCCTGCTGCCTGCATGGTGGGTTGCGTCGTCTTGCTCGGGATCTTAGCCATTGGCGTCCGAGTGTCGAGCAGAAATGCATGGCAAGCGGCCCATTCGGCGCCGTTCTATCCCCGAGATCCCCAGGCCAAGGGTAATAACCGGTAACATATTTATGCTTTGTGGTTGCCAGAGCGAGCCCTAGTATTGGGAGGAGACAGAGAGGAGAGGCGGCAATGAGTCAGCAATACAAGGTCCTGGTGGTCGACGACGACCTGAAACTACGCTCCCTGCTGGAGCGTTACCTCACCGAACAGGGATTTGTGGTGCGGGGCGTTGCCAATGGAGAGCAGGCTGATCGCCTGCTGACACGCGAGAACTTCAGCCTGATGGTACTCGACCTGATGCTGCCGGGGGAGGACGGGCTCTCCATCTGCCGCCGCCTGCGAGAGGCGGGCAACCAGATCCCGGTGCTGATGCTCACCGCCAAGGGGGACGAAGTGGATCGCATCGTCGGTCTGGAGATGGGGGCGGATGACTATCTGCCCAAGCCGTTCAACCCCCGTGAGTTGCTGGCCCGGATCCGCGCCGTGTTGCGCCGCCATACCGTCGAGCTGCCCGGCGCACCCTCCACCGCCGAGAAGATGGTGAGCTTTGGCGCCTATCAACTCAACCTGGCGACCCGCGAGCTGAGCCGCGACGGGGATCCGGTCGCCCTGACCAGCGGCGAGTTTGCCGTCCTCAAGGTATTGGTGAGCCACCCTCGCGAGCCGCTCTCCCGGGACAAGCTGATGAACCTGGCCCGGGGCCGGGAATACACAGCCACAGAGCGCAGCATAGATGTGCAGGTCTCCCGTCTGCGCCGCCTGCTGGAGCAGGATCCGGCCCAGCCCCGTTACCTGCAGACAGTGTGGGGCCTGGGCTATGTCTTCGTGCCGGACGGTGACGGGGAATGAAAAAAGTGGGCAGCATGTTCTCCCGCATGCTCTGGTTCCTGGCCGCCGTGCTGGTGGTCTATCAGGTGGTCTCCTACGCCACCTTCTACAACTATCTGCTGGCGCCCACCGTCAAGCAGATCAGCCACCTGCTGGCCAATCAGGTCAAGCTCATCTTCCCTGCCGACAGCAACCAGCTGGCGCTGAGCGAGGATGCCGAGGCGCTGGTCTATGTGACCACGGGCAGCGACATCTACACCCAGAGCGAGGCGGAGCAGCACGGACTCAAGGATTCCAAGCCCTACCCCTATCTGGAGGAGAACATCAGCCGCGAGCTGAAGGGGGAAACCAAGGTCAGGGTCGAGATCCAGGACCACTACATCATCTGGATCCAGCCGCCCCAGGCCAGCCAGATGTGGGTGCGCATCCCCCTGACCGAGATCGAGGATGACGACATAGAGCCCCTCATCATCTACATGAGCGTGCTGCTGGTAGTGACCCTGTTTGCGGCCTGGCGCTTCGCCCGCCAGCTGGTGCGACCGCTGGAAGACCTGGAGGCGGGGGCCGTGGCCGTGGCGCGGGGCCAGTTCCCCGATGCCCTGGGAGAGCACGGTTCGCGGGAGGTACGCCGCCTGACCCGCACCTTCAACCACATGTCGCACTCCATCAAGGGACTTATCGAAGAGCGCAACCTGATGATGGCCGGGGTCTCCCACGATCTGCGCACGCCCCTGACCCGCATCCGGCTGGCGACCGAGATGATGTCCTCCGGGGATGAGTACCTCAAGGAGAGCATCAATGCAGACATCGACGAGTCCAACGGCATCATAGATCAGTTCATCGACTACATACGCCCGAACGAGGGGCTGGAGGCCCATCCGATCGACCTGACCCAGCTCATCCACGATGCGCTGCTGATGCAGACCGATCAGGGGCTGGAAGTGGAGCTGCTCCTGCCGGAGCAGGCGGTGCGAGTGGCCTGCCATCCCATCAGCATCCGCCGCATCCTCAACAACCTGTCGGGCAATGCGCTGCGCTACGGCGCGACCCGGTTGCAGGCCGAGCTGAAGGACGATGGTCACTGGGTCAGGTTGCGGCTCTCCGACAATGGCCCCGGGATTGCGGAGCAGGACTACTCCCGGGTGCTCAAGCCCTTTACCCAGGGCAATCTGGCGCGCACCGGCGGTGGCAGTGGCCTGGGGCTGGCCATAGTCGCCAAGATAGTGTCCCAGCACCACGGCACCATCAAGCTGGGTCGCTCTGATCTGGGGGGGTTGCTGGTGGAGATCCGGCTACCCAAGCATCAGCCGCTGGAGTGGATGGATTGAACGAAGGGCGCATCTGTGGATGCGCCCTTCTGCATTGTCAGGCTTGTGGCTCGGCGCTCTTGCGGTAGCGCTTGCCGTATTTGAGTTGCTGGATCAGCAGGGCGGCGACGATCAGCGCCAGCCCTATGGGGGTGGCGGGATGAATGGCTTCGCCGATCAACAGGTTGAGCAGCACCAGCGAAGCAAACGGCGAGATGAAGATGAGGTTGCTGATGGGGGCCGTGTTGGTGGCGTGGCGCAGGGCCATCAGCCAGAGCACGAAGCCAAAGCCCATCTCGAACAGTCCCACATAGATGGCTCCGAGCCAGCCCTGCCAGGCGGTCATGGCAAAGTCGGCGAGCAGCCAGGTCGCCACCACGATGAAAGGCAGGCTGATGAGGAAGCCAAGCAGCAGGCTGACGATGGGATCCCTCTGATTGCGGGTATTGAGGATCCAGTAGCCGGCCCAGATGAGGGTAGAGACCAGGGCTAACGTCACCCCGAGCGGGCTGTCAAACTGCAGGCCGAACACGTCCCCCCTGGTGGCGATCACCAGGGCGCCGAAGTAGCCAAGGACTATGGCCACGCCGTCACGGCGCCGGAGCTTCTGGCCGAGGAAGGGGACGGCCAGCAAACTCAAGGTGATGGCCCAGGTGTAGTTGAGGGTCTGGGCCTGCTGGGCAGGCAGCAGGTCATAGGCCTTGAACAGCAGCAGGTAGTAAAGGAAGGGGTTCAGCACCCCCAGGGCCAGATAGTAGAAGGGGCGGGCCCTGAGATAGCTCAGCAGCAGGGGCAGCTTGCCCTGGATCGCCACGATGGACCCCAGGGTCAGGGTCGAGGTGATGGCGGCGACCAGCAGCAACTGCACCGGCTCGAAGTAGGCGAGGGATATCTTGAAGGCGGTGGCTACCGTCGACCAGAGGGCGACGGCGCAGAGTCCGTATTGATAGGCTTTCTTCTGATTCTTGAGCATCGGGGTCGTTCCGCTGACTGAGGCAAGGGCGCAGTCTATCAGCCTGTTTGCAACATTGTCGTTACCGCTTTGTGGCTGGCAGGAGAGCGATCGCCAGCGAGATCCATCCGTCACACAAAATTGCGCACAATCTGTCCGCCTTCTCTTGCGCGAATTGAAAAAATCCGTATAATCCCCTCCGCTTGCCCATGAGGCATGCCAGACGATATGTCTGCTGCTGAGCTTCCCGTTTACGAGTCGCCAGCCATACAGTCCTCCCGATATGGGAGGAAACGTGAAAAATCACACCTCTGGCGGGAGTAATCTCGGTCGGGCGGTGTTGATTTATGTTCTTTTATCTATTGGAGCTCTGTCAATGCAGAACCAAAGAATCCGTATCCGCCTGAAGGCTTTTGATCATCGCCTGATCGATCAATCCACTGCGGAAATCGTTGAAACTGCAAAGCGCACCGGCGCGCAGGTTCGCGGTCCTATTCCGCTGCCGACTCGCAAAGAGCGCTTCACCGTCCTGATCTCCCCGCACGTCAACAAAGATGCGCGTGATCAGTACGAGATCCGCACTCACAAGCGTCTGGTAGACATCGTTGAGCCGACTGACAAGACCGTAGACGCCCTGATGCGTCTGGATCTGGCAGCTGGTGTAGACGTCCAGATCAGCCTGGGTTAATTACGGAAAGAGGTTGATAACAATGACAATCGGTCTTGTAGGTCGCAAAGTGGGTATGACTCGCATCTTCACTGAAGATGGCGTTTCTATCCCGGTGACTGTTATCGAAGTTGAAGCTAACCGTGTAACTCAGGTCAAATCTGTAGAAACCGACGGCTACAACGCTATTCAGGTTACCACTGGCGCCAAGAAAGCCAGCCGTGTGACCAAGCCGGAAGCTGGCCACTTCGCCAAAGCTGGTGTAGAAGCCGGTCGCGGTCTGTGGGAGTTCCGCCTGAACAACGGTGAAACTTTCACTGTTGGTAGCGAGCTGAAAGTAGATCTTCTCGCTGACGTTAAGATGGTTGACGTTACCGGCACATCCAAGGGTAAAGGTTTTGCGGGCACTGTAAAGCGCCACAACTTCCGCACCCAGGATATGACCCACGGTAACTCCCTGTCCCACCGTGTACCTGGCTCCATCGGTCAAAACCAGACCCCGGGCCGTGTATTCAAGGGCAAAAAGATGGCTGGTCACATGGGTGCTGAGCGTGTAACGACTCAGAACCTGGAACTGGTTCGTGTTGACGCTGAACGCAACCTGCTGCTCATCAAAGGCGCAGTACCGGGTGCAACCAACGGCAACGTGATCGTCAAACCTGCCGTCAAAGCGTAACGTCTGAGGAGATAGTAATGGAATTGGTAATGAAAGACGCCAAGAGCGCTCTTGAAGTTTCCGAGACTACCTTCGGGCGCGAATTCAACGAAGCTCTGGTTCACCAGGTCGTCGTTGCATATGCCGCTGGTGCCCGTCAGGGTACTCGTGCGCAGCTGACTCGCTCTGAAGTGTCTGGTGGCGGCAAAAAGCCGTGGCGTCAGAAGGGTACTGGTCGTGCCCGTGCTGGCTCCATCCGTTCGCCCATCTGGCGTTCCGGTGGTGTGACCTTTGCTGCTAAGCCGCAAGATCACAGCCAGAAAGTAAACAAGAAGATGTACCGCGGCGCTATCCGTAGCATCCTGTCCGAGCTGGTACGTCAAGAGCGCCTGATCGTTGTCGAGAAATTCGGCATCGAAGCGCCGAAGACCAAAGAACTGATCGCCAAGCTGAAAGAAATGGAACTGACTGACGTTCTGATCGTGACTGCTGAAGTCGATGAGAACCTGTTCCTGGCTGCTCGCAACCTGTACAAGGTCGACGTGCGTGATGTTGCCGGTATCGACCCGGTCAGCCTGATCGCTTTCGACAAGATTCTGATGACTGCTGACGCAGTTAAGCAAATCGAGGAGATGCTGGCATGATCCGCGAAGAACGTCTGTTGAAAGTTCTGAAGGCTCCGCACATCTCTGAAAAGAGCACCATGGTCGCAGAAAAGCAGAACACTATCGTGTTCAAAGTTGCTGTTGATGCCACCAAGGCGGAAGTCAAAGCTGCAGTTGCGAAACTGTTCGAGGTCGAAGTTGAGACCGTCCGTACCCTGAACATGAAGGGTAAGACCAAGCGCTCAGGTGCGCGTGTAGGCCGTCGTTCCGATTGGAAAAAGGCTTATGTGACCCTGAAAGCTGGTCAGGACATCGACTTCATGGGCGCAGCCGAGTAAGAGGAGTTCTCAAAAATGGCAATCGTTAAGTGCAAGCCTACTTCTCCGGGCCGCCGCCACGTCGTCAAGATCGTCAACCAAGAGCTGTACAAGGGCAAGCCCTTCGCCGCTCTGCTGGACAGCAAAAGCAAGTCCGGTGGTCGTAACAACAACGGCCGTATCACCACCCGTCATATCGGTGGTGGTCACAAGCAACACTACCGTATCGTCGACTTCAAACGCGACAAAGACGGCATTCCGGCCAAAGTAGAGCGTCTGGAATACGATCCTAACCGTACCGCAAACATCGCCCTGGTGCTGTATGCAGACGGTGAGCGTCGTTACATCCTGGCTCCGAAAGGCCTGAAAGCAGGTGATGCTATCGCTTCTGGTGCTGATGCTGCGATCAAGGTAGGTAACTCCCTGCCGATGCGTAACATCCCGGTTGGTTCTACCGTTCACGCCGTAGAAATGAAGCCTGGTAAAGGTGCCCAGCTGGCTCGTTCCGCTGGTACTTTCATCCAGATTCTGGCTCGTGAAGGTAACTATGTAACTCTGCGTCTGCGTTCCGGCGAAGTACGTAAAGTTCTGGCCGAGTGCCGCGCCACCATTGGTGAAGTGGGTAACTCCGAGCACATGCTGCGTCAACTGGGTAAAGCCGGTGCAAACCGCTGGCGTGGTATTCGTCCGACCGTTCGCGGTATGGCGATGAACCCGGTTGATCACCCGCACGGTGGTGGTGAGGGTCGTAACAAGGGCATGCAGCCTGTGTCCCCATGGGGCCAGAAGGCTAAGGGCTTCAAGACCCGTAAGAACAAGCGTACCGACAAGTACATCGTACGTCGTCGTAACAAGTAATTGTTAACATAGAGGAATCACCATGCCACGTTCTCTCAAGAAGGGTCCATTTATTGACCTGCACTTGCTGAAGAAGGTAGAGAAAGCGGTGGAAAGCGGGGATAAAAAGCCGGTTAAGACCTGGTCCCGTCGTTCAATGATCATCCCGAACATGATCGGTTTGACCATCGCTGTCCATAATGGTCGTCAGCACGTTCCGGTTTTCGTTACCGAAGAAATGATCGGTCACAAACTGGGTGAATTCGCACCGACTCGTACTTATCGCGGCCATGCTGCTGATAAGAAGGCTAAGAAGCGCTAAGGGATAAATGATGGAAGCTATCGCTAAACACCGTTATGCCCGTACTTCTGCCCAGAAAGCTCGTCTGGTAGCCGATCAAGTACGTGGTCTGTCCGTAGACAAGGCTCTGAACATCCTGACCTTCAGCCCGAAAAAGGCTGCGGTTCTGGTGAAGAAAGTGCTGGAATCTGCCATTGCAAACGCTGAGCACAACGAAGGCGCCGACATCGACGCCCTGCGTGTTGCCACCATCATGGTAGACGAAGGTCCCTCCATGAAGCGCATCCGCCCGCGTGCCAAAGGTCGCGCGGATCGTATCCTCAAGCGTACCGCTCACATCACTGTAGTGGTATCCGACGCTAAGGCTGGGAGATAAGCAATGGGTCAGAAAGTACATCCTAATGGCATTCGCCTGGGTATTACCAAGCCTTGGAATTCTACCTGGTTCGCGAACACCAAAGACTTCGCTGACAACCTGTACAGCGATTTCCAAGTACGCCAGTTCCTGACCAAGGAGCTGAAAAACGCTTCCTTGTCCAAGATCACCATCGAGCGTCCGGCCAAGAGCATCCGTGTGACCATTCACACCGCTCGTCCGGGTGTCGTGATCGGCAAGAAAGGCGAAGACGTTGAAAAACTGCGCAAAGCCGTAGCCGCTATTGCTGGCGTGCCTGCTCAGATCAACATTTCCGAAGTCCGCAAGCCGGAGCTGGATGGCAAACTCGTTGCCGACAGCATCACTTCTCAGCTGGAACGTCGCGTAATGTTCCGTCGCGCTATGAAGCGCGCCGTTCAGAACGCCATGCGCCTGGGTGCCAAGGGCATCAAAGTAGAAGTGTCCGGTCGTCTGGGCGGCGCTGAAATCGCGCGTACCGAATGGTACCGTGAAGGTCGTGTGCCTTTGCACACCCTGCGTGCCGACATCGACTACGCAACTTCTGAAGCCCACACCACTTACGGTGTGATCGGCGTCAAAGTTTGGATCTTCAAGGGCGAAGTTCTGGGCGGTCTGGCTGCTGTTAACGCTGCCGCTGCTCAAGAGCAAGCTCCTGCAAAGCCCAAGCGTGACAACAAGCGCCGCGCTGCTAAGTAAGGAGATTCGGTAAATGTTGCAACCTAAGCGTACTAAATTCCGCAAGACCCATAAGGGTCGTAACCGCGGTCTGGCCAACTCTGGTAACGAAGTATCCTTCGGTACCTTTGGCCTGAAGGCGACATCTCGTGGTCAACTGACTGCTCGTCAAATCGAAGCAGCCCGTCGTGCCATGACCCGTCACGTAAAGCGTCAAGGTAAGATCTGGATCCGTGTGTTCCCGGACAAGCCCATCACCGAAAAGCCCCTCGAAGTTCGTATGGGTAAAGGTAAGGGCAACGTGGAATATTGGGTCTGCCCGATCCAGCCTGGCAAGGTTCTGTACGAGATGGATGGTGTACCTGAGGCTCTGGCGCGTGAAGCGTTTGCCCTGGCCGCAGCTAAGCTGTCCGTTCAGACCACTTTCGTAATTAAGACGGTGATGTGATGAAAGCCCAAGATCTGCGTCAAAAGAGCGTCGATGAACTGAACCAGGAGCTGCTGGGTCTGCTGCGTGAGCAATTCAACATGCGCATGCAAGCGTCCACCGGCCAGCTGGCTCAGACTCACACTCTGAAACAAGTGCGTCGTGACGTCGCACGTATCAAGACTGTACTGACTGAGAAGGCAGGTGCGTAATGACTGACAAGATCCGTACTCTGCAAGGTCGTGTAATTAGCGACAAGATGGACAAGTCCATCACCGTCGCTATCGAGCGCAAGGTAAAGCACCCGATCTACGGTAAGATCATCAAGCGCACTACCAAGCTGCACGTACATGACGAGAACAACGAGTGTAAAGCTGGCGATCTCGTGGAAATCCGCGAATGCCGCCCGCTGTCCAAGACCAAGTCCTGGACCCTGGTTGCTGTCGTAGAAAAGGCCTAATTCGGTACTTTTTAGCCCAAACGGCCCCCCATCGGGGCCGTTTGTTTTTTAGGCTACCTTTTCAAAAATACCTGTGTTATAGTTTCGCGCCTTTTGAAGGCAGCCAGATCCCATTAGGGATAAGAAGTAAACAAAGCGGAGCACTAAGATGATCCAGATGCAAAGTATGCTGGGTGTTGCCGACAACTCCGGCGCTCGCAGTGTAATGTGTATTAAGGTTCTGGGTGGTTCGCACCGCCGTTATGCCGGCATCGGCGACATCATCAAGGTTTCCATCAAGGAAGCTATTCCTCGCGGTAAAGTGAAGAAAGGTGATGTGTATAACGCGGTGGTCGTACGCACCCGTAAAGGCGTTCGTCGTCCGGACGGCTCTGTCATCCGTTTCGACAACAATGCGGCTGTGTTGCTTAACAACAACCAACAGCCAATCGGTACTCGTATTTTTGGCCCGGTGACCCGTGAACTCCGTAATGAGAAGTTCATGAAGATTGTGTCCCTGGCACCCGAAGTACTGTAAGGAGTCGAACGATGGCAGCGAAAATCCGTCGCGAAGACGAAGTAATTGTTCTTACCGGCAAAGACAAGGGCAAGCGTGGCAAAGTCACTCAAGTCCTGATTGCAAAAGGTAAGGTAATCGTGGAAGGCATCAACCAGGTGAAGAAACACCAGAAGCCGGTACCCGCATTGGGTCAGGCTGGCGGTATCGTCACCAAAGAAGCCCCCATCGATGTATCTAACATCGCGCTGTTCAACTCTGCCACTGGCAAGGCTGACCGCGTTGGTTTCCGGATTGAAGACGGCAAGAAAGTCCGTTTCTTCAAATCCACCGGCGAACTTGTGAAGTAATTGGAGTTTAACGATGGCGAAACTGCATGATTACTACAAATCCGATGTAGTAAATGAACTGTCCAAGCAGTTCGGTTACAAGACTATCATGCAAGTCCCTCGGATCGAGAAAATCACCCTGAACATGGGTGTTGGTGAAGCGATCTCTGACAAGAAGTTGCTGGAAAATGCTGCTGCCGATATGGCTGCCATTTCCGGTCAGAAACCGCTGATCACCAAAGCACGCAAATCTGTTGCGGGCTTCAAGATTCGTGAAGGCTACCCGATAGGTTGTAAAGTAACCCTGCGTGGCGAGCGTATGTGGGAGTTCCTGGAACGGCTGATTTGCATCTCCGTACCGCGTATCCGTGACTTCCGTGGTCTGAACGCTAAGGCGTTTGATGGCCGTGGTAACTACTCCATGGGCGTGCGTGAGCAAATCATCTTCCCGGAAATCGACTATGACAAGGTCGATCGCGTCCGTGGTCTGGATATCACCATCACCACTTCCGCGAATACCGACGAAGAAGGCCGTGCTCTGCTGGCTGCCTTTAACTTCCCATTCCGCAAGTAAGGTTAGGGTTATGGCTAAAACATCCATGAAAGCACGTGAAGCAAAGCGTGCGAAGCTGGCAGCCAAGTTCGCGACCAAGCGTACCGAGCTGAAAGCTATCATCGTTGATATGAACGCTTCTGAAGAAGCGCGTTGGGATGCTGTCTTGCAACTGCAACAGCTGCCCCGTGATTCCAGTCCGTCCCGCCAGCGTAACCGTTGCAACATCACTGGTCGTCCGCACGGTTTCCTGCGGAAGTTTGGCCTCTCTCGCATCAAGGTGCGTGAGCATGCCATGAAGGGCGAAATTCCGGGCCTCAAAAAGGCCTCTTGGTAAGAATCTCGGGAGTTAGACTATGAGCATGCAAGATCCGATCGCGGATATGCTGACCCGCATCCGTAACGGTCAGGCGGCGAGCAAAGTTGCGGTTTCCATGCCTTCTTCCAAGCTGAAAGTGGCTATTGCCAAAGTGCTGAAGGAAGAAGGTTACATCGCTGGCTACTCCGTAGCAGGTGATGTGAAGCCGGAACTGGAAATTGAACTGAAATATTTCCAGGGCAAGCCGGTTGTAGAACTGATCCAACGCGTGAGCCGTCCCGGCCTGCGTATTTACAAGCGCACTACTGATCTGCCGAAAGTCATGGGCGGTCTCGGTGTTGCTATCGTGTCCACGTCTAAAGGTGTGATGACCGACCGTGCTGCCCGCAAGGCAAGCATGGGTGGTGAGATCATCTGCTACGTCGCTTAATAGGAGGTCGGAAATGTCTCGCGTTGCTAAGGCACCCGTCACTATTCCTGCTGGCGTAGAGGTGACTCTGAACGGTCAGGAACTGTCCATCAAAGGTGGTAAAGGTTCTCTGGTTCGTTCCATTCACGCCGGTGTAGAAGTGACCAAAGAAGACAATGTACTGAAGTTCGCCCCGCGCGACGGCATCGCTGGTGCTGACGCTCAGGCCGGTACTGCACGTGCATTGGCTAACAACATGGTAATCGGTGTTACCCAAGGCTTCGAGCGCAAGCTGCAGCTGGTTGGTGTTGGCTACAAAGCCTCCATCAAGGGCAATGCTGTCGCGCTGGCTCTGGGCTTCTCTCACCCGGTTGAGCATGCGCTGCCGGCTGGTGTCACCGCTGAATGTCCGTCCGCCACAGAGATCATTCTGCGTGGTGTGGACAAGCAGCTGGTTGGCCAAGTCGCCGCCGATATCCGTTCTTACCGCGCTCCGGAGCCCTACAAGGGCAAGGGTGTACGCTATGCCAACGAGCAAGTGCGTACTAAAGAAGCTAAGAAGAAGTAAGGTAACACTATGGACAAGAAAGCAGCTCGTCTCCGTCGTGCTACTCGTGCTCGGAAAAAGATGCAGGAACTGGGAGCTACCCGTCTGGTTGTTCACCGTACCCCGCGTCATATCTATGCGCAGGTTATCGCAGCCAACGGTTCCGAAGTTCTGGCCTCTGCTTCTACAGTAGAGAAAGCCATCAGTGAAGCGCTCAAATCTACCGGTAATGCAGATGCAGCTACCGCAGTAGGTAAAGCAATCGCTGAGCGTGCTATTGCCAAAGGCGTTCAGAACGTATCTTTCGATCGTTCCGGTTTCAAGTATCACGGTCGTGTAGCCGCTCTGGCTACCGCTGCTCGTGACGCTGGTCTTCAGTTCTAAGCTAGGAGTCGAAGATGGCTAAAGTCGAATCTCAAGCCGGCGAACTGCAAGAAAAGCTGATTGCAGTAAACCGTGTTTCGAAAACTGTTAAAGGTGGTCGTATCATGTCCTTCACCGCGTTGACCGTGGTAGGTGATGGTAACGGCCGTGTAGGTTACGGTTACGGTAAGGCCCGTGAAGTTCCGGCTGCCATTCAAAAGGCAATGGAACAGGCTAAACGTAACCTGAACAAGGTTGAACTGAACAATGGCACTCTGCACCACCCGGTGCGCGGTGTTCACTCCGGTTCCACCGTGTTCATGAAGCCGGCCTCACAAGGTACTGGTATCATTGCAGGCGGCGCCATGCGTGCCGTACTGGAAGTTGCCGGTATCCACAACGTGCTGGCCAAGACCTACGGTTCCACCAACCCAATCAACGTTGTTCGCGCAACTGTAGACGCTCTGGTTCACGGTCAATCACCGGAACAGATCGCTGCCAAGCGTGGTCTGCGCGTTGAAGAAATTCTGGGGTAATGCGACATGGCTAACACTGTAAAAGTAACTCAAACTCGCAGCTCTATCGGCCGTCTGCCAAAGCACAAGGCGACTCTGCGTGGTCTGGGTCTGCGTCGCATTGGTCACACCGTTGAGCTGGAAGATACTCCCTGCGTACGCGGCATGATCAACCAGGTTTATTACATGGTTAAGGTGGAGGGCTAAGCATGCGTCTGAATACTCTGTCTCCGGCCGCTGGTTCCAAGCGTGTTAAGCACCGTCCGGGCCGTGGTATCGGTTCTGGTCTGGGCAAGACCGGTGGTCGTGGTGTGAAAGGTCAAACTTCTCGTTCCGGTGGCGGTAAAGTCCGCAACGGTTTCGAGGGTGGCCAGATGCCTTTGAAAATCCGTCTGCCGAAGTTCGGTTTCTTCTCTCGCAAATCTTTGGTTTCTGCCGAAGTGCGCCTGAACGAAATCGCCCTGGTAGAAGGTGATGTGGTCGATTTGAGCACTCTAAAGCAAGCCGGTGTTGTTACCAAGAACATCGTTTTCGCTAAAGTTGTTCTGTCTGGCAACATTGACCGTGCTGTGACCGTTCGTGGTCTGTCCGTCACCAAAGGTGCACGTGCAGCCATCGAGGCCGCTGGCGGTAAAATCGAGGAATAATCAGTACAATGGCTAAGAAACCAGGATTGGATGTTAAAGCACAAGGTGGTCTGAGTGAACTGAAGAGCCGTCTGCTCTTCGTTCTCGGGGCAATTATCGTGTTCCGCGCAGGCTCTTATGTGCCGATTCCTGGTATTGACGCCGCCGTACTGGCCGAGTTGTTCCAACAACAGAAGGGCACCATCATTGAGATGTTCAACATGTTCAGTGGTGGTGCACTCTCGCGTGCTTCTATTCTTGCGCTGGGGATCATGCCGTACATTTCGGCGTCGATCATTATCCAGCTGCTGACTGTGGTTCATCCTGCTCTTGCTGAACTCAAGAAAGAGGGTGAATCCGGCCGTCGCAAGATTAGCCAATATACCCGTTGGGGCACGCTGGTTTTGGGAACGTTCCAGGCCATTGGTATTGCAACCGGTCTGCCGAATATGATGCAGGGACTCGTGACTCATCCGGGTTTGGGCTTCTATTTCACGGCCGTTGTGAGTCTGGTCACCGGTACCATGTTCTTGATGTGGTTGGGTGAACAGATTACCGAGCGTGGGATTGGTAATGGTATCTCGTTGATTATTTTCACGGGTATCGTTGCTGGTCTGCCTCATGCCATTGGCGCTACGGCCGAACAGGCACGTCAAGGGGAATTGCACATCCTGCTGTTGTTGTTGCTGGGCTTGATTGTTTTCGCAGTGACTTACTTTGTGGTGTTCGTGGAGCGTGGTCAGCGTCGTATCGTCGTCAACTATGCCAAGCGTCAACAAGGCCGCCAGGTATTCGCCGCGCAAAGCACACACCTGCCGTTGAAAGTGAATATGGCTGGTGTGATTCCTGCGATTTTCGCATCTAGCATCATCCTCTTCCCAGGGACCATTACCTCTTGGTTTGGTCAGGGCGAGGGCAAGGTGGCTGATATCCTGCAACAGGTCTCTATGGTCCTGCAGCCGGGTCAACCCTTGTATGAGATGCTCTATGCAGCAGCCATTATCTTCTTCTGCTTCTTCTATACCGCGCTGGTGTTCAACCCCCGCGAGACAGCAGATAATTTGAAGAAGAGTGGAGCCTTTATCCCGGGGATCCGCCCGGGCGAGCAGACAGCACGTTACATCGATAAGGTTATGACTCGCCTGACATTGGCAGGTGCGCTCTATATAACCTTTATCTGTCTGGTACCCCAGTTCTTGATGACTGCCTGGAACGTACAGTTCTACTTCGGTGGCACTTCGCTGCTGATTATCGTGGTAGTTATCATGGACTTCATGGCTCAGGTACAAACCCATATGATGTCTCATCAATATGGTGACGTCCTGAGGAAGGCCAACCTGAAGGGCTACGGCCGCTAAAGGTCGGCGTAGTTACGGAGTTAAGCAATGAAAGTTCGTGCTTCCGTTAAGGCAATCTGCCGTAACTGCAAAATCATTAAGCGTCACGGTGTGGTGCGTGTGATTTGCAGCGAGCCAAAGCATAAACAGCGCCAAGGCTAATTTTTTACGGTTAGTACTTGCAACAAATAGTTGTGCTGGCTAATATAGCCAGCCAACTTTTGTTGTGTATTGGTTGACCGCCACGTATCCGCTCACGGGCTTTGTGGTGGTCGTTATCTACGCTAAGTAGGAGTGAACAGTGGCCCGTATCGCTGGCATTAACATTCCTGACCATAAGCATGCAGTCATTGCGTTGACTGCGATTTATGGCGTCGGTCGTACCCGCTCCAAGGCCATCTGTGCCGCAGCCGGTATTGCTGAGAATGTGAAAATTAAAGACTTGGACGAAGCTCAGATCGAAAGTCTGCGCGAGCAAGTAGGTAAATTCACCGTTGAAGGTGACTTGCGTCGTCAGATTTCCATGAACATCAAACGCTTGATGGATCTGGGTTGCTACCGTGGTTTGCGTCACCGTCGTAGCCTGCCTGTTCGTGGTCAACGTACCAAGACCAACGCTCGTACCCGTAAGGGTCCGCGCAAGGCTATCAAGAAGTAACGGGAAGGTAGAAAATGGCTAAAACTCCGACTCGTGCTCGCAAGCGCGTTAAAAAGCAAGTGAGCGACGGTATTGCGCACGTTCATGCATCTTTCAACAACACAATCGTGACCATTACTGACCGTCAGGGCAATGCTCTGTCATGGGCTACCTCCGGTGGTTCAGGTTTCCGTGGTTCCCGTAAGTCCACTCCGTTTGCTGCCCAGGTAGCTGCTGAGCGTGCTGGTGAGATCGCCAAAGAATACGGCGTGAAGAACCTGGAAGTCATGGTCAAAGGTCCGGGTCCCGGTCGTGAGTCTTCCATCCGCGCTCTGAACGCGGCTGGTTTCCGCATCACTAATATTACTGATGTGACTCCGATCCCGCACAACGGTTGTCGTCCTCCCAAGAAGCGCCGCGTATAACGCTGTAGCTACTTGGTCTAGGATTGTTGGAGAAAGAAGATGGCAAGATATATCGGTCCTAAGCTTAAGCTTAGCCGTCGTGAGGGCACCGACCTCTTCCTGAAGTCTGGTGTTCGTGCGATTGATTCTAAGTGCAAGATTGACACCGTTCCTGGTCAACACGGTGCGCGTAAAGCGCGTCTGTCTGACTATGGCGTGCAACTGCGCGAGAAACAAAAAGTACGTCGTATCTACGGCGTATTGGAAAAACAGTTCCGCAACTACTACCGCGACGCTGCCCGTCAAAAGGGTAACACCGGTGAAAACCTGTTGCAGCTGCTGGAAGGTCGTCTGGACAACGTCGTCTACCGCATGGGCTTCGGCGCCACTCGTGCTGAGTCTCGTCAGCTGGTGAGCCACAAAGCCATCATGGTAAACGGCCGCGTTGTGAATGTTCCTTCTTTCCAGGTATCCCCTGAGGACGTGATCTGCGTTCGCGAGAAGGCTAAGAAGCAAGCGCGTATCAAAGCTTCCCTGGAAGTTGCTGGTCAGCGCGAGAAGCCGACTTGGGTAGAGGTTGACGCTGCTAAGATGGAAGGTGCCTTCAAGCGCCTGCCAGAGCGTTCCGACCTGTCTGCCGACATTAACGAACAGCTGATCGTCGAGCTTTACTCCAAGTAAAGCTAGCTTCTAAAGAGAGGACACAATGCTGGGTTCTGTAACAGATTTTCTTAAACCGCGGCTAGTTGACATCGAGCAAGTTAGCCCGACTCACGCGAAAGTGACTCTCGAGCCGCTTGAGCGTGGCTTTGGTCACACGCTGGGTAATGCCCTGCGTCGTATTTTGCTGTCATCTATGCCCGGTTGTGCAGTTACTGAAGTCGAGATCGACGGAGTACTGCACGAGTACAGCAGCAAAGAAGGTGTACAGGAAGACATTCTTGAAATCCTGCTCAACCTGAAAGGTATCGCTGTGAAGCTGGAAGGCAAGGACGAGGTAACTCTGTCCCTGACCAAGTCTGGAACAGGCCCCGTTACCGCTGGTGATATCACTCACGGTGATGAAGTCGAGATCGTAAACCCGGAGCACGTAATCTGCCACCTGACAGGGGCCAATGCTGAGATCAGCATGCGTCTGAAAGTTCAGCGCGGTCGTGGTTATGTGCCTGCTTCTGCTCGTGTTCACAACGATGATGAAGAGCGTCCTATTGGTCGCCTGCTGCTGGACTCCGCGTTCAGCCCCATCGTTCGCATCGCCTACAATGTTGAGGCGGCACGTGTGGAACAGCGCACCGACTTGGACAAGCTGGTTATCGACATGGAGACCAATGGTACTCTGGATCCGGAAGAAGCCATTCGCCGTTCTGCCACTATTTTGGCCGAACAGCTGGAAGCCTTCGTGGATCTGCGCGATGTCAGCGTGCCCGAGAAGAAAGAAGAGAAACCCGAGTTTGATCCGATTCTGCTGCGTCCTGTCGATGATTTGGAGCTGACAGTTCGTTCAGCGAACTGTCTGAAGGCAGAAGCTATCCACTATATTGGTGATCTGGTACAGCGTACCGAAGTTGAGTTGCTTAAAACTCCTAACCTCGGTAAGAAGTCCCTGACTGAGATCAAGGATGTGTTGGCCTCCCGTGGTCTGTCTCTTGGCATGCGCCTTGAGAACTGGCCGCCCGCCAGCATCGCTGACGAGTAATCCAGATTACGGGTTTCACAGATTTAGTTAGAAGGATAAGGTCATGCGCCATCGTTTGAGTGGTCGTCAACTGAACCGGAACAGCAGCCATCGTCAGGCTATGTTCCGCAACATGGCCAGCTCCCTGGTTCGTCATGAGATCATCAAGACGACTCTGCCTAAGGCAAAAGAGCTGCGTCGTGTAGTTGAACCGCTGATCACCCTTGCCAAGACTGATAGCGTTGCTAATCGTCGCCTGGCATTTGCCCGTACTCGCGATAACGCGATCGTGGCTAAGCTGTTCAATGAACTGGGCCCGCGCTACCTGGAGCGCGCCGGCGGTTATACTCGCATTCTGAAATGCGGTTTCCGTGCAGGCGACAACGCTCCTATGGCTTACATTGAGCTGGTAGACCGCCCGGCCGCTGCTGAAGCAGCTGCTGAGTGATAAAGAAAAAGCCGGGCTTGTCCCGGCTTTTCTTTTAATGGATTCTGATACTGCCTCAACTGCCTCAAC
>NZ_JAAILA010000028.1 GCF_010974825.1 Aeromonas rivipollensis | reverse complement strand
CACCAGACATTGAAAATCAAAAATTGTTTTTGATGTTCGATGCTGTGAGTGCCCACACAGATTGCTTGATTCAAATTGTTAAAGAGCAGGGTCTGAAACTATAACCCTCACTGGTTTGCTTTGCAAGCCAGACCAGACGCGCACTGCGCCGTGCTGATGGAGGCGCATTATAGGGACTTGATTCTTTCTGACAAGCAAAAACTATGTGTTTTTTTGAGAAAAACGTTAAAGTGTTTAATCTGCAACCAGATCGTGCAAAATGCCATCATCAAGGGGCTCATAAGAGGTCACTTCCGACTGCAACCGGGCCGATCAGGCCAGGCAGCCGACTCTATATAGAGAGGGTTCATATATAAGAGGGAGATGCACAAATAGAAAAGGGTCCTGCCGGACCCTTTCAAATGTGTACCACTGACCAATCAGATGGAGAAGCTGGAGCCACAGCCACAGGTGGTCGAGGCGTTGGGGTTGGTCACGGTAAAGCGGGAGCCTTCCAGACCTTCGGTGTAGTCCACGCTACCCCCAACCAGATACTGCAGGCTCATAGGATCGATCACCATGGTCACGCCACTCTTCTCGACCACGGTATCCCCGTCGTTGATCTTTTCGTCAAAGGTGAAACCGTACTGGAAACCGGAGCAGCCCCCCCCAGTGATGTAGACCCGCAACTTGAGCTCGGGATTTTCTTCTTCGGTAATCAAGGTCTTTACCTTGTTCGCCGCCGCATCCGTCATCTGGATTGGCAACGGGGCTTCTGCTACTGCACTCATTACTGACCTCACAACCATTAGATCCACAAACATGGAAACCGCGAAATTATCTAATACCCGACCATTTAGTTCAAGTATTCACCACTCGCTTACTGCACCACGGGCAAGGGGGCTGGTTGAGTCACCAGAGGCTTGAGTACCTCGCTCCACTCTGCCACCAACTCCTGGGCTGGCTGGCGCCCCTCCTTGGCGATGATGATCCTCACCCGATCCGGCACAAAGCCTGTCGGCAGTTGCCAGTTGCCTTCCAACAGCTGGAAGTAGCGCAGCGCATAGCGCCCCTCCCCGACCTTCATGCCAAGCTCACGCCCGCTGAGGATCTTGGGCTTGTCTGCCAGACTGCCTTCGACCCTGATCTGTACCTGGCCCCGGAACAGCTCCCGCTTCTTGGCGGGCTGGGTCAAGGCCAGACGATAGTGATAGCGACCCGGCACGCTGGTTTCCTGCAGGGTCAGGTTGTCGATGGTCACCCCCACCTGATCACCGGTTGGGCGCATGATCCGCTCGAAGAAGGCCAGCTGGCGCTTCTGCTCCTGCACCTGGGCTTCCTGATCCTTGAGGGTCTTCTGCAACTGTTCGAAGGCCGCCTTCTGGGTCGCCAGCAAGGTATCCTTGACCCCCAGGTCCGTCTTGAGCTGACCTATGGCCTTGCTCTGTCGTTCCAGAGTCTCTTGCTGCACCGTCAGCAGACTGCTCTGGGCCAGCTCTTGCCGATTCCCGATGAAATAGCCGATGCAGGCCCCCACCGCCAGCACCACCAATACCTTCACGATTTGGGACATAGGGCCTCTTCTATTAGCACGCCATACCACGGCCTGTTTCCCTTCACTATACGCGACCTTGCCGGATTGATATGGATAAACAAGGAGTTAACTGGCAGCCACGCTGCCGTCTCCCCGCTTTTGACGCGCGGCGAGCCGTAAAGTTCGCTCCAGGATCTGGGAATAGATGGGGCGCCCTCCCAACCATTGCGCCACCAGGGTGGCCCCTATGGTGGTGATCATCATGGGCAGGATCAGCTGATAGTTGTCCGTCATCTCGGTCACCAGCACTATGCCGGTGATGGGAGCCCGCACAGTGGCGGCAAAGAGCGCCCCCATGCCGGCGATGGCGAAGGCGCCCGGCTCTATGCCCAGATCCGGAAAGGCCGCATGGAACAGGTGGCCGAAGATCACCCCGAACAGGGTACCGAGTGCCAGAGTAGGGGCAAAGACGCCACCGGGGGCACCCGAACAAAAACAGACCAGGGTAGCAATCAGTCGCACCGAGAAGATGAGGAAGAGGGTCGCCATCGCATAGTCGCCCCCCACCAGGTGAGGGATCAGCTCGGTTCCCCCACCGGTCACCGAGGGGGCAAACAGCGAGAGCACGCCGAAGGTGCCTGCCACCAGCATGCCGATGGCGACGAAGCGATGGCGTTTGTTCTGGTGCAGGGCCAGATAGCCATCCTGACAGGCGAGCACCAGCTTGTTGAACACGAAGCCCAGCACCCCGAAACAGCCCCCCATGAAGAGGAAGAGCCAGAGCGCCTTCAGGGCCGGGGCATCGTAGTGGGGCAGACTGATGACTGGCGCCTGCCCCTTCATGTTCTGCAGCATCAGGGTCGCCATGACGGCCGAGATCCCCACCGCCTTGATGGCGAGGAAGGAGTAACGAAACTGCGGCCGCATCTCCTCCATCACGAAGAGTATCCCCGCCAGCGGCGCATTGAAGGCGGCGGCCAGGCCTCCCGCCGCCCCCGCCGCCAACAGGGCATGACCATGCTCCTTGGGAAGCCGGAAGATATCCGCCACCATCTTGCCGAGGTTGCCGCCGATCTGCACCGAGGGCCCCTCCCGTCCCAGTACCATGCCGGAGCTCAGGGTACAGATGCCGCCGAAGAACTTGACCGGCAAGACCCGCCACCAGCGCACCGGACGCAACTCATCCATAGCCCCTTCTATCTCGGGAATGCCGGAGCCGCCCGCTTCCGGGGCGAAGGTATGAGTGAGGAAGTAGCCGACAAACCCCAGCAGGGCGCTGAAACCAAAGCCCAGCAGACCGAGTTGCCACCAGGGGCGATCGGCCAGCAGCAGGACCCGCTGCTGGGCCAGCCAGTGCACACCGGATTCAAACAACCCGCAGACCAGTCCGGCCAAAACACCGACCAGGGCGGCCAGCAAGAGCACCAGCAGCGGCATCTTGTCCCGCTGGATCAGGCGCTGCAGGGCAGGAGGGCGACCTTGTGTGGTCGCCTCGCGAGGGGGGATAGCTTGTTGCACCATGGGTATTCACGCTCATCTAACGAGGGTCGGAAACACCCGGCCTCGGCTCGGCTGCCCAGCACAGGGCCTTTCTGCTATAGTCGGCCCGTTTCATTTATCACGGGTGCAGACCGGGAGTCCGGGTGGCGAGAGCGCAAAGCATACTCCTCCCACCGCAGCCTGCCGAGCCGCAATCGACCGCCTGCGCCCGGGTGACGACCAAAATCCCATTAAGGATGATCCATGTCAAAATCAGATCAGCTGTTTGAACAGGCCCGCCAGACCATTCCGGGCGGCGTCAACTCACCGGTCCGCGCCTTCAATGGGGTCGGCGGCACACCCCGCTTCATCGATCACGCCGATGGCGCCTACCTCTATGACGTGGATGGTCAGGCCTATGTAGACTACATCGGCTCCTGGGGCCCCATGCTGCTGGGTCACAACCATCCGGCCATCAAGGCCGCCGTCATCAAGGCCGTTGAGAAGGGGCTGAGCTACGGCGCCCCCACCGAGATCGAAGTGCTGATGGCCGAGAAGGTACGCCAGATAGTGCCTTCCATGGAGCAGGTGCGTATGGTCAACTCCGGCACCGAAGCCACCATGAGCGCCATCCGCCTCGCCCGTGGCTACACCGGCCGGGACAAGATCGTCAAATTCGAAGGTTGCTACCACGGCCACGCCGACTCCCTGCTGGTGAAGGCAGGTTCCGGCGCCCTGACCCTGGGCCAGCCCAACAGCCCGGGCGTACCGGCCGATTTTGCCAAACACACTCTCACCTGTGTGTTCAACGATCTGGACTCGGTGCGCGAAGCCTTCACCCAGTACGGCAGCGAGATCGCCTGCATCATAGTCGAGCCGGTGGCGGGCAACATGAACTGCATCCCGCCGGTGCCCGGCTTCCTGGAAGGGCTGCGCGCCATCTGTGACGAGTTTGGCGCCCTGCTGATCCTGGACGAAGTGATGACCGGCTTCCGGGTCTCCCTGCGCGGCGCCCAGGGTTACTACAACATAGATCCCGACCTCACCACCCTCGGCAAGATCATCGGTGCCGGTATGCCGGTGGGCGCCTTCGGCGGCAAGAAGAAGGTGATGCAATACATAGCCCCGACCGGCCCCGTCTATCAGGCGGGCACCCTCTCCGGCAACCCTGTTGCCATGGCTGCGGGTCTGGCCATGCTGGACCTGCTGCTGGAGCCGGGTCTCTATGAGCAGCTGAGCGCCAAGACGGCCCGGGTGGCGGAAGGGCTGAAAGCCGCCGCTGCCAAACACGGCATCCCGCTCGCCATCACCTATGTGGGCGGCATGTTCGGCTTCTTCTTCACCGAAGAGACAGAGATCACCCGCTATGAGCAGGTGACCCGCTGCGACATGGAACGCTTCAAGCGCTTCTACCATCTGATGCTGGAAGAGGGTGTCTATCTGGCGCCGAGCGCCTACGAGGCGGGCTTCCTGTCATTGGCCCACGGCGACAAGGAGATTGAACACACCCTGGCCGCCGCCGAGCGCAGCTTCGCCAAACTGGCGGGCTGAGCCCTGCCGGAATGAACCAAGGGCCCATGAAGGGCCCTTTTTTGTTACCTCTGTCGTCTCGCCCTGCCAGAGCCTCCTTCTGGTGCAGACCCTTCTCTCTTCTCGCCGGTGTTTGCCACTTGCTGGTGCATCCACCACCACATTGGCTGTCATAAAGCGGGCCCACTATTTGCACTGCTTTATTCAGGAGCCCACTTGACCGAGGTCCATATGGCAGAGATGAGCCCCATCGATGTGCTGCGGCGTTATCAGGAGTACGAAACCGAGTTGACCCCCCTGTTGCTGGGGCTGCTTACCCTCCCCCAGGAGGCCCTCAAAGGCTATCCCTTCGTGCTGAGCGTGCAGAGCCTGGACCTGAGCCAGGCAAGAGCGGGGATCCTGCCCCCCATTCCGGCCCCGCAGGGGCAGCTGCGACTGAAGGTGCAGGGCCATGGCCGCGAGCTTGAGATCAATCTGCACCAGCTGATCGCCTGGCTGATGGGGGACAGGGAGCGGCGCCGCGCCATCCCCTGGTTCAGGGCAGTCTACGTGATCCTGAGCCTGGCGCTGTTTCTCATCGTGGGAACCCTGATCTGGCATGGCCTAGAGCAGCTCTATCTGCTGCTGTGCGGTACCCAGCAGAACCGGCTCGGCGCCTTCAGCGCCATCATCTTCCTGACCCTGGCGCTGGCGGTGTTCGATCTGGGCAAGACCATACTGGAGGAGGAGGTGCTGTTGCATAAGGACATCTTCCGCCACAGCGCCATTCGCCGCACCATCACCCGCTTCATCGCCGCCATCCTGATCGCTGTCTCCATCGAGGGGCTCTTGCTGCTGTTCAAGGGATCCCTCGGCCAGAACGAACTACTCTGGCCTGCGGTGGGGGTGATGGGCTGCGCCGTGGGATTGCTGCTGGCGCTGGGACTCTATGTCTTCCTCGGAGCCAAGGCCGAGGCCGCCCTGGTCGCCTCCAGCCAGCGGCCAGCGGCGGCCCCGCAGCAAGCGCCGCTCACCAGGCGGCATGGCCGGATCAGGCGGGCCGGATAAGCCTTCGCCAGACTCCGAATCTCCTCATTTATGGCATCACGAGCTGGCGGCACCGGCCAGCCGAGACTCGGGCTGACGGCGCGTAGCCTGCCAGGAGGCATACATGGTCCAGGAGGTGTAGATGACGATGAAGGCCACCAGCCATTTGAGCATCTCCATGTCCATGGACTGTACCAGCATGGCCGCCAGCACCACGCCGATGGGGCCGAAGAGAGCTACCGCCAGCACGGCCCTGGCATCGAAGGCCCCCTTGCGGATGAAGGTGCCCGCCGAGAAGACGCTGAGCACGGCGGTGGACCCCATCATGATGGGGAAGGCCGCCAGCGGGTTCATCCCCAGCAGATAGACCAGGGTCATGCAGGGGGCGAACAGCCCTATGCCCACATTCATCAGTACCCCGAACAGGAAGTTGCCGAGCAGGGCTATCCCCAGCTTGTAGCCACTGAGCCCCATGGCCTCGCCGCCCAGGGGGAAGAGCCCCAGCAGCCCGGCAAAGATGAGCCCGGCCACCACCAGCAGGGAGACCGCCATCACCAGCCTGATGGTCTGGCGATCGAACGAGGCCACATGACGGGCCCCCCAGGCGGCGCCCGCGGCGGCGGCGGCCATCATGCTGATGAGAGTGAGCGGATCCACCTTGACCACGCCGATGAAGATCAGCGACTGGGTGACCGTCGGCAGCACGCACTGACCGTTGAGGGTGCCCGGCAGCAGGCGATCGTCAATCAGCTTGAACTGCTTGTAGCAGGCGGTCTTGACCGCGAAGCTGCCGACCCCAAGGGTGTCGAGAAAGTTGGCGACGAAGCCGATGCCCGCCACCGGCCAGAAGGGGGTGGACTCCAGCTCGCCCCGGCGCCGCTTGTGCCACCAGGCGTGGACCAGCATGAAGATAAAGACCAGGGCGCAACCGATAAACAACAGGCGCAGAAAAGTGACAAGCATAGGGGGACCTCCAGCAACGGGCGGCGATTCTAAGGCAGCCCACAGAAAAAATCCTGGTCTGGATCACGCTTTCATCGGATGCAAACGTTTGGCCCCGTCAGTTTCTGATGGTAAAGCTCGAATGACTCTGCCAATACTTGTCGTTGAGGGCGCAAGCCCGCACTCATCGGGCGTAGTCCTGGTCATTTCGCGACGACCACAGCACCGATGGGCATAAGCAAAAGAAGGCGGTCACCCGCCTTCTTTTTATTGCCTTTCGTCACCTAGGCCGCAACGGCCTCAGGAGATCCAGCGCGGCAGCCTGGGAGCCAGGCGGTCGATCAGCCGATCCGACAATGGGGTCAGCAGCAAGGGCGGCAGGCAGATGAGGGCGAGGCAGAGGGCGCCGACATAGACGTCCGTCAGCCAGTGGGCACCGGCGAGGATGCGAGGGGCCGAGAACAGGGGCACCATCAGCACGGCGATCACGGCGACCCGGCGCGGCAGGTAACGCAGGGCAAAACCGGCGAAGATCATCAGGAACAGCGCATGATCCCCGGGGAAGCTGTCGCCGGCAGAGTCCTTGGTCGGGATGGCGCTGAGCTCGCTCAGCCGCAGCGCCCCGTCCACCGTCAGGGTCGGGCTGGGACGGCTGACCGGCAACAGGTGGCCGAGCTGATTGATCACCAGGGCACCCAGCAACATGACGATCCCCATGGCCACCAGGCGACGGCGCGCCTCACCCTGAGCCCGGAAGAAGCAGGTGGCCAGGATCAGTCCCATGCAGCCCAGGGCGACCAGATCGAACAGGCGATTGTTGGTGATGGCCACCAGATCGGCCCAGCGGACGGATTGGCCCAGCCAGCCATTGACCAGCTGGAAGGTGGCGAGATCCCAGTGATCCCAGGGGCCATGACCCGGCAGGGCAGCCCAACTGAGGGCAATCAGGCCCCCGATCAGATAGAGAGGTATGAACTTGCTCATGCCGAGTCTTCCTTCAAAAAGCGGTGATTCTAGGTCAGCCTCCCGGTGACTTGAATCACAAAAATGTAAGAATTCATGTAACAAACAATATCCTATTGAATCTTGTTTGCACCCGCCCTGCCACCCCCCGGATGCGGGAGCAGCCAGCGCCACCTTGGCGCGCCGGGGGCTTGCGGCTAGTATGAGGCTCTTTTCATTCAGGATGATGGCTATGCGCAGCTACCTTCGCATGATGTTGTTTGCCCTCGGTTTGCTGGCGGGCGTGCAGATACCGGGGATCGTCGATCTCTACTACCAGCGGCTGGATGCGCGCCTGCAGCAGGCCAGCCTCAGCCTGGCACCCTTCCAGCGCACCGCGGATCAGCACTTTGGCGGCGATCTCGACTCCCTGGTCGCTCATTACGGCGCCAGCCAGGATCCCGTCTTCACCCAGGATGCCACCAGTCTGCAGCAGCTGGTGAGCCAGCAGCGCCACCTGCAGCAGGAGCGCGCCTTCCAGGATAGGCCCTGGTACCTGCAGCTCTCCCACCTGCTGTCGCAGGCGGACCCCATGCTCTGGCAGGACACCCTGCGCAACTACGGCTATGTGGTGCCCCTCAAGCAGGCCGCCATCTTCTGTGGTGTGGCGGTGGGACTGCTCGCCTCCCTGCTGGGGGATCTGCTGCTCAGCCTGCTCCTGCTGCCCTTTCGCCAGCGCCAGCCCGCCCCCCGTCACGCCCTGCGCTGATCTCCAGCCGTCTCAAGCAACAGGGGCCAGCGGCCCCTGTTGTCGTTCTCCTCCCTGAAAGGGGCTACTCGAAGGGTTCGAGATAGGCCTCGATGGCCTTCTTCAGCCAGGCCAGCACCTTGCCGTGATGGGCGTTCTCCGACAGATAGACTCCGTAATCGCGCCACTGCAGGCTGAACTTGTGCTTCAGGGTCAGCAGCTCCCCCTGGCGCAGCTGGCTCTGGATCAGCGGTGAGGGCAACACAGCCCAGCCGAGGCCGTCCAGCACAGCATCCCGCATCAACTCGAAGCTCGACAACCCTATGTGCTGGCCGCCGATGGGGAGCAGGCTCTTGACCGAGAACTCGTCCACATAGGAGAGGGTGACCTGGGTCTGATCGGTGAGATCCTGCTGCAGCACCCGCTTCAACCCCGCCAGCGGGTGGCTTGGCGCCACCACCATCAGGGTGCGGATGGGGTTGAGCACCTCTATGTTGAGGCCGCTGCGCTCCTGATCTTCGGTGATGAGGCCGAAGGCGGCATCCACGAACCCCTCCTCCACCAGGGAAGGCAGCTCGGGGGGCGAGGCCAGCACCAGGGAGATGCTGGTGCCGGGAAACTGGTGGCGCAACGCCCCCAGCATCTCGCGCCAGACCGGCTCGGGGATGGCGTCATCCCGCGCCACCCTGAGCGCCACCTCGGCGCCCGAGGCGTGGTGCTCGCACTTGAGCTTGAGGCTGTTGGCCGCCTGCAGCAGCCGCCGGCAGTCGTCCAGCACCTGCTCCCCTATCTCGGTCAATCGACTCTGGTTGGCCCCTCGTTCAAAAAGGTCGACGCCAAGCTCCACTTCCAGGGCGGCGATCGCCGTGCTGACGGCACTTCGGCTCTTGCCAAGGCGTCTGGCGGCATTGGCAATCGAACCACTGTCTGCTGATTCTACAAAGAGTTGTATCTGATAAAGCTTCATGATCGCGCTCTTGTGGCAGCTTGTTCCATCCTCACCTTACGCCGCGCCCCTCCCCCAAGGCAAACCGTCAGCGCCAGAATTATCGACGCTCAGCGATACCCGGATCTTGCCCAGCTGCGGCTATCCTCTCCCTCGTCGTAGCAACAGAAGGAAACCCCATGTTATTCAGTCCCCTGCTTTTGGCCCGCCTCTTCCTGACGGGCGCCATCCTGACCGAGGTGGCAGGCACCTCTACCATGGCCCTGATCCCGGAGAGTGAGGCCGGCTGGCTCAACTATCTGCCGATGTGGCTCCTCATCGCCCTCTCCTACCTGCTGCTGGCCAAGGCCGCCAAAACAATCTCCATTGGTATTGCGTTCGCACTCTGGGAAGGGCTGGGAATCGCCCTGATCACCGCCGTCTCAGTGCTGTTCCTTGGCCATGAGCTGAGTGTGCAGGAGTGGGTCGGGCTGGCGCTGGCAATAGTGGGCATTGTTATGGTGACCCTGGGGGAAACCCATGCCGAGCCGGTTGACGCCACCCCTGCCAAGGAGCTCCCATGCACCCGTTGATCATCGTCCTGGGCGCCGCCCTGCTGGATGTGGGGGCCAACATGGCCATCAACCGCTCCCTCGGTTTTCGTCACAAGGGCTGGGGCCTGCTCGGCATACTGCTGGTGCTCTGTGCCTTTACCCTGCTCTCGGAAGCGGTGAGCACTGGCAGCATAGATCTCGCCGTGGCCTATGCCACCTGGGGTGCCATCGGCATCCTGGGCACCGCCCTCGGCGGCCTGCTGCTGTTTGGCGAGCGTCTCAAGCCCGTCGGCTGGGTCGGCATCCTGATCATGGCCGTCGCCGTGGCCCTGCTGACCACGGCGTGATGAACACCTGACCCCATGAAAAAGCCGCCCGGTGTTCGCCGGGCGGCTTTTTACGCACTCATGTTGCCGCAAAGCCCGCTCATGCCGGCCCGGCATCGACCTCGTAGAGCTCCAGCGGCAGGCCGTCGGGATCGGCGAAGAAGGTGAAGCGACTGCCGGTCAGCTCGTCCACCCGCACCGGCTCCACGGCCACTCCCTGGTGCTCCAGATGGGCGATGACGGGATCGAGCGCAGTCACCCGAAACGCCAGGTGCCGCAGGCCGCACGCCTCCGGCCTGGAAGGGCGCGGCGGCGGGGCCGGAAAGCTGAACAGCTCCAGCTGGCTGCCATCCGGCAGCGCCAGATCCAGCTTCCAGGAGTGGCGGGCCTCCCGCAGGGTCTCGTTGATGATGGGCAGCCCCAGCACCTGGTGGTAGAAGTGGCGCGAGCGCTCATAGTCGCTGGCGATGATGGCCACGTGGTGAATGCCGCCGAGCAGGGGAAGTGTCATGGCAATCCTTGTAAAACGGGCAGCCAGGCTGCCCGTTCTCGTTAGTTGAAGAAGCCGCCGAACCACTGATCCAGCGCGTTGACCGGGTTGGAGACAGGGCTGGCGCAGCTCATGGGCTCCCCCAGCCCAGCCAGCTTGGCCGGCACCTGCAGGCTGCCGGGACAGTCGCTGGCGACACGGGCGCCGCTCGCGCGGGAGAAGCTGGCCCAGCTCACCCCTTCCGGCATCTTCAGCCCCAGGCTGTTGACGCCACGCTGGCTCATGTAACCGCTGAACAGCTGCAAGGCACCGCTGGCCCCGGTCAGCCCGGCGGGCTGGTTGTCATCCCGACCGACCCAGACGCTCACCAGCTCGTTGTTGTCCATACCGGCAAACCAGGAGTCCCGCAGCTCGTTGGTGGTCCCTGTCTTGGCGGCCATGGTGGCGCCGGGGAACTTGGCGCCGAGCGCCCGGGCCGTGCCCTGGCTCACCGTCTTGGTCATGGCGAACAGGGTCAGCCAGCTGGCCTGGGGATCCGTCACCCGCTTGGCGGTCTCGTCATGCTGATAGAGCTGGCTGCCATCGCTGTTTACCACGGCGCGAATGGCCGACAGCGGCTGGGTCAGCCCCTGGTTGGCGATGGGCAGGTACATCTGGTTCACCTCCATGGGCGAGAGCGCCACCGCCCCCAGCACCAGGGAAGGATAAGGCTGGATCTCCTGCTGGACCCCCAGCTTGTGCAGGGTGTCCACCACCTTGTCGAGCCCCACCTGCAGACCCAGGTTGACGGTCGGCACGTTGAGGGAGCTGGCGAGCGCCTCCATCAGCGGCACGCTCTGGCGGAACTTGCGATCGTAGTTCTGCGGCGTCCAGATCTGGCCATCCTGGCCGCGGATACGGATCGGCTGATCCTTGAGCGGTGTGCCCAGGGTCAGGCCGTTGGAGAGACCGGTGAGATAGACAGCCGGTTTCACCAGGGAGCCTATCTGACGACGGGCATCCAGCGCACGGTTGAAGCCGGCGTAACGGGGATCCCGCCCCCCCACCATGGCGACCACCTCGCCCTTGTGCCAGTCGGAGACCACCATGGCCGCCTCCAGCTTCTTCTTGCCGCGCTGCTTCTCGATGGTGGCGAGGCCGGTCTCGACCGCCTGCTCGGCGGCGTGCTGGGCGATGGGATCCAGGCTGGTGAAGATCTTGAGGCCGGACTGCTTGAGCAGATCCGGGCCGAAGCGGTTCTGGATCTCCCGCTTGAGCAGCCCCATGAAGGCCGGGGTGCGGCCATAGCTCATCTGGCCCCGGGTGATGATGCCAAGGGGCTGCTTACTGGCCAGCTCATACTCGGCCTGGGTCAGGCTGCCGTGCTCCATCAGCAGTTTCAGCACCAGATCCCGGCGCGCCTTGGCCCGCTCGGGGAAGCGCCAGGGATCGTAATAGGAGGGCCCCTTCACCATGCCCACCAGCAGGGCCACCTGATCGATGTCCAGCTCGTTGACCGGGATGCCGAAGTAGAAGTAGGAGGCGAGCCCGAAGCCATAGACCCCTTGCGAGAAGTTCTGCCCCAGGTAGACCTCGTTGAGGTAGGCCTCCAGGATCTCGTCCTTGCTGTAGCGGTAGTCGATGAGCACTGCCATATAGGCTTCCTGTGCCTTGCGCCACAGGCTGCGCTCCCGGGTCAGGAAGAAGTTCTTGGCGAGCTGCTGGGTGAGGGTGCTCCCCCCCTGCACTGTGCGCCCCGCCAGCACATTGGCCACCATGGCACGCATGATGGCCACCGGCGAGACGCCGCCGTGCTGATAGAAGTCGCGATCTTCGGTGGTCAGCAGGGTCACCAGCAGGCTGTCCGGCACCTCGGCGATGCGTACCAGCAGGCGATCCTCCCTGTCCTCGGTGTTGAGGCGGTCAAGCAGCACAGGGTCCATCTGGGCATAACCTAGCTGACGCTGGTTCTCCAGAGACTGGATCCCCTCCAGCCGCGCACCGTTGAAGGTGAGACGCAGGCCACGGGCGCCGTCGGCGCCGTCATGGAACTCGAACGGACGGCGTACCAGCTCGATGCGATTGCCGTTGACCGCATACTCCCCCGGGGTGTGGGGCTGACGCACCTGCTTGTAGCTCAGCATGTTGAGCTCGCGCAGCATCTGGGTCTGGGAGAGGCGCTGGCTGGGGTAGAGCTCCAGCGGGCGGCTGTAGACCATCACGGGCAACTGCCACTTCTCGCCATCGAAGCGCTCGCGCACCTTGGTATCGAGGTAGATGCCGAACACCACCATGAAGGCCGCCACCACCAGGGAGAGCTTGAAGCCAAGCCAGAACAGCTTGCGCCAGATGGTGCGTTTGGGAGCTGCCTTCTTGGGAGGGCTCTTGCGTCGTTGGGTTGCCATAAATCCTCTTTGCTTTCCTTTCTACTTGTTATGTCGCATTCGCGAACGTCCGATCGGGCTTAACCAATCGAATCTGGATCCTGGGTTTCATTTCGCCAGACATTCGTCAGACAAATGGATGCCCACTCCCTCATCCCAACCCTTATCCCACAAGGGGAGAAGGGAGCAAACACCAAGCTCGATCGGTTCCCTCTCCCTCTGGGAGAGGGCGAGGGCCGTCTGCTGGAGTTGGGCTTAGCTAGGCTCAGCACCAACCTAGATCCCCATCTTCTTCTTGGTGACCTTCGTCGGCATGGCCTCCAGGGGGTTGTCCGGCCAGTAGTGGCGGGGGTAACGCCCCTTCATCTCTTTCTTCACCTGCTCGTAGGATCCCGCCCAGAAGGCGGCGAGATCGGCGGTGATCTGCAGCGGTCGCTGGGCCGGAGAGAGCAGCTCCACCACCAGGGGCATCCGGCCATCGGCCACGCAGGGGGTCGTGCCCTGCCCGAACATCTCCTGAATGCGCACCGGGATCACCGGGGCCTGCCCCGGCTGATAGCGGATCCGCACCCGGCTGCCGGTCGGCGCGCTGAAGTGGCTTGGCAGCGCCTCGTCCAGCCGTTTTGGCAAGGGCCAGGGCAGGGACTGGCGCAGCAGATCGGAGAGGTTGAGCTTCTTCAATTGCTCCAGCCGGGTCATGCCGCTCAGGGCAGGCAAGAGCCACTCCTCCAGCCGGGCCAGCAGACTCTCGTCGTCCATGGCGGGCCAGCCCTCGTCCGGCAGCCAGTCGCGGGCGCAGCGCAATCGGGCCAGCAGCCCCTCGCTGGCATCATCCCAGGGCAGCACATGCAACCCCTTGCGCCGGATGCCCTGCAGCAGGCAGCGCCCCTTCTGCTCGTCGGAGAGATCCGTCAGCGGCCGCTGGCCGAGCACCAGTTCGCCGAGCATCTGCTGGCGCTCGGCGCGGACCCGCTCTTCCCGCTCGTCCCAGTCGAACCACTGGCGTTCGCTCACCAGCTCCGGCAGCTGGCGCACCAGCTCGTCCAGCGCCACCGGCTCGGCGATGAAGATGCGGCTGCCGCGATCGTTCTGCCCCATCTCTATGGCGATCAGGGCCCCTTGTCCCTGACATGGGTGACCTTCTACCAGATCGCAGCCGATCCCACCACTGAGTTGATAGCGGCTGCCACTGCGCAGCTTGCCGATCCGATCCGGCCAGGCGAGGGCGCACAGCAGCCCCAGCCACTGACCCTGGGCGGTCGCAGGCCTTGCGCCAAGGCGCTCGAACCAGCGGGCTGCCCCCTGACGCAGGGCCCCCAGACGACGATGGAAGAGCACGGAAAGGCGCTCGGATCCTCGCAGATCTTCTTCCAGCAGCGCCACCAGGAAAGCCGCATCGGCGACAATCCCTGTCAGACCCTCGGCCTCCAGCTCCCGGGCCCGCAACAACATGCGCGCCAGACGGGGATGAGTGCCGAAGGCGGCCATGGTACGGCCGGCCGGGGTGAGTTGTTGCTCACCCTCCGCCTTCATGGCCCCCAGGGCCACCAGCAGGCGCCGGGCGCTCGCCACCGCCGCCGCAGGGGGCATGTCGAGCAGCGGCAGGCTCTCCACCCTGGCGCCCCACTGGGCGGCGTCCAGCAGCAGACCGGTCAGCTCCTGGGTGAGGATGTCCGGCGGACTGTGCTCGGCGAGGCGCTCCTGCACTTCGCTGCTCCAGAGCCGGTAGCAGACCCCGGGGCCGAGACGGCCGGCACGGCCTGCCCGCTGGGTGGCGGAGGCCCTGGCAATCTGACGGGTCTCCAGCCGGGTGACGCCGCTTCTCAGATCGAAGGTGGCGCGCCGCTCCAGCCCGCTGTCGATGACCACGGATACCCCCTCTATGGTGAGGGAGGTCTCCGCCACATTGGTGGTGAGCACCAGCTTGCGGCTCCCCGCCGGGGCGGGCTCTATGGCCGCCTGCTGGGCCGCCATGTCGAGGCGACCGTAGAGGGGGGTGAGGCGCACGTCATCCGGCAGGCGCCCCTCCAGCCACTGGGCGAGTCGCTCTATCTCCCCCTGTCCCGGCAGGAACACCAGGGCACTGCCCCCGTGGGCCGCCAGCGCCTCCAGCACCACGGCGCCCACCTGGGGCTCCAGCCACTGCTGGCGGTTGGCGGGGCGGTAGTGGTAGTCGATGGGAAAGCCGCGCCCCTCGGAGCGGATCACAGGGGCGTCTGGCAACAGGGCCTCCAGCGCCATGCCCTCCAGGGTGGCGGACATAATGAGCAGCTTGAGATCCTCCCTCAACCCCTGCTGGCTCTCGATGGCGAAGGCCAGGGCGGTATCGGCATGCAGGCTGCGCTCGTGGAATTCGTCGAAGATCACCAGGGAGACGCCGGTCAGCTCGGGGTCTTGTTGCAACATCCGGGTCAGCACCCCCTCGGTCACTATCTCGAGCCGGGTCGCGGCACTGGTGCGACTCTCGCCTCGCACCCGCAGCCCGATGCGCTCCCCCACCGTCTCCCCGAGCTGACGCGCCAAAAAGCCCGCTATATTGCGGGCCGCGAGGCGCCTGGGCTCCAGCATGATAATGCGACCGGGCAGCCGGTTTAGGCGCACCAGCTCCAGGGGCAGCAGGGTCGACTTGCCTGCCCCCGGGGGGGCCTGCAGTATCACGCTGGCGTGGCTGTCGATGGCATCAAACAGCTCGGGCAGCACAGAGACTATGGGGAGTTGGGACAAAACGGAGAAGACCTTCTGTGATGACCAGGAAAACGGCGCCCATTCTGCCACAGCCAGCCGCCCACCGTCAGCAGCCGTGCCGGATGTGCGCCAACCGGTTGGGGCAGACCCGGGGAGCACTCAGCCCGCCCGGACAGGCGCGAGACGCGACCAGGAGACATCCGCAGACGAGCTGCCATAGAATGGCTCTTTCATGTGAGTACCACGAGGACCGACGCTGCGCATGCCCAGACTCTTCTTTGCCCTGCCCCTGCACCAGCTTGCCCCCGCCCTGATCGACTGGCGCGAACGGCGTCCCTGGCCCGGCCTGCCGGTGTCCGAACGCAATCTGCATTTGACCCTGGCCTTTCTCGGTGAGGCCGACGAGGCCACTCGGGACAGGCTGATCGCCGCCGCCGCACAGCAGCGCTGTCCCCCTTTCAGCGTCCATCTGGATCAGACCGGCTGGTTTCAGCGTGCCAGGGCCGCCTGGGTGGGGCCCAGTGAATGGCCAAACGAGCTGAACGTGCTGGCCAGGGCCCTGCGTCGCCACGGCGAGAAGCTGGGGCTTGGCAACGGGGAACAGGGCTACCGCCCCCATGTCACCCTGTCGCGCAAGGCCGGCGAGGCCCCGGAGGCGCTGCCCGCCCCCGATCTTGTGCTGCAGGCGGACAGCTTCTGCCTCTACCAGTCCGTCAGCACCCCGCAGGGGGTCAGCTATGAACCCATCGCCTGCTGGCCCCTGCGTGCCCGCATCAAAGAGACCAACAGCGAGGAGCTGACCCCATGATCTTCGATCCCCCTTTGCAATCCGGTCTGCTCATCGCCCGCTACAAGCGCTTCCTCACCGATGTGCAGCTAGCCGATGGTGAGACCATCACCATCCACTGCGCCAATACCGGCGCCATGACGGGCTGTGCCGATCCGGGCACCCAGGTCTGGTACTCCACCTCGAACAACCCCAAGCGCAAGCTGGCCCACAGCTGGGAGATAGCCCAGAGCCCGGCGGGTCACTTCATCTGCGTCAACACGGCGCGGGCCAACCAGATCGCCCGGGAGCTCATCGAGCAAGGGGCACTGGCGCCGCTGGCGGGTTATGCCAGGCTGCGAACCGAGGTGAAATACGGGGAGGAGAACAGCCGCATCGACCTGTTGCTGGAAGACGATCACAGGCCAAGTTGTTACATAGAGGTGAAATCCGTCACCCTGCTCGACGAGCGGGAACAAGCGGGCATGGGCTACTTCCCCGATGCGGTCACCGCACGTGGCGCCAAGCACTTGCGTGAATTGATGGCCATGAAGGCGGCCGGGCACAGAGCCGTGCTGCTGTTCATGGTTTTGCACTCCGGCATCGCGAGAATGCGCCCTGCAGCCCATATAGATCCGCACTATAGTCAGCTTGTTGAGCAGGCGATGGCGGCAGGGGTTGAAATTTTATGCTATCGCCCCCATGTTGGGGTGCAGGGCATGGTGGCTCAAGATTTCATTCCATTTGAATCTGACCATCTGCTACCCGAGGGCTGAGAATAAATGCTGGAGTGGGTAACATTATTGACAAGGCTTGTTTGCCTCCCGTTGACCCTTCTGCTATAGATACCGCCCTCAATTTATGGATGGCACGGGTAGCGTGCTGAATTAGGAGACAGGGCATGCCAACAGGCGAAAACAGGAAATCTCTGGGCCCCCTGGCCATTGCGGGTGTAGAGCCTTACCAGGTAAAAGCCGGTGAGGAGTACATGAATGACCAACAAAAGGTACATTTTCGCAAGATCCTGGGAGCCTGGCGCAACCAACTGATGCAGGAAGTTGACCGCACCGTCGACCACATGAAGGATGAGGCTGCAAACTTCCCGGATCCGGTCGATCGCGCCGCGCAGGAAGAAGAGTTCGCACTCGAACTGCGCACCCGCGACCGTGAACGCAAGCTGATCAAGAAGATCGAAAAGACCTTGCTGCTGCTCGAAGAAGACGACTTTGGTTACTGCGAACATTGCGGTATCGAAATCGGTATTCGTCGTCTGGAAGCCCGTCCGACCGCCGACCTCTGTGTCGACTGCAAGACGCTGGCTGAAATCAAGGAAAAACAGATGGCTGGCTGATGCCGCCCATCGACATGGACAAAAAAAGGGAGCTCGCAGGCTCCCTTTTTTATTGAGCTTTTCCCGCGACCATCCCAGAATGCAGCCTCAATGCATCGTCTACCCGAATTCCCATGGCCATGACTCCCTCCTCCCCTGTTCGACCCCATGTCGGTCGCTTCGCCCCCTCCCCGTCAGGTCCGCTCCACTTCGGCTCCCTGGTCGCCGCCCTTGGCAGCTTCTTGCAGGCGAGATCGCAACAGGGGCGCTGGCTGGTGCGCATCGAGGACATAGATCCGCCGCGGGAGATGGCCGGGGCCAGCGGGCTCATCCTCAAGACCCTGGAGGCCCATGGCCTCGGCTGGGATGGGGAGGTGATGTTCCAGAGCGCGCGCCACGGCCGTTATGACGAGATCATCGATCAGCTCTATCGGGCCGGGGATCTCTACTGGTGCCGCTGCACCCGGCGCGAGATCATGGCGGCGGGCGGCTTCTACAACGGCCACTGCCGCGCCCTTGGGCTGACGGCAGAGGGCTGCGCCGCCCGCCTGCGCCAGCATAATCCCGTCTACCACTTCGAGGATGAGTTGCAGGGCCATATCGCTGTGCCTGCGGCGCTCGCCGAGGAGGACTTCATCGTGCGCCGCCGGGACGGCCTCTATGCCTACAACCTGGCGGTGGTGGTGGATGACATGGACAGCGGCATCACAGAGATAGTGCGCGGCGCCGATCTGCTGGAGCCCACTGTGCGCCAGATTGCCCTCTACCAGACCCTGGGGGCAGACGTCCCCGCCTGGGTGCACCTGCCGCTGGCGGTGCTGGCGGATGGCAACAAGCTGTCGAAGCAGAACCATGCGCCGGCGCTGGCACATGATGACGTCAGGCCCGCCCTTTGGCAGGCCCTCGCCTTCCTCGGCCAGTGTCCGCCACCTTGCTTAAGAGAGAATACCGTCGACGAGATCATCGCCTGGGGCATTGCCCACTGGCAGCTGGCCCGGGTCCCCCGCCAGCAGAAGATAGTGCTGGGGGCCAGGTAAGCAGACCCCCGGAGCAAAAGCAGGCCGCAGCGTTTCTCATTTGAGCAGGCCAGAACCAGGGGAAGTGAAAGCGTCGTTCCTTGTACGACCTGGCCCGAATCGGGGAAGCAGACCGCAGCGTTTCTCATTTGGTCGGGCCTGAGCTATGATAGGCCGCTATTTTTTGGCCTCCCGTCAATTTGAAGTCATGAAGAGGTGTACCATTTTTTCCCAGATCGCAAACTTTTGCCGCAAGGTGCTCGGCAAGGAAGACGGCGAGCAGTCGATGGAGTCTCCCATTCCAGCCCGTGTCGCCGGTCAACGCCGAACCTTGAGCCGTGACCAGCACCCCATCTCGCGCAAAGAGATCAGCGAGAATGCGCTCAAGGTGCTCTACCGCCTGAACAAGGGTGGCTACGAAGCCTACCTGGTGGGTGGTGGCGTCCGGGATATTCTGCTCGGGAGAACGCCAAAGGATTTCGACATCGCCACCGATGCCACGCCGGAGCAGATCAAGGCGTTGTTCAGCAACTGCCGCCTGATCGGCCGTCGTTTCCGCCTGGCTCACATCGTCTTTGGTCGTGACGTGATCGAAGTGGCTACCTTCCGTGGTCACCACCATCAGGTCAATACCAGCAAGCACGTGTCGGCCCAGTCTGATGAAGGCATGCTGCTGCGCGACAACGTCTACGGCACCATAGAAGAGGATGCCGAGCGTCGTGACTTTACCGTCAACGCCCTCTACTACAGCGCCAAGGATTTCACCCTGCACGACTTCGAGGGTGGCATCGAGGATCTTGCCGAGCGCAAGCTGGAGCTGATCGGTGACCCCGAGACCCGCTACCGGGAAGATCCTGTGCGCATGCTGCGCGCCGTGCGCTTCGCCGCCAAGCTGGAGATGACCATAAGCCCGCGCACCGCCGCCCCCATCCGGGAACTGGCGCCGCTGTTGCAGGACATTCCGGCCGCCCGTCTGTTCGAGGAGACCCTCAAACTGTTCTTGGCCGGTGACGGTCTCGCCACCTACAAGCTGCTGCGCGAATACGGGCTGTTCCAGCCCCTGTTCCCCCAGGTCGCCGCCCTGTTTACGCCCAACGGCAACTCGCCCTACGAGCAGTTCATCGAACTGGCGTTGATGGACACCGATACCCGGGTCCGTGAAGACAAGCGTGTCACCCCGGCCTTCCTCTATGCCACCCTGCTGTGGGGCGCCGTCGAGGCCCGTGCCCGGGTGCTGGAAAACGAGAGCGGCCTGCCCTGGCACGACGCCTTCATGCTGGCCATCAACGAGGTGCTGGATGCCCAGGTGCGGATCATTGCCGTGCCGCGCCGCTTCACCACTGACGTGCGCGACATCTGGGCCCTGCAACAGCGCCTGACCCGTCGTCAGGGTCGCCACCCCGAGCGCGCCATGGAGCATCCGAAGTTCCGTGCAGCCTTTGACTTCCTGCTGCTGCGCAACCGGGTCGAGCGCGGCCTCGGCGAGCTGGCCAGCTGGTGGGAGCGCTATGTGGCCTCCAACCCGGATGTGCGTCCACAACTGCAACGGGAAGCGACCCGCCGCCCGGCGAGCGGTGAGCGTGCCCCGGCGGCCGAGCCGCGCGGAGACGGTGAGAAACGCAGCAGCAACAGCCGCAACCGCCGTCGCCCCCGTCGTCGCAAGCCGAAAGCGGCAGAATAAAGGCCACCCGATGATCGAGGTCTTCATTGCCATCGGATCCAACCTGGGCAATCCCGTCGCCCAGGCCAGACAGGCCGTCGCCGCCCTGGGCTGGCTGCCGGAATCCGAATTGCAACAGGCCTCGCAGCTTTACGGCAGCCGCCCCATGGGCCCTGCGGATCAGCCGGACTACGTCAATGCCGTGGTGCGGCTTCATACCCGGCTAGGCCCCCTGGCTTTGCTGGATCAACTGCAGAAAATCGAGCGGGAACAGGGACGTGTGCGCAAGGACGAGCGTTGGGGTCCAAGAACCCTGGATCTGGATCTGCTGCTGTACGGCGAGCAAGTCATCCAGCATGAACGCCTGATCGTTCCCCACTACGGCATGAAGGAGCGGGAGTTCGTCCTGCTGCCCCTTGCCGAAATCGCCCCCGCCCTGGTGCTGCCCTGCGGCACCCCGCTCACCGAACTGGTTGCCCGCTGCCCGCGCAATGGTCTCGAGATCCTTGCCGCCGCAACGGGTGAGTAGACGAGTAGGAGCAACGTAATGAGCAAGATCACCATCACCGACCTGCAGAAGATGAAGCAGGACGGACAAAAAATCACCGCCATCACCGCCTATGACGCCACCTTCGCCAAGCTGTTCGACGACGAAGGCGCCCAGGTGCTGCTCATCGGTGATTCCCTCGGCATGGTGCTGCAGGGAGGGGACGACACCCTGGCTGTCAGCATGGATGAGATGGTCTACCACACCCGCTGCGTGGTGCGTGGCGCCAGCAAGGCGCTGGTGGTCACCGACATGCCGTTCATGAGCTATGCCACTCCCGAGCAGACCTACCAGAACGCCGCCCGGCTGATGGCCGCCGGCGCCCGCATGGTGAAGATGGAAGGGGGCGACTGGCTGTGCGAGAGCATTCGCCACCTGACCCGCAACGGCGTGCCTGTCTGCGGTCACCTGGGGCTGACCCCGCAATCCGTCCACGTGTTTGGCGGCTTCAAGGTGCAGGGGCGCGACGAGTTCCACGCCCAGGAGATCTACCGTCAGGCCCTCGAACTGCAGGCCGCAGGCATCCAGCTGCTGGTGCTCGAATGCGTGCCGGTCGCCCTGGCCGAGCGCATCAGCAAGGCGCTGCGCATCCCGGTGATCGGCATAGGCGCGGGCCCGGCCACCGATGGCCAGATCCTGGTGATGCACGACGCCTTTGGCATCACCTCCGGCTATGTGCCCAAGTTCACCAAGAACTTCCTGGCCGAGACGGGCGACATGCGCGCCGCCATCCGCCTCTATGTGCAGCAGGTCAGCGAGGGCACCTTCCCCGGTCCCGAGCACTGCTTCAACTGATCCAGGCCTCATGAACCGCAACGGGGGCTGAGCCCCCGTTTCGCATCCCTCTCTGGCCCTTTCAATCCCTGTTTCTTTGACCTATCCGAAGGTGAACTGTTGATGTTGGTTGTGAACAATCCTGCCGCTCTGCGTGAACAGATCGGCCAATGGCGCCGCGAAGGCCACGCCATCGCATTCGTGCCCACCATGGGTAATCTGCACCAGGGCCATCTGACCCTGGTCGATGAGGCCCGCAGCCGCGGCGACAAGGTGGTGGTCAGCATCTTCGTCAACCCCTTGCAGTTCGACAAGGCCGAGGATCTCGCCAACTATCCCCGCACCCTGGAGCAGGACTGCGCCGCCCTGCAGGCCGCCGGCGTGGATCTGGTGTTCACCCCGACCCCGGAGCTGATGTATCCCCAGGGGCTCGCCAGCCAGACCTTCGTCGAGGTGCCGGGTCTCTCCAGCCTGCTGGAAGGGGCGCTGCGCCCTGGCCACTTCCGTGGTGTCAGCACTGTCGTCACCAAGCTGTTCAACCTGGTGCAGCCCGACGTGGCCTGCTTCGGCCAGAAGGATTACCAGCAGCTGGCGCTCATTCGCAAGATGGTGGCCGACATGGCCATGCCGGTCGAGATAGTCGGCGTGCCCACTGTGCGGGCCGAGGACGGGCTGGCGCTCTCCTCGCGCAACGGCTACCTGACCGCCGCCGAGCGGGCCCTGGCCCCCGAGCTCGCGCGTACCATGAACTGGATTGCCGAGCAGATTGAAGCGGGGAACCACCACCTGCCCTCCCTGGTGGCCCAGGCCAGCCAGCGTCTCGACAACGCAGGATTCAGGACGGACGCCATCGACATCGTCGACGCCGACACCCTGGAATCCTCCACTTCTGCCAGCAAGCGGCTGGTGATCCTGATGGCTGCCTATCTGGGCAAGGCCCGCCTTATCGACAATAGCGTCGTCGCCCTTCAGGGTTGAGACACGGCAAGGAGAAACAGATGTCCAAGAAGGTTTATTGCATCGCCCAGTTCCTGCCCAAGCCGGGCAAGGAGCAGGCCCTGTTCCAGGTCTTGCAGGGGCTGGAGCCCAACACCCTGAGGGAAGACGGCTGCCTGCAGTACAGAGTCACCCGCCACATTGCCAGCCCGTTCGCCGAGGGGGAGAGCTTCCCCATCGTCTTCAACGAGATTTGGCAAGACATGGCCAGCTTCGAGGCCCACTGCCAGCGCGCCGAGATCAAGGCCTTCTTCGAGCGTTACTGTCTGGCCGAAGAGGGTCTGGCGGCCAAGTGGAACGTCTGCGTCTACAGCGACGAGCCGGCGGACTACGACGCGCCAGCCCTCTAAGGCTCTGCACCAGATGTCTAGTCCTGAAATAGG
>NZ_JAAILA010000027.1 GCF_010974825.1 Aeromonas rivipollensis | reverse complement strand
TCTTCGTGTTTGAATTCAGCATTAAATGAGCGACGTAATCTTGTCAGTGAACACCTCAAGTCATGGTGGCGACTGTACCGACTAAAATGGTGTTCGGGATGATTAGGCCACTACACATGTATTTCAACTGAGCACAAGGAAGAGCGCGATTGGAACACCACAAAACTGACAAGGCACCGCCTGATTTAAATGAATTAAAAGAACAAATAGCGTTGGAGTACGGGCGAGCTCTCCTCCAGTTACAGCAGTTTGAATTGATGCTCAAAGCAGCCCTACCCACTCTAAAGGTGAGTGGGTTCTCCGATGAGTTAGCTCGTAACGTAGAACGTGACCGCCAGCTTCTAGGCGGAAAAACGCTGGGGCATTTGGTTGGTCAGTGGAGCCAAAGAACGACGTTGGAGAATGAGCAAGAAATTGATGATGACGCTCTAAACGGCCGAGCTTACTTCCGTGTCAGTTTTGGCCTAGAAGACGGGGAGTGGATGAATGAAAAGCTCAAACAGTTGGTCGAGTTACGAAATGAGCTGGTTCATCATTTTCTGTCACGTTTTGCATTGAACTCGGAGATTAGTTGCCAAGCTGCAATCAGCTATCTGTCTACAGCAGCCAGTACCATCAAGAGCAATAAGGATACGTTGATTTCCCTCCTGACTGCGTTTGAAGGTGGGAAGAAAGAACTTTTCGAGTTTATTAACTCACCAGTCGGAAAGAGTCTCTATTACTACGGCGTTATCCCTGGTGAACCGATCGACAATTGGGAAAACACAGCCATCGTCCAACAGATGAAATTTACAGAACACTCAATAGCTAAGGATGGCTGGGCCCAGTTAAATGAAGCCATCCGTAGTATCGGGCAAAGATGGCCAGATTTATCCCCCAAGCTGTACGGATGTCGTAGTTGGCGGGAGGTTATTCATCGTTCCCAGCTCTTCGAAGTAGACAAACGACTATCTCCCACTGGTCTGATGATGTGGTATCGCACCCGCCGGGCCTAAGAGAGTTTTGCTAATTTCTGCCGCTTGCACACTCAGAACAGGAGCGAAGTCGCTACACCACCTGCCACGGTCTTAATCAGATCAAAGGTCATGTCGAGCCCCTTGGTTGCAAAGGTCTCTTTGGTCTTGATCCAGACTGTATCGCTACAGATTGCATCTAAAAATTCGTGGCCTGTCCATGTAAGTCGAGTCGCCGTGAAATTTATAGGGCCACCGCCAAGAACTCGGCTCATTTTTCCTTCAACTAGTCCTGCTTCAATTAGCAGTTCCATGTGGTAGGAGATTGCATAAGCGACACTCACATCAGTAAGTTCGAAATCTCCAAGTGATAAGTAATGGTCTGTGCTAGGCAGACTCTCTAATTTTGTGAGTACATCTCTCACGGTGTCCCAATTCCTTTTCATTCTTCATCTCCGGCGTAAGTTGAAACGGATGTGTCTTTCCCTGAATTCGCCAACAAACTCATTTTCATAATCGTTTCTTTTATTTCTAGTTTTATCTTTTCTACATACTCTGAAATTATTAAGTGATCACGCCAATCTAATTCGATAGCCCAACGTTCACGCTGTGACGGTTGGCAGTAGATGGTCCCTTCAATATCTGACTTGATTTTGTGTATCGGAGCACACAGCAGCATTGAGTGATGTTCATCAGTAAAATACATGACTCCTTTCTGCTCTGATACGTTCAACTTAATACGGCTGTGCTTTACAGTCACTTTATAATTAGGCTGCATCTACAAAGGCTCCTGCTTCAAATTAACAAAGCCTATGTTACTAAGAATCAAGGAAAAATCCATGGGGCGGGGTGGAAATTTATGAAGTGATAAGGAGCTCTCATTCTGGTATAATAAGCTCAACTCCAGGCGCAAAGTAAAATAGTTGCGCTACGTGGCGTGACTTCTCAAATAAAATTATAATTGTGGCGCTGACAACAAAGTGAGATTATTATTAAATAATGCTATCAAATCATCACAAAATGAGAGTAAGAAAATAGGAATGTGCAAAAACGCTATTTTCACTATAACCGCAGTATGTCACCACACCTATGTCCGCCCTCGGTTAATTCTGGAAAAAATCTGAACGCCCTCTTCAGTGATTAAGCGCCCGCTATTTCCCCCCGTACTCCTTCAATTCTCCAGCCAGCCGGTCGCCCTGAAGTTCTCTTTCTGGGACCGTCTGAACGCTTGTCTGCACCTCTTTTTGTCCCTGCCCCAAGTTATCCCCTTGCTAACACATAGGCGATCCCTTGCGGCCTCCTGTCGTGTGTCTCTACCTTTTATTAGTCCCTTTTGGGTATAGATCCGCCAGCATGTCGCTCATGCGCCGACGCTGCACAGCGATGGCGGGGCCAGGGAAGCCATAGTGCGACGTCACCGCCAGCTGTTTCTGTCCCGCTTTCCCGAACTTGGGGAGCTGGCCTTCGCCCACAGCTGGTCCGGGCTCATCAGCGTGAGCCGCAATGGGGCGCCGCTGTGGGGCCAGTTCGGAGCAGATCTCTACGCTGCGTTGGGATGCAACGGGGCCCGGATCAGCAAGCAAACCATGGCGGGCAAGGCACTGGCCGATCTGGTGTGCGGGGTGGAGAGCCCCTGGGGCGAGCAGATGCGCGCTCTGGGCACGGCAAACTATCTCCCGCCACGGCCCTTTCTGGATCTGGGGGTGCAGGGTTATCTCTGGAAAGAGCGGCTGCTGGGGGCGGGGGAATACTAGCACCTGGCCACCATAAAGGCGTGTTATCGCGGGGCCTGTGCCTGGGTTGATCGGGCGCAGGCCCCGCGATGTTTTCACTCAAGGGGGGCGACGGGGACCTGCCGCTTGAAGGGGGTGGCGTTGTTGGCCTTGCGGTGTTCCGAGACCAGGATCAGCAGGCGCTGCAGGGCGATGAAGCTAAACAGCAGCAGGCCTATGATGATCTTGGTCCACCAGGAGCTGAGGGTGCCGTCGAAGTTGATGTAGGTCTGGATCAACCCCTGGATCAATACCCCGAACAGGGAGCCGAATACTGTGCCCACCCCGCCGCTCAGCAGGGTGCCGCCGATCACCACGGCGGCGATGGCATCGAGCTCCACCCCGACGGCGGCGAGCGGATAGCCCGCCGAGGTGTAGAGCGCGAATACGATGCCCGCCAGGGTCGCCAGGGTGGTGGAGAGCAGGTAGATGCGGATGGTGATGTGGCGCACCGAGATCCCCATCAGGGCCGCCGAGGTGGCGTTGCCGCCGATGGCGTAGACGTTGTTGCCAAAGCGGGTGCGGTTGGCGAGCAGGATGCCAAGCACCACCACCGCCAGCATGATGAGGGCCAGCAGGCTCAGGCGACCGCCCCCCGGCACCTTCCACGACAGGCTCGACAGGTAGGTGAAGCTGGGGTGATCGATGGGCAGGGACTGCTCCGAGATGAGGAAACTGGCCCCTCGCAGGAAGAACATGCCCGCCAGGGTGATGATGAAGGCGGGGATCTTCAGGGTGTCGATGAGCCAGCCCATCAGGGCGCCGAAGCCGGCCCCGAGCACCAGCACCAGGGGGATGGCCAGCAGTGGACTGACCCCCAGATCCCCGATGAGTTTGGCCAGCAGCACGCCGGTGAAGGCGATGACGGCCCCCACCGACAGATCTATGCCCCCAGAGAGGATGACGAAGGTCATGCCGACCGCCACTATGCCCAGAAACGCATTGTCCGTCAGTATGTTGCAGATGATGCGGGTGGACATGAAGGCGGGGAAGGAGGCCAGGCAGAGCAGATAGCCCAGCACGAAGACCATGATGGTCACCATCAGGGGGAGGTTGCGTTTAAACATGGCGAGTCCCTCGCTGGAACAGGTGGTTGAGGGCCGGCGACTGCATGACCAGCACCGCCAGCACCACCATGGCCTTGACGATCTGGTTCCACTGGGGCTGGTAGCCGGAGAGCAGGATCCCTGTGTTCACCCCCTGGATGATCAGTATGCCGATCAGGGAGAGCGCCAGGTTGAAGCGCCCCCCCATCAGGGAGGTGCCCCCTATCACCACCGCCAGGATGGCGTCCATCTCCAGCCAGAGCCCGGCGTTGTTGGCATCGGCACCGCGGATGTCGGCGGCGACTATCATGCCGGCGACGGCGGCCATGAGGCCGCTCAGCAGGTAGGTGGCGATCACCACCATGGGGGTGTTGAGCCCGGCGTTCTTGGCGGCCTTGATGTTGATCCCCACCGCTTCGATGAAGAGGCCGAGGGCGGTGCGCTTGGTCAGCAGCCAGAGCAGCAGCGCCATGCCCAGGGTGATGATGACGGGGGTGGGCAGATAGAAGAGGGAGCCGCTGCCGATCCAGGCGAGGGCCTCGTTGTTGAAGGTGATGATCTGCCCCTCTGTGATGAGCTGGGCTATGCCCCGGCCCGCCACCATGAGGATCAGGGTGGCGACTATGGGCTGGATCTTGAACACCGCCACCAGCAAGCCGTTCCACAGGCCGCACAGCAAGCCTACCCCAAGCACTGAGGCGACGATGACCGGCAGGCTGTGGCCGCCGGTGGCCAGACTGGCCATGGTGGCTCCGCTGATGGCCATCACGGCCCCCACCGACAGATCGATGCCGCCGGTGGCGATCACCAGCGTCATGCCGAGGGAGAGCAGGGCCACAGGGGCACAGCGGTTGAGTATGTCGATGAGGCTGCCAAACAGCCGACCATCCTGGACATGGATGGCGAAGAAGTTGTCGGCGACCAGGGCGTTGATGAGCAGTACGCAGAGCAGGGCTGTGCATTGGGCCGTGCCCGTGGGCAGGGCTCTGCGGGGGCGCGCCGGCCCGCCAGGAAGGGGGAGGGTGGATGACGTCATATCAGGCCTCGCATGCAATGGCGTTCATGATGGCAGGGACGCTGAGGGCGTCCGTCGCAAGTTCTGCCACCTGTTTTCTGTCGCGCAGGACTATTACCCGATCGGCATAGCCCACCAGCTCTTCGAGCTCAGAGGAGATGACCAGCAGGGCCAGCCCGTTGGCGCAGAGGGATTCGATGAGGCGGATGATCTCGGCATGGGCCCCCACGTCTATGCCCCGGGTGGGTTCGTCCAGGATCAGGAATTGCGGCTTGGTCAGCAGCCAGCGGGCCAGCAACACCTTCTGCTGGTTTCCCCCTGACAGAAACTGGATGGGCTGCTCCGGCCCCGGGGTCTTGATGGCCAGCTGCTCGATGAGGCGGGCGGTGATCTCGTCCTGCTCCTTGCGGGGCAAGGGGCGCAGCCAGCCCCGCTGGGCTTGCAGGGCCAGCATCATGTTTTCGCGCACCGAGGCCGAGGCGATGATGCCGGCGCTCTTGCGATCCTCCGGGCAGAAGCCAAAGCCATTGGCGGCCGCCTGGCGTGCACTGCGAATGGTCACCGGCTTGCCCCGCACCCGGCACTCGCCACTGTCTCTTGGCACTATGCCGAACATCAGCTCGGCGGTCTCGGTGCGACCCGAGCCGAGCAGGCCGGCCAGACCCACTATCTCCCCGGGCATGACGTCGAGACTGAAGGGGGCTATGACCCCGCGCTTGCCATAACCCCTGAACGACACCGTGGGCTGGTTGCTGCGCAGTGTCTTGCCGGCCCGCTTGAGGGCGTTTTCGTCAAGCTCGTGCCCCAGCATCATCTTGACCAGATCCAGTTGCGGCAGCGCGGCCGTGTCGCGGGTGCCGACCAGCTCGCCGTTGCGCAGCACAGTGATGCGATCGCTGATGGCGTAGACCTGATCGAGAAAATGGGTGATGAAGATGAGGCTCACCCCCTGATCTCGCAGGTTCCCCATGAGGGAGAAGAGCATCTGCACCTCGCTGGCATCCAGGCTGGCGGTGGGTTCATCGAGGATGAGGATCTTGGCCGACAGTGAGATGGCCCTGGCGATGGCCACTATCTGTTGCATGGCGACCGAATAGTGGCCGAGGGGCAGGGAGACATCCATCTCGAAGCCGTATCCCGCCATGATGGCCTGGGCCTGCCGGGTCATGGCGGCTCTGTCGATGAAACCGAAGCGGCGGGGCTCGTGGCCGATGAAGAGGTTGTCTGCCACCGACATGTTGGGCAGCAGGTTGACCTCCTGATAGACGGTGCCAATCCCCAGACGCTGGGCATGGGCGGTGTCCGTGGGGGAGATGGGGACGCCATCGAGTTCGATGCGCCCGCCGTCGGGCTGATAGACGCCGGTGAGGGTCTTGACCAGGGTGGACTTGCCGGCGCCGTTCTCGCCGAGCAGCGCCATGATCTCCCCCCTTCGCAGGGAAAAGTCCACCTGATGCAGGGCACGCACCCCGGGAAAGGTCTTGCAGATCCCGCGGGCGTTCAACAGGACATCCTGAGTGTTTTCTGACATGAATAGGGGCTCTCCGATATAACACGCCATATCGCAACCCAGCCGATATGGCGTCTTATTCAACTGGCTGGCTCAGCGGGCGAGCGGCATTAATAACCCATGTCTTTTTTCAGCTCGAGCTGAGCCTCTGCACTCTCAGGCTCGAACAGAATAGACTCCGTCTTGATATGTTTGGGGGGCAGGGCGCCATCCTTCTTATAGGCCAGCAGGGCATCGAAGGCTGGGCCCGCCATATTTGGCGTCAATTCCACCGAGGCATTGGCTTCGCCGGCCATCATCGCCTTGAAAATATCAGGCACCCCATCGATGGAGATGATCTTGATATCCGTGCCCGGTTTCAGCCCGGCTTCTTTAATTGCCTGGATGGCGCCTATGGCCATGTCGTCGTTGTGGGCGTAGACGGCGCAAATATTCTTGCCGTTATTTTCCGCCTTGATGAAGCTCTCCATCACCTCCTTGCCCTTGCTGCGGGTGAAGTCGCCGGACTGGGTGCGGATGATCTTGATGGTGGGCACGGCCGCGACGGTGTCGAGGAAGCCCTTCTTGCGATCCAGCGCCACGCTGGCCCCCACTGTGCCTTGCAATTCAACCACATTGCAGGCCTTGCCATCCTGCTGCTTGATGAGCCACTGGGCCGCCACTGCCCCTTCGTGGACGCTGTCTGCGGCGACCCCGGTCATGAAGAGGCCGTCATCTTTTACCGTGATGTTGCGATCCAGCAGGAACACCGGGATCTCGGCCTCTTTCGCCTCCTGCAATACCGGATCCCAGCCGGTCTGCACCACGGGGGCAATAAAGATGGCATCTACCCCCTGGGCAATGAAGGAGCGGATGGCCTTGATCTGGTTCTCCTGTTTTTGCTGGGCATCGGCAATTTTCAGGGTGATGCCGCGTTTCTGTGCTTCCGTCTTGGCGACCGAGGTTTCCGCTGCCCGCCAACCGGATTCAGATCCTATTTGAGAGAAGCCCACCGTCATCTCGGCAGAATATGCAGAGGCAGAGAGAATAAGGGTGCTGATAATGCCCGCCAGTTTCACTTTCTTATACATGTGACACTCCTTTGTGATGCATGGTGAAATAAACCGGAACGCGTCAGGTTTTTATTGTACGGGTCAAGGTTATAGGCTCTTGGGTTTAACGACGGGAGGTGGCTCACAGAAAATTTTCAGCAGCATGATGCTTCATACAAACAGCAGACAAGTTCATATATGGCGCCATTTTTATGCTTATTTACATGCATATTTATTCCGGAAGCCATGGTGTCCGGCTCGTCATGGAAGGGGCTGTCATTCTCTTGTGGGGTAGACCGCCCCGGGGGAATGAAGTGCCGCCAGGCGAGGGAAGGCGATCCCGGTCGGTCGGAGCCTAAAATGGGATTCGTTCAGGGTTGAAATTACGCAGCACGCCCCCTACACTGCCCGCCCCAAACAGCCTGGTAGAGAGGAGGATAGAAGATGAGAAGAGTCATTCTCACACCCTTGCTGGCTCTTGCCATGAACGGATGCGGGGGTGGAGAGGGCGGGAAAGACGATGCCATTCCCCCCACGATAACAACGTATTTCGAGGCATCCACCCAGAGCACCCAGGGTGGGCAGTTGAGCCCGGCCAGCCTGCGCCTGAGCGCCGGTGAGCAGGGCAGTTTCACCGTAGCACCCGACGCCGGTTATGTGTTGGCGCAGATTGCGGGTTGTGAGGGGACGCTGGACGGCCACACCTATACCACGGGCCCCATGCGCGGCGATTGCCAGGTCTCGGCGAGCTTCACTCAGGAGACGGCCCCCGTCTATTTCGAGGCCACCACCCAGAGCAGCCAGGGTGGGCGGCTGAGCCCGGCCAGCCTGCGCCTGAGCGCCGGTGAGCGGGGGCGTTTCACCCTAGCGCCCGACGCCGGCTTCGTGCTGGAGCACATAGAGGGCTGTGACGGCACCCTGCAGGGTCACGACTACATCACAGGCCCCATGGGCGCCGATTGTCAGGTGTCGGCTCGCTTCATCAAGCATGCCGCCCATGCCATTGCCCGTGAGGATCACGCCCTCGCCAGCGACGTGGAGCTGATCGCCCATGCCCGTGGCGCCATCGCCGACAGCGAGGCGCGTCGCACCGAATTGGTCCGCACCCTCTATCAGGGTCTGGGGGCCATCAGCTGGAACCCGAGCCACGACTCCATCACCTTCTCCAGCTTCCAGCCCGAAAACACAGTGACCCTGCTTCCCTCCAACATCAATGGCAAGGGGGAGAGCGAGATCCGTGGCCTGGTGATGGTCTCCGAGCAAGATGACTATCGCCGGGCAGCCATGGGGGCGAACCTGTTTGCGGTGGATCGCACGCCCCAGAGCGAGGCACTGCTCAAGGGTCTGATCGGCTGGCTGACCCGGGGGAGGGATAGTGATGACGATGGTCTTCGCATCCTGACCGCCCAGGTGCCGAGTCGCGCCGACAGCTGGTATTTCCCCCATAACGAGGGGATCCGGGACTGGCTCAAGGCCATGTATCCGGACGCGCACAGCATCAACCAGGCCGATGAGTGCGATTATCAGGCCCTCGGCGCCTGCATCGACCGCATGGCGCCGGATCTTATCGTGATAAGCGACCTCGATCGCCAGGGGCTGGGATACCAGGGCATAGCCCAGGCCATCGCCAAGGCGAAGGCCGCCGGGATCCCGCTGCTGCTATCCAACTACCGGCGAGAGGCGAGCCCCTTGCTGGCGCCCCTCTATCTGGAGATGGGGCTGGTGACCTGGGGCAACTACTGGTCGAAGCTCAAGGTCAGCAATCTGGCGGCGAGCACCATCATGGCGCCAGATCCCCAGCTGATGGCGGTCGATACGCTGCTGAGCAACCTTAAGGAGGGGGAATTCAGCACCCAATGGCTGGATGCCTGCAGCGGCAACTTCCTCAACTGCGGCGGTGTCGATGAGTTCAATCTGCAGTTCAAGAATGGCGCCGACTGGCTCAGGAATGCCGCCATCACCCTGGACAAGGCGGGGATCAGCCCCTTCGCCCGCGACGGCTTGGCACTGTTGCCGGCCAGCCTGCTGCTGGCCGACAAATACCGCGCCGCCATCGATTACCCCATCGCCTGGGACGAGCATCAGGCCTGGCAGCGGGCGATGTTTGCCGACTGGCTGGTGAGCTATGCCCGTGTTCGCAACCTGGCCCAGCCGGATCTGGGGGAGTATGTCGTCGATCGCAGCCAGGTGTTCAAGGGAGATCTGGCCCATTACGCCTATCCCGCCGTCATCAGCGACAGCCGCCGCATCTCGGTGCCCTATTCCGGGCAGTGGACCTCGACGGGCTGGTATGCCCTGCCGGGGCAGCGTATCACCCTGAGTCGCACGGATACTGCGGATGTTTCCGCTACCATTCGACTCAATTACCACAGACCCAACACCAACAGGGCCTATGAGCAGAAGGTCTATCGGGCGCCGCTGGAGTTGGCCAGCGGGCGGCTTCCTCTGAACAAGGGCGGCAGCGTCAGCTTCACCTCGCCCTATGGGGGCCCTGTCTATCTCTATCTGGAGGGGGGAGACGGGGCGCTGCAAGTGGAGCTGACCGCCACCGGCGTGACCCGCCATCCAGCCATCCTGGACTTCAGTGATGAGCAGCAGATCCGGGACTTCAACGAGCGGCTGGAGCAGACCGAGCTGCCCCATGTCGATCTCAGAGCCGATGGCGCCGAGCAGCATCTGCGGCGGGATCGCTTCACCGGGGCCATCGGGGGGGCCATTGCCGACACCGATGCCCTGCTGGAGAGCATTTCCCGGGATCATATCAACAGCGTCTATACCCTGGCGGGCTTCAAGATCCAGGGCAAGCGCCTGGAGGAGTCGCTGCCTGACGAGGTCCGGCGCGCCTGTGTCGCGCTGCTGGGGGATCTGTGTCTCGACGAATCACTGCATACCCGCACTATCATCCAGCATGCCAACTACGACCAGAATGCCCATTGCGGGGTCGGCTGCAGCGGCAACCCCTGGGACTCTTCCGGCAGCATCAGCCCGACCGGTTGGCTGGACAATCACGAGCTGGGGCACAACCTGCAAACCCAGCGCCTGAATGTGCATTATGCCGCCGCCAGCGATGCCGACAACTGGCGCGGCTATGGCAGCCGGGCCGGGGAGAACTCCAACAACATCTTCCCCTATGTGGTGAAGTGGCAGGCCCACTATCTGCGCGACGGCAACCAGGCGCCCATCAAAGATGGTCACATGAACCACAAGGATCTGTTCTACGCCTTCATGTCCGACGCGGCCGGGGTGAAGGATAAGAGCGGCAATCGGGTGGTGCTGGGGGCCAGCTGCAAGGTGCTGGATGCGGGTGAGAGTCGCTACGAGGCGCCCTGGCAGAGCAATGCCTATGCGGTCCACAACGGCTATCGCATGGCATTTTATATCCAGATGGCGCTGCGCGCCCACGGCATGAGGCTGGCGGATGGCACCCGCCTGAGCAACGGCTTCAATATCTTCACCCTGCTCTACCAGCATTCACGGATCTTCGGCGCCGTTGCCGACAACGAGAGCGACTGGAATGCCAACAGGGACAGGCTCGGCTTTGGCCTCTTCCCCTTCCAGGGGCATGGGGTCTATGGCGGCAAGCAGGTGAGAGACATACCGGGCAACGACTTCATGCTGGTCGCCCTCGGCAGGCTCACCGGCCTGGACTGGCGTAGCCACTTCGATCTGCTGGGTCTGCGCTACTCGACGCTTGCCGCCGCTCAGGTGCAGGCGAACCAGCCCTCGGGCGTCCTGCCCATGGGGATGTACGTGCTGGAGGACGATCTCCCGCCCGCCAACATGAGCGAGGGGCTGACATTCCTGCCCCTCTCAAGTACGGATGGCAGCACCCTCTGGCCTCGCGACCAGGGATCGCCGGCCAGCTGTCCTATTCCCTAATAAAGAAAAAACGCCCTCAGGGGCGTTTTTTCTTGGTCAGCGCAGGCTTGTCGAAGCAGGCGGGCGGTACTCGCGTTGAGCCTCGTAGCCCTGCGGGGTGACTCACTCCTGCAGCAGGCCGAGAAAGGCCTTCATGGCGGGGGTGACGCTGTGCTTGCGGGTGATGAAGGCGATGGTGCCGGCGCTCGCATCGCTCAAGGAGTGGCAGGGCAGCTTGAAGAGCTGATGGGCGGTGGCGGCGATGCCGGCACTGACCACGGCGCAGCCGAGGCCGTGGCTCACCCCGTTGGCCAGGTGGAACAGGGAGTCTGTCTCCAGCACTACCCGCAGGCTGAGCTGCTGGCGGGCGGCGGCCTCGTCGAGGTAGCGACGAAACTGCATGGTGGCGCTCGGCAGTATCAGGGGGAGATCCTGCAAGTCCGCCAGCCTCAGGGGCTGGCTCGGGGAGAGGTGCGGGGGCAGGGGCCCCAGCAGCGCCATGGGGTTGGGGTGACGCAACTGGACGTCGAGGGCGCGGCGCTGATGTTCGGTGAGCAGCTCGTCAAAGCCGAGGCCGATGTCGGTCTGGTGCAGATCCAGCTGCTCGAGCAGGGTGCCGTGGGTCATCACCGACAGGCGCAGGCTGACCTTGGGGAAGGCGTCGTTGAAGCGCTTGAGCAGCGGCATGATGTCGATGCTCGACTGGGGCACCATGCCGATGCGCAGGACCCCCGAGAGCGCGCCGCCAAACAGGCTCAGCTCCTGGCGCATGGCGTCCTGCTCCAGCAGCATGCGCTCGGCGTGGCGCAGCACCACTTCCCCCGCCTGGGTCAGCGCCACGAACTGGCTGTTGCGCACCACCAGCTCGGTGCCGAGGGATTTTTCCAGCGCCGTGATGCTGGCGGACAGGGTCGGCTGGGTGATGAAGCAGGCCTTGGCCGCCTTGGCGAAGTGGCGGTGCTGGGCCAGCTCGTAGAAATAGTGCAATTGCTTGATGTTCATCGAAGAGGAAGCGCCTGGCGTGGAGGATGGCTGACAAAGTTAATCAATCGACATCGTCATGGCAATAGAGTTTTTCTATCGGTGAATAGATTTGTTTCATTGGTTTTGGGGGACTGACTTATCTAAACTTGAGGCCCGAATACACGTTATAAGCGTCTCGCATGATCCCATTCAATTCACGGTTGCCCAGGCTGGATGAGCTGGTGGAAGAGGTGGCCGTGTCCGTCAACATCAATGGCATCAACCACGCCGTCATGATGGCCACCCCGGATGATCTCGACGACTTCGCCATCGGCTTCCTGTTTGGCGAGGGCATCATAGGGGGCAATCACGATGTGCACGACATCCAGATCACCCCCTCGGAGCACGGCGTCGTGCTCGACATCACCATTGCCAACCGCTGCCTGGCAGCGCTTGGCCAGCGCAAGCGTCGCCTGGCCGGGGCGAGCGGCTGCGGCATCTGCGGGGTGGAGGCCATAGAGCATGCGCTGCCCGAGTTGATCCCGCTGACCCCGGGCGCCCCCTTGGATACCGAGCGTCTGCGGGACTTGCGTCAGCGCATCGCCCCCTGGCAGAGCAAGGCTCGCCAGAGCGGCGCCCTCCATGCCGCCCTGGCGCTGGATGATCGCGGCGAGATCCTGGCCTGCCGGGAAGACATAGGCCGCCACAACGCCCTGGACAAGCTCATCGGCATGCAGCTGCGCCAGCCCACGCAGGCCACCACCCTGGTCATCACCAGCCGCTGCGGCAGCGAACTCATTCACAAGGCGGTGCAATTTGGCGCCGCCCACCTCATCAGCCTTGCTTCTCCCAGCCAGCTCGCGGTGCGACTGGCCCTGAAATACAACCTGACCCTCATTCATGTGCCCAGATCCGATGCCCCGGTCTGCTATGCCAGCCCCCGCGCCCAGGATCAGTTCGGAGACACCCATGTCCAGTCATATTGAGAAACCGGCCAAGGCCGGCGGCTTTTCCTCCCTGCAGTCCACCTTCAAGCAGGTGCTGCAGAGCCAGAAGACCCGGCAGAACATCAAGAACCTGTTGCGGGTCAACCAGACCGACGGCTTCGACTGCCCGGGCTGCGCCTGGGGTGACAACAAGCAGGGGGCCTTCCAGTTCTGCGAGAACGGCGCCAAGGCGGTGGCCTGGGAGTCCACCGGCAAGACGGTGGGGGCGGCCTTCTTTGCCGAGCATTCGGTGCGCCGCCTCTCTGCCCAGAGCGACTACTGGCTCGAATACCAGGGGCGGTTGACCGAGCCCCTGCGCTACAACCCGGCCACGGATCATTACGAGCCGGTAAGCTGGGAGCAGGCCTTTGCCCTCATCGCGGAAAAGCTCAAGAGCCTGGCCAGCCCCGACGAGGTGGAGTTCTACACCTCGGGCCGCGCCAGCAATGAGGCCTCCTACCTCTATCAGCTGTTCGGCCGTCTCTATGGCACCAACAACTTCCCGGACTGCTCCAACATGTGCCACGAGGCGAGCGGCGTTGGGCTCATCCAGTCCGTCGGGGTGGGCAAGGGCACTGTGGTGCTCGATGACTTCGACGCCGCCAAGGCCATCTTCGTCTTTGGCCAGAACCCGGGCACCAACCACCCGCGTATGATGAATGCCCTGCGCAAGGCGGCGCGCCAGGGCTGCCAGATAGTCACCTTCAACAACTTGAAAGAGGTGGCCCTCGAGCGCTTCGCCAGCCCCCAGAGCCCGGCGGAGCTGCTGACTCCGGCGGCCACCCGCATCAGCCACCAGTACCTCACGCCGAAACTCGGCGGTGACATGGCGGCGATTCGCGGCATGGCGAAATACATCCTGGAAGAGGAGGGGGGCCGCATCGATCTCGCCTTCATCGAGCAGCACACGGCGCACTTTGACGACTACCTGGCGCAGGTGAAGGCCACGGAGTGGGCGCAGATCGAGGCGCAATCCGGGCTCAGCCGGGAGGCGATCACTCAGGCGGCGCAGATCTTCGCCCAGAGCGAGAGCGTGATCAGCTGCTGGGCCATGGGGATCACCCAGCACAAGCACTCGGTCGACACCATTCGCGAAATCGTCAACCTGCACCTGATGTGCGGCCAGATTGGCAAGCCGGGGGCGGGGCTGTGCCCGGTGCGCGGCCACAGCAACGTGCAGGGCAACCGCACCATGGGGATCAACGAGAAACCCAACGCCGCCTTTATCGACCGCCTGGAGCGCCGCTTCCCGGTGGGCCTCAAGCGCACGCCGGGGCACAACGTCTACGAGGCGCTCAAGGCCCTGCACGCAGGCAACAGCAAGGTGCTCGTCTGCCTTGGGGGCAACCTGGCGGCTGCGGCGCCGGACACCGACTTCACCTATGAGGCGATGCGCAAGAGCGAGCTCAACGTGCAGATCAGCACCAAGCTCAACCGCAGCCATCTCATGGTCTCCCAGGATGCCCTGATCCTGCCCTGCCTCGGCCGCACCGAGCTCGATCTGCAGCGCAGCGGCATCCAGAAGATCACCGTGGAAGATACCTTCAGCATGGTGCACGCCTCCACCGGCATGAACGAGCCGGTCTCGCCGCTTTGTCTCTCGGAGATCGACATAGTCGCGCGCATGGCCGAGGCGACACTCGGCAGCGAGCGGGTGGACTGGCTGGCCCTGCGGGACGACTACGCCCTGCTGCGCGACCTCATCGCCGAGACCATAGCCGGCTTTGACGACTTCAACCGCCGCATCGAGGAGCCCTGCGGCTTCCACCTGGAGAACGGCGCCGCCCTGCTGCGCTGGAATACCGCGAGCGGGCGCGCCGAATTTCGGGCGAGCCGCTTGCCGGACTCCATCCTGCCCGAGTGCACCAGCCACGCCGAGCAGATGGTGGGCGAGCCCGTGCTGCTGCTCCAGAGCCTGCGCTCCCACGATCAGTACAACACCACCATCTACGGCATGGACGATCGCTACCGCGGCATCAAGGGGCGGCGCAACGTGGTCTTCATGAACGAGGAGGACGCCCGTCGCCTGGGGCTGGCCGAGGAGCAGCAGGTGGACATGACCGCCATCTGCAACGACGGGCGCGAGCGGGTGGTGCGCGGCTTTAGCGTCATCTTCTACGAGATCCCCAGGGGCAACATCGCCGCCTACTACCCGGAGACCAACCCCCTGGTGGCCATCGACAGCATAGGGGAGGGCTCTTTCACCCCCACCTCCAAGTCGGTCCCCGTGCTGGTGACCCCAAGCCAGGCACAGGCCGCCAGCCTCGCCGTCAATCTGTAAGCGTCCGCGTCTCGAACCCCTGCCCAGGCAGGGGTTTTTTCATGCCCGCTCTTCACCAGGACCTCTCGTTTGCCGAAGCTGTACGGCGATTGTATGGCGCACCATCTTGCTGTGGTCGGGGTCGGGGGATGCCGCTATGCTGCGGCCCTCTTCCGGCCCCTGATGCAAGGCGGCCGGCAACCTGAACCCCGACGTGCCTGCCGAGCAGGGTGGCCCAGCGCCGCCGGTTTGCCGTGCGCGATCCTGTGCGGAACCCACACATGCGCAATGCAATCTCCCCCCTGATGGCCGGCCTGGCCTTTATCCTGGCTGCCAGCCCCGCAATGGCGGCGGATCCCGCCAAGGAAGAAGCGCAGACGCGCGGTGACGAGCGAAAGGCAAAGGCGGCCAAGGAGGGCGAGCGTTCCCCCTGGTTGTTCGTGCCACTGCTGAGCTCCAGCCCCAAGCTGGACACGGCGGCGGGCCTGATGATGGGTTACCTGCACCAGTTCGATGAGGGCTCGCGCCCGTCCCTGTTCACCCTGTCCGGCAAGTACACCACCTCGGCGTCCCTGATCACCAGCGCCTTCGCCAAGACGTCGTTCGGGGCGGATCACCACCGCATCGTCGGTGGCGTCATCCTCGGCGACATCAACAACAGCTACCAGGATTACCTCGGCACCGGCCATGCCCTCGAGACCAACGACAACTTCCGCTCCGCCTTCCTGCGCTACCTCTATCGGGTGGAGGGGGACTGGTTCGTCGGCGGCATGGCGGCCTACTCCAACTACGAGGTGCAGGGACAGGATCTGGAGTCGGATCAGATCCTGGACGAGCTGGGGCTGGAGGGATTCACCTCGGGGGGGCTGGGGCTGGTGGTGCAGCACGACTCCCGGGACAGCGACTTCAGCGCGACCAGGGGCTGGTATTTGAACGTCAACAACCTGGCCTACCGGGAAGGGCTGGGGGGAGAGGGGGACTTTGACATCTATCGGGTCGACTATCGGGGCTACTGGAGTCACGGGGATGGCAATGTGCTCGCCTGGCGCAATCGCAACCAGTTCTCCCACAACGCGCCGAGCGGCTCCTATTCCCCCATCTACCTGCGTGGCTACACCCCGGGGGAGTACCTGGGTCAGCACATGTCGGCGGTGGAGGTCGAGGAGCGCTACCAGCTCGCCGAACGCTGGACCCTGACGGCCTTCGCCGGGGTGGCCTGCCTCTACGGCGACGCCGTGAACGGTGAGTCCCTCGACTGTGGCGACAGCGACAACATCTATCCCGCCTGGGGGGCGGGGGTGCAGTACCTGCTCAAGCCGGAGGCGGGCATAGTCGCCAACCTCGAGTATGCGATGGGCAAGGACGACAACGCGGGCATCTACCTCAAGATGGGCTACAGCTTCTGACGCCGGGCCTCAGGCGCCGGCCACCACCACGCAGTTGCGGCCCCTGTGCTTGGCCTGATAGAGCGCCTTGTCCGCCTGCTTGAGCACGGCACCGAGATCGCTGGCATCCCCCGGCCAGTGGGCGACCCCGAGGGAGATGGTGATGCACCCGGCCTGCTCCATCTCGTGGTTCGCCACCGTCTGCCGCAGTCGTTCGGCGATCCGCTGCGCCTGCACCAGGGAGACCCCGGGCAGTAGCAGCAGGAACTCCTCGCCGCCGCTGCGGCACAGGGCGGCATCGGCGCGCAGATCCCGCTGCATCAGGGTCGCCAGGGCGACGATGACGGCGTCCCCGACGTCGTGGCCGAAGCGGTCGTTGATGGCCTTGAAGTGATCGATATCCAGGGCGATAACCGCCAGCGGCCGGGACTGCGCCTGATAGTCGTCCAGCATCTGCTGCATGGCCCGCCGGTTGAAGAGGCCCGTCATGGGGTCTGTGTGACTGTCGGTGTGAAGCTGGTCAATCTTGGTGTTGAGCAGCCCCAGCCCCTTGAGGATGGCCTGCTTGAGCTGGGCCGCCTCGAAGTACCAGGCGCGGATGCTGGAGATGTTGGAGGCCGCCTCCTGCTGATCCATCAGCCTGGCCCTGTTGGCCAGCTGCCGCAGGGGGCGGGAGATGATGGTAGCTGAGAGCCAGATGATGAAGAGGATGAAGAGGGTGACCGGGATCATCCCCTTCAGGATGTCGAGCATCTGCTCATCCAGCCCGGCCAGGGTGGCGCTGCGGGGACGCTGGGCCACCACTCCCCAGCCCGCACCGGCCACGGGGGCGAAGCCCGCCAGCATCTCGGTTCCCCGGGAGTTGAGCACGGCTTGCGCCCCCTGGCGCCCCTGCAACACCTCGTCCACCACCACATTGTCACCTATCTTCTGGCCGATGCGCTTGGGGTTGGGGTGGTAGATCAGCGTCTTCTGCCGGTCGACCACGTAGAGATAGGAGCCATCCTGGTAGTAGTGCTGGCCCAGCAGGCTGGAGAGCACGCTGGCGGATTCCAGGTAGATGGTCCCGGCGACATAGCCGAGGTAGCGCCTGTCCGTCGAGAACACAGGGTAGGAGAGGCTGATGAGGTAGTTGCCCGAAAGGGAGATAAGAGGGTCCGAGATGGTCGGCTGCTGGTTGGCGAGGGTCTGGCGGGCGCTGCGGGAGCTGAGCTTGGCCCCCTTCACCTTCAGGGTCTCGGGGGAGACGGCGACTATGGTGGACTCGGTGTTCACGACGGCCACCGAGTTGAAGGTGTTGGTGCGCTCGCGTAGCTGGGTCACCTCCTGCTCCAGCCCCGCGATGTCGTTGGCCTGCAGCAGCGGCGCCAGCAGGGTGGCGCTGTAGGCAAGCTGCCCCTGGGCCGCATTCAGCATGGCCTCGGCGGAGGCGGCCAGTTTGGTGGCATAGACACGGTTGGCCTCCAGGGTACTGTCGATCAGCAGCTGTCGCTGTGCCTGATGGATGGCGTAGAAGCTGTTGCCGAAGGTGGCCAGCACGCCGAGCACGGCCAGGGCCAGGATGAGGCGATGGAGATCAAACCTCAGCAGCCAGTGAGATAGCATCGGAGAAACGAGTCCTTGTCGGTTGGCGCCGGGCGCCGGAGCCATGGTGCAATTTTACGGGGGCTGGCTGCTCAAAAGCTACCGTTAATGTGGTTCTCGAACGATGCCGCGTCATGTTCCAGCACAGCCCTGATCACCCAGAGTGGTGAGGGCGGGATCACCGAGCTCGGCCACCGTCTGCCAGAAGGGGGCTATGAGGGGGTTATCCCCTCCCGGCGGGCGAATGAGCCCTATGATCCAGCTCGCCTCGGCCTCGGTAAGGGGCAGGGAGATCACGTCAGGGTGCTCTATGGTGGTGGAGGAGGGTACCAGGGTCCAGGCGATGTCCGCGGCGGCGGTGGCGATGCCGGCGGCGAAGTCGTTCACATACTGGATGTCACGAAAACGCAGCCCGCTCTGGGCCAGGTAGTGCACGAACTGATCGTGAAAGGAGGGGGCCTTGTCCCGGCGCAGTATGGCCAGCGGCCTGTCCACCAGATCCGCGAGCCCCTTCACCCCGGCGTAGCTGGCGGGCAGCACGGCAATGAAATGGGCGCGCACCACCGGCAGGCAGTGCCAGCCCTTAGGGGCGGGCAGGCGGCAAAACCCCAGATCCAGCCGGCCCTCGGCGAGCGCCAGCAACTGGTGATGGGTGGAGAGATCGTTGAGCTCGATGCGCACCCCGGGGCGCGCCGCCCGCAGGCGGGCGATGGCCGCGGGCACCAGCAGCTTGGTGGCGACCCCGAAACCGATGCGCAGGGTGCCGCCGTTGCCCGCCAGCACGTCCCGGGCGCTGCGCCCGAGCTGCTCGCTCTGGGCCACCAGGGCGCTGGCGTCCGCATAGAGCGCGCGCCCGAGCAGGGTGAGCCGGGTGCTGCTGGCGTTGCGCTCGAACAGCTCGCCGCCAAATTCCCCCTCCAGCCGCCGGATCTGCTTGCTCAGGGCCGACTGGGTGATGTGCTGGCGCGCCGCCGCCTGACCGAAGTGCAAGACTTCCCCCAGGGTGACGAAGGCCTTCAGATCCCGCAACTCCATCACGACTCCTTCATTCCTGATTGGAATATTGAATGGCAAAAATTGTCATTGGACGGAATTCTAGAACTGTTCGATGCTGATGCCAATTCGTTTTGACCCCCGCCCATGCCCCAAGGGGAGAGGCGGCACCATCCTCAAGCAGCAGGAGACAAGCCAGATGCACCATCCCAAGTTCAACGACTTCCCCGCGGATTTCCTCTGGGGGGCCGCCTCTGCCGCCTACCAGGTGGAAGGGGCCTGGAACGAAGACGGCAAGGGCCCCTCGGTGTGGGATCTCTTCACCAAGTTGCCGGGCAAGACCTTCGAGGGCAGCAACGGGGACGTGGCGGTGGATCACTACCACAGGGTGGAAGAGGACGTGGCGCTGATGGCCGAGATGGGGCTCAAGGCCTATCGCTTCTCGGTGAGCTGGCCGCGCATCTTCCCAAGCGGGCGCGGTGAGGTGAACGAGGCGGGACTCGCCTTCTACGAGCGGCTCATCGACGCCCTGCTGGCCCACGGCATAGAGCCTGTGCTGACCCTCTACCACTGGGACCTGCCCCAGGCCCTGCAGGACGAATACGGCGGCTGGGAAGACAGGCGCATCATCGACGACTTCGAGCACTACTGCGTCACCCTCTATCAGCGCTTCGCCGGCAAGGTGAAGTACTGGGTCTCCCTCAACGAGCAGAACTACAACCTGACCAACGCCTACCAGCTCGGCACCCATCCGCCCGCTGTGCAGGACAGGAAGCGCTTCTTTGCCGCCAACCACATCGCCTTTCTCGCCAACGCCCGTGTCATCAAGGCGTTCCGTCAGCATGTGCCAAACGGCCTCATAGGCCCGAGCTTCGCCTATTCCCCGGCCTATCCGGCCTCCTGCGCCCCGAGCGACATGCTGGCGTTCGAGAATGCCGAGGAGTTCACCAACCTCTGGTGGCTGGATGCCTACTGCTTCGGTCGCTACCCCCAGGCGGCGCTCGCCTACCTGAGAGAAACCGGCGAGGCCCCCGAGATACTGCCGGGGGATCTGGAACTGCTGCGCGAAGGCACCCCCGACTACATAGGCGTCAACTACTACTACACCCTGACCTTCACCGACAATCCCCTCGGCGGCCAGACCATGCAGCGGATCAACACCACGGGGCAGAAGGGCACAACGCCATCGAGCGGTGTGCCGGGTCTCTACAAGACCACCCCCAACCCGCACCTGGAGACCAGCAACTGGGACTGGGCCATAGATCCCACCGGGATGCGCATCGCCCTGCGCCGCCTCTCGTCCCGCTACGGCCTGCCGCTGATGATCACCGAGAACGGCCTCGGCGAGTTCGACAAGCTGACCGCAGATGGCCGGGTGCAGGATGACTACCGCATCGCCTACCTGCACAGCCACCTCAAGGCCTGCCAGGAGGCGATGCAGGACGGGGTCGAGCTCATCGGCTACTGCGCCTGGTCTTTCACCGACATCCTGAGCTGGCTCAACGGCTACCAGAAGCGCTACGGCTTCGTCTATGTGGAGCGCGACGAGCAGGGGGGATCCTTGCGCCGCATCAAGAAGGAGAGCTTCCACTGGTACAGCCAGGTGATCGCCTCCGGTGGCAAGACGCTGTAAAGCGTTGACTTAAGGCGCGGGCGCATGGCGCCGCCCCAATGCAAAGGCCCCCTCGGGGGCCTTTTTCGTGGCTTTTTCATGGCGGCGTGCAAGCCTTGGGCGCCCATCCCGGCCTAGATAAACATGCCCCCCGAGGCCTCGATGCGCTGGGCGGTGATCCAGCGGTTGTCATCGGAGAGCAGGGCGGCGATGACACCGCCGATGTCGTCGGGCTGGCCGACTCTCCCCAGCGCCGTCTGGCTCGCGAGGAAGGCGTTGACCCCCTTGTCGTCGCGCACCACGCCGCCGCCAAAGTCGGTCTCGATGGCACCCGGGGCCACCACGTTGACGGCGATGCCGCGGGGGCCCAGCTCCTTGGCCAGATAGTGGGTCAGCACCTCCACGCCCCCCTTCATGGCGGCATAGGCGGCGTAACCCGGCATGGCGAAGCGGGTGAGGCCGGTGGAGAGATTGATGATGCGCCCGCCATCACGGATAAGCGGCAGCAGCCTCTGGGTCAGGAAGAAGGTCCCCTTGAAGTGGATGTTGAGCAGGGTGTCGAACTGTTCCTCCGTGGTCTGCTCGAAGCTGGCATGAATGCCGATGCCGGCATTGTTGACCAGGTAGTCGAACTGCGGCCGTTGCCACTCCCGGGCGAGCAGTTGCTTCACCTCCTCTGCGAAGGCGGCAAAGGAGGCGCTCACCCCCACATCCAGCGCCAGGGCATGGGCCTGGACCCCGAGCGCCTGGGCCTCGGCCACCACGGCGGCCGCCTCGTCGGCCTGGCTGCGGTAGGTGATGATGAGATCCACCCCCTTGGCCGCGAGGGCGAGGGCGCTGTGTTTGCCAAGGCCACGGCTGGCGCCTGTGATGAGGGCTATGGGTCTGGTCATGGTGTGACTCCTGTGGGTGGCAAGGGCTCGGTGCGAGCCGACCGGATCACTGTATTGTTCCTTTATTGCCGGATAAATAGCGTGATAATGAAATCACTGTTCCGTTTGAAGAGACAATCAGGTCATGGATCAACTGGATGCGATGAGGTTGTTCGTGCGGGTCGCCGAACTCGAGAGTTTTACCCGCTGCGCCGAGCAACTGGGCATCCCCAAGGCGACCCTCTCCGCCGCCATCCGCCGGCTGGAGGAGCGCATGGGCACCCGGCTCTTGCTGCGCACCACGAGACGGGTGCAGCTCACCACGGATGGCCAGCTCTGCTACGCCAGGTGCCGGGATCTGCTGGCGGACATGGAGGAGTTTGACGGCCTGTTTCGCCAGGGGGGCCAGATCTCGGGGCAGTTGCGGGTAGACATGCCGAGCCGGATGGCGCGCCATCTGGTGATCCCGGCGCTGCCCGCCTTCCTGGCGCAGCACCCCGACTTGCAGCTGATGCTGAGCAGCACGGACAGGCGGGTGGATCTGGTGCGCGATGGCTTCGATTGCGTGGTGCGGGTCGGGGCGCTGGAGCCCTCCAGCCTGGTGGCGCGCCCCTTGGGTCACTATCGCCAGATCAACTGCGCCAGCGCCGCCTACCTGGCCCGTTACGGGGTGCCGCAGACCCTGGCGGATCTGGCCGGGCACCGGCTGGTTCATTATGGGTCGGGGCAGGGGCGCAGCGATCCCGGTTTTGAATACCAGCAAGCGGATGGCAGCCGCGCCCTCTTGCCGATGGCGGGGGCCCTGATGGTCAACGACAGCGAGACCTACCTGGCGGCGGCGCTGGCGGGGCTTGGCATCATACAGATGCCGAGGGTAGGGGTGGAGGGGCTGCTCGGGCGCGGCGAGCTGATAAGCCTGCTGCCCCGGTGGCAGGCGCCGCCGCTCCCCATCCACGCCCTCTATGCCCATCGCCGCCAGCTGGCGCCCAGGGTCCAGCTCTTCATCCACTGGCTGGCGGACCTGCTCGCCGGGGCCCTGGCCGGGGAGTCAGAGCCGGCTGCGCCTTGAGCGGTATTCGCTGGGGGAGAGGGCGAACGCCTCCTTGAAGAAGCGGGTGAAGCTGCTCTGGCTGGCAAACCCGAGGCGCCCGCCCACCTCCTGCAGTTGCAGGCCGGGATCCTGCAGCAGCCGGCAGGCCTCCTCCCTTCTGACCTGCTCCAGCAATCCTGAGAAGTGGCACCCCTCCTCGCGCAGGTGGCGGTTGAGGGTCCAGCGGGTCAGCCTGAGGGCCTCGCAGATCCCCGCCAGCAGGGTGGGGGAGTCGACGCTCTCCTGCCAGAGCCGCTGGCGGATGAGCCCGAGCACCCGCTCCCTGTAGTGGCTGCTCGGGCGCAACTGCCGCATCTGGCCGTCGAGCTCCCCCAGCAGCAGGGGTTGCAGGGGGCCGTTGCAGCCCCCGTGGGCGAGATCGAGCAAGGCCGCGGGGAAGCGCAGCTCAAAGCTTTTTCCCCGTTGCAGCCGATCCCCCAGCCAGGCCCCCAGCTCGCGCCACAGCCTGGGCCGCACCGGGGTGGGCAGCACCAGTCGGCCCTGGCCTGGGTGGTAGAACTGCAGCAGGGCATAGAGGTGGCCGAGGTTGGCCAGGCTGCTCATGGCGATCACGTCCGGGTGATCGGACTCCGAATGGTAACTGAGCCTGGCCTGTCCCTCTTCCTCCCGCAGCAGTATCCGGTCGCACTCGCCAATGAGGGGGCGGTAGGCGAGGAAGAAGTGCAGGGCCTGGCGCAGGGTGGCGGCGTTGCAGCAGAGGCTCGCCAGCGGCAGGTAGTCGGCGAAGAGCCCCGAGAGCGAAGGGGGCGACCACTTGTGGGCCATGTCCACATGGGGGGCGACCTGGGTCAGCAGCCGGAAGTGGCGCTGGGCGTCGATCCGCCCCTGGGGGAGCAGCAGCTCTTCTCTGGCAATACCGGCACCTTGCAGGAGCTGGGCCGGATCCCGTCCCTGTCTCTGCCAGTGGTTGAGGCAGTGCAGGGCTATCCGGTTGGAGACTGTCTTCACGGCGAAAATCCTTGTCGGCGGTGGCCCACCATCATCCGCCATTGGCCATGAATTGCCGTGAGCCAGGTTCGGCTTCATGTTTCAGAAATGTAACCAAGGGTAACCCTGCAACCCTTTTCACACTTTTCGATCTTGCTCCCAACCGGCAATTCCCTGCACCCGCAGGGCAAGTGAGGCGGGCCGATTTTGCATAGAGTGGCCACTCCTACACACACATGGAAGATAACAATAATGACATATCCCCCCTTCGCTCTGACCCGCCTCACCCTGAGCATGGGCGTCCTGCTGCTGGCAGGGTGCAATGGCAACGACTCCAGCCCCAAGCCGGAGCAGCCCACCCTGGGGCACCGCACCGTCAGCCTGATCGAGCAGGATGGCCTGCAATTCAAGGATCTCGATGGCAGCGGCGCCCTGACTCCCTATGAAGACTGGCGCCTTGGCGCCGCCGAGCGGGCCCGGGATCTGGTGGGCAGGCTCTCCCTGGCCCAGAAGGCGGGCCTGATGATGCACGGCACCCTGGTGCTGGACGCAGACGGGCGGGTCAACCTCACCGCCATGGACAAGATGCTGCGCGAGGATGGCGTCAATACCTTCATCACCCGCATGGCGGGGGATCCGGCGGCCATTGCCGACGACAACAACCGGCTGCAGGCCCTGCTGGAAGGGGTGGGGCTCGGCATCCCCATGACGGTGAGCACGGATCCCCGCAACCACTTCACCCATGATCCCAACGCCACCAGCATAGGCGCCGGGGCCTTCTCCCAGTGGCCCGAGACCCTGGGGCTCGCCGCCATCGGCGATGCCGCCCTGGTGCAGCGCTTTGGCGACATCGCCCGCCAGGAGTACAGGGCCGTCGGCATTCACGAGGCCCTCTCCCCCCAGGCGGATCTCGCGACCGAGCCGCGCTGGGGCCGCATCAACGGCACCTTCGGTGAAGACAACCTGCTCGCCAAATCCCTGGTCAAGGCCTACATAGAGGGCTTCCAGCAGGGGAGTGACGGCATAGGCAAGGAGAGCGTGGTCACAGTGGTCAAGCACTTCGCCGGGGCCGGCCCCCAGAAAGACGGCCTGGATGCCCACAACCCCTGGGGCAAGGAGCAGGTCTATCCCGGCGGCCAGTTCGCCTATCACCTGGTGCCCTTCGAGGGGGCCTTCGAGGCCAAGGTGGGGGCCGTGATGCCCTATTACGCCCTGCCCGAGGGGCTGACCCATGAAGGTCAGGCCATCGAGGAGGTGGGCTTTGGCTTCAACCGCCAGATCCTCACCGACTTGCTGCGGGGCCACTTCAAGTTCGACGGCGTGGTGCTGAGCGACTGGGGCATAGTCAACGACTGCAACGCCCGCTGCGAGCAGGGGCTGACCCAGGATGAGGTGACGGCGGGGGTCAGCCCCTGGACTGTGCCCTTTGGCATGTCCTGGGGCGTGGAGAAGCTCACCAAGGCCGAGCGCTACGCCAAGGCCATCGACGCCGGGGTGGATCAGTTTGGCGGCGTGGAAGATCCCGCCCCCCTGCTGGCGGCGGTGCAGAGCGGCCTGGTAACCGAGGCGGCGATCACCACCTCGGCCGAGCGGATCCTGGAGCAGAAGTTCGCCCTGGGGCTGTTCGAGAACCCCTATGTGGATACCCAGGCCGCGGTGGCCCTGGTGGGCAAGGCCGAGTTCCAGCAGGCCGCCCAGGCCGCCCAGGCGGCGTCCCATGTGTTGCTGAAAAACGAGGGGGCCCTGTTGCCACTCAAGGCGGACGGCAAGCGGGTCTACCTGCATAACGTCAATGCCGAGGTGGCCGCGGCCAACGGCTATACGGTGGTGACGGATCTGGCCCAGGCCGATCTCGCCATAGTGCGGGTCAATGCACCGGGTGAACAGGATCCCCGCTTCCCGTTCGGCAGCATCCACTTCGGTCAGCTCGGCTTTGCCAGCGCAGATCAGGTGGTGCAGGAGACGGCCCACGAGGGGATCTATCGCGGGGCAGACGAGTACGCCGCCATCCAGGCCGTCGCGCAGGCCGGGGTGCCCATGGTGCTCTCCGTCTATCTGGACAGACCCGCCATCCTGACCGAGGTGGCACCGGCGGCGCAGGTGTTGCTGGCCAACTTCGGGGCCCTGGATCAGGCGCTGTTCGACGTCATCAGCGGCAAGGCCAAGGCCAGCGGCAAGCTGCCCTTCGAGCTGCCCTCCAGCTGGCAGGCGGTGCAAAACCAGCACCCGGACGTGGCGAAGGACTCCGCGAACCCGCTCTACCCCTATGGTGCCGGTCTGGCCTATTGAGGGCGAGCCCGACATCCATGATCACCAAGGCGCCTGCGGGCGCCTTTTCCATTGCCGCCATCGACAATCCCGGTTTGGCGCAAGGGGCTGGCTTGGGCATAATGACGCCCCATCAGGGGTTGCCGCGCCTCGCGACCGCGAGAGGCTCGCGAGGCGAGCGCACCCAGCAAGCGCGCAGAGGAGACAAGATGAAATTTATCGGAGCCCACGTCAGTGCGGCCGGCGGGGTGGAGAACACCATAGCCCGCGCCCAGGCTATCGGGGCCAACGCCTTCGCCCTGTTCACCAAGAACCAGCGCCAGTGGCAGGCGGCGCCACTCTCCGAGGCCAGCATCCGCGCCTTCAAGGCGGCCTGCGACAAGGGGGGCTTTCGCCCCGAGCAGATCCTGCCCCACGACAGCTACCTCATCAACCTGGGTCACCCGGATCCCGACGCCCTCGCCAAGTCCCGGGATGCCTTCCTGGACGAGATCAGGCGCTGCGAGCAGCTCGGGCTCTGCTACCTCAACTTTCACCCCGGCAGCCACCTCAAGCAGATCCCCGAGGCGGCGAGCCTCAAACTGGTGAGCGAGTCCATCAACTGGGCGCTGGAGCGCAGCCAAGGGGTCACGGCGGTAATAGAGAACACCGCCGGCCAGGGCACCAACCTCGGCTGGTCGTTCGAGCACCTGGCCACCCTGATCGAGGGGGTGGAGGACAAGAGCCGGGTCGGGGTCTGCTTCGACACCTGCCACGCCTTCGCCGCCGGTTACGAGCTGCGCACCCCCGAGGGGTGCGCGGCGGTGTTTGCCGACTTTGACCGCATCGTAGGCTTTGAGTACCTCAAGGGGATGCATATCAACGGTGCCAAGTGTACCTTCGGTAGTCGGGTCGATCGTCACCACAGCCTGCGGGAGGGGAACCTGGGGGAAGCCGTGTTCCACCACATCATGAACGATCACCGTTTCGACGGCATTCCGCTGATCCTCGAGACCATAGACGAGACGATCTGGGGCGACGAGATAAGTTGGCTGCGCAGCCTGGCCAGGACCTGAGCCGCAGAGCAGCCTGAGCAGAGACCGGTGCCGCGCCTTCCCTCGCCATAAAGGGGGGGGAAGGGCATTACCCATACGAGGAGACGAGATGCAATCACAGGGAACAGCGCCACTGCTGCGCTGGGGGATAGCCGGGGCGGGAGCCATCGCCCGACGTTTTTGCCGCGACGTCAATCTGTACGCCAGGGGCGGGCGCGTGGTGGCGATCGCCGCCCGGGATCAGGGGCGGGCCGACGAGTTCGCCCGTGAGCTGGGGTTGGGGCTGGCCTATGGCAGCTATCAGGCCCTGGCACAGAGCCCCGAGGTGGAGGCCGTCTATGTGGCGGTGATCCACCCGGAGCATGCCGCCCTGATCAGGCAGATGCTGCTGGCGGGCAAGCACGTGCTGGTGGAGAAACCGGCGGTGACCCGGGTGGCGGATTGGGACGCCCTGGTGGCGCTTGCCCATGAGCGCGGCCTGCTGCTGCTCGAAGCCATGAAGGTGATGTGCTTCCCCGCCATGCGCGCCCTGTTGCAGCGGCTGCCCCTGCTGCCCGCGCCTCGCAGCCTGCGGGCGGCGTTCGGCTCGGCCCCGGCTCCGGTCGGCAAGCTGTTCGATCCTGCCCTCGACGGCGGCGCCGCCTGGGATGTGGGGGTCTATCCGCTCTGGCTCTATGCCGCCTTCTGCGAGCGGCTGGGGCTCGCGACCCAGGCCCCCGAGGTGGCGCTGGACAGGGCGCCCGGGGAGGTGGATCTCGCGGCCCGCTTCAGCTTCGGCGGCCCCTTCTCGGCGGAGCTTGGCGCCTCCATCGTCGAGGATCTCGATCGGGATGCCTGGCTCTCGGGGGAGGCGTGGACCCTGGTCATCGAGGGCAAGTGGTGGAATCCCCAGCACATTCGCTGGCAGGGGGATACGCCGCCTGCCGCCTGGCCGGCGGACATCTACCTGCCGGTACAGGGGGGCGGCATGCAGCACGAGGCGGATCACTTCGCCGATTGCCTGCGCCACCGGCTGCTGGACTCCCCCTGGGTGCCCCACGCCCTGACGCGGCGGGTGCTGGGCTGGGTCGAGGCGGGGCTGCACCGGGGGGGCTGATGGCGCCGCACGCTATCTCGCAAGAGATCCTCCCAACACCTTTCTTGAACAACAGAGGGCGCCACGGCGCCCTCTGTTTTTTGACTGCGGCTCAGGGGGCGGGCAGGGTCTGGGCGCGGCAGAAGGCGAGGAAGCGGCGCAGGGCCGCGGAGTGGAACTTCTGCTTGTGCCAGACGAGGGAGAGCTGGCGGGGGAAGGTCTGGCTCGGGGTGAGCGCCACCAGGCGGCCGCTGTGCAGGCGATCGGAGACAGCGAGGCGGGAGATAAAGGAGATGCCGAGCCCCTTCTCCACCGCCAGCATCACCGCCTCCAGGGTGTTGAGCTCGAGCCCCGCCTGCCAGCGCGGCAGCCTGGGCTGGATCTGCTGCTCGAACTGCTCGCGGCTCCCTGACTGGGGCTCGCGCAGTACCCAGGTCTCGCCTGCGAGCAGGCGAAGGGGCAGCTCCAGCTGCCCGGCCAGGGGGTGCTGGGGCGGGGCTATGATCAGCATCTCGTCTTCGAGCCAGGGCTCGCTCACCAGATCCGGGTGATGGTTTTCCCCCTCGATGAGGGCCAGATCCAGCTCGAAGTGGGCGAGGGAGTGGCACAACAGGTGGGTGTTGGCGATGGTCACCCTGGGGGCGGATCCCAGCTCCTGGGCGCCCCCCGCCAGCAGGCTGGGCAGCAGGTAGTTGCCTATGGTCTGGCTGGCCCCCAGCCGCAGCTGGCCGCTCGGCTCGGCGTCCGGGCCAAACAGCTGCTCTATCTCCTGCATCCGGGTCAGCAGCTCCTCGGCGGCCGGTTGCAGCAGGCGCCCCTCGTTGTTGAGCTGAAGCCTGGGATGCACCCGATCGAACAGCGGGGTGGCGAGCTGGCGCTCCAGCTCCTGCAACGACTGGGAGACGGCCCCCTTGCTGAGGCAGAGCTCGCTGGCCGCGCCCCCCAGGTTGCCGTGGCGGGCTATGGTGGCGAACACCTTGAGTTGTTGCAGGGTCAGCTTCATGTCGTTTGATTTTCCTAAACGCTTAGTTCAATTCATTTAGATATCGTAAACGATAGACCCTCTTTATCCTATGCACATCGTCATCAACAAGAGGGTACCAGTCATGATCGCACGCACCCGTCGCTCCCTTGCCGCCGCCCCGACCCCCATGGCCGGGCTGGCACTGGGGATCGCCAGCCTCGGCTGGTGTTGGGAAAATGCCGGTCAGTTCGATGGCCGCCTGCAACTGCTGGGGGCCGCCATCGCCGCCGTGCTGCTCCTCGTCCTCACCTTCAAGTTCCTGCTGCACCCGCGTCTGCTGTGGCAGGATCTCGCCCACCCCGTGGTGGGCAGCGTGGTGCCCACCTATGCCATGGGGACCATGGTGGTCTCCAAGGCGGTGGGGCTACTGGCCCCGACCCTGGGCCAGGGGCTCTGGCTGTTTGCGGTGATCATTCACCTGGTGTTCCTCGCCACCTTCGTCTGGCACAGGGCCAAGGCGTTTGAAATTCACCACATGGTGCCGAGCTGGTTCGTGCCGCCGGTGGGGATCATAGTGGCCGACGTCGCCTACCCGGGTGGCCCCTTCGCCGCCCTGGCCAATGGCCTGCTCTGGTTCGGCATGGCCTGCTACGGCCTGATGCTGCCGCTGATGCTCTATCGCCTCATCTTCAGCCACGAGGTGCCGGATGCCGCCAAGCCCACCATCGCCATCCTGGCGGCCCCTGCCAGCCTGTCGCTCGCCGGCTACCTCACCGTGAGCCAGGATCCGTCGCTGCTGCTGGTGGCCGTGCTGCTGGGGATAGCCGTGCTGATGACTGGCATCATCTACCTGGCCTTCATCAAGCTGCTGCGTCTGCCGTTCTCGCCGGGCTATGCCGCCTTCACCTTCCCCCTGGTGATCGGCGCCACCGCCCTGTTCAAGGTGGGTCACCTGTTGTCGCAGTGGCCAGAGGCGGCCCACTATGCGGCGCAGATCAACCAGCTGGCCTATCTGGAGCTCGGTGCGGCGACCCTGATCGTCGGTTATGTGGCGCTGCGCTACCTGATGTTCTTTCTGCCCCTCGGTCAGGTCGGCATGCTGGAGCAGCCCCTGCGCCGCTAAGGTCGCAACCCGTCTCTACCAAGAGCAGACCCCGCCTGGCGGGGTCTGTTGCATCCGGGGCTGGTACAAAGCGTGAGCAGCGCCCACGGCCTGGGGATCAGGGGGCGCTGTCAATCCGTGAAAAGGCTCAAATTGTCGCTCATTCAGGCGATATTAAGGTGGTTTTCACTGGTATTACCTGTCAGGATTGCCGTAATTGCCCACTTCTACTGTTTGATAGTACCCATGTCCTCCCAAGATCCCGTGTTTGACTCCGCATTCCAGACCCGTTTGCTGCACCCGCGTTACTGGGTGAGCTGGCTTGCCCTCGGCGTGCTCGGCGTGCTCGCCTATGTGCCGCCCCGTTGGCGCGACAAGCTGGCCGACGCCCTGGCGCCCCTGGTGCTCAAGATCTCGAAAAAGCAGGTCTATATCGCCAGAACCAACCTCGCCATCTGCTTCAAGGAGCAGAGCGAGGCAGAGCGGGACGCCATACTGATGACCTCGATCCGGGTCGGCCTCAAGAGCCTACTGGGGTTTGGCGAGTTCACGGTGCGCAGCCCCGAGTACCTGATGAAGCGCATCCAGGTGAGCGGATGGGAACACATCGAGGCCGAGCAAGCCGCCGGTCGCCCGGTGATCCTGGTGGTGCCCCACAGCTGGCCCATCGATGCGGCGGGCTACTACTTCTCCCAGCGGGGCCTGCCCATGTGCACCATGATGAAGAGCGCCCGCAACCCTGTGTTCGACTGGCACATCAACCGCGAGCGCGCCAAGAATGGCTGCCGCGTCTATGAGCGCAGCGCCGGCATCAAGCCGGTGATCAAGGCGGTGAAATCCGGCCTTAGCTTCTTCTACCTGCCGGATCAGGATCATGGCCGCGAGGCCAGCCTGTTCGTGCCCTTCTTCAAGCATCCCAAGGCGACCCTGCCGGCCCTGCCACGGCTGGTCAAGCTGACCGGTGCCCGCGCCGTGCCTGTCTTGGCCTGCTATGACGAGGCGGCGCACTGCTACCGGCTGGAGATAGAGGCCCCCTTCGCCGACTACCCGAGCGATGATCTGGTGGCCGACACCTGCCGCATGAACGACAGCGTGGAGCGGCAGCTGACCCGTCACCCGGGTCAGTACATGTGGTTCCTCAAGATCTTCGATACCCGCGAGGATCAGGAGGGGGAAGACGGCCTCTACGAAGAGGGGATAAGGCGCATCCGCAAGGGACTCAGCCCTCATTCCTGAACCGCAACTTAATGCGTCTTTATAAGTGGCCCCATGTGGGCCACTTTTTATTTCTAACTAGTCTGATCAGTGACTTGGAAACCCCGCTTGGGGGATACCGGGTAGAAAAAATTGTCAGGATCACTAAAATGACGGTCTGTTTTGATGATTCGATGGCGACCATGTCCGCACAAGATCCGGTGTTTGACACCTCCTTTCATCTGCGTCTGCTGCACCCCCGTCTGTGGGGCAGCTGGCTGGCGCTTGCCCTGCTCTCCCTGCTGGCCTGGATCCCGGCCAGCTACAGAGACAAGCTGGCCGATGCCCTGGCCCCCCTGCTGCTGCGCTTCTCCAGGAAGCAGGCCTACATCGCCGAGACCAACCTCAAGATCTGTTTCCCCGAGCTTGACGCGGCCGGGCGCGAGCGGCTGCTGCTCAAGTCCATCCGGGTCGGCCTCAAGACCTTCATGGGTTTTGGCGAGCTCACCTGGCGCAGCCCCGCCTTCCTGAAAGGGCGCATCAAGGTGCGTGGCTGGGAGCATATAGAGGCCGAGCTGGCCGCCGGGCGCCCCATGATCTTCGTGGTGCCCCACACCTGGGCGGTGGACATGATAGGCCGCTACCTGACCGATGAGGGGGTGCCCCTGTGCACCATGATGAAGAGCCCCAAGGATCAGGTGTTCGACTGGTATATCAACCGCGAGCGCAGCAAGGGCGGGCGTGTCTATGAGCGCAGCGTCGGCATCAAGCCCGCCATCAAGGCCCTGCGCAGCGGCGACAGCTTCTTCTATCTGCCGGATCAGGATCACGGTCGGGAGGCGAGCATCTTCGTGCCCTTCTTCGGCCACCCCAAGGCGACCCTGCCGGCCCTGCCCAAGCTGGTCAAGCTGACCGGCGCCCGGGCCGTGCCCATCCTGGCCTGCTATGACGAGGATCAGGGCTGCTACCGGCTCGAGGTGGAGCCGCCGTTCGATCCTTATCCCACCCAGGATCTGGAGGCAGACGTCAACGCCATGAACCGCATGGTGGAGCAGCAGCTTGGCCGCTTCCCCGAGCAGTACATGTGGTTTCTCAAGATTTTCGAGACCCAGGCGGATAACGAAGGGGAGGATGGCCTCTATGAGGAGGGGATCCGGCGCATCCGCCAGGGGTTGCCCCCCGAGCCTTGAACCACAGGGCTCCCCTGCGGGTCGTGTTGACAGCCAGGGAAAGGCGGTTGGGGCAGGGCAAACCAGGCCACCCCCGGCAAGGGGCCGGTGGGGGACCAAAGCGGGGCCCTGTCTGGCCTACCGCCACGCAAACAAGGTGCAAACAAGGTGCAAATAAGGTAAAAGGGCGGTCATGAAAATTCCAAATCGAATCCAACCTCTGGTTGATGACGGCCTGGTCGACGATGTCATCAGCCGGCTGATGAGCGGCAAAGAAGCCGACGTCTATGTGGTGCGCTGCGGCGACGAGATCCGCTGCGCCAAAGTCTATAAAGAGGCCTCCAAGCGCAGCTTCAAGCAGGCCGTGGTCTATCAGGAAGGGCGCAAGGTGCGCAACAGCCGCAGTGCCCGCGCCATGGAGAAGGGCTCCAAGTACGGTCGCAAGCAGCACGAAGAGGTGTGGCAGAACACAGAGGTGGATGCCCTGTTCAAGCTGGCCGCCGCCGGCGTGCGGGTGCCCACCCCCTATGTCTGCCTGGATGGCGTCCTGCTGATGGAGCTCATCACAGATGCCGAGGGCAACGTGGCGCCCCGCCTCAACGACGTGGCGCTCTCGGCCGAGCAGGCGCTCATCGATCACGGCAAGGTGATCCGCTACGTGGTGCGCATGCTCTGCGCCGGCCTCATCCACGGGGATCTCTCCGAGTTCAACGTGCTGGTGGATGCAGAGGGCCCCGTCATCATAGATCTGCCCCAGGTGGTGGATGCCGCCGCCAACAACCAGGCCAGGGCCATGCTGGAGCGGGACGTCAACAACATGCGCAACTACTACGGCATCTATGCGCCCGAGCTGCTCAAGACCCGTTATGCCAGGGAGATGTGGGCGCTGTTCGAAGACGGCAAGCTCACCCCGGAATCCGAGCTGACCGGCCTGTTCGAGGAGAGCACCGAGGCCATCGACATCGATGCCGTGCTGCACGAGATCGAGAGCGCGGAAGAGGAGGCGATGGAGCGTCGGGCCCGCATGAAGGCCGAGCAGGAAGAGGAGTTCTGATGCGAACTTGAGGTGTTCCCTCTGCCTACATCCCCTGTGTTGGGGTGCCGGATTTTAGCAGGCTGGTTGTGGAAGGGTATTGCAATAATGATGAGGGGCAATGTGCCCCTCTTCGTTTAAACGGCGGACCCAGCCGGGAGCCTTAGCCCACTGAACAAGTCGGGTCAGCAAGCCAGCCGATTGGCGCGGCGCGCAACCACAAACACCAGCGTACACAAGGCGATCGGCACCAGAAAATCCAGAACACTCCCCAGTTCCCAGACTCTGGGATCGAATCCGCCCCACCAGGGCATGTTGGCCCTCCGCCCCTGGCCGAACAGCGCTATCCACCTGTATTCCGCCTGTGTCTGCTCTCGTGCGACAAACCATATGCACCCAATGAGGCCGCCATATCCCCAATGCCCCAAACGATATCCGATCAGAGCCTGTATCGAGACCGCTGCGCTGGCGTGATAGAAGGGAGATAAATCCATAAACAATCCTTGGTACTCACCGAGAGAGCCCGCCACCTGCTTTGTGTAAACGGCCTGTGCCAATGCGGGTAAGCGGGTCTGCGGGCAGCTTTTTGTAGATATATGCCATTACGACATGCCTGCCTCGCCGGGATCAGAGCCCGGCCAGGGGCGGGGCCTTGAGGCGGGGGCCGGGGTAACCCTTGACCTCGCCGAAGCGGGGATGGCCGCTCTCCCAATCCGAGGCTGCGGTGCGAATGGCCTCCGGGCTGAAGCTCACGAAGTTCCACCAGATCTGCAGCGGCTCGGCCAGGGGCTCGCCGCCGATGAGCAGCAGGCGAGTGCCCGGGCCGAGTGTCACCGCCAGCTCCCGGGTGCCCGGCGGCAGATAGAGGAGCTGCTCGGGGGCGAGCGCCTCCCCTGCTATGGTCGCCTCTCCCTGCAAGGGGAAGAGGCCGTGCTCGAAGGCCGGATCCAGCGGCAGCACTATGTGCCCGCCATGGGGCGAGTGCAAGTCCAGCCCGAGGATGGGGGAGAAGCTGAGGGTGGGGGCTTGGCGCCCGGCATGGTCGCCGATGAGCAGGGTCAGGTTGGTCTCGCTCTCCTGCCAGCTGGGCAGCAGGGGGTAGTGATCGAAGCGGGGTTGGGTCTCCTGATCACGCTCAGGCAGCGCTATCCAGAGCTGGGCGGCGTGCAGGTCGGGGTGGCCCGCCAGGGACTCCTCGGTGTGGGCTATGCCGCGCCCGGCGGTCATCAGATTGACCTGGCCCGGGCGGATCACCTGCTCGCTGCCGAGACTGTCACGGTGCAAAATCTCCCCCGCCAGCATCCAGGTGAAGGTCTGCAGGGCGATGTGGGGATGGGGCCCCACGTCCAGCCCGGGGGCGTCGGGGGCGAAGCGGGTCGGCCCTATGTGATCGAGAAAGCACCAGGGGCCTATGGTGCGCCGCTCCTTGACCGGGAGGGCGCGGGCCACCGGGATGCCGCCCACGTCGGTGAGGCGGGAGGAAATGCGTTGCCACTGTTGAGTCATGTCGTGCTCCTTGCTGGGCGGTGATCCTGCTGCATCAGGATAGTGTATCCCTCGCGCTCGCCGAGAGGGGGGGCTAGCGGCGGCGGCCCCCGCCCCCGAAGCTGCGCATGGGGGTGAAGCCTGGCCTTATCGCCGGTCTGACGGTGGGGGCGCGCACTGGGGGGGCCATGGCGCGGGGAAGGTGCGGTCTGGTATCCACCCTGGGCTGGGTCCCGGGGAGCAAGAGGCCGTTATTTGTCTTGGGCAGGGTGGAGGGTATCAAGAGGCCGCCGTCGACCTTGGGCCGTGCCCCTGGGGTCAGCAGGCCGTTCTCGGCCCTGGGGAGAGTGCCCCCCTTGTCATCCAGCGGTGAGCGCGGGCCCCTGTCCGGGTTGCTGACGCTGGGTTTGTTCTGCCGGTTGTCACGCAGGGCCTGTTGCTGCTCCGGCGTCATGGCATTCCAGCGGCCCGCCAGCTCCCCTCGCAGGGCGGCCACATCGGGCTGGCCATTGTTCTCCTGCCAATCCTGATACTTCTCCTTGATCTCCTGCTGGCGCTCAGGATCGAGCCCGCTCCACCACTTCTTGATCAGCTCGTCAAAATCCCCCTGGTTGTCGCAGCACCAGGGGTAGTAGTCATCCCAATAGCCGTAATAGTCGTCATACCACCAGTAAGAGGCGCCATAGTGACCGCCGTAATAGTCACCAGCGCCAAGCCCCACGCTGGCGCCTGACGAGGAGGTGTTGCTGCAGCCGGCAAGGGCCAGGGCCAGCAGGGGAATGAGGAGGGCGATGCGCATGATGCTCCCGGTGCCACGAAAGGACGCAATGGACGGATGATAACCTGACTATGCACCAATCCGGCCGCGGATGGCAGACCCAGCCCCCATCAGGCGCCGGGTAGCGAGGATCTCCCCGGCATCGAGGGCAGGAGAGGGAGTGGTGGGCCCTAGATTACACCCTGCTGCATAGCCCCGCAGGCTAGTAGCCAGCCATTTGGGTCAAATCGTGCCACCTGATAGTGCGACTATCCCGCCTCGGCACAGTCGACCATATAACGGCGCCAGGTGGCATTCGAAACGGGTCGGTTCTGGTTGATGCTGCATCTTGATGGTGGTGTCGGCCATTTAATCTGCTGCCACTATCGGCAATACCATGACGCAGGCCTCTCGGCCCAGATGGGTCAGCAGACGGCGCACATCGTCGAGGCGGATGAGCAGGGTGGCGGTATTGACCAGCGGGTGGCACTGCACCTGCTCGGCCTGCCAGATACGCTCGTCCACCACCAGCTCCACGGCATGCTCGCTATCGCGCACCATGGCGAGCAGGGTGACCGAACCCGGGGTGAGGCCGAGCACTGCCTCGAGCCGTTCGGGGGAGCCAAAGCTCAGCCGCTTGACCCCGAGCCGTGCCGCCAGCGCCTTGAGATCGACCCGGCTCTCCTCCGGACTTACCACCAGAAACAGCCGCTCGCTTTTCGGATCGCGCAAAAAGAGGTTCTTGGTCTTGGCAGCGGGCAGGTCGGGCAGCAGCCTGCTCGCCTCCTCGCAGGTGAAAACGGGGGGATGATCGATACGCTGGTAGGGGATGGCGAGCCGATCCAGCAGGGAATAGATTGCCACAGTGACTCCTTTCGTCGGCGAAGCGCCGTAATAAAAGGGTTGATGAGGATGACGACGGGATCGAGCTTACCAGTTTGACTCAGGCCCCGCAGCCTAGGGTGACGATTGCGAGCAGGCACTGTATGAACGTACAATAGTCCCATCCCAAGACCGACCCCTATTGCCCATGACCGCGACCCAGCCCCCCGTTCCCGCCGACCCGCCGCTCGACGGCTTTATCCTGACCCGCCACGGTCGGGACGTGCGCGGCCGCGACGGGCACGCCGCCACCACCGAAATCGTGATGTGGCTCTGGAGCGCCCAGGGGCCGGTGCGGGTGGTGGTGCCGGGGCAGGAGCCGGTGTTCTTCCTGCCACAGAGCCATATGGCCGAGGCCGCCGAGCTGTTCAAGGGCGCCGGGGTGAGGGGGCGGTTTCGCCGCCTGCCCATGCACACCTTCGACGGCCGCCCTGTGGTGGGCTGCTATTTTGCCACCCTGAGCGCCTTTCACCGCGCCATCGAGCTGCTGCTCATTCGCGGGCTGGAGCATTTCGAGGCGGATATCCGGCTGCCGGAGCGCTTCCTGATGGAGCGCTTCATCACCGCTGGCGTGCGCTTCGATGGCCGGGCGGTGAAGAAGGGGGGCAGGCAGGGCTACTGGGAGGTGAACGAGGCACGCTGCGCCCCCCAGGCGGTGACGCCGACCCTCTCCTGGGTGTCGCTGGACGTGGAGTGCGCCATGGACGGGGCCCTCTTCTCGGTCGGTCTTTACAGCGAGCAGGATGCGCGGGTCATCATGATAGGTACCCCGGAGGCGGATGCCGACAGCTGGGGCACCCAGGTCGAGTGGGTGGCGGATGAAAGTGCCCTGCTCGGCGCGCTGGAGAGCTGGTTCCAGCGGCACGATCCCGATCTGGTGATCGGCTGGAACGTGGTGAACTTCGACTTTCGTCTGCTGCTGCGCCGCGCCGAGCTGGGCAAGCGGCGACTGCGGCTCGGGCGGGGGCGCGAGCTCTGCTTCTGGCGCTCGTCTCGCAATGACCCCCAGACCGGCAACGTCATCATCCCGGGGCGCATGGTGCTCGACGGCATCGACACCCTCAAAAGCGCCACCTGGCAGTTTGCCAGCTACAGTCTGGACGCGGTGGCAAGCGAACTGCTCGGTCGTGGCAAGGACATCGAGGATGTGGCGAACCGGGGGGAGAAGATCACCGAGTTGTTCCACTCCGACAAGGAGGCGCTGGCTCGCTACAACCTGGAAGACTGCAAGCTGGTGTGGGAGATCTTCGACTACTGCCACCTCATCCCCTTCGCCATAGAGCGGGCTTCCCTCACCGGGCTGGAGCTCGACAGGGTGGGGGGCTCGGTAGCCGCCTTTACCAACCTCTATCTGCCGCGGCTCCATCGCGGCGGCTACGTGGCCCCCAATCTGCCCGCAGACGGTGGGCTGGCGAGCCCCGGCGGCTATGTGATGGACTCCAAACCCGGTCTCTATCGCCATGTGCTGGTGCTCGATTTCAAGAGCCTCTACCCCAGCATCATCCGCACCTTCTGCATCGATCCCATGGGATTGGTGGAGGGGCTGCAACACCCGGAACAGGCCATTCCCGGCTTTCGCGGCGCCCTGTTCTCCCGCGAGCGGCACTTCCTGCCGGATCTCATCGCCACCCTCTGGGCGGCGCGGGACAGGGCCAAGGCGGCCAGCAACAAGGCGCTCTCCCAGGCCATCAAGATCATCATGAACTCCTTCTACGGCGTGCTGGGCTCGGGGGGCTGCCGCTTCTACGATCCGCGACTTGCCTCATCGATCACCCTGCGCGGTCACAGCATCATGCAGCAGACCCGGGAGTGGATAGAGGCTAAGGGGTTCGAGGTGATCTATGGCGACACCGACTCCACCTTCGTTCACCTGAACAGGGAGACCAGTCCGCAGCAGGCCGAGCAGACAGGCCGCGAGCTGGCCGCCATGATCAACGACAACTGGACGGCACTGATCAGGCGCGAGTTCGATCTGCCCTGTTATCTCGAGATCGAATACGAGACCCACTACCGCCGCTTCCTGATGCCCACCATCCGCGGGCTGGAGAAGGGGAGCAAGAAGCGCTATGCCGGGCTGGTTGGCGGCGAGGGGCAGGCCGGATCTGAGCAGCTGGTGTTCAAGGGGCTCGAATCTGTGCGCACCGACTGGACCATGCTGGCCAAGCAGTTTCAGACCCGGCTCTACGAGCTGGTGTTTCACGACGAAGATCCCAGCGGCTATGTGCGCACCATGGTGGACGAGACCCGTGCCGGCCTGCACGACGATCTGCTCATCTATCGCAAGCGGCTGCGCCAAAAACTCGAGGAGTATCAGAAGAATGTGCCCCCCCATGTGCGGGCGGCGCGGCTGGCGGACGAGGAGAACCTGCGCCGCGGCCAGCCCCAGCGTTATCAGCACAGGGGCACCATCGCCTATCTGATGACCCTCAATGGCCCCGAGCCGCTGGAGTACAGGCGCAGCGCCATCGACTACGAGCACTACATCGACAAGCAGTTGAGGCCCATTGCCGACGCCATACTGCCCTTTATCGGCGAGTCGTTCGACCGGATCTGCGGCCAGCAGCTGGATCTCTTCTAGCGAGCTAGTCCCCACAGCCGGGGGCTGACCCGGATCAGGAGGGTCGGAAGGGCAGGGAGAAGGCGCAATGCAAAAAGCCCGCTCGATGAGCGGGCTTTTCTAATTTGGTGCGTCCTAGTGGATTCGAACCACCGACCCCCACCATGTCAAGGTGATGCTCTAACCAGCTGAGCTAAGGACGCAGGGTGCGCAATGCGGCTTTTTCATTTGCCAGAAGTGGTGGGTTTAATTGGATTCGAACCAACGACCCCTACCATGTCAAGGTAGTGCTCTAACCAACTGAGCTATAAACCCACATCTGTGTTCAATTGTATTAAAACCAACGACATCGCCTACGCCATGTCAAAGTACTGTTCTAACCAACTGAGCTATAAACCCACATCTGGAATATCTGTATTTCTTTCAAACTGAATGGTGCGTCCTAGTGGATTCGAACCACCGACCCCCACCATGTCAAGGTGATGCTCTAACCAGCTGAGCTAAGGACGCATAATCAGTGTTCTGTAATGGTGCGTCCTAGTGGATTCGAACCACCGACCCCCACCATGTCAAGGTGGTGCTCTAACCAGCTGAGCTAAGGACGCATCACAGAAAAAGTGGTGGGTTTAATTGGATTCGAACCAACGACCCCTACCATGTCAAGGTAGTGCTCTAACCAACTGAGCTATAAACCCACTCGATGAAATGAATTCGAACCAAAGACACAATCTTCACCATGCCAAGTTCATGCTCTGACCAACCGAGCGTTAAACCCACTTCAACTACGCCAGCACTGCTGACGTGGTCGGCATACTACCCATGCCCCCCAAGGCTGTCAACAAGGGACATGCACAAAGGAGACTGTTTGCCCAGTTCTTGCGCAGCCTGTTGATTTTGCAGGCGAGCCGCTCGATTGAGCGGCGCTGTGGCGCCCTTTATTGGGCCCGGGAAAGGGTAGTGCAGGCCTCGGGACTCGCGAAGCGACCATAGATGAATCTCAGCCTTGCACCCAGCATCAGGGCCGCGCCGGTGAGGCCGACGATGAAGCCTACCCAGAAGCCCTGGGGCCCCATGCGCGGCACCACCCAGTCGGTCAGCCCCAGGATCATGCCGGTGGGCAGCCCCAGTCCCCAGTAGGCGACTATGGTGACGTAGAAGATGGCCTTGGTGTCCTTGTAGCCACGCAGGGCCGCGGCCGCCACCACCTGCACCGAGTCCGAGACCTGATAGATGGCGGCGAAGAACAACAAGGTAGCCGCGAGGGTGATCACCTGGATGTCATCGGTGTAGATCCCCGCGATATGTTCGCGCAGCAACACCGTCAGGGCGGCGGTACCGGCGGCCACCGCCATGCCCAGCATCAGGCCGGTACGGGCGGCGACGCGGGCGTGCTCCGGCTGGCCTTCCCCTATGCTGTGGCCGACTCTGATGGTCACGCCGACGCCGATGGAGAGCGGCAGCATAAACACCAGGCTGGAGAAGTTCAGGGCTATCTGGTGGCTCGCCACCGTCTCGGCGCCGAAGGGGGCCAGCATCAGGGCCACCACGGTGAACAGGGTCACCTCGCAGAAGATGGCCATGGCGATGGGGAAGCCTAAGCGAAACAGGCGCCAGATCCGGCTGCCGTTGGGGCGCGCGAGCTGGGCGAACAGATTGATCTTCTTGAAGTGGGGGGAGAGCTTCACGTAGGCAATCATCGCCAGCAGCATGGCCCAGAGCACTATGGCGGTGGCCACGCCGCAGCCGACCCCGCCGAGCTTGGGCATGCCGAAGTGGCCGTGAATGAAGATGTAGTTGGCGGGGATGTTGACCGCCAGTCCCACGAAGCCAATCACCATGGTGGGCATGGTGTGGGAGAGCCCCTCGCTGAAGTTGCGCAGCACCTGGAACAGCACGAAGGCGGGCAGACCCCAGAGGATGGCGTGCAGGTAACCGGCGGTCTTGTCCGCCATCACCGGATCCACGTCCATGAACTGCAGCGCCAGCGGGCTGAAGTAGAGCGCCACCATGGCGATGGGGGTCACCATCAGCGCCAGCCAGAAGCCCTGGTGCACGGCCGGGCGGATCTCGTCCCGCTTGCGGGCCCCGTTGAGCTGGGAAACGATGGGGGTGAGCGCCATGATGATGCCCTGCACCAGCAAGATGATGGGTAGCCAGAAGCTGGAGGCGACCGACACGGCAGCGAGATCCACGGCGCTGACCTGTCCCGCCATCACGGTATCGACGAAGTTCATGGCGATCTGGGCCACCTGGGCCACCAGTATGGGGCTGGCTAGACGAACGAGCTGCTTCGCCTCGGTCCAATAACGTTGCACTGACACCTCCGAGTGGATCAGATAAAAGAGAAAAGAACGGGTAAATGAGAGGGGCTTTTATCTCCTGCCGGGAGGAGACAAAACGCGGGGGTGTCATTCTAGCCTGAAAATCCGCCAACGGGGAAGGTTGGCGGCGCATTTCTACCCGGGATCAGGCGTCCTCGTGATCGCTGATCAGCAGGTTGGCGGCGGCGTAGGCGGCCTGCTCGCGCAGATCTGCGGGCACCCTATCGTCGCTCGCCACGGCGTTGAGCGCCCGTATGCTGGCGGCGATGGCCTGGGGCACATAGCCCTGCTCACCTGAGCCTATCTGGTTGTAGGCGATGCGAATGGCTTCACAGCATTGATATACCTGCATTTTTGTTTCCTCGTTAAGCCTGGATTGAATGGGGTCACTATAACGATCGGGGCCTGCCTTGTCAGCCGGCATGCTTGTCTTGCACTGTGGCCGGGGGTAACCTGCCGACAATTTTGTTACAGCGTGGAGACGAGACATGTTCACCGGCATAGTACAGGGGACCGCCGAACTGGTGGCCATCGAAGAGCTGCCCAACTTTCGCACCCATGTGATCCGCATGCCGAGCCCGGCCTGGGGCGAGGGGCTGGCACTCGGCGCCTCCGTGGCCCACAACGGCTGCTGCCTGACGGTCACCCGCATCGAGGGGGAACTGGTCAGCTTCGATCTGATGCAGGAGACCCTGCGCCTGACCAACCTCGGCTCGCTGGCTGTCGGGGACAAGGTCAATGTGGAGCGGGCCGCCCGCTTTGGGGACGAGATTGGCGGCCATGCCATGTCCGGCCACATCATGGGCACGGCCGAGGTCAGTGCCGTCATCGACACCCCCAACAATCGCCAGCTGTGGTACCGCCTTGCCCCCGCGCTCATGAAATACGTGCTGACCAAGGGCTACATCGGCATCGACGGCATCAGCCTGACCGTGGGCGAGGTGCGCGGCCATGAGTTCTGCGTCAACCTGATCCCCGAGACCCTGGCCCGCACCAACCTGGGTTGGGTCAAGGCGGGCTGGCAGACCAACATAGAGATCGATCCCCAGACCCAAGCCATAGTCGACACCGTGGAGCGGGTGCTGGCGGCGCGCCAGCCAGCCTGATCCGCCCAAGTCCGCCATCTCAAGCAGGGTCCGCAGCAGGGGGCCCTGTTCTGTCTCGTGAATATGAGGTGAGGCTTCGGGCAGAACGCCATCCCTTGTGTGGCAGCCAACCCTGGCTTACGGAGCCTGAGCTTCAGAGGCTGGCCTAAGGATGAAACCGTGCCTACACTTCTTGTGTCTGGCACATCCATGAGCCGACAACCATCACATAAGAGACAAGGCCCCTTGGCGAACTTCAGGATGATTTGAGGTTCTCCGAGGGGCTTTTCTTTATGAGGGAATGTGCCGCGAAGGGGAGGGACTCAGGCATCTGGGGAGAAGCAAGCAGGGGATGGGCGGCATGGCGTCGCCCCAGTCCCCCTCGCTTGCCTGGTCAGCGAAAGGCAATCAGAACATCTGCTCGTCGTCCGCATCCACAAACAGCTGCAAACAGTCGCGGGCTTCGTCCCGGTGCAACCGCAGGTGGATCGGATTGCAACAGGCCATGCAGTCCTCGTAGAACTCCTGATCCCCCTGGCTGGCATCCAGCTCGACCCGGGTGTGGTGGCCGCAGTGGGGGCAGACGATGCGCTTGCTGGTGTACTCGATCATGGTGACCTCCTGGGGCCGACTGGCCGCCTCTTTCCCCTGATTCTAGTCGGCAAGAGGCGGCGCAACCGCGAGCGGGCGCACGTTTATGACAGGGATCAGGGGATGCGCCTAGCCCCTAAGGTCTGATCCGGCGCACCCCTGGTTCCGTGCGGATTCACCCCACCCAGCGGGCCAGCATGTCTGCATCCAGTTCGGCCAGCGAACGCAGCTGGTGATCGGCGATGGCCAGACGGGGGTCGCCCACCAGCGCCGGGTCCGGCACTATCAGCGCCTGCATGGACGCCGCCTTGGCCGCCAGCAGGCCGGTGAAGCTGTCCTCGATGGCCAGACAGTGCACAGGTTCGACGCCCAGCTTCTCGGCGGCGTGGATATAGACGTCCGGGTGGGGCTTGCCAAAGCGCTCCACCTCGGCGGAGTGGACCGCCATGAAGCGATCCTGGATGCCGAGCTTGCCGAGCACAGCCTCCACCATGGTGAAGGGGGAAGAGGTGGCCAGGCCAATCTTGAGACCACGGGCCTCGATGAGGGAGAGGGCCTCCAACACGCCCTCCTTGGCCTGACCTTCCTGCAGGATGAGTGCTATCACCTGATCCAGGATGCGTTGCACCACCTCTTCCTGGGTCGGGCCGCTCCAGGGACGCAGGCGATACCAGTGGGCCACCAGCTGATCGATGCGCACCCCTATGGTGGAGTTGCAGTCTTCCTCGGTGTGGAAGTGGCCCAGCTCGGAGAAGACGGCCATCTGGGCCCGTTGCCAAAAGGGTTCCGAGTCGATCAGAACACCATCCATATCGAAGATCACGGCAGTTAACATCTTGTACTCCTGACATAGGTGAAGGGGGGATTATAAGCCCGACGCCTCAATGGAAAAGGGGCAGAAGCCCGCCCCTTGCGCCGGATCACGCAGATAAACGTTTGTTTTTACGTGACAAAGAATGCGCTCTAGAAGAGCACCTCGACCCGGGCGGCGACCGCCTTGGCCTTTTCCACCGCCTCTTCGCACCCTTGCCCACGGGCCAGCGCCACACCGAGACGACGGCGACCGGCGATCTCGGGCTTGCCAAAGAGACGCAGCTGGGCGCCCGGCACCAGGGCCAGCGCCTCGGCAACCCCCTGATAGCGGATATTCTGGCTGTGGCCATCGCGCAGCACCACGGCGGAGGCACTCGGCCCGAACTGGGTGATGGTGCCGACCGGCAGCCCCAGGATGGCGCGCACGTGCAGGGCGAACTCGGAGAGATCCTGAGAGATCAGGGTCACCATGCCGGTGTCGTGAGGGCGGGGAGAGACCTCGCTGAACCACACCTCGTCACCCTTGATGAAGAGCTCCACCCCGAACAGGCCATGGCCACCCAGGGCCTCGACCACCTTGGCGGCGACCTCCTTGGCGCGGGCCAGCGCCAGCTCGCTCATCGCCTGGGGCTGCCAGGATTCGCGGTAGTCACCGTCTTCCTGACGATGGCCTATGGGATCGCAGAAGTGGATGCCGTCCACGGCGCGCACAGTGAGCAAGGTTATCTCGTACTCGAAGGGGACGAAGCCTTCGACTATCACCTTGCCACGGCCGGCGCGGCCCCCCTCCTGGGCATAGGTCCAGCTCTCGTCCAGCTTGGCGAGATCCCGCAGCAGGCTCTGGCCCTTGCCGGACGAGCTCATCACGGGTTTCACCACACAGGGCAGGCCTATGGCCTCGACAGCGGCAATGAACTCCTCCTTGCTCTGGGCGAAGCGGTAGGAGGAGGTGGGGAGGCCGAGCTCTTCGGCGGCGAGCCGGCGGATCCCCTCCCGGTTCATGGTGAGCTGGGTGGCGCGGGCGTTGGGCACGACCCTGACTCCTTCCTGCTCAAGCTCTGCCAGGGTATCGGTGGCGATGGCTTCAATCTCGGGGATGATGAGGTCGGGCTTGACCTCGGCCACCAAGGCGCGCAGGGCGGCGCCATCGAGCATGTCCAGCACCTGGGCGGCGTGGGCGACCTGCATGGCGGGGGCGTGGGCGTAGCGGTCGGCGGCGATCACTTCTATGCCAAGGCGTTGCAGCTCGATGGCGACTTCCTTGCCGAGTTCGCCTGAGCCGAGCAGCAGGGCACGGGTGGCGCCGGGGCGGGTGGCAGTTCCAAACATCTGATCTCTCCTGATGTCCATGGTCAGGGTTGCTGACCCGAGTGAGTAAAAAAAGAGGCACGCATGGCGTACCTCAGGAAACGGATTTGTGGGCGCGCTGCTCCAGATGGGTCAGCAGTGTGATGGCGCCTATGATGATGGCAGCGCCGAGCCACAATCGGCCGGGGGGCGCCCAGCCAAATACCAGCCAACCCGCCAGTACGTTCATGGGCAGCTTGGCAAAGTCAAAGGGTTGCACGAAGGAGGCCTCGGCCACGCTGTAGGCGCGGGCGATGGACATCTGGGCCAACGCCGACAGCACCCCTGAGACCGCCACCAGCAGCCACTGGGTTTCGCTCGGCCACTGCCATTCGGGCAGGGCCAGCATGGCGTTGAAGGGGGTGCTGAAGATGAGCAGGTAGACCACTATGGTGTGGGACGATTCGCTCGCCGCCTGATAGCGCACCAGCAGGGAGTAGCCGGCCCAGAACAGGGCGGCCGCCACTGGCAGCAGGGAGGCCCAGCTGAAGTCATCGGTCCAGGGAGCCAGGATCAGCATGGCCCCGACAAAGCCCGCCAGGGTAGCCAGGATGCGCGCCCGGCTCACCTGCTCCTTGAGCAGCAAGGCCGACCCTAAGGTGGCAAACAGGGGGGAGGTCATCAAGAGCGCTATGCCCTGCCAGATGGGCACGGGCACCGCCAGCGCCCAGAGCCAGAACTGGATGCCGATGACCGCCAGGGCGACCCGCAGCAGGTGCAGCCGCAGCTGGTTGGTCATCAGGGATTGGCGCAGGCCGTGGCGAACGAGCCAGGGCAGCAGGCAGATCAGGGCGACCAGATACTGGTGAAAGGCGACCTGGGTCGAGGGGAGGCCGAGCTTGAAGCTGACATACTGGCTCAGGCTGTTGACGGCGGCAAAGCAGAGGCCTGCCACCATCATCCAGACGGCGCCGGCAAAGGGGGAGTGCCTGCGGGAGGGTGCCATGGGATCCGGGTCACTGAAAAAAGTGCGGCGGATCATAACGGCAATCGTTTGTTCTGCCAAGGCCGGGGTGCTTGCTGAGTACCTCGCTGGCGACTAAGTGCACAAGCATCAAAATATTTGAATAACTTGAGCATCTATTTTCGCTATCCGCCTTGAACCTCAATCTTTATAGTGACCTCCATCGACAGCACAGCTGTTCAACCGACAACCAAATGGAGTTTCACCATGGCCAATATCCTCGTTCTCAAGTCCAGTATCCTGGGCCAGTATTCCCAATCCAACGCCCTGATCGACGGCTACCTGGCCGAACGCCAGGGTGACAGCGTCACCGTGCGTGATCTGGCAACCCTGAACCTGCCGGTGCTCGACGGCGAGCTGGCCATGGGGCTGCGCGGCGGTGAAAACCTGAACGAGCGTCAGCTGGCCGTGCTGGCTCAGTCCGACGAGCTGGTGGCCGAGCTCAAGGCGAGCGATCTGGTGATCATTGCGGCCCCCATGTATAACTTCAACATCCCGACCCAGCTGAAGAACTGGATCGATCTGGTGGCCCGTGCCGGCGTGACCTTCCGCTACACCGAGACCGGTCCGGTCGGCCTGGTGGAGAACACCCGCGCCCTGGTGGTCAGCCCCCGCGGCGGCCTGCACCTGGGTAACCCTACCGATCTGGTGACCCCTTACATGCGCACCGTGCTGGGCTTCATCGGCATCAACGAGGTGGACTTCATCTACGCCGAGGGCATGGGCATGGGTCCCGAGGCACAGGCCAAGGGCATAGAGCAGGCCAAGGAGCAGCTGGAAACCCTGGCATACTGATGCCGTGACGCTTGCCTGCTCACCCAGGTCCAGAAACAACAACGCAGCCATCAGGCTGCGTTGTTGTTTTCAGATGGCAGAGACGCCAATCTTCAATCCCAGATGAAGCGACGGCAGCCGCTGCCGACCAGCAGGCAGACCGCCACCAGGGATCCCAGCAGCAGGCTGCTGAGCCACTGCTCTGTACTCTGGGGCAGATGAGGGGAGAAGAGGCCGATCGTGAAGAGGGCGCTGATGATGATCAGGCTGGTCTGTCGGGTCAGGATCATGGTGTCGTCCTTGGCTGATGGTGAGCAAATTAAGGCTAACCGCCGTCTGTGACAGCCTGATGTATCCATACCTCAGGCCCAGGGTCCAGCGGGGTTGCCTCTCACCTTAGCAGTTTTTGCCGCCACGGCCAGCGCCACGAGACAGCTTGTGATCCGGATCCCTATCTGAACTGCTTTTGATCAGGCTGGTAGTGGAAATCGCCGCTGGCCAGCCGCGCAGTCAGGGCCTCCTTGTCGAGATCCTGCGCCCGGCAGAGATCGTCCAGATCGGCGTAATGATCACGAAGCTGCATGTTGACCAGGCTCAGCAGCATGTTGATGTCCATGGTGGCAAAGCGGGTCAGTGTCATGATTGTTGCTCGCTGTCCAGCAGGTGGAGTTGTTCTATGGCGTCGCTCACGCTTTGCAGATGCTGCCGTATGCTCTGGCGCGCCTCGGCGGGCAGATAGTCGGTGAGGGTGTGCTGCCAGCTGCCCGCTTCGGTCTTGAGCTGCTGGAACAGGGTGAGCCCCGCCGGGGTGAAGGAGACCAGACTGATGCGCTTGTCCTGGGCGCTGCTTTCGGTGAACAGAATGCCCTTCTCCACCAGACGGTGGATCTCGCGGGAGATCCGCACCTTGTCCATTCCGCTCGCCTCCACCAGCTCTTTCTGGCTGATGGGGTAGTGGGGGCCAAGCACCATCATCAGGCGCCATTGGGGCACCGTCAGCTGGTACCGCTGCTGGTAAAATTGTTCAAAGGTATCGCGCACCATTTCAGCGGCATGGACCAGCTGATAGGGGGGATAGTGCGCGAGCAGCTCTATGATCTTCGACATATGACATCCTGCTGTGGCGGCTGCATCGGGTGCAGTTTCTCTTGATACTTTGACCTTGATGATACGTAACACAAGGGCATTTGTCTGAACGGGCACCAGAAAAATGTGCGTTTGCGCACGTGTTGCGTCACGGATCCGGCAACCAGGGTCTCAACTGGCCTTGCTGTTTACACTTTTACGCAGCCAGATCAAGGCATTATGAGCAAGCCAGGCCTCGCGGCTCTGGAGCGCATAGAGCGCAGCCTCGTCGCGGCTTCCCCCCTGCCAGTGGCGGGGTTCCTGCTTGGGCAGCCTGCGCTGGCCCAGCAGGGTGGCGGGCACATGGGGGTTGGCGCCAAGGGCGGCGGCCAGATGGGGCTGCGCCGCCTGCTCGCCTTCGGTGGCAAACACCATCAGCGCCTTGTTGTAGCGCAGCCAGCAGGAGGCTTCATTGAAGCGCACCAGCAGGTCCTGCAGGGCGGCCCAATCCCCTTGCCAGGCATAGAGGCTGGAGAGAGGGTGACGACAGCCCGGTTCGTCGGCCTGACAAAGGTCGAGCAGGGCCAGGTATGCCTGGCGGGCCTGCTCCTGCTGCCCCAGTCGCAGCAGGCAATCGGCCCGACCCGCCTGGGCCGCGATCAGTGGGCGGGCCTCGGGGGCGCTCCAGCCGCGGCCTGCGTGTTGTTGCCAGAAGGCCTCGTCGAACAGGGGGCTGGCATCGGCGATGATGCGGTCAAACCAGGAGAGGCGGGCGAGGGGATCGCGGCACTGCGCCGCCTGCTCGAACCACTGCTGCCACTGGCGGGTCTGTTCGTTGTCGGGAAGCGGTTCTTCTTCATGCCGTGCCCCATCCTGATCCAGGGTCAGCAGAAGGTTGAGGGCCGTCTTCATCTGCTGGCGCTGCCGCTTGCAAAAATCCAGGAAGGGCAGCTCGCTGGCCGCGGCCTGATGCAGCATCTGGGCCATGGGCCTGTCACGGAACAGGCAGAGCTCGGCCACCAGGCTGAAGCGGTGCCGGGTGGCGGTATCGTTCAGATCCGTCGGCGTGGGCCAGCGGGCTACACCCTGACTGAAGCCGTAACTCCACTGGCCGAGGGGGTGGCTCTGCTCGAATACCTGCTCTGGGGTCTCGTTAGAGAGCCGGCACTGGCTCGGCAAGACCAGCTGGGCGTCGTCGGCCTGGGCCTCCAGCTCGGCGATCAGGTGATGCAGCGCCTCGGCACTCTTCTCGTCAAGCTCGGCGTCACGGGGCAGCAACCCGGCCAGGGGATCTTGCCAGTCAGGGGCGGTCGGCCCCGTCAGGCGGGCGCAGAGAAAGCCGTGCAGGGCCGGGTAACTCATGTCCTGCTGGCTGTGGCTCTGGATCCATTGATTGAGATGACGGGTACGAGTGGCTGGGTTCATCGACGCTTCCTCTGGATTTGACGGCCGCGAAGTCTACCTAAAAGTGGGGTTATTTGCAGCCAAGGGGCGACCGAGTGCTGCTAATATCGCCAGTACGGGGCCGCCCCGAGGTGAAAATCCTGTGGGGGGACGGGCAAGGGACTAGGTCCTGTCACGGCTCTGGGGTAACATGCGCGCCTGCATGAAAAACCTGAGCCCTTGTCCTCCCTCAGCCGACGACAGGGGCGATGCGCATTATTACGGGCCATGAACTGCAGGCCCATCCAGATATTGAAAGAAGAGATCACCATGTTACAGATTGGCAAGATGAACACCCTCACCGTAGTCGAGCTCGAAGATCGTGGCGCCTGGCTGGCCGCGGGGGAATATGGCGAGCTGCTGTTGCCCAAGCGTCAGCTGCCGGAAGGCGTCGCCGAAGATGGCGAGGTGTCCGTCTTTCTCTATCTGGACGCAGATTGCGAGCCGGTGATCACCACCGACAAGCCCTTTGCCATGGTGGGTGACATCGTTGGCCTCAAGGTGGTCAACGCCAACAAGATCGGCGCCTTCCTCGACTGGGGCATGAAAAAGGATCTGTTCGTGCCAAGCCGCGAGCAGAACAAGCCGATGCAGGTGGGCCATGTCTACCTGGTGCACCTGATGCTGGACAACGAGGGACGCATGGTGGGCACCAGCCGCCTCGAGCGCTTCCTGCGCGTCGATCCCCCCTTCAAGGCCGGTGACGAGGTGACTGCGCTGCCGGGGGAACACACTCCCCTCGGCATCAAGGCAGTGGTCAACGGCCAGTACTCCGGCATGCTGTTCAAGAACGAGGTGTTCGGCCGCTTGATGACGGGCCGACCGCTGACCGCCTGGGTCAAGCAGGTCCGTGAGGATGGCAAGCTGGACCTGACCCTGCAAAAACCGGGGCAGGATCGGATGGATGATGCCGGCGGCCGTATTCTCACCCGCTTGCAGAAGCAGGGCGGCAGTCTGGCGGTGGGGGACAAGAGCGAACCCGAGCTCATCTACAAGATGTTCAACATGAGCAAGGGCACCTTCAAGAAGGCCATAGGCGGGCTCTACAAGCAGGGCAAGATCGTCATCGAAGACAACTGCATCACGCTGGTTGCAGCAGAGACCAGCTCGGCCCAGGACGGCGAATAAGGTGCCGAGTCCCTGCATCGGCGACTGCCGGGCCAAGGATGGGCTCTGCCTCGGTTGCGGCCGTACCCTGACCGAGATAGGCCAGTGGTCCGCCATGGACAGCGAGGCCCAGCTGGCCCGTATGGCCGAGCTGGATGGCAGGCGCAGCACTCATCAGTGCCCGGGATGCGGCGAGCCGGCGTTTTGCGCCGTCTCCGCCGGTGAACCCATAGAGCGCTGCTGGTGCAGCCAGCTGCCCCCCTTGCCCATGAGCGAGGCGAGCGCCTGCTGGTGCCGTCGCTGTCTGGCCAAGGCCATAGCGGCGCGTCCTTGAAGGGGTAAACCGCAGAGACGAAAAAGGCGCCAGGGGCGCCTTTTCTTATGGCTATGTCCCAATTACG
>NZ_JAAILA010000026.1 GCF_010974825.1 Aeromonas rivipollensis | reverse complement strand
CCATATTCAGGACGGGACAAGACAAATAAAAAAGGCGCCTTTCGGCGCCTTTTTCATGGTTGCAACTCAGTGCCGCAGTCCGGTACCCCGGGAAATCAGCCACCAGGCCAGCCCGTAGAGGGCGACGATGAAGCCGATGATGATGAGGTAGGCGGTGCCGAGCGGCACGTCGGAGATGCCGAGGAAGCCGTAGCGGAACGCGTTCACCATGTAGATGATGGGGTTCACCTGGGAGACCCCCTGCCAGAAGGGCGGCAGCAGGCTGATGGAGTAGAAGACTCCCCCCAGATAGGTGAGCGGCGTCAGGATGAAGGTCGGGATGATGCTGATGTCATCGAACGACTTCGCGAACACGGCATTGATCAGCCCCCCCAGGGAGAACAGGATCGAGGTCAGCAGCACAGTGAAGCAGACACTGAACAGATGGTGGATCTGCAGCGGCACGAAGAACAGGGAGACCAGGGTGACGATGAGACCGACACAGAGGCCCCGGGCCACGCCGCCGCCCACATAGCCAGCGATGATGATGTAGTTGGGCACAGGCGCCACCAGCAGCTCCTCCACGTTGCGCTGGAACTTGGCGCTGTAGAAGGAGGAGGCGACGTTGGAGTAGGAGTTGGTGATGACCGACATCATGATGAGGCCGGGCACGATGAACTCCATGTAGCTGAAGCCCCCCATGTCACCGATGCGCGATCCTATGAGGTTGCCGAAGATGACGAAGTAGAGGCTCATGGTGATGGCCGGCGGCACCAGGGTCTGGATCCAGATCCGGGTAAAGCGGCTCACTTCCTTGGCCAGTATGCTCTTGAAGGCGATGTAATAGGTCATGGGATTCATGCTTTGCGACCCTCCTCTACCAGGTTGACGAACAGCTCTTCCAGCCGGTTTGCCTTGTTGCGCATGCTCAGCACCTGCACCCCCTGGGCGGAGAGCTGATCGAACAGGCTGTTGAGGGACTGGCTCTTGTCCAGCTCCACCTCCAGGGTGTGCTCATCCTGCATGCGACCGTTGAATTCGGGCAGGGTCGGCACCTGACTGCCGGGCACCAGATCCAGCAGGAAGGTCTCCCGCCCCAGCTTGCCGAGCAGGTTTTTCATGCTGGTGTTCTCGATGAGGCGCCCCTTGTCGATGATGCCGATGTTGCGGCACAGCATCTCGGCCTCTTCCAGGTAATGGGTGGTGAGTATGATGGTGACACCCTGCTCGTTCAGATCCTTGAGGAAACTCCACATGGAACGACGGATCTCGATGTCCACCCCGGCGGTCGGCTCATCCAGGATCAGCAGCCTGGGCTCGTGCATCAGGGCGCGGGCTATCATCAACCGGCGCTTCATGCCGCCGGAGAGGGTACGGGCCGCCATGTCGCGCTTGTCCCACAGATCGAGCTGGCGCAGGTACTTCTCGGCGCGCACCTTGGCCTCGGCACTTGGCACGCCGTAGAAACCGGCCTGGTGGGTGACAATCTGGCTCACCTTCTCGAACTGGCTGAAGTTGAACTCCTGGGGCACCAGCCCGAGCTGGGCCTTGGCCAGCTCCAGATCGGTGTCGATGTCGTAACCGAACACCTTGACCTTGCCGGCACTCTTGTTCACCAGCGAACTGATCACGCCGATGGTGGTGGACTTGCCCGCCCCGTTCGGGCCGAGCAGGGCGAAGAAATCTCCCTGCTTGACGGTGAGATCTATGCCCTTGAGGGCTTCGACGCCCCCCTGATAGGTCTTCTTCAGACCGCTGATTTCCAATGCGTTCATTGCAACCCCTGTGATGGATGAGCCCATCTCGAGACAGAAAAGGCGGCTTTAGCGCCGCCTGAAGACAGTCGATGGCGGGCGGCCAAGCTGCCCTGCCACGTCCGAGCCTTGCTTACTCTTGCGGCACTACCTTGCCGATGAAGGGCAGATTACGGTACTTCTGGGCGTAGTCGATGCCACAGCCCACCACGAACTCGTCCGGGATGGCGAAGCCAATCCAGTCCACCGGCACCTGGACCTCACGACGGGACGGCTTGTCCAGCAGGGTGCAGATGGCCAGGGATTTAGGTTCGCGCAGGGAGAGGATCTCGCGCACCTTGTTGAGGGTGTAACCGGTGTCGATGATGTCCTCGACGATCACCACGTCCTTGCCTTTGATGTCGTCATCCAGATCCTTGAGGATGCGCACGTCACGGGTGCTGTGCATGCCGGAGCCATAGCTGGAGGCAGTCATAAAATCCAGGGTGATGGGCAGCTGGCACTGACGGCAGAGATCGGCCAGGAAGACGCAGGAGCCGCGCAAGAGGCCAATCATCACGACTTCATCGGAGCCCTGGTAACGGGCGGTGATCTCTTCACCCAGTTTGGCGATCCGGGCGGCGACGTCAGCCTCGGAGATCATCACCTCGACGTTGTGTTTCATCACATACTCCAATAATGGCCAAAGGGTTATTGGCCGTTCATTAACATCAAAACCGATGATTCTACCACTCCAACCGGAAGGCGTCAGGCATACGTGATGCTTTTATCGGCTTATTTTAATTGATAGAGTTAGCAAGCCTTCGGGCATTATCGGTGACAATACTATAAACACCATAATCAATAACTATTAGATGAAAAAACTATGGAACCACGCGCAGAAATAAGACGTCGGACCCGGCTGTCGCCGGAGGCTCGTCGTGATCAATTGATGGAATGTGCCATCGAGGTATTTTCCCGTCGCGGCATTGGCCGTGCGGGACATGCCGAAATTGCCGAGCAGGCCAAAGTCTCGGTTGCCACCGTGTTCAACTATTTCAACACCCGTGAAGATCTGGTCGATGAAGTGCTGGCCGAGATTGAAGGCTTTGTGCAGCAGATCCTCGAGCAGGCGTACAACGGCCAGGGCTCGGTCAGGGACAGCATCCACCGCCATGTGAAGCTGTTCGTTGACGCCGCCTATGACAAACCGGACCACGCCAGCATCTGGCTGGAATGGAGCTCGTCGGTACGGGAAGAGGTCTGGCCCCGTTACACCCGCCTGCTGGACAAGGCGCTGGAGCGCATCGCCCCCCACCTGCAAGCGGCCATGGACAGTGGCGAGATCCAGAGCGTGTTGTCGGCGCAGGATCTGGCCCGCTCCCTGACCGGGTTCGGCTACGTCATGATGCAGATGATCAATCAGCCACAGCGCCCGAGCCGGGAAGAAGTGACCGATTTTCTGTTCAAGTACGTGACGGCCCCCCTCCAGGTAGTTTGATCCTCCCTGCCAATAAAAAGCGGCGCCGGACTGTTCAGGTCGGCGCCGCTTTTGTTTGCCTCTCTTTCGTCTCACAGACTCAGGACTTGGCATAGCCCCAGCGCTCGGTCAGCGCATGCTCGACCCCCAGATGATCCAGGATGCGGGCGACCATGAAGTCCACCAGATCCTCGATGCTTTTCGGCTCATGATAGAACCCCGGTGCGGCGGGCATTATGGTCACCCCGAGCCGCGCCAGTTTCAGCATGTTCTCCAGATGGATCGCCGAGAAGGGGCTCTCGCGGGGCACCAGAATGAGCTGGCCGCGCTCCTTGATCACCACATCCGCCGCCCGCTCCAGCAGGTTGTCGGAGGCGCCGTTGGCGATGGCCGAGACGGTGCCCATGGAGCAGGGGCAGACCACCATCTGCCTGGGCGCCGCCGAGCCGGAGGCCACCGGCGAGAACCACTCCTCCTTGCCGCAGGCCACTATCTGACCCTCCCTGGCGCCATATTGGCGACAGAGATGGGCAGACAGCTCTTTCGGCGACCCCGGCCACTCCTGCTGCTGCTCGGTCTTGAGCACCACCCGGGCGGCCGAAGAGGCGAGCAGGTAAACCTTGTAGTCCGCCTGCACCAGACACTGGAGCAGGCGCAGGGCATAGGGAGCGCCGGAGGCGCCGGTCAGCGCCAGGGTGATCTGCTTGTTCATGATGTGCCTTGCCTGAGGCGGGCTATCAGCTTGTCGTGAATGCCGCCGAAGCCGCCGTTGCTCATGATCAGAATATGATCCCCCGCACGGCTCTCGGCCACCAGCCGGTTGATCAGGGCCTCCAGATCGTCAAACACCTGAGCCGGACGGCTCATGTGAGCGGTTACCTCGCCAAGGTCCCAACCGATGTTCGCCGGCTGGAAGAAGAACACCTCGTCGGCGCCGTCGAAGCAACCTGCCAGCTCCTCCTTGTGCACCCCCAGCTTCATGGTGTTGGAGCGGGGCTCCAGCACCGCCAGAATACGGGCCTTACCCACCTTGGCACGCAGGCCGCCGAGGGTGGTCTCGATGGCGGTGGGGTGGTGGGCAAAGTCGTCATAGACGCTGATGCCCGCCACTTCGCCCTTGAGCTCCATCCGCCGCTTGGGGGATTTGAACTGGCAGAGGGCGGCTATGCCGTGCTCCACCATGACACCGGCATGGCGGGCAGCGGCGATGGCCATCAGGCCGTTGTTGACGTTGTGCTCGCCGATGCACTCCCAGTGCACCTCACCCTGCTTGACGCCATCCAGCCACACCTCGAAGACGGAGCCGTCATCGGCCAGCTTGACCGCCTTCCACTTGGCGTCGTCCTGGCCCACCAGCTCCACCTCGCTCCAGCAGCCCATCTTGCGCACCGCGGTGAGGTTGTCGTCGGCCTGGGGGAAGAGCACCCGGCCGTTGCTCGGTACTGTACGCATCAGGTGATGGAACTGGCGCTGGATGGCGGCGAGATCCGGGAATATGTCCGCGTGGTCGAATTCCAGGTTGTTCATCACCAGGGTACGCGGATGGTAGTGGACGAACTTGGAGCGCTTGTCGAAGAAGGCGCAGTCATACTCGTCCGCCTCGATGACGAAGAAGGGGGCTGAGCCCAGGCGCGCGGAGACCGGGAAGTTGCCCGGTACGCCACCGATGAGGAAGCCGGGCTCGAGCTTGGCGTATTCCAGCACCCAGGCCAGCATGCTGGCGGTGGTGGTCTTGCCATGGGTGCCCGCCACGGCCAGCACCCAGCGATCCTGCAGCACATGCTCCAGCAGCCACTGGGGGCCGGAGATGTAGGGCAGATTGCGATCCAGCACATACTCCACGCAAGGGTTGCCACGGCTCATGGCGTTGCCGATCACCACCAGATCCGGCGCCGGATCGAGCTGGGACGGGTCATAGCCCTCGGTCAACTCGATACCTTGCTGCTCGAGCTGGGTGCTCATGGGGGGATAGACGTTGGCATCCGAGCCGGTGACTCGATAGCCCAGCTGTTTCGCCAACACCGCCAGACCACCCATGAAGGTGCCGCAGATCCCGAGAATGTGAATGTGCATACCGCTGCCTTTTCCAGTAAGGGAGTGCGCATTCTAGGGTCTCTTGACCCGGTGGCACAAGCCGCGACCATGACCAGAGCGCAGCCAGGCCCGGCAAGGCGACAGAAATCGGACGGCCTCAGGCGACGCGACATCCACCAGCACGCTCCCCTGCCCGCGAAATATGGTCATTTGACGGGACATCGCTATAATGTCGGCCTGCAAACTTGACTCCAACACTCAAAGGAAACGTCATGAGCCTGAACCTGGTACCGGCTGGCAAGAGCCTGCCTGACGACATCTACGTCATCATCGAAATCCCGCAGAATGCCGACCCGATCAAATACGAAGTCGACAAGGACAGCGGTGCCATCTTCGTTGATCGCTTCATGTCCACCCCTATGTTCTACCCGTGCAACTACGGTTATGTGAACGCCACCCTGTCCCTGGACGGGGATCCCGTCGACGTGCTGGTGCCGACTCCCTACCCGCTGCTGGCCGGCTCCGTCATTCGCTGCCGTCCGGTTGGCGTGCTGAAGATGACCGACGAATCTGGCGAAGATGCCAAGATCGTGGCCGTGCCGCACTCCAAGCTGACCAAGCAGTACGATCACATCCAGGATGTGAACGACCTGCCCGAGCTGCTGAAAGCCCAGATCCAGCACTTCTTCGAGCGCTACAAAGAGCTGGAAGCAGGCAAGTGGGTCAAGGTGGAAGGCTGGGGCGACAAGGCCGCCGCCGAAGCTGAAATCCTGACTTCTGCCGAGCGTTACGCTGCCAAGTAAGCGTCTCCCTCGCAAAAAAAAGGTGCCTTATGGCGCCTTTTTTATTGGCCGTTGCGGGGACTGACCGGGGGGATCCCCCTGGATATAGAGGTCGCGCCCGTTCTGCCGATAGGGGCGGTAATAGTTGTCACCACAGCGATATTCCTGCCCGGCGCCTCCCACCAGATCGCAGTTGACCGGCAGCACCTCCAGCCACTTGACGGCCTGCTGGAACCGCAACCACTCCTGCCATTCATGTTCCCGCGCCAGCTGATCCCGCAGGGCGAAGGTATCTGCCGTGGACATGCCCTGATTGACGATCACCTGACCCGCCTGTGCCGGCAACGAGAGCAATATCAGCAAACACATTGAAACAGGCTTCATGGTTATTTCTCGCATGACTTATTTTCCTGATTAAATTTAAAGCTGGATCAGATAATTACCAATATCGTCATCACTAGACCAATCCAAATTCCGTCGGCTCACCTAGTTGTTTAGTATCACCCAAGCAGGATGCACACCATGAAACTGGCACAAGGCCTGATGTGGAGTCTACTCTTCGGCTCCGCGGCTATGGCCAACGAGGTCAACCTGAGCTGGCAGTGGCAATCAGCCGACGGTCAACGCAAGCACCTGCAACTGAGCACGGACGAGCGGGTCCTCTCGGCCAGCCGCCATGAGATGACGCTGCTCGATGCCTCCCTCAACTATCCGCTGGAGACCCTCTACTCCTACATCAGCCCCAGGCTCTACAACAGCATCAACCAGATCAACCAGAACAGCCCGGAGACGGCGACCAAGTTTCGAAATCTGGAGCAGGCCTTCACCCTGCATGACGACAGCCTCGAATCCACCCAGTTCTGGCAGGCCTATGAGCAGTATCAGGAAGATGCCTTCTATGAGATGCGGGTGCTGCCCTGCGTGCACCCCGCCAATCGCCAGCTCCCCTGCGTGAGGCCCAACTACTCCCAGCTGTTCTACCAGTTCAAGGGGGATCTCAAGCCCCTGGCCAGGCAGTTCTCGGCCAAGGATCTGGCCACCAGCGTCAACCTGTTGCAGGAGTGGTTAAGCGCCATCCCCACCCCGCCCGAACAGATGGATCACTTCGCCCCTCCCCTGCAGGCCCTGCAGGACAACAAGGCCGACAGCGACGAGAAGGCGCTGCTGATGGCCAGCCTGCTGGCCGAGCTGGCACCGCAATACAACCTCAGCATAATCTATCCGGGCATCAGCATCGGCAGCGTCTCGCCGGCCTGGCTCGCCATCACAGCCGACAGCGGGTTGGAAGGGGATACCCTGGTGATAGACAACCAGCGCCACGTGCTGCTGACCGGCTCCCCCCTGCTGGCCCAGCAGATGACCATGGCCCAGATCCCCCTGATCAGTGAGCCACTCTATTGAGTCCACTGCCAGTGTGTATGGGCAAGCGGTTGATTTTTATCGACTCCATGCCATCCTTGCCGCCGCTATTCGCACGTTAATGGGCAGAGTGCTTCTGCGACCGGATCAACCCTCGCGTTTATTTAACACTTTTTAAACAGATCCGATCAGTTTAGGATGTGGGTTGTCCCATTCCCTCGATCCCAAAATCGTTATAACATAACAAAGGAGTGTCATACGGATGAAACATCTCGTACTTACCCTGGCGCTGCTGCCAACCCTGGTTCTGGCCCACAACATCAAGGAGTCGACCCAGGTGCCGCTGGTCAACATCGGCGACAAGGGCGAGCTTGTGCTGAAAGAGAAAGAGATCAGCTACCAGCCCTGGCAAAGCAAGGTACTGACCGGCAAGGTCTTTCTGATCCAGCATATCGCGGGTCGCTCCAGCGCCAAGGAGCTCAATGCCCCCATGATAGAGGCGATCAAGGCGGCCAAGCTGCCCCATGACAAGTACCAGACAGTCACCATCATCAACAGCAATGACGCCATCTGGGGCACCTCCGCTTTTGTGAAGAGCAGCGCCGAAGACAGCAAGAAAGAGTTTCCCTGGTCCACCATGGTGCTGGATGCCAAGGGCATGGCCCGCAACGCCTGGGATCTGGCGCCGGAGAGTTCGGCCATCATAGTGCTGGATAAAGAGGGCAAGGTGCTGTTTGCCAAAGATGGCCAGCTCGATGCCACCGAGATAACCAAGGTGATGGGGCTCATCCAGTCCCATCTCTGAATCAGAGAGAAGGGCGCTGATGGCGCCCTTTCCATAAGGGTCTATGGGTCGTTCCACGTTGACAATCTGGGTGTTGCTGCTGGGCTGGTTGTGGATGCAACCGGCGCTGGCACAGCACCCGTTTGAAGCCGACCTGCCCGACCATAGCCATGCCTGCACCCTCTGCGCCCTGCATCTGGATGGCAAGCTGGCACTGACCCCGACCCCCTTTGTCCCCACCCCGTCCTCTGCCATAGCGTTGTTTGTCGGCGCCACCCTGCCGAATGTCACCCCCACCACAGCAGGTCATAGCCGCATCAGAGCCCCGCCGCACCTTCATTGTTTCTTCCGTTGAATCAGTTTCTTATCAATTTTTCAAAAGGATTAACGATGAAAGCAGTCACCCTGTTGCTGGCCGCAGCCGCCTTTGGCGCTCAGGCAAATCACGACGAACACGAAAGTCACAGCCATGGCGCCCACGAGCACGGCCACGGCCACCTCAATCTGGTGGTCGATGGCGACCAGCTGATGATCGAGTTGCAGGCCCCCGCCGCCGATCTGGTGGGTTTCGAGCACGCCGCCAAGAGCGATGAAGAGAAGGCGCAATACGCCAAGGCAGTCGCCCGCCTCCAGCAGCCTGACGCCCTGTTCCGCCTGGACCCGGCCGCCGGCTGCAAGCTGATCCAGCAAGCGCTGCAGGCCGCCAAGGAAGAGCATGATCATGATCACGACCATGACCATGACCATGACCATGACCATGACAAGGCTGCCAGCGACGAGCATGAAGACCATCATGACGAAGCGGGTCACGCCGATCTCGGAGCCATGTACACCTACACCTGCGCCACCCCGGCCAAGCTCAATGGCCTTGAGGCGACCCTGTTCAGCCTCTATCCGAGCCTGGAGAAGCTGAGCGTGCAGGGGATACTGCCCACCGGCCAGACCGCGGCCGAGCTGACCCCGTCCGCCAACAAGCTGAGCTGGTAACGCCATGAAAAACGCCGTGGTTGAGATCCGCGATCTGGCCTTTGCCTGGCCAGGTGGCGAGGCTGTACTCGATCTGCCCGCCCTGCGCATCAGTGAGGGGGAACGGGTGTTTATCAAGGGGCCGTCGGGCTCCGGCAAGTCCACCCTGCTCGGCTTGCTGGCCGGGATCCAGACCGCCAACCACGGCACCCTGGAGGTGCTGGGCCAACCATTGGCCCGGCTCTCCGGCCGTGCCCGTGACCACTTCCGGGCGGCCAATCTGGGGTACATCTTCCAGCAGTTCAATCTGCTGCCATTTCTCTCGGTGCTGGACAACGTCACCGCCGCCCTCACCTTCTCCCCCGAAAAGCGCGCCCGCCTGCTGGGGAGCCCGGAACAGGAGGCGCGCCGCCTGCTAGGGGAGCTGCAACTGCCGGACGAGGCGCTGCACAGACCCGTTCACGCCCTCAGCATCGGCCAGCAACAGCGGGTCGCCGCCGCCCGGGCGCTGATCGGCTCGCCGCCCCTGGTGATCGCCGACGAGCCCACCTCGGCCCTGGATACCGACAACAGGGCCGCCTTCATAAAGCTGTTGTTCGAGGAGTGCGACAAGCAGGGCTCGACCCTCGTCTTCGTCAGCCACGACCCCTATCTGGAGCCCCTCTTTCCCCGGGTGGAGAACCTGCAACTGCTCAACCGGAGGGCCGCATGATGACAGCCGCAAACCAGCGCCTCTGCCCGGCAAGCCCCGCAAGGTTGGGTAAATCACAAGCTAAAAAACGGAGGGCATCATGCTAAAGCTTGCCCTGCAAAGTCTCTGGGCCCGCCGCCTCACCGCCGGGCTTACCCTGCTGGCCGTTGCCATCAGCGTCACCCTGCTGCTTGGGGTGGAACGGGTGCGAATGCAAGCCCGGGAGAGTTTCTCCAACACTGTCTCTGGTACCGATCTCATCGTCGGCGCCCGCTCCGGTCAGGTGAACCTGCTGCTCTACTCGGTGTTTCGCATCGGCAACCCCACCAACAACGTGGGCTGGGATTCCTATCAGGCCATCAAGACAAAACCTGGCGTCGCCTGGACCATCCCCCTCTCTCTCGGTGACTCCCACAAGGGGTTCAGGGTGCTCGGCACCAACGGTGACTACTTCACCCATCTGAAGTACGGCCAGCAGCAGTCGTTGCAACTGCGCGAGGGGCGGCCGTTCGACACGCCGTTCGAGGCTGTGCTCGGCGCCCAGGTGGCACAGAAGCTCGGCTACAAGCTGGATCAAGCCATCGTCATCGCCCACGGCGCCGGCAACACCTCCTTCAGCCAGCACGACAACCTGCCGTTCAAGGTGGTGGGGATACTGGCACCGACCGGTACCCCCATAGATCGCACCATACATGTGCCGCTGGCGGGGATAGAGGCGATCCACCTCGGCTGGGACAGCGGCCGTCACAGCAAGAATGTGACCCCGGAGCAGGCGCTGGCACTGGATCTCACCCCCAAGACCATCACCGCCTTTATGGTGGGCTTAAGTAACCGGATTCTGGCGTTCCAGCTGCAGCGCAGCATCAACACCTACCCCAGGGAGCCGCTGATGGCCATACTGCCAGGGGCCGCCTTGCAGGAGCTCTGGAGTCTGATGAGCGTGGCAGAGACGGCACTGTCGGTGATCGCCGGTTTCGTGGTGGTGGCGGGCCTCATCGGCATGCTGACCACCCTGCTGGCGGGGCTCAACGAGCGGCGCCGCGAGCTCGCCATATTGAGATCCCTGGGCGCGGGTCCCTCCCACCTCTTCCTGCTGCTGGCGCTGGAGGCGATGGCGCTGACCACCCTCGGCATCGCCCTCGGGGTGGCCGTGCTCTATCTCGGCCAGGGGCTTGCCACCCCCTGGCTGCTCAGCCACTATGGCCTGCAACTGAGCCTGGGGCTGCCGAGCGCCTACGAGTGGCAACTGCTGGGGCTGGTGTGGCTGGCGGGTATGGTGATAGGCCTGCTGCCCGCCGCCCGCGCTTACCGCTACAGCCTGAGCGATGGCATGAGCATTCGTATCTAGCGACATGCCCGCATAAAAATGAGAGAAGGACAGATGATGAAGTGGAAGATAGTGGCGCTGCTGGCCAGCCTGCTGGTGCTGCCTGCCATGGCCGCCGATTACAAGACCATCGACTGGGACGTGCTGATCCCGGAGGGGGAGAAGCTGCTGCCACCGCCCCAGGTCAATCACGAAGACCCCATGTCGGTGCCGCAGCCGGTGGGGGGCGTCAACAAGAAGCTGGACAATCAGGAGGTGCGGATCCCCGGCTTCGTGGTGCCGCTGGAGGGGGATGCCAAGACCATCACCGCCTTCCTGCTGGTGCCCTACTTCGGTGCCTGCATCCATGTGCCGCCGCCCCCCACCAACCAGGTAATCTACGTGAGCTACCCCAAGGGGGCGCCGGTGGACGATCTCTGGGACGCCATCTGGGTCAAGGGCAAGATGCACACCGTCAGCTCCAGCCACGAAATGGCCACCGCCTCCTACTCCATGGAGGCGGTCGAGGTCAGCGTCTACGAAGAGTAAGCCACGCCGATGGCCTCCTGCGGGAGGCCATTTTTTTATCCTGTGACAGCCCGCTGATGCCGCCCCCGCCTGAGGGATTGTTCATGGGCCAGGTTGGAGTAACATTCAACACCAGACCCTGCGATCACGGAGCCAGCATGGCTGACCTGCCCCCCAAGAAAGAGAGTGCCATCCTGAGCAGCCAGGAGCAGACCCTGCGCCTGGCCCGCAGTCGCGGCATAGACGGCATGCTGACCCGCAACAGCGACAGCACCTTCGAACAGCGTGCCACCTTCCGCCATCTGGCGGATCAGGCCGCCCGCCAGCGCAATCTGGAGGCCATCATGGTGATGGCCACCCGTCACTGTGAAGAGACGGCGGCTGGCGGCGAGATGGACAGCGACTGGCTGACCCGCTTCCTTCAACTGGCCGAAGACATCAGCATGGTGCCCATGCAGCAGCTGTGGGGGCGGATCTTCGCCCTGGAGGTGGCGACCCCGGGGCGCTTCTCCATCCGGGCCCTCAACACCCTCAAGGAGATGACCCAGCGCGAAGCCCAGCTGTTCCAGCGCATCTGTGCCCTCTCCTGCCACTACGAGGGCAGCGACGAGCAGCGCCTGCTGCTGGGCATGCACAAGGGGGCCGGCCTCCTCAGCCGCGCCAAGGTCACCCGCATGGGGCTTGGCAAATACCGGGTCCCCTACAGCGCCCTGCTGCTGCTGTGCGATCTCGGCCTGCTGCACCGCGGCGAGCTGGAATCCGGTCCCCTGCCTGCGGACGGGGTCGAGCTGGCCTTCGGCAATCAGCGCTGGCGCCTGCGCCAGCGCCAGAGCAACCTCACCCTGCTCTATTACCGCCTCACCCCCATCGGCAACGAACTTGCCCTGCTGCTGGAAGAGCCCCCCCTGGAGGAGTACCTGCAGGACTTGAAGACACTGCTCTCCACCAACCTGCAGATAGAGACCCTGATGCTGGCCCCGGCCGGCGAGCCTGATCTCCCCAGCTGATCCCGGCAGACCCTTGGGCTTCCCCCTGACAGCCCAGCGGCCGACAAAGGCCATGGGCCCGGTATGGTCACAGATACCGGGCCCATGAGCATGACAAGGTCAGCGTGAGCGCGACTCGTTTATTGATCTTGCCCATAAAACCACCCTCTCCCGCTTCTCTCCCCAGCCCCGTTCGGTAACACTGCCATTTGGTAAATGTCTCGTTGGAGTCAGCCATGAGCCAGACCAGAGCAAAGCCATTGGTAAAAGCAGCAGACTGGAGGCTGTGATTCAGGGGCGGTAGCGTGGTTTTTGTAGGTTGGTGCAGAGCCTAGCGAAGCCCAACAGATGAGCATGAACACCCCAACCAGAGCGGGATAAACATGGATTGGGTCGTTCGGTAAAAAATTTTCAGATACGTTTCGCAGTAAACGTTGGGCTTCACTTCGTGTAGGTTGGTGCAGAGCGCAGCGAAGCCCAACAGACGAGCATTATTACGCCAACCAAAGCCGGATAAACATGGATTGGGTCGCTCGGTAAAACAAATTTGTAGAAATATTTCGCGGTAAACGTTGGGCTTCACTACGTTCAGCACCAACCTACGATTTTTAGCCCAACATACGAGATGATCTTTGACGAAGCCATTTCCAATTTGGATCAGCAGACCGCCGAGCTTTTTGCCCAAACAATTAACCGACTCAAAGGAAAGGTGACGATGCTATTTATCACGCACCAGGTACCGAAGGGATTGCAGGTAGATGAGTTTGGTGAAGGAGGATATGTGAGCAAAATAATTGCTCACAGGGATGCCGTCGGGAGGTGGCATCCTTCGAAACTGAGGTGGGCTGAGATGGCGCAGGGCATAACCCTCCCTGAGGCGACATAGTCTTCTCACCCATAACCAAGAAATGATGGGCTCTGCAGATCGTAATGTCCCCTTGCAGCAGATGGCAGCTGGAAACATACGCAGGGATAAATAAAGTATGACTATGGAAATTTTCGCATTACGCAAACAATGGCGAATGACGAAGGTGCGCTTTCAATCCACCTGGTTCTGGCGTGTGTTCGGCGTCCGTGCCATGCAAAAGTGGTGGACCAAGTTTCTGGTGGCGGTAGCCATCATGGCTGGCTTCTGGAGCCTTTTTTCATACGTTCAATCACTGAACCCCGCCTTACCGCTGGAACGGTTGACGAAAAATGAAGGGGTGCTTGTGCATGTTTACCAGCCCCTTCGTACTGCACACGGCTCCACGATCAGGATCCTAGCGGACTCAGGAGAGGAAATAGCCTATCGAGGCAGTATCTTTGATATAACTTTGCTAATCGCGGCAAAAGGCAAACGGGTCACGGTCTGGAGCCAGCAATTTTACGATCTTTGGTGGCCCTTCTATTACGAACGGGTTTGGCAGATCCAAGAAGGCGCACAGGTCTTGATGAGCTATGAGAGCGTGTACCAAAGTCGGCAAAGCAATAAATCAAGCCACATATGGTTAGCTAAGCGCTTGTTGATACTGGCAATCCTCTCCTTAGCTATTGTGGCTCTGGCTTGCCACAAGGGTGTGTCAGCAGAGTAATCGTTATATTTCAATTGCTTATCGACAATCATAGGGGACGGGAACATACCCATGAGCCCGTAGGTTCAAATAGCGCAGCGTATTCGAACAGTCGCGAATAACCCCGCAACGGCATAAGCAAGGATCGGAAGATCCCCTTGCGGGGGTTATATCGGCTGCCTTGGAGTGGCTCAAGGCTCGCCGGTGCCACTATAAGCTGAATTTATGGGTTTTCCGCTGATGACCCAACTTTTGCTTATAGTGGCTGCCGCCAGCCCATAAGCGCCTGTGGTGGCCAACTGACAGGCCGCCGGGCGCTTGTTATATGTTCTTCCGATTCCATGACACGCAGGCGAGGCGGACAAAAATGGCCTCTTTGCCCTTGCGACCCGCGCCTGCGCTCTATTTACTGCTTACGGCTTGCTGCCCGGGTGATTACCCGATTGCCGGAATAACGATCCGGCAGCCTTTGCAAGACGGCACAATTCAATTACTACAGGTAGTTCCCCTGCCGCAGGGCGGTCAGCAACTCATCCACCAGCACCGCCACCGGTTTGCCGGCGTTAAGCAGGTGTATTTCCGGCTGCTCGGGGGCCTCGTAGGCCGAGTCGATGCCGGTGAAGTTGCGGATCTCCCCGGCCCTAGCCTTCTTGTAGAGTCCCTTGGGATCGCGCTCTTCGCACACGCTAAGGGGAGCATCCACAAACACCTCGACAAACTCGTCGGCGCCCAGCAAATTGCGCACCAGATCCCGCTCGGCACGGAACGGTGAGATAAAGGCAGTGAGGACGATAAGGCCCGCATCCACCATGAGTTTCGCCACCTCGCCGACCCGGCGGATATTCTCCTGGCGGGCGGCGTCATCAAAGCCCAGATCCCCGCACAGGCCGTGGCGCACGTTGTCCCCATCCAGCAGATAGGTGTGCTTGCCTTGCGCGGCCAGCGCCTGCTCCAGGGCCCCCGCCAGGGTGGATTTGCCCGCCCCCGATAGCCCGGTGAACCAGATCACCAACGGTTTTTGCCCCTTCAGCTCGGCCCGGCTCTCTTTGTCGACGGCATGGGCATGCCACACGATATTGCTCATCCAATACTCCTTGATTGGCGCTCACGCCTCAACACTGAAACTCTCTGGAACCACGGGGAGCCGACTCGGACTGTCAGCCGATAACTTGCTGATGCCATGGTATTGCTCATTCAAACTCCTTGCGAGGCATCAGGGCCCCAAAACGAAGAGGGTTGCGCCTTAAAACGGAAACAGCAGGGGCACCATGACGATCACCCCCAGGCTGTAAGCCAGGGAGACAGGCACCGCCAGCTTGAGGTAATCCGGCATCTTGTAGTTACCCGCCGCATAGACCATGAGGTTGGTCTGGTAGCCGTAGGGCAGGATAAAGCTGGAACTCGCCCCGAACAGCACCGCCAGGATAAACGGCATGGTGGAGACATCCATGCTGAGGGCCAGCTGGTAGCCCATGGGGAAGGCCAGGGCCGCGGCGGCGTTGTTGCTCATCAGTTCGGTCAGCACCAGGGTAAACAGGTAGATGCCGATAAAGGCGATGAGGGGGCTGGAACCGTTGAACTCCCCCATCAGCCAGTCGGCAATCAACCTGGCCAGGCCGCTCTTCTCCAGCTGATCGGCAATGGCCAGCGCCCCGCCCACCACCAGCCAGATATCCAGCGGAAAGCGGCGGCGGATCTCGTCCAGGGTCAGGATGCGGGAGAACAGCAGCACCACCAGCATCACCAGCAGCCCCTTGAAGAGCGGCACCAGATCGAACACCGAGAGCGCCAGCACCCCGAGAAAGCCCAGCACCACGGCGGCGCTGCGCTTGCCATCGAGCCGGGTGGAGGCTTCGAGCCCGCTCACCACCACGAACTCCCGGGAGAGGGACTTGTTGCCCGCGAACTTGGGGCCCGGGGCCAGCAGCAGGGTATCGCCGGCGTGCAGCTCAATCTGGCCGAGGCCGCCGGTGAGCTGGGTCTCGCCACGGCGCACCGCCAGCACTACCGCATCGAAGTGGGTGCGAAACTCCGCATCCTTGATGGATTGCCCCACCAGCCGCGAGCTGTGGCTGACGATCACCTCCACCAGGTGCTGGCCGTTGAGGCGGTGCTGGCCGTAGAGATCCAGCCCCTTGAGCTCCTGCAGCACGCCGACGCTCTCCACGTCGCCGCAAAACAGCAGCATGTCCCCCTCGTGCAGCTCGTGTTCCGGCTGCACCGGGCAGATCACCTGATTCCCGCGAATGATCTCGGCGAGATAGAGGCTTTTGAGGCTGCGCAGGCCGTTCTCCTTGACGCTGCGCCCGGCCATGGGGGAACCGGCCCCCACCTTGGCCTCGAGAAAGTAGCCGGATTCCCGGCTCATTTCTGTGTCCTGCTCCGGCAGGTGACGGGCAAACAGCAGCACGGCCACCAGCCCTGTCAATAATGTGCCAGCACCCACCATAAAGAAGTCAAACATGCCGAGCGGCGGCGCCCCCATCTTGATGAGGAAGCTGTTGACGATGAGGTTGGTGGAGGTGCCGATCAGGGTCAGCACGCCGCCAAAGGTGGCCGCGAAGCACATGGGCAGCAACAGCCGGGAGGGGGCATGGTTGGGGTTGCGTTTGACCGCCCCCAGCATGGAGGCCACCACGGCGGTGTTGTTGACGAAGGCCGACAGGAAGGCGGTGGAGAACCACACCTTGACCAGCACCTTGTTGAAGGAGCCGGTGCCCACCAGGTTGGCGAACCAGCTCATGATCCGGGTCTTCTCCACCGCGAGCGACACCAGCAGCAGCAACACCAGGGTCAGCAGGGCGCTGTTGGTGTAGCCCGCCACCACGGCGTTGATGTCCGCCAGGCCGCTCAGATAGGTGATGAGCACGGCGCCCGAAAAGAGCAGCGCCGGCCGGAGTTTGCCCTGGATCAGCAGGGCGACGAGGGCAGCCAGCAGACCCAGCACCAGGGATTGTTGCCAGGTCATGGGCTTACTCCTTGCCGGAATCGTTGCTGATGGTCAGCGCCTGCCAGTGGGGGAAATGCTTGCGCACCAGGGCGTTGAGCTCGATCTCGAACTCGCTGTACTGCCCTGCCACCGCTTTTGCGGCCAGCCCTTCCACTATCATGCCCGCACCCACGGTGACGTTGGTCAGCCGGTCGATCAGGATGAAGCTGCCGGTGTCGCGGATCTCTTTGTAAGGGTCGAACGCCACTGGGTCGGTCAGGCTCACTTCGCACAGGCCGATCTCGTTGAGCTTGAGCTCAGCGGCCGGCAACTCATCCAGCTTGTTGATCTCGATGCGATGGCGGATGGCCTCCACCTGGCCACGGCTCTTCTTGGTGGCCAGCTTGACGTCATAGACCCGGCCCGGTTGCAGGGACTCCTCCCCCATCCAGACGATGTGAGCCAGCACGTTCTGGGTCACCTGGGGCTTTTTCGCCGCATCCACCAGCAGGTCGCCCCGGCTGATGTCGATCTCGTCCGCGAAGGTGACAGTGATGGCCTGACCCGGCAGGGCGTACTCCAGATCCCCGTCGAAGGTGACGATGCGGGTCACAGTGCTCTCCTTGCCGGACGGCAGCACCGCAAGCCGGTCGCCGACCCTCAGGATGCCGGAGGCCAGGGTGCCCGCGAAGCCGCGAAAATCCAGGTTCGGGCGGTTCACGTACTGCACCGGCAGGCGCACCGGGTGGCATTCCAGCTCGCGCTCCGCATTTTGTATCACATCGGCGCTCTCCAGCAGGGCGAGCAGGGTCTCGCCCTGATACCAGGCCAGCTTGTCGCTTTGATTGACCACGTTGTCACCGTCCAGGGCCGAGACCGGCACTATGTGGATGGTGTCGACGCTGAGCTTCTTGGCGAACTCGTGGTACTCCAAGCTGATGCGATCGAACACCTCCTGGCTGAACTCCACCAGATCCATCTTGTTGACCGCCACCACGAACTGCTTGATGCCGAGCAGGCTCGCAATGAAGCTGTGGCGACGGGTCTGATCCAGCACCCCTTTGCGGGCATCGATCAATATGATGGCGAGATCGCAGGTGGAGGCGCCGGTGGCCATGTTGCGGGTGTACTGCTCGTGGCCCGGGGTATCCGAGATGATAAATTTGCGTTTTGCCGTAGAGAAATAGCGGTAGGCCACGTCTATGGTGATGCCCTGCTCGCGCTCCGCCTGCAGGCCGTCCACCAACAGTGCCAGGTCCAGCTTCTCACCTGTGGTGCCGAGCTTCTGGCTGTCGGACTCCAGCGCCTTCAACTGATCTTCATAGATCTGCTGGGAGTCATGCAGCAGGCGACCAATGAGGGTGCTCTTGCCGTCGTCCACGCTGCCGCAGGTGAGAAAGCGCAGCAGGCTCTTGTGCTGCTGGGCGTGCAGGTAGGCTTCAATGCCCTGTTCGCTGATGGCGGTCTGAATATGGTTGTTCATGATGCGATTCCTTAGAAATATCCCTGACGCTTCTTCTGCTCCATGGAGCCGGCCTGATCGTGGTCGATGAGCCGCCCTTGCCGTTCGCTCGAGGTGGTGAGCAGCATCTCTTCGATGATCTCGGGCAAGGTGGTGGCATTGGATTCGATGGCCCCGGTCAGCGGGTAGCAGCCCAGGGTGCGGAAGCGCACCAGCTCCTGCTTTACCTCGTCTTCCGGGCCTATGGGCATGCGCTCGTCATCCACCATGATCTTGATGCCGCTGCGCTCCACCACGGGGCGCATGGCCGCGAAATAGAGCGGCACTATGTCGATGTTCTCGAGATAGATGTATTGCCAGATGTCCAGCTCGGTCCAGTTGGAGAGCGGGAACACCCGGATGCTCTCCCCCTTGTTGACCTGGCTGTTGTAGACGCGCCACAGCTCAGGGCGCTGGTTCTTCGGATCCCAGCGGTGGGACTTGTCACGGAAGGAGTAGACCCGCTCCTTGGCCCGGGATTTCTCCTCGTCCCGGCGCGCCCCGCCGAAGGCGGCATCGAAGCCGTACTTGTTGAGTGCCTGCTTGAGCCCCTCTGTCTTCATGATGTCGGTGTGCTTGCCACTGCCGTGCACGAAGGGGTTGATGTCCATGGCCAGGCCATCCGGGTTCTTGTGGACGATGAGATCCAGCCCGTACTTCTTGGCGGTCTCGTCCCGGAAGGTGATCATCTCCTTGAACTTCCAGTTGGTGTCCACGTGCAGCAAGGGGAAGGGGATCTTGCCCGGATAGAAGGCCTTGCGGGCCAGGTGCAGCATGACGGAGGAGTCCTTGCCGATGGAGTACATCATCACCGGGTTTTCAAATTCGGCAGCCACCTCGCGGATGATGTGGATGCTCTCGGCTTCCAGCTGTTGCAGGTGTGTCAGTCTTTCACGGTCCATGTCTGGGTCCTCGGTTCATTGCTATCGCGCCTGCTCGGGGCGCAGTTCTGGTTCAGTTCGGTGCCGCCTTGGCCGCACCGTCAAATCGGTTGCTGTCGCGGCCTGCCCTCAGGCCAGGCTCACCAGCTTCAGTTCGTGGCGGCTCGCCTCTGTCTCGGCCTGTTCGCCACCCTGCTCGCCAAACCAGGCGAGCTGCTTGCGCAGAGCCACCACCTCGCCGATGACGATGAGGGAGGGGCTCACCGCCTGCTCGGCCAGTACGGCCAGGTCAGCCAGGGTGCCGGTCAGCACGCGCTGACGGGCTGTGGTGCCCCGCTCTATGATGGCGATGGGGGTGCCCTGGCCTCGGCCATGGCTCACCAGCTGTTGCTGGATGTGCTCGGAGCGCATCAGCCCCATGTAGATGACCAGGGTCTGGTTGGTTGCCGCGAGCTGCTGCCAGTCGGGCTCCTTGCCCTCCTTCTGGCAGTGGCCTGTGATGAAGACGGCGCTCTGGGCATGGTCACGGTGGGTGAGCGGTATGCCCGCATAGGCGGTGGCGCCGGCGGCGGCCGTGATGCCGGGCACCACCGAGAAGGGAATGCCCTCTTCTGCCAGCACTTCCAGCTCCTCGCCGCCGCGGCCGAACATGAAGGGATCCCCCCCCTTGAGCCGCACCACACGGTTGCCCGCCCTGGCGTATTGCACCAGCAGGCGATTGGTCTCCTCCTGGGGCACGCTGTGGGCACCGGCCTTCTTGCCGACCGACACCAGGGTGGCGTCACGGCGCACCAGGTCCAGGATCTCAGGGGAGACCAACTGGTCATAGAGCACCACTTCGGCCTGTTGAATCTGTTGCAGCGCCTTGAGGGTCAGCAGGCCAGGATCCCCGGGGCCCGCACCGACCAGCACCACCTCGCCCACTTCGCTTTGGGCCTTGTCGAGCCCCTCATTGAGCCAGCCCTCTGCCCCCTGCCAATCGGCTTTCTCAATCAGACCGGCGAGGGTGTTGGAGGCAAATGCCCGCTCCCAGAAGCGGCGGCGATCGGAGAGAGAAGCTAGCACCCGCTTGGCCTTGACCCGCACCCGGCCCGAAAGCTCGGCCAGTCCACCCAGATGGCGGGGCAGCAGGCTCTCCAGTCGCTCGCGCAGCAGACGCACCAGCACAGGGGCCTTGCCGCCGCTGGAGACGGCCACCATCAGGGGCGAGCGGTCGATGATGGAGGGGAAGATAAAGCTGGAGCGCTCGGGGTCGTCCACCACATTCACAAAGAGCCCGAGCTGGTTGGCGCTCTGATAGACGAGGGCGTTGACCTCGAGGCTGTCGGTGGCAGCCACCACTAGGATCTGGCCAGCCAGATGGGCCGGGTCGAAGCGCGCCGCCACATGGGTGAAGCGACCGGCAAATTCGGCGAAGTCGGGGTCTAGCTCGGGGGAGACCAGGGTCAGCCGGGCACCTGCCGCCAGCAACAGGCGCGCCTTGCGCAGGGCAACCTCGCCCCCGCCCACCAGCAATACCGGGCGGCCTTCCAACCTGGCAAACATAGGTAAATAATCCATCAGGGCCCACTCCTCGGCATACGACGACATCTGGGGCGACTATAGGCAGGAGTCCTTATCCCTCAAAATAATAAAAAATGCTCTTTAATGCGTTTTAGTAATTAGCAAAACCATGTCGTGGCAAAGGGGAGCGAATGTCCTTGTGGTGGTTCGCACCAGACCCTAGGCTAGTGAAAGTGTTTCATAAGGAGCTTTACCATGAATGAGTCATTGATTGTGCTGGGGATCTTCGTGTTCCTGGTGCTGGCCACCCTGAGCGCGGGCATCAAGATAGTGCCCCAGGGTTTCAACTGGACTGTGGAGCGCTTCGGTCGCTACACCCGTACCCTCTCCCCCGGACTCAACCTGCTGATCCCCTATGTGGACAGAGTCGGCCACAAGATCATCATGATGGAGCAGGTGCTGGACATCCCGGCTCAGGAGGTGATCTCCCGGGACAACGCCAACGTCACCATAGACGCCATCAGCTTCGTGCAGGTGGTGGATGCCCGCAAAGGGGCCTATGAGGTCAACGACCTCACCAGCGCCATCCGCAATCTGACCATGACCAACATGCGGACAGTGCTGGGCGCCATGGAGCTGGACGAGATGCTCTCCCAGCGCGACACCATCAACGAGAAGCTGCTGCGCACCATGGATGCGGCCACCGCCCCCTGGGGCATCAAGGTGACCCGGATCGAGATCAAGGATGTGCGCCCGCCGCTGGCCCTAGTGGAAGCCATGAACGCCCAGATGAAGGCCGAGCGGCAGAAACGGGCCGAGGTGCTGGAGGCCGAGGGGGTGCGCCAGTCCAAGATCCTGAAAGCGGAAGGGGAGAAGCAGTCCCAGATCCTCAAGGCCGAGGGGGAACGCCAGGCCGCCTTCCTCGCCGCCGAGGCGCGGGAGCGTGCCGCCGAGGCGGAAGCCAAGGCGACCCATATGGTCTCCAAGGCCATCGCCGAGGGGGATATGCAGGCCATCAACTACTTCGTGGCCCAGAAATATACAGAGGCGCTGGCCCGCATAGGTGAAGGGCCCAACAGCAAGATCATCATGATGCCGCTGGAGGCGGGCAGCCTGATTGGCTCGGTGGCTGGCATGGCCGAGCTGTTCAACAAAGATGGCAAGGTCGGCAAGTCATGACAGCCCTGTTCGAGGGGCTGACTCACTGGCACTGGCTGGGGCTCGGCTTCGTGCTGCTGGCCATCGAAGTGCTGGGGTCGGTGGGATTTCTGCTCTGGACCGGCATAGCCGCGCTAGAAGTCGGCCTGATCCTGCTGCTCTGGCCCTTCGGCTGGCAGGCCCAGCTGCTGCTGTTTGCGGCGCAGTCCCTGGTGACCACCTGGGCCTGGTGGCGCTGGCAGCACAAGCGCGACCGCTCGAGCCGCGATGCGGCCGCCCCCATCAACGAGCGGATGCAGAGCTATCTGGGGCGGGAGCTGACCCTGCTCGATGAGGTGAGCCAGGGCACCAGCCGGGTGCATCTGGATGACACCGTCTGGACGGTGCGCTGCCCTGTGCCGCTGCCGGCGGGCAGCCGGGTCAAAGTGGTGGGAGCCGACTCCCACATACTGCTGGTGGAGCCGCTGCCCTGACCGGGCAGTATCTGCCCCCACAGTGGCCATAAAAAAACGGGCCCGGCGTTACCGCCGGGCCCGTTTTTTTTATGAGGTGCAGGCTTAGTTGGCCTTGGCATCGCTCACAGCAGCTTCTGCCTTGGTGGCCACGTCAGCAGCAGCCTTCTCGACGGTAGCAGACGCTTCGGAAGCGGCCTTCTCTACGGTAGAGGCAGCTTCGCTAACAGTTGCAGCAACGTCGGCGGCCGGAGTAGCAGCCGGAGCGGCGGCTTCTTCTTTCTGACCACAGGCGGTCAACATCAGACCCAGGATACCGGCTACCAGTACTTTGTTCATGTGCATACCCTCAAAAAAAGATGGAGAGATGGTGTCAATAACCATCACTGTGCGTCTTCGCTCCCGGTAAAACAGCGAGCCACCGGGAGTCAGGAGGCGCGCGAAATATATCCCCATATGCAGCCAATGAAAACGCGTATCACAATGATATTTTCTCGTTGGCTAGATAAAAAGAACTACTGCAACGACAAATATTAATACAATACGCCTTTATTGACGCAAGACAGCACAATTAAACACCAACAAGAGAACGATTGTCAGTCAATCGTTGCCATTTCGGCAGCCATCACCCAGATAGTGAAAGTGACCTCAATCAGACAGCTTCTGACAAATCAGCCGCCGCCCCTGGCTGTCGCTCTCTCTGGCCAGATCCAGCAGCGCCATCACCGCCAGGGCCTCCACCGCGGGCACAGGGTTGCTCGCCTCCCCCCTGATGGCGGCGCAGACACCGCTGTAGTAAGCGCCGTAATCCCCGGCCTCCCCGCTCACCGCCTGCACCAGGGGCTGCCCCTCCACCATGCGGCTGAGCTGGCCGGGTTCGGGATCCAGGCCCCAGTTCGCCGCGGGCGGGCGCAGGCCGAGCTTGAGCTGCTCCTCCTGCACATCCATGCCGAACTTGATAAAGGATCCTTCGCTGCCGTGGATGACGAAGCGCGGCATGGTGGCAGAGACCAGACAGCTGCCATGCAGTATCACCCGAAGCGCGCCGTAGCCCAGCACCACGTGGAAGTAGTCATCGCTCAGTGCCCCCGGGCGCTGGGCGGCCAAATCCGCCTGGATCCAGTCAGGCTGGCCAAACAGTTGCAACGCCTGGTCCAGGATGTGGGGACCGAGATCGAACCAGAGCCCGGAACCCGGGCCGCCCGCCTCCCGCCAGCGCTGACGGACTTGTGGGCGGTAGCGATCGAAATGGGATTCAAACTGGGCGATCTGCCCCAGCGCCCCCTCCGCCAGCAGGCGGCGTACCGTGAGGAAGTCCCCGTCCCAGCGCCTGTTGTGGAAGATGCTGAGCAGCCGCTGCTGCTTCTCGGCCAGCTCGACGAGCGCCTCGGCTTCGGCCAGATCCAGCGCGAACGGCTTGTCGATCACCACGTGCTTGCCCGCCAGCAGTGCCTGACGGGCTATGGGGGCATGGGTATCGTTGGGGGTCGCTATCACCACCAGATCGACAGTGCTGTCGGCCAGCACCTCGTCCAGCGAGCCGACGCGGCAGCCGGGCAGCTCGGCCTGCACCTTGGCGGCATCCCGACTCACCACCCAGCGCAGGGCAAGCCCCGGGGTGCTGGTCAGGAAGGGGGCGTGGAAGGTCTGTCCTGCAAAGCCGTAGCCCACCAGGGCGGCGTTGATTGTCTGACTCATGGGATTCTCCGCTGAACTGTCCAATATGATAGGCACCTGATGATAGGCACCTGGCGAGGTTGCGCCCAAAAAAGAAGGGGGCCTTAAGCCCCCGTTTCGTTCATCAGAGCACAGGATTTATTGCCTGTGCAAGCGACGTTATCCATCAATGCCGGGGGTTGTGCCCCCGCGCATCAAGGCTGCAGGCAGAGGCGACGACCCTGCCGCGTCATCAGCATCAGCAAGGGGGGCAGCAGCAGCCACATGTGCAGTGCCAACTGGCTCAGGGGATCCGGCATCAGCCATCCGGTGATCCCCACCAGGGCGCCGGAGCCGCTCATCTGGAACAGCCCGAGCAGGGCGGCGGCGGCGGTGCCGGCGCAGTGGCCGAAGGGGGCCAGCGCCATGCCGGCTGCAGCGCCCAGTATCATGGCGAAGCCGATGCTGGAGAGGAACACGGGCCCCATCATCGCCAGCGGATGAGCCAGGTGCATGGTCAGCGTCAGCAGGATGGCCGACAGCAGCAGCACCAGCAGGCCGATACGCAGGGTGCGTCTCGGTCCCACTCTTGCGATGAAGCGCGGCGCCAGGAAGCAGGCCAGGATGTTGAGCGCCGCGTTGGCGGTGAACCAGTAGCTGAAGCCGTTCATGTCCAGACCCAGCTTCACCATCAGCTGTACCGGCGCCGCCGTGACGTAGGCCAGGATCACCGCCATCGCCAACATGCAGAGCGCCGCGTTGAACAGGAAGCTCGGGGAGCGCAGCACAGGGCTGTAGCGGGACCAGCTGATGAGCGGGCCGCTGCTGCTGGTCTCCTCCGGGCGAGTCTCCGGCATGCGCCACAGCAGCCAGCTGCCGACCACAACGGCGTACCCGGCCATAAACCAGAAGTTGGCCGACCAGCCCGCCTTGGCGGTGAGCCAGCCACCGAGCAGGGGGGCCAGGGCGGGAATGAAGCAGATGGCGCCGTTCAGGTAGGAGATCATCTGACCGCTCTTCTTGGGGCCATAGCTGTCACGCACCACCGAGAAGGCGGCGACCGAGGTGGCACAGGCACCGAAGCCTTGCAGCACCCGCGCCAGCATCAGCTCACCCAGGCTGGCGGCAAAACCGGCGGCCAGGGCGCTCAGCCCGTAGAGCAGCACACCGCCAAGGGCGATGGGCTTGCGGCCGTAGCGGTCGGCGAGCGGCCCCACCAGCAGCTGACCCAGCCCCATGCTGAACAGGAACCAGGTGATGGTGCCTTGCATCAGGGTCACCTCGGCCCCCAGCTGCTCGGCCATCTGCGGGATGGCGGGCAGATAGATGTCGATGGCCAGCGGGCTGAACAGCACCAGGAGTACAAGCAGAAGAATCAATGGCATCAGTCACCTCAAGCCCTAGGGGGAAAATCGATTGGTGCGCGAGTCTACTGACTCAGAGTAATGAATTGAAATGGTATTTAATCACTTTGGTTATTCCTATGAGGAAACATGTATTTTATCTGCCTCTCAGCACGACCAGGGCAGCCCTCATCCGGTGCCGGATTGCAGGCAATTGGCGCTTTTACTAAACCCCTGCCCCGCATAGAATGCGCAGATTATTTTTGCGGAGGTGTGCGATGAACAAGCTTGTCCTGGCAACAGGGAACCAGAAAAAGGTGAAGGAATTGGCCGCCATGCTGGCCGATATGAAGATCCAGGTGATCCCACAGAGCGAGTTTGCGGTCTCCGATGCCGACGAGACCGGCACCACCTTCGTCGAGAATGCCATCATCAAGGCACGCCACGCCGCCCGCATCACAGGCCTGCCCGCCGTCGCTGACGACTCAGGCCTCGAAGTGGACCTGCTGCACGGTCGCCCCGGCGTCTACTCCGCCCGCTTTGCCGGTGCCGGTGCCAGCGACAAGGAGAACATCGACAAGCTGCTGGCCGAGCTGCAAGGTGCCCCCGACTACCTCAAGAGCGCCCGCTTCTGGTGCGTGCTGGTCTATATGCGCCACGCCGACGATCCCACCCCCATCATCTGCCAGGCGAGCTGGGAGGGGATGATCATCGACGAGCCCCGTGGTCAGCACGGCTTTGGCTATGATCCCGTGTTCTTCGTGCCGGATCACGACTGCACCTCGGCCCAGATGCCGGCTGAGCTCAAAAACCAGCTCAGTCACCGTGGCCAGGCCCTGGCCAAGCTCAAGGCCGCATTGGCCGCGGCGCACTGAGACCCGACCGGGCTCCGGGATACGCCGGCACGCATTTCATCTACAATGGGGGCCGTCGGCCCCCGTGTTGCTTATGGCCTCCCGGCTCAACGAGCGCAGGCCCTCATTGACCATGGGGAGCCAGCCAGGCCCCCGTTTTGATTTTTGATTATTGGAAACCCCATGCTGCAACTGCCGCCCCTCTCCCTCTATATCCATGTGCCCTGGTGCGTCCAGAAGTGCCCCTACTGCGACTTCAACTCCCACGCCCAGAAGGGGGAGCTACCCCACCTCGAGTACGTGGCCGCCCTGCTGGAGGATCTGGATAAGGATCTGCACTGGGCCCAGGGGCGCCCGCTCTCCTCCATCTTTATCGGCGGTGGTACGCCGAGTCTGCTCTCCGTGGAAGCCATGCAGGCGCTGCTGGACGGGGTGCGTGCCCGCATCGCCCTGACCCCGGATTGCGAGATCACCATGGAGGCCAACCCGGGCACGGTTGAGGCGGACAAGTTCGCCAGCTTCCAGCGCGCCGGCATCAACCGCATCTCCATCGGGGTGCAGAGCTTCCAGCAGGAGAAGCTGACCCGCCTCGGCCGCATCCACGGCCCGGAGGAGGCACGCAAGGCCGCCGAGCTGGCCCATGCCATCAAGCTGCCCACCTTCAACCTGGATCTGATGCACGGCCTGCCGGATCAGAGCCTGGAGGACGCCCTCTATGATCTGCAGCAGGCCATGGACTGCGCGCCGCCCCATCTCTCCTGGTATCAGCTCACCATAGAGCCGAACACGGCGTTCGCCTCCAAGCCGCCCAAGCTGCCGGAAGATGACACCCTGTGGGACATCTATGAGCAGGGTCACGCCATGCTCACCGCCCAGGGTTATCAGCAGTACGAGATCTCGGCCTACGCCAAGGCGGGCTATCAGTGCCGCCACAACCTCAACTACTGGCGCTTTGGCGACTATCTGGGCATAGGCTGCGGTGCCCACGGCAAGGTGACGGATCTCGCGAACCAGCAGATCCTGCGCACCGCCAAGGTGAAGCACCCCAAGGGTTATCTGGACCCTGCCCGCTCCTATCTGGACAGCCAGTGGCAGGTGAGCGCGGACGATCTGCCGCTGGAGTACTTCATGAACAGGTTCAGACTGTTCGAGCCGGCCCCCAAGGCGGAGTTCGAGGCCTATACAGGGCTGCCGCTGGAGCGGGTGGAAACCATGCTGGCTGTTGCCCAGACCAAGGAGCTTATCGAAGACTTGGGAGAGTGCTGGCAGCTGACGTCTCTCGGCCATCGCTATCTCAACGTGTTGCTCGAGCTCTTTATGGACGAATGAGGCAAACGCCTTTAACCAGATGGAACACAAGCGGGGCGCCATGAGCGCCCCGCTTGTTTTGGTTCTAAGAACCTGTTCACGGTCTGTCGCGAGAGGCTGTCAGCAAGGTGAAGAGCAGCGCAGGAACCGGAGTGTGTAAGTACACATGAGGATTGCGAGCAGCACATGAGCCTTGATCACGGCCTAGCAGCAAGATCGTGGACAGGTTCCAAAGCAGAAACCCGCTCAGCAGCAGACGCGTACCATCTGCTGTTGACCGGGCTCCCACCGCTGGCCGTGCTTGGCCTTGCGCTGATAGCTGCCTTTGCCCTTCTTGCTTGGTTCGACCCTGGCCTGGAACAGGGTTGAGGTCACCAGCGCCTTGAGGTGATTGTCCTGGATGACGCCCCGCCCATGATCGTGGGCCTGATCGATGATATCGACCCGCTTCTTCTTGGCCATATTGGCTCCTGTCTGTGTGGTTGAAACTGGCTAAAAATACGCCAGTGGAAATAAAAACGCGCCGATTGTGCGCCTCCCGGCCCCCAAGTGCAAGAGGCCGGGGCGGATTGCCCAGGCTCAGGGAGCGGGCCGGTAGCTCACCCGCACCAGGCCGCTCGCCAGCACTGCAGTGGAGAGCGGGACAAGCCGCTCTGGCAGCGGCTCGCCGCCAAACAGCGAGACTCCTTTGCCCAGCACCACCGGCACCCAGAACAGGGTCAGCTCGTCCACCAGCCCAGCCTGCAGGCCCTGCCTCACGACCTCGCCACCGTCCAGATAGATGTGCCGCGCCCCCTCCTGCCACAGCTCGCTCAGCACCTGCGCCAGCGCCCCCTGCCGGAAAGAGACATGGGCACGGGGCGTGGTGGACCTGTGGGTCAGCACGGTCACAGGTTTGTCGCCGTAGGGCCAGTCGGGGAAGGCGCGCACGACATCGTAGCTGTTGCGCCCCATCAGCAGCAGATCGGCGCTGGCCATCAGGGCGCTGTAGCCGGTCTCCTCCTGGGAGTCGCCGTTATAGGGTTCCAGCCAGGCGAGATCGTTCCCCTCCCCCGCGATAAAACCATCGAGGGAGAGGGCGAGGAAGGCAGAGACCCGGGGGCGATGGCGCTCAGTGCTCATGGTCGTGATGCTCGTGACGGGAAGAGGTGCCGGACTCCAGGGTCTCCAGGATGGCGCAGTGCTCCGCCGAGCGAGGGCCGCCGCAGCAGATGTCGGAGAGTGCCTTCAGGTTCTCCCGAAAGCGGGTCAGCTCGACAATCTTCTGCTCCACCTGTTCAAGCTTGGTGTCGGCCACCGCCTTCACCTCCTGACAGGTGACTCTGGCCTTGTTGGTGTCGAGGGCGAGCAGCTCCCCTATGTCCGCCAGGGAGAAGCCCACCGACTTGGCGCGGATGATGAACTCCAGCCGCCGCCTGTCCTGCTCCCCATAGAGGCGGTAACCCGACTCGTTGCGGATCCCCGGCGAGATGAGTCCGTTCTTCTCGTAAAAGCGCAGGGTGTCCGCCTTCACCCCGCACGCCTTGGCCAGTTCCCCGATCCGATACATCCTTCCTCTCCCGCCAAACATGGTACTCAATATAAACCGGCTTCCACTATCGCCCCTTTGCCCGGCGATTGCCAGCCAAAGGCAGGAAAGCGGCAGCCAACCCCGGCCTTCCCGGCTCTTTACCCTCAAAACACTGAAAAGACAAACGTTTCACAAAAAATCACCAGAAAACGTTTAACACCGCACCACACAAGGCTTTGTCTCTTTAAAAAATCCACCACGGCTCACATTTTTTGTGTAGAATACGCGCCCACAAGAGAGCGTCGCGTCAAGCGGGCATTTCCTAAAACGCGTTTGCCAACAGCAGGTCTTTTTGGCGAGAGTGGTTTGCGAAATCCCCCACTTCCATTTATTTGGGGACTCTCTGTGTTGAGCCTCGCCTCCCATGGAACGGTCCCCGTTATGCTGAGGACGATAGTGTGATGGAACAAGCTCGACCCATTCGCCGTGCGCTGCTGAGTGTGTCTGACAAGACTGGCATCCTGGAATTTGCCAAGGCACTCAACGAGCGTGGCGTGGCCCTGCTCTCCACCGGCGGTACCGCCAAGCTGCTGGCCGATGCGGGCCTGCCGGTGACCGAGGTCTCCGACTACACCGGCTTCCCCGAGATGATGGATGGCCGGGTCAAGACCCTGCATCCCAAGGTGCACGGTGGCATCCTCGGCCGCCGCGATCGGGATGACGCCATCATGGCCCAGCACGCTATCTCCCCCATCGACATGGTCGTCGTCAACCTCTATCCCTTCGCCGCCACCGTGGCCAAGCCAGGTTGCACCCTGGAAGACGCCGTCGAGAACATCGACATCGGCGGCCCGACCATGGTCCGCTCCGCCGCCAAGAACCACAAGGACGTCACCATAGTCGTCAAGGCGGCCGATTACGGCCGGGTGATCGCCGAGATGGATGGCAACGGCAACAGCCTGACCCTGGCTACCCGCTTCGATCTGGCCATCGCGGCCTTCGAACACACCGCCGCCTACGACGGCATGATAGCCAACTACTTCGGCACCCTGGTCCCCTCCTACGGTGACAACAAGGAAGGCGACGCCGAGTCCCGCTTCCCGCGCACCTTCAACGCCCAGTTCATCAAGAAGCAGGACATGCGCTACGGCGAGAACAGCCACCAGGCTGCCGCCTTCTACGCCGAAGAGCAGGCCGCACCTGGCTCGGTGGCAAGCGCCATCCAGCTGCAGGGCAAGGCGCTCTCCTACAACAACATCGCCGACACAGACGCGGCGCTGGAGTGCGTGAAGGAGTTCGCCGAGCCGGCCTGCGTCATCGTCAAGCACGCCAACCCCTGTGGCGTCGCCATAGGTGAGGATCTGCTGGGTGCCTACGATCGCGCCTACCAGACCGACCCCACCTCCGCCTTTGGCGGCATCATCGCCTTCAACCGCGAGCTGGATGGCGCCACTGCAGCGGCCATAGTCGCCCGTCAGTTCGTCGAGGTGATCATAGCCCCCAGCATCAGCCAGGCGGCCCGCGAGGCGGTCGCCGCCAAGCAGAATGTGCGCCTGCTCGAATGCGGCCAGTGGACTGCCCCGGCCCAAGGCTTTGACCTCAAGCGCGTCAACGGCGGCCTGCTGGTGCAGGAGCGGGATCACGGCATGGTCACCCTGGGGGATCTGACAGTGGTCAGCCAGCGTCAGCCGACCGAGGCCGAACTCAAGGATCTGTTGTTCTGCTGGAAGGTCGCCAAGTTCGTCAAATCCAACGCCATCGTCTATGCCAAGAACGGCCAGACCATAGGCGTGGGCGCCGGCCAGATGAGCCGGGTCTACTCCGCCAAGATAGCCGGCATCAAGGCCGAGGATGAAGGGCTGACGGTGGCGGGCTCCGTCATGGCCTCCGACGCCTTCTTCCCGTTCCGCGACGGCATAGATGCCGCCGCCGCCGCGGGCATCTCCTGCGTCATCCAGCCAGGTGGTTCCATGCGCGACAACGAGGTGATCGAGGCCGCCAACGAGCACGGCATGTGCATGGTGTTCACCAACATGCGCCATTTCCGTCACTGATGAGTCAGGGCCGCCACTGGCGGCCCTTTTGTTGTCTCTTTTCAACTGACTATTTTCAACCGCTGCCCCAGGCGGTTATCACAAATAGAAGCGAGCGATACGATGAAAGTACTGATCATTGGCAACGGCGGCCGTGAGCACGCCCTGGCCTGGAAGGCCAAGCAATCCCCCATGGTGACCCGGGTGTTCGTCGCCCCCGGCAATGCCGGCACCGCCCACGAGGGCAGCATAGAGAACGTCGCCATAGAGGCGACCGACATCCAGGCCCTGCTGGCTTTCGCCAAGGCCCAGCAGATAGGTCTCACCATAGTCGGGCCGGAAGCGCCCCTGGTGAAAGGGGTGGTGGATGCCTTCCGTGCCGAAGGGCTCGCCATCTTCGGCCCGACCGCCGCCGCCGCCCAGCTGGAGGGCTCCAAGGCCTTTGCCAAGGACTTCCTGGCGCGCCACGCCATCCCCACTGCCGACTACCAGAACTTCACCGAGGTGGAGCCTGCTCTGGCCTACCTGCGCGAGAAGGGTGCCCCCATCGTCATCAAGGCTGACGGTCTGGCCGCCGGCAAGGGCGTCATCGTCGCCATGACCCTCGAAGAGGCGGAAGCGGCGGTGCGTGACATGCTCTCCGGCAATGCCTTCGGCGACGCCGGCGCCCGTGTGGTGATCGAGGAGTTCCTGGACGGGGAAGAGGCGAGCTTCATCGTCATGGTGGATGGTGAGCACGTGCTGCCCATGGCCACCAGCCAGGATCACAAGCGGGTCGGCGACGGCGACACCGGCCTCAACACCGGCGGCATGGGGGCCTATTCTCCGGCGCCCGTGGTGACAGATGCGGTGCATCAACGCGTGATGGAGCAGGTGATCATGCCGACGGTGCGCGGCATGGCGGCCGAGGGCAACGTCTACACCGGCTTCCTCTACGCCGGCCTGATGATAGATCCCCAGGGCAACCCCAAGGTGATCGAGTTCAACTGCCGCTTCGGCGACCCCGAGACCCAGCCCATCATGCTGCGGATGCGCTCCGATCTGGTGGAGCTGTGTCTGGCCGCCTGTGCCGGCAAGCTGGATCAGGTCGAAGCCATCTATGATCCCCGCGTCGCCATCGGCGTGGTGCTGGCGGCGGGCGGTTACCCCGGTGACTACCAGCAGGGCAAGCCCATCAGCGGCCTGCCGGTGGAAGAGGCGAGCGGCGAGAAGGTATTCCATGCCGGCTCCCAGCTGGCGGGAGACACCATAGTCACCGCCGGTGGCCGCGTGCTCTGCGCCACCGCGCTGGGCCACACTGTCGCCGAGGCGCAGCAACGCGCCTACCAGTTGGCGGGTCGGATCCAGTGGGACGGTGTCTTCTACCGCAAGGACATCGGCTGGCGCGCCATCGAGCGCGAGCAGGCCAAGTAAAGGCTGCCTCCCCCATCGAACACAAGGGCCTGCGGGCCCTTTTTGCTGCCCGGGCCATCGGGGGCGCGGATAACCGCCCAGCCAGCCCCAGACTTCCCCCTAAGCCCGATGTGGTGGTGGCAAGGAGGCATTCATCCCCTTGGCACCTCTCTCCGCCTCGGGCGCATGACCCCGGGTTGCCGCCCTTTTTCCGCCCCCGGCTCACCCCCTTCTGACTACATATGTACAGCACAATGCACACATTTCGTCACAATTGGTCGCACTTTCCCCATACAATTGCCCCGCTTTCATGGCATCATGCTGCATGATACCGCACTCAAATGAGTGCCATAAGAACCTGCAATATCGTCGTCTCATAAGGAAATCCCATGTTGAAAACTGTGCGTCCCCTGCTGCTGCCCCTGATGTTTGGCCTGATGACCCTGCCCGCCATGGCCGGCGATCTGGAGCAGCCGATGAAGAAGATCGGCTTCAACTACAAGCAGGCCGTCAAGGCAGATGATGCGGCCACCATGGAGAAACACATCAAGGAGATGAAGGCCCAGCTCGATGTGGCCAAGGAGAGAAACATGCCGGCTGCCAAGAAGGAGAAGTTCCTCGAGGGCATGAACAAGGTGCAGAGCGAGCTGGATGCCAGCCTGGCGGCCCTGCAGGCCGGTGATCAGGAGAAGGCCCAGGCCCATCTGGCCAAGGTCAACGACCTGAAGAAGGAGTACCACCAATATGCCAAGCAGAAAGGCTGATCCCTTCCACTGGGATGGTCTGGTCCGCCTTACCCACTGGGGTGTGGCAGCGGTCTGCATCGGCAACCTCTGGCTCAACGAGGCGGGCGAGGAGTGGCATGAATGGCTGGGCTATGGCGCCATGGCCCTGATCGGGTTGCGCCTGCTGTGGGGTCTCACCCTGGCACGGGGCCATGCCCGCCTTGGCGCCCTCATCCCGAGCCGGGACGATTTCCGCCAGCAGACGGTGGCGCTGCGCGAGCGCGCACCGGCGGCGCCCGGCCATCACGGCAGCGGCAAGCTGGCGGTCTGGGCACTCTGGCTGCTGGTGCTGGCGACCGCTGGCAGCGGCTGGTTCCAGAACACCGAGACCGGCTTCGAGCTGGGGGCCGACGACTGGCATCTCTGGTGTACCTGGGCACTGCAGGCCATGATAGCCCTGCACCTGTGCGCCATCGTCTACACCTCCTGGCGTCAGCGCAGCAACCTGGTGACCCGGATGCTGCCCCGCCGCCGGCGCCGGGTGCCAGAGCGTCAGCAGGAACCCCATTCCTGAAGCAGACGGGCACCAGGGTGCCCGTCTTCCTTTCCCTGCTTGTCCAACCGCAAGGCCACCTCTTCCAGGCGGCCGCACCGGCTTTACCCCCTCAACGGCGCGACGCCTCCCCCTCTTTTGCCCGGCCGCCATGAAAGCATTTTCATTCACACTTCTTAACTAATCCCGGCTGTACGATTTTCAATCTCCTCGATTTCATCAATGCTACAGAGCCGAACGAGGTTGTTTGTGGTCCGTTCGACATGATGACAGTGACACGTCAATAACAAGATCGAAGGGAAAATCGTCATGCACAACACAGTGTTTCGAACCGCCATGCTCGCCGCGGTGCTGGGCTCATTCAGCCACACAGCCGCCGCCGAAGGAGTCATGGTCCACCTGTTCCAATGGAAGTTCAACGACATCGCCAACGAGTGCGAGACAGTGCTCGGCCCCAAGGGGTTCGGTGGCGTCCAGATCACGCCGCCCGCCGAGCACAAGCAGGGGAGCCAGGTCTGGTGGACCGTCTACCAGCCCGTCAGCTTCAAGAACTTCAACAGCTTCGGCGGCAGCGAGGCAGAGCTCAGGAGCATGATCACCCGCTGCAATGCGGCCGGGGTCAAGGTCTATGCCGACGCCGTCTTCAACCAGCTGGCCTCGGGCACCGGAACAGCCACCGGCGGCGGCAGCTACAACTCGGGGCAATATCAGTATCCCCAGTTCGGCTACAACGACTTCCACCACAGCGGTGACATCACCAACTACGGCGACAGCAACAACGTCTGGAACGGCGCCCTCTACGGCATGCCGGATCTCAATACCGGCTCTCCCTACGTGCAGGATCAGATAGCCAGCTACATGAAGACCCTGCTGGGTTGGGGCGTGGCGGGCTTTCGCATCGATGCGGCCAAGCACATGGCCCCCGGCGAGGTGAAGGCCATACTCGACAAGGCGGGCAGCCCCAAAGCCTACCTGGAAGTGATAGGTGCAGGGGGAGAGTCGGCAGACATCCAGCCGGGTCGCTACACCTACATAGACACAGTCACCGACTTCAAATACGGCACGGATCTCGCCGCCAACTTCAACGGCCAGATCAAGAACCTCAAGACCCTCGGCGAGAGCTGGGGCCTGCTCCCCTCCAACAAGGCCTTCGTCTTCGTGGTCAACCACGACCGCGAGCGCGGCCACGGGGGCGGCGGCATGCTCACCTTCATGAGCGGAGCCCGCTATGAGCTGGCCAACACCTTCATGATGGCCTGGCCCTATGGCTGGAAACAGGTGATGTCGGGCTATCGCTTCGAGAACATGGGCACCTATGAAACCGACAAGGGGGCGCCGGGCAGCACGCCCTGCACCGATGGCCAGTGGAACTGCGAGCAACGTCGCCCGACCATCATGAACATGGCCCTGTTCCACAACAGAACCGAGGGGCAGGCTGTCAGTCACTGGTGGGACAACGGCAACAACCAGATAGCCTTCGGTCGGGGAGACAAGGGCTTCGTCGCCATCAACAACGAGAGCGGCAGCCTGGTGGCCTCGGTGCAGACCGGCCTGCCGGCGGGCGAGTACTGCAACCTCCTGGGTGGCAATGACTACTGCAGCGGGGGCTATGTCACCGTCGACGGCAGCGGCAAGGCCAGCCTGAACGTGCCGGCCATGAAGGCCGCCGCCATCATCGCTGGCTGCACCAAGGCCAGCACCTGCGGCGGCACCGCCCTGCCTGGCAACAAGTTCAGCAGCATGAACCTGCGCGGCACCCACAACGCCTGGGGCAACACCCCCATGACAGTCGATGCCAACCGCGTCTGGTCCGCCACCCTGACCCTGACCGGCAGCGGTGACGCCACCGGCGCCCAGCGCTTCAAGTTCGACGTCTTCGGCAACTGGACCGAGAGCTACGGCGACAACGAAGGGGACGGCATCGCCGACAAGGGCAGCAGCAAGGATATCCTGGTCAGCGGGGCGGGCAGCTACCGCATCACCCTGAGCGAAGGCGATCTGCGCTATACGGTCATCCCTCTCACCAGCAACCAGGCACCGGTCGCCGCCCTCTCGCCCAAGGTCCTCAGCGTCAAGACGGGGGAGAGCGTGGTGTTCGATGGCTCCGCCTCCACCGACGATGAAGGCGTGGCAAGCTACAGCTGGTCTACCGGCGGCAGCGCCCCCACTGAGACAGTCCAGTTCGATACCCCGGGCACCCATATTGTCACCCTGACAGTCACCGATGCCGAGGGGCTGACCGCCAGTGCCAGCGCAACTGTGACGGTCACCGACAGCAACGGCGCCTACAACAGCGTGCTGCCGACCCTGCACCTGCGTGGCACCCCCAATGCCTGGGGCTCGCTCGCCATGACGCTGGTTGCCGACAACCAATGGGAGGCCTTGGCCACCTTCAACGGCCAGGCCAACCAGCGCTTCAAGTTCGACGTCAAGGGAGACTGGACCCAGAACTATGGCGACACCAACAAGGATGGCGTGGCCGAACAGGGGGGTGCCGACATACTGACCCCGGTCAGCGGCCAGTACCGGGTACGCTTCAACGACCAGACCCTGCAATACAGCCTGACCCCGGTCAGCGTCGGCTATGCCAAGAACATCGCCAGCCTGAACATCCGTGGCACCACCAATGGCTGGGGCACCACTCCCATGACGCTGGTGGGGGATCACCAGTGGCAGGCCGGCGTCACCTTCACGGGGGCCGGTGATGGCAGCGGCGGCCAGCGCTTCAAGTTCGACGTCAAGGGTGACTGGACCCAGAACTACGGCGACACCAACAAGGACGGCGTGGCCGAGCTGGCCGGAGCCGACATCACCACCGCAGTGGTCGGTGCCTATGTGGTGCGCTTCAACGACCAGACCCTGACCTACAGCCTGAGCGCCCAGTAAGCCCCAGGGGCGTAACGCCCTTGTGACCTTCGGGCATCCCATGGCCTCCTTCCCACAGGGCTGGAGGCCTTTTCATGGGCCCGATGGCGCCATCACGCTCCCCCTCTGCCAGCCCCCCCGTTCCCAGTTCGCCGACGGGCAGGCATACTGCCTTCACATCCCCATGCAGGAGCGCATATGAAACTATTGGAAACCCTCAAGGCCGAGGGACGGATCGAAGAAGCCCGCCAGCACGGCCTGCTGCAACTCATCGAGCACCCGCAACACGCCGAACTGCATTATGAAGTGGCCAGCCTGCACGACATGCAGGGGCGCGAGGCCCAGGCCATTCCCCTCTACCAGAAGGCCATAGCGCTGGGACTGGGCGAGGCCTCCTTGCGCGGCGCCTGGCTCGGCCTTGGCAGCTCTTTTCGCTGCACCGGGCAATATGCCGAAGCCCTTGCCGCCTTCGACCAGGGGTTGGCCCGCTTTCCGGACGCCACCGAGTTCAGGGTGTTCCGTGCCATGGCCTGCTACAGCCTGGGGCACCACAAAGAGGGGATGGAGACGCTGCTGGCGGTGCTGGCCGAGACGACCACAGATCCTGCCCTCGTCCCCTACAGGCGAGCCATGGCACTCTACGCCGGGGATCTCGACAGGCGCTGGTGAACGCCAGAAACGACAAAGCCGCTCATGATGAGCGGCTTTGTCTGAATGTGGTGGCCCCTGCCCGACTTGAACGGGCGACCAATCGATTATGAGTCGACTGCTCTAACCAACTGAGCTAAGGGGCCAGAATCTTGGTTTTGCGGCGTGGATTATAGGGGATGTGAGATAAGCCGTCCATAGGCAGATCAACCACTTGGCGAGTTTTTGTCCACTATTCCGCTAATCTTTTGCACCCAGGCTTCCGGATAAAACAAAGCCCCGCATGGCGGGGCTTTTGAGACAGGGCTCAGGCAGTGCCTCAGGACTATTCGTCCAGGAAGCTGCGCAGCACTTCCGAGCGGCTCGGGTGGCGCAGTTTGCGCAGTGCCTTGGCTTCGATCTGACGAATACGCTCACGGGTGACGTCGAACTGCTTGCCCACTTCCTCGAGGGTGTGGTCAGTGTTCATGTCGATCCCGAAACGCATCCGCAGCACCTTGGCTTCGCGGGCAGTCAGGCCAGCCAGCACTTCGCGGGTGGCGTTGCGCAGGCTCTCGCTGGTCGCCGCATCCGCCGGCAGGGCCAAGGTGGTATCTTCGATGAAGTCGCCCAAGTGGGAATCTTCATCATCACCTATGGGCGTCTCCATGGAGATGGGCTCCTTGGCGATTTTCAGTACCTTGCGGATCTTGTCTTCCGGCATGCCCATGCGCATGGCCAGCTCTTCCGGGTTCGGTTCGCGACCCATCTCCTGCAGCATCTGACGGGAGATACGGTTGAGCTTGTTGATGGTCTCGATCATGTGCACCGGGATACGGATGGTACGGGCCTGATCCGCGATGGAGCGGGTAATGGCCTGACGGATCCACCAGGTGGCATAGGTCGAGAACTTGTAGCCACGACGGTATTCAAACTTGTCCACCGCCTTCATCAGACCTATGTTGCCCTCCTGGATCAGATCCAGGAACTGCAGACCACGGTTGGTGTACTTCTTGGCGATGGAGATCACCAGACGCAAGTTGGCCTCGACCATCTCTTTCTTCGCACGGCGGGCCTTGGCCTCACCAATGCTCATGCGACGGTTGATGTCCTTGATCTGGGCGATCGACAGACCGGTCTCTTCTTCGATCTGCTGCAGCTTGCCGATGGAACGCAGCACTTCTTCGTCCATCTCGAGCAGACGGGGAGACCAGGCCTTGCCAGCCTGCTTCTGGTATTCAAACCAGGCAGTCTCGCACTCGTTGTTGGTGAAGGCCGCGACGAAGGTCTTCTTCGGCATCTTGGCCTGCTCAACGCAGAGCTTCATGATGATGCGTTCCTGCACGCGAACCCGCTCCATCATCTCCCGCATGTTGTTGACCAGGCGATCGAACTGCTTGGGCATCAGGCGGAATTGACGGAACACATCGGCCAGCTGGGCGATGGCAGCCTGGGTGTCGTCGTGGGCGCGACCATTCTTCTGGATGGAGAGACGGGTGACTTCGTACTGGGCACGCAGTTCACCGAACTTCTCGCGGGCGACTTCCGGATCCGGACCACCGTCTCCATCGTCGTCGGAGCTGTCGCCGTCTTCGTCTTCATCCTCGTCTTCATCTTCGTCTTCGTCAGCGAGATCGTCTTCACTGAGTTCAGAACCGATGTGAGTGGCGGTCGGCGCCACGTCGTCCGCTTCGTTCGGATCGATAAAGCCGGAGATGATGTCGGACAGACGCAGTTGCTCGGCTTCGTACTTGTCGTACTGTTCGAGCAGGTAAGTGATGGCTTCAGGGTACTCGGCAACGGAGCTTTGTACCTGATTGATACCGTCCTCGATCCGTTTGGCGATGTCGATTTCGCCTTCACGGGTCAGCAGTTCGACGGTACCCATTTCCCGCATGTACATGCGGACGGGATCGGTCGTGCGACCAATCTCAGATTCAACAGATGCCAGAGCCTGGGCCGCTGCTTCGGCAGCGTCCTCATCGGCGGTACCACCTTCGGCCATGATCAGATCATCGGCGTCCGGGGCGTTTTCCACTACCTGGATACCCATATCGTTGATCATCTGGATGATGTCTTCGATCTGGTCAGAGTCGACAATGTCTTGCGGGAGGTGATCGTTCACCTCGGCATAGGTCAGGTAGCCCTGTTCTTTACCTTTGGCAACGAGGAGTTTAAGCTGAGACTGCGGGGTTTGCTCCATAGAACTCATCCGGTTGGTGTTGCTAGGTTGCGCGTACAGTGCGCTGCTGCGCAAATAGCCAATTCTAATAGAAAACCGCCAGACATGCTATGTCTGGTTGCGGCGTCGGTCATGAGAAACCCCTGCCCGCAGTATTGTCGGGGCCAGGCGGTTATAAAATGTTTGCTTTTAATCCCGTCGATTCGGGCAACGGTATTCATATTGGGACTAATCACTCAAATATCAAGCCCCGCTCTCATTTCTTTTCTCAATCTGTACCTCTCTGATCAGCATCATCAGCTCCTGTGTTTCCTCAGAGCTTAGCCCTTCCTGGGCCACCTTGGCCTGCAATTCTTCGATTCGTTGCTTCAGAAACTGGTTGATGAAACCGACGAAGGTATCCTGCAATTCTCCCAGAATATCCGGCTCCTGGTCGAGTTTGATCTCTTCAAACAGGTCGTGCATGGCCAGCTGAGCCAGGATCTCCCCCTCCTTGGTGCCGCGCCAGTGCTCCAGCAAGATACCGGTGGTGATCCCTGGCTGAGTCAGGATCTGTTGATGCAGCTGCAACAGGAATTTGATGCCCTGCACCCGCAGCCCGGCCAGCTCCGGCATGGCCGGCAGTTCAGCCGTCACCGCCGGATATTGCACCATCAGAGCCAGTGCCCGGCGAATGGGAGTCAGTTTGGCGGCCTTGGGCTTGCTGACTTCGCCCTTGGGCTGGCTATTGCGGGCAAACAGCTCGGCGATCCGCTGCTTGTTCTCCCCCCAGCGCATCATGCTGGAGAGCCGGGTGATCAATCCCTCGCGAGTAAAGCCCTCCGGCACGCGACGGATCAGTTCGGCAGCCTTGTTGGCCACTTCAAACTTGCCCGCCTCACCAGAAAGGGCGGCATCACGCCCAAGACGTTCGAACATGAAATCGGCGAAGGGCTGAGCCTCGTCCAGCAAGGCCTCAAACCCCTCCTTGCCGATCTGGCGGACCAGAGAATCGGGATCCTCCCCATCCGGCAGAAACACGAATTTGAGTTCGCGCCCGTCCTGCAGATGGGAGAGGGCGTTGTCCAGCGCCCGCCATGCTGCTTCACGGCCGGCGTTGTCGCCATCGTAGCAGCAGACCACCTCCGCCGTGGTACGAAACAGGGTGTGGATATGGTCACTGGTGGTGGCCGTCCCCAGCGCGGCCACCGCATAGTCGATGTCGTACTGACCGAGCGCCACCACGTCCATATAGCCTTCCACCACCAGGATCCGACGAGGATCCTTGTGTGCCTGCTTCACCTCGTAGAGGCCGAACAGTTCACGCCCCTTGTGAAAGATGGGGGTCTCCGGCGAGTTGAGGTACTTGGGAGTGCCATCCCCCAGCACCCTGCCACCGAAGCCGATGACCCGACCCCGCTTGTCACGGATGGGGAACATGATGCGATCACGGAAGCGATCATAGCTGCCAGGACCGCTGTCGCGGGGGATCAGCATGCCGCCGGAGATGAGCAGCTGTTCGTGATCCCGACTGGATCCAAAGCGCCGCCGGACCTGATCCCAGTCACCCGGGGCATAGCCAATATTGAAGCGTTTGACCACTTCCCCGGTCAGACCGCGCCCCTTCAGGTATTCCACCGCCTGAGGAGCCCCCTTGAGGTTGCTCTCGTAGAAGCGGGCAATCTGGCTCATCAGCTCATAGAGATCCTTGCTGACGGCGGGTTGGGAACTGGCCGAGCCCCCCAGGCTCTGCTCGCGAGGCACCTGCATGCCCTGCATGCTGGCGAGCTCTTCGATGGCGTCGGGGAATTCGAGTCCGTCGTATTCCATGACAAAGCCGATGGCGTTGCCGTGGGCGCCACAGCCGAAGCAGTGGTAGAACTGCTTCTCCTGGCTGACGGTGAAAGAGGGGCTTTTTTCGTTATGAAAAGGACAGCAAGCCTGATAGTTCTTGCCGGCCTTCTTCAGCCGCACCCGCGAGTCGATCAACTCGACGATATCGGTACGTACGAGCAGATCATCGATAAAGGATTGTGGGATCCTGCCTGCCATAACCGTCCTGTTTCATTACTCGGAAAAATAAAAAAGCCGCGCATTCACAGGGAAGCACGGCTTCTTTCGACTAACAAGAGAAATGCCTGTTACGCCAAGCGGGTTTTCACCTGAGCACTGACGGCGCCGACATCGGCACGCCCCTGAATCTTCGGCTTCAAGACAGCCATGACCTTGCCCATATCAGCCATGACGGCAGCACCACTTTCAGTGATGGCTTGCTCGATCAGTGCGGCAATTTCGTCTGCGGTCAGCTGTTGCGGCAGGAATTCCTGCAGCACCAAGATCTCTGCGGACTCTTTGTCGGCAAGATCCTGACGACCGGCAGCTTCAAATTGGCTGATGGAATCGCGGCGCTGTTTGACCATCTTGGTCACGACAGCGAGGATATCCTCATCATTGAGCTCGATACGGGTATCAACTTCACGCTGCTTGATTTCTGCCATCAACAAACGGATCGTCCCCAGGCGAGCCTTATCTCTGGCAAGCATGGCGAGTTTTTGTTGATCCTTGAGTTGATCTTTCAGAGACACGGCATTACCCCCGATTAGTACAGGCGGATACGACGTGCGTTTTCGCGGGACAGCTTCTTGGCGTGACGCTTAACGGCAGACGCTTTGGCGCGCTTACGGATGGTAGTCGGCTTCTCGTAGAACTCACGGCTACGAACTTCAGACAGGATACCGGCCTTTTCGCAAGAACGCTTGAAGCGACGCAGAGCAACGTCAAACGGCTCATTTTCACGGACTTTGATTACTGGCATGTGCCTTTCACCTCAGTGATATATTGTTAGCTGACCATCAGTCGATCAGCATGTCTTAAAATGGTGCGAAATTATACTCTGGACAGGGAATGAAAGTAAACCCGCAGAGATCGCTCTGGTTTAAAAAACCCGCGAAGGTTACCATAGCCGTCTCATTTTAGCAGTGAAATTTTTTAGCAATGCGTGTATTGGGCATAGAGACATCCTGTGACGAAACCGGGATCGCGATCTTCGACGATCAAAAAGGGATCCTTTCCCATCAGTTATACAGCCAGGTCAAGCTGCATGCGGACTACGGTGGCGTCGTCCCCGAGCTCGCCAGCCGGGATCACGTCCGCAAGACGATCCCCTTGATCCAGGCCGCATTGCAAGAGGCGGGACTGGGTAAAGATGACATCGACGGCATCGCCTACACTGCGGGACCGGGTCTGGTTGGTGCCATCCTGGTGGGGGCGACCATAGGCCGCTCCCTCGCCATGGCCTGGGGTAAACCCGCCGTGGCGGTGCACCATATGGAGGGCCACCTGCTGGCTCCCATGCTGGAGGAGCGGGCCCCCGAATTCCCCTTCGTGGCGCTGCTGGTCTCCGGCGGTCACTCCATGCTGGTGCGGGTCGACGGCATCGGCAGCTATCAACTGCTGGGGGAATCCATCGACGATGCCGCCGGCGAGGCCTTCGACAAGACCGCCAAGCTGATGGGACTGGACTACCCGGGCGGCCCCCTGCTCTCCCGCCTTGCCGAGAAAGGCACCACGGGACGCTTCACCTTCCCCCGCCCCATGACGGACAGACCCGGGCTCGACATGAGCTTCTCCGGCCTCAAGACCTTTGCCGCCAACACCATAGCCGCCAACGGCGATGATGAGCAGACCCGTGCCGATATCGCGCGGGCGTTTGAGGATGCTGTGGTCGATACCCTGGCCATCAAGTGCCGCCGCGCCTTGAAGGAGACAGGCCTCAAGCGTCTGGTGGTGGCCGGTGGCGTCAGCGCCAACCGTCATCTGCGCGCCCAGCTGGCCGAGCTGATGGAAAGCCTCAAAGGCGAGGTGTTCTATCCGCGCACCGAGTATTGCACCGACAACGGCGCCATGATCGCCTATGCCGGCATGCAGCGCCTGAAAGCGGGTGTGTTCGAGCCGCTGGTCGTCAAGGCGGTGCCGCGCTGGCCGCTGGATACCCTGGATCCCGTGTGATCCCAAGGATCCTCTCGCAATGAAAAAGGGGCCTCTGGCCCCTTTGTTGTGTCTGTCGTCGGCATAACAGCCGTCCGTTGGTTAACGATTAATTGGTTCTAAACAGGGCCTCGATGGAGAGCCCCTGCCCCAGCAGTATCTCCCGCAGGCGGCGCAGCCCTTCGACCTGGATCTGGCGCACCCGCTCCCGGGTCAGACCAATCTCGGCCCCTACATCTTCCAGGGTGGCCGGCTCGTAACCGAGCAGGCCGAAGCGGCGCGCCAGCACCTCACGCTGCTTGGGATTCAGCTCTTCCAGCCAGTGAACTATGCTGCTGCGCATGTCGTCCTCCTGGGATTCCAGCTCGGGTCCCATGCCGCGCTCATCGGACAGGACGTCGAGCAGGGCCTTGTCGCGATCGCCGCCGATGGGGGTATCCACCGAGGTGATCTTTTCGTTGAGCTTGAGCATGCGGTTCACATCGTCGACCGAACGATCCAGCGCGAAGGCGATGTCTTCGGCGGTGGGTTCATGGTCTAGGCGGTGGGAGAGTTCACGCGCGGTGCGCAGGTAGACGTTCAGCTCCTTCACCACATGGATCGGCAGCCGTATGGTGCGGGTCTGGTTCATGATGGCCCGCTCTATGGTCTGACGGATCCACCAGGTGGCATAGGTAGAGAAACGGAAACCCCGTTCGGGGTCGAACTTCTCGACCGCCCGGATGAGACCGAGGTTCCCCTCTTCGATGAGATCCAGCAGCACCAGGCCGCGGTTGTTGTAGCGCCGGGCAATCTTGACCACCAGGCGCAGGTTGGATTCGATCATGCGCTTGCGCGCGGCTTTGTCACCGCGCAGGGCACGACGGGCGTAGTAGACTTCCTCTTCGGCCGTGAGCAGGGGGGAGAAGCCGATCTCCCCCAGATAGAGCTGGGTGGCGTCCATCACCTTGTTCAGTTCCGGCACCATGAGCTCATCGGAGATAGTCTCCTCAGCCTCGGCGGCAACCTCCTGAACCTCTTCTTCCTCCTGGGCCTCCAGCTCTTCGTCGAACTCTAACTCTGCATCCTGCATTACCAGTTGTTCTTGGCTCATGATATGTCTCCCTGACCTGAACCAGAGTAAGACCTAGCTCTCTGGGTTAACGCTTTGGCAAATAGCCCATCGGGTTGATTGACTTGCCTTTGTACCGGATTTCAAAGTGCAGGCGCACATCCGGCGCATCCGTGCTACCCATGTTGGCGATGACGGCTCCGCCTTTGACGGAGTCTCCCTCCCTGACCCTCAACTCGTCGTTGTGGGCGTAAGCAGAGAGGTAGTCATCGTTGTGCTTGAGAATAATCAGCTTGCCGTAACCCCTGAGTGCACTGCCCGCGTAGACCACTTTGCCGCCGCTGGCGGCGTAAACGGGTTGGCCCTTCTGGCCGGAGATGTCGATGCCCTTGTTGCCCTGTTCCGCAACGGAGAAGCCTTCGACTATCCGTCCCTTAGCTGGCCAATGCCAGGAGAGAGTTGACTGGGAACTGACGTTTTTTTGTTCTTTCGCCTGAGCGTATGCTGTTGACGGTGCAGGAGCAATCGTTTTCTGAGCAATAAACGGGGTGGTCGTACCTGCCGGTGCCGTCGCCATGGGTTTGGGCCCGGAGCTGGTCACCGACGGTGTGGTCGCCGCCACCATCTGGCCGCCTGCCGCCGCACTCGCCCCCACGTTGAGCACCTGGCCAACATGGAGCGAATAGGGGGCCTGCAGGTTGTTGCGCTGTGCCAGAGTCTGATTGGAGACATTGAACTGGCGACCTATGCTGCTCAGGGTATCCCCACGACGCACCTCATAGGTGCCGTTGCCGCTTGTGGCAGGGCGGCTCATCGCCATGCCGGTGCTGACCACGGCGCCGGAAGATCCATCCAGCCTGAGCTGCTGGCCCGGATAGATGTTGTAGGGAGGGCTGATCCCGTTGAGGCTGACCAGGGATGCGACATCCATGCCAGAACGGAATGCGATGGAGTACAGGGTATCCCCCTTCACCACTGTGTAACTGCCACCCTGCATGCCCGAATTGGCCATGTTTTGACGAGTCGGGATGGTCGAGGCAATTGGGTCATTGCCCAGACTCTGTACCGGGGCAGCAGTCTTGCTGGAAGAGCAGGCAAGCAGTAGCCATGACAACACGACGACACTGCTTCCTTGCCAAACACGCGAACGCATAGTGGATCCTTAACGACTAAACCAGAAATAGGCCGCAATGGCCAAACCAATACAGAGCCAGCCGAGCACATCCACATAGTGCATCAGCTTGCGCTCCATCTTCTCACCCCCCCACCGCATCAGGCCCGCGACCAGGAAAAAGCGCATGCCACGACCGATGAGGGAGGTCACGATAAATGGCAGTAGCGCCATATGAAGCAAGCCCGCCGTGACGGTAAACACCTTGTAGGGGATCGGCGTGAAACTGGCAATAAAAATCACCCAGATCCCCCACTGCGTGAACCACTGCTCGGCCAGCGCAATCTTGTCTTCATAGCCGACAGAGACCACCAGCGGCTGGACCACGGGCTCCCACAGGGCATAGCCCAGGGCATAACCAAACAGCGCCCCCAGCACAGAGAAGAAGGTTGCCAACCCGGCGTAGTGCCACGCCTTGTGCGGCTTGGCGAGCGCCATGGGGGCCAGCATCACGTCCACCGGGATCGGCCAGAACACCGACTCGATAAAGGCGGTGATGGAGAGATACCAGGGGGCGTGCTTGTGGCGGGCCCACTGCATCACCAGTACATACAAACGGGAAAACAGCTTCACTCCACATCTCCGTCAATCAGGGGGACAAAACGCACCGGCTCCAGGATCCGGCTGGTCAGCTGGGAGCCGGATCGCTCGATTAGCTGCAAAGTTTGCTGACTATCCCCCACCGGCAGCACCAGACGCCCGCCTTCGGCCAGCTGATCGGTCAGGGCCTTGGGTACCTCGCTCGCCGCCGCCGTCACCAGAATGGCATCGAACGGTCCCTTGTTGGGCCAGCCCAGCCAGCCGTTGCCGTGCTTGGCCGAGACATTGTGCAGGTCGAGCTGGCGCAGTCGGCGCCGTGCCTGGAACTGCAGCGACTTGATCCGCTCCACCGTGTAGACATGCTCCACCAGATGGGCCAGCACTGCGGTCTGATAGCCGGATCCAGTACCGATCTCCAGCACATGGGCCGGATCGTTCTGGATCAGCAGCTCTGTCATCCGCGCCACTATGTAGGGCTGGGAGATGGTCTGACCGTGGCCGATGGGCAGGGCCGTATTGTCCCAGGCCTTGTGAGCCATGGCTTCATCCACAAACAGCTGGCGCGGCACTTTCGCAATCGCCGCGAGCACGCGGAAATCACGAATGTCCTGGGCAATCAGTTGATTCAACAGGCGCTGTACTATCACAACGTCATCCCTGCAGATCCAGCCAGGCAGCCAGACTCGCCAGACTGTCATAGGCAGTCATGTCGATGGTCAACGGGGTGATGGAGACATAACCCTGCTCGATGGCGGCGAAATCCGTGCCGTCTCCCGCATCCTGCTGGCTGCCGGGGGGGCCTATCCAGTAGATGGGCTGACCACGGGGATCCTCGCTGCGGATCACCGACTCGGCGGGATGGCGGTTGCCAAGGCGGGTCACCCTGATCCCCTTGATCTGCTCGAGGGGGAGGTCCGGCACATTGACGTTGAGGATCTGATCGGCTGGCAGGGGATGTTTCATCAACCCCTTCACCAGCAGGACCGCATGGTGGGCCGCCGTGGCGAAGTGGGTCTTGCCTACCAGGGAGATGGCGATGGAGGGGAAGCCGAGGTGGCGCCCCTCGGTGGCCGCCGCGACAGTGCCAGAGTAGATGACATCATCCCCCAGGTTGGCGCCGTGGTTGATCCCGGCCACCACCATGTCCGGCTCCGGGCGCACCAGCTCGTTGACCGCCAGGTGCACGCAGTCGGTCGGGGTGCCCTTCACCGCATAGCTCTCGCTGCCATTAAAGCCGGTTTCGCCAAGGCGCGTAACCCGCAGCGGCACTTCCAGCGTCAGGGAGTGACTCGCGCCGCTGCGGTTGCGATCCGGCGCTACCACAATGACTTCGCCGCAGGCAGTCAGCGCCTCGCTGAGGGCACGAATGCCCTCGGCATGTACTCCATCGTCATTACTGACCAGAATTCGCATCGGTTGGGTTCCTGAAACCGTGATCGGCCTCTTCGGCCTGCATTAACTCGCGCACCACGCTGGTGGCAAAGGCACCGGCCGGCAGGAAGAAGGAGAGGGTCAGCACCTCGCCATCCTGCTGCCAGCTCATCTGCTCCGGCTTGAGCAGCAGCGGACGCCTGTCCTGATCCAGTCCGGCCTTCTCCAGCCCGTCACACCATTCGGCGTAAGGAGCCAGCACCGCCAGTTCAAACTCGGCGGCGGCACCCTGGCTCGCCAGCCGGCCACGGCCCCACTGGGGGGCGGTGAGCTGCACGTCGCCGGAGGCGAGGCGCGCCTCCAGCTCCGGGGTCAGCACCTCTTCACTGAAGATGGAGTGGCTGCCCCTCAGCATCACGCAGTCACCGGCCAGCAGCTGGTGTGCCAGCCCCTGCTCGATGCGGGCGCTGACGATGGCATTGAACAGCATGCTGCGGGCGGCGGAGAGATAAAGGGAGCGCTTGTTGCGATCCTTGATCCGCTTGCCGGCAAACATCGCCTTGGCCGCGTCCAGGTTGTTGCCATCCCGGCCGAAGCGCTGCTCGCCGTAGTAGTTGGGTACGCCCTGAGTGGCGATGGCCTGCAGCCGGGCTTCAAGATCGCCTGCCTGCTCCAGACCGGTGAGGCGCAGGGTGAAGTGGTTGCCCTTGAGGTAGCCAACCCGCAACTTCTTGTTGTGGCGTTTGGCCTGCAGGATCTGGATGCTGTCGCTCTGAATGACAGAGAGATCCGGTTCGCCCTTGCCCGGCAGGTGAATGCCGAACCACTGCTCGGTCACCGCGTGGCGATCCTTCAAGCCCGCCCAGGTCACCGCATTGCGATTGACCCCGGCCGCATCGGCCAGCAGGCCCGCCACCCAGGCGGTGTTCTCGCCGGTTTTGCGCACCCGCACGAAGATGTGCTCCCCTTCCCCGCAAGGTTCGAAGCCGAGATCTTCATTCACCACGAAGTCTGCAGCCTCGGCCTTGAGGATGCCGCGGGCGACAGGCGCCCCGTGCAGATAGCTCAGCTGTTCCAGCATCATTGTTTCACCAGTAAGACGACGGCTTCGGTGGCGATCCCTTCCTTGCGCCCCGTAAACCCGAGTTGTTCTGTGGTGGTCGCCTTGACATTCACCCGGTTCAAATCACATTGCAGATCGGCTGCCAGCACGGCGCACATGGCCGCGATATGGGGCGCCATCTTGGGGGCCTGGGCGATGATGGTCACATCCAGGTTGCCGATGGCGTAGCCCGCCTGCTGTACCCGGGCAAAGACGTCCCGCAGCAGGATGCGGCTGTCGATCCCCTTGAATTGCGCTGCGGTATCGGGGAAGTGGCGACCTATGTCGCCGGCGCCTATGGCCCCCAGCAGGGCATCGCTCACCGCATGCAGCACGACGTCACCATCGGAATGGGCCAGCAGGCCCTGCTCATAGGGTACCGGGACGCCACCCAGCATGCAGGGGCCAACCCCGCCAAACTTGTGCACGTCAAAACCATGTCCAATTCGCATCATGCCTGATCCCCCCTCAATACACAGAAATCTGTCTCGTCAAAACCATGTCCAATGCGGATCATGCGGGCCCCTCTGCGGGTCAATCGGGTCGCGCCTGCTGGCGCGCACTCTGTTGTTGTAAAAAGAGCTCGGCCAGGGAGAGATCTTCCGGTCGGGTCACCTTGATGTTGTCGGCACGCCCCTCCACCATCTTCACGGTAAAACCGGCGCGCTCCATGGCGGAGGCTTCGTCTGTGATGAGGGCCCCCAGTGCCAGCCCCTCCTCCAGCGCCCGTTTCAGGGTGCCGGTGGGGAACATCTGCGGCGTCAGGGCATGCCAGAGCTGTTCGCGCTCGACGGTGGCCACTATGTTGCCTGCCCCGTCGGTGCGTTTCATGGTGTCCCGCACCCGGCTGCCGAGGATGGCCCCATCGCACGCCATGGCTGTCGTGATCAGCTTGTCGAGATCGCCGTGACAGAGGCAGGGACGGGCGGCATCGTGCACCAGCACCCACTTCCCTTCCGCCACATGCAGGGCGTTGAGCACCGAATAGGCGCGCTCGACTCCTCCCTCGACCCGCAGAATGCGCGGGTCGGCCGCCACGGCCAGTTGTTCGAACCACCCATCGTGCGGCGCCAGCGCCACTATCACCCGAGCTATGGCCGGATGGGACAATAAGCAGCCGAGCGTATGCTCCAGGATGGTCTTCCCTGCCAGTGCCAGGTACTGCTTGGGGCAGTCGGCCCCCATGCGGCTGCCGATACCGGCGGCCGGAACTATGGCGGTCAGCCCGCTGTGGCAATCAGTCATCGTAGGGGACGCCGTCCGGCTCCGTTACTTGGTCTTTGTCTTTGGGAATGATCCGGTAGAAGGTCTCGCCCTGCTTGATGTAGCCAAGATCGTTGCGCGACAGCTCCTCGATGGCCTCAAGGCCCGAGGTGAGATCGTCGATCTCCCGGTAAATCAGGTTGTTGCGGTCCTTGAGAACCAGATTGTCCTGCTGTTGCCGCTCGATTGCATTGGAGAGCTCCCGATAATCGGATAGGCCGTTTTTCCCCAGCCAGAAGTCATATTGCAGCCCTCCCAAGAGGAGGAGCAGGATAAGAGTGAGTAGCCGCATGCACTGAGTCTCCTTCAAGCGGCCTAGTTTCCCATATTCGCAGGCAAGACAAAAGAAAGCCGGTGTGCCAGACGGGCCGGGGGAATAAAAAAGATGGCGGGGCCCCGCAGACGAGAGTCAAAAACGCGCGCTATCCCCAGGAGGGACGGCCTTGGCGCCAGGTTGGCGGCAACCACACGAAAACCGCCGCCGATCAGGGGCTGGCCTGACAATTGGGGGGCGACGGATATAAAAAAGCCCCGCCAGCGTGGCGGGGCTTTTCAACAGCTCAAGAATTGCAGGCAGTAATTACTGGCCTTTTACTTCTTTCAGGCCGCGGAACGGAGCCTTGGCACCCAGGGCTTCTTCGATACGGATCAGCTGGTTGTACTTGGCAACACGGTCAGAACGGCTCATGGAACCGGTCTTGATCTGGCCAGCAGCGGTACCCACGGCCAGGTCGGCGATGGTCGCGTCTTCGGTCTCACCGGAGCGGTGGGAGATGACGGCGGTGTAGCCAGCGTCCTTGGCCATCTTGATGGCAGCCAGAGTTTCGGTCAGGGAACCGATCTGGTTGAACTTGATCAGGATGGAGTTGGCGATGCCGTTGTCGATGCCGCGCTTCAGGATCTTGGTGTTGGTTACGAACAGGTCGTCACCCACGATCTGGATTTTCTTGCCCAGTTCAGCAGTCTGGTAGGCGAAGCCTTCCCAGTCAGATTCGTCCAGGCCATCTTCGATGGAGACGATCGGGAACTTGGTGGTCAGGTCGGCCAGGTAGTCGGAGAACTCGTTGGAGGTGAAGATACGACCTTCGCCCTTCAGGTTGTACTCTTTCTTCTCTGCGTCGTAGAACTCGGAAGCAGCGCAGTCCATGGCCAGGGTGATGTCGGTGCCCAGCTTGTAACCGGCAGCGGCAACGGCTTCTGCGATCACTTCCAGCGCTTCGGCGTTGGACTTCAGGTTAGGTGCGAAACCGCCTTCGTCGCCCACTGCAGTGGCGTAGCCCTTGGACTTCAGTACCTTGGCCAGGTTGTGGAAGACCTCGGCACCCATGCGGATGGCTTCTTTCAGGGTCTTGGCGCCAACCGGCTGGATCATGAACTCCTGGATGTCGACGTTGTTGTCGGCGTGCTCACCACCGTTGATGATGTTCATCATGGGCAGCGGCATGGAGTAGACACCCGGGGTGCCGTTCAGCTCGGCGATGTGGGCGTACAGCGGCAGGCCCTTGGCGGCAGCAGCGGCTTTGGCGTTAGCCAGGGAAACGGCCAGGATGGCGTTGGCGCCGAACTTGGATTTGTTCTCGGTACCGTCGAGGTCGATCATGATCTGGTCAATAGCGGCCTGGTCCTTGGCATCTTTACCCAGCAGAGCCTGAGCGATCGGGCCGTTGACGGCTTCGATGGCTTTCAGCACGCCTTTACCCAGGAAACGGCTCTTGTCGCCGTCACGCAGTTCCAGCGCTTCGCGGGAACCGGTGGACGCGCCAGACGGAGCGGCTGCCATACCAACAAAACCACCTTCCAGGTGAACTTCGGCCTCAACGGTCGGGTTACCACGGGAGTCGATGATTTCACGACCGATCACTTTAACGATCTTGGACATGTGTATTTCCTCAGGTTTCGTAAAAAAACAACAAAAATATGCCAAAAAAAGCGGCTGCGGCACAGAGCCCCAACCGCATTTATTTTCAATTACTTCAAATTACGCTTCTGATACTCGCCTGCCGCCTTCACAAAACCGGCGAACAGGGCGTGGCCATCACGGGGAGTCGAGGTGAACTCCGGGTGGAACTGCGCCGCCACGAACCAAGGGTGATCCGGAATCTCGATAATTTCCACCAGCTTCTTGTCGGCGGAGAGACCGGTCACCTTCAAGCCTGCCGCTTCGATCTGCGGCAGCAGCTTGTTGTTCACCTCATAACGGTGACGGTGACGCTCGTAAATAGTCGGGGTGCCATACATCTGGCGCACCTTGGAGCCTTCTACCAGGTGGCAGAGCTGGGAACCCAGACGCATGGTGCCACCCAGATCGGATTTCTCGGTGCGGGTCTCGACGTTGCCTTCTTCATCCACCCATTCGGTGATGAGGCCAACGACCGGGTAGGCGCAATCTTTCTTGAATTCGGAGGAGTGAGCCCCTGTCATGCCAGCCACGTTGCGAGCGAACTCGATCATGGCGACCTGCATCCCCAGACAGATACCCAGGTAAGGGATCTTGTTCTCACGGGCATACTGGGCGGCCAGGATCTTCCCTTCCACGCCACGCTCACCGAAGCCACCCGGCACCAGGATGGCGTCCAGACCTTCCAGCAGCTCGGAGCCACGGGTCTCGATGTCCTGGGAGTCGATGAACTTGATGTTGACGGAGAGACGAGTCTTCAGGCCACCGTGCTTGAGCGCCTCATTGACGGACTTGTAGGCATCCGGCAGAGAAACATACTTGCCGACCATGCCGATGGTCACTTCTGCGGTCGGGTTGGCCTCTTCATAGACCACCTGTTCCCACTCGGACAAGTCAGCTTCTTTGCACTCCAGGCCGAAACGGGCGATGAAGTAGTCATCCAGATTTTGGGACTTCAGCAGCGCCGGGATCTTGTAGATGGAGTCGACGTCCTTCATGGAGATGACGGCGCGCTCTGGCACGTTGCAGAACAGGGCGATCTTGGCACGCTCGTTGGCCGGAATGGCGCGATCGGAGCGGCAGATCAGCACATCTGGCTGGATCCCGATGGAGAGCAGCTCTTTGACGGAGTGCTGGGTCGGCTTGGTCTTCACTTCACCGGCAGCGGCCAGGTAAGGAACCAGGGTCAGGTGCATGAACATGGCATTGTCGCGGCTCACTTCGGCAGCCAGCTGACGAATGGCTTCGAGGAACGGAAGGGACTCGATATCGCCCACTGTACCGCCCACTTCGACTATGGCCACCTGGTGGCCTTCGGCGCCGGCAATCACCCGCTCCTTGATGGCGTTGGTGATGTGCGGGATGACCTGGATGGTGGCACCCAGATAGTCACCACGACGCTCTTTGCGCAGCACGTCGGCATAGATGCGGCCGGTGGTGAAGTTGTTGCGACGGGTCATCTTGGTGCGGATGAAACGCTCGTAATGGCCCAGATCCAGATCGGTCTCGGCCCCGTCCTCGGTTACGAACACTTCACCGTGCTGGGTCGGGCTCATGGTGCCCGGATCCACGTTGATATAGGGGTCCAGTTTCATGATGGTCACATCCAGACCACGGGCTTCCAGAATGGCTGCCAGAGAAGCTGCGGCAATGCCTTTGCCGAGGGATGAAACAACGCCACCAGTTACAAAAATATATTTTGTCGTCATGCTGAACCTGAAAGAAGTTTAGGGAATTTTAAGGGGTGCTTCGGGGATGAAGCAGGACGGGGAAACAGTATACCAAAACCCCCTCTCCCAAACAATGAACAAAAATCTATCAGGCTCGCCGCTCCCTCGTCTTGCGCCAAATCAACTTTGCTCGGTTTCCTTGGCCCGACCCCAGGCTGCATCCAGCTTCTCCAGGGTGCAATCGGTCATTTTCAGCCCTTCCGCTGCAATAAACTGCTCAACCTGACGAAAACGGCGTTCGAACTTGGCGTTGGCGCCCCGCAGCACCTGCTCAGGATCCTTGCCCAGATGGCGCACCAGGTTGACGGTGGCAAACAGCAGATCGCCGAGCTCGTCGCTCACCCGCGCCTCGTCCACGTCGACCATCAGCGCCTCTTCCATCACCTCCTCGATCTCCTCGTGGATCTTGTCCACCACGGGGCCGAGCGTCTTCCAGTCGAAGCCGACGGTGGCGCAGCGCTTCTGGATCTTGGCGGCCCGGGTCAGGGCCGGCAGCGAGAGGGGGATGTCGTCCAGCACGCTCTCCTTGTCGAGGGCGGCACGCTCCTTGGCCTTCTCCGCCTCCCAGTTCACCTTGACCGCCTGCTCGTCACCGAGGTCCGCATCGGAGAACACATGAGGATGGCGGCGAATGAGCTTCTCGCTCACCGCATCGACGATATCGGCAAAATCGAACAGTCCCTGCTCCTTGCCAAGCTGGGCGTAGAAGACCACCTGGAACAGCAGATCGCCCAGTTCACCCTTCAATCCGTCCCAATCCTGGGTCTCGATGGCATCGGCGACCTCATAGGCCTCCTCCAGGGTGTGGGGCACTATGGTCTGGAAGCTCTGCTTGAGATCCCAGGGGCAACCCCCTTGCGGATTACGCAGTTGAGCCATGATGTCGAGCAATTGAGGCAGGTCGTAACGTTGGAACATGAGAGGGTCGCTTCACTTCGTTCAAAGGGTTAAAACAGGACCGGCCACGGGGGCCGGTCACTTTTTATGGGGTATCACAGGCGCTTGGCGCTGATCACGTCGTTGAGCTGGCTGAGCTTGGCCAAGGCCCGGTTGAAGGCGTTGATGTTGTAGATCTCCAGTTCCATGTCGATCTCGGCGGTCTGCTCGCGCACGTTGGAGCGTGAACGCACCCCCATGACGTTGATCTTCTCGTTGGCCAGCACAGTGGTGATGTCCCGCAGCAGGCCGGATCTGTCGTTGGAGAGGATGCGAATGGTGAGACCATAGCCGCCGGAGTAGTTCTCCCCCCAGACCGCATCGATCAGTCGCTCCGGGTTGCGACGTGACAGCTCTTTCAGCTGTTCGCAATCTTCCCGGTGAATGGAGACGCCACGGCCCATGGTGATGAAGCCCTGGATGGAGTCCCCCGGGATGGGCTGACAGCAGCGGGCAATGTGGGTCATCAGATTGCCGACCCCTTCCACTACGATGTGATCCTTGGCCTTGGGGCGGAAGGGCGCATTGGCCTTCTGCTCCAGCTTCTCCAGCAGGCGGCGGTCTTCTTCCTCCGCCGTCGGCTTGTTGTAACGGGTGTCGAGGTAGTTGAGCAGCTGGTTGATGCGGATGTCGCCGCTGCCGATCCCGGCCAGCAGATCCTCCAGCTCCTCCGCATGGAAGCGTTCCAGCACCACCTTGTCCACCTTGGAGAGCGTCAGGTTGTGCCTGTCCAGCTCCTTCTCCAGCAGCTCCTTGCCGGCGGCAATGTTCTTGTCCCGATCCAGCTTTCTGAACCAGGTCGCCACCTTGGCCCGCGCCCGGCTGGAGCGCAGGAAGCCCGCATTGGGGTTCATCCAGTCACGGCTCGGGTTCGGTTCCTTCTGGGTGATCACCTCCACCTGATCGCCGGTCTGCAGGGTATAGGTGAAGGGCACTATGCGGCCATCCACCTTGGTCCCGATGCAGCGGTGGCCAATCATGCTGTGCACGTGATAGGCGAAATCGAGCGGAGTGGCCCCCGCCGGCAGGTCGATGACGTCCCCCTTGGGGGTGAACACATAGACTCTGTCCTCGAACACCTGACTGCGCAGGTCGTCCAGCAAAGAGCCGCTCTCGGAGAGATCCTCCTGCCAGGCGAGGAGCTTGCGTAGCCACTCGATCTTGTCTTCGAAGGTACTGGTCTTGGCGGCGGCCTGGGCCCCTTCCTTGTAGCGCCAGTGGGCCGCGACGCCGAGTTCGGCATCCTGATGCATCTGCTCGGTGCGGATCTGGATCTCCACCGTCTTCCCCTCCTCCCCCACCACCACTGTGTGGATGGACTGGTAGCCGTTGGGCTTGGGGTTGGCGACATAGTCGTCAAACTCGCGGGGAATATGGTGGAAATGGGTGTGAACTATGCCAAGTGCCGCATAGCAATCCTGCAGCCGCTTGGTGATCACCCGCACCGCGCGCACGTCGAACAGCTCGTTGAATTCGAGGTGCTTCTTCTGCATCTTGCGCCAGATGCTGTAGATGTGTTTCGGGCGGCCATAGACTTCGGCCTCGACCCCGGCCTCCGCCAGCGCATCGCGCAGGGACTGCACGAACTCGCGGATGTAGCGCTCCCGATCGAGTCGTTTCTCGTCGAGCTGCTTGGCGATCTGCTTGTAGGTATCCGGGTGCAGGTAACGGAAGGCGAGATCTTCGAGCTCCCACTTGAGCTGACCTATGCCGAGGCGGTTGGCAAGGGGCGCATAGATGTTGGTGATCTCCTGGGCCATCAGCACCCGGGTCTCCTCATCCGCCAGCTTGGCCTCCCGCAGGCAGGCGATCCGCTCCGCCAGCTTGATGACGACGGCGCGCACATCCTCCACCATGGCGAGCAACATGCGGCGCACGTTGTCCACCTGCTCCGGCGAGGTCTCGCTGCGGTGCAGGGTCTGCAGGGAGCGGATGGCCTCCATCTCCAGCACCCCTTCCACCAGCTTGGCGATCTTGGGGCCGAAGTCCTCGTTCACCTTCTCCTGCTTGATGAGACCGGCTTCGACGAAGGGATAGAGAATGGCCGACTTGAGGGTGGCGAGATCCATGCTGAGCATCAGCAATATGCCCACCATCTCGACCCCACGCACCAGCAGGCGGCTGGTGAGCGCCTCGTCGCCAAGCGTCAGACAATACTGGTAGACGGTTCGCAGTTGATTCTTGTCACTTTCACTTAAGGAGAGGGAGCTGACCCACTCCTCCAGAGTGAAATTGTCTTTCAAATGAATTTCGCGCACCGCAACCATGGTATCAATCCTTAAAATTGTGGGGCCGGAAAGCCGATGCTTTCTGCCATCCCCTCATCAGCTGATGACTGCCTCAAATGGGGATGCGCGAAAGAGTTTTCAAGGCATGTTGCCGATCCCGGCAACAGGTTTCTCTCGCACATCAGGTCCATTTTTGCAGATCTAGATTACCCTAATCACCCCTGCTCAAACAGCGCTACCGGCATCGGAAGGCCGACAAAACGCAGCCCCGGCAATCTGAAAACAGCCTGCTCAATCCCGTTCAAACAGCGCCATGGACTCCAGGTGGCCGGTGTGGGGGAACATGTCCAGCATCCCCAGACGGGCCAGTCGATAACCCCCCTTCACCAGCACCTGGCTGTCCCGGGCCAGGGTGACAGGGTTACAGGAAACATAGACCACCCGCTTGGGCGAAAGTGCCGCCACGTGGCTCATGACTTCCAGCGCCCCTGGCCGGGCCGGATCCAGCAACACCAGATCGAAGCCTTCCCGCGCCCAGGACATGCCGACTATGTCGCCGCTCAAATCCGCCTTGTAGAAACGGGCGTTGTCGATGCCGTTGCGCCTGGCATTCTCCTCGGCACGGGCCACCATGGCGAGCTCCCCCTCGACCCCCACCACTTCACGGGCCTGACGGGCCAGCGGCAGGGTGAAGTTGCCGATGCCGCAGAACAGATCCAGCACCTTGTCATCCTTGGTCGCTCCCAGCCATGCCAGCGCCTGGGTCACCATGCTCTGGTTGATGGGGCCATTGACCTGAATGAAGTCGCCAGGGGCGAATGCAAGAGACAGGCCATCGAGGGTGTAGCTCGGCTGAAATTGTTGGCGCAGGGGTTCGATGCGCTCATCCGCCGCCTGAAGGTAGAGGTCTATCCCCTGGGCCTCGGCAAACGCCACCAGCAGGGCGCGATCCGCCTCGTTGGGGCGACCAGTGTGGCGCAGCAACATCATGATGCCCTGTTCGGCCTGGATGAGCTCCGCATGCCCCAGCTCGCGCTGGCTCTTCAAGCGATTGAGGCACTCGCGCAGGGGGATGATGAGAGCAGAGAGGGGATCGGCCAGCACGGGGCAGCCCGCCACCTCCACCAGGTCATTGGATTGACGGCGACGGAAGCCCACCCGGGTGCAGCGACCGTTCTTGTCAAACTTGATGGCGAGACGGCAGACCCGGCGGTAGGCGCGGGACTCCCCCTTGAGCACGGGCTCGAGCGCCGGCGCCTTGATGTTGCCAAGGCGCTCGAACAGGCTGACCAGCCCGGCCTCCTTGACCGCCTGCTGATCCGCTTCGCCGAGGTGCTGGGCACTGCAACCGCCGCACTCGCGATAATGGGGGCAGAAGGGATCGATGCGATTGGCCGCCGGGGTCACTATCTGTTGCAGGGCGGCGTGGGCATAGTGCTTCTTGTCATCGAGGATGCGAGCCTTGATCAGCTCACCGGGGAGTGCCCCTTCGACGAAGATGGCCTTGCCCTGATGACGGCCGACACCGACACAGTGGTGGTCCAGACTGTCTATCGTAAATTCAATACGTTGGGGCTGGGTGGATTTCTTTTGGGGCTTGAAAAACTGGGCCATAAAACTTGGTGCCTATAGGTGGCTATGTCATGATTGTGGAATCTGCAGCAGGCCATTGTCCCACAAGAATAATAGTATGACCAAATGCGGCCTGAGGGCCCGAGCTGCGGCCTCTGCCCCATTGCCCAATCTGACCATAAGTGGCCCATTGATATGACAGGATACGGCCTGAGCGCCCTTACGGTGACATCGACTGTATTGCCAGCCCTCCCCCTGCGCCCACAGGCCCCCGGGGCTATGGTCTTCATCATGTTTGCCGGCGGTTTATCAGCATGACCAAGTACGGCCTCAGAGCCCGTGTACTGGCATTTACCATATTGCCAACCCTGATCATCGGCGGCCTGATCGCCGGTTACTTCACCTTCCACCGCTACCATCAGCTGGAAAACAACCTGATCGATCAGGGCATCAACATCATAGAGCCCCTGGCCATCGCCAGTGAATACGGCATGACCCAGCACAGTCGCGAATCCCTCAAGCGGCTGATAGGGCTGACCCATCGCAAGAACTCCCCCTTCATCAAGTCCATCGCCGTCTTCACCCAGGACAACCAGCTGTTCGTCACCTCCAACTACCACAGGGACTTCAGCCAGCTGCGCCTGCCGGACGGCAGCGCCATCCCGGCGCTGACCAGCGTCACCTTCAACGGCGATGACATCATATTGCGCACCCCCATCCAGGCCGAAACCAGCCTGGACGGCTTCCCCTTGCCGAGCGATCTGGAGCCGCCGGTCATCGGCTACATCTCCATGCAGCTCGCCACCGACAGGGCCATAGTCCTGCAGTATCGCGACGCCTTCTTCGCGGTCATCATAGTGCTCATCGGCCTCGCCATCAGTACCCTGTTTGGCTTCCGCCTGGTCAAGAGCGTGACCCAGCCCATCACCGATATGGTGCAGGCGGTGCACCGAATCCGGGAGGGGCGCCTCGATACCCGGGTCAGCGGCCAGCTCACCGGCGAGCTGGACATGCTGAAGAACGGCATCAACGCCATGGCCAAGGCGCTCTCCGAATACCATGAGGAGATGCAGCAGAACATCGATCAGGCGACCTCGGATCTGCGAGAGACGCTTGAACAAATAGAGATCCAGAACGTCGAGCTCGACATGGCGAAGAAACGGGCGCAAGAGGCGGCACGGGTCAAATCCGAGTTTCTGGCCAACATGTCCCACGAGTTGCGCACCCCGCTCAACGGCGTCATCGGCTTCACCCGCCAGCTGCTCAAGACCAGCCTGACCCCGAGCCAGACCGACTACATGCAGACCATAGAGAAGTCGGCGCGCAACCTGCTTGGCATCATCAACGACATCCTCGACTTCTCCAAGCTGGAGGCGGGCAAGCTGCAGCTCGAGCATATACCGTTCAGCCTGCGGGACACCCTCAACGAAACCATGCACCTGCTGGGGCCGAGTGCCCACGACAAGCAACTCGAGCTCTCCTTGCAGGTAGACGCCGCCGTGCCGGACTACCTCACCGGCGACCCCATGCGCCTGCAACAGGTGCTGACCAACCTCGCCGGCAACGCCATCAAGTTCACCGAACGGGGCAACGTCGATGTGCGCGTCGAGCAGACCGGGGCCCCCAACGGCAGCAAGGTACGCCTGCGGGTCCTCATCCGGGATACCGGCATCGGCATCTCGGAGGAGCAGCAACGCCAGCTGTTCCAGGCCTTCAATCAGGCCGACTCCTCCATCTCCCGCCGCTATGGCGGCACCGGGCTTGGCCTCGTCATCACCCAGAAACTGGTGCAGCAGATGGGAGGCCAGATCCGCTTCGAATCCGAACTTGGCAAGGGCTCCGTCTTCTCCTTCAACCTGGAGCTGGATGTCTCTCCCCTGCCCCAGACCGAGCGGCTGCCGCTGGATCGCATCCTGGGTAAACGGGTCTGGCTGCTGGAGCCGGATCCCTTCACTCACGCCTCCCTGCTCGCCCTGCTGGCCGAATGGCAGCTGGACGTGCAGTCCCTGACCATGACCGACGACTGGCCTGAGATGGGCAGCCAGGACATGGTGATCATCGGCAGCAGCACACTGCACACCCCGCAGCAGGTGATCACCCGCCTCGATGGCCTCAGCGGGCAACAGAACACCATAGTGCTGCTCAGCAGCCACGAGCCAGCGCTCTATGACGCCATGCTGGCCCATGGCGCCGCCCACTGCCTCTCCAAGCCCATCAACCACCGCAAGCTGCTGCACGCCCTGCTCTCCCCCGAGGCGGCCAGGCGTACGCCGCTGCCCGCGCCGATACCCCACCGGGTACAGGCCGTCAAGGTGCTGGCGGTGGATGACAACGCCGCCAACCTCAAGCTCATCGCCGCCATGCTCAAGGAGATGGTGACCGAGGTGGTGGTGTGCAAGAACGGCAAGGAGGCTGTCAACCTGGCCCAGAGCCAGCCGTTCGACATCATCTTCATGGATATACAGATGCCCGTCATGGATGGCATCAGCGCCACCCAGGCGATCCGCCATCACTCCCTCAACACCGAGACCCCCATAGTCGCGGTCACCGCCCATGCCATCCCGGGCGAGCGGGAGCGGCTGATCCGCCAGGGCATGGACGACTACCTGGCCAAGCCCATCGACGAGGGCATGCTGGCGCAGCTCATCACCGACTTCGCCCACAGACGCCACCAGAACCAGGGGGATCAGCAGATAGACTGGACCCTGGCGGTGCGCCAGGCGGCGGGCAAGCCGGAACTCGCCAAGGAGATGCTGACCATGCTGCTGGCCAGTTTCGACGAGGTGGAACCCATGCTGGACGAGGCGCTGGCGGGCGGAGTGGAGGATGCCGAGGTGCTGGCCCAGCTCCATCGCCTCAACGGCGGCTGCGCCTACTCGGGGGTGCCCGGCCTGCAACGCCTGCTCTCCCAGCTCGAGCAGCAGTTGCGCGACGGCGTACCGGTCAGCGAGCTCGAACCCGAGCTGCTGGAGCTGCAAGATGCCCTGGAGCAGGTGCGGCGGGAGGCCCCTCGCTACCTCTCCCTGGCCGAGTGAGGCGCTTTTTCTGACTGCGGGGCCCGCAGATGGTAAAATCGCGCCGTTTCCACAGGAGTCAACATGACCAACAACGATATTCTGCGCCGCCTGCGCTACGCCCTCACCATCAGCAACGATCAGATGGTCGAGATGTTTGCCAAGGGCAACCTGACTGTCGATCACGCCCAGCTCCACAGCTGGTTGCTGAAAGAGGCAGCGGAAGGGGAAGAGCAGGAAGCAGGCTATGCCGCCTGCCCGGACTCGGCCCTGAGCCAGTTCCTCGACGGCTTCATCGCCGTGCGTCGCGGTGTGCGGGAAAATGCCCCGCCCCAGGTGATCCCGAACCGGATCAACAACAACCTGATCCTGCGCAAGCTGCGCATCGGCCTCGACTACAAGGAAGAAGACATGCTGGGCACCCTCAAGCTCGCCAACTTCAACCTCTCCAAGTCCGAGCTGAGCGCCCTGTTCCGCGCCAAGGATCACAAGCACTACCAAGATTGCGGGGATCAGATCCTGCGCAACTTCCTCATCGGCCTCACCGCCAAGTACAGGTCAGAGCCATGAGCCCGCGCGCGCGCGTCACCCTCAGACAGCGCGCCTGAGCCATGGGCCAGCGCACCTGCCCCCCGTCATTCCGCCTGGGCGGCAGGCCGCGCTGGCCATCCCTTGTTTCCCCCTGGCCAGAGAGATGCCGCACCATACTGCTGTCACTCTGCCTGCTGCTGGGGCTCGGCGCCTGCCAACCGGCGCCTTATCAGCTCTCCACCCGTCATGTCAGTGCCAACCAGAATGAGCGCATCGCTTTTCTGATCCTCCACTACACCGACGAGGACGACGCCCGTTCCCTGCGCCTGCTGACCGCATCAGATTACAAAGTAAGTGCCCACTACCTGATCCCCCGCGACACCGAGCAACGCCCGCTCCCCGTTTACCAGCTGGTGCCCGACAGCCAACGCGCCTGGCACGCCGGTCGCAGCCGCTGGCATCAGTATGCCGGGCTCAATGCCAGCTCGCTGGGCATTGAGATAGTCAATCTGGGTTATCCCACGGAAGACGAATCCCTGCCTGCCCACCTGAGGCGCTGGCAACCCTATACCCGGGCCCAGATCGCCGCTCTCGGCGCTCTGGCCCGGGAGCTGGTCGATCGCTACCAGATCCCCCCCACCCAGGTGCTGGCCCACAGCGACATAGCCCCCGAACGCAAGCAGGATCCCGGCCCCCACTTCCCCTGGCGCGAGCTGGCCCTCCACCATGGCGTCGGCGCCTGGCCAGACGAGGCCAGAGTGGCCGAACTGCGCCAGGCGCCACTCCCCCTCTGGGATGCGCAGCAATGGCAGCAACAGCTCGCCCGCTACGGCTATGGGGTAGCGCCAAGCGGCGCCTGGGATGAGCAGAGCCGCGCCGTCCTGCGCGCCTTCCAGCTCCATTTCCGCCCAGCCTTGATCACCGGGGAGCCGGATGCCGAGTGCCAGGCCATCCTTATGGCCCTGCTGGAGCGCTATTTCCCCGAGCCGGGCTGAGCCCCCCCGAAAACAACAAGGGACGCCGAGGCGTCCCTTGTTTGTGCGATGCAGGCAGACCGGCATCAGATCCCCTGACGGGCTTCCTGCATCAGCAGGCGCATGTCGCTGACCGCCTTGGCCAGACCGTCGAAGGCGGCACGGCCTATGATGGCGTGGCCGATATTGAGCTCATAGAGCTCGGGAATGGCGGCGATGGCCTTGACATTGTGGTAGTGCAGGCCGTGGCCGGCATTGACCTTCAAGCCCTTGCCAGCGGCATAGGAGGCGCCGGCAGCGATGCGCTTGAACTCGGCATTGCGCTCCGCATCCGTGGTGGCATCGGCATAGCGACCGGTGTGGATCTCGATGAAGGGGGCACCACTCTCGGCGGCCGCATCTATCTGGATGGGGTCGGCGTCGATGAAGAGCGACACCTGGGCGCCGACGGCGGCGAGGCGGGTTACCGCATCGGTGATCTTGTCGAGCTGACCGGCCACATCCAGGCCGCCCTCTGTGGTCACCTCGGTACGCTTCTCCGGTACCAGGCAGACGAACTGGGGTTTGATGCGCCGCGCGATGCCGATCATCTCCTCGGTCACCGCCATCTCCAGATTCATTCTGGTCTGGATGGTCTGGCGCAGTATCTCCACGTCGCGGTCGGTGATGTGGCGGCGATCTTCGCGCAGGTGCACTGTAATGCCATCGGCACCGGCCTGCTCGGCCACGAAGGCGGCCTGGACAGGATCGGGATACTGGGTGCCGCGGGCGTTGCGCAGAGTGGCGATATGGTCGATGTTCACACCCAGATAGATTTCACTCATTGAGGACTCCTTGAAACTCTTCATCTGTTGACTGCGCGGTCAGCGAAAACACGCCCGCGCCGATATCCGTTCGTAGGTTCGATTAGCGCAGCGTAATCGGACGTCGGTAACATTCTTACCCTGTCGGGTTACGCCGCAAAAGTGTTAGCCCAGACTGCTTCGTCGCTTCAAAAACAACTCCCGGCTCTTTAACTGGCGTTTACCCAGATAGGGCTGCAGCGCCAGCCGGCTGAAACGCTTGGCCGCCTGCAGCAAGGGAGGGGTATCGAAGCGCCCCTCGGCGAAGGCCAGCAGGTGGGCGCCGAGGAACAGGGTACGGGGATCCGGCGCCCGCTCGCAAGCGACAAAGCCTAGCTCCCGCTCGAAGCCGTAGAGCAGCTCGGGCTGGATCGGGGAGTCGTCGTCGGCGGCATATTCGAAGTCCACCGCATAGCCGAGCGCCTGCAACAGCAGAAACTCGAAGCGGCGCAGGGGCAGCTCTGGCGTCTCGCCGTCCGCCAGCGCCATCAGGGCACGGGCATAGGCATCAAACACCTCGGGAAAGGGGGTATGGGCTTCGAGCAGGTAGTAGACCAGCTCGTTGAGATAGAGACCGTAGAAGAGGCGATCGCCACCGAGTCGCAGGGAGTGATCCGGGCATTCGACCTGGGCGAGGTTCTTGAGATCCCCCTTGCCACGCCAACTCAGGGTGAGCAGGGTGAAGGGTTGCAGCAGCCCCTTCAGAGGGGAGCGTGGCCCGCGAGAACCGCGAGCCACCAGGGTAAATCGGCCGCTATCCTGGGTGAAGACCTCGACCAGCTGACTGGTCTCCCGATAGGGCCGACTGTGGATGACGAAAGCCGGGTTCAGCAATCAGTCAGCGCCACTTAATCGTCACCGTAGCCAAGACTGCGCAGGGCGCGCTCGTCATCGGCCCAGCCGGACTTGACCTTGACCCAGAGCTCCAGGTGCACCTTGTTCTGGAACAGGCGCTCCATGTCGAGGCGAGCTTCGGTACCTATGGTCTTGATCTTCTCGCCCTTGTTGCCGATGACCATCTTCTTCTGGCCATCGCGCTCCACCAGGATCAGGCCGTGGATGTGGTAGAGACCATTCTCTTCCACCTTGAAGCGCTCGATCTCCACCGTCACCGAGTAGGGCAATTCCTCGCCGGTGAAACGCATCAGCTTCTCGCGGATGATCTCTGAGGCCATGAAGCGGGACGAGCGGTCGGTCACGTAATCTTCCGGGAAGAAGAAGTTGTTCTCCGGCAGCAGATCCTTGGCCCACTCGCGGATCTTCTCCACGTTGGTGCCCTTCTCGGCACTGATAGGCAGTATGTGGGCAAAGTTCATCTGCTGGCCCAGCCACTCCAGGTGGGGCAGCAGATCTTCTTTCTCTTTGACGTTGTCTACCTTGTTGACCGCCAGCACCACGGGGCAAGGCAGATGGCGCAACTTGCCGAGCACCATCTCGTCGTCCTTGGTCCAGTGGGTACCGTCGACCATGAAGACCACCATGGCCACATCACCCAGGGAACTGGTGGCGGCACGGTTCATCAGGCGGTTGATGGCCCGCTTCTCTTCGATGTGCAGACCCGGGGTATCCACATAGATGGTCTGGTAGTTCTCCTCGGTGTCTATCCCCAGAATCCGGTGACGGGTGGTCTGGGGTTTCTTCGAGGTGATGCTGACCTTCTGGCCAAGCAGCTTGTTGAGCAGGGTGGACTTGCCCACATTGGGGCGGCCCACTATGGCGACAAAGCCGCAATAGGTAGTATCTGTATCCGTCATGACAGTTTTTCCAGTGCCTGTTGTGTTGAAAGACCGCGGCCTCTTGCATCAATAGCAGTCATGACAGTCTTTCCAGTGCTTGCTGCGCCGCAGCCTGTTCGGCCTTGCGGCGGCTGGTGCCGACCCCGACCAGCGGACCATCCAGGCCATCCACGTCACACTGGACGGTGAACTCCTGGTTGTGGGCTTCGCCCTTGACGTTGGTCACTGTGTAGGTCGGCAGGGATTTGCGGCTTCCCTGCAAAATTTCCTGCAGCCGGGTCTTGGGATCCTTCTGCTCTATGCCTGGTTTTATCTCGTCCAGGCGGCTGGCGTACCAGCCGAGCAACAGAGTCCGCACCCGCTCCAGATCGGTATCCAGATAGACGGCGCCGATCACCGCCTCGACAGTGTCGGCCAGGATAGACTCGCGACGGAACCCGCCGCTTTTCAGCTCGCCGGGCCCCAGGATCAGGTGATCACCGAGGTCGAACTCCCGACCGAGTTCGGCCAGGGTCTTCTCCCGCACCAGGGTGGCGCGCATCCGGCTGAGATCCCCTTCCGCCGCTTGCGGGAAGCGGTGGAAGAGGTCGTCGGCAATCACCAGACTCAGGATGGAGTCCCCCAGAAATTCCAGTCGCTCGTTGTGACGGGAACCGGCGCTGCGGTGGGTCAGCGCCCGGGTCAGCAGCTCTTGATCCTGAAAGACATGCCCGAGACGGGACTGCAGTCTGTTCATCTTGATATTCATTTACTTGATTCCGCCAATGCGGTTGAAGCGCACACCGGTCGGCACCCAGCTTGGCAAGCTGGATCCTTCCTCGCGCTCAAATTCGAAACTGATCCAGATGGCAACCGCCTTGCCCACCAGGTTCTGCTCGGGCACGAAGCCCCAGAAACGACTGTCGGTACTGTTGTCGCGGTTGTCACCCATCACGAAATAGTGGCCTTCCGGCACTACCCACTCATCCGGGTAGGTACCGGGCTGGCGATAGTAACGATCCACCAGGTCCGGCATCAGGGGGTTACGCAGGGTCTCGTGAGAAACTGTGCCCAGCTGCTCGGTGTAGCGATCCAGCGGGATCCCCATCTGGCTGAACTCCCCCCGTTGCTCGAACTTGACGTCGAGCTTCTTGAAGCCCGGGCACGTTTTCCCTTCCTGCTCCTCGCACTTGGGCCGAATCATCAGCTCCTTGTTGCGATAGATCACCCGATCGCCGGGCATGCCGACCACCCGCTTGATGTAGTCCACCCGGGTATCCAGCGGATACTTGAACACCACCACATCGCCACGCTCGGGAGAACCCGTCTCGAGGAACTTGGTGTTGGTCACGGGATCACGCAGGCCGTAGGCGAACTTCTCCACCAGGATGAAGTCGCCCACCAGCAGGGTGGGCATCATGGAACCAGAGGGGATCTGGAACGGCTCGAAGATGAAGGAACGCAGGATCAGCACCAGCGCTATGACCGGGAAGACACCACCGGTCTGCTCGATCCAGACCGGCATGGGAGCCACCTTGGCCAGCGTCTTCTCATCGATGTTCGGGCCGGCGTTGGCACGGGCAGCCGCAATCTTGGCCGCCCGTTGCTTGGACCAGACCAGCTTGTCGACTGTCCAGATGATGCCGGTCAGCAGAGTGACTATGGCCAGGATCAGGGAAAAGGTGCTTGCCATCTATTAATCCTTTCCGACGTGGAGAATGGCGAGGAAGGCCTCTTGCGGCACGTCGACACGGCCCAGGGACTTCATCCGCTTCTTGCCTTCTTTCTGCTTGTTCAGCAGCTTTTTCTTACGGCTCACGTCACCGCCGTAGCACTTGGCGGTCACGTCCTTGCGCAGGGCCTTGACCGTGCTGCGGGCGATGATCTGGTTGCCGATGGACGCCTGAATGGCGATGTCGAACATCTGGCGCGGGATCAGCTCACGCATCTTCTCCACCACCTGGCGACCGCGATACTGGGCGTTCTCCTTGTGGGTGATGATGGCCAGGGCATCGACACGCTCACCGTTGATCATGATGTCGAGGCGCACCATCTCGGAGGTTTCGAAGCGCTTGAAGCCGTAATCCAGGGAGGCATAGCCGCGACTGGTGGATTTCAGGCGGTCGAAGAAATCGAGCACCACTTCCGCCATCGGGATCTCGTAGGTCAGCGCCACCTGCTTGCCGTGATAGACCATGTTGGTCTGCACGCCACGCTTCTCGATACAGAGGGTGATCACGTTGCCCATGTACTCCTGCGGCAACAAGATGTTGCACTCGGCGATGGGCTCGCGCATCTCCTTGATATTGTTGACCGGAGGCATAGCCGCCGGGCTATCGATGTGGATGGTCTCGCCGTTGTTCAGCTCGATTTCATACACTACGGTCGGTGCCGTGGTGATGAGATCCAGATCGTATTCCCGCTCCAGACGCTCCTGGATGATCTCCATGTGCAGCATGCCGAGGAAGCCACAACGGAAGCCGAAGCCCAGTGCGGTGGAGCTTTCCGGCTCGAAGAACAGGGAGGCATCGTTCAGGGAGAGCTTGTCCAGCGCATCGCGGAACGACTCGTAGTCATCGCTGGAGATGGGGAACAGACCCGCATAGACCTGCGGCTTCACCTTCTTGAAGCCGGCCAGCGCCTTGTCGGCACCGTTCTTGGCCTGCGTCAGGGTATCGCCCACAGGGGCGCCGTGGATGTCCTTGATGCCGCAGACGACCCAACCTACCTCGCCACAACCCAGGCCCATGGTGTCCACTTGCTTGGGGGTGAAGATACCGATGCGATCCACGCCCCACACCTGACCGGTGCTCATCACCTTGATCTTGTCGTTCTTCTTGAGCGAACCGTTCTTGATACGCACCAGGGAGACGACGCCCAGGTAGGAGTCGAACCAGGAGTCGATGATCAGCGCCTGCAGCGGGGCATCCGGATCACCTTCCGGTGACGGGATACGGGCCACTATCTCTTCCAGCACCAGATCGACACCCAGGCCGGTCTTGGCGGAGCAACGCACCGCATCGATGGCGTCTATGCCGACTATGTCCTCGATCTCTTCCGCAACCCGCTCGGGTTCTGCGGCAGGCAGATCGATCTTGTTCAGGATGGGCACCACTTCCAGCTCCATCTCCATGGCGGTGTAGCAGTTGGCCAGAGTCTGTGCCTCAACCCCCTGACCGGCATCCACCACCAGCAGAGCCCCTTCACAGGCCGCCAGGGAGCGAGAAACCTCGTAGGAGAAATCCACGTGGCCCGGGGTGTCGATAAAGTTCAGCTGATAGGTGTTACCGTCTTGTGCCTGGTAGTTCAGGGTCACACTCTGTGCTTTGATGGTAATGCCGCGCTCGCGCTCCAGATCCATGGAGTCAAGCACCTGAGCCTGCATCTCGCGGTCGGACAGGCCGCCACAAGTCTGGATCAGACGGTCCGACAGGGTCGATTTACCGTGGTCGATGTGCGCAATAATCGAAAAGTTACGAATGTGTTTCATCGAGCAAGAATCACTCAAAATTAAGTTAGGGTCGGATATGAGGGCAGGATTTTACTGGATAACCAGGTCGACGGCCAATCTTTAGTCGGCGGGCACCAGAAATAGCGCCTTGTCTGGCGGGCCCTCGGCACCAAAACGGCGGCGACGGGGCCAGAAAAGGGTAGCGCCGCTCAGGAGAGGTGGCGGGTATTGAGTACCACACCGAGCATGCGGGGACCATATTCCCCTTGCTCGAGCCGGGCAGAAAAGTAACGAACCAGTAAAAATCCGACTGTACCCCCCAGCAGGCAGCTGAGGATGGTGACGCCCTCCCCCGCCGACAGCAGCGGCGCCAGCCAGAGCTGACCGAGCAGGGCACCGAGCAGCAGGCAGAACAACGGCAGCACATAGACCAGGGCGGCCCCCCGCAGTATGCTCGCCTGGGGAATACCGAGCCTGATTTGCTGACCAACCAGGACCTCGGCGGTCAGTGCCACCCGCAGTCGCTGCGACTTCAGGGGAAAGGCCTTGGCGACTGTGCCGGTACCGCAGTTGGACTGCTGATGGCAGCCGCTGCAGGCGGAGCGCCGTTCGCACTCCACCCAGGCATAAGCCCCCTCGACGGCCACCACTGTTGCCAGCTCTTCGCTCATGTTACTCACAGGATGACTCCAGACGAACGGCTATGTATTTACCCGATCTCAGCACGGTCGTCCCGGTTCGGCAAGTGGCAGCATGCCGCCTCACTGTACCGCCTCGTTGCGGGCCAGCGGCTGCACCGACTCGGCGATACGCTTGGCCGTCTCGGTGGGGACTTCCCCGACCACGGTGATCTCCACCCCGACCTCGTTGACGAAACTCACCAGCGAGGTGGCTCCCTGGCGGATCAACTGCTGGCGCACCGCCTGCTTGGGATCGACCCGGGAGACATAGACGGAGAGATCCACCACGCCGTCCGACAACATCATGTAGTCCACCGGCAGACTGGTGCTGACCAGCTGGTGCCTGTCCTGAGAGAGCACCTTGAATCCACCCGGCAGCCAGGTCAGGTGCCAGCTCAGGGTCTGCTGGGGGGCGGGATAGGCGTCTTCCAATGCCAGCGCATCGGGCAGCTTGCTGCGGGCCAGGGTGACAAGCCAGGGCGCGGGCGCCGGCTGCCTGTCAAGATCCACACCCAGCACCTGTTCGACCAGGTTGCCCTCCTTGTCCACCATGTCCACCCGCAGCAGCAGATGACTCTGCTCGTCGACCCAGAGCACAAAGCCGTACTTGTCCGCCTCCTTGGGCACCAGTCTCACGACCTGAGCCACCAGGCCGGCCACCCGGCTGCGACCGGCCAGCACGGGATCATAGCTCTCCAGCACCCGGGGCAGCGGCATCTTCACCAGGCTCGACCAGACGCCCGGGAAACGCGCCCCCTTGAGGGTGTAAGGTTCGTGGGTGTTTTCGAAGAAGGTGTATTCGTTCTGGCGTTGCAGGTACTCCACCGCCTTGCCGTCGAGATAACTCAGATGAGCGACCTCCTTGCCATCGATCACTCCGTGGCTGAAGCGAATGGGCTCGAGGCGTCCCTGACGGGCCTTGACCATGGACAACTCAAAATTTTGTTGCGAAACGGCACTCTGCATCTGCTGCAACAAGGCCTCGGCCGACAGATCGTCGGCCGAGGCCTTGGCACAAATCAGCAGGAGAGAGGCCAGCAGAATGAGGCTGGACTGGCGCACGGTCTGATCCCTAAAGATGCGTTATTCCTGAATCTGCTTGTCTTGCAGCAGACGCTGTTGCAATTGATGGTCTCGCAGGAAGGCGTTGATACGCTCGCGCTGCTCCTGCATCTGTTGCTCGTTCAAGCCTTGCTGGCGAGGAGTGGCACGGTTGCCCTCCTGGGGATAGTGCACGCTCACTGGCGTCGCACTGCCACCGACCGGTATGGTGTTGAGCACAGGGTTGGCCGGCATGCCGTCGTTGCCCTGATACTGCTGCACCCCGAAGATGACGGCGGCAGCCACGGAGGCGGCAATGGCATACTGACCCATTTGCTGGCCAAAGCGACGGATCAGAGGCACCACCTTGCCAGAAGGCTTCACCTGAGGCGCAACAGGTTGCACCGGCTTGGGCGCCAGTATGACGGGTTCGTCTTCCAGTGCCAGCATGATACTGTCACTGAGATCCAGTTGCAGATTGACCGGCAGGTCTCCCCGCATGGCATCACCGATCAGATGGTAACGAGCCCAGGTATCTTGCAGAGCGGGATCCGTTCCCAGCTCGTTCAGAACCTCCATGTCGCTGAGGTCACCATCCATCAGGGCTGAAAGTTGCTCTTTATTTGCCATAAGTTTGCCTGTCTTTCCCCAGTTTAATTCTCGATCAGAGGTTGCAGCTTTTTGTCGATTGCTTCCCTCGCCCGAAAGATACGGGATCTCACCGTACCCACAGGGCAATCCATGATCTCCGCAATCTCTTCGTAGCTCAGCCCTTCCATTTCACGAAGGGTGATCGCTGTTCTCAAGTCTTCTGGCAAGGCTTCTATGGCGGCAAACACAGTGCGCTTGATCTCGTCGGTCAGCGCCAGGTTTTCGGGGGTGGCCACTTCTTGCAGGGCTTCACCACCACCATAATATTCAGCCTCGTCCGCTTCGACATCACTACTGGGCGGTCTGCGCCCCTGTGAGGTCAGGTAATTTTTGGCCGTGTTCACGGCGATCCGATACAACCAGGTGTAAAACGCGCTCTCGCCACGGAATGTCGGCAACGCACGGTAAGCCTTGATAAAGGCCTCCTGCGCCACATCCGGTACATCGCCCGGATTGTTGACATACCTGGCCACCAGGTTGACCACCTTATGCTGGTATTTTTTTACCAACAGGTTGAATGCATTTTTATCGCCACGCTGGACCCGTTCAACCAGCTGTTCGTCCAGTAGATTCTGGTCGCTCATCAGAGCCGTAAAACCCCCATCAGGTTATCGTTCTTCTTTTCCGGCCCCTTCTAAGCGCACAAGTTCAGACAGGGAGAATCAGAGAAAGTTCGCTTGCATTGAAAAAAATGTGATGCGGGCTGCATCACAACCCCCCTTGGGCTACCATGGGGCCAGTTCTTAATCCAGGCCAATGATACTTATGAAAGCAAGTGTTGAATACCTTTGCGACGTACTGATCATTGGCAGCGGTGCCGCCGGTCTGTCCCTCGCGTTGCGATTGGCAGACCAGGCCAAAGTCCTGGTTCTGAGCAAGGGGCCCATCAGTGAGGGGGCCACTCTCTATGCGCAAGGAGGCATCGCTGCCGTGTTCGACGAGACCGACAGCATCGAATCCCATGTGAGCGACACGCTCAACGCCGGCGCCGGGTTGTGTGACCCGGCGGTGGTGGAGTTCACCGCTCGCAACGCCCGCGACTCCATCCAGTGGCTGATCCAGCAGGGCGTTCCCTTCGATCAGGAAGAGGATGCCGAGGGGGAATCCCACTATCACCTGACCCGGGAAGGGGGTCACAGCCATCGCCGCATCTTCCACGCGGCGGACGCCACCGGCAAGGCGGTGCAGCTCACCCTGATCGATCAGGTCCGCTCCCACCCCAATATCCAGCTGATGGAGCGCTTCAACGCGGTCGACCTCATCACCACCCGCAAGCTGGACCTGCCGGGCAACAGGGTGCTCGGCGCCTACGTCTGGAACCGCAACGTCGAGCAGGTCGAGGTGATCCGCGCCCGCTTCGTGGCGCTGGCCACCGGCGGCGCCTCCAAGGTGTATCAATACACCTCCAACCCGGATGTGAGCTCGGGGGACGGCATCGCCATGGCCTGGCGCGCCGGCTGCAGGGTGGCAAACCTGGAGTTCAACCAGTTCCACCCCACCAGCCTGTTCCACCCCGATGACCCCAACTTCCTGCTGACCGAAGCCCTGCGTGGCGAGGGGGCCTATCTGCGCCGTCCCGACGGCAGCCGCTTCATGCCAGACTTCGACGAGCGGGCCGAACTGGCGCCGCGGGATATAGTCGCCCGCGCCATCGACCACGAGATGAAACGACTCGGGGCGGATTGCATGTATCTGGACATCAGCCACAAACCGGCGGATTTCATCATCAAGCACTTCCCGACCATTTATGAGCGCTGCCTTGCGGTCGGCATCGACATCACCAAGGAGGCCATGCCCATAGTGCCGGCGGCGCACTACACCTGTGGCGGCGTGATGATCGACAACAACGGCCAGACCGATATCCCCGGCCTCTACGCCATCGGCGAGGTGACCTACACCGGTCTGCACGGCGCCAACCGCATGGCGTCCAACTCCCTGCTCGAATGCGTGGTCTACGCCCATCAGGCGGGGGCCGACATCCTGGCCAAGCTGCCCATGAGCGTGGAGCCGCCGAGCCTGCCCGCCTGGGACGAGAGCCAGGTGGATGACTCTGACGAGCAGGTGGTGATCCAGCACAACTGGCACGAGCTGCGGCTGATGATGTGGGATTACGTGGGGATAGTGCGCACCAACAAACGCCTGGCCCGCGCCAAGCGCCGCATCGACCTGCTCAAGCAGGAGGTGCAGGAGTACTATGCGAACTTCCGCGTCTCCAACAACCTGCTGGAGCTGCGCAACCTGTTGCAGGTGGCCGAGCTTATCGTCAACTGTGCCCTGGAGCGCAAGGAGTCCCGCGGACTGCACTACAACCTCGACTACCCGGACACGCAGCCAAACCCCAAGCCGACAGTGCTGACGCCGGATCGGGAGTGATCCGGCACAAGCCAGAGGCGTGCTGCGGACTGCACTGCCTGCCCCCGGACTACCCGGACATGCAGCCGAACCCCAAGCCGACAGTGCTGACACCGGATCGGGAGTAAACGACGCCCACCGCCGTCCATCAGATGACCCCGCCCCGGCGGGGTCATCTGTTATGGGGTGAAGCCGGGGGATTGGACGGGGCCAGGTGAATGGCGCGGGCCAGGGCGCGGTAGTGCTCGGGTGCCAGGGCGTCGGAGAAGAGCCAGAGGTGGCGCTCGGCCCCCTCTTCTGTCGCCAGCCTCAGCCAGAGCACCCCGGGCAGGATGCGGCTGCGGTCATCCAGTCGATGACGTCGCCCTTGCCACTCCAGCCACTCTCCGTCCCAGAGCAGCGGGTCACGCCCCTGGGTGACGGGGCGCCAGGCCAGCCAGAGCCCCAGCAACCAGCAAGGGAGAAACAGCCCCCATTGCCAGCCATGGATCAAGGCGGCAACCGGCCAGAGCAACAGCAGAAACAGGGCAAGCAGCAGCAGGCGCTGCCGCCGGGAGGGGATGACGGGCATCAGGACCCGCATCGGGGATCAGCTCAGACGATCGTGACGGGCCTGATTGCGCTCCAGGATCAGGGGGATCATGGCGGCGAAATCGGGGTCGCTCGGCACACCGTGGCCCATGCTCCAGCGGAACAGCTCGGGATCCTCGCACGCCAGCAGACGGATGAAGGTCTGCTGCTGAGCTTCGCTCAGGGAGTCAAACTCGTGCTCGAAAAAGGGCATAAAGATCACATCCAGCTCGAGCATGCCGCGGCGGCAGGCCCACTTCAGGCGGGACTTTTCAATTGGGCTCAACATGGAACTCTCCTTACAAAGACCCGAGGATGGTAGCAGCTGGATTTTCCGGCTGACAAACATTCCTTACGTCTTTACCATGCAGGTCACATACTTTCTGTCTCTGGAATACCATCGTGAGCCTGCCGACCCCTGTTCTTCCTGCCGAGCCAACCCTGTTTCCCCTGACCGATCTGGCCATCACCCGCCTCACCGGCAATGATCGCGTGAAATATCTGCAAGGCCAGGTCACCTGTGACGTCAACGCCCTGCAACCTGGCCAGAGCACCCTCGGCGGCCATTGCGATCCCAAGGGCAAGCTGTGGAGCGATTTTCGCCTGCTCTGCCTCGATGAGAGCCTGCTGCTGCTGACCAAGCCGTCGGTGCTGGCGCGCCAGTTGCCCGAACTCAAGAAGTTTGCGGTGTTCGCCAAGGTGGAGATCGGCGAGTTCCAGGGCCAGGCGGTCGGCCTGGCCGGTCAGGGCACGGATGCCTGGATCGCGGCACGATACGGCCTTCAGGAAACCGGCCTTGTCGAGGGCGGCATGGCGGTCAGGGTGGAAGCCGAACGCTGGCTGCTGGCAAGCGAATCACCGCTGGTGCTGAGCCTGCCGGTCGGCGACGAAGCGCTCTGGTGGGGTCTGGACATCAAGGCGGGCATCCCGCACCTGGAGGCGGTCCATCAGGGTGAGTACATTCCCCAGATGCTGAACCTGCAGGCCCTGGAGGGGATCAGCTTCACCAAGGGCTGCTACATGGGGCAGGAGATAGTGGCCCGCGCCAAGTACCGCGGCGCCAACAACCGCGCCCTCTTCGTGCTGGCCGGGCAGGCCACTGGCCCCGTTGCCAGCGGCGATACCCTGGAGATCCAGCTCGGTGACAACTGGCGGCGCAGCGGCATGGTGCTGAACGCCTGGCAGCAGGATGGCCAGCTGTGGCTCACCGCCGTGCTGCCAAAAGACACCGAGGCCGACGCCAGCTTCCGCCTCAAGCAGGAGGAAGGCTCCCGCCTCGCCCTGCAGCCCCTGCCCTACTCCCTGACCGAGTAAGGTCGGCTAACGAGGCACCCGCGCCAGCAGGGCCTCCTTCAGCCAGCGTCCCGCCTGCCCGAGCGGGCGGGCGCGATACCACTGCAACTCCAGCTCCAGCTCGGCCTGGGGAATGAAATCCGGCTTGAGCACCACCAGCTCCCCCCGCGCCAGCGGCCGGTGCAGCAGAAACTCGGGCACCGCAGACCACCCCAGCCCCAGCTTGACTAGCTCCAGGATCCCGAGATCCCCCTCGACCCACCACACCTGTGACGAGAGGCGAAAGCGATGGCGCTCCGTCCCCTCCCGCCGTCCCGTCACCATCAGCTGGCGGGCCCCTTGCAGGTCGCTCTCGTGCAGTGGCGTCTTGTGGGCCAGGGGGTGATCCGGGGAGACCACCAGGGGCATGGCGACGCTCCCCAGGGAGCGGGAGACCAGCTCCCGCTCCGGGTGCGCCTTCTGGTAGCTGATGCCGAGCTGGGCCCGCCCGCTCTTGAGCAACTCGGTCACATCCTCCATCAGCGGGAACAGCAGCTCCAGCTCCACAGTCGGATAGCGGCCGGCGAACTCCTCCAGCAGGGCACCGAGCCAGGGCAGATGGGAGTCATCGTCGATGGCCAGGGTGAGGCGCGACTCTATGCCGCTAGCCAGCTCCCCGGCGATGGCTTGCAGCCGCTCGCTCTGGGCCAGCAGCACACCCGCCTCCTGACTGATGCGGGCCCCCACCTCGGTCAGCACCGGGTAGCGGCCGCTGCGATCAAACAGCTCGAGGCCGAGATCTATCTCCAGGTTGGCGATGGCGGTGCTCACCACCGACTGCGCCTTGCCCAGGCGGCGCGCCGCCGCCGAGAAGGATCCCGTCTCGGCCGCCGCCAGCAACGCCTTGAATTGTTCCAGTGAAGGGGTCATCTGCCTGCTCCTGCCCTGTTATTGCACCCAGATCCATCTATTTTAGCGATAGATACCAACATGAACCTATCGAAAAATAGCGATAAATTGGCCGCCATACACACCCGAAAAGAGAAATAGAGAGACAGACCATGCGTAATACCCGTGATCGCCTGCGCCACGCCATCGGCTTCGAATTGATTGGCCTGCTGATCGCCGCCCCCCTGGCAAGCTGGGTCACCGGCGTCGGTCTCAACCACATGGGCCCCCTGGCCCTGTTCTTCTCGGTGGTCGCCACCGTCTGGAACTATGTCTACAACATAGGGGTGGACAGGCTGCTGCTGCGCCTGCAGGGCCACACCCACAAGACCCTGTGGCAACGGGTACTGCATACTTTCGGTTTCGAGGGGGGCTTGCTGATCGTCGCACTGCCGGTGATGTCCTGGTGGCTCGATATCGGCCTGCTGGAGGCGCTGGTGCTGGATCTGGGCTTTGTGCTGTTCTACCTGGTCTATGCCTTCGTCTACAACTGGAGCTATGACAAGGTGTTCCCCATCCCGGGCCAGGGGGCGCAGCGGGTCACGGGGTGACAAGAGAAGGGATAAAAAGAGGCACCATCATGCGACTGGCATGATGGTGCTGATCTGGATCCTCGAGGGGCAGGTATTCAGGCTTGCGCCTTCACCTCGTCGGCAGGGGCCTCGGTCTGGGCCGCTTCCTGGTTCAGCATGGCCTCGAGGTCGCTCTGATACTGGTTCAGCATGCGCTGGGCCGCGACCATGTCTCCCTTGTGCAGACGCTCGAACAGATGGTGTTGCACCACGCCGTTGAGGTACTCCACCGTGATGGGTTGCTCCAGGGCAGACAGCAACTCTTCTTTTTCCAGCTCCGCATTGATTTCATCGACACTGGTACGCAGCAGACCGGCCAGTTGCACCAACATGCGGCGCTCGCCTTCACGCAACAGGCTCAACATGCGGTTTCTCTGCTGCTCATTCTGTTGGGTCATACATTTCCTTACGTAGAGTGGGAACAAGCCCGCTCATTCTGCCCTGTCCTTTTCACAGCGTCTATCTCGGGCGCATCACTAATTGAGCGTCCCGCCAGCCGGGTGCGGGCCGGGTGCTATTTGCCCCTTTGCCCGGTATAGTAACCGCTGTTCCAGAGGGCCCTTGCGCCCCCGCTGACGAGACTGCCAACCCCATGACCGACGCCATTCTGGTGCTCTGCACCTGCCCCGATGAAGCCAGTGCCGACCACCTCTGCGAGCAACTGCTCAACCAGCGCCTCGCCGCCTGCATCAATCAGTTGCCGGGGCTCACCTCCGTCTATCGCTGGCAGGGGAAGATAGAGCGGGCACGGGAGATCCAGCTCATCATCAAATCCCGCCAGCCACTCTTTGCCGAGCTCGAGCGGTGCATCCTGGCTCACCACCCCTACCAGGTGCCGGAGATCCTGGCGATCCCCGCCAGCCAGGGTCATCAAGCCTACCTCGACTGGTTGACACAGGAGACCTCATGACTCTGCGATCCCTGCTTTCCCCCCTGTTACTCCTGCTGAGCCTGCTCGCGGCCCCCACCCAGGCCAGCAGCCAGGATCTGCTGAGCAGCCTCGGCATCGAGGCCAGTGCCCAGCCCAAGTTTCTGAAAGTGGACGAGGCCTTCGTCCTCGAGAGCGAGCAGCAGGGAAACAAGCTGCTGCTGACCCTGCGCCTCGCCGACGGTTACTACCTCTATCGCCACAGCATCAGCGTCAAGGGGGACAACCTCGCCTTCGAGCCCCCAGTGCTGCCTGCGGGCACCGAGCATGAGGATGACTTCTTCGGCAAGACCCGGGTCTTCTATCAGGAGCTGCAGATCCCCGTCACCTTGACCCAGGTGGGGGACTCCGCCAGCCTCACAATAAGCTATCAGGGGTGCACCGAGGGCCTCTGCTATCCCCCCTCCGACAAGCGGATCCCGGTACAGCCCCTTGCGGCCACCGGCGACGCCGGGCAGGCAGACCCGGCTGATGCCACAGAGGCGCCGGCCGGAAGCCAGCAGGACAGGCTGGCGGCCGCCCTCGGCAGCCAGGGCTTCTGGCTCAGCATCGCCGCCTTCTTTGCGCTGGGGCTGGGGCTCGCCTTCACCCCCTGCGTCTTCCCCATGTACCCCATTTTGACCGGCATCATCGCCGGTGCCGGCCAGCATCTCTCCACCCGCCGCGCCTTCCTGCTCTCCTTCGTCTATGTGCAGGGGATGGCATTCACCTACACCCTGCTCGGGCTGGTGGTCGCCTCGGCGGGCCTGAAGTTCCAGGCGGCGCTGCAGCACCCCTATGTGCTGATCGGCCTCTCGGTGATGTTCGTGCTGCTGGCACTCTCCATGTTCGGGCTCTATACCCTGCAACTGCCGAGCAGCCTGCAAACCCGGCTGTCCGGCCTCTCCAACCGCCAGCAGGGCGGCTCCGTGGTCGGGGTCGCCATCATGGGGATGATCTCCGGCCTGGTCTGCTCCCCCTGCACCACGGCCCCGCTCTCGGGCGCCCTCATCTACGTGGCCCAGAGCGGCGATCTCTGGCTCGGCGGGGCGGCCCTCTATGCCCTGTCGCTGGGCATGGGGCTGCCGCTGCTGCTACTCGGCACCTCGGGGGGCAAGTTGCTGCCCAAGGCGGGCGCCTGGATGGATGTGATCAAGCAACTCTTTGGCTTTGCGCTGCTGGCGGTGCCGATCCTGCTGCTGTCACGGCTCTTGAGCGACCAGGTCGCCACCCTGCTCTGGCTCGGCTGGGCACTGCTGCTGTGTGGCTATCTCTATCATCACAACCAGCATCGCCCCCACTCGGTGGGCAAGAGCCTCGGCGGCTTCGTTCTTCTGCTGGCGATGATGAGCCTGGTGGTGGTGGGCAAGGATCTGCTGCTGCCCGAGCCTGGCGTCAAGGCCAGCACCGGGGCCGAGGCGCCCCAGTTTATCCGCATCAAGACCCTGGATGACCTCAAGACCCGGCTCGAGGCCGCTCGTGGCAAGCCGGTGCTGCTGGACCTCTACGCCGACTGGTGCGTGGCCTGCAAGGAGTTCGAACACAAGACCTTCAGCGATCCCGCCGTGCGGGCGCGCTTCAATGACATGGTGCTGCTGCAGGCGGACGTCACCGCCAACGACGATGCCGACGTGGATCTGCTCAACGGCCTGAACGTGCTGGGGCTGCCGACCCTGATCTTCTTCGATGCCGCAGGCAACGAGGTGAGCGGGCAGCGGGTGACCGGCTTCATGGGGCCCGCCGAGTTCCTCGGCCAGCTGGACAAGCTGCGCTGAATCATGGCGGCCCGCCTTGCCGCGCGGGCCGCCCTCTCCTCTGCGCGCTGATTTTTCTGGCCATCCCTTGTATATGACAGGCGCCATGGCAGAATTTGCCCTTTCCCGTCTCGCATCGTCCGGAGTTTTGATGAAAAAGTGGTTCATCCCCCTGCTGGCCTGCTGGCTCTATGGCTGCAACTCAGGTCCAGGTGAAGAGGCGATCCAGAGCCAGGTCACCGCCAGGCTGCAGGCCGACACTGATCCCGCCCTGTTCGAGATCAGCGACTTCGCCGTGCTCGGCAAGGAGGAGCGGATGGAGGGGGTCTATCTGGTCAAGGTGAGCTACCGGCTCCACTTCAAGCAGGGGCTGGATCAGTTGCAGGTGCTGCACGACGAGGATCTGGTCTATGACAGGGTCGGCCCCTTCCAGCAGGAGATGGCCCTGATGGAGCTGGAGCGCAAATACGGCGAATTCGAGGCAGGCCAGGCACTGGCGCAGGAGAGCCAGGTCTGGATGATGAAGACAGAGCAGGGCTGGCAACTGGCAGAACCGGCGCAGCAGGGAGAGGCGCCCTCCTCCCTGCCGCCAGCCCTCCCCTAGAGCAGATCCTTCATTCTGTGCCACAGCATCCCGAGCGCCAGCAAGGGGGAGCGCAGGGCTGGCCCGCCTGGGAAGGTCATGTGGGGCACGCGGCTGAAGAGATCGAAGCCCCGGCTCTCCCCCCTGATCGCCTCGGCCACCAGCTTGCCCGCCATGTGAGTGGCATTGAGGCCGTGTCCCGAGTAAGCCTGGGCATAGAACACGTTGGGGTACTCTTTGAGGCGCCCTATCTGCGGCAGCCGGTTGGCGCCTATGCCTATCATGCCCCCCCACTGAAACTCGATGGCAGTACCCGCCAGCTCAGGGAAGACCCGCAGCAGCTTGGGCAGCATAAACGCCTTGATGTCCTTGGGATCGCGCCCCGAGTAGTTGCAGGCCCCGCCAAACAGCAGGCGACCATCGGCCGATAGCCGGTAGTAGTCGAGCGCCACGTTCTGATCGCACACCGCCATGTTCTGCGGCAGCAGCCGCTGGCGCAGGCGTTTCTCCAGCACCTGGGTGGCGAGTATGTAGGAGCCCGCCGGCAGCACCTTGCCCCCGAGTTCGGGATTGAGCTCGTTGAGGTAGGCGTTGCAGCCGATCACCAGGTAGCTGGCGCGGCAACGGCCGTGGGCCGTGGTCACCTCGACCCGATCGCCATACTCGATGTGGGTCACCCTGGACTGCTCGAACAGGGCGACGCCCAGGCTGGCCGCCGCGCGCGCCTCACCCAGAGCCAGGTTGAGGGGATGCAGGTGGCCTGAGCCCATGTCGATCATGCCGCCGATATAGCGATCCGACCCCACCACCGACCTTATCTCCCCCTTGGGGACCAGCTTGAGTTCGTGGCTGTAGCCCAGGCTGGCCAAGTGCTCGGCATCCTCCTCAAATCCCTTGAGGTGGCGCGGCTTGGTGGCGAGATCGCAGTAGCCCCAGGTCAGGTCGCAGTCGATGTTGAACCGCGCGACCCGCTCGCGCACCAGCTGCACCGCCTCCAGCCCCAGCAGATCCAGCTCCCGTACCCCCTCTTCACCTATCCAGCGGGCAAACTGGCTGGTGTCGTGACCTATGCCGCGAATGAGCTGGCCGCCGTTGCGGCCCGAGGCTCCCCAACCGATGCGGTTGGCCTCAAGCAAGACCACCTTGTACCCGGCCTCGGCCAGGTTGATGGCGGTATTGAGGCCGGTGAAGCCGCCGCCTATGATGCAGACGTCGGCATCCAGCTCACCGCTGAGCTCGGGCCACTGCTGATGGTCGTTGCGGGTAGCCGCGTAATAGGAGGCCACGTGCTCCTGGTGTCCGTTGTGTCTTCCTGTCTGCATGCTCAGCATCCTGCCTTGGTTGCACTTGTTTACTAAATTAAACGGAGTGTCATCGATAATACCCAGCCCAGGGTCACCAATCCAGCCTGTCAGGATCACAGAAATGCAAAAGGTGTCCCGAAGGACACCTTTTGAGGGGCAAGCCGAGGCGGCCTCAATGAAAGAGGCGCCCCGCAGGGCGCCTCTTCAGCAATCAAGATACGGTAACGAATTACAGTACGTTGATGGCGTTCAGGTCGGAGAAGGCTTTCTCCAGGCGGGCGATCATGGAAGTCTGACCGGCACGCAGCCATACGCGCGGATCGTAGAACTTCTTGTTCGGCTTGTCAGCGCCTTCCGGGTTGCCCAGCTGGCCTTGCAGGTAGGCTTCGTTGGTCTTGTAGAAGTTCAACAGACCTTCCCAGGTAGCCCACTGGGTGTCGGTGTCGATGTTCATCTTCACGACGCCGTAGGAGATGGATTCGCGGATCTCTTCCAGGGTGGAACCTGAACCACCGTGGAACACGAAGTCCAGGGACTTGGCAGGCAGACCAAACTTCTCGGAAACGTATTTCTGGGAAGCGTCCAGGATGGACGGGGTCAGCTTGACGTTACCCGGCTTGTAGACACCGTGCACGTTGCCGAAGGAGGCAGCGATGGTGAAACGCGGGCTGATCTTGGACAGACGCTCGTAGGCGTAAGCCACGTCTTCCGGCTGGGTGTACAGGGCGGATTGATCCATGTGGCTGTTGTCCACACCGTCTTCTTCGCCACCGGTGCAACCCAGTTCCAGCTCCAGAGTCATGTTCATCTTGGCCATGCGGGTCAGGTACTCGCAGCAGATGTCGATGTTCTCTTCCAGAGACTCTTCGGACAGATCCAGCATGTGGGAGGAGAACAGCGGCTTGCCGGTTTCAGCGAAGTGCTTCTCGCCCGCTTCCAGCAGACCGTCGATCCACGGCAGCAGCTTCTTGGCGGCGTGGTCAGTGTGCAGGATCACGGGAACACCGTAAGCTTCGGCAACGGCGTGCACGTGCTTGGCACCGGAGATGGCACCGATGATGGCAGCCTGCTGGCCTTCCAGCTTCAGACCCTTGCCGGCGGTGAACACGGCACCACCGTTGGAGAACTGAACGATGACCGGGGCTTTGACCTTGGCGGCAGCTTCCAGCACGGCGTTGACGGAGTCGGTACCCACGCAGTTCACGGCAGGCAGAGCGAAGCCGTTCTCTTTAGCGATGGCGAACACTTTCTGAACGTCATCACCAGTGATCACGCCGGGTTTTACGAAGTCGAAAATTTTCTTAGACATGTTTAATCGTCCTGTTCTCGTATGCCGTTAATAAAAAATGGGGGGTTCATCATGAACCGGCACAGCGGCCACATGATAAACGAAACGGGAGGCTTTTGCCCCCCGTCCCGGGTCAATTAGGCTTTGGCGCGTTCTTCAAGAATCGCGACAGCCGGCAGTACCTTGCCTTCTACGAACTCCAGGAAGGCGCCGCCGCCGGTGGAGATGTAGGAGACCTTGTCGGCGATGCCGAACTTGTCGATGGCAGCCAGAGTGTCACCACCGCCAGCGATGGAGAAGGCCGGGGAAGCGGCGATGGCTTCGGCGATCACCTTGGTGCCTTCGGCGAACTGGTCGAACTCGAACACACCGACCGGGCCGTTCCACAGTATGGTCTTGGCGTTCATGATGATGTCGGCCAGGGCCTTGGCAGAGTCAGGGCCGATGTCGAAGATCATGTCGCCGTCGGTCACATCGCTAACGGACTTGATGGTGGCCGGAGTCAATTCGGAGAACTCGGTACCTACGACCACGTCTGTAGTCACCGGAATGTTGGTCTCGGCAGCCAGCTTCTTGGCGGTGTCGATCAGGTCGTGCTCGCACAGGGACTTGCCGACGTTGTGACCGGCAGCGGCGATGAAGGTGTTGGCGATGCCACCACCGACCACCAGCTGGTCAGCGATCTTGGAGAGGGATTCCAGCACGGTCAGCTTGGTGGAGACCTTGGAGCCGCCAACGATGGCAACCATGGGGCGCTCGGGCTTCAGCATGGCCTTGCCCAGGGCATCCAGTTCACCGGCCAGCAGGGGACCTGCACAGGCAACCGGGGCGAACTGGGCCACACCGTAGGTGGAGCCTTCGGCGCGGTGAGCAGTACCGAATGCATCCATTACAAAGACGTCACACAGGGCGGCGTATTTTTTGGCCAGCTCTTCGGTGTTCTTCTTCTCGCCTTTGTTGAAACGGCAGTTTTCCAGCACAACCAGCTCACCTGCGGCGACGTCTACGCCATCCAGGTAATCCTTGGCCAGGCGCACCGGGCAGGACAGAGCGTCTTTCAGATAGTTGACTACCGGGGCCAGGGAGAATTCTTCGTTGTATTCACCCTCGGTCGGACGACCCAGGTGGGAAGTGATCATCAGCTTGGCGCCCTTTTCCAGAGCCAGCTTGATGGTCGGCAGGGTAGCCACGATACGTGCGTCGGAGGTGACCTTGCCGTCTTTTACCGGCACGTTCAGGTCAGCACGGATCAGAACGCGTTTACCCGCCAGATCCAGGTCGGTCATCTTGATAACAGACATATTCAGTCCTCTATATATTTTCAGGTAATGTTAAAAAAACAGTAACCTTGCGCCCGGTGCAGGCTCTCAGCCTGCGGCCATCATGGCCCGGGTGGTATCCAGCATGCGGTTGGCGAAGCCCCATTCGTTATCACACCACATCAACATCTTGACGAGGTTGGCATCGCTCACCCGGGTCTGGGTACCATCAATGATGCAGGAGTGTGCATCATGATTAAAGTCTACGGAGACCAGCGGCTCTTCCGTGTAGTCCAGGATACCCTGTAATGTACCTCTGGATGCCCGTTGCAGGGCTTGATTTACGTCACTAACTGTCACTTTTTTACGAACAGTAATGCTCAGATCCATGGCGGTGACGTTGATGGTCGGCACCCGCACCGCGATCGCCTCGAACTTGCCGGCGAAGTGGGGGAGGATTCGCTCCAACCCCTTTGCCAGCTTGGTATCCACCGGAATGATGGACTGGCTGGCGGCCCGGGTTCGGCGCAAGTCGCTGTGGTAAGCGTCGATGACTTGCTGATCGTGCATGGCCGAATGAATTGTCGTAATAGTACCACAATTTATCTCGAATTCTCGATGCAATGTTTCGATGACGGGCACCACGCAGTTGGTGGTACAGGAGGCATTGGAGACGATCCGCTCCCGTCCCGTCAGCACCTGATGGTTCACCCCGTAGACTATGGTCGCATCCACATCCGCATCCGCCGGATGGGAGAAGAGCACCTTGCCCGCCCCCGCCCCAAGATGCAGTTCGGCATCGGCCCGGGAGCCGAATACCCCGGTGCAGTCCAGCACCACATCCACCCCCAGCGCCCGCCAGGGCAAGCGCGACGGATCCCGCTCGGCAAACAGGGAGATGAGATCCTCCCCCACCAGCATGCTGTTGCCGGCGAGCTGCACCGGATAGCCGAAGCGGCCGTGGCTGGTGTCGAAGCGGGTGAGGTGCACCATGGCTTCGGGGGCCGCCAGCTCGTTGATGGCGACTATCTTAAGCTGGTTATCGCGGCCGCTCTCGTAGAGGGCCCGCAACACGTTGCGACCGATGCGCCCGTATCCGTTGATGGCAATCTTGATCATGAAAAATCTGTGTCCTTACCTGCGACAAAGTGACGGGCCCCTGACTGCTTCACGACAGCAGGGCCTCCCGGAAGACGCCCCTGGCCAGCAGCGCGGCCCCGAACACACCGGCGCTGTCACCCAGGGCCGGGGCAATGATGGGGGTGGCGAAGCGGGGATTGAACAGAAATGGCAGCACAGTCTGCCGACCGACGCTGTAGAGACTCTGCACGTTGCCCACACCACCGCCGATGACGATGACGTCCGGATCCAGGATGTTGACCACGTTGGCCAGGGCCTGGCCGAACAGCAGGTGCAGCCTGTCCATGGTGAGTTTGGCCACATGATCGTGGGCCGTCGCCGCCACTATCTGGGCCAGTGACAGGTGGCGCCTGGCCTTGGCTTCATACCAAGCCTCCAGCGCCGGGCCGCTGATGAAGGTCTCGACACAGCCGCGCTTGCCGCAGTAGCACTCTGGACCGTCGGGGGAGAGCACGTTGTGGCCCCACTCACCGGCGATGCCGTGATGGCCGTTGAGGATCTGGCCGTTGATGACGATGCCGGAGCCAACCCCTGTGCCCATGATGATGCCGAACACCACTTTCGCTTCGGGATGGTGCTGGCGCACCGCCCCCAGATGGGTTTCCGCCAGGGCGAAGCAGTTGGCGTCGTTGGCGATCAGCACAGGAATGCCGAGCCGGCGCTCCAGATCTTCCTTGAACGGCTTGCCGTTGAGCTCTGTGGTGTTGCAGTTTTTCATCAGCCCGGTCTGGGGATCCCGCGCCCCCGGGGTGCCCATGCCGAGGATGGCGGGACGCTGGCCGAGCCGCTCGGCGCACTCGTCCACCAGCTTGGCGATCTGGCCTATCATGTGCTCGTAACCGCCACGGCGCTCGGTGGGGATGCGATGGCGCAGCAGCACCTCGTCACCCTCGAGCACCACGCACTCGCACTTGGTTCCACCAAGGTCGATTCCCCAGTCCCATGCACTCTTGCCCATCCTGCCTCCTGCCATGTTCAACGACGCCCTCACCCAGTCGTCAGGAGGCGTACTCGCCCATCCTGTCCTCGACCCTGTTCAGTGGTGGTGCAGTGTAACCCGAGCGGTGACCAGGATGCAGCCCCCGCGAGGCCGGGCAGCAAAACGGGGCCCGCAGGCCCCGTTCTCATTGTGCTGTCTGCCGCGCTCAGCGACCGTGGTACTGAGCCGACAGCTCGTGCACCGCGTTCACAAACACCCCGGCGTGCTCCGGATCAACATCCTGATGGATGCCGTGACCCAGGTTGAAGACGTGGCCGTTGCCGCTGCCAAAGCCCGCCAGTATGGTGGCGACCTCTTCGCGAATACGCGCAGGTGCGGCGTAGAGCATGGAAGGATCCATGTTGCCCTGCAGCGCCACCTTGTCGCCGACCCGGCGCTTGGCATCCGCTATGTCTGTGGTCCAGTCCAGCCCCAGGGCGTCGCAGCCGGTGGCGGCGATCTGCTCCAGCCACTGGCCGCCGTTCTTGGTGAACAGGGTGACCGGCACGCGGCGCCCCTCATTCTCACGGATCAGGCCATCGACGATCTTGTGCATGTACTGCAGGGAGAAGTCGCGGTAATCCCGCGGGGTCAGCACGCCGCCCCAGGTGTCGAACACCATGACCGACTGGGCACCGGCCTTGATCTGGGCATTGAGATAGGCAATCACGCTGTCCGCCAGCTTGTCCAGCAGCAGGTGCAGTGTCATGGGCTCTGCATACATCATCTGCTTGATCTTGGTGAAGGCCTTGGAGCTGCCCCCCTCCACCATGTAGGTGGCCAGGGTCCAGGGGCTGCCGGAGAAGCCGATCAGCGGCACTTCGCCCTTGAGCTCGCGGCGAATGGTGCGCACCGCGTTCATCACGTAACCCAGCTCGTCTTCCGGATCCGGGATGGGCAGCGCCTGCACGTCGGCCATGGACTTGATGGGGCGTTCGAAGCGCGGGCCTTCCCCGTGCTCGAAGTAGAGGCCCAGCCCCATGGCGTCGGGCACGGTCAGGATGTCGGAGAAGAGGATGGCGGCATCGAGGGGATAGCGGCGCAGGGGCTGCAAGGTGACTTCACAGGCCAGCTCGGCGTTGCGGCACAGGGACATGAAGTCCCCCGCGACGGCGCGGGTCGCCTTGTATTCCGGCAGGTAGCGGCCAGCCTGACGCATCATCCACACCGGGGTCATGTCCACATCCTGGCGCAGCAGGGCACGCAGGTATCGATCGTTCTTCAGCTCTTTCATCCCAGTTCCTGAGTTCATATCCAGCATAAAATGGCGGATATGATACCACTTTGTGCGAGGCTGAGGGCGGCACAAACGCGCCGCAGGGTCGCCGGAGTGCAAAGATGTGAGGGGGCGCAAACCAGGACCCCGCTTTTCAGGGCCTCGCCCTCACCGCTTCTCTGCGAGGCTCTGCTCGATCAACCGCCGCGCTATGGTGCCGTGGGGGGGCAGCCGTGGCAGTTGGTCCGCCTCGAAGAAACCGGCGGCCACCAGCTCGTCGTCCTGCACCTTGATCTCGCCGCTCTGGTAGTCGGCGGTGAAGCCCATCATCAGGCTGTGGGGGAAGGGCCAGGGCTGGCTCGCCACATAGCGCACGTTGCATACCCGGATGCCGCTCTCCTCGAACACCTCCCGCGCCACGCACTGCTCCAGGTTCTCCCCCGCCTCCACGAAGCCCGCCAGCACCGTATACATGGGATCGTCGGCCTGATAGTGACGGCGATGGGCCGCCAGCAGGATCGCCGGCCCCTTGCGCACCGCCACTATGATGCAGGGGGAGATGCGCGGATAGACGACATGACCATGCCGACACACCTGTGCCCACTCCCCGCTCTTGGGTACCATGGGGGCGCCACACTCGCCGCAGAAGCGATGGCTGCGGCGGAAGGTGGCCAGCTGCCAGGCGCGTCCGGCGAGGCGAAAGCCCTCTTCATCGCCAGCCACCATCAGCTGGCGCAGGCCCGTCATGGCCTGGGTATCGGCAGTTGTCCCCAGATCCAGCAGATAGCAAGGCTCGCCATCCCAGTCGTCGAAGCGCTCGAACGGGGCCTCTTGTAGCGGGGAGGGCAAGCAGGCGCGCGGGCCTCCTGGGATCTGCCCCTGGGCATCCAGCAGGACGAGGTGATCGCCCCCCAGCACGAACCAGCGGGCCTGTTCGGTTGATGACATATGTGAAGGCTCTTGTTGAGAAGGGTGCCCGGGGCACGGGATAATTCGGCTCATCTTACGGCCGCAGAGGCCCCCTGGCGACCCCCGACCTGGTCAAGATCCCGTCCCGGTGCGCACCCATGAAAAAAGGTCGCCGTGGCGACCTTTCTCGTTGCGACCGCCCGGGCGATCAATTCATCCAACGCTCGCTGCTCTTGCGACGACGGGGGAGCATGGGGAGCAAAATACCGAGCAGTATACCCCCCAGCACCATGGCACCACCGCGGATGAACCAATCCATCTGCATGTCGTGCTCCTGGTTGTCATAGCTCTGGGTCAGGGCGTCGTTCTGTTCCTTGAGGCTGCTCATCTCTGTGCTCTGGCTGGCGAGCTGGGCCTTCAGGCTGGCGATCTCCTTGCTCTGCTCGGTGATCTGGCCATCCTTCTCGGCGAAGCGTCGCTCGTTGTCGCCATTGAGGTTCAGCAGGCGGGCCTTGGCCTCATCCAGCTCCTTCTGAACCTGGGGCAGACGCTCGCGCAGGCTGATCTCCGCCTGCAGTTCGCTGTTCTTGATCCAGCCTTCACGACCACGGCCGTCCACCACCTGGGTGAAACCGGCGTCGTTGTTCACCGCCTTGACCTCCAGCGGTTCACCGGCCTTGACGCTGCCGAGGATCCGGTACTGGGTGCCAGGACCGTTGTGGATATAGGTAAAGATGTTGTCTGAGACATAACGGGTATCGGCCAGTACCTGTTGGGCACACAAGCAGATCAAGATCCCGAGAAGGGCGCGCATGGTCGATCGATTCTCTTCGTTGAATTAGGTTGCAGGCCGAATGTTAAGCCGCCAGCGGGTCAAAGGACAAGCAAAGAAAAACGGCGCCCCCCTGACTGAGAGGCGTCTCACGGCTTCTCCCGTTTGCCACGCGACCATTCCAGACGCCGCAGGCTACTTCTGTTGCAATGCCTTCACCTCGGCGCGCAGGGCCTTCAGCTCCTGCAGCAGTTGCGCCTGCTGCTCGCTCTGCTGGCGCCGCCACAGTGTGGTGTCGTCGTTGGTCTTGCCGGGATGCACGAACAGGCTGGCCATGAAACCGCTGAGGGCACCGAACAGACCCACACCAAACAGGATGAGCAGGCTGGCGACGAAGCGCCCCTCCTCCGTCCTGGGTACCAGATCCCCGTAGCCCACGGTAGACAGCGTCACGAGCGTCCACCAGAAGGCATCGTAAGGCGTCTGGATCAGGCTCCCTGGCTGGCCCGTCTCCAGCCAGTACATGACGCCCGAGCCCACCCCCAGCAGCAGGAAGAAGAGGAAGAGGATGCCGGACAAGGTGGTCTCGTTGCGCTCCCGGCGAAACATGACCAGCAGGTCCGGCCTGTCTCGCAGCAGCTGATAGACCCGCCACAGCTGGATCAGCCGTGCCCAGCGCAGCTGCTCCACCATGGGCAGGCTGCCCGGCAGATAGAACCAGTTGGCCTTGAAGAAGGCCATGCGATCGGGGGCCCTCACCCAGCCGTAGGCGAAGTGGGCGAGGAAGAAATAGCAGATCAGGCTGTCGACGTCATAGAAGAGTTGCAGGGTCTGCGGGCTCCACTCGCGGTGACCCCACCAGCGGGCGCAGACCAGACAAACGGAGATCACCGACAGAAACGCCATCAGCAGATCCATGGATCTCAGGCCAGAAGAGTGATGTCGCATACATTTTCCTACTTTAGGCACAGTGCGAATTAATAAAACGGAAGATAATGCCGATAGTCCTGAGGACAAAGGAAAAATGGCCATTAAGAAGGAGAAAGGTTATGCAGTTAAACTCGCTGGAGAGGCGAATGAGCAACATCCGACTGGTGCCCAAGGTGGTGCTGCTCATGGTGTTCAGCACGCTGCTCTTGCTGGCCAAGCTCTGGTTCGATGCCAGCAACCTGGAAGCCACCCTGCTCGGCGAGGGCATAGATGCCGCCAAGGCCAATGCCATCGCCGATCGCCTGCTCTGGACCGGCCTGATGGAGACGGCGCTGATGGGGATCGTCTTCGTGGTGCTGCTGCTGACCGGCTCCCGCCTCATGGTCAAGCAGGTGCATTACCTGGTGGGGCTGCTGGAGCGCTTCGCCCGCAAGGATCTCAGCCACAGCGTGCTGCTCAAGTCCCGGGACGAGTTCGGTGACATCGCCAAGGCGGTCGCCCACTCCCAGGAGAACCTCAAGGAGGTGTTCGGCACCCAGCGCGCCGCCTGCAAGGAGCTCAACGACATCGCCTCCCAGGTGACTCTGTGCATGGATGAGGCCAACGAGGCGATCAACGAAGAGTTCACCCAGATAGAACAGCTCGCCAGCGCCATGAGCCAGATGGTGGGTGCCATTCGCGAGGTGGCCAACCATGCGGAGCAAGCCTCCCACGCCACCGCCGACGCCAGCGCCCTGGCCGAGGAGGGGAGTCGCTGCGTGGCCGCCACCGTCAGCACCATAGACACCCTCTCCGGCAACATCCAGCGCTCCTCTGCCGTGGTCAACGAGGTGGAGCACGGGGTCGATCGCATCGGCTCCGTGGTGGACACCATCCGCAGCATCTCGGAGCAGACCAACCTGCTGGCCCTGAACGCCGCCATCGAGGCCGCCCGCGCGGGTGAGGCGGGACGCGGCTTCGCCGTGGTCGCCTCCGAGGTGCGCGAACTGGCGAACCGGGCCCAGGCCGCCACCGTCGAGATCCAGAAGATGATCGAGCTGCTGCAGGGCAATGCCCGCCAGGCCGTCGGCCTGATGGCCGAGAGCGTGCAGCAGGCGGACAAGGGGGTCGAACAGGTGACCCAGGCAGGCACCCAGCTCGCCACCATAGTGCAGCGGGTACAGGGGGTGGCCGACATGAACCGCCAGATCGCCGCCGCCTCCGAGCAGCAGAGCTCGGTGGCCGAAGAGATGAACGCCAACCTGGAGCAGGTCAAGCAGGTGGTGGAAGGATCCGTGGTGGTACTGCGGGAGCTGAAAGATGCCTCCGAACTGGTGGAGCACCACAGCCAGACCCTGGATACCCATATCCAGGCCTTCAAGCTGGCCTGAAGCCGTGATTTGAGTAAACTGGAGGGCCCCGCGAGGGGCCTTTTTTATTGATATCACAGCAAGGTGTCAGACACAGCCAGACCCTGGACATCCATGCTACCCAGGCCTTCAAGCTGGCCTGAGGTCGTGATTTGAGTAAACTGGAAGGCCCCGCGAGGGGCCTTTTTTCATCTCATCTCATGTCACGGCAAGGAGCCAGGATGCAGCACACCCAATCCCCACTGGAGATCAGCGACGACAAGGGACGGCTCGATGTCCCCCTCATTCACCGTTTCCTGTCCGAGGAGGCCTACTGGAGCCTAGGCATTCCCCTCTCCACGGTGCAGCGGGCCATCAATCATTCGCTCTGCTTCGGCGGCTATGTCGACGGCCAGCAGGTGGCCTTCGCCAGGGTCATCACAGACAAAGCCACCTTCGGCTATCTGTCCGATGTATTCGTGCTGCCCGCCCATCGCGGTCAGGGCCACAGCAAGGCCCTGATGGCCGCCATCCTGGCCCATCCCGCCTTGCAGGGGCTGCGCCGCCTCATGCTGGCCACCTCGGATGCCCAGGGGCTCTATGCCGGTTTTGGCTTCGCGCCGCCCCGCGCCCCTGGCAGCCTGATGGAAAAATACGACCCCGAGATCTATCAGCGCCCCTGAGCCTGCGCCGGCGGCCCATTTTCCCCGCCGGCTCATGCTTCTCTCTCCCGGGCTGTGACGCAGGCGCGGGACAATGCTAGATTGGCTGCCGGTGTTTTCATTCCCTCTGCAGACCCGTTAATCACAAGGACGGCAACCGTGGCCCAGCATTCCTCTTCTCTTCCCCCATCTCCGGCATCCCTCTCTGCTCTGTCACCCTTGCTGCAGGATCAGGCCGGGCGCCAGTGGCAGCGGCTGCTGGCGCTGGCGCCCGACTATGGCGATTTGCCCGCGCTGGAGCAGCAGACCCTGCTGACCCTGTTTGGCCTCTCGGATTTCGTCGCAGACTCCCTCATCAAGCAGCCCGAGCTGCTGGCACAGACCCTGGCCTCCGGGGATCTGGCGCTGTCCGAGCGCTGGCCTGCCTACCAGGGCGATCTGGCGGCCCTGCTCGCCGAAGTCCATGACGAGGAGGCGCTCAAGCGGGTGCTGCGCCAGTTCAGACGCAGCCGCATGCTGGTGATCGCCTGGCGCGAGCTGCTGGGTCAGGCCCAGGTCGAAGAGAGTTTCATCCATCTCACCAGGCTCGCGGACGCGCTGATCTGCGGCGCCAGGGACTGGCTCTACGCCAAACAGTGCGCCGAGCTCGGCACCCCCATGGACGGCAACGGCGACCCTCAACCCCTGCTCATCCTCGGCATGGGCAAGCTGGGTGGCGGCGAGCTGAACTTCTCCTCGGACATCGACCTCATCTTCACCTTCCCCGACAACGGCTACACGGTCGGCGGGCGGCGCGAACTCGCCAACCAGCAGTTTTTCATCAAGCTGGGCCAGCGCCTGATCAACGCCCTGCACCAGCCCACCCAGGATGGTCAGGTGTTTAGAGTCGACATGCGGCTGCGCCCCTTCGGCGAGGCGGGGCCGCTCGCCATCTCCTTCGCCGCCATGGAGGATTACTACCAGCACCATGGCCGCAACTGGGAGCGCTACGCCATGGTCAAGGCGCGGGTGCTGGGGCCCCAGTGCGAACACGCCCAGGCCCTCACCGAGCTGCTGCGCCCCTTCGTGTTTCGCCGCTACATCGACTTTGGCGTCATCGACGGCCTGCGCCAGATGAAGGCGATGATAGCCGCCGAGGTACGCCGCAAGGGGCTGGAGGGAAACATCAAGCTGGGGGCCGGCGGCATCCGCGAGGTGGAGTTCATCGCCCAGGCGTTGCAGCTCATCCGTGGCGGCCGTGAGCCCGCCCTGCGGGTGCGCCACCTGCCCGAGGCGCTGGCGGCCATAGCCCAAAGCGGCGCCCTCGATGAGGAGCGCTGCGCGCGCTTGCTCCAGGCTTATCGCTTCCTGCGCCGGGTCGAGAACATATTGCAGGAGATAGGGGATCAGCAGACCCAGACCCTGCCCACCGAGGAGCGGGATCGCCAGCGACTGATCGCTGCCACCGGCTTCGCCGACTGGGACGCCTTCATGACGCACCTCGACGAGGAGATGGCCATAGTCCATCAGGAGTTCGTCGCCGTGGTGGGGGAAGAGAAAGAGGCCCCCGCTCACCTGGAGCAGCTTTGGCTCGATCTCTGGCGCACCGAGCTCGACGCCGCCGAGCTGGAGCAACTGCTGACTGCACAAGGGGTGACCGAGCCTGCGCCGCTTTGCGCCGCCCTGCTGCGCTTCAAGGAGGAGTACAAACGCCGCCAGGTCGGGCCCCAGGGGCGCATCGCCCTGGACTGGCTGATGCCTGAGCTGCTGCGACTGGTGGTGGCGAGCCGTGAGCCCGCCCGCCTGTTCGAGCGGGTCTGCACCCTGCTGACCCGCATCTTCACCCGCAGCGCCTACCTGCAACTGCTGGCGGAGAACCCCGCCGCCCTGCGCCAGCTGGTGCGCCTGTGCGACGAGAGCAACCTGGTGAGCGAGCAGCTCGCCCGCTACCCCATCTTGCTGGACGAGCTGCTGGATCCCCAGCACCTCTACCACCCCACCCCGCTGGATCAGTACAAGCCCCAGCTGCGCCAGTTCCTGCTGCGCATCCCCGAAGAGGACGTGGAGCAGCAGATGGAGGCGCTGCGCCAGTTCAAGCAGGTACAGCTGCTGCGCATAGTCGCCGCCGACATCGCCGGCGCCCTGCCGCTGATGAAGGTGAGCGACCACCTCACCTGGCTGGCGGAGGCCATCACCGAAGAGGTGGTCAATCAGGCCTGGGCCCAGATGAGCGAGCGCTACGGGGTGCCCCCCGAGGTGGCACTGAGCGGCCAGCGCGGCTTCGCCGTGGTGGCCTACGGCAAGCTGGGCGGAATAGAGCTGGGTTACGGCTCGGATCTCGATCTCGTCTTCCTGCACGGCGGTGACCCCAACGGCTACACCGACGGGCGCAAGCCCATCGACAGCCGCCAGTTCTACCTGCGCCTGGCCCAGCGGATCCTGCACCTGTTCAGCACCCGCACTCCGTCCGGGATCCTCTACGAGATCGACATGCGGCTGCGCCCCTCCGGCGACTCCGGCCTGCTGGTCTCCTCTCTCGCCGCCTATGAGCAGTACCAGCAGCACGAGGCCTGGACCTGGGAGCATCAGGCCCTGGTGCGGGCCCGCCCCATCTATGGGGACGAGGGGGTCATCGCCGACTTTGCCCGCATCCGCCGCGCCGTGCTGGCCAAGGAGCGCGACCTCCCTACCCTGGCCCGCGAGGTGCGCGAGATGCGCCACAAGATGCGGGATCACCTGCTCAAGGCGGGCGAGGGGGAGTTCGATCTCAAGCAGTCCCCGGGCGGCATGGTGGACATAGAGTTCATCGCCCAGTACCTGGTGCTGGCCCACGCCTGTGGCGAGCCTGAGGCCCTGACCCGCTGGTCCGACAACGTGCGCATCTTCGACGAGTGCGTGATGGCGGGGGTATTGACCCTGGAGCAGGCGGAGGGGCTGAAACACGCTTATCTGGAGATCCGCAACCAGGGCCATCGCCTCAACCTCTCGGAGATCTCCCGCAAGGTGGGGGACGACCAGCTGCTGACCGAGCGGGGCCATGTGCTGGCGGTCTGGCAACAGCTGCTGGGGGAGTGAGACTCTCGCCGCATCAGCAACAAGGGGCGCCACGGCGCCCCTTGTTGTTGTCGGGAGACTGTGACCCCAGCCTAGCGTCCCCCGGCCAGATCGATAAAGGTGCCTGTGGCATAGGAGGCTTGGTCCGACAGCAGCCAGGCGATGGCGGCGGCCACCTCCACCGGCTGGCCGCCCCGTTGCAGCGGAATATTGCCCTTGATCCTGTCCACCCGACCGGGCTCACCGCCATCGGCGTGCATCTCGGTATAGATAAAGCCCGGGCGCACCCCGTTGACCCGGATCCCCTGGGCCGCCACCTCCAGGGACAAGCCTCTGGTCAGTACGTCTATGGCTCCCTTGGAGGCGGCGTAGTCCACGTACTCCCCCGCCGAGCCGAGGCGGGCGGCGGCCGAGGAGACGTTGACGATGGCGCCCCCGCTCGTCATGCGGCGTACCGCCTCCCGGCAGCAGAGGAAGTAGCCGGTCACATTGGTGGTCAGGGTCTTGTTGATGCGCTCGGCGCTCATCTCCAGCACCTTCATCTGGGGCTGCAAGATGCCTGCGTTGTTCACCAGATGGGTGATCACCCCGAGCCGCGCGTCCATCTCCTCGAACAGGCGCACCACCTCGGTCTCCACGCTGACATCCGCCTGCACCGCTATGCAGGAGACCGGATGGCGGGCCCGGATCTCGGCCACCAGCGCCTCGGCGGACGCCCTGTCATGGCGATAGTTGAGGCAGAGGTGATACCCCTGCCCCGCCAGATAGCGGGCCGTCGCCGCCCCTATCCCCCTGCTGCCACCTGTGATCAGCACCTGCTTGTTCATGGACGCTCCCTGTTCCTTGTCTCTCGTCTCTCGTCTCGACCCGGATATTACCCCATCCTCGGGGCCAACGCCTGGCCCCATAGCGCTATGTTCGGCAACAAAGAGCCCGCACTGGGCGGGCTCTTTGTTGCGATAAGACACGGGGCCGGAGTTATTTGAACAACCCCTTGAGCAGCTGATCCGCCACCCCCTTGATCTGCTCGTCGTCGGCCTTGTCCCCCAGCAATTTCTTGAGACCGCGCTCGGCCTCCTTGCGGGCCTTCTCCTCCAGCACCTTGTTGTTGCCGAGCAGTTCTTTCACGTCGAGCCGGTAGCTCGGGGCCTGCCAGTGGCCGCCGATGCGCACCGGTATGGTGACGTCCTTGAGCTCGTCCACGCTCTTGCCCCCCTGACCCTTGCTGCTCTCCACCACAGAGGTGAGGAACAGGAAGTCGAGGGTCTCAGGCACCAGGGCACTCTGGCCCTGGCCCTTCACCCGCAGGGCGGGCGCGAGCAGCTGGATGTCGTCGCTGCGAGCCACGCCATTGGCGATCTGGAAGTTGGCGGTCAGGGCGCTGAAGTCGGTCTTGCGTGCCTCCTTGACCTGATCCGCCCCCTTGCCGGTCAGGGTGGCCCGCGCCTCGCGGATCATCTCCGCCAGGTTGATGCCGTGCAGGGCGCCGTCGCTCAGCCTGAGGCTCAACTTGCCCTGCATCTGGCTGCGCAGGGCCTGCTCGGAGAGGCCTGTGCCCTGCACCTGCACCTCGAGATCCCCCTTGCCTTCCAGCCGATCGTTCTGGGCCAGGGTCTGCAACAGGGGCCGCACATCGACACCCTGCACCCGCTTGTGCACCTGATAGCGGGCGGGTTGCTGGCGGGCATCGAGCACGCCGCTCGCCGTCACCTGACCACCAGCCACCCCGGCGCTGAACTGCTTGAGGTTGAGCTGGCCACCGGCCAGGGCGAGCTGCAGATCCACGGCGCTCAGATCCAGCCCCTTCAGCCGCAGGCTGCCCAGTTGCAGCCGACCGGCCAGGTCCATTCGTTTGAGGGCGGCGAGATCGGGCTCCACCGCCGAGAGCGCCTTGGCGGCGGGGGCGGCCCCCTTGTCTCCCCCTTTCGCAGCGGCGGCGGCCTTGGCCGGGGCAGCTTGACCGAGCCAGGCGTCGAGATCGAGTTTTTCCCCCTTGAGGTCGAAGTCCACTTTGGGGACGGCCCCCAGGTGGACGGCACCGCTGCCGCTCAGCAGGGCATCATCGGCCCCCATCACCAGGTTGCTGAGGGTGATGGTCTGCTTGTCCAGCTCGGCACGGGCAAAGCCCGCGAGCTTGAGGTTCATCTGCGGACGCGGCAGGCTGTCGCCGCTCAGCCTGGCGGCCAGCACGGCGTCCGATACCTCCACCAGTTGCAGCCCCTGATCGAGCCGCGCCTTGAGGGTCCCCTCCAGGGTACCCGCCAGGGTCGGCTGGTCCGCCGCCCCCTGTGCGCCGCTCAGGCTCAGTTCGAGGCTGCTCCACAGCCCCAGCGCCAGCCGGTCGGCCTTGAGGGAGAAGGCATCGAGCCGCTGTGTCGGCTCGCTCAGGCTGCCGCCCAGGGTCAGATCCTTGAGCTCGCTGGCCTTGAGCTCCCGGGCCAGCTTGAGCTGGGCCTGCCCCTTGAGATCGAAGGCCCTCTCCCCCTGCGCCCCCTTGGCGGCCAGGGTCACCGGCACCCACTCACCCGGGGTCAGCTGACCCAGATCCAGATCCAGCCTGTCGAGACGGGAGACGGCGCCGCTGCGATCGTCCCGCACCAGGGCGCTGGCCTCGACAAGTGCCACCCCTTGCAGGCTGATCTGCCAGGGTTTTTCTTCACTGGCGGCAGGGGCGGCGGGCTGGCTCTCGCCAGCAGGGGATTGAGCGCCATCGCCCTTGTCGGCAGCAGAGGTCTTGACCAGACCGCTCAGGTTGGAGCTGCCATCGGCCCTGGTCTGGATGAAGAGATGGGCGCCACTGAGCGTCACCTTGCCAATCTCCAGCTTATGGGAGAGCAGCGGCAGCAGGGCGACAGAGGCGTCACCCTGCGCGAAGCGGAGCAGGTCAGGCTCGGCAAAGCCGGCCGGGTTGCGAAGTTGCACCTTCTCGAGGGAGAGGCCGAGACTCGGCCAGAAGCGCCAGCCGATGTCCCCTTCCATCACCAGCTCGCGGCCCGTGCTCTTGCGCACCTGCTCCGCCAGCTGGGGCTTGAACTGGTTGGGGTCAACCAGCGACACCAGGGCGGCGATGGCCACCACGGCCGCCAGCGCCAACCCCAGCAGTATGTAGATGATCTTTTTCACGACGAACTCCTCAATGCAGATCCTGTGGCTGACTATACCACCGGGGGCGCGGCGCAGGCGGTACAGGCCCCAAAACGGGCAAATGGCGAGACAGGGATGGTCGCGCCCGCCTGCCCCACCACAGAAAAGGGCCCCGCAGGGCCCTGGTCTCACTGGATAGTCGGCAGTTGCCGGTAGCCCATCTCGTACAAGGTGAAGGCATAGATGTCCGCGCTCTGCTCGATCAGCTTGGCCACAGGCGTGCCCGCCCCGTGCCCGGCATTGGTCTCGATGCGGATGAGCTGGGGATGGGGGCCGGCGTCGTCGGCCTGCAGGGTGGCGGCGAACTTGAAGGAGTGGGCCGGCACCACCCGATCGTCGTGATCCGCCGTGGTCACCAGGGTCGAGGGGTAGCTGACCCCGGGCCGGACGTTGTGCAGGGGCGAGTAGCCCTTCAGGTAGTCGAACATGGCCTCGTTGTCGGCGCTGGTGCCGTAGTCGTAGGCCCAGCCCGCCCCGGCGGTGAAGCTGTGGTAGCGCAGCATGTCGAGCACCCCCACCGCCGGCAAGGCGACCCGCACCAGATCAGGGCGCTGGGTCATCACCGCCCCCACCAGCAGGCCGCCGTTGGAGCCACCGCGGATCGCCAGCCGCTCGGTGCGGGTGTAGCCCTCGGCCTTCAGGTACTCGGCCGCGGCGATGAAGTCGTCGAACACGTTCTGTTTGTTCATCCTGGTGCCCGCCAGGTGCCAAGCCTGGCCGTACTCGCCGCCGCCCCGCAGGTTGGCCACCGCATAGACGCCCCCCAGATCCAGCCAGTTGGCCACCGATACGCTGAAGCTCGGGGTCAGGCTCACATCAAAACCGCCATAGCCGTAGAGAATGGTAGGGTTGCTGCCATCGAGCTTGAGCCCCTTGCGGTAGCTGATGATGAGCGGCACCCGGGTGCCGTCCTTGCTCCGGTAGAAGCGCTGCTCAGAGACGTAATCCGCAGGTGTGAACGGCGCCGCCGAGGCGCGATAGAGGCTGATGGCCCCGCTCTTTGGCTCGAACTTATAGAGGGTGGGCGGCTGGGCGTAATTCTCGAAGCCGAAGTAGAGGGCGGGATCATCCTGCTTGCCGCCAAAACCGCTGACGCTGCCGAGCCCCGGCAGCGCCACCTCGCGCACAAGCTTGCCCTCATGGTCGAACTGCTCGACCCGGGCGGTGGCATCCACCATGTACTCGGCGAACAGATAGCCGCTGCCGCTGTGCACCCTCAGCACCTGCTGGCGCTCGGGGATGAGGTCGCGCCAGTGCTCGGGGCCCGGGTTGTCGGCCTCCACCCTCACCAGACGGCGGTTGGGGGCGTCCCGGTTGGTCAGCAGGTAGAGCGTGCCGCCCTTGTTGTCCACCAGGCTCACGTCCGCCTCCAGATCCCCCTGCACCGTCAGCAGCGGCGCGTTCTCCTTGCCCAGATCCTTCACGTAGAGGCGGTTGCCCGAGGTGGAGTTCGCCGCCGAGATGAGCAGGAAGCGATCATCCTCGGTGACGGTTGCCCCCACGTAGCGGTGCTGCTGGGCCGGGATGGCGCCGAACACCAGGCGGTCCTCCTGCTGCGCCGTGCCGAGCCGGTGGAAGTAGAGCTTGTGCTGATCTGTCCTGGCCGACAGCTCGCTGCCATCCGGCTTGTCGTAGCTCGAGTAGAAGAAGCCCTCGTTGCCGAGCCAGCTGATGCCGCTGAATTTCACATCCTTGAGGGGGGCCTCCAGCGGCTCTTTGCTCTCCACGTCCATCAGGTGGATCTCGCGCCAGTCGCTGCCGGCCAGGGACAAGGAGTAGGCCAGGATGCGGCCGTCGCGGGAGAAGCTCAGCTGATCAAGCGCCGTGGTGCCATCGGGGCTCAAGCGGTTGGGATCGAGGAACACCTCCGCCGGCTTGCCCGGCAGCTGGCGCCACAGCACGTTCTGGTTCTGCAGGCCGTCGTTCTTGAAGAAGTAGTGGTAGCGCCCCTCGCGAAACGGCGCACCCTCCTTGGCGTAGTTCCAGGAAGAGGCCAGCTTCTCCTTGATGGCGGCGCGAAACGGAATGCGGGCGAGGTATTCCTGAGTCACAGCGTTCTGGGCCTTGACCCAGGCCTCGGTCTCGGGGCTGCGATCGTCCTCCAGCCAGCGATAGGGATCGGCCACGGCCTGGCCGAAGTAGTGATCCACCTGCTCGCTCTGGCGGGTGGCGGGGTAGTGAAGGCGCGCTTTCCCTGAAATGGCATCCTCTTTGGTTGGCTGGCCGCTGCAGCCACTCAGCAGTGACAGGGCCAGCAGGCTGACAATGGCTCGCATCGAGGCGGCTCCCTGCGGTTTGGGTGAAACGGGCAGGGTAACAAAGAGTGCCAGGTGGCCCAACCCCCCAGGGGGCCCCTCGCCTGTGCAGCCAAAGCCTGCGCCCGCTCTGTGAGCCAGCTCCCCCTGCTGGCGCACCGTCTGTGCCATCCTGACAGGGAGAGCAATGAGAGGAGAACCCCATGTGGATCGAGGCGGAGCCCGTCTACGGCGCCCTGGTATCACTGGCCATAGGGCTCATCATAGGACTGGAACGGGGCTGGCAGGTGCGCCAGCTGGGGGACAACCAGCGCATCGCCGGGATGCGGACCTATGGTCTCATCGGCCTGCTCGGCGGCGTCTGCGCCCTGCTGCTGCCGACCCTGGGATCCTGGTTGGCCCTGCTCGGCCTGCTGGCTGTGGTGGCTGGCTGCGGCCTCTCGGTCTGGCTGGCCCAGCGCTGGCAGGGGGAATTTGGCCTCACCAGTTCGGTGGCCATGGTGCTCACCTACCTGCTGGGGCTGATGTCTGTGCTGCAAAGCCCGAGCGAGGCGGTGGCCTGCGCCGTGCTGGCGGCGCTCTTGATGGGGCTCAAGGGCCAGATCCAGCAGGGCATGCTGTTTTTGAGCGAGACGGAATTTCACGCCACCCTGCGCTTCCTGCTCATCTCTCTGGTGCTGCTGCCCGTGCTCCCCGACGTCGAGATGGGCCCCCTCAACGCCTTCAACCCCTTCAAGATCTGGCTGATGGTGGTGGTGATCGCCGGCATCTCTTTCTCGGGCCACTTCGCGGTACGCCTGCTCGGCACCCGCGCCGGCCTGGTGCTCACCAGCATGCTGGCGGGGCTCGCCTCCTCCACCGCCCTCACCCTGCAGTTTGCCCGCCTCAACAAGGAGCAGCCCGGGCTGGAGCGGCTGCTGGCCACCGGCATACTGCTGGCGGGCGCCACCATGTGGTTGCGACTGCTGGTGCTGGTGCTGCTCATTCACAACGAACTGGCCATGCGTCTGGCCCTTCCCCTGCTGCTGCTGGCGGCCATCGTCTACGGCTTCGCCTTCTGGTTCTGGCGCCAGCGCGAGGAAATGACCGACAACCCGGTGCAGCCCGAAACCCGCAATCCGCTGGATCTCGCCACCGCCATCAAGTTCGGCCTGCTGCTGGCGCTGATCGGCTTCATGGCGACATTGCTGCAGAGCAAGGTGGGCAACTCCGGGGTCTATCTGCTGGCGCTGGTCTCCGGCATCACGGACGTGGACGCCATCACCCTCTCCCTCTCCCAGCTCTCCCACAAGGAGCTGGCCCTGGAGGTGGCGGCCCGGGCCATTCTGCTGGCCGGGCTGGTCAACTCCCTGGTGAAGGGGCTGCTGGCCCTGGTGATCGGCGGCCGCCGCCTGGGGCTGAGGGTCATGCTGCCCTACCTCCTCTCAGTGCTGCTGATCCTGCCCCTCCTCTGGCTGGGCTGACCTGGTCATCAGGGATCCCCTGACGCCGCCCTGCCCGTCACGTATACTGGCGCCTCTTGGCACATGAGAGGAGGCGAGCATGGCAAGCGACTGGGACAAGGTACTGGCGGGGGGCGCCCTGGACAGCCAGAGCGAGGAGATAGCGAACGACCGCATTCGCGGCCAGGCGCTGCTGGCGAGACTCAACGCCACACCTGCGGGGGATCACCAGGGGCGCCAGAGCCTGTGCGCCGAGCTGTTCGGCCACTGCCCCGACTCCTGCTGGATAAGCTCCCCCTTCATCTGCGAATTTGGCCGCAACATCCATCTGGGGGAGAAGACCTTCTTCAACTTCAACGTCACCATACTGGACGTGGGTGAGGTGCACATCGGCAGCCATGTGCTGCTGGCCCCCAACGTGCAGATCTACACCGCCACCCACAGCATGGACTATCTGGAGCGGCGCAACTGGACCGCCTACAACAAGCCGGTGCGCATCGGCGATGACTGCTGGATTGGCGGCGGCGCTATCATCTGTCCCGGCGTCACCATAGGGCCGCGCTCCATCATAGGCGCAGGCGCCGTGGTGACCCGGGACATACCGGCGGACTCACTGGCGGTGGGCAACCCGGCCCGGGTGATCCGCACCCTCAGCCCGGACGAACCCCGGGATCCGGCGCTGCTGTCATGATGGCCCTGGCCCTGCTGCCCCTGATCGGTACCGCCTGGCTCGGCATTGAGGGGGCCAACTGGTGGCCGCTGGCCCTGGTCACCACCATGAGCCTGCTCACCACGCTGGCCTACGCCCACGACAAGCGCCAGGCCATTCGCGGCGGCTGGCGCGTCCCTGAATCCCGCCTGCACCTGCTGGAGCTGCTCGGCGGCTGGCCCGGCGCCTTGGTGGCCCGCCACTGGCTGCGCCACAAGACCCAGAAGGGCAGCTACCGCCTGGTGTTCTGGTTTATCGTGCTGCTGCACCTCAGCCTGTGGGGACTCTGGGTCAGCCGGCCGCTCTGGCAGGGGATCTGAGCGGGCAGCCCCCTGGCAATGCCCGCGCGGGCATTGCCGCCAAGGGATCGCTATGAGACAACAAGGCCAGCGGGTTATCCCGCTCAGCGCAAGGAGGCACTTATGACCCTGTGGACAGGCATAGTCCTGATCGTCTTTATCAGTTTGCTGTTCGGCTATCTCGGCAAGCGCGCCCGCTACCAGCTGGGGGATGCCCGCATCACGGATCGCCTCGGCAAGCAGGATCTCGTCATCAAGCAGCTACAGGAGCGGGTCGCCAACCTGGAGGCCATCGTGTTGGAGCAGGAGAAGCTCAAGCCATTCAGGGAGCTTTGAGCCGGGCACCCAGTCTCCGTTATCCAGAGAGGAAACAATGAAAATCCGACGATTCAACATCGGGGATGAAGCCGCGTTATTTAAGGTTTTTTTATCGGCAGTGCATGAAGTTGCATCGGCAGACTACACAGCGGAGCAAATTCAGGCATGGGCACCCGAGGATATTTCCCCGACGCGGTGGGCTGACCATATCAGGACATTACGCCCCTTTGTCGCTGAAATTGATGGTGACATCGCCGGGTATGCTGACGTTCAGCCCAATGGCTATATCGACCACTTTTTCGTGTCTGGCTCTCATGCACGACAAGGGGTCGGCACCCGCTTGATGATGTGCCTTCATGAAGAGGCCAGGTTATTGGATATTGGCGAACTGACGGCTGATGTGAGCAAGACGGCGGAACCCTTCTTCGCACTGCATGGCTTTCATGTGGAGGAGAGAAGGTATCCAGTCCGCCGCAGCGTCGTGATCCCCAATGCATTGATGCGCAAGAAATTGTAGTCCAGGCAGCCAGCCCCATAGCTGGTCGCGGAATGGAAGCTATGGCGCCAGCCACCTGGCCAATGATGCTCTGAACGGACACACCATCAACAACGGCAACCCATGGGTTGCCGTTTTGCTATCTCTCCACATAGTGGAATTTATCGCTATCGCGGCGAGAGTGGTGACTGTTGCATCGCCGCTGCCAGCGCCGTCTGGCCCTTGGCCTGCAAAGCATCGACGGCCCCCAGCCGGTCCCCCTCCTCCTTGTTCTGACTCAGCTTGAACTTGCCGACCAACTGATGGATCTCGATCTCTATGCCCACCACAGCCTGCACCATGGCTTCGATATAATCTCTCGGTGCATCCGCCATCTTCCAGGGAGCGGGCTCGGCAGCCTCCTGGGTGCGAGTCAGGGTGGCCAACAGGCGGCGCACGAAGCGGGCGTCGTCCCGCACCCGGATGCGACCGTGGGCGTGCACCACGGCATAGTTCCAGGTGGGCACCTGCTGGTGGTGCGCCTGCTTGCTCGGATACCAGTTAGGGGAGATGTAGCCCTCGACGGCCCTGAAGATCACCAGCACCTCCTGCCCTTCCTTCACCTCCTGCCAGAGCGGGTTGTTGCGCGCCACATGGGCCCGCAGGATCCCATGCTCCCCCTCATCGGCATCGAACTCGAACGGCAGGTGGTTGGCATCCAGCCCCAGCTCCCCCTGGGTGACCAGGGCCCCCAGGGGATGAGCGCGCATCAGCCGATGCAAAGAGGCGGGATCTGTGGCGGCGAAATGGGGTGGCAGATACATGCAGGCTCCTTTATCCGTGGTGGTGTGTCCGTACTAAACCCGTCGAGATGCTCCCATGGGGGAAAGCATCATCTCGAGTTTGCCTGCCGGGCGCCACCGAAGAAAGCCTTGGCCGCCACCGGATAGCCGCTGTCACCCGTTCAGGGCAAAGGGCTCCCTTTGGCCAGATAGCCGATGTGATAGGCATCGGCCCCTGCCGGCATCACTTGTGGGAGCGATGGCAGGAGATCCACCTCCAGCCACTGCCAGCGGGAAAGGTCCCAGCCGCTCAGCATGGCCCCGGTGCGCAGCTCGGCCAGGCTGGAATGGGGGACAATGGGAGTGCGCCGCTCGGCCAGGCTGGAATGGGGGACAATGGGAGTGCGCCGCAAGATGGCCACCCTGGCCTGCTCGAGATCCTCCATCTGCGGGGCTGACAGCAGATGCCAGGTCTCGATATGGGGCCAGCCAAACTGCCTGGTGAGCGCCGCGAAGCCCTCGCTGACAATGAAGCTGCGCATCGCCTCGGCGCTTTGCCACACATAGAAGGGGGCATAGCGATTCTCCCGGCATGGCAGCGCGGCCTCGTCATGGCGGCCATAGAGATAGGCCTTGAACAGCAGACCGGGGAAGCCGTCGAGTCTGGCGCCATTGCTGGCGATCCGCTGCTCGATCAGCGCCATGTCGTAGTCCGCCGGCAGGGTGAATCTGTAGTGCATGGCGATCATAAGCTCACCTCCTGCCGAAACATCAGACCCCGTCCGAAGCTCCACTCCTCGCTGCCGTTCATCTGAATGACCACCATGAGGTTGTCGGGATGGATGCCCAAGTCCGCATGCAGGCGCTCGGCGAGCCGCTCATAGAGCCGCTGCTTGACCGCAGTGCTGCGGGGCTTTCCCGCCAGGATCTGGAACAGGATGAAGTCGCCGTCCCGGCGGCCGGTCTGATAGTGGGGATGATAAACAAGCGCCCTGGCCGGCAAGGCCTCCAGGATCTGGAACTTGTCCTCCGGCGGCACATCAAACACCTCCACCAGGGTCTGGTGATAGAGTGCGGAGAGCTGTTGCAGACGCGCGTCGCTCATCCCCTCGCGCACTGTGATGCGGGTCAGCGGCATGGGTTGGCCTCCTCGCGGGCGGGCAGCAGGCTCACGGCGGTGACAGCGGCGGGCAAGCCGGCGTAGAAGGCGAGATGGGTGAACAACTCCTCCAGCTGATCCCGTGTCAGGCCATTTTGCTGGGCGAACGCTATGTGCCAGGGCAGCTGTTGCACCCGGCCCAGCGACGCCAGTATGGCCAGGGTGATCAGACTGCGCTCGCGGGCTGACAGGGCGGGCCGCTGCCAGATATCGCCAAACAGCGTCTCTTCCGCTAGCTGGGACAGTCTCGGCGCTGTCAGCGCCAGGTCGTCACGATCAAGAACAGGGTGGGTCATGGCAATCTCCTTGGATGGTGAAGCCACTCTCTCCCACTGCTACAATTTATAAAATCGAAATATCAAAGACCAATAATCCCGATTATCAGGACAATTATGACGCCCCTTCCCCTGAACCTGGATCTCGATGCCCTGCGCAGCTATGTCGTCGGCATGGAGTGCGGCAACTTTGCGCTGGCGGCGCAGCGGCTGTGTCGTTCCACCTCGGCGGTCAGCGCCCAGTTGAAAAAACTCGAGCAGCAATGCGGCACGGCGCTGGTCGCTCGCAGCGGGCGCCACCTGATCCCGACAGCCCAGGGCGAGCTGCTGCTGGGGTATGGGAAACGGCTGCTGGATCTCAATGACGAGGCCATGCGCGCCCTCAAGGGGGAGTTGCTGCAAGGAGAGATCAGGCTGGGAGTACAGGAGGACTTTGGCGAGTCTTTGCTGCCGGCTGTGCTGGGGCCCTTCTGTCGCCTGCACCCTGGGCTTCGCATGACGACCCGCATCGATCGCAATGGGCCGCTGACGAAAGGGATCAGGGAGGGCAGCCTCGACATTGCCCTGACCTGGCAGCCACAAGATGAGGGGATGGATGCCAAGCTCATCGACCTGGTGCCACTGCAATGGATAGCGCACCCGGACTGGGAGCTCGCCCCTCTGCTGGCTCGGGGGGAGCCTCTGCCCCTGGTGGTCTTCGATGCCCCCTGCCTGATGCGATCACGGGCCACCCGGGCCCTCGATGAGGCCGGGATCCCCTGGCGCATCGCCTTCACCAGCCAGAGTCTGGCGGGCATCTGGGCGGCCTTGCAGGCAGGGCTCGGGCTCACGGTGCGCTCCACCCTAGGCATGCCGGCCACCCTATCCCCCTTGACCGATGTGCTGCCATCGCCGGGCACCCTGGGGATCGCCCTGCTGAGGGCGGGCAATGAACCCAATGAGGCCGAGCACCAGTTGCAGACCCTGCTCACCGATGCCGTGCATCAGGCCAGTGCCAGCAAGGGCTGAGGACCCTCGCTGACATAGCCGCAGACTAGCCCACACAATAGGGCACATAAAAAAACGGCAACCCCGAGGTTGCCGTTTTCTGCTCATGGGACCCTGGCCGCTGCCATTCAGCCAGCGCGCTTGGCCAACCACTGTTCGGCGGCGACCAGCGCCGCTTCTATCTGCTCGCGGGCGACGCCGCCCTTGGCGACCCGCTTGGCCAGGGTGGCTTCCAGCTCCAGGTTCGGGTAGACGTCCTCTCCCACGACCGGGCTGAAGCGCTGGAACTCAGACAAAGAGAGCTCCTCCAGCGGCTTCTTCACCTGGATCGCGTAGACCACAGTCTCACCGACGATATGGTGCGCCTCGCGGAAGGGGATCCCCTTGGCCACCAGATAATCCGCCAGTTCGGTGGCATTGGCATAGCCGCCCTGGGCCGCCGCCTTGGTGCGTTCGCCATTCACCTTGAGATCGATCAGCACCAGGGCCGCCATGTCGAGGCAGTCGTGCCAGGTGTCGAGGGCATCGAACAGCCCTTCCTTGTCTTCCTGCATGTCCTTGTTGTAGGCCAGCGGCAGCGCCTTCAGGCTCATCAGCATGCCCATCTGGGCGCCGACCACCCGGCCGGTCTTGCCGCGAATGAGCTCAAGGGCGTCCGGATTCTTCTTCTGGGGCATCAAGGAAGAGCCGGAGGTGACCGCATCGGAAAGCTCGACGAAGCCCGCCTCGCCGGTGTTGTAGAAGATAAGATCTTCCGCAAAACGAGAAAGGTGGGTCATGGAGAGGGACGCCACGTGCATCAGCTCCACCACGTGATCCCGATCCGAGACCGAATCCAGGCTGTTGCGGGTCGCGCCACTAAAGCCCATGTCGAGCGCCAGCGCTTCCCGATCGATGGCATACGCCGTACCCGCCAGGGCGCCGCAGCCGAGCGGGCTGGTGTCGAGGCGCTTGAGGGCATCCTGCAGACGGGAGTGATCCCGCTCCAGCATCTCCACATAGGCCAGCGCCCAGTGGGCGAAGGTGACCGGCTGGGCACGCTGCAGGTGGGTGTAACCCGGCAGCACCGCAGCCTGGTTGGCACGGGCGGAAGCGACCAGCCCCTGTTGCAGCGCCGTGATGGAGCCGAGCAGCAGCTCGCCCTGGGCCTTGCACCAGAGTTTCAAGTCGGTGGCGACCTGATCGTTGCGCGAGCGGCCGGTGTGCAGCTTCTTGCCCAGGGTGCCGACGGCATCGATGAGCTTGCCCTCGACCCAGGAGTGGATGTCTTCGGCATCCGAGCTAAGGATCTGCTGGGGATCCTGCTGCACCGAGGCGAGCAGCACCTCCATCGCCTGCTGCAACTGCGCCTGCTCGTCGGCGGTCAAGACGCCCACCTTCACCAGCGCCTTGGCCCAGGCCATGGAGCCCTGAATATCCTGCTCCGCCAGCCGGTAATCGAACCGCAGCGAATCGTTGAACTGCTTGAACCGGCTATCGGCTCCCTGACTGAAGCGTCCACCCCAAAGTGCCATACTGCTCTCCTTGAATCCGTTGTCGGTAGGCGCCTGCGCCTGCCCTACTCGCGCGGCCCCTTGGCCTGCGCGCTGAAATCTTGCCCTGTATTTTTCTGCATAACAGTGCGGTGGTGATCGATGCTGTTACCGTAACCGCCCCCTCATCCCCAACCCTTCTCCCGCAAGGGGAGAAGGGAGCAAGACGGTAATCTACGGGTAAATCGTGGTTAATCTGCCAACAAAAAATGAGCTGCCACCACACCTAACCTCGATCGGTGCCCTCTCCCTCTGGGAGAGGGCTAGGGTGAGGGCAATCCCTCATCCCCGCCCCTTCCCTCATTCTTTTTCAAGTAAGCGGGAGAAGGGCGAAAATGCTTCAGCACCATATTCACACTGCCCCTGTTATCTCACAGAAGCGGCCAGGGTGCTGCCGCTCTTGTCACAGCTCATCGGTTATCCTTCCCCCTCCTACAGACAAGGGAACCAGGTCGCCGCTTATAAGTGAGGGGGCCAAGCCCCCTCACCGGTACCAGCGGATTTAATCCTGCGGCTTAGCCGTGGGTGTGATCACCGCCGATGGCCTGATGCTGCTCCTTCATGGCGCGGATCCGGCTGGCCAGGGTGTAGAGACGGATGAAGCCTTCTGCGTGGCTCTGGTCGTACACCTCGTCGGCGCCGAAGGTGGCGAAGTCTTCGGAGTAGAGGCTGTTCGGCGACTTCTTCTGCACCGCAGTGACCTGGCCCTTGTACATCTTCAGCACCACTTCACCGTCGAGATCTTCGGCGATGGCGTTGGCGGAAGCGACAATGGCCTTGCACAGCGGGGTGAACCAGCGACCGTCATAGACCAGGTGGGAGAACTCGGCACCCAGCTTCTCGCGCCAGGCGCGGGTCGGTCTATCCAGTACCAGCTCTTCCACGGCGCGCAGCGCCGCCACCATGACGGTACCACCCGGGGTCTCGTAGCAGCCACGGGACTTCATGCCCACCATGCGGTTCTCGGTGATGTCGATGCGGCCCACGCCGTGCTTGCCGGCACGCTCGTTCAGGGTCATCAGGATCTGGTGCGGAGTCAGCGGCTGGTCGTCAACGGCCACCACTTCGCCCTGGGCCACGGTCAGCTTGACGTACTCCGGTTGGTCCGGTGCCTGCTCGGCGGAGACAGTCCACTGCCAGACAGCTTCGGACGGCTCGTTCCAGGTGCTCTCCAGCTCGCCACCCTCGGTAGAGATGTGCCAGGCGTTGGCGTCGCGGCTGTAGATCTTCTTCAGGGTCGCCTTGCAGGGGATGTCGCGGGCTTCCAGATAGGCCAGCAGATCTTCCCGGGAGCGCATGTCCCACAGACGCCAGGGGGCGATGACCTTCAGCTGGGGTGCCAGGGCGGCCACGGCGCCTTCGAAACGCACCTGATCGTTGCCCTTGCCGGTACAGCCGTGGGAGATGGCGTCTGCCCCTTCCGCCAAGGCCGCTTCCACCATCGCCTTGGCGATGATGGGACGGGCCATGGAGGTGCCCAGCAGGTAGGTGCCTTCATAGACGGCGCCTGTCTTCAGGGTCGGATAGACGTACTCTTTGACGAACTCTTCCCGCAGATCCTTGACGATGCACTTGGTGGCGCCGGAGGCGATGGCTTTTTGCTCGATCCCTTCCAGATCGTCACGCTCCTGACCGACGTCGGCGACGAAGGCGATGATCTCCGCATCGTAGTTCTCCTTCAGCCAGGGAATGATGGCCGAGGTATCCAGTCCGCCCGAGTAAGCCAGTACGATCTTGTTGATTCCGCTCATTTACTTCTCTCCGTGATGATTCGATAAGGTTGTGATTCAGGGTCGGTTGCCGGCTTATTTATGACCCAGCAGGGTCAGCAGCACGGCATTCTGGATATGCATCCGGTTTTCTGCCTCATCCATGATGAGGGAGGCTGGTCCGTCCATGACCTCCGAGGTGATCTCCAGCTCCCGGTGCGCCGGCTGGCAATGCAGCACATGCTGGATGCCGGTGCGATCGAGCAGGGCCTGGTTGATCTGATAAGGCATGAAGATATCTTTTACCTGCTCCATTGGTGTGTTGTCACCCATGGAGACCCAGGTGTCGGTATAAACCACGTCAAAGCCTTCGATGGCGCCCACGTCATCGCTGATGTTGATGTGGGCACCGGATTGCGCCGCCAGCGCCTGGGCCTGCAGGAAGAGCTGGGTATCCGGGCCATGGCCCTTGGGGCAGACCAGAGTCACATCGGTGCCGAGTGTCGCCCCCAGCAGCAGCAGGGAGTGGCTGACGTTGTTGCCATCGCCGAGGTAGGCCAGCTTCACCTTGGAGAGATCGCTGTAATGCTCGCTGATGGTCATGAAGTCCGCCAGCCCCTGACAGGGGTGGTAGAGGTTGCACAGGCTGTTCACCACGGGCACAGAGCCATGCTCCGCCAGCTCGACCAGGGTCTGGTGATCGAACACCCGCGCGACTATGGCGTCACACCAGCGGGACAGGTTGGCGGCGAAATCCTTCACCGATTCCCGCTTGCCGAGCGCGCCGTTCTGCTGATCCAGGTAGACGCTGTGACCGCCGAGCCGGGCGATGCCGATGTCGAAGGTGACCCGGGTGCGCAGGGAAGGCTTCTCGAACAGGGTGACCACGCTCTTGCCCGCCAGCGCCTGGCCGTACTTCTTGGGGTCGGCCTTGACCGATTTGCCCAGAGCTATCAGCGCCTCGATCTGGGCCTTGCTCAAGTCGCTGTCTTTCAGAAGATGTTGCATCGGATGTTCCTTTTTCCGGCCAGGGTTAGAGGGTGACTTGGGTGCCGACGGCACCGCCCGCCAGCAGCTTGAGCAGTTGATCCGGGTAGCGCCAGCTGGCGACACAGACAGGTTTGCCCAGGGTCTCTGCGGCGTGCAGCGCTGCCTTCACCTTGACCGCCATGCCGTCCGTAATAACCCCCTTCTCCATCAGGTCCAGCGCGCTCTGCTTGTCCAGCTTGGCAACCAGCTTGCCCTTGCCATCCAGGATGCCACTCACGTCCGACAGCATCACCAGATCGGCACCGAGCGCCTCGGCAATGGCGGTGGCCGCCTGATCCGCGTTGACGTTCATCAGCTGACCGTCAGCGGTGATGCCGATGGAGCTCACCACCGGCAGGAAGCCCTGCCCCAGGATGCCGGCCACCAGCGCCGGGTTGCCCGGCTGGCAGTCACCTACGGCGCCGAGATCCGGGTCGAGCTGGGTCACCTGGCAGAGGCCGCCGTCGGCGAGGCAGAGACCCACCGCAGGGATGCCGGTGGCGATGGCCTTGGCCATCATCATCTTGTTCGCCGTGCCCGCCAGGGCCCCGGCGATGAAGGGGATCTGCTCGAACGGGGTGACCCGCAGGCCGTTCTTCTTGGTGGAGGTCATCCCCAGTCCCTTGAGCAGGTCATCCACCAGGCAGCCACCACCGTGCACCAGCACCAGGGGACGGTGCTGATCGTCCAGGAAGGTTTTCAGGGTAGCGAACAGGGCGGTTAGCGCCTCGTCGTTCTCGATCAGGGCACCACCCAACTTGATTACCAGCGTCTGCTTGTCCATCTTCTCGATCCTTCCTTAAAGCGTTAAATCAGGCCGGTGGCCGGTTCAAAACCAAACTTGATATTTATGCACTGCATCGCCTGGGAGGCGGCACCCTTGAGCAGGTTGTCGATGGCGGAGACCACCACCAGCATGTTGCCCTGCTGCTGCCAGGCGAGGTCACAGTAAGGGGTATTGGCCACGCCACGGATGGAGGGCATCTGGCCGGTGAGGCGCACCAGGGGCTTGCCCTCATAGGCCTTGAGATAGGCTTGATCCACCTGGGTCTGCGTCACGCCATCCGCCAGTTGCACATAGATGGTGGCCAGTATGCCCCGCACATAGTTGCCGAGGTGGGGCTGGAACAGCACCCCCTTGCCCAGGTGGTGGCTGATCTCCGGCTGGTGTCTGTGATTGAAGGTGCCGTAGGGGCTCAGGCTCACTTCGCAGAAGCTGGTGTTGATGGCGGCCTTGCGACCAGCCCCGGAGACGCCGGAGACAGCGTTGATGATGGGCTGCCATCCCTCGGCAATCAGACCGGCCTGCTGCAGCGGCTTGAGGGCGCAGAGCGACGCGGTCGGGTAGCAGCCGGGCACCGCAATCAGCTGGGCGGCGGCAATGGCATCGGCATTCCACTCCGCCAGACCGTAGACGGCTTGTTCCAGCCACTGTTCGCTCTCATGGGTGAAGCCGTAGAAAGAGGAGTAGAACCCCTGATCCTTGACCCGGAAGGCACCGGAGAGATCGAACACCGGCAGTCCTTTGGCCAGGAACTTGGGGGCAAGCTCGGCGCTCACCTCGTGGGCGGTGGCCAGCAGCACCAGATCGGCCTGGGTCAGGATCCGGGTCATGCCGTCCTCGTCCAGCGGCAGCAGCGGCTGATCCAGCTCACCGACCCACTGGGGATGGAGGGAAGAGAAACGCTTGTGTGCGTCCTGGCTGCCGGCGGAGACATAGAGGCCGAACAGCTTGAGCTCTGGATGGTTCTGGACCAGTGCGGCCAGTTCGGCCCCCGCGTAGCCACTGGCACCGACGATAACGGTATTGAGCATGTTTGAGTATTCCAAGTCTGGGTTCGAAATTCACAGCGTGGTGCTGCGGTGCAAGGGGTCGGCTATCGCCCCTTAGATGCAACGAGTGCGGAGGGGCAATTCAGGCGGATATGCGTCGTCGGTTACAGATCAGGTGACAGAACATTAACTTTCCCTTACAACTAGAAGCCTTGTTGATGAGCGCTCGAACAGAATATTCATGCACTCACTTTGCATTTGTATTTTCTAACAGAAACACTCCGGGGACGCAAGGAGCAGCTGATGGCCAATCTGGATTTTTTTTCACTTTATAAGAATATTATTGCGATTCCCTCTGTCAGCAGCACGGATCCCCGCTGGGATCAGAGCAATGAGGCGGTGATCCGGCTGCTGGCCGACTGGTTCGGCCAGTTGGGTTTCCAGTGCGAGGTAACGGCGCTGCCCGACCTGCCGGGCAAGTTCAACCTGGTGGCGACCTATGGCCAGGGGGAAGGGGGCCTGCTGCTGGCGGGCCATACCGATACTGTGCCCTTCGACGAGGGGGGCTGGAGCAAGGATCCCTTCAAGGTGACCGAGGAGGGCAACCGCCTGTACGGGCTCGGCACCATCGACATGAAGGGCTTCTTCGCCTTCATCGTGGAGGCGCTCAAGGAGGTCGATCTCAAGACGCTCCGCAAGCCGCTGCGCATCCTGGCCACCGCAGACGAGGAGACCACAATGGCGGGCGCCCGTGCCATCGCCGCGGCCGCCGAGATCAAACCCGACTATGCGGTGATAGGTGAGCCCACCGGCCTGGTGCCCGTGGTGGCCCACAAGGGCCACATGTCGGAAGCCATTCGCATCACGGGCAAGAGCGGCCACAGCTCGGATCCCGCCAACGGGGTCAACGCCATGGAGATCATGCACAAAGCCATGGGCCAGGTGCTCAAGCTGCAGCGGGATCTCAAGGAGCGCTACGCCGACCACAGGTTCGCGGTGCCGCAACCCACCCTGAACCTCGGCTACATCCAGGGGGGCGACAGCCCGAACCGCATCTGCGGCTGCTGCGAGCTGCACATCGACATGCGCCCCACCCCGCAAGTTGGGCCGGATGAGCTGATGGGCATGCTCAAAGAAGCGCTCTCCCCCATCGAAATTCACCAGCCAGGTTGCCTGCACCTGCAGCACCTGCACGAACCCATCCCGGCCTATGCCTGCGAGGAGGGCTCAGATCTGGTACGGGAAGCCGAGAAGGCGAGCGGCCGCGCCGCCGAGTCCGTGAACTATTGCACCGAGGCCCCCTTTATCCAACAGTTGGGATGCCAGACAATAGTGATGGGCCCGGGCCATATCACCCAGGCCCATCAGCCGGACGAGTATCTGGATCTGTCGTTCGTCAAACCGACCACGGCGGTGCTGCAGCACCTGATCCGGCGTTTCTGCATCTAGCTCGACGGGAATGTAAGTAAGTTACATGACAAGCCGCCTCGGGACAGGTGAGGGAAATACATGTTCTGAATCGGCTTGTTATTTGACCTTGCGCAGACAATCTGGGTAGATTGTCCCCCTAAGATGACGGAGCATATGTTGTAATCGCACAACAATAAGTGAGGCTGCCTCTCCCCCCGGAAGGTCAAGGGGCACCAACAAAAATAAGGATGTGGAATGAACGAAAAGTACGCCGCACTACGGGCCAACGTAGGCATGTTGGGCCAACTGCTGGGTAAATCCATCAAGGATCATCAGGGTCAAGCCTTCCTCGACAAGATTGAGACCATTCGTCAACTGGCCAAGTCCTCCCGCAAGGGCAACGAGACAGACCGGGAACGCCTGCTCGAGACCCTGCGTACCCTCTCCGATGACGAGCTGCTGCCGGTGGCCCGCGCCTTCAGCCAGTTCCTCAATCTGGCCAACGTGGCGGAGCAGTTCCACACCATCTCCCGCCGCTGCGAAGAGCAGGAGTGCACGCCGGATCCCCTGGAGCAGATGTTCGCCAAGCTCAAGGCGTCCAACCTCTCCCAGGAGGCCATCATCCAGGCGGTGCGCGAGCTGGACATCGATCTGGTACTGACCGCCCACCCCACAGAGGTGACCCGTCGTACCCTGATCCACAAGCACGTCCAGCTCAACGACTGCCTGGAAGCGCTGGAGCTGTCCGATCTGCTGCCCCGCGAGCGGGACAAGATCCTCAATCGCATCGAACAGCTGGTCAATCAGGCCTGGCACACCAACGAGATCCGCGAACAGCGCCCGACCCCGGTGGACGAAGCCAAGTGGGGCTTCGCCGTGGTGGAGAACAGCCTGTGGCCGGCCATTCCCGAATTCATGCGCAATCTGGACGAGCGGCTGCAACACCACCTGGGTGTGCGCCTGCCGCTGGATGCCGCGCCGGTCAAGTTCACCTCCTGGATGGGCGGTGACCGCGATGGCAACCCCTTCGTCACCGCCAAGGTGACCGCCGAGGTGCTGGAGCTGGGCCGCTGGATGGCGGTCAACCTCTTCTACAAGGACATCAAGGAGCTCACCTCTGAGCTCTCCATGGCCGACTGTACCGAGGCCCTGCGCGCCCGGGTCGGTGACAACCCCGAGCCCTACCGCGCCCTGGTGCGCGAGCTGCGCGAAGCGCTGCGCGAGACCCAGGAGTTCCTCACCGCCAAGGTGCAGGGTCAGGCGAGCGAGAGCCGCGATCTCATCAAGACCACGGCCCAGCTGCGCGAGCCGCTGGAGCTCTGCTATCACTCCCTGCACGCCTGCGGCATGGGCAACATAGCCGACGGCATGCTGCTGGACGTGCTGCGCAAGCTGGCCTGCTTCGGCATCCATCTGGTCAAGCTGGACATCCGCCAGGACGGCGAGCGTCACGGTCAGGTCTTCTCCGAGCTGACCCGCTACCTCGGCATGGGCGACTACGCCGAGTGGAGCGAGGACGACAAGCAGGCCTTCCTGCTCAACGAACTGAACTCCCGCCGCCCGCTGATCCCCACCGACTGGGCGCCGAGCGACGAGACCCGCGAGACCATAGACACCTGCCGGGTGATCGCCGGTCACGACCCGGATGCGTTCGGCATCTACATCATCTCCATGGCCGGCGCCCCCTCGGACGTGCTGGCGGTACAGCTGTTGCTGAAGGAAGCAGGCTGCAAGTTCCGCATGCCGGTCGCACCGTTGTTCGAGACCCAGGAAGATCTGATGGCGGGCACCGCCGTGATGGATCGCCTGCTGTCGGTGGACTGGTATCGCGGCTACATCCAGGGTCGCCAGTACGTGATGATCGGCTACTCGGATTCCGCCAAGGATGCGGGCATGATGGCCGCCGGCTGGGCCCAGTACGCCGCCATGGAATCCCTGGTGGGGCTGGCTGAGGCCAACAACATCCGCCTCACCCTGTTCCATGGCCGTGGTGGCACCGTCGGTCGCGGCGGCGCCCCCGCCCATCAGGCGATCCTGTCCCAACCGCCGGGATCCCTGCGCGGTGGTCTGCGGGTCACCGAACAGGGGGAGATGATCCGCTTCAAGTTCGGTCTGCCCAAGGTCGCCATCCACAGCCTGAACCTCTACACCAGCGCCGTGCTGGAGGGGAACCTGCTACCGCCGCCCAAGCCCAAGGAGTGCTGGCGCGCCGTGATGGAGCAGCTGGCCACCGTCTCCTGCGATCACTACCGCAGCATAGTGCGCGGTCATCCTGATTTCGTGCCCTACTTCCGCGCCGCCACTCCGGAGATGGAACTCGGCAAGCTGCCCCTCGGTTCCCGTCCCGCCAAGCGCAAGCCCAACGGCGGCGTCGAGAGCCTGCGCGCCATTCCCTGGATCTTCGCCTGGACCCAGAACCGGCTGATGCTGCCAGCCTGGCTCGGTGCCCACAAGGGCCTGCAGCAGGCCATAGATGACGGCCAGAAGAGCGTGCTGGACGAGATGAGCCGCCAGTGGCCCTTCTTCCGCACCCGCCTCGAGATGCTGGAGATGGTGTTCCTCAAGGCCGACCTCTGGCTGGCGGAGTACTACGACACCCGTCTGGTGCCGCAAGAGCTGTGGGCCCTCGGCAAGCAGCTGCGTCAGGAGCTTGCCGACTCCATCCAGGTGGTGCTAGAGCTGCGCCCGCAGGGTGACCTGCTGGACGACCAGCCCTGGATCAAGGAGTCCATCAAGCTGCGCAACCCCTACACAGACCCGCTCAACGTGCTGCAGGTCGAGCTGCTTGGTCGCTCGCGCAAGAACCCTGAGACCCTGCACCCCGAGCTGGATCAGGCGCTGATGGTCACCATAGCCGGCATAGCAGCCGGCATGCGCAACACGGGTTGATGGCCGGGCTATCCAGCTTCACTTCCTGACATAAAAGGGCGCCTATATGGCGCCCTTTCTATTTTGGCTATCCAGCCCCTAGGCAATACGGTTGCGTCCCTGGCGCTTGGCCTCGTAGAGGCGCTGATCCACGCACAGCAGCCAGTCATCCATGCAGCGGTAGCCCATCTGATAGGGGGTGAGGCCCACGCTGATGGTGACGGCTATTGGCTGGTGCTGATGCAAGAAGGGGTGCAGCTCTATCTGCTGGCGGGTGCGATCCATGATGGCGCGGGCCTCCTCCTGAGTGGTGCCGCGCAGCAGCATGATGAACTCCTCCCCGCCGAACCTCGCCACCAGATCCTGGCTGCGCACCGCCTGCATCAGCAGACGGGCCAGCTCCTCGAGCACGGCATCCCCGGCAAGGTGGCCATGCTCATCGTTGATCTGCTTGAAGAAATCGATGTCGATCAGGGCCAGGCAACAGGCTTCCCCCTCGGCAGGATGGCGCTGGATGTGCTCGAGCAGCACATTGGCCTGACTGAAGAAGCTGCTGCGGTTGGGCAGCTTGGTGAGAAAGTCGTGTTCGGCGTTGAAGCGCAGCACCCGCTCCATGTGGCTGCGTTCGTCCTCCAGATTGCGGGCGTGGATCAGGGTGCCCAGGGCAGTGGTGAGCGGCTCCAGCAAGCTCACCAGGGTTTCGTCGAAGCCGCCCGGGCGGTTGGCCAGGGCTATCATGCCGATGGCTTCCCCCTTGTGGCGTATGGGGATGCCGAGAAAGCTGTCCAGATGGGGATGACCCCGGGGAGAGACGCCGCGACTCGCCGGATGACTCGGCAGATCGTTGCAGCACACCAGGGTGTTGTGAGTGACCACGTGGCCGAACAGGTTGTCGAGCTTGTTGAAGATGAGCCCCCCTCTGCTCTGGCGTTGCTGCTCGTACCAGGCGTGGGTGGCCTGATCCCAGGAGATGTTGGAGATGGAGGGGATGTAGAGGCTGGGACGCTCGTCTTCGTACTGGATGATGCCGATGAAGCCATAGGCGCTCTGGCTCACGCTCAGCAGCCGCTCGAAGACGGTGTCGCAGGCGGAGCCGAGATTGCGATCGAGCAGAAAGCTCTGGTGGGCGGCCACCACTATGTCGAACAACTGACTCTGCTGCTCGACGCGCTGCTCCGCCAGCACTTCGGGGGTGATGTCATGGGCCAGCTTGATCACCCCGAGCAGGGTCCCCGCCTCGTTGGTGATGGGCATGTAGGTGGCGTGGATCCAGACACTGCCGCCCCCGCGCATGATGCGGCGAAACGACCCAGAGCGGATCTCGCCGCTGAGCACCCCCTGCCAGAAGCTATCGTGCTCCTCCTGCTGCTCGGGGGGAAGCAGCAACAGGTGAGACTGACCTATCAGCTCCTCGGAGGCATAGCCGAGGAGGTCGCAGAACAACCCATTGACCGACACCATGCGGCCATCGAGATCGAACTCGGCTATGCCATAGGCTCGGTCCAGGGCGGTCAGCCGGGCAAGGGCGTCATAGCGCCCCAGGGTGCCCATGTCGATGAAGCTGTTTACCGGGGTATTCATGGCCAGGATTCCTTTCGATCGCCAACACCTGCTCACAGCCAGTATAGGCAGGGGGAGAGACAGCCCTAGATCATAGGTGTGAGGCGGCCGTTTCGCGAATATGGGTCACCCCCAAGATGAGCACCACCGAGGACGGCCACTTGCCATGCCCGCCGCCCGGGCGCAGACTGTCTGGCCTTGTTTCGGCCCGAGGAGACCCCATGACACCTGCCATCAACCTGCTGAAGAAGCTCAAGATCCCCCACAAGCTCTACCCCTACGAGTGCGAGGCCCACGACGATTTCGGCAAGCATGCCGCGACCCAGCTCGGCCTGCCCCAGGCTCAGGTGTTCAAGACCCTGCTGGCCCACCACGACAAGCAGGCGGTGGTCGCCATAGTCCCCTCCTCCGGCATGTGCAGCCTCAAGCAGCTCGCCAAGGCCACCGGGCTCAAGAAGGTGGAGATGATGAAACCGGCCGAGGCCGAGAAGCTGACCGGCTACAAGGTGGGGGGCATAAGCCCGCTGGCCCAGAAGAAGCTGCTGCCGACAGTGCTGGACGACTCCGCCATGGCGTTTGACGAGATACTGGTGAGCGGCGGCAAACGCGGCCTCTCGGTCGGGGTGGCGCCACAAGACATGCTGACCCTGCTGAAGTGGATCGCCGCGCCCATCGGTGAACACTAAGGGACGAGCACCATGAATAAGGCCACTCGTTAAGCAAGATCCAGCATGAGAGAGGCCCCGCAATCGGGGCCTCTCTCGTTTTGCCAGTCAGGCCCAAGGGAGCACAGGCTTATGGCGTCATCCGGCAGGCGGCGGTCAGCTCGGAGAGCCGCAGCCGCTGGCGCCCCTGTTCGTCGAAGTTGGCATCCGCCAGCCAGCGCTCGAAACAGCCCTTCAGGGCGGGCCACTCGCCGTTTATCACAGAGAACCAGGCGGTATCCCGGCTGTGCCCCTTGTCCACCCGGGCCTGGCGGAAAGTCCCCTCATAACAAAAGCCAAGGCGCAGCGCCGCCTGCCAGGAGGGCCGATTCAGGGCATTGCACTTCCACTCGTAGCGGCGATAGCCCAGGGCGAAGGCATTGGCCATCATCAGCGCCATGGCCGCCGTCGCCAGCCGCGACTGCTGCAGGGCTGGCGAAAAGTGCAGCCAGCCCACCTCCACGCTGCCCGCGGCAGGGTCGATGCGCAGGTAGCTGGCGAGCCCCAGCGCCCGGCCGCTCCCCTCATCGACAATGGCATAGAACTGGGGATCGACCCTGGCGGCGACTCCTCGCAGCCAGGCCAGCATGGCCGCCTCATCCGCGAAGGGGCCGCTGGTGAGATAGGTCCACATGGCCCCACTGTCGGCACTGAAGGCCTGCCACAGGCTGCCGCCGTGGTGCTCGGGATCGAGCGGTTCGAGACGACAGCCCCAGCCCCTCAGCACCCGATGAGGGGGAAACTCGGCGCCACGCCAGTCGGGCAGAGACTCGCCCAGGGGCTGGCCATGGTCGTTGAAGACGGGGTCAGCAGGCACAGGCGATCCCCCCTTCCAGCAACACACCGGCCTCGCTGCCGGTGGCGACGGCGAAGCCGTCCTGACGCCACCAGTGCAGACCGCCGATCAGCTCCTTGACCCTGAAGCCCAGGGCCGCCAGCTTGTAGGCCCCCTGGGTCGAGCCGTTGCAGCCGATGCCATCGCAGTAGCAGACATAGACCTTGTCCCGCGACAGCCCCTGCGTGGTCGCCGGGCTCATGATGCTATGGGGGAAGGAGATGGCACCGGGAATATGAGCCTCGGTGTAGTGCGCGGGTGAGCGGGTGTCGATGACCACTATGCTGCCCCCCTCAGCCGCCTCCCCGGCCAGCAGATCGGCGGCGAGATCCGCCGGATCGGTACGAAACTTCAACTGGGCCTCGAAGAAGGCGCTGGCCTCCAGCGGGCTCGCGACCCCGGTACTCGATACATGACTCATCCTGAACCTCCTTGTGATTAGAGCGTTATCTCTGTGGTGACGACTGTGTTGACCGAGTTGGCGATGAAGCACTCCTCGTGGGCCTGGTGGTGCAGCCGCTCCAGCGCGGCGAGGTCGGGCTGGCGCTCGCCGCCAAACCGCACCCTGGGGCGCAGGGTGACCCTGGTGATGGACTGGCGGCCCCGCTCGTTTCTCTCCATGAAGCCGACCGCCTCATCCCGGTAGCTCTCCACCAGATAACCCGCCCTGGCGACCAGCCAGAGGAAGGTCAGCATGTGACAGCTGGAGAGGGATGCGACGAAGGCCTCCTCCGGATCGACATTCTCCGCCACCGAAAAGGGCAAGGGCACCACCTGGGGGGAGGAGGAGGCGGGCACCCTGACTCCGCCGTCAAACGCCCACTCATGGGCCCGGCTGTAGCGCTGATCGACGAAGGGCTCGCTGGCCCCTCGCTGCCAGCTGATGGTGGCGCTGTATTCCGACATGCAGACTCCTTCTGTGACCAATGTGTGTTGCCAATGGGATTGCTTCACTGCCTTGTCCACCAATGTAGCGACAAAATGGCCTTGCCACGCCGACCAATTTTGCCAATATGGGCAGACCAATCTATCCGCAACGGGAAGTGCCATGACAGTACTGCCGACCCTCTTTGCCGACCAGCAACAAAACGATCTTCCCCTGCACGAACAGCTGGTGCGCACCCTGCGGGAGGCCATGTCCGGATGGGGGGGCCATCTGCCCCAGCCCAGCGGAGGCCAGTCATGACTGTCCTGCCGACCCTCTTTGCCGACCAGCAACAAAACGATCTTCCCCTGCACGAACAGCTGGTGCGCACCCTGCGGGAGGCCATGTCCGGATGGGGGGGCCACCTGCCCCCGCCCAGCGGAGGCCAATCATGACTGTCCTGCCGACCCTCTTTGCCAATCAACAACACGGCGAGCTGCCGCTCCATGAACAGCTGGTGCGCACCCTGCGGGAAGCCATACTGGCGGGCCATCTGCCGCTGCACGGCAGGCTGCCGGCCAGCCGCATGCTGGCCCGGGATCTCGGCGTCTCCCGCAGCACAGTGGAGCTGGCCTATGGCCGGCTGGAGGCGGAGGGGTATCTGGTGCGCAAGGTGGGGGCCGGCAGCTTCGTCGCCCTGGCGGCGGTGCGCCCTGCGCCTCGCCCTCCCCAGTCGGCGGCGGGGCTCTCTCGCCGTGGTCAGGAGATGGCGCAAGGGGGGGCCTGCCACGAGGTGCCCGAGGTGGGCTGCTCCTTTGCCTCCAGCCAGCCGGATCCCCGCCTCTTTCCCCAGGCACTCTGGGGTCGCCTGATGCAGCAGCAGTGGCGCCAGGGTGCCAACGACTGGATGAATTACGGGGATCCCCAGGGGTTGGGGGAGCTTCGCGCCGCCATCAGCAGCTACCTGGTGCAGTCGCGGGGCGTGGTGTGCGAGCCGGAGCAGATCCTGATCCTCACCAGCTCCCAGCAGGGCATATTGCTGGCGACCCAGCTGCTCATCGATGCCGGTGACACCGTCTGGGTGGAAGATCCGGGTTATCCCGGCGCCCGTACCGCCATGGAGAGCGCCGGCGCCCGCATCCATCCGGTGCCGGTGGACGAGGAGGGGCTCAACCCTGCCGGTGAACACCCCAGTCCCAGGCTCATCTACTGCACCCCGGCCCACCAGTACCCCCTGGGCGTGCCCATGAGCCTGCCGCGCCGCATGGCACTGCTGGCGGAGGCCGAGCGGCGCGGGGCCTGGATCCTGGAGGACGACTACGACGGGGAGTACCAGTACGATCAGCGGCCGCTCCCCGCCCTGCAGGGGCTGGATGGCCAGGGGCGCGTCCTCTATGTGGGGACCTTCAGCAAGGTGCTGTTTGGTTCCTTGCGTCTCGCCTACCTGGTCTTGCCACGCCCCCTGATGGAGGCCTTCAGCCGAGCCCGCGCCGCCGTCGATGGCCACAGCAACCAGTTGCAGCAGGCGGTCACCGCGGACTTCATCCGCGCCGGGCACTTCGCCACCCACCTGCGCCAGAGCCGCCTCGTCTACCAGAGCCGGCGGGATCTGCTGCTGGCCGAGCTGGCCGAGCACTGCCCCCAGCTCACCCCCATCCACAGCGGCGCCGGGCTGCAGTGCGCCGTGCTGCTTCCCGCCGGGGGCGAGGCCCGCTGGACCGAGGCGGCCAACGCCCGGGGGTTGGGGCTGCGCCCCCTGCACCAGTATCACCTCGCCCCTCCTACCCGGGAGGGCTGGCTGCTAGGCTTCGGCTGCCTCGACAACCAGACCCTGCGCCAGCTGTGTCGCCAGCTGGGCGCGCTGATGGAAACCGTCTGAGACCAGACCCAGAGGTCAGAGGAGCCGGGGGCCATTAGCGCTGTGTCGCCGGTGGGGCACCGAACTATAATGGGCACAATCCCGTTGTAGAACCCGGCCAAGATGTATCGACTCCTGCTCCTGCTCCTCACGCTCTCCCTCTCCTCCTCCCCGATGGCGGCCACCCGATTTACCCTGCTCAGCCCGGAAAACGAACAGGATGCCCGCATGGACTACTACCGGGAGGCGATGCGGCTGGCGCTGGAGAAGACCCGCCAGCAATATGGCGACTACGAGCTGCGTGACTCCCTCAAGATGAACAAGGCGCGGATGCGGCTCGAGGTGCAAAAACCGGGCAACAGTGCACTCTTCATCGTCGACAGCTGGCCCCAGAAGACGCCTCACCCCGAGGTCAGTCTGATCCCCTTCCCCATCGATCTCGGCATTCTCGGTTACCGGGTCTGCTTCGTCGGTGCCGACCGTGCGGATGACCTGGCCGGAGTCCGTACCCTGGCCCAGCTTCAGGCGTTCAGTCAGGGGAGTGGCAAGGGGTGGCAGGACGCCGACATCCTGCGCCACAACGGCTTCCAGGTGCAGGAGGTGGACAACTACGAGTCGCTGTTTCGCATGGTGGCCCGTGGCAGGGTCGATCTTTTCTGTCGCGGCGCCAACGAGATACTGGCGGAGTGGGAGACTCACCACCCCAGGCTGCCGACCCTCACCGTCGATCCCCATGTGGCCCTCTTCTACCCGCTGATCCACGCCTTCTACAGCCATGCCACCTACCACAAGGAGCGCGAGCGCATCCAGCTCGGCCTGCGGCTGGCCTGGCAGGACGGTTCCCTCAAGCGGCTCTGGCGCCAGCACTTCCAACCCTCCCTGGCGTTCACCCAACTGGCCTCGCGCCAGCTGTTCAGGCTGAGCAACCCCCAGCTGCCCGGCAAGGGGAGCGACTACAGCTCCTATCTCTATGATCCGGCCCGGGATGCCTTCGGCATGCCTCCCCACGACAAGGCGGACAGGGTCGGCAAGTAGCGTCTAGCCCCGCGCCCCCTGCTCGCGACACAGGGCGAGCCAGGCCTCGGCGGTGCGGGAGAGGTAGCGTTGGCTCGGCCAGATCACCCCGAGTCGCCAGCTCAATTCGGGCAGCAGGGGGCGCAGCACCAGGCCGTCCGGGGTCAGCCGCCGGCAGATGGGCTCGGGCAGGAAGGCGACCCCCATGCCGCTGCGCACCATGGCGGTGAGAAAATCCCACTGGCTGCTGCGCGCCGCCACCTGGGGCACGAAACCCGCCTGCTGGCAGGCCTGCTCCAGCCGCTCGCTCAGGGTGAAGGCCTGGGTGTAGAGCAGGAAGGGCTCCTCCTGCAGCTCCGCCAGCCGGATCTCGCTGCCCCCGCGCCAGCGCGGCAGGTCCGGCAGCACCACCTGAATGGGATAGCAGTCCAGCTCCAGGGCGCTCAGTACCCCCTCTTCCTTGGTCGGCAGCATGGTGATGGCGAGATCCAGCTCCCCCTCCAGCACCGCCTGCTCGATGCGGCGCCCGCCGTACTCCACTATGGAGAGCTCCACCTTGGGGTAGCGGCTGCGGTAGGCGCGGATGAGATCCGCATAGACGTGGCCCACCATGGGGGGGATGCCCAGCGCCAGGCGCCCGTGCTGCAGGCTCTGCAGATCCGCGAGCTCAGCCTCCAGCTGCTGCATCTGGGCCAGGATCAGCTGGCCACGGGCAAACAGCACCTGGCCGCTGTCGGTCAGGGTGAAGCTGTGCCCCTCCCGATTGAGCAGGGGCTGGCCCAACTCCTCCTCCATGCTGCGGATCATCTTGCTGATGGTGGGCTGGGTGACGAACAGCTTCTCGGAGGCGCGGGTAAAGCTCTTCTCCCGCACCAGTTCGACAAAGTAACGCAGGGCTCGGATATCCATGGGACGCTCGTCTGGGGTGATTGCCAAATAATGCCAATTTGGCATATTTTTCATAATTTAAATTCATTTTTTGCAGGTTTGGCCCCCGCTTATACTGTGACCAAGTTCACAGAAAGATGCCCATCATGAAAGCCTTCTGCCTTCGCTGGTTGCAAACCCCCTTCCAAATCGCCCTGCTGGCCGCCATCTGGCTGCTGGCCGACACAGCGGTACGCACCTTCCACCTGCCCCTGCCCGCCAACCTCACCGGCATGTTGCTGCTGCTCATCTGCATCCTGCTCGGGGTGGTCAAGGCCCAGTGGTTCAGCGCCGGGGCACGCTGGCTGTTGGCGGAGATGCTGCTGTTCTTCGTGCCCGCCGTGGTGGCCGTGGTCAACTATCAGGATCTGCTGCTGCAGGAGGGGTGGCGCATCATGGTGGTGCTGGTGACAAGCACTGTGCTGGTGCTCGGCACCACGGCCCTGGTGGTGGACAGGGTCTATCGCCTGGAGCTGAAGCTGGCCCGCCGGAGTCGCCGCCATGTCTGACACCCTGCTCGGCCTGCTCTGCTTCGCCCTCACCCTGCTGTTCTACTACGCCAGCAAGTGGCTCTATGGCAAGAAGCGCATACTGCCGCTGATGCCGCTGCTGCTGGCCCCCACCCTGCTGGTGGCGGTGGTGATGCTGTTCCACATCCCCTATCAGGACTACATGGCCGAATCCCACTGGCTGCTCTGGCTGCTGGGCCCGGCCACCGTCGCCTTCGCGGTGCCCGTCTACGAGAACCGCGCGCTGATGCGCCGCCACTGGCTCTCCCTGTCGGTGGGGGTATTTGCCTCAGTGCTCATGGCGGTGGGCAGCACTGTGCTGCTGGCGCGCTGGCTGAACCTCTCAGAGCTGCTGCAGCGCAGCATGGCCATGAGATCCATCACCACACCCTTCGCGGTGGAGGCGACCCGCTCTGTGGGTGGCAACGCCGATCTCACCGCCCTGTTCGTGGTGCTGACCGGGGTGATCGGCATGGCGGTTGGGGAGAGCGTGCTGACGGTACTCGCCATCCGCAGCCGCCTCGGCAAGGGGGCGGGTTTTGGCGCCTCGGCCCACGGGGCGGGCACGGCCCGAGCCTATCAGATGGGCAACGAGGAGGGGGTGGTCTCCAGCATGGTGATGATGATAGCCGGCATGGCCACAGTGCTGCTCGCCCCCCTGCTGGGCAAGCTGTTCTGGTAAGGCATTGTGACCACCAACGAGAAGAGGCGCCCAAGGGCGCCTCTTCTTTGTGTCATCCACCAGGCTCTTAGAGGCTGGCGCAGATCTGCCAGAGATCATACTGGATGGCGGCTGCGGTCACCTCGCGGCCAGCCCCCGGCCCCTGAATGACCAGGGGGTTGGTGCGATAGCTGTCGCTCTCGATGGCGAACACATTGTCACAGGGCAAGAGGTTTGCGAACGGATGGTGGGGCTCCAGGGTCTCCAGCCCGACCCGCGCCTTGCCGTCGTGCTCGAAGCGGGCGACGTAGCGCAGCACCTTGCCGACCCGACGTGCCCCCTCGAACGCGGTCTGGATGGGATCATCCAGATCTTTCAGCCTGTCCATGAACTGATCCGTGCTCACCTTGCGCAGGGAGACGGGCACCAGGTTCTCCAGCTCGATGTCGGCGGAGTCGAGCTCGAAGCCCGCCTCCCGCGCCAGAATGAGCAGCTTCCTGCGCACGTCCTGGCCGGAGAGATCCTCGCGAGGATCCGGCTCGGTCAGGCCGTGCTGCCAAGCCTCGTCCACCAGCTCGGAGAAGGGGCGCGTGCCGTCATACTGCTGGAACAGCCAGGAGAGGGTGCCGGAGAAGATGCCGGAGACCCCCTGGATGCGATCGCCGCTCTGGCGCAGCATCTGGATGCTGGACTGGATGGGCAGCCCGGCCCCCACTGTGGCGTTGTAGCGCCACTGCACCTGGTGATCGCGGCAGCTCTGCTTGATGCGTTGGTAGAACTCGCTGTCGGCGGCACCGGCAAACTTGTTGGCCGCTATGATGTGGATGCCGAGCTGGGCGAAGTCCGGGTAGTAGCGACTCACCGTCTCGCTGGCGGTCATGTCCAGCGCAATCAGCGCATCGAAGCCGTGCTGCTCCAGCTGACCCAGCAGCTCCGGCCAGATCAGCGGCCTGGGATTGAAGTTGTCGCGCACCTTGAGGGGATCCAGCCCCTCCTCGTCCAGCAGGCCCCCTTCCGAGCTGAACACCCCGTAGAGGGTGAGCGCCATATTGAGCTCGTGCTCGAGCCGGGCCTTCTCGCGGGCGTAGAGCGCCAGCCAGTGACCGCCGATATTGCCCTTGCCGAACACCACCAGACCGACCCGGGTCGGGCGGCTGAACAGGGCGCTGTGCAGGGCGATGAGCAGGGGCTCCAGCACCACCTGGCGCACCACGGCCACCAGACTCAGGCCGTCTCTGGCCACCTGGACGAACTCCAGGGGCTGATCCGCCAGCAGCTGATAGAAGCGGTGACACTGCTCGGCGTTGTCGGTCACGCCAGCCCCCACCAGGGCCACCAGGCTGAATCCCTCTTTCTGGATGAGACCGGTGAAGCTGCCCTGCAGCTGGAAGTCGCGCAGTATCTCGAACGCCCCTTCCGCCACTTCCAGGGTGTAGGCCAGGCGCAGCACCCGCCGATCCGGCTGACGCTGCAGGGTGAGCGGGTTGAGGCGATGACGGGCCAGATGGGCCTCGATGGCGGCCACCGTCTGCTCATAACCAGTCTGAGGCAGCACCTTGAGTTCGATGAGGGCTATCTGATCTACCGAGGAGACGATGCGCGCCCCGCCGGAGCGCGGTGCCCGGCGCAGTATGTGGGTGCAGCCCTCGTCCGGGTTGTAGCTGCAGCGCAGGGTGAGGCGCTGGCGGCTGTCGGCCACGGGTTGCAGGGTACGGGAATGGAGCACGGAGGAGCCGAGGCGGGCCAGCTCGTTGGCCTCCGCCAGACTCAGGCGCTCCAGCAGGCGCGCCTCCTTCACCCGGCGAGGATCGGCGCTGTAGACACCGGCCACGTCGCTCCAGATGGTGGTGGACTCCCCGTCCGCCAGGGCAGCCAAGAGGCTGGCGCTGTAGTCGGAGCCGTTGCGGCCGAGCAGCAGGGAGCGCCCCTCCATGTCGGCGGCGATGAAGCCGGTCACCACTATGCGGCCGGGGTGCTCCGCCAGACGCGCCTTGAGCAGCTCGCCGGAGATGGCGGCATCCACCTTGACCAGGGCGCCATCCTCGGCGCGCAGGAAGCTGCGGGCGTCGAGCCAGATGGCCTTGTCGCCACGGCTGGTGAGCAGGGCGGCCAGCAGGCGCGCCGACCACACCTCGCCAAAGGCCAGCAGGCCGTTGCGCTCGAAGCGATCAAACTGCCCTTCCAGGGTCTTGGCGATCTGCTGCATGTCGTCGGTCAGCTGCTGGCTCAAGTCGAGCAGCAACTCCCCCTCCAGCAGGCCGTCGATCAGGCTCTGCTGGTAGGCGTGCAGGGCAGTGATGGCTTCGCCTGCGGCCTCGTCACCCGCCTCGGCCAGCTCCACCAGCTGGATCAACCGGTTGGTGGTCTTGCCGGCGGCGGAGACCACCACCAGCTCTCTGCCCCCGCCCTGCTGCTCGGCCTGTTGTTCGAGAATGCTGGCGACCCGGCGATAGCAGACAGGATCCGCCAGACTGCTGCCGCCAAACTTGTGCACATGACGCCGCTTCAAGGCTCTCTCTGCCGCCACCGCACTCTCTCCTTGTTGTTGCTGTTCCATTACTTCACCTGTTCTGCCTGTTGTGCCAACTGCGCCTGTTCAAAGCCTTGAGCCAGATCGGCCACCAGGTCTTCACCGTGTTCTATGCCCACAGAGAGGCGTAGCAACTGGGCGCTGATGCCCGCCGCCTGCTGCGCCGCCGGAGTCATGGCTCTGTGGGTCATGCTGGCCGGATGGGCCACCAGACTCTCCACCCCGCCGAGGGACTCCGCCACCGAGAACAGCCGCAGCGCCGCGAGGAAGGCACGCAGCCCCGTCTCGTTGCAATCGAGTTCAAAACTTAGCATGGCGCCGAAGCCGGACTGTTGACGGCGCGCAATCTCGTGACCCGGGTGGCTTGGCAGGCTGGGGTGATAGATTTTTTTGACCAGCGGCTGCTGCTGCAGGAAGGCGAGGATCCTGTCCGTGTTCTCCTGATGGGCACGCAGGCGCGGCGCCAGGGTGCGCAGGCCACGCAGGGTGAGGTAGGAGTCGAAGGCGCCGGAGGTGAGCCCCAGACAGTTGGCCCACCACACCAGGGACTCGGCCAGTGCCTGGTCCTTGGCGATCGCGACCCCGCCCACCACGTCGGAGTGGCCGTTGATGTACTTGGTGGTGGAGTGCACCACCACGTCCGCACCCAGCGAGAGCGGCTGTTGCAGCAGCGGGGAGAGGAAGGTGTTGTCCACCACCACCTTGGCACCCACCTCATGGGAGGCGGCGGCGATGGCGGCCACGTCCACCACCCTCAGCAGGGGGTTGGAGGGGGTCTCTACCCACACCAGGGCCGGTTGCTGCGCCAGGGCCTCGGCGAGCGCGGCTTCATCCCCCTGATCGACGAACTGCACCCTGTAGTGGCCCTTGGCCGCCAGATACTCGAACAGCCGCCAGGTACCGCCGTAGCAGTCGTGGGGGGCGATCAGCAGATCCCCCGCCTTGAGCAGGGCCGTGGTCACCAGATGGACGGCTCCCATGCCGGTGCCGGTCACCACGGCGCCGGCGCCCCCTTCCAGGGCCGCCAGCGCGTCCGCCAGATTGGTGCGGGTCGGGTTGCCTGAGCGGGCATAATCGTATTGACGGGGCTCGCCAAAGTCGGCAAAGGTGTAGTTGCTGGAGAGGTAGATGGGGGGCACCACGGCACCGTGCTGTGTGTCTGTCTCAATCCCGGTGCGTACCGCCAGGGTGGCCTTATGACTCATGATGCTCTCCTTGGCGCTGTGACTGTGCAGTTGATCTGTCTCTATGTCCGATACAACGTACCGCCAGGGTGGCCTTGTGGGTCATTTCCGCTCTCCTTGAAGTGTATCTGGACGATGGCCGCTGTGCCTCTGCCACGGCTATCCTGCCATTGCTGGCCTATGGTGAACCACCTTACGCCACCTCAAAAAAGCCGTCAACACTTCTAGACGTCTAAATGGCTTTGCTGTTGGATTGCCATTGAATTCCTTAAGGGTTAAAATCCGCGCTCACGGCCAAACGAGAACAGGTGGAACATGGGTACAGAGTGGAACGGCGACTACGTCAGCCCCTATGCGGAGCACGGCAAGAAGAGCGAACAGGTCAAGAAGATTACCGTCTCGATCCCGCTCAAGGTGCTGAAGGTGTTGACCGATGAGCGCACCCGTCGCCAGGTGAACAACCTGCGTCATGCGACCAACAGCGAGCTGCTCTGTGAGGCCTTCCTGCACGCATTCACCGGTCAACCGCTGCCCTGTGACGACGATCTGCGCAAGGATCATCCGGACAGCGTCCCCGCCGAGGCGCGCGCCATCATGGAGGCGCTGGGCAAAGAGATCGAAGATTTCGACGCCGAGTAATACGGCGGCCCATGGCACATAATCCCCCCTCTTCGATGACGCGGCCCGGTGCCGCGTCATCCCTATCCGCCCCCTGCCCGTTCAGCCTGCGCCGCTACCAGAGCGACATCAGCAGCCACAGCCACGACTTCGCCCAGCTGGTGATCCCCCTGGACGGCCCCCTCGAGATCGAGGTGCAGGGCCAGGGGCGCCGCCTCGCCCCCGGCTTTGCCTGCGTCATAGCCCCGGGTGAACGTCACGACTACGCCGCCGATCCGGCGCTCTCCTTCCTGGTGCAGGAGAGCCACTGGCTACCCGCGGCGCTGGGCGAGCGCCCCTTCATCCCCCTGGACGAGCCCCAGCGCCACTATCTCGCCTTCCTACATCAGATGGTGCGCCAGGGTCGTCATGTGGTCGGCATGGAGCAGATCTGGCTCAACCTCCTGGCCCAGGGTCAGGGCATGGGCCCCGCCCTGGCTCCGCGCATGACAAGAGTGCAGCGCCACATCGAGACCCACCTCGCCGAGCCCCTTGGCAACGAGCGGCTCGCCGCTGTTGCCTGCCTCGGCCAGAGCCAGTTCAAGCACGCCTTTCGCCAGCAGTTCGGCATGAGCGCCTCCCACTACATCCGCGGGCGGCGCATGGCGCTGGCACGCACCCTGCTGGCCCACAGTGCCCTGCCCATCGGCGAAGTGGCCAGCCGCTGCGGCTATCAGGATCAGGGAGCCTTCGCCGAGCGCTTCCTGGCCGAGACGGGGTTGACCCCGTCGCGCTGGCGCCAGCAAAACGGCCCGCAGCCATAACAGTCCGGCCCCTTGCCGAAGACAGGGGCTGCCGTTTCGAGGCATGCTGGCGCCAATGCGAGGTGTGTGAAAGGAGGAGCCAAGATGCAGACCATAAGCTGGCAAGAGTTCGAGATGGTGGAGCTGAGAGTGGGCACCCTGGTGCGGGTCGAGCCCTTCCCCGAGGCGCGCAAGCCTGCCTACAAGGTGTGGGCGGATTTCGGTCCCGAGCTCGGGGTGCGCAAGAGCAGCGCCCAGATAACGGATCTCTATCAGCCGGAAGATCTGGTGGGGCGCCAAATCGTCGCCGTGGTGAACTTCCCGGCCAAGCAGATAGGCCCCATACAGTCGGAGTTTCTGCTGACCGGCTTCTACCGGGCCGATGGCGCCGTGGTGATGGCCATCCCGGAGCAGGCGGTGGAGAACGGCGCCAAGCTGGGCTGATGCCCTGGCCCCATGAAATGAGAAGAGGCGACCCCGGGGTCGCCTCTTCTTTTTCTGGCCGCAGCGCAGCTGTTACTTAAGCAGGCTGAAGACCAGGGCCGAGACAGCCAGCGACCCGGTCAGCAGGATAAAGCCGTTCACCCAGCCCTGACGGAAGCGGGCCAGCGCCTCCACCTTGTAGATCGCAATCACCGGCATGATGAAGAGGATCATGGCGATGACGGGGCCGGAGAGGGTCTCCATCAGACCCAGGATGCCGGGGTTGATGACAGCCGCCCCCCAGATGGCGAAGAACATCAGGGCGATGCCCAGCTTGTCCGACTTGGCCAGCGACAGCCCTGTGGGCTTGGCGATCAGGCTCTTGAGGCTCTCCCGGGCACCGAGGAAGTGGCCGAGGAAGGAGGAGCTGATGGCGATGAAGGCGATCAGCGGCCCCAGGGTCACTATCACAGGGTTGTCTGTGATGTTGGCGAGATAGGAGAGCACCGAGACGTTCTGGGCCTTGGCCTCGGCCAGCTGGGCCGGGGAGAGGCTCAGCACGCAGGAGAAGACGAAGAAGAGCACGAAGCCCACCAGCATGACTGTGGTGTTGCGCAGGATCAGGCCGCTCTTGGCCTCCGCCTGCTCGCCATATTCACGGCGCTGCACGTTGGCAAAGCCGGAGATGGCGGCCGCGTGGCTGAAGGCGAACACTGTCACCGGCAGCGCCAGCCAGACGGTGTTGAGGAAGCTGGTCCCCTCGAAGGCGGTCATTTGTGGCCACTGCCACTGGGGGATCAAATAGCAGGAGAGCGCCGCCAGAATGGCCGCCAACGGGTAGACCATAAAGGCAAAAGCCCGCAGCATCGCCTTCTCCCCCGCCATCATCACCGCAATCATGGCGAACACCAGCAGGCCGGAGAGCATCACCCGATTCGGGGCATCCATGCCGAGCTGGTTGATCATGAAGCTCTCCACAGTGTTGGTCAGCCCGACGCCGTAGATGAGCAGGATAGGGAAGATGGAGAGGAAGTAGAGCGCCGAGATGAGGCGACCGGCCATCTTGCCGAAATGCTCCTCCGCCACCTCGGTGAAGTCGGCGTGGGGGCGGGAGGAAGAGAGCACGAAGCGCGCCAGCCCGCGGTGGGCCAGGAAGGTCATGGGGCCGGCCAGCACGGCGACGATAACCAGGGGCCAGATGCCCCCCAGACCCAGGTTGATGGGCAGGAACAGGATGCCGGCGCCGACCGCGGTGCCAAACAGGCTGATGACCCAGTGGGTATCGTGACGACGCCAGCCGGTGCCGGCAGTGGTGGAGTGGGAACCGGATAACTCCCGGGAGACCTCTGCAGATGAACTCATTGATAAACCACTTATATATAGTATTAAAATCTAAGAATATTGTGCTCCTTTAGCATTTAATTCTCAAAAATCGGCATTGGCAGATCTCACTGGCAAAACTCGGTTCAGCCAGTGAGATTGGGCGGAATTTCCAGCCCACCTCGTTCTGATAAACCTTTAAATAGGCAATTTGACGAAATATAAAACCAAAATATCACTATTGGTCGATTTTTTATTTCGACCAATTCTAAGTTTTCAGAATTACATGAAAAGAGATGCCAGCGCTTTGGGTTTGGCTGTGATGATCCACTACAGCAATCCATTAAAGTAGCGAATACACCTGAATATGTCGTGACAAGCCAGCGGATCACACCAAGCAATCAGGCGGCCACGAGGCCGCCTGATTGGATGATTCGGCTACATTTCAACCGGCTCAGTGAGTCAGGATCTTGCCCCAGGCGAGATCCGGGTCCCCCATCACAATGAAGTCAGGGTTCTCCAACGACTCGGTTTCGTTGTAGCTGAGCGGCTGCAACGCCAGGCTGAGGATGCGCCCCCCCGCCGCCTCGACGATGCACTGGGCGGCGGCGGTGTCCCACTCGCCGGTGGGGCCGAGCCGCACATAGCAGTCTGCCGCCCCTTCCGCCACCAGGCAGGACTTGAGGGAGCTTGAGCCAAGCGGGATCAGCTCGTAGTTGATGGCCGGGTTGAGGCGGCGGGTCAGGTTCTCCAGCTTCTGGCGGCGGCTGATGGCCACCACCAGGGAGTCGGGCTGGTCGTGCTCGTGGTGCATGGCGCTGATGGGATGCACCTCGCCGTTCACCTCCTTGAAGGCGCCGTGACCGCGCACCGCCCAGTAGAGCACGTCGGCCTCGGGGGCATAGATGACCCCGAGCACGGGGACATTGTCCCGCACCAGGGCGATCAGGGTGGCGAAGTCACCGCTGCCGGCGATGAACTCGCCGGTGCCGTCCAGGGGGTCCACCAGCCAGTATTGCCGCCAGTTGGCACGCTGGCTGAAGGGCACATCGGCAGCCTCTTCGGTCAGCACGGGCACATGGGGGGTGAGCGCCGACAGCGCCTGCTTGAGGTAGGCATCGGCAGCAAGATCGGCACTGGTGACCGGGGTCGCATCCTCCTTCAGCTGACGCTCGAACTGACCGCCGTGATAGATTTCGTGAAGGATACGCCCCGCTTCGCGGGCTATCTCCTTGACCCCAGGTATCCAGGCCAACAACTCCTGCATCTTGTTATCCTCTGTTTTTATTACCTTTGCCCAGGCTTGGGCTAGCTTTCCTGCTCCGCCAGCCATTTGCTGGCCAGCAGCAGGGCACTGATGCTGCGCGACTCGGTGAAGTCGGGTCGCGCCAGCAATTCGTCGATGCGATTGAGGGGCCAGGGGATCACCTCGAGGGGCTCGGGCTCATCGCCGATCCGCTGCTCGGGGTAGAGATCCCGCGCCAGCAGTATGTCCATCCGGCTGGAAAAATAGCCGGGAGCCAGGGAGACCTGCTTGAGGGGAATGAGGTCACGGGCCCCGAAGCCCGCCTCCTCCATCAGCTCCCGGTTGCCCGCCTCGAAGGCATCTTCGCCGGGATCGATCAGCCCCTTGGGGAAGCCCAGCTCGTAGGAGTGAGTGCCTGCCGCGTATTCGCGCACCAGCAGCAGGGTGTGGGCATCGAACAGGGGCACCACCATGACGGCACCTCTGTTGCCGCCGCGCATCCGCTCGTAGACCCGCTCCTCCCCATTGCTGAATTTCAGATGCAGGGATTCCACCTTGAACAGCCGACTCTCGGCCACCAGCTCGGCCTTGATGATCTCCGGCTTGCGCTTGTCGTGGGCCATGGCCTCGACGCGGACGTGTTCGGGTTTGCACTTGTGGGGGTCACTCATCGGGGCTGACTGCTCGTTAAAAAAGAGTGCTTCAAGAGTAAACGACTCCCCGAGGGAACACCACGGGGCAAGGGCCGGAAAGGTGCCTGAAAAATCCGTTATAATGCGCCCCGTTTTCCCCACCCAGTCCGACACAAAGAGGCCCCATGCCCACCCAACTGCCCTGGCACCAGATAGACACAGTTCTGCTCGACATGGATGGCACCCTGATCGACCTTCATTTTGACAGCCACCTCTGGCAGCAGCTGGTGCCCGAGCGCTACGCCGCGCGCCTCGGCCTGCCGCTGGCCGACGCCAAGGCGCAGATCGAGGCCCACTATCAGGCCGTCAGCGGCACCCTAGACTGGTACTGCGTCGATTACTGGAGCCGGACGCTCGGGCTCGACATCAGCGCCCTCAAGCAGGAGATCCTGGAGAAGATCCAGTGGCGGCCCCATGTCATCCCCTTCCTGGCCGCCCTGCGGGCGGCGGGCAAGCAGCTGGTGCTCTTCACCAATGCCCACCCTGCCAGCCTGTCGGTGAAGGATGCGCGGCTCGGCCTCGCCGAGCATCTGGATCTTATGGTGAGCACCCATGAGCTGGGCTGGTCGAAGGAGAGCCAGCACTGCTGGCAGGCGCTGGCCGAGCGACTGGCGTTCGATCCGGCCCGCACCCTGTTTGTCGATGACAGCGAGCGGATCCTGCGCGCCGCCGCCGACTACGGCATCGGTTATCAGCTCGCCATCCAGAACCCGGACAGTCGCCAGCCGGAACAGCAGATTACCGCCTTCCCGGCGATCCGCGACTACGCCGAACTGCTGCCGCTGACCCTTTGATTCGGCATTTGGCGCAGCGCAGCGATGGGGAAACCACTGACCACCTTCCCCTGCATGTTCCGCGACTACGCCGAGTTGCTGCCGCTGACCCTTTGATCCTTAGGCAGGGCCTCCCCCCCTGCATGCCGGGCAGCTGAGGGGCCGAGACACACAATGAAAAGGGCTGCCTGGGCAGCCCTTTCTCATTGATGTCGGGCGAGCTAGTCCACCCACTCCACCAGCCGGTACTGTTTCTTGCCCCGGCGCAGCAGCAGGTAGCGCTCAAACAGCCGATCCTCTGCACTCAGCTGCTCATCCTGTTTTATCACGCCGTTGAGGCTGATGGCGCCCGCCCCTAGCAACTCGCGGGCCACCCGCTTCGAGCTTGCCAGACCGCTCTCGACCAGCAGGGTCACCAGATCTGTGGCTCCCTCGATGCGACTGCAAGGCAGGCCATCCTGGGCCAACTGGGCGAGATCGCTCTCGCCGAGGCGGGCCACGTCGCCGCAAAACAGCAGCTCGCCGATGCGCCGCGCCGCCGCCAGTGCCCCCTTGCCGTGCACCAGTTCGGTCAGCTCGTCCGCCAGCACCTGCTGAGCCTGCTTGCGTCCCTGCCGACCGGCGTCTTCCGCCTCCAGCGCGGCAATCTCGGCCAGCGGCATAAAGCTGTAGTAGCGCAGGAAGCGGTAGACATCCTCGTCTGCGGTACCGAGCCAGAACTGATGGAAGGCGTAGGGCGAGGTGAGCGCCGGATCCAGCCAGATGGCGCCCCCCTCGGTCTTGCCGAACTTGGTGCCGTCCGCCTTGGTGATGAGGGGAAGTGTCATGCCGTGAACCTGGGCCTGATGCAGCCGGCGGGTGAGATCCATGCCGCTGGTGATGTTGCCCCACTGATCGTTGCCGCCGATCTGCAGGGTGCAGCCGAGGCGCTGGTTGAGCACGGCGAAATCCTGGGATTGCAGCAGGGCATAGGAGAACTCGGTAAAGGAGATCCCCTGATCCGGGCGGGCCAGCCGCTGGCGCACCGATTCCCGCGCCAGCATGGCGTTGACCGAGAAGTGCTTGCCGATGTCCCGCAGAAAATCGAGGGCGGACATCTGCCCCATCCAGTCGGTGTTGTTGACCAGCACAGGGGCCGCCAGCCCCTCGCTCGCGGGCAGCAGTGCCTTGATCTGGGCCGACAGGCTGGCCACCCAGCCCTGCACGGTTTCGGCGCTGTTGAGGCTGCGCTCGGTCGCCTTGAAGCTGGGATCGCCAATGAGGCCGGTTGCTCCGCCTACCAGGGCCACAGGGGTGTGGCCCGCCAGCTGGAAGCGGCGCAACATCAGGAGCGGCACCAGGTGGCCTATGTGCAGGCTGCCGGCGGTGGGATCGAAGCCGCAGTAGAGGGTGCGCGCCGTGGCGAGGTGGGAGGCCAGGGCCGCCGGGTCGGACATCTGGGCCACCAGGCCACGCTCGGTCAGGTCGGTGAGCAAATGGGGGTCGATCATGGGGTCTCCAACAGCAGGGGAAAGTCGCCATACTCGCCGTTCTGGCCCGTGGCAGATATGTCCCCCAGGGGACAGTTTTACCACTCTCGTGCTAGCATCCCGCCCATATCGGGGAGCCTCTCCCCGCCACCCGGAGCCCGTCGCCATGAGCCAGCCCCTCGCCACAGATTCGCTGACCCAGAGCCTGACCGTCGTCGTCGATGCCCTGCACAGCCCGGCCTTTGCGGCGGCCCTGGTGCGCCTCATCCAGCAGCAGGTAGCGTTCGACTGCGCCCTGCTGCTCGGGGTGGGGCAGCGGCCCGTCTACCTCTACGACAACCTCAACCATCAGCGAGCCCTGCTGTTTGACAGCTACCTCACCAGCCACTTCAACCAGGATCCCTTTATGCAGGCGCTCAAGGACGGCCTCCCCGCCGGAGTCTGGACCCTGGCGCAGGTGTCAAAGGGGCGTCTGGATCCCGAATACCGCCACCACTTCTATCAGGCCACCGGCTGGCAGGAGGAGGTGGGGCTGATCCTGCCGGTACGCGGCGGTCTCACCCTGATGCTGTTTCTGGGCCGCCTCGACAAGCGCCAGAGCCTTCGCCAAGAGGAGCGCGCCAGGCTGGAAGCCTTGTTCCCCCTGGTGCATTCCCTGTGCCGCCAGCAGTGGCGGGAGGCAGTACCGCTGCTGGCCCAGAGCGCGGCGACGAGGGCCACGGATAGTACGGCGAAGAGTACGGCAAAGGATAGGGTGCTGGGAGCACCGGCAAGCCTGGACGGCGCCAGCCTCAAGGCTGCCGTGGAGCAGGCGATGACCAGCGTGGGTGGTGACAGGCTCACCCGCCGGGAGCGGCAGGTGGCGAGCCTGCTGCTGCAGGGGCTGGATACCGAGACAATCGCCGCCGAACTCGGCATCGGCAGCGGCACAGTGAAGAATCACCGCAAGCACCTCTACGGCAAGCTGCGCCTCGGCTCCCGGGCCGAGCTGTTCAGCCTCTTTCTCAACCACCTCATCACCAGGCCCCTGAGCGGCGCACCAGAGACGCCCGCCCCATAACGACCACACCCCGCCGAAGCGGGGTGTGGTCTGCCAAGAACAGCGCCCTCAGATCCGGCCCTGATAGCGCAGCGGGAAGCGGCCCTGGCCGTCGGGTTGACCGAGGAAGGGCAGCCCCTGCTTCATCTGATCCGGCAGCTCGGGCCCAGGCTTTAGGGTGCCCTGGAACAGATACTGGCGATTGGCCTGCAACTCCAGCTTGCCCTGCACCTGCACCGCCTCGGAGCTCTGCTTGAGCTCGGCCACCAGACGGGAATCGAGACAGGTCAGCTTGAGCTCGGGGTCCCCCAGCAGCAGCTTGCCCGCCGGGGTGTCGGCCTCGGCGCCGTACCAGTTGAGGTTGCCGTAGAGCTCCTCACACCAGGGCTTGCCCTGGGCGAACTGATCGACCTTGAGTTGCAGCTGACCCGCCGCCGTCAGGGGGAAGGGCAGGCGCGTGGGCACCCGCGCCAGCAGCCAGGGAGCGGGGGCGTTGAGGGTGATGTCACGACCGAAGGCGGCGCCATTCCAACCGATCACCCCCTGACCGTTGAGGCCGGCGCGGTCGCCGAAACGCACCGACACCTCGGGAGCCAGACGCAGCAGCGACCAGCCGTCGAGCTCCCAGCGCAGCTGGGTCAGGGACTCGCTGGCATATTGCAGCCGGGCAATCTGGCCGCTCCAGAGGGTACCGCTCACCCCTTCCAGCTGCACCAGGTTGGGGGGCAGCGGCAGATGGCGCACCACCAGGGTGGCGGGCAACGTCACCAGCAGGAAACCGAGATAGGCCACCAGAAACAGGGCGGCGATCAGGACTTTTTGTTTCATAGAACAGGACTCGACTGCAAGGATCCGGCCCGGGCCAAGCCAGGAGCCAACACGGAGCGCCATGCCAAAAACCGGACGGCGCTCGGTACGTTTGGTGTCATTGGGGACGGCTCAACTGCAAACGCCTGACCTTGACCAGGCCGGGCGCCAGCCCCTCCCGGGCCACCTCTATGATCTGCACCTGGACTCCATACTGATCGGAGAGGGTCGCCAGCCAGAGCAGCAGATCCTCGAACGGGACTGTGTCTATCCACACCTGCAGCTCCTGCCCCTGGGGTTGCAGCCGGGCTATCTTGATCTTCTGGTTGAAGGCAGTGCGGTTCACCACCCCGTCCAGGGTGCCGCTGGTGTCGATCTGGCGGCCTTGGCCCCCCTGCATCGCCAGCACCTCCTGCCCCTTCTCTTTCAACCAGGCGAGCGTCTGCTGCTGGTTGGCCACCTGCCGCTGCCGCTCGTCGATGCGATTGGCGACGGGCTGCCAGATGACCCAGTAGCAGAGCCCGATCAGCAGGGCGCAACCCCCCACCGCCACCAGCCGCTGTTCGCGGGGACTGATGCCACGCCACCAGCCTTGCAGTTTGTCCATCATGATGATTTCCCCTTCAGCACCAGCGCCCCTTCCACCTTGCCCTCATGACTTCGCACCTCACCCTGCTGCACCTCGAAGCGCTTGCCCGCCAGCTCGCGAAAACGCTCTATCTCGGTGAAACCGGGGGCCGTGACCTGCAACCTGAGCTCGCCCCTGGCCGCGTCGAAACGCATCACTTCGGGCTTGAGACCGGGCACCTCGGCAAACACAGGCGCCAGCTCGGTCAGCAGCAGCAGGACCCCACCCTGCGGGGCCTGCCCCAGGGACTTGAGGTGCTGGTTCATCTGGCTGCGAACGTTGACGATCCGGGTCTCCCCCGGGAAGATCCGGGTATAGACCTGCCGGATCTCGGCCTTGAGGGCCTTGTCCTGCTCCGCCAGTTGATAGAGCTGCACCCCGCGCTGGGCCAGGGCCACCAGCAGCAGTATCCCCGCCAGCACCGCCACCTTGCGCCACTGCAGCCAGTAACGGCCGTATTCGGTCTGGGGTCGATAGGGCCCCTGCAACAGGTTCGCCTGGCAAGCGATCGCCCCTTTCGCCAGCAGCAGCATGGGCAGTTCGGGATCCGCCGCCTGCCAGTTGGCGGCCGCGATGGCGGGAGCCGGGGTATGGCTATGGATGGTGACGGGTTCGGCCTGTGCCTCCAGCAGCATGGCCAGCAGCGGCTCGTCGGCGACTATCCCCTGGACAGGGCCCTGGCGGATCAGCCACTCGGCGCCGAGTTGCAGGGCAGACCACCCCTCGGCGGCGGGCGGCAGGGCCAGCACGTCCGGCAGCAGTTGCAGGGTCTTGAGCCCCGCCTGCTGCAGCCACGCCAGCCACTCCTGCATCTTCGCCTTGTCCACCGCCATCAGATCCACGTCCTGCCCCTGATGACCCAGCACCACCAGATGCAGCTCATCCACGTCGGAGGCGATCTGCTCCTCGAGCAGATAGGGCAACGCCGCCGCGGCCTGACGACTGTACTTGCCCGGCAGGCTGACCCGCCGGAAGATGAGATCGCTGCCGGGCACCAGGGTCACCACGGGGCGGCCACCGGCACGCTCCTGCAGCTCACCCAGGGCATGGGCCGAGGCCAGGGTGCCGGAGGCGATGATCTCCTGCTCCTGCGTCGACCACACCAGCCAGTGCACCGGCTGCTGCGCATTGGTCCCCAGACGGATGACCAGACTCTCGCTCACAAATAATTCTCCTGCCATGCCCGCCAGCATCCTCGTCGATGGGCGGGGCCGCAGCCGTCGGCTGCAGTCCAGATATAAGGGGCGGGACAGAGGGGGCCAGAGGCCTGCCATCTCCCTGTTATTCGGCACCGTCGTTCAGACGGCGCAGCATCACCAGCTTGTTGTCCTTGCCGCGCTGGAAGACAGTCTCCAGCCGGGCCCGCACATCACCCACCTCTGCCAGCAGACGGGCCTCGAAGAAGCTGCTCTTGATGTCCAGCGCGCCGTCCAGCCCAGTGATGCTGCCCGGTTGTATCGACAGCTCATCCGTCATCTCCTTCTTCTCCTTCCACCCCTTCTTGGGGCGGTTGGTCAGCACCCGCTTGGCGTCGTCCAGCCCTATCTTGCCCTGATAGAGCCCCACCAGCAGGGCCGCCTGCTCCGGCTTGATGGTGTTGATGTTCACCACCAGCTTGTCGTTTGGCAGGGTGCACACATAGGGGGCGAGCCGGGCGTAGAGCTCGCTGCTCACCCCGCGCACGGCCCGCAATTCGTCCGTGCCCAGCAGCCACTGGTTCGCCACCAGATAGGGGGGATTGAGCCCCTCGTAATAGGCATCCTCGGCCCCGTTACTCGAGACCAGCTGGGTATTCTTGTCGGTCCAGTCGCGGATGGCGTCGGTGAGCTGCACCGCCTCGTACTCATCCACCTCCAGCGCCTCGAGCAGCGCCCGGAACGCCTTGAATTGATAGGGTTGCGCATCGAGATCATCGCCGCTCTCACCCTCTTTCAGGGCCAGGCTCAGGCTGTTGAGGTTGAAGCAGGATTGCAGATCCCTCACCCGCCCGGACAGGGTGCCGTCGTCCACCGGGAAGACGGCATCTTGCCGTGCCCAGTTCTGGCCCAGGTTGACCACATCGGGGTCATCCTTGAAGTCCTGGTTGAGCACCTTGATCACCAGCGCCTCCGCCGACATGGCATACCACCAGGCCTGCTTGCCAGCCGTGAGGTTGCTGGTCCGGCGCAGCTCCAGCTGCAACCGGCCGCTCATGTTGCTGGCGATGATCACCATCACCGACAGAATAAGCAGCACCACCAGCAGGGCCATGCCCCCTTGCCGACCGGGGCGGGAGCGACGCCTAGCTGCCATTGTCAGCCCTCTGACCACCGGCCCCGATCAGGAACTGGCGGCGACCAAGGGTGCCGTTATCCCCCATGATGGCCGGAGAAAAATGACGCTTAATTGCCATTGTCCGCCCTCTGACCGCCGGCCCCGATCAGGAACTGGCGACGAATGGTGCCGTAATCCGCCAGATCCAGCTCCACCGCCAGCCCATAGGGCAGCAGGTCGCGCTGGGTCCACTCCTCCTTCCACATGCCCTTGTCGTAGAAATAGAGCCGCAGGGCCGTCACCCCGGTCAGCACCGGCTGAATGCGCGGGCCTGTGCCGATAGCGGGGTCCGGATAGAGGTAGCTGAGCCGCTCCAGGGTCTGCTCCTTGAGCCGCCAGCCCACCCGCTGCAAGCCGGAGCGCGGCAGCATGCCGTCCGGATTGAGCCAGCCGCCACGGATGAAGGCCATGCCCCAGTCATCGCTCTGCTGGCCGAAGCGGGAGGCCGCCAGCAGCACCTTGTTGTTCTCGCCTTCGATGCGGCCGCTGCGCGGCACCATCTGGGTGATGTCACGCTCCAGCAGGCTGAAGGCGAGCTGCAGCTCGGAGAGGCGAACCTCCTTGCGCTTGGCCACCTCGTCGCTGGTGAGCACCCCCTGCAGCACCTGATAGGCCCCCATGCTGAGGCTGGCGAAGATGGCAATGGCCACCAGCATCTCAAGCAGGGTAAAGCCGGCCTGGCGGACAGAGCGTCGGCCTGAGGTCACCGACATGGGCGATGGCCGCAGCAACCTCTCAAGCAGGGTAAAGCCACTGTGGCGGGAAAGGCGGGTGTTGCTCGGGATCATCGGCTGATATAGGTCCGCATCATGGCCACAGGGCTCTCTGCCTTGGGCGCGGTGCGCACCTCCACGTCCAGGGCCTTGAAGTTGTTGTCGCTGGTGGCGACGCCACGATAGCGCCAGTACCAGGTCTGCCCGGCCATCTCCTCGTCCCCTTCCACCCAGCTGTCTCCCGGCCACTTGCCCTCGAGCTTCTGCTGCACCAGCTGGTTCTCCACCACCCAGGTCGCCAGGGTCTTCTGCTCCAGGTAGTTGAGGCCGGAGAGGTGCTCGCTGGCGGTCTTCATCACCGCAAGGCCGGCGATGGCAAATACCGCCAGCGCCACCATGACCTCCAGCAGCGTCATGCCGCGCGCCCTGGCGGGCCCGCCCGCCGGGGCGATGCTGCGAACTCCCTCGCCGCCTGCGCTGGTGCCCGTCACTCTTCTTCCTCTTCGTCTTGCAGCAGATAGAGGCGACCGAACTCGTCCCCCTTGAGGGTGCGCAGGTAGCTCAGATCCTCGTCCTGCTGGCTCAGGGTCAGCACGAAGGGGGTGAGCTCCCCCCCCGGAAAGATGAAGATCTGGGGCGTGCGCTCCTTCTCGTCGCGGCCCTGCTCGCTCTTCTCGTCCGATTCGGTGCGCCAGCTGAACCCCTCCAGCTCGACGGCCAGAGTGATCCCCTCCGGCAGTTGCACCGGCCCCAGCAGCTTGTCGCCGGTCAGTGCCTGCCACTTGCGATCCTTGGGGTTGCGGGACATAAACTGCCAGCCGCTCTGCTCGACTCTCAATCCCAGCAACCGGCCATCCATCACCGAATACTCCTGCGCCTGTTGCAGGGTCGCCATGAGACGACGCGCCTGCTGGTCGAGCTCCCTGTCCCCCCGGGCGCCCCCCATGCTGAGGACGACGGCGGTGGCCACCAGCCCCATCAACATGGTGACCAGCAAGACCTCCAGCAGGGTGAAACCCGCCTGACGATGGCGCCTCATGGGCACAGGATCCGGTTCAGCGGGCGCTCAGACACTTATTGGAAATCCTTCAGGTTCCAGTTGCCTATGTCGTCATCCGTCCCGGCTTCGCCGTCCAGCCCCATGCTGAAGATGTCGAGCTTGCCGAACTGGCCCGGGCTCAGCAGCTGGTACTGGTTGCCCCAGGGATCCTGCGGCAGGCGCTTGATGTAGCCCCCTTCCCGGTAGCTGCGCGGCTCGGGCGACGCGGTCGGCTTGTTGACCAGGGCATCCAGCCCCTGCTCTGTGGTCGGGTAGCGGTTGTTGTCCAGCTTGTACATGTCGAGGGCGTTTTCCAGCGCCACTATGTCGGAGACGGCTTTCTGCTGATCCGCCTTCTCCTTGTTGCCCATCAGATTGGGCACCACCAGGCTGGCCAGGATCCCCAGGATCACGATGACCACCATGACTTCCAGCAGGGTGAAACCGGATTGACGACGCTTTTGCATGACTTACTCCCTAACGAAATGAGATGGCACAGGCCATCAGAGATTGACCATATTGTTGAGTTCGAGGATCGGCTGCAGGATCGACATCACGATAAAGAGCACCACCCCTGCCATGGAGACCACCAGCATGGGCTCGAACACGCCGAGGGCGATATTCACCTGGGTTTCGAACTCCCTGTCCTGGTTGTCCGCCGCCCGCTCCAGCATGCTGTCGAGCTCGCAGCTCTGCTCGCCGGAGGCGATCATGTGCAGCATCATGGGCGGGAAAATCTTGGTTTCATCCAGCGCCTTGCGCAGGCTGGTCCCCTCCCGCACCCGCTCGGTCGCCTCGCCGATGCGGTGGCGGGCAAAGTCGTTGGAGAGCACCTCCCCCGAGATCTTCATCCCCTCCAGCAGCGGCACCGCGCTGGCGTTGAGGATGCTTAAGGTGCGGGCGAAACGGGCGGTGTTGAGGCCGCGGCTGACCCGGCCGATGACCGGCAGGCGCAGCACCACCTGATGCCAGTGGCGGCGCCGTCCAGCGTCCGTGAGCCACCAGCGCCAGACCAGGCCACCGATGCCGAGCAGCACCAGGAACCAGAGGCCGTAGTGCTGCATCAACTCGCTGGTGCCGATGAGGAAACGGGTGGTGGCGGGCAGTTGCTGGCCCATGTGTTCGAACTGGGCCACCACCTTGGGCACCACTGCGGTGAGCAGTATGGAGATGACGCCCACGGCCACCAGGGTGAGGACTATGGGGTAGATCATCGCCTGCAGCAGCTTGGTGCGCATGTGCTGGCGCTGCTCCGTGTAGTCGGCGAGGCGGTTGAGCACCTTCTCCAGGTGACCGGACTTCTCACCGGCCGCCACCATGGAGCGAAACAGCTGATCGAACACATGGGGGAAGGCTCCCAGCGAATCGGCCAGCGAGTAACCTTCTACCACCTTGCTGCGCACCGTGGCCACCAGGCTGCGCAGGTGGGCCTTCTCGCACTGCTCGGCCACTGCCCGCAGCGCCTCTTCTATGGTCAACCCTGCGCCCACCAGGGTCGCCAGCTGACGGGTGATGAGGGCCAGCTCCGAGGTGGAGGCGCCACGGCGAAACAGCACGAAGCGATTGGCCTCCCGCTTCGCTTTCTCCGTGGTCTCGTTCACCTCGAGGGGGGTCAGCCCCTGCTCGCGCAGCAACTGGCGCACCTGACGGGCGGAGTCCCCCTCCATCACCCCGGACTTCTGTCTGCCTCTGGGGTCGAGGGCCTTGTATTCGAACGCAGCCATCTTAGTCTTCCCGGGTCACGCGCAGCACCTCTTCGAGGCTGGTCTGCCCCTGGAGCACCTTGTCGATGCCGTCGCGGCGTATGCTGGGGGTATGGCCCCGGATCAGGCGCTCTATGGCCAGCTCGCCGCTGGCACTGTGAATCGCCTCGCGCACCGCCTCGTCGATCACCACCAGCTCGTGGATGCCGGTCCGGCCGCGATAGCCGGTGTGGTTGCACTGCTCGCAGCCTACCGGGCGCCACATCTGCTGATCCGGCGCCAGCTCTATGCCCATGGCGATCCGCTCCTGCTCCGAGATGGGATGCGGGGCACGGCAATCCGGGCAGAGGGTGCGCACCAGCCGCTGGGCCAGCACCGCCAGCAAGGATGAGGAGAGCAGGAAGGGCTCGATGCCCATGTCCCGCATCCGGGTGATGGCACCGATGGCGGTGTTGGTGTGCAGGGTCGACATCACCAGGTGACCGGTGAGGGACGCCTGCACCGCGATCTGGGCGGTTTCGAGGTCACGAATTTCCCCCACCATCACCACGTCCGGATCCTGGCGCAGTATGGCGCGCAGGCCCCGGGCGAAGGTCATGTCGACCTTGGTGTTGACCTGGGTCTGGCCGACCCCTTCCAGGTCATATTCGATGGGATCTTCCACCGTGAGAATGTTGCGATCCCGGGAGTTGATCTCGGAGAGCGCCGCATAGAGGGTGGTGGACTTGCCCGAGCCGGTCGGGCCCGTCACCAGTATGATGCCGTGGGGCTTGCGGATGAGCTCGCTGATGATGTTGCGATTGGCCAGCGTCATGCCGAGCTGCTTGAGCTCGAGGCGCACGTTGTTCTTGTCGAGCAGACGCAGCACCACCCGCTCGCCGTAGCTGGACGGCATGGTGGAGACCCGCACGTCGACGGCGCGGCCGCCGATGCGCAGTGAGATGCGGCCATCCTGGGGCACCCGTTTCTCGGCTATGTCCATGCGGGACATGACCTTGATGCGCGACACCAGCAGGGAAGCGAGCTTGCGATGGGGGCGCAGAATCTCCCGCAGCACCCCATCGATGCGGAAGCGAATGACCAGGGCCCGTTCGAAGGTCTCGATGTGGATGTCGGACGCCTCCTCCTTGATCGCCTCGCTCAGCATGGCGTTGATGAGGCGGATGATGGGGGCGTCGTCGTCGGCGTCCAGCAGATCCTCGCTCTGGGGCAGCTCTTCGGCCAGGGCGAAGAAATCCATCTCGTTGCCGAGATCCTCCATCAGCTGGCGCGCCTCGGAGGAGTCGCGCTGATAGTGGGCCATCAAGAGCGTCTCGAACTCGTCATGACCCAGCTGCTCCACCGCGAAGGCGCAGCCCGCCACCCGGCGCACCTCCAGCAAGGTCTGCGGTGTCACCCCCTGACGACAGAGCAGCACGGGGGCGCCCTGGCGTTCGGTCAGGATCACCCCGAAGTTGCGGGCGAAGGCAAACGGCAGCTCGGGCAGTGCCGCCGGTTGCGCGACCCCGTCCAGTGAGTAGCTCGCCATCAGGGTTGACCCTGCACGAAGGGTTGCCCCTGCACCTGGGTTCTGGCCCCGGTGGCGGTGGACTGCTGCTGGGCCCTCATCAGGTCAATCTGCTTTTGCACCTCGGGGGAGAGCATCACATCCTGACCATAGGCCGGCAGCACCTGACGGGGGGGCGAGGTGGCATAGCCCTCCTCGGCCGCCAGGTTCAACTGTTCGGCCCTGAACAGGGTGTACTTGTTGCTGGAGACCCCGGAATAGACGTTGGCATCGCGCAATATGGTCGGCCGGATAAAGACCATCAGGTTGCGCTTGGCCGTGGTGTTGGAGGTGGAGCGGAACAGGTAGCCCAGCACCGGGATATCCCCCAATATTGGCACCTTGGAGATCTGCTCCTTGGTCTGCTCGTCCATCAGGCCGCCCAGCACCACTGTCTCGCCACTCTTCACCAGCACGGCGTTCTTGACGGTACGGGTATCGAAGGTGGGGCCGAGATTAGCGGTACCCGTCGCCTGGGTCTGCGCCACGCTGGAGACTTCCTGCTCTATGTTGAGCAGCACAGAATCCCCTTCGTTGATCTGGGGCGTCACCACCAGCTTGGTGCCCACCGTCTTGCGCTCTATGGTGTTGAACACCTGGTCGCTGGTGGTGGAGCTCTGGGAGCCGCTCTGCACCGGCACTTCCTGGCCGACGTTGAAGGAGGCTTCCTTGTTGTCCATGGTGACTATGCTCGGGGTCGAGAGGATGTCGTTCTTGGTGTTGGTGGAGAGCGCCGTCACCAGCATGGCCCAATCCCCCTTGTAGAAGCCCGCCGCCATGCCGCTAAAATCACCGAGCAGGTTTTCGAGCCCCTCTGTGTTGCCGTTGTCCTTGTAATCCTTGCCCGCGATGATGGCCGGCCCTATGGGCAGACCGGTATTGGTGAACTGGGTGCCGCCGCCGTTGGCATTGCCCCACTGCACCCCGAGGTTGAGGCCGTCGCCATCCTGGATCTCGACGATGATCGCCTCCACCAGCACCTGGGCGCGGCGGATGTCGAGTTTGGCGATGACCTGCTCCAGCTCGGCCATGACGTCAGGCTGGGCGGTGATCACCAGGGCATTGGTGGTCTCGTCGGCGGAGATGGCGAGCTGGCCGCCCCCTATGCTGGCGCCACCACCGGTGGCTGTGGTGGCCGCGCCGCCCTTCTTGTCGGCCGCTATGCTGGAGCTGACCCCCTTGAGCACGTCCACCAGATCCTTGGCCTTGCCATATTTGAGGTAGAAGACCCGGGTGTTGCCCTGGCTCTGCAGATCCCGGTCGAGCTGGCGCACCATCTGGATGATGCGGGCACGGGCCTGGGGTTCACCGCTGATCACCACTGAGTTGGTACGCTCGTCGGCCACCACCTTGGGGGAGAGCAGCAGGGAGGCGTTGGTCCCCTGATTGCTGCCATCCTTGTTGAGGTTGGTCACCAGTCGCACCATCTCGCCGGCGGAGGCGAACTTCAGCTTGATGACGTCCATATCCTGATCACCCGCCTTGTCGACTCGGCGCACCACCTCGACCAGACGATTCACCACGGCCGCGCGGCCTGTGATGAGCAGCACGTTGGAGGGCTCGTAATGCACCACGTTGCCGCCACCGGCGTTGTCGTTGAGCTGGCGCAGCAGGGGAGCAAGTTCCCGTACCGAGACGTTGCGCACCGGCACCACCCGGGTCACCATCTCGTCACCCACGCCGGGGTTGCTGTCATCCACCACAGGGATGGCCGAGGTCTTGGCATCCTTGGAGCGCACCACCTTGAGCACGCCGTTGTTCATGGGCACCACGGCAAAGCCATAGACGTCGAGCACGCTCAGGAAGAACTGGTAGTACTGATCCTCATTGAGCAGATCGTAACTGCGGACGTTGATCTTGCCGCGCACCGAGGGCTCTATGATGATGGTCTTGTTCAGGTTCTTGCCGACCGTGTTAATGAACTCTTCGATGTCGGCATTCTTGAAACTGGCGGAATACTCGGTGGCCCAGGCAGAGCCAGCCATCATCAAGGCTGCCGCCACAGTGGCCAGACGCCAGCCCTTCCCTTTATTTATCATTCTTGGTGCTACTCCAATTCATTATTCTGACAAGCCGACATAGACGTCGTAGAGCTGTCCTTGCCGCTCGACGGTGACGGTCATTTCCGTGGCGCCCGCCACTTGCTGCATCGCCTGCATGGCCTGTGCGTTGTCCCGCAGATCCAGACCATTGATGCTGACCGCCAGATCGTTGGCGACCAGTCCGAGTTGATTGAACACTTCAGGATTGCTGCCCGGATTGAGGCGATAGCCGACCATGCGACCATCCACCCGGACCGGAGAAATATTGAGATAATCGGTGATCTTGCCAGGATTGCTCATCAATTCGCTGCGAACGGAAGAGAGCTCGGCCCCCTGTCGCGTCACCTTGGGCAGCGGCTTGCCGTACTCTTCCCCATCCAGCATCAGGGTCTCGTCACGGCCGTCCCGGGCTATGATGACCCTGTCGGCAAACACCTGACGGATCCTGGCCTGGGTGCCGTCGATGTAATCCCCTATGCCATAGGAGTTCTGCAGGCCGTTGTGGGCGATGATGGCGATGGACTTGCTGGGTTCTGTACTGGCCAGCACCCCGTTGAGCTGGGCATTGAGCTGGGTCTTGGGGGCATCGATCAGGGCCGCCTGGGCCACCTTGTCGGCCTGCGGCTGCGGCGCCTTGCCAAACAGGGAGAGACGGCTGAGGTTGCCAAGATCGAGGCGGGCAGGTCCGGCGCCCTGGCCCGGAGTGACCGCTGGCTGCCAGGGCAGCGGCCGGGGGGATTGGGTGAGATCGAACAGACGCCAGGTGAGCACGGCGCACTGCTGGGCCAGCAACAGCAGCAGCAGCCAGAACAGAGGCTGGCTGAAACGGGAGAGTGGCACTGACTTGCAGCGAGCCAGAAGGGAGCTCAACAAGTCATCCCTGAACGGTAGCGTCATCTTTATCAAAATATTCTGGCATCCAAATCGGTTGGCTATTGTGTACGGCAATGGACCCAGAGACAACCGACCGGATGGGATGAAGCTGTGAAAATTCAGATTCCGTCACACCCCGCTTCCCCCTGTTTCTATCCCGGGCCCTGCCTCTGGTATAATCAGGCTCCCTTTTCAGCCATCCCGGAGCCGATCCATGTCGAATCCAGCACAAAGCAGCACTCAGGTCCGCCTCGACAAGTGGCTGTGGGCGGCACGCTTCTACAAGACCCGCAGCCTGGCGCGGGATCAGATCGACGGCGGCAAGGTGCACTACAACGGCCAGCGCAGCAAACCGGGCAAGGCCGTCGAGGTCGGCGCCCTCGTCCGTTTCTGGCAGGGCCAGGACGAACGGGAGGTGCGGGTGCTCGAGGTGAGCGAGCAGCGCAAGGCCGCCCCCCTGGCCCAGCTGCTCTATGAAGAGACCGAGGAAAGTCTGAAGAAGCGGGCCCAGAACAGCGAGGCGAGACGCTTCAACAGCCAGTTCGCCCCAAGCCCGGAGCGCCGCCCCGACAAGCAGGAGCGACGCCAGCTGATCAAGGTCAAGCAATACTGACTCGCCCTTGTGGCCCCTTTATGACGACAGGAGCGGGAATTAGTTCCTAACCACCTGTTTAACAATGTATTTATCTTTTCCCCCAGAAAACCCTAGGAAAGCATGATGAGTAACCAAGATCTCCTGTATCGCTATCTGTTCGAAGAGTACGAAGTCCGGGGGGAGCTGGTCCAGCTGGATAGTACCTATCGTCACATCGTCGATGCCCAGAACTACCCGGTCCAGGTACAGAAACTGCTGGGTGAACTGCTGGTCGCCACCAGCCTGCTGACCGCCACCCTCAAGTTCGAAGGCTCGATCACCGTGCAGCTGCAAGGGGACGGCCCGGTGCGTCTGGCGGTGATCAACGGCGATCACAACCAGCAACTGCGCGGCGTGGCCCGCTATGAAGGGGAGCTGCCGACCGACGACAAGCTGCAGAGCCTGGTAGGCAACGGCCAGCTGGTGATCACCATCACCCCTGAAGAGGGCGAGCGCTATCAGGGCATCATAGCCCTCGAGGCCGACACCCTGGCGACCTGCCTCGAGCAGTACTTCGCCCAGTCCGAGCAACTCGCCACCCGGCTCTGGATCCGCACCGGCCACCACCAGGGCCAGCCCCGCGCTGCCGGCATACTGCTGCAGGAGTTGCCCGCCCGGAGCGAGGATCACGGCGCCGACTTCGACCACCTGATCCAGCTCACCAGCACCATCAAGGATGAAGAGTTGTTCGGTCTGGAGGCCGAAGAGATCCTCTACCGCCTCTACCATCAAGACAAGGTACGGGTGTTCGATCCCCAGGCGATCGAGTTCCGCTGCACCTGCTCCCGCGCTCGCTGCGAAGGGGCTCTGCTGCAGATAGAGAAGGAGGAAGCGGTGGCCATGGTGCAGGAGCTCGGCAAGATCGACATGCACTGTGATTACTGCGGCGCTCACTATCAATTTGATGGAATAGACATCGAAACCCTGTTCAGCGGGGCTCCCGGTAATGATGCAAACAAGTTACACTAAATAAAGGCGGGCAAAACCCGCCTTTAACTTAAATAACAAAAAAATACCCTATTTTATAAAGTTTGATGGCGATCGCTAAAAACTACCACCTAGGTAGTAGTATGGACGCCAGATAGAACCCTACACACCTCTGAACCCAGGAGAACATAATGACTATCGTGGTAGAACCCGCCCTGGCACAACAACTGAAACTGGACCAGTACGGTATCAAAAACAGCCAGGAAATCGTTCGCAACCCCTCCTATGAGCAGCTTTTCGCAGAAGAGACCCGCCCAGACCTGGAAGGATTCGAACGTGGCGTCGTTACCGAACTCGGCGCCGTCAATGTCAACACCGGCATCTTCACCGGTCGTTCCCCGAAAGATAAATATATCGTCAAGGACGGCACCACCCAGGATACTGTGTGGTGGTCTGACCAGGGCAAGAACGATAACAAGGCAATCACCCCGGAAGTGTGGTCAGATCTGAAATCCCTGGTGACCAAACAGCTCTCCGGCAAGCGCCTGTTCGTGGTGGATGGCTACTGCGGCGCCAACCCGGACACCCGCCTGGCGGTGCGCATCATCACAGAGGTGGCCTGGCAGGCGCACTTCGTGAAGAACATGTTCATCCGCCCGAGCGAGGAAGAGCTCAAGACCTTCAAGCCGGACTTCGTGGTGATGAACGGTGCCAAGTGCACCAACCCGAACTGGAAGGAGCAGGGTCTCAACTCCGAGAACTTCGTCGCCTTCAACATGACAGAGAAGATGCAGCTCATCGGTGGCACCTGGTACGGTGGCGAGATGAAGAAGGGCATGTTCTCCATGATGAACTACTTCCTGCCCCTGCGCGGCATCGCCTCCATGCACTGCTCCGCCAACGTGGGCAAGGATGGGGACGTGGCCATCTTCTTCGGCCTCTCCGGTACCGGCAAGACTACCCTCTCCACCGATCCCAAGCGCCAGCTCATCGGTGACGACGAGCACGGCTGGGACGACCACGGCGTGTTCAACTTCGAAGGGGGCTGCTACGCCAAGACCATCAAGCTCTCCAAGGAAGCCGAGCCGGATATCTACAACGCCATCCGTCGCGACGCCCTGCTGGAGAACGTGACGGTCGCAGCCGACGGCACCATAGACTTCGATGATGGCTCCAAGACCGAGAACACCCGCGTCTCCTACCCCATCTATCACATCGAGAACATCGTCAAGCCGGTCTCCAAGGCGGGTCACGCCAACAAGGTGATCTTCCTGACCGCCGACGCCTTCGGGGTGCTGCCTCCGGTCGCCAAGCTGACCAAGGAGCAGACCAAGTACCACTTCCTGTCAGGCTTCACCGCCAAGCTGGCCGGTACCGAGCGCGGCATCACAGAGCCGACGCCGACCTTCTCCTCCTGCTTCGGCGCCGCCTTCCTCAGCCTGCACCCGACCAAGTACGGTCAGGAGCTGGTGAAGCGGATGGAAGCCTCAGGAGCCGAAGCCTATCTGGTCAACACCGGCTGGAACGGCACCGGCAAGCGCATCTCCATCAAGGACACCCGCGCCATCATAGATGCCATCCTGGATGGTTCCATCGAGCAGGCGCCGACCAAGGTGCTGCCTATCTTCAACCTGGAAGTGCCGACCGAGCTGCACGATGTGAACCCGGCCATCCTCGACCCGCGCGACACTTATGCCGACCAGGCGGAGTGGGACGCCAAGGCCCAGGATCTGGCCCAGCGCTTCATCAAGAACTTCGAGCGCTTCACCGACAACGACGAAGGCAAACGCCTGGTCGCTGCGGGCCCGCAGCTGTAAGCTGCGTCCCGTCCAGGTGACAACCCCATACCGGTCAGCCCAGCTGGCCGGTATTTTTTTGGCCAATACGCGGCATATGGATCCCGCCAAACCTTGCCTTGCAGGCGGTTGCGCGTTAGATTCAGCCAAACTTTATACAATATACAATTTTGCAACCTGCCCGTGACTCAAGCATGACCCTACCCTACAAGACCCGAACCCAGATGGTGATGGAGAACCTCCGCGGCCGGATATTGCGTGGGGAGTTTCCCGCCGGCGCCCCCTTGCGCCAGGACGCCATCGCCAAGGAGCTGGCGGTGAGCCGCATTCCGGTGCGGGAGGCGCTGATGCAGCTGGAGGCCCAGGGGCTGGTGAAGTTCGAGGCCCATCGCGGCGCCGTGGTCACCATGCTGGACGCCTCGGCCATCGAGGAGCTCTTTTATTTGCGGGCACTGCTGGAAGCCGATACCCTGTTCCACGCCGTCGACCTGATGACGGAGGAGACCTTCGCCAAGGCGCAAGCCATCCTGGCCCAGTTTGATCTGGCGCTGGAGTCCGGCACCCAGATCGAGCACTGGGCCGAGTTGAACCACAGTTTTCACGCCACCCTCTATCAGGCCGCCAATCGTCCCCAGGCACTGGATCTCATCGCCCAGATCAATCTGAGCTGCGATCGCTATGTGCGCTTCGAACTGCTGTTCGCCCAGGGCGGCGTGGACAAGGCCGAGCGCGAACACGCCCACCTGCTGGAGCTGTGCCGCGCCCGCCGCAAGCACGAGGCAGTGGTCCTGCTCAAGCAACATATCGAGGCGGCAGGCCAGTCGATCCGACAGATCCTGGCAAGCGGCCACAATCAGTGAACACTCACATCATCACAATCTGGCAATAACGACATGAATCATTTCGAGATTATTGAAACCCGCGTCGCCCAGGTCAGGGCCACTCTGGCCACGTTGGAACTGGACGCCTTCATCGTTCCCCACGACGACGAGCACCTGGGGGAGTACATTCCCGCCTATGCCGAACGTCTGGACTGGATCACGGGTTTCAACGGCTCCGCCGGCCTCGCCATCATACTGGCGCAGCGGGCGGCCCTGTTCGTCGACGGTCGTTATACGGTGCAGGCCCGCATGCAGGCACCGGCCGAGCTGTTTGAGTTTCTTCACTTGAACGAAGATCCCCACGTCCAGTGGCTGGCAGAACAACTGCCGTCCGGCGCCCGGGTCGGCTTCGATCCCCGCCTGCACAGCCTCGCCTGGTACCAGAGCGCCAAGCCAATCCTGGCCGAGCGCGGCATAGCGCTGGTTCGGGTCGATGAGAACCCCATCGATCTGCACTGGAGCGATCGCCCCGCCCCGACCAAGACTCCTGTCATCCTCTACAGCGAGGAGCTGGCGGGCCAGTCCAGCCAGGCCAAGCGCGAGCTGCTGGCGGCAGATCTGCGCAAGCGCGGGCTGGATGCCGTGCTGCTGACCCAGGCCGAGCCCATCAACTGGCTGCTCAACCTGCGTGGCCGCGACGTGGAGCGGCTGCCGGTGGTGCTGGGCTTTGCGGTGCTCTACGCCAACACCAGCATGGATTTCTTCGTCGACACCGACAAGATCGACTGCATCGCCTTCACCCGCCACGTGGGGCAGGATGTCTCCGTCTACCCCATCGACAAGCTGGGTGACGTGCTGCAGCGCATCGGCGAGGATCAGCAGAAGGTGCTGGCCGATCCCAACACTGCCAACGCCTGGACCCAGCTCACCATGGAAGAGGCGGGCGCCATCCTGGTGGCAGGGCAGGATCCGACCATGCTGCCCAAGGCGTGCAAGAACGCCGTGGAGCTGGCGGGCATGCAGCGCGCCCATCTGCGCGACGGCGTCGCCGTTACCCGCTTCCTCGCCTGGCTGGATCGCCTTATCGCCTCCGGTGACTATCAGGATATGGATGAGGGCACCCTGGCCGATCGCCTGGAAGCCTTCCGCCGCGAGCAGGATCACTACGTCGAGCCGAGCTTTGACACCATATCGGCGCTCGGCCCCAACGCCGCCATGTGCCACTACCGTCACACCAACGGCACCCCGCGTCCCTTCGGCCAGGACAGCATCTACCTGGTGGACTCCGGCGCTCAGTATCTGGACGGCACCACCGACATCACCCGTACCGTCAAGGTCGGTGAAGTCACCGACGAGCACAAGGCCATGTTCACCCGGGTGCTGCAGGGTCATATCGCCCTGGATCAGGCCCGCTTCCCCCGCGGCACCGCCGGCATCCAGCTCGACGTGCTGGCCCGCATGCCCCTGTGGCAGGCCGGTTACAACTACGACCATGGCACAGGCCACGGGGTCGGCCACTTCCTGAGCGTGCATGAAGGCCCGCAGCGCATCGCCCCCAAGGGCAGCCTGGTGGCCCTGCAACCGGGCATGGTGCTCTCCAACGAGCCGGGGTACTACCGGGAAAACGGCTTCGGCATCCGCTGCGAGAACCTGGTGGTGGTGACCGAGCTGGAGCAGGTGGGCGAGCTGGCAATGCTGGGCTTCGAACGGCTGACCTATGTGCCGTTCGATACCCGCCTCATCGATCGCAGCCTGCTGAGCCAGACCGAGTTCCGCTGGATCAACGACTACCATGCCGAGGTCTACCGCCGCCTGAGCCCGCTGCTGGACGGCGAGGATCTCGCCTGGCTGGAGCAGGCGACCCGCCTCATCTGATCGCAGACAACCGAGGTTGTCCGGTGAAACAGGGCCTGCGGGCCCTGTTTTTTTGCCTCCATAGCGGCATATCTCCCTGCCGGGCGCCGCGATCTGTTCATCTCCCCTGCCCGCCCTCCGAACCAGACCCGCTTGCATCGGCCTGACGGGACCACTACCCTGTGCCCTCTTTTGACTGCCCCCCGGCAGCCGCCATCACAGGAGCCCAGATGCAGCCGTCCCCCGTTTTGCGCATTGCCACCCACGCCGACATGCACGCCATCTGGCAGATCGACGCCGACGTCTTCGGGGAGGATGTCTACCCCGCCTTCTTCTTCCGTCAGGCCATGGATCTGTGGCCCGCCCTGCTGGTCGTGGCGGAACTGGAGGGCAGGCTGCTGGGCTATGCCCTGGGGGGCCTGGGTCAGGATCGGTCGCAGGGCTGGCTGCTCTCTCTGGCGGTGCGGCCCGAAGCCCGCGGCTTTGGCCTGGCCGAGCGCATGATGCTGCGAGTGGAGCAGGCACTGGCGGAGCTGCAGGTGGCGCGAGTCAGGCTGACCGTGGATCCGGCCAATCCGGCCCAGCGCCTCTACTTGCGCCTGGGCTACGCCCTGCTGGCCGAGGAGCCCGGCTATTTCGGCCCCGGGGAGGATCGCCTGCTGCTGGAAAAGGCCCTGACCTGACCCGTGTCGAAGGCTGACCATCGTTCAGGTCACATAATTGGTTACACTTTGCGGGTTTAATGCACAATCCGGTTGGCGTAGAGTGGAATGCATCAAACCGATTAACCCGATGCCCGCCCAGGAGGCCCATCATGTTGAAACGTATCGCTCTCGTTACCCTGCTGGCCGCCACCACCGCCATCACCGGCTGTGCCAACAGCGACGTCTACTCCGGCGATGTCTACACCAAGGATCGCGCCAAGCAGGTCCAGACCGTCAGCTACGGCACCATCATCTCCACCCGCCCGGTGAAGATCCAGGCCGATGAGAACTCCCTGATCGGCACCATAGGCGGCGCCGTGGTCGGTGGCCTGCTCGGCAGCACCATAGGGGGCGGTCGCGGCAGCGACATCGCCGCCGCCGGGGGTGCCATCGCGGGTGCCGCAGCAGGCAAGGCTGCCGGTGACAAGCTCAACCAGGTCGATGGCGTCGAGCTCGAGATCAAGAAAGAGACCGGCGAATCCATCGTCGTGGTGCAAAAGGCCAGCCCCACCTTCGTGCCCGGCGCCCGGGTCCGCATGACCCAGGGCAATGGCAGCATCAACGTGGCCGTGGTGAACTGAGCCCGTCGGGCGCTTTCCATCAGCAAACAAAAAGGTGAGCCTGGGCTCACCTTTTTTGCATTCAGTGCAAACCTGAACCCTCAAGAATCCAGGTGCAACCAGGCCGCTATGGCCAGTTGCAGGCCCACGAGATCGGCGCCGTGCAGCAGGGCCGAAAGCCGTTCTTCCTCAGCCTCTGCCAGCAAGTGCTGCTGCACCCTAAGTGCGGGCAACCAGGCAGGGGACTGCGCCAGGTTCTCGGCGGCCTCGGCCACCAGGTCACAACCCTGCAGCATCCCTTGCAGTGCCAGCGGCCGTTCCTCGTCCCCGCACTCCAGCCAGAGCTGCTCGTGATGCTGCCAGAGCTGCAGGCCGAGCGTGATGCAGGCCTTGCCATCGAGCCCGCCGACATCCGGCAAGGGTTGCGCCGCCAGCGGCTTGCCGAGCCCCGCCAGCCGATAGCCGCGCTGCGCCTTGGATTGGGCCCCCAACCTGACGCCCCCCAGCTCCGCCAGGCGCGCGGCCAGCCCGAACAGGGCGCGGGCGTCGCCTGACTTGAGCTCCAGCTCAAGCTCGTCGATCTCGGTGCGCCCCAGGACACCGACAATCTCCCCCCGATCCCAGGCCAGCTCTATCTGGGCCCCCTCGAAGGCGATGAGCCAGTGACGGCGCAGGAAGTCGGTGCTGAACTGGGCCACCAGACTGGACTGGATCTCGTCGCGCACGGCCAGACTCGGCCAGATGTCATCAGGAAAGGCGGACAGGGTCGGCAGATCCCCGCTCACCGGGGCATTGTATTCGGGTCTGGCGTGCAGCCCGCCGACCACCTGGCCACGGCATTTAATCGTCTGCTCGGAAAAATGGTCGCTGCGGCGGATCCGCAATCCCATGTCGAGCCGGCGCAAATCCAGCTTGGGCGTATCGAAATAGACATTGCCGAGCCTGACTTGCTCAGAGGAGATAATTTCAAGTGAATTCAGAGAGTTGGAGAGAGACTCTTGAATATTGCTGGTGACGAAAAACTTTATCTCGATCTCAGTTTGCATAGTCATTCCGGGCAGGCAGGCAACTTTGGGGGGCATGATCCGGGTCGCGAGGATATAATGCCAGCGATAGATAAGGATTAATTCACGGTTTTATTGATGGCACAGTTCGGTTATCCTGCGCCCCTCATAAAATCGTATCGAGTGTTTTTTCACCGACACAGGTTTGGCCATGCCAGTAAATACTATTTTGGGTCTTTTTGCCAAGTCCCCCATCAAGCCGCTGCAGAAGCATATCGTCAAGGTTCACCAGTGCTCCCAGCAATTGGTTCCCTTCTTTGATGCCGTTGCCGAAGACCGTTGGGAAGATGCCGAGAAAATCCGGCAACAGATAGCCCAGCTGGAAAAAGAAGCGGACATTCTCAAACGCGAAATTCGCCTCAAACTGCCTCGCGGTCTGTTTCTGCCGGTCGCCCGTACCGATCTGCTGGAACTGCTGACGCAACAGGACAAGATTGCCAACCGTGCCAAGGATATTTCCGGCCGCATGCTTGGCCGCAAAATGGAATTCCCCACCGAGATGCGTGCCGATTTCATGGCCTATCTCAAACGTTGTATCGATGCGACCGCCCAAGCCGAAAAAGCCATCGGAGAACTCGATGAGCTGCTCGAAACCGGCTTTAAAGGACGTGAAGTTGAAATGGTTGCCGAGATGATCCACCAGCTGGATCTTATCGAGGACGATACTGACACCATGCAGATCGGGCTGCGCCAACAGCTGCAAGCCGTTGAGCACAAGTACAATCCGATCGACGTTATGTTCCTCTACAAGATCCTCGAATGGGTAGGTGACCTGGCTGATCAGGCCGAGCGCGTTGGCGCCCGTCTGGAACTGATGCTGGCTCGTTCGTAATCGACTGACTGGGTAAACACTACTAATGGACATTATCGCAAATTACGGCACCACCCTGGTGCTCGTGGCGGCCTTGTTCGGCTTTTTGATGGCCTGGGGCATAGGTGCGAACGACGTCGCCAACGCCATGGGCACATCGGTCGGCACCAAGTCTCTGACCATACGTCAGGCGATCATCATCGCCATGATCTTCGAGTTCGCCGGTGCCTATCTGGCCGGTGGCGAAGTCACGGCGACCATCCGCAACGGCATCATAGATACCAATGCCTTCACCGATACCCCGGATCTGCTGGTGCTTGGCATGATAGCCTCCCTGCTGGCGGCCGGCCTCTGGCTGATCCTGGCCTCCTACTTCGGCTGGCCCGTCTCCACCACCCACTCCATCATCGGCGCCATCGTCGGCTTCGCCGTGGTGAGCGTCGGCCCGGAAGCGGTGCAGTGGAGCAAGTTTGGCGGCATAGTCGGCTCCTGGGTAGTCACACCGGCCATCTCGGGCATCATCGCCTACTTCATGTTCATCAGCGTGCAGAAGCTCATCTTCAACACCGATAACCCGCTGGCCAACGCCAAGCGCTATGTCCCCTTCTACATGTTCCTGACCGCGCTGGTCATCTGTCTCGTGACCATCAAGAAGGGGCTGACCCACGTAGGTCTGCACCTGAGCGACGGCGAGGGCATACTGCTCTCCATCGCCATCTCGGTAACCCTCTCCATCGGCGGCTGGTTCTACATTCGCGGTCAGCAGTACAACCCGCAGGATGACAACAAGATGCACTTCGCCAACGTGGAGAAGGTGTTCGGCATCCTGATGGTGATCACCGCCTGTGCCATGGCCTTCGCCCACGGCTCCAACGACGTGGCTAACGCCATTGGCCCGCTCTCCGCCGTGGTATCCACAGTCGAGAGTGCCGGCCAGATCACCGGCAATTCCCACATCGCCTGGTGGATACTGCCCCTTGGCGGCATAGGTATCGTCATAGGTCTGGCCACCATGGGTGAGAAGGTAATGGCCACCGTCGGCACCGGCATCACCCACCTGACCCCGAGCCGTGGCTTCGCCGCCCAGCTGGCTACCGCCGCCACAGTGGTGATCGCCTCGGGTACAGGTCTGCCCATCTCCACCACCCAGACTCTGGTCGGTGCAGTGATGGGGGTGGGTCTGGCCCGTGGCATAGCCGCCTTGAACCTGGGCGTGCTGCGCAACATAGTGGTCTCCTGGGTCATCACCCTGCCCGCCGGCGCCATCCTGGCCATCGCCATCTTCTATGTGCTGCAGGCCTGTTTCTCTTAAGCAGCCTCACAGCAAAAAGCCCGGGTCACTGACCCGGGCTTTTTTATGCCTCTGCGTTGCCTCAAACGGTCGCTGACGCTTAGCTCATCGACGCTTATTCGTCGATAAAGGTCCACTCGTCGCGCACCCGGCTGATGGCATCGAGCCGCCGCTTGGCGAGTTGCTCGCGGATCCCCTCCCCCTTGAAGCCCGCCGCTACTATCTCCTTGACCGGCACAGCCTGGGCCGCCGCCAGGGCCTGGGCCACATAGTCCGGCTGGCTGTAGACCTTCTCTTCGAAACCGGTACGACCGTGGAAGTCGGCGCGGCAGGCATCCAGCAGCTGGGCGAAGCGCTCCGGCCTGCGCCAGGCATCCGCCTTGTCGAACACCTTCAGCAGGGTCGGCGGCTTGAGATCGAAGGCGATGTGGATGTGGGTGTGCAGATCGCTCACCAGCAGGGCCAGGTCGCGGCAGTCGTTCGGCACCCTGAACCGCTCGCAGAAATCCCGGATGAGCGGCAACCCTTTCTGGCCGTGGCCGTGATGGCTTGGCCAGAACGCGGGCGGGGTCAGGCCCTTGCCAAAGTCGTGGCAGAGGGCGGCGAAGCGGACCGGCAGATCCGGGGAGCGCTGGCAGGCCTGATCCAGCACCATAAGGGTGTGGATGCCGGTGTCTATCTCAGGGTGCCACTTGGCGGGGGCCGGCACCCCGAACAGGGCGTCCAGCTCGGGGAAGAGCGCCTTGAGGGCGCCGCAGTCGCGCAATACCTCGAAGAAGACCCTGGGGGTCTGCCCCAGCAGTACCTTCTCCAGCTCCTTCCAGACCCGCTCCGGGGTCAGGTGGGCGAGCTCGCCGGCGTCGGTCATCTCCCGCATCAGGGCCAGGGTCTCGGGGGCCACCACGAAACCCTGCTCATGGAAACGGGCGGCGAAGCGCGCCACCCGCAGGATGCGCAGGGGATCCTCGGCAAAGGCCGGGGAGACGTGGCGCAGCAGCCGCGCCTCCAGATCCCGGAGGCCGCCATAGGGATCGTGCAGTTGCCCGCTCTCGTCTTCGGCGATGGCGTTGATGGTGAGATCCCGGCGCAGCAGATCTTGTTCGAGCGTCACCTCGGGGGCGGCGTGGCAGACGAAGCCGGTATAGCCCTGCCCCTGCTTGCGCTCGGTGCGCGCCAGGGCGTACTCCTGCTGGGTGCTGGGGTGGAGAAACACCGGAAAGTCGCGGCCGACCTGGGTGAACCCCAGGCTCAGCATCTGTTCCACTGTGGCACCGACCACCAGATGGTCCCTGTCCCCCTGGGGCAATCCCAACAGACGATCACGGACCGCCCCCCCAACCAGATAAATCTGCACGCGCACTCTCCCTCGATAAACCTGCCTCGATGATACCGCTTTTGGCCGTCATAGACGATGCGCCCGCAAGAGGCCCGCCCGCCAACCCGGGAGAAAGCACCGGAAGATGGCCGCTTATCGCCATAATCCGGGCGCGATCACCACCGGCATTTGAGGCACCGGCTATGATGCCCCTCTTATGGCGTCCGGGTCTTTGACATCCCTCTGGGGAGGCTTTAACCTGCCGCCCATAACAATGGAATGGATCCTTATGTACACACAGTTCTTCGGTCTGTCGGAGCCCCCGTTCTCCATCTCGCCCAACCCCAAATACCTCTATATGAGCGAACGTCACGGGGAGGCCCTCGCCCACCTCAACTACGGGTTGCAGGACGGTGGCGGCTTCGTGCTGCTGACGGGGGAAGTGGGGACGGGCAAGACCACAGTCTCCCGCTGCCTGCTCCAGCAGTTGCCCGCCGAGACCGAGATCGCCTACATCCTCAATCCTTCCCTGACTGAGCGGGATCTGCTGGCGGCCATCTGTGACGAGTTCCAGTTGCCCTATGCCCAGGAGGCCAGCCTCAAGCAGCTGTTCGATCTCATTCGCGACCACCTGCTGGCCAATCTGGCGGCGGGCAAGCGCAGCGTGGTGCTGGTGGATGAAGCCCAGCATCTGCTCCCCGGCGTGTTGGAGCAGTTACGACTGCTCACCAATCTGGAGACAGACGAGAAGAAGCTGCTGCAGGTGGTGCTCATCGGCCAGCCGGAGCTGCAACAGATGTTGCGCCAGCCCCTGCTGCGCCAGCTGGCCCAGCGCATCACGGCCCGCTATCACCTGCTGCCGCTCTCCCGCCAGGACGTGGATGCCTATGTGCGCTTCCGGCTGCAGGTGGCAGGCTGCGTCCAGCCCATCTTCACCCCCAAGGCGATCCAGACTCTGCATCGCCTCTCCGGCGGCATCCCGCGCCTCATCAACCTCATCTGCGATCGCGCCCTGATCGCCGCCTTCGCCCGCGGCAGCCACAAGATAGTGCACGGCGACATCAGCCAGTCGGCCTATGAGGTGAGCGGCATTCGCGACGAGGGCACCTGGCAATCCGGTCTGCTGGTCGCGCTGGCCGGCGCCCTGCTGGTCGCCACCGGCTGGTGGGGCTGGCAGTGGTTCGGGGTCTTCCCGACCCGCCCCCTGGTCAAGGTGGAAGTGCCGGTCAAGGTGGATGACACCCCTGAGCAGCAGGAGCAGCTGACCCGCGCCATCAATCAGGCACTGGACCCCGGTGTGGCCATGCAGAATCTCTACAGGGTGTGGGGCTACCAGACCGAGCTGGAGGAGTCGACCTGTGACGATGCCCCCCGCGCCGGGCTGCGCTGCCAGGAGGGGGAAGCCAGCCTGGCACAACTGCAGGCCCTGCAACACCCGGCCCTCATCAGCCTGACCGACGAGACCGGCGGCCTCTACTATGCCACCCTGGTGAGTCTCGGGCCGGACAAGGCCTCCTTGCTCATCGGCAATCAGAGCTGGCAGGTGGACAGGCAGTGGCTGTCCGACGCCTGGGGGGGCAGTTATACCCTGCTGTGGCGCATGCCCAAGGGCGGGGTGACCCTGATCGGCAGTAATGCCGGTGCAACCCAGGTGCAGTGGCTGGACAATGCGCTGAGCCGCGCCATGCAGCAACCGGATCGCAAGGTGAGCCGCTTCGATGCCACCCTCAAGAACAAGCTGCAGCAGTTCCAGCGCGAGCAGGGACTGACCCCGGACGGCATCGCCGGCAGCAATACCCTGCTGCGCCTGAATGCCGTGGCCGGTGAACCCATGCCGAGGCTGGAGGATGAATCCCTGCGTGCCAGCACCCCTGTCGATCTGGATGCCGTGGTGGATGACACCATGGATCCCCTGGTGGAGGAGGCCTCCTGATGTCTACCCTGCTCAAGGCCTTGCGCCGCGCCGATCAACCCCAGTTTACCCCCCACATGCCCCTCATGGGCCTGCCCGTGAGCCAGGAGGAGGAGCCTGACCGCCGCTGGATCTGGTGGCTGCTGGCGCCCCTTGCCCTGATCATGGGGGCGGCCGCCAACTATGGCTGGCACCTCTATCACCTCAAGCCCATCGAACAGCAGATCGAGGTGAAGGAGGTGGTGACGCCCCCCTTCGTGCGGGTCGAGCCCAGACCCATGATCACCCGCCCGCTGCCCCCGCCTTTGCCTGAGCCCGTGGTGCAGCCCAAAGCCGCTGCCGCGGCTCCCGCGACGGCAACCGCCGGCAACGGCACCCAAAGCCTGGCAGAGCGCATCATGATGGCCCTCAACAACACCCCCCTGGTGGAAGAGACGGCACCCCAGGCCCAGCCCCAGTCCGGCGCCATGCCGATCAGCGCCCTGGATCCTGCGCTGAAGCAGCAGGTACTTCCCCTGACCTATGGCGCCCACAACTTCTCCTCCGACCCGGCCAAACGCGCCGTGGTGCTCAACGGGCGGGAGTTGCACGAGGGCAGCGAGGTCGCCCCCGGGGTGCTGCTGGTCGCCATCGCCCAGGATTACATCATCCTGCAGGTCGGCGGTCAGCATGTCAGCCTCAAGGCGCTGCAGGACTGGCGCGGCTGAGCGAGCCACAATGGCAAGCCGGGCCTGCGGGCCTGGCCGGCATTTCAAGAGGGAGCCCGAGAGCTCCCCTTTTTAATCAAAACATGAGAACACCGTGAGCCATTCAGATAACAGCACTTTCGCCACCCGTGCGTTGTACTGGTATCAGCACAAAGACTGCTACACGTGGGTTAATTTTGTTTTAAATCAATAATATGAGAATAATGTGAGCAACTCAGATAACAGCACTTTCGCCACCCGGATCCTGGATTGGTACCAGATCCACGGCCGCAAGACCCTGCCCTGGCAGGAGGACAAGACCCCCTACCGGGTCTGGGTCTCCGAGATCATGCTGCAGCAGACCCAGGTCGCTACGGTGATCCCCTATTACGAACGCTTTATGGCCCGCTTCCCCGATGTGCTGGCGCTGGCCGACGCCCCCATCGACGAGGTGCTGCACCACTGGACCGGGCTCGGTTACTACGCCCGTGCCCGCAACCTGCACAAGGCGGCCCAGCAGATCCGCGATCTGCACGGCGGCCTGTTTCCGGAGCGGCTGGACGAGGTGATGGCCCTGCCCGGGATAGGCCGCTCCACCGCAGGTGCCGTGCTCTCCCTGTCCCTTGGGCAGCCCCACGCCATTCTGGACGGCAACGTGAAGCGAGTGCTCACCCGCTGGCTGGCGCTGCCGGGCTGGCCCGGCCAGAAACAGGTGGAGAACGATCTGTGGGAGCTGGCGACCCGCCTCACCCCGCGGCTCGGGGTGGCCCACTACAACCAGGCCATGATGGACATGGGCGCCACCGTCTGCACCCGCAGTAAGCCCGCCTGTGAACGCTGCCCGGTGCAGGCCGATTGCCAGGGGCTGTCGCAGGGCAACCCCACCGCCTACCCCAACAGCAAACCGAAGAAGAGCATTCCGGCCCGCAACGGCATCATGCTGATCATTCGCCACGGCGACCAGCTGTTGCTGGAGAAGCGGCCCCCCCAGGGGATCTGGGGCGGCCTCTACTGCTTCCCCCAAGTGGAGTCCCTGGCCGAGATCGAAGGACGCCTGCAGGGGCTGGGACTCGATGAGACCGACTACCGGGAGCTCGCTGGATTTCGCCACACTTTCAGTCACTTCCACCTCGATATTCGGCCCTTGCTGATCGAAATGGCTGCCCCGCCGCCTCCCTTGCTCATGGAAGCGGATTCCCGACTCTGGTATAACTTACGCCATCCTGCCGAGGTGGGATTGGCGGCCGCCACGGCCCGCCTGCTCGCCTACCCGGACTTACAACCACAGAGGTCAACATGAGCCGTACCGTATTTTGCCAGCGTCTGAAAAAAGAGGGTCCTGGCCTGGATTTCCAACTCTATCCCGGCGAACTCGGCAAGCGGATCTTCGACAACATCAGCAAGGAAGCCTGGACCGAATGGCAGAAGAAACAGGTGATGCTGATCAACGAGAAGAAGCTGAACATGATGAATCTCGAGCATCGCCAGCTGCTGGAAAAAGAGATGGTGAACTACCTGTTTGAAGCGGGTGAAGTGGCCATCGACGGTTACACCCCTCCCAGCCAGTAAACCGAGTCGGCGAGCAGGGCGCAGAGTGCCGAAGCCCGGCATCTGTGGCCATGGGGCTCCCGGCACTGTGCCAATGCGTTGTCCCCGTGATCCAGGTGAGTGCCCATCGACGGCTGGCCCTCTTCTGGTTCAAGGCAAATGAGTGACGGGCGGCCCCACCGCCCAGTTTGAGGATCTTATGGGTCGAATTTTTTGGCTGCTGTGCGCCCTGCTGTTTCTCTCTGCCTGCTCCTCTTCTCCCAAACCCGGGGCAGAAGACGAGGATCTGGTCAACGGCAAGGACATCCGCGGCTTCGAACACATGATCAGTGCGCTCTCCCATAACGTGAACGAGATATGGGGACGCGAGGCACTGTTTGCGGGCAAGTTTGACTACGTCAAATACACGGATCAATACAAGAGCCGGGCCCACGTCGACTTCTCCAGCGGCCACATCATGGTGGAGACTGTCTCGGGCATAGATCCCCGCGCCCACCTGCGCCGCGCCATCATAGAGACGCTGCTGACCCCGGACGATCCGGCGGAAGTGGATCTCTATTCGGATAGAGAGATCATGCCGGGTGGCGAGCCCTTCCTCTATGGCCAGGTGCTGGACACCCAGGGTCAGGCCATCCGTTCCGGCTGGCGCGCGGAGCGCTATGCCGACTACCTGCTGGCCAGCGCGATGAAGAAGCGCACCCTCGGCATTCGCACCATCTTCTTCGTCGACATCCCCATGGTGGCCAACCATGAGGACAAGCGCGGCTACAAGTACGCCAGCATCATCCGCGAGGCCTCCCGCAAATACGGGGTCGCCGAGAGCCTGATCTATGCGGTGATCAAGACAGAGAGCAGCTTCAACCCCTATGCGGTCAGCCATGCCAATGCCTATGGCCTGATGCAGGTGATCCCGGCCACCGCCGGACGGGACGTTTATGTGCGGGTCAAGGGCAAGAACGGCCAGCCGACCCGGGAGGATCTGTTCAATCCGGCCTACAACATAGACGTGGGGACTGCCTATCTGCACCTGCTGCAGACCGTCTATCTGGCGGATATCCAGGATCCCCAATCCCGTCGCTATGCGGTGATCTCCGCCTACAACGGCGGTGCGGGCGGGGTGCTCAACACCTTCTCCAGCAACCGCAAGGCAGCCCCTGACATGATTAACCGCCTCTCTCCCGAGGCTGTCTATCAGGTGCTGACCGAGCAGCACCCCAAGGCGGAGGCCCGTCGCTACCTCTACAAGGTCAATCAGGCCGAGAAGGGGTTCAAGCGTACCGTCGCCGTCCGGGCGGGCTGACGGCAGCCACAAAAACAGCAAGGGCGCTTATGTAGCGCCCTTGCTGCCTGCATGGTCTGCAAACTTACTTGGCGATGAAGCCGCCCTTGCTCTGGGGAGCGGCACCTACCTTCTCCAGGTGCTCGACCTCGACCTCTGTCTTGTTCCAGCTGTGGTCAACCTCGCCGCGGATACGGATCAGATCGTTCGGGCCCACTTCGACGCCGCGCCACACGTCCCCGTCCACTTCCACTTCCACTTCGCCGCTCTCATCGCGGAAAGTGTAGTTCTCGCCGCCAAGGTGCTTGACCAGCTTGCCTTCCAGGGTCACCCACTGATCATCTGCCACGTCTTTCAACTGCGCGACCGAGACCTTGTTCTGCTCCTGGGGACCGGTGTAGGCCGCCATGGCGAAAGAAGAGACGGACATCAGGGCCACCAGGCCGATTACCTTTGCTTTGTTCATTTTCACGCTCCTGTCATTGGGGTATGCAGGCATCTTGCCCGGGCTGGCGTGAAACAAACGTGAAGCCTCCCCCATCCAGGGGAGACCAGTGTGACCGCAATCGATTTAATGCCCATGGCTTGCTGCAAGATTGTATTCGAGTGGATACCGTGCAGCCTGGCAACAGGGGTCCCCAGCCCCTTGCCTTCGAGGAACAGCCCGCAGGCAGCGCCTGCATCCACTCCATGAGAACAGCAAGATGAACAAATGGCTTCTGTGTTTACTGGGGCTCTTCGCCCTGACGGCCCATGCCGCCGAGACGCGCCCCCCCTTCTCCCGCATAGTGATGTTCGGCGACAGCCTCTCCGACACCGGCAAGATGTACGGCAAGATGCGCGGTTATCTTCCCTCCAGCCCGCCCTACTACCAGGGCCGCTTCTCCAACGGCCCCGTCTGGCTGGAGCAGCTGACCCAGCCGTTCCCGGGGCTGAAAATAGTCAATGAAGCGGAAGGCGGTGCCACTGCCGTGGCTTACAACAAGATCTCCTGGAATCCCAAGTATCAGGTCATCAACAATCTGGACTATGAGATCACCCAATTCCTGGAGAAGGACAGCTTCAAGGAGGACGATCTGGTGATCCTCTGGGTCGGCGCCAACGACTATCTGGCCTATGGCTGGAATACCGAGCTGGACGCCAAGCGGGTGCGCGACGTCATCAGTGACTCGGCCAACCGCATGGTGCTTCATGGGGCAAAACAGATCCTGCTGTTCAACCTGCCGGATCTGGGCCAGAACCCCTCGGCTCGCAGCCAGAAGGTGGTGGAGGCGGCCAGCCATGTCTCCCGCTATCACAACGAGCTGCTGCTGAACCTGGCACGCCAGCTGGCCCCTACCGGCATGGTGAAGCTGTTCGAGATCGACAAGCAATTCGCCGAGATGCTGCGGGATCCGCAGAACTTCGGCCTGAGTGACACAGAGAACGCCTGCTACGGCGGGGGCTATGTGTGGAAGCCGTTCTCGTCCCGCAGTGCCACCACAGACAGCCAGCTTGCCCCCTTCAATGCGCAGGAGCGCCTCGCCATCGCCGGCAACCCCTTGCTGGCTCAGGCCGTTGCCAGTCCGATGACTCGCCGCAGCGCCAGCGAGCTCAACTGTGAAGGCAAGATGTTCTGGGATCAGGTCCACCCGACCACGGCCGTGCACGCCGCCCTGAGCGAGCGCGCCGCCACCTTCATCGAACGTGAGTACGAGTTCATCCCCCAGTGATGTGCAAGCAGATGCAAGAGGCCGACTTCACGTCGGCCTCTTCATTGGAGCCAGTTGTTTCCCACAGCGAACCAACAAAACTCGTATGACACTCATCACAGAATCGGGTCATGCCCCCACGGTCATCAGCCGACTCCACTATGATGCAGATGGTTATCACAATATGTTTCATATCAGTTGCTTGTGGATTTTAAAAAGCGAGCTACGTTTAAACATGTTGTGGCTAGACACAGGCCCAACCCATGAGGCGAGGCGACACAAATTCGATCTCTCCCACAGACAAATTGCAGAGGCTTCATATGAACAAAACACTGATTACCTTGCTGGTTTCAGGCTTGCTTGCGGCCAACGCTCAGGCAGCCGGACAAGACAATACCTGGTATGGCGGTGCCAAACTGGGTTGGTCCAACTTCTACGGCGTCGACGAGAGCAACAGCATCTCCACCGAAGACAAGGATGACGACGAAGTGGGGGCCGGTGTCTTCGCCGGTTACCAGATCAACCAGAACCTGGGGATCGAACTCGGTTACGACTACCTTGGCAAACTCAAATACAACGGCACCCGGAATGCAGCCGTCTTCAACGACGATGTCGAGGCGCAGCTGGCGCAGCTGACCCTGAAGCTCGGCTTCCCGGTAGCTGAAAACCTGGATCTCTATGGTCGCGTCGGCGGTGGTTACGGCTGGACCAGCAGTGACAAGCTGGACAACGACAACGACTTCACCTTCGTCGGTGCGCTTGGCGCCGAGTACGCCTTCAACCTGGACTGGGCAGCTCGTCTCGAGTACCAATACAGCACCCCTTACGGCAGTCGTGAAGACACAGGCCTGCGCATGGACAACGGCCTGCTCTCCCTGGCCGCCGTCTATCGCTTCGGCCAGGTCCCGCCGGCCATGCCGGTTGCAGCCCCGGCCCCGGCACCCGAGCCCGTGGTGGTCGACAAGCAGTTCACCCTGAGTTCGGATGTGCTGTTTGACTTCAACAAGGCCACCCTCAAGCCGGAAGCCGGCCAGGCACTGGATACCCTTTACACCCAGATTGAGGAAGCCAGACCCAAGGATGGCTCTGCCACCGTCATTGGCTATACCGACCGTCTCGGCTCCGATGCCTATAACCAGAAGCTGTCCGAGCAGCGCGCACAGACAGTCGCCGACTATCTGGTTGGCAAGGGGCTGCCTGCCGGCAAGGTCAACGTGGAAGGGCACGGCGAGAGCTCTCCTGTCACTGGCGAGAGCTGCACCAACCAGTCCAGGCGTGACCTGATCGTCTGCCTGGCCCCGGATCGCCGGGTAGAGGTCAAGGTACAAGGGGTATCGGAAGTTCAGCAATAACCCAGCGTCAGATAACAAAACGGGAGGCCCAGGCCTCCCGTTTTTCATTGTCCCGTTCAGCTGCGAGTGCGTACATCCGCCGCTATCTGATCGAGCAGTTGCTGCCAGCCCTGCCCCAGCTCGTCGACCAGGGCACCATACCCATCGGCCGGCAAGACCCGCTCCTGCTGGAAGGGCACGTCCCGCAGTACCACCCCCTCCTCCGTCAACAAGCGCCAGCGGCCGCTGAGCAGGGCGCGACCATCGTGCCGCCCCTGGAAGCGTTCAACCGAGATGGTCAGCACAGGTCCCTTGCGGGCCCCGTCCTGACGCACTACCCAGCCCGGCAACCGGCTGGAGAGGCCATTGAGGGTGAGCTGGTTCAGCTGAGCGTCGAGCGAACCCGCCCAGCGATGGTACTCGGCAAAGTGCAGCTCCTTGCCCTCCAGCTGATAGACCAGGCTCATCCGATCCAACTGGCCAGAGAGGGCGACGGGACGCAGCACCAGCTGGTGCTGGGGCTGCGCCGTGACGCCGTTCGACTGCGGGATCTCCGCATCCAGCGAGTAGTAGTGCAGTGTCGTCGGGGCAGCGCTGCATCCCGCCAGCAGGCCCAGCAAGGCCAGGGTCATCATCCGTTTTTTCATCATTTTCCTCGCTTAGGCTCAGGATCCTGGGGGAATGGATGCGGTCGAAGATCTACGAATTTGGCCTCTCGATTAAGGGTTGGCAAAGTCAGGGACATCATTATTTTCCTCGCTTGGGCTCAGGATCCTGGGGATGGGAGCGGTCGAAGATCAGCGAACTGGGCTGCTCGTTCAGTGAATGGACCAGGGGTTGCAACTCCCCCATCAGCTGATTGAGAGACTGCACCGACTGACGCAGCTCCTGGTTGGTCTGGGAGCCGGCATCATAGGCCTGCATTGTCTCCTGCAACTGCTTGAGGCTCTGGTTGAGCGACTCGGGCAACTGCTGGGTCGAACGCTGACCGGTGAACTGCTCCAGATTGGCACTCACGGCCTTGATGTGCTTGAGGGTCTTGTCCAGGGTCGCCAGGGTGGTATTCACCTGCGTCAGCGTGGTGGCCATGTCCATGTCGACGAACTTGTCGAGGATGAGGTTCACCTTGCGCTCTATCTGATCCAGCCCGGCCTGCACTGTCGGGAACACCTGATAGCCTGCCAGCTTGATGGGCTTATAGGCGGGGGCATCCGGATAGAAGTTGAGATCCACCACCTTGCCGCCGGTCAGCAGACTGGACGTCTTGAGACTGGCCCGCAATCCCTCCTTGAACTGCTTGCTGAACAGGGCACGCCACTGCTCCCGCTCCGCATTGGCGTAGCGATGGGAGAGGCGCTGCACCTCGATGCGAGCCAGCACGGGGATCTGCCGGCTCTGGAAGATCTGCACCCCCTTGTCGTCGATGAGGTAGGGGGCAGAGATGACGGTGCCGACCCGGATGCCGCGGTACTGCACCGCCGCCCCGGGGTGCAGGCCACCCACGTTGTCCTCGAACAGGAAGACGTAGTCGATGAACTGATCCAGGCTACCGGCCAGCACGCTCGCCTCGTCCTGGAACAGGGTGAAGCTGTCCATCTGCTTGACCGGCTCACCGGGTGTCCAGCCTGGCGGCAACCCCATGGTGATGCCGCCGTCAAGCAGGCTCTCCAGCGAGTCCATCTTCACCTTCATCCCCTCACTGCTCATGGAGACCTCGAAGCCCGGCGTCAGCCAGAAGCGGGAGTTGCTGCTCACCAGGATGTCGTAGGGGGCATTGATAAAGAGCTGGTACTGCATCTCGCTCTTCTCGGGCAGGAACTTGGCCTCTTCTATCTGGCCTATGGTGAAGCCCTGATAGCTGATGGGAGAGCCGACCCCCAGGGCACGCGCATCGCGGCTGCTGAGGGAGAGCCTCAGCCCCTTGGCGTCCACCGAGGCGAGCGGGGGCTTGTCCAGCATGGCGTATTCACCGCGCGCCTTGCCCTTCTTGCCCGGGGCGAGTTCGATGTAGGCCCCGGAGAGCAGGGTGCCAAGACCCGACACCCCTTCCCGTCCGACCCTGGGTTTGACCACCCAGAACTGGCTGTCCTTCTTTAGCATGCCGGCGGCGGCATTGGTCAGACGAGCCTTGAGCACCGCATGGCTGTAGTCGTCGCTGAGCTCCACCGCCTCGATGCGACCCACTTCCACCTCACGGGAGCGGATCACCGTCTTGCCCGCCACTATGCCCTCGGCGGTGGCGACCGTCAGGGTGAAGCTGGGGCCCTGTGAATACCAGTGCTGGAACAGCATCCAGGCTCCGATGAACAGCGCCAGCAGTGGCACCATCCAGATAGCGGCGGCCGAGCTCATAAAGTCAGAGCCCGGTTTCCACCTCGTCTTACGCTCACTCACGTTCGCGCTCTCCTTGTTGTAAATCCCAGATCAGGCGGGAATCGAAACTCATGGCGGCCACCATGGTGATTAAAACGACCCCGGCAAAAGCAATGGCCGCGGGGCCCGGGTAGATGGTCATCAGATTATCGAGCCGGATGAGGCCAGCCAATATGGCCACCACAAAGACGTCGATCATCGACCAACGTCCCACAAATTCGGTCATGCGATAGAGCTTGAGCTTGCCAAGGGGAGAACCGACCCGGCCACGCTGCACCATGTAGCAGAGCCACAGCAGTGCCAGTATCTTCACCAGGGGCACCACCACGCTGGCGAAGAAGATCACCGCGGCTATGGGGTAGGAGCCCATGGCCCAGAGCAACACCACACCACCCATGATGGTGGAGGGAGTGTCGTCCCCCAAAAAGACGGTGTCCATGATGGGATAAAGGTTGGCAGGGATATAGAGGATCACCGAGGTGATGAGCAGTGCCCAGGTGCGGTTCAGACCGCCTGGTTTGCGGTGATGGAGACGATCGCCGCAACGGGAACAGCTATGGGCATCGCCGTCATTGAGCGCGCCGCAGATGTGGCAACCCACCAGCCCGCACGCCAGGGCACTGGCCTCGGGATCCAGTTCCCTCACTTCGGTCGTGCCGAACAGCCGCTGCCACAGCCACATCCGGTCCAGGGACGAGATCATCTTGATCAGCAGCACCGTGTAGCCCACGAAGGCCCAGAACGAGAGCCCCATCTTGACGTCCGCCATGCCCATCAGCTTGACCAGGGAGATGAGCACCCCGATGAGGAAGACATCCACCATCAGCCAGGGTTTGATCCGGCACAGCAGTCGGCCGAGGGAGCGCAGGGCATTGCTGTGCAGATCCTTGTCGAGCCGCCACAGCACCAGCATGATGGAGCCGATATAGACCAGTGGCAGGCCGATCAGGGTCAGGCTCAGCACGGCCCCCAGAAACAGATAGCCCTGATCCACCAGGGTGGTGATGCACTGCAGGAAGGTCATCTCCTGCCCCACTCCCTTGGCCGAGAAGGACATGAAGGTGAAGGCATTGGAGAGCACGAACATGATGAGCGCCGCAAAGCCGTAGGCGATGGGCCTGCGCTCCTGCTGCGGCAGGTGTGCACTCAGGGTGTGACCGCAACGGGGACAGCTGCTCGTCTCCCCCACGGCCAGCGCGGTGGCCGGCACCAGCAGGTCACACTCTTCGCACGCGGTCGCGTCATGGGTATAGGTAATTGGGTGTTGGTGTGAAACCGGATGCAAGATAAGACCCCAGCATGAGGCCGCGAACGGCCAGAGGCGCCAATTATTGCAGCCACCGCCGCTAACCACCAGCCCTGTTCATGTACAGGGCCTTAAGGGACGCGAGATACATGGGCATAGGTGCGACCTGGAAAGGGGGTCTTGTCGCATCGATCGACTCTGCATCCAGGGAAGAGGGGCATATTTATCTGCAGATTTGCTCAAGCCCATGCACATCAGCCCCTGTTCACCGATGCTTTGGCGGCGGGGTGAGAATGACTTTGACAAGCCTGTGACCATTTAGCACAATCAAACGCCACTTTTTTTCCGCGGGACAATAATTTATGACAACTGAATCCCCAAGCTACTCCACCATCGAGCAGGCCTTCTCTCTTGGGAACGGGCAAGATTCTGCCCTCAACTGGTTGCGCAAGAACCGCAGTCAGGTCGCCATCTTCCTGGTGAGCGGCATCAAGCTGGAGGGGACCATCAGCGGCTTCGACCAGTACAGCGTGCTGTTGACCGATGCCCATGGCAATCAGCAACTGGTCTACAAGGCCAAGATCTCCACCATCGCCATGCACTCAGGTCGCCCGGCGGTCAGCATCCAGCGCGCCCGCAAGCCACGGGTCTCCATGGCCCCGCGCCCCCACGGCGGCCCGAGCCGTTATGACGACAATCAGGGCGGTAGCAGCGAGCAGTGATGCTCGCCTCCTCCTCGCTCTGAGCTCGCCGCAGCGTCAATCTGTGACGACGCGCATCCCCACTCTCATGTCATGCCTGTCCCGTATGAGAGTGGGTCTTCTCCCCCAGGCGGCCTCGATGACCAGCCCGTTTGCTCAGTAGGTCAATCCGACCGGCTTCCCTTCCTTGACCATGCATACCCGCATGCCCGCGGCCTCACCGGCCTGCGCCCCTATGCCCGTGTCCTCGAACACCAGACAGCCCTTTGGCTCGACTCCGAGTCGCTGTGCCACCAGCAGGAAGGTATCCGGGTGGGGTTTGTGCAGCTCCACATCGTCGGCGGTCACCACCACGGGGAAGTAGCGATCCAGCCCGGTATTGCGCAGCACGGCCTCGGCATTGATGCGGGGTGAACCTGTGCCTATGCCCATGGGGATGAGGCCGTGATAGCGCCTGACCAGATCCAGCATGGCCGGGAAGGGGGTCGCCTTGTGCAGGTTGGCCACGTAGTGCTCCGTCTTGCAACGCGTCACCACCAGCGGATCCAGCGCTATCTGCTGCACCTCGGCCACCAGCAAGGCTATCTTGCGACTGGGCATGCCACCCAGCTCATAAAACCAGTCGGCATCGAACTGAAAGCCAAACTCGCGGGCGGTATGCTCCCAGGCGGCCAGGTGCAGGGACATGGAGTCCACCAGGGTGCCGTCGAGGTCGAAGACCAGGCCTTGAAATCCGGAGAGGGTCATGGTGCAGGATCTGTCTGTGGAAAATGGGCCCCCATTCTAGCCAGACCCGTGGATCATCGCCACGCATCAAGGGGCGAGAAACGCTTGCGACCACATTTATGCCGAGGAAGAGGGCCGCCCCCTGATGCCGCGACAAAGGAGAGAGGGCGGGCCCGAGTCAGCGATAGGCCAGGGTACAGGCCCGCCCCTGGGACTTGGCGTGATAGAGCGCCTGATCCGCCTGCTCGGTCAGGGTCTGCCACCCCTTGTCCGAGGAGGGGATCAGATAGCTGAAGCCGATGCTGACGGTGAGCGTCGCCGCCACCCGGGAGGCCGGATGGGGGATCTGCAGGGCTTCCAGTCCCTGGTGGATCTGCTCCGCCAGTCGCTCCGCCTCCCCGGGTTGCGGGGCGCACAGCAGGATCACGAACTCCTCGCCGCCATAGCGGGCCACCAGATTGGTGCGCCGCCGCTCCGTCTCCTGCAGCAGGGCCGCGACCCGTTGCAGGCACTGATCCCCCTTGCCATGGCCGAAGTGGTCGTTGTAGGACTTGAACTCATCCACGTCTATCATCAGCACCGCCAATACCCCCTGATGGCGACGCGCCCGCTCCCACTCCCGCTCCATGGTGATGTCCCATTGACGGCGGTTGGCGATCCCGGTCAGGGGATCCTCCAGCGACAATAAGGAAAGACGCCGGTTGGCCTCCTCCAGCGCCCGGTTGGTGTCGGCCAGCTGCCGGGTCCGCTCCTGCACCCGCAGCTCCAGCTCACGGTTGAAACGCTCGAGCGCCGCCTGAGTGCGCTGGCGGATCAGCAACTGGGAGAGCACGGCGGCATACTGCTTGAAGATCTCGCTCTGATACGCCTTGAGCGGGCGACGCCAGAGCAGGTTGTCGGCGGCGATCCAGCCGATCGGGGTAGTGCCGTCCCAGAGCGACACCATGGCATTCCAGCCGCGCCCCACCTCCTGCTTCTCGTAATAGAGCGGGGTGTCTTCCAGCACCAGCACATAGTCCTTGCGGCGCAGCGCCTCCTGCACCGTGGGGTGCTCCGGAATGGGGCTGATGAAATGGCGCTCGTCGATGAGCTCACCCGCCTCGTTGGTGCCCCAGGTCCCGTGCATGGTCTTGAATTCACTGTCCGTCAGGAAGATGGCGATGCGATCGAACTGCAACTCCTGGCGTGCCAGCACCACGGCATCGTGCAGCAGGCGATCCTCGCTGTCACAGCGCGACAGCTTGACCCCCACCTGGTGCAGCGCCTGCAGCATGCTGAGGAAGGAGTCCTGCAGGGCCTGGCTGCGGACGAGGTCGGCCTGGGTATGGATCCGCTGATCCCGCTCCAAATCGACCTGACCGGCGAGCCGCCGACTCTCCAGCTCGGCGGCGAGGTAGTGCATCAGCAGTTGTATGCTCTGCTGCTGGCGCCTTGGCAGGCGATCGAGGCGGCGCCGGGTTTCCAGATAGACCACGGCCTCCAGCCCCTTGTGGCGTTTGAGCGGGAAGCAGGCACGCAGGCGCGGGGCCTCAGGCTCGACGCTCTCCCAGATGGCGCTGGACGGCGCAATGGGCTCTACCAGCAACTGGCCGAGATCGAGGGAGCGCTCTATGAAGAGGAGGGGCAGGTCGAGGGAGCTGAGCAGATCGGCGCTCAGGCAGAGCAAGCCCTGCTCGGGCCTGTAGTGATAGAGCTGGGGCGTCGGCGCCCGCAGCCACAGATAGATCTGCTCGGCCTCGGTCTTTTCTCTGACCGCGGCCAAGGTCACTTCACAGAGATGTTCAAAACTGGTGAAGTGCTCTGGATCCCATTCTTGCATGCCAATTCATCCTTGGTTGTATCCAAGCGAGTATATCGGCAAAGCCTGGCCATTAATTGACCTGGCAGTCAAAAGCGAGATCCAGAGCCCAGTTTTTACAACAGATTCAACGCCTGCATGGCGGCGCGGATCCGCTCGCGGGTGGCGTCAGACAGCGGCATCACCGGCAGACGGCACTCCTCGCTGCACAGGCCCAGCAGGGAGACCGCGTACTTGGCGCCCGCCGGGCTTGGCTCGGCGAACATGGCCTGATGCAGCGGGATCAGCTTGTCCTGCAGCTCGCGGGCAGCTTGCCACTCGCCGGCCAGGGTCAGGTTCTGGACCTCGGCCACCAGCTTGGGGGCCACGTTGGCCGTCACCGAGATGCAGCCCTGACCACCACCGATGTTGTAGGCGACGGCGGTGGCGTCTTCACCGGAGAGCCAGGCAAAGGGTTTCTTGATGAGCTGGCGTTCGGTCCAGGGGCGGGCCAGATCGCCGGTGGCGTCCTTCACGCCGGCGATGCGCGGCAGCTCGGCCAGCCGGGCCAGGGTCGCCGGCTGCACATCGACGATGGCGCGGGGCGGAATGTTGTAGACGATGATCGGCTTGGTGGTGGCGTCGTGGACCGCCTTGAAGTGGTGGAACAAGCCTTCCTGATTCGGGCGGTTGTAGTAACCGGCCACATGCAGGGTGGCATCCGCCCCCATCTGCTCGGCGAAACGGGTGTATTCAATGGCTTCGACCGGGTTGTTGGAGCCCGCACCGGCGATGACAGGGATCCGTCCCGCCACCTGCTTGACCACCAGCTCCACCACCCGGCAATGCTCGTCGTGGGTCAGGGTCGGGCTCTCCCCCGTGGTACCGACCGGCACTATGCCATGGGTCCCCTGCTCTATGTGCCACTCCACCAGGCGAGCCAGTGCGGCCTCGTCCAGCTGGCCCTGTCGAAATGGGGTGATCAGGGCAACTATCGAACCTTGAAACATGGGATTTCCTTCTCCTAAACAGATGGATTGGTCAATAAAAAGCCCCGGTACGGGGGTCGCTACCGGGGCTTGAATCGTCTCAGGGATGAGAGGTTACGCGCGCACGCCAGCAGGCCCGAATGTCAGGCTGTGTTTATGCTTTCGTTTCGATACGCATGACCGCATTGCATCATCTCTGGATAAATAAGGTGTCTGGGCATATTTCGGGAACACAGCATAAATGTCAAGGCGAAAGCGGCCATGTATAATGGCCGCCCAAAAAAGCGTGGAGAGTCCCAATGAGCCGTCCTGTCAGTGCCGTCAGCCAGATGCTGGAACGTAATCAAGCCCTCTTTGTCGGCAAACGGCTGTTGGTGTGTGGCGCCCTGGAAGATGATTACCCTCGTCAGCTGGCCGAGCTGGCCGACTCCCTGACGGTCTTCACCACAGACTACTGCTATTTCCTCAGCCAGCAGGCGGCCCTGGGTGAGCGCATCCTGTTCGATCACCAGCTCGGCGGTGCTCCTCGTTTCGATGCCCTGCTGCTGCTGATGCCCAAGGCCAAGGCCGAGGCGCAATATCTGCTGGCCATGATGGCGCCGCTGCTCGAAAGCGGTGCAGACCTGTTCCTCGCCGGCGAGAACCGGGGTGGCATCAACGGGGCAGACAAGCTGCTGGCCCCCTATGGCGAGAAGCCGATAAAACGCGACTCCGCGCGCCGCTGCTCCCTCTATCACGGCGAGCTCGGCAAGCCGGTCGCCCCCTTCGAGCTGGATGCCTGGTTCAGCCGCTATGAGTGCAAGGCCGGGGATACCGAGCTGACCGTCATGGCACTGCCGGGGGTCTTCAGCGCCGACGGCCTGGATCTCGGCAGCCAGATGCTGCTGGCGAGCCTCCCTCCCATGCAGGGCAAGCTGCTCGACTTTGGCTGTGGCGCCGGCGTCATCGGCTCCATCTTGGCCAAACGCAACCCGGCATTGACGGTGAACATGGTAGACATCAGCGCCCTGGCGCTCGAGTCCAGCCGCCGCACCCTGGCGGTCAACGGCTTGCAGGGGCGAGTCTATGCCTCTGATGTCTATTCCGATATTGCCGAAAGATTCCAACATATCGTCTCGAATCCCCCCTTCCATGCCGGGCTCAAGACCTTCTATGCCGCCACCGAAACCTTCCTGGCAAGGGCCCCCGAGTTTTTGACCGCCGATGGCGCCCTGACCATAGTCGCCAATGCCTTCCTGCGTTACCAACCTATACTGGATACGCACTTCAAACGGACCGAAGTGATAGCCAGCGATGGCAAATTCAAGGTGTATCTGGGCAAAGCCTAAATAAGTGCAACGGTTGTAATAAAACAAGTAGAGAGTGCCAGACGGGATCTGCTAAGGTACCGAGAAAACGTTTACCACCCCTTTAGGGGTGTTTTTTCGCGGCAACATGAAAACCTTTTCAAAGTATGAATTCAGGGAGAGAAATACGATGGCAGGCATACTCACCATGATATTGGCTGGCGGCGAAGGAACCCGACTCCAGCCACTGACCACCACCCGCAGCAAGCCCTCTGTCCCCTTTGGCGGCAGCTACCGTTTGATCGACTTCGTGCTCAACAACTTCGTCAACGCCGACTTCCTGCGCATCTATGTGCTCACCCAGTTCAAGTCCCAGTCCCTCTACCTGCATATGAAGAAGGGCTGGAACATAGTCGGCATCACGGATCGCTTCATCGATCCCATTCCGGCCCAGATGCGGATGGGCAAACGCTGGTATGACGGCACCGCCGACGCCATCTATCAGAACCTGCGCTTCATCGAGATCTCCGACCCCGAGCACGTCTGCATCTTCGGCTCCGACCATATCTACAAGATGGATGTGAGCCAGATGGTGACATTCCACAAGCAGAAGGCCGCCGCCCTCACCGTGGCGGCCCTGCGCATGCCCATAGAGGAGGCGAGCGCCTTCGGGGTGATCGAGGTGGATCAGGAGGGCCGCATGATAGGTTTTGAAGAGAAACCCAGGCATCCGAAGCCCATCCCCGGGGATCCCACCCAGGCCCTGGTCTCCATGGGCAACTACATCTTCGAGACCGAGGCGCTCTACCGCGAGCTCAAGCGCGATGCCGCCGAGGAAAACTCCAGCCACGATTTCGGCAAGGACATCATCCCCAGCCTGTTCCCCCGCGCCCCCGTCTATGTCTACGACTACAGCACCAACGTCATCCCCGGTGAGAAGCCCAACGTCTACTGGCGCGATGTGGGGACCCTGGATTCGTATTGGCAGGCGCACATGGATCTGGTGGCCGACGACACCCCCTTCTCCCTCTACAATCGCAAATGGCCGCTGCACACCCACTACCCGCCCCTGCCCCCCGCCACCTTCATCGACACCGATGAGTGCAAGGTCAAGATTGCCAACTCCTTGATCTCCGGCGGTTGCTTCATTCAGGGCAGCCAGATCCAGCGATCCATCCTGGGTTTTCGCTGCAACATAGGCCCCTGCAGCCACATCAGCGAATCCGTGCTGCTCGGGGATGTGAAGATAGGTGAAGGCTGCTCAATTCGACGCGCCATCATCGACAAAAACGTTGAAATTGCACCCGGCACCGTGATCGGTGAGAATCTGGACCATGACAGAGAGCGATTTACCGTATCCGAAGGCGGAATCGTCGTGGTACCTAAGGGAGCAAGAGTTGGCTATTAACCCACTGAAAGTCCTGTTTGTAGCCTCTGAGGTTGAGGGGTTGGTGAAGACCGGGGGCCTGGCGGATGTGGCCAAGGCCCTGCCGCAGCATCTCGCCCGGGGGGGTCACGACGTTCGCATCATCCTGCCCTTCTACAAGACGCTCAAGCGCCGGGACGAGGCCGTTCTTCTCGCCTCGCGCTGGTTGCCCACCCCTCAGGGGCGGGACGACATCAGCTATCGCATCTATCAGCTGGAACTGGACGGGATCTGCGTCTATCTGCTCGATTGCCCACCCTATTTCGAGCGGCCCCAGCTCTATGCCGAGAACAATCAGGCCTACCCCGACAACGGCGAGCGTTTCGCCTTCCTGGCGGCGGCGGCCCTGCACGCCTGCGAGCAGCTGAACTTCGCCCCTGACATAGTTCACTGCAACGACTGGCACACCGGCCTGCTGCCGCTGCTGCTCAAGACGCGCCACGCTCACAATCCCTTCTTCCAGCGCACCCGGTCGGTCATCAGCATCCACAATGCGGCCTTCCAGGGGGTGTTCGATCGCCAGCAGTTCTGGGCCGTGCCGGAGATCCAGGACTACGAGCAACGCATCAACTACGACTACGGTCACATCAACCTGCTCAAATGCGGTGTGCTCTATGCGGACAAGATCAATGCGGTCAGCCCCAACTACGCCAGCGAGCTGCTGACCCACCTGGGTGCTCACGGCATGGCCAGCGTGTTCCAGCAACGGGCGAGCGACTTGCGCGGCATCCTCAACGGCTGTGACTATCAGGATTGGGATCCCGCCTTCGATCCCCTGCTGCCCGCCACCTATGACGCCGACCACCTGGCCGGCAAGCACGCCTGCAAACGGGCCCTGCAACAGGAGACGGGGCTGCCCGTCGGCAACCTGCCCATCTATGGCATGGTGTGCCGACTGACCGAGCAGAAAGGGGTGCACCTGCTGATCCCGGCGCTGGACAAGTTTTTGCAGCATCAGGTGCAGGTGGTGATCGTCGGTTCCGGCGATCCCTCCCTCGCCGCCCAGTTGCAGACCATAGCCCAGCAACATCCCGACAGGTTCGCCTTCATCAACGCCTATGACGACCGTCTGGCCCACCTGGTGGAAGCGGGCGCCGATTTCTTCCTGATGCCCTCCCTGTTCGAGCCCTGCGGCCTCAACCAGATGTACAGCCTGGCCTATGGCACTCTGCCGCTGGTGAGAGCCGTCGGCGGACTCAAGGATACAGTGGTGGACTGGGACGCCGATCCGGAGCACGCGACCGGGTTCTGCTTCAACGATCCCACCGCCAGCACCTTGCTCGATGCCATGCGCCGCAGCCTGCTCCACTACCTGCAGGAACCGGAGCGGTTTGCCCGCGTGCAGCAAAATGCCATGCACACCCGCTTCGACTGGGCCGACTCCGTTCCCCTGTACGAGCAGATGTATCAGGACGCACTGGCCCCGGTGTGACCCAGATTGCTGAAGTTTTGTGCCCTTGATACGGCTTTATCCGTCAACAGCGAAAAAAGTCCCCTTTGGCTGTTGACGGCCCCCCAAAACTCTATAGAATCCCCCACCGCAGTGATGCGAAGGTGGCGGAATTGGTAGACGCGCTAGCTTCAGGTGTTAGTGTCCCACGGATGTGAGGGTTCGAGTCCCTCTCTTCGCACCATACTGCAACATGCTCCATCGATGGCATGTAAAACAAGATTGATGACAATGTGCGAAGGTGGCGGAATTGGTAGACGCGCTAGCTTCAGGTGTTAGTGCCCCCCGGGTGTGAGGGTTCGAGTCCCTCTCTTCGCACCATGATTCTGACATGTAAACACAGAGCAATGCGCTCCAACAGCATTTAAAACCAGCTGGAGAAAATCAGTGTGCGAAGGTGGCGGAATTGGTAGACGCGCTAGCTTCAGGTGTTAGTGTCCCACGGATGTGAGGGTTCGAGTCCCTCTCTTCGCACCATTCATTCTGCAAAAGGCCCATCACGAAAGTGACGGGCCTTTTGTTTTTGCCCCTGCCATGGCTATGCTGTTGAGGATGCCATGCCACCACAGGGGTTTTCCCATGATCCTGGATACCGACATTCACAACTTCTATGAACATCTGGTGCTCAAAGAGATAGAAAAACAGGGACTTAACCAGACGCTGACCCCCTACCAACTGGCCGATCTCTGCTGCCTTACCCTCAATCAGCTCCCCTCTCACTACATACGCCACAACGTCGACATGATCTACTTCACCACGGATGCCGAACGCACCGAGATGGAGCAGAAGGTCATGACCTCACTGCGCCTGGCCTATGACAAGATCCAGGCCGTTCCTTCCCGCTGAGCGCTTTCCTATAGCCAGCTTTGCTGCCAGAGCAGGGTGACGACCCCCGTCATGCCCGCGACCGGCAGCAGGATCAGCGCCGGCCTCAGCCTGGGTTCCAGCATGACCCAGGCTGCCAGCAAGAAGCCCAGACTCCACAGGCCGTACGCCTTGTCCTGACCCCAGCCCAACACCGCCAGCAAGGCTGCCAGCAAGAGACACCGCACTATCCAGATCATGATGATGCTACCCACAGAATCAAACGATAACAATTATCGTTTGTGATTATGAGGAGTGCAATCGGACTTCTCTATGAGTTTTGGCTATTTGCCCTGCATCCGCCTGATAATCAAAAAAAGCGCCGATGAGATCAACTAATGAGTAGATTTATCAAACATTAATGCATTTTTGCTAAATAAGTTGGGATTTTGCGCCCCGGGTTTGTGGTAGATTGCGGCCTCTTTTTGGGCGGCCCCTCGGGATACGTGTATCCACAGGACGAGAGGGACCGACCTTGGCGAGCAAGAGTTTAGGAAGTATCTATGCAAAACCAACAAAACCACATCCGATTACCTGGCATGGCGCAGGTGTTTGCCTGCCTGGCCATTTTTCTGGCCCTGGCCTTTTCGTTCACCAGCGTGCTCGATCTGCCGATCCAGCTGGCGCTGTTCATCGCCTGGTTCGTCATCATGGGGCTCGGTATCCGGCTAGGTCATGATTACAAATCCCTGGAGCAGGCCGCCGTCGACGGCGTCGCCAAGGGGATGGGAGCCATATTGATACTGGTCTCCGTCGGCGCCCTGGTCGGCACCTGGATCGCCGGCGGCATAGTCCCCAGCATCATCTACTTCGGCCTCAAGGTGATACACCCCTCCATCTTCCTGCTGGCGACCCTGATCATCTGCTCCCTCACCTCCCTGGCCACTGGCACCTCCTGGGGCTCTGCCGCCACCGCCGGTATCGCCATGATGGGGATCGGCCACAGCCTCGGCGTGCCTGCGCCCCTGGTGGCCGGTGCCGTGCTCTCCGGCGTCTACTTCGGTGACAAGCTCTCCCCCCTCTCCGACTCAGTGGTGCTGGCGTCGACCATGTCCAACGTCGACGTGGTGGAGCACATCAAGGGGATGCTGCCCATCAGCCTCTTCTCCTACGTCATCACGGCGGCCCTGTTCACCGTGGTCGGCATGCAGTACTCCGGCAACGTCAGCCTGGAGCAGGTCAATCTGGTGATGGAGGCCCTCGACAAGCAGTTCAACATCACGCCGCTGGCCATAGTGCCGGTGATCCTGGTGCTGGGCCTGCTGGCGAACCGCAAACCCGCCTTCCCGGTGATCAGCTTCGGCGCCCTGCTGGGTCTGGTGTGGGCCATCCTGTTCCAGGACATGGACCCGGTCAAGGCGATGCACTCCGCCTACAGCCCGTTCGCCATCACCTCAGGGGTCGACTTCATCGACAACATCCTGGGTCGCGGCGGCATGGAGTCCATGCTGGGCTCGGTGGCCGTCATCATCTTCGGTTTGGGCTTTGGCGGCCTGCTGGAAAAGGTCGGCATACTGGCGGTGATCGCCAGTGCCTTCGAGAAGCGCATCAACAGCGTCGGCAGCCTGACCAGCCACACCATAGGCACCGCCTTCCTGGCCAACGTGTTCGGCTCCGCCATGTATGTGTCGCTGATCCTGACCCCCAAGATCATGGCCAAGAACTACGACCGGCTGGGACTGGCGCGCAAGAACCTCTCCCGCAATGCCGAGTTCGGCGGCACCCTCACCTGCGGCATGGTGCCCTGGAGCGACAACGGCATCTTCATGGCCGGGGTGCTGGGGGTGGCCACCCTCGACTACCTGCCCTACATGTGGCTCAGCTTCACCTGCATCATAGTGACCATCACCCTCGCCTACCTGGGCAAGGCGGTGAACCGGGTGCCGGTGATCGAGGCAGCCAGCTCCCGCTAACAACAGGAAAAATAATGATAAAGGCGCCATCACGGCGCCTTTTGCTTGGAGGAAGTTCGGGGTTAAGCTGGCAGCCAACCTCGTCGCCCGTGGCAGGATGCCCAGATGAATTTTACCTTTCGCCAGATCCGTTACTTCGTGGCGGTGGCCGACAGCTTCTCCGTGAGCCGCGCCGCCGCCGAACTGCACATCTCCCAGTCGGCGGTCACCAGCGCCATCCGCGAGCTGGAGACCGAGCTCGGCGCCGCCCTGTTCGAGCGCAACCCGCGCGGCGTCACCCTGACGGCCCAGGGCCACCAGTTCCTGCTCCATGCCAGGCGCATTCTCGGCGCCATGACCGAAGCCGGCCAGTCCCTCAAGGCGGTTGCCCAGCAGGATCAGGGGCAGCTCACCATAGGGGTGACCACGCTGGTGGCCGGCTACTACCTGTCGGAGGCGATCGGCCGCTTTCGCCGTGCCTTTCCGGCGGTGCGCATCGAGGTGAAGGAGGATGAGCAGCCGTTTCTGGAGCATCAGATCGTCAACGGCGAGGTGGACGTGGGGATACTGATGACCAACCGCACCATACGCCAGGAGGCGTTCGATACCGAGCTGCTGACCCGTTCCCCCCTGCGGCTCTGGCTCGCCGCCAACCACCCCCTCTGCGCGGAATCGACCCTCTCCCTCAAGGCGTTGGGGGACGAGCCCATGATCTCGCTCACCGCCGATCAGCTGGATCAGATCATAGGGGCCGGCCTGCGCCGCTACGGCATATCCCCTCGCACTGTGCTACGCACCGCCTCGGTGGAAGCGGTGCGCAGCCTGGTGGCGAGCCAGCTCGGGGTCGCCCTGCTGCCGGACTTTGCCTATCGCCCCTGGTCTCTGGAGCAGGAGCGGGTGGAGGCCCGCCCCATCAAGGAGCCCATCCCCGCCATCGACATCGGTCTGGTGTGGCGCCGCGGCTCGCGGCTCGACTGGACCGCCCGCGAGTTCATCGACATAGCGCGGGATCAGAGCCGGCTGCGGGCCCGCCAGCCGGTCTCCCGCTAGCCGGCACCCTCAGGGTGATCGCCGTGCCGTCATCAAAAACAAGATTCATCTGCACTCGATATCGATTTGGCAGATACCTCTGGCGTTAAAAATTGAAATTCTCATTACCACTGCCTTCTCCTACGCTCATGACTGGTTAACAGGATGTTAATTGCCATTGCAGTATCGCATGGCTCCAGATCATGCAAGGAGAGCAAGATGAAACTGACCCCCCTGACCCTGGCCCTGATCCCCGCCCTGCTGGCAGGCCAGACCCAGGCCGCCCCGACCGAGCTCGGCAAGGGTGAAGGCCAGCTCAATATCGTGGCCTGGGCAGGCTACGTAGAGCGTGGCGAGACCGACAAGAACTACGACTGGGTGACCGGCTTCGAGAAGGAGACCGGCTGCAAGGTCAGCGTCAAGACGGCCGCGACCTCGGACGAGATGGTGGCCCTGATGAACGAGGGGGGCTTCGATCTGGTGACCGCCTCCGGCGACGCCAGCTTGCGCCTCATCGCGGGGGGCAAGGTGCAGCCGCTCAACCTGGCCCTCATCCCGAGTTACGGCAAGATAGATCCCCGCCTGCAGAATGCCCCCTGGCACACAGTGGAGGGCAAGCACTACGGCGTCCCCTACCAGTGGGGCGGCAACATCCTGATGTACAACACCAAGGTATTCCCCAAGGCGCCCGACTCCTGGTCCGTGGTGTTCGAGGAGCAGACCCTGCCGGACGGCAAGTCCAACAAGGGGCGGGTCCAGGCGTTCGACGGCCCCATCCACATCGCCGATGCCGCCCTCTATCTGATGACCCACCAGCCGGCACTCGGCATCAAGGATCCTTACGAGCTGAACGAGGAGCAGTACAAGGCCTCCCTCGATCTGCTGCGCAAGCAGCGCCAGCTGGTGGGGCGCTACTGGCACGACGCCTTCGTCCAGATAGATGACTTCAAGAACGAGGGGGTGGTGGCCTCCGGCTCCTGGCCCTTCCAGGCCAATGCCCTGATCGCCGACAAGCAGCCCATCGCCACCACAGTGCCCAAGGAAGGGGTAACCGGCTGGGCCGACACCAGCATGGTGCACAGCGAGGCCAAGCACCTGACCTGTGCCTACCAGTGGCTGGAGCACTCCCTGAACAACAAGCTGCAGGGGGATCTCGCCTCCTGGTTCGGCTCTGTGCCCGTGGTACCCGCCGCCTGCGAGGGCAATGCCCTGCTGGGCAAAGAGGGCTGCAAGACCAATGGCATAGAGAACTTCGACAAGGTGCACTTCTGGCGTACCCCTGTCTCCCAGTGCAAGAGCCAGGGGACTTGTGTGCCTTACTATCGCTGGGTTTCCGACTATATCGCCATCCTGGGTGGCCGCTGAGTCCAGGCAGCCCACACCAGCAAATCGCCCCACCACAGGCCGGGGGGAGACCCGGCCCTGTTCGATGACAAGGACGTACCATGACAGCCGTACAATTTGACCGGGTCAGCCGCCACTATGGCGAGGTGAAGGCGGTCGACGACATCTCCTTCCAGATCCCGTCCGGAGAATTCTTCACCCTGCTGGGCCCGAGCGGTTCCGGCAAGACCACCTGCCTGCGGATGATCGCGGGCTTCGAGTACCCGAGCGAGGGGGAGATCCGGCTGTTTGGCGAGCCCTGCTCCCGGGTGCCACCCTATGATCGCAACCTCAACACCGTGTTCCAGGACTACGCCCTCTTCCCCAACATGGATGTGCGGGACAACATCGGCTACGGCCTGATGATCAGGGGTGTGCCCAAGGCGGAGCGCCACCGCAAGGTGGACGAGATGCTGGAGCTGGTGCGCCTGCCCGGCGTCGGCAGCCGCAAGCCGGGGCAGCTCTCCGGCGGCCAGCGCCAGCGCATCGCCATCGCCCGGGCCCTCATCAACCAGCCGCGCATCCTGCTGCTGGACGAACCTCTGGGGGCGCTGGACCTCAAGCTGCGCGAGCAGATGCAGCTTGAGCTGAAAGCCTTACAGCGCCAGCTCGGCATCACCTTCATCTTCGTCACCCACGATCAGCAGGAGGCGCTCTCCATGAGCGACCGCATCTGCATCTTCAGTCAGGGCAAGATCGAGCAGATAGCCGCGCCCGATACCATCTACGACGCCCCGGCGACGCCGTTTGTGGCCCGTTTCGTTGGCACCGTCAATCTGTTCGAGGGGGAGCAGGCCCGGCGGCTGTGCGGTGACGAGCGCCAGATGATGGTGCGCCCGGAGCGGATCCGGCTCGGCGAGGCCGGCATGCCCGGCTGGTCCGGCGAGATCCGCGAGGTGGAGTATCTGGGCCCCTTCGTGCGCTACCGGGTCAGCCTGGGAGAGCAGCTCGAGATCATCGTCAACCACCCCAACGAGGGGCAGGCCCGTCTGGCCCGTGGCGCCCGGGTCAGCCTCAGCTGGCCTGAGCAGGCCATCCACCGCCTGAGTGCCTCAGGATCGGGGACTCAGCCATGAGCCTCCCCCACAGTGCGAGCCTTGCCATGAGCCACGCCACCGAACCTGCACGCTTGCGACCGCTGCGGCGCCTCTCCACCCTGCTCTACGGCCGTCCCGGCCTGCTGCTGGGAATACTGCTGGGGCCGCCCCTGCTCTGGCTCGGCATCATCTATGTGGGCTCATTGCTGATGCTGCTCTCCAACGCCTTCTTCGGGCTGGACGAGTTCAGCGGTCAGGTGCGTCACGAGCTGGGGCTGCAAAATTTCATCGCCCTGCTGCGGCCGGAAAACCTGGACGTCATCGGCCGTACCGTCGGCATGTCGCTGCTGGTGACCCTGGCCTGCGCCCTGCTCGGCTTCCCCATCGCCTACTACATGGCGCGCTACACCAGCGGCAAGACCCGGGCGCTGTTCTACGTGGGCATCATGCTGCCGCTCTGGTCCAGCTATCTGGTGCGGGTCTATGCCTGGAAGCTGATCCTGGCCAAGGAGGGGGTGATCAGCTGGCTGGCGGACAGCCTGTGGCTGGAGTGGCTGCTGGATGGCATCCTCTCCCTGCCGATGATTGGCGGCCCCTCCCTGTCGTTTTCGCGGCTCGGCACCTTCATCGTCTTCGTCTACGTCTGGCTGCCCTTCATGATCCTGCCCATTCAGGCGGCGGTGGAGCGTATTCCGCGCTCCCTGCTGGAGGCGAGCAGCGATCTGGGGGCGACCCCGGCCCAGACCTTCCGCACCCTGATACTGCCGCTGGCACTGCCCGGCGTGGTGGCGGGCTCCATCTTCACCTTTTCCCTGACGCTGGGGGACTACATCATCCCCGGCATCATAGGCAACTCGACCATGTATATAGGCCAGGTGGTCTACATGCAGCAGGGCACGGCGGGCAACCTGCCCTTCGCCGCCGCCTTCTCACTGGTGCCCATCCTTATCATCGCCATCTACCTGACCATTGCCAAACGTCTGGGGGCCTTCGATGCGCTCTAATCCACCCATGAACCAGGCCTCCGGCCTGCTCAAGTACGCGGCCATCGGCGGCCTCTTGTTCCTGCACTTCCCGATCCTGTTCATCTTCCTCTACGCCTTCACCAGCGAGAGCAAGAGCTACCAGTTCCCGCCCCCCGGGCTCACCCTCAAGTGGTTCGAGGTGACCCTGAATCGCCCCGACGTGTGGCGCGCCATCCAGCTGTCGCTGGAGGTGGCCGGGCTGGCGACCCTGGCGGCCATGGTGCTCGGCACCCTGGCGGCGGGAGCCATAGCCCGCAGCCGCTTCTTCGGCCAGGAGGTGGTGTCGCTCTTGCTGGTGCTGCCCATCGCCCTGCCCGGTATAGTCACAGGCATAGCGCTGCGCTCCGCCTACGGCCTGATGGAGATCCCGTTCAGCTTCTGGACCATAGTCATAGGCCACGCCACCTTCTGCGTGGTGGTGGTCTACAACAATGCCCTGGCCCGTTTTCGCCGCACCAACCAGTCGCTGATCGAGGCGTCCATGGATCTCGGGGCCGACGGCTTCCAGACCCTGCGCTACGTCATCCTGCCCAACCTCGCCACGGCGCTGCTGGCGGGAGGCATGCTGGCCTTTGCCCTGAGCTTTGACGAGGTGATAGTCACCACCTTCACCGCGGGCCAGCAGACCACGCTGCCCATCTGGATGTATCAGGAGCTGATCCGTCCCCGTGACAGACCCGTCACCAACGTGGTGGCCCTCATCATAGTGGCCGTGACCACCATTCCCATTCTGCTTGCCTACTACCTCACCCGCGACGGCCAGGACGTCGCCGGCAGTGGCAAATAATGACTCAACGCCTGCGCAAGGATGCAACCATGAAATTCTCTACCCAACTCTTGATCGACGGCCAGTTCGTGACCGGTGACGGCCAGGCTGAGCCCATCCTCAATCCCGCCACCGGGGAGCTGATCGCCTCTGTGCCCGAGGCGTCGTTCGAGCAGGTGAACCGGGCGGTGAACGGCGCCCAGCGCGCCTTCGCCCAGTGGAGCCGCACCACCCCGGCAAGCCGCAGTATCCTGCTGCTGCGCCTGGCGGATGCCATAGAGCGCCATGCCGAGGAGTTCGCGGCGCTCGAATCCCTCAACTGCGGCAAGCCCTATCTGGCGGTGCTCAATGACGAGCTGCCCGCAGTGGTGGACTGCTTCCGCTTCTTCGCCGGGGCGGCCCGCTGCCTGCAAGGGCCGCTGGCGGGGGAGTATATCGAGGGGCACACCAGCATGATCCGTCGCGATCCCATAGGGGTGGTGGGCAGCATAGCCCCCTGGAACTACCCCCTGATGATGGCGGCCTGGAAGATGGCACCAGTGCTGGCGGCAGGCAATACTGTGGTGCTCAAACCCTCGGAGCAGACCCCGCTCACCGCCCTGCGCCTCGCCGAGCTCGCCAGCGAGATCTTCCCGCGCGGCGTCATCAACATCGTCTGCGGCCGGGGCGAGAGCGTGGGGGCGCCGCTGGTGGAGCACCCGCTGGTGCGAATGGTATCGCTCACCGGTGACATCGCCACCGGCCAGAAGATACTGCAGAGCGCCGCCCGCACCATGAAGCGCACCCACCTTGAGCTGGGTGGCAAGGCGCCCGTCATCATCTTCGACGATGCGGATCTGGAGGCCGTAGTGGCAGGCATTCGCACCTTCGGCTTCTACAACGCCGGGCAAGACTGCACCGCCGCCTGCCGCATCTATGCCCAGGGCAAGATCTACGACAAGTTCGTCGCGGCCATGACGGAGGCGGTCGCCTCCATCAAGGTGGGGGGCCAGCGTGAAGAGGGGGTGGAGATGGGGCCGCTCATCTCCGACCGCCAGCGCAACCGGGTCGCCAGCTTCGTGGAGCGGGCCCAGAGCAGCGGCCACGTGGAGGTGACGACTGGCGGCAAGATCCGCCCCGGCAACGGCTTCTTCTTCGAGCCGACCCTGATAGCCCACGCCCGCCAGGAGGATGAAATCGTGCGCCGGGAGGTGTTCGGCCCCGTGGTGTCGGTGACCCGCTTTGGCGACGCCGAGCAGGTGGTGCAGTGGGCCAACGATTCGGACTACGGCCTCGCCAGCTCGGTGTGGACCCGGGATCTGAGTCTGGCCAGCAAGGTGGCCAGCCACCTGCAATATGGCTGCACCTGGATCAACACCCACTTCATGCTCACCTCGGAGATGCCCCACGGCGGCATGAAGATGTCCGGTTACGGCAAGGATCTCTCCCTCTACGCCCTGGAAGATTACACTGTGCCGCGCCACATCATGGTCAAGCTCTGAACATGATTCAGGCTGGCCCCGGGGCCAGCCTGAATGCGCAAACAACGATGCAAATCCCCTGCCAGATACCTTCCCCTACGACAGCCGCCACAGCCAGTGGTGATCCAGAATAAGCAGACCAAACAGCAGCATCAGGTGATAGATGGAGAAGCGGAAGGTGCGCATCGCCTGACCGGGGCGCTCCGAATACTTCAGCAACCAGCCATGCCAGCAGAACCCGAGGTTCAGCGCCAGGCTGCCGATCAGATAGAGCAGCCCGGACATGCCGATCAGGTAGGGCAGCAGGCAGACCAGGGTCAGGATCAGCAGATAGAGCAGGATCGCCGTCTTGGTGAATGCTATGCCGTGGGTGACGGGCAGCATGGGAATGTTCGCACCGGCATACTCATCGCGGCGATGGATGGCCAGGGACCAGAAGTGGGGCGGCGTCCAGGTGAAGATGATCATCACCAGCAGCCAGGGTTCGGCCGAGAGTCCTCCTGTGATGCTGGTCCAGCCCAGCAGCGGTGGCATGGCGCCCGCCAGCCCGCCGATGACTATGTTCTGTGGCGTGGCCCGCTTGAGCACCAGGGTATAGACGACCGCATAGCCAAACAGGCTGGCCAGGGTCAGCCAGGCGGTCAGGGGATTCACGCCCCAATAGAGCAGGACGAAGCCCATCAACGCCAGCCAGAGCGCAAACGCCATCGCAGACTTGGGCCCGATCCGCCCCATGGCGACCGGTCGCCAGCGCGTTCTGCGCATCTGGGCATCGATGCCGTGATCCAGAGAGTGGTTCATGGCCGCGGCCCCGGCCGCCAGCAGCCCTATCCCCGCCAGCCCCAGCACCATCTCGTCCAGGGAGGCCTGGGTCGGCTCGGCCAGCAGCATGCCGACCCAGGCGGTCAGCAACAGCAAGGCCACCACCTTGGGCTTGGTCAGCTGGTAATAATCCCGCAGCAGCCGGGGGTCGATGAAGTGAGCCAAGGGCTTGCTGTTCATGTCTGACTCCTGATCGCCTCGGGCGACAGCAAGGGGGAAGGCCGAGGACGAGAGAGCCGCCCACGGGCAAGCACAGAACACACCAGCAGGTGCGCCGCCACCAGGTTGTGCGCGAGTGCATTCGCCAACGGCAGGGCCAGGTGGACGTTCGCCAGCCCCAAGGCAATTTGCACCAGCAGCAGGGTCAGCAAGAGCCCCCCCAGGAAGCGCAACGGGGCTCCCTGGCGGATCAGGGCGAGGGCAAAGCCCCCCACCAGCAGAGCGGTGGCAAGGGCCCCCAGACGATGGGCGATATGGATGGTCTGGCGCGCCTCCTTGCTCAGCACCCCGAACTCATAGCTGGCGTGGCCGAGTGGCAGATGAAAGGCCTCCTCCCAGTTCAATTGCGCCTGCCAGCTCCCCTGGCAGAGAGGCAGCTCGACGCAGGCCATGGCCGCATAGTTCGCCGACGTCCAGCCACCCAGCGCTATCTGCAGCAGCAACACGCCACAGGCCGCATTGCCGAGCCAGGGCAAGCCCTGCCCGCAGCAGACAGGCACGTTCGCGGGGAAGCGCGCAAGCTCGGCCCGATAGAGCCAGAGCAGGGTCAAGATGGCGAACCCACCCAGCAGGTGGGTGGTCACCACCAGAGGGTGCAGCGCCAGCGTCACAGTCCACATGCCCAGCGCCGCCTGCCCAACCACCAGCACCAGCAAGGCCCCCGATAGGTGACGCAGACGACCGCCAGCGCGCCAGCTCAGCACGAACAGCAGCGCAATCACACCGCCCAGCACAGCGGCAAAGTAGCGGTGCACCATCTCGCTGCGCGCCTTGTGGGGCTCCAGCGGCGTATCCGGGTAGAGCTGGGCCGCCCGCTCCATATGCGCGGACTGGGGGACGGCCAGGGAACCGTAACAGCCGGGCCAATCGGGGCAGGCCAGCCCGGCATCCGTCAGTCGGGTATAGGCCCCAAGCACGATAACCAGTAGCGCCAGCACGATGGCGATCGATACCAACCGCTTCTGTATCTTCATACGGCACCTCGCTGACGCTTGTCTCCGGATGATGGCAACAGGACGCACGATACAGTCCTCAGGTGCGCTTTCATTGCACGCCTCGCTGATACTTGAGCAGTTGCTGCAGATCCGACAGCACTGCCTTGCCAAGCAACGGCCACGCCGCCGTGCTGGCCGGTACCTCGTAGCGCAGGATGGCCAGCCCTTGCGAGTCCACCAACATCATATCGCCCGCACGCACAGCTCCGTTCACCCCGCGCGGCGGCGTATCAGTCAGTTGCACCAGATCCAGCTTGTCCAGGTTGCGGCCTAGGGCGCTTTGGATCCGCGACATCAACTCGGGCACCTGTTGACATTGCGCCTCACAGCGCCGGGCGGCCAGATAGACCAGCCGCCATTTGCTCTGATGGGGCGGGAGCGGCTGCAACAGATAGACCTCATGATCCAACCAGGCCCCCTTGTTGCGGGTACCGGGTTCATACCAGCCCTGCCTCAGGGTCAGCGCAGCCAAAACCACAGGCAGCAGTATCACCAGCGCAAAGAGGACAGGTACCTTACATCTTGACCATGAATTCATGGGGATAACCTCCTTGTCAGCACCAGGCCCCCCACCAGCATCACCAGCGCCAGCCCAAGCCATTGAGCTGCATATGCCCTGTGCTTCTCGGGCGGCATGACATTCGGCTGGTAGTGATGGAGGAAGGGAGTGTGTTTTTGATAAAACACGGCATCGGCGAGGGGCGAGCCGATGATCTCGCTCAGGGCATCCACCCTGATGGACTGCAGCCGGTTAGGATAGGGGCCGGATTCGATGTTTTGACCCAGCAAGACGCCGCCGGGGGCCGTGCGCAGCAAGCCATCGAGTTTCAGAGTTGCCGGGATGACGGGCCTTGGCAGTTGCTGCCGGCTGGCTAGCGCAGGCACCCAGCCCAGATTGACCAGCAGCAAGGGACGGGCATCACCGGCGCGTACCGGTATGATGATGTCATAGCCGATCTCGCCCGCCACCGCCTGGTTGTCCAGCAGCCAGACATGAGGGGACACCCATTCGACCTCCCCTCCCAGTGACAGGCCGTCCAGTGACTCAAGGTTGCCCCAGTCGATCCGGGCAAGCGTCATTGGCGCCACCTGCTGCGCCACCGCCATCCGTCCCAGCCAGGCCTCTTTCTCCATCCCGCGCTGCCACTGCCAGAGCGACAGCTTGCACAAACCGGCCGTCACAACCAGAGTGAACATCAGTACGATCCAGCGCCTGTGATGCCATGGTCGCTGCTTATCCCATGTTGCCATGTCACGCATATAACGGAGGGCTCCAACATGTTGATCAAGATAGTGCTGGTACTGATGCTGCTGCTCATCATAGGACAGCTGTTTCATGCCCTCTGGTTGATGATGACCACGGGTCACCCCCAGAAGATGTCGGCACCCCTGGGGCGCCGGGTGTTCTTTTCACTGCTGGTGGTCGTCATCCTGCTGCTCTCCCTGATGATGGGCTGGCTGGAGCCCAACCCGCGCCCTTACTGATCCCGACCTCAGAGCAGGTAGACGAACACGAAGAGGCAGAGCCAGACCACATCGACGAAGTGCCAGTACCAGGCCGCGGCCTGGAAGGCGAAGTGGCGCTCGGCGGTGAAGTGATCCTTCAGCACTATCCGCAGCCAAATGATCAGCAGGAATACAGTCCCCAGGGTGACATGCAAGCCATGGAATCCGGTCAGGATGAAGAAGGTATTGCCGTAGATGCCGGAGTCCAGTCGCAGCCCCAGATCCTGGTACGCATGCAGGTATTCATAGCCTTGCAGCCAGAGGAACGCCAACCCGAGCACTACGGTCACAAGCAGCATTCCCTTGAGGCGACTGCGTTTTCCATTCTCCAGGCCGGTATGTGCAAACAGCAGGGTGACTGAGGATGCGAGCAGGATCAGGGTATTGATGAGGGGGATACCGTGCCAGGGCATGGCCTGGGTCGTGGTGCCTCCCGGAGTCTTGACCATGGGCCAGTGAGCCGAGAAATCCGGCCACAGCAACTGGGCCGTCATCGCCTTGTTGCCCGCGCCATCCAGCCAGGGCATGGCAAGCTGGCGGGCATAAAACAGCACCCCGAAGAAGGCCAGGAAGAACATCACCTCGGAGAAGATGAACCAGACCATGCCTTGCCGGAAGGAGCGATCCATCTGGGCGCTGTAGAGCCCGGTCATGGACTCCTGGATGATGTGGCGAAACCAGCCAAACAGCATGAAGACCAGCAAGGCAACGCCAGCCATCATCAAATACCGGCCGACCCCGGCCTGCTTGCTCGCCACTTCATTGACCAGATGCCCCGCCCCGAAAGCCAGGAAAAACAAGGCCACCGCCCCTATGATGGGCCAGCGGCTCTGGTCCGGGACATAATACGTCTGGTTCACTTTGGCCATGATTATTTCCTCTGCGCCAGCGTCGGGGCTGGGGTGGACTGAGTGATGTCATAGAGTGAATAGGAGAGCGTGATGGTGTTTATGTTGTCGGGCAAATCGGGGTCGACATAAAACTTGAGTGGCATCAGCTTGCTCTCCCCCGCCTGCAACTCCTGGCGGTTGAAGCAAAAGCACTCCACTTTCTTCAAGTAGGCGGCGGCGGGACCGGGCGAGACCGACGGCACCGCCTGACCAATCATGGTGCGATCGGTGGGATTGAACACCCGATAATTGACCAGCTTCATCTCACCCGGCCGCACCGACAACCGCGCTGTTTCGCCGCTGAACTGCCACGGCATCTGGGTGTCCGCATGGGCAAGAAACTCGATCTGGACGGTCCGTTTACTGTCGATCACCGCCCGCTCAGCCGTGGCCGGCTGCACTGCAGTCTTGCCGTTGAGGCCGGTGATCCTGCAGAAGACGTCATACAGCGGCACCAGTGCAAAGGCGAACCCGAACATGACAAGCACCACCAGGGCCAGCTTTCTGAGCAGGGGACCGTGATTGACCTGAGCCATATGATCTCCTTACCGCACGTCTGGCGGGGTCTTGAAGCTGTGGTAGGGAGGGGGGGATGAGAGCGTCCACTCCAGTCCCTCCGCCCCTTCCCACACCTGATTGCTCGCCTGCCGGCCTCCCCTGATGCACTTGATCACCCCCCAGACGAACAGCAACTGCGACAGCCCGAAGGCGAAACCGCCGAGACTGATCAGCATGTTGAAGTCGGCAAATTGCAGCGCGTAATCCGGAATGCGACGGGGCATGCCCGCCAGACCGACGAAATGCATGGGGAAGAAGAGCACATTGACCGAAATGAGCGAGCACCAGAAATGCCACTGTCCGAGCCGCTCGTCATACATGTGCCCCGTCCATTTGGGCAACCAGTAATAAGCAGCGGCCAGGATCGAGAAGACGGCGCCGGTGACCAGCACATAATGGAAATGGGCCACGACAAAATAGGTATCGTGATATTGGAAATCGGCCGGGATCATGGCCAGCATCAACCCCGAGAAGCCGCCTATGGTGAACAGGGTGATGAAGGCGATGGCAAACAGCATGGGGGTCTCGAACGTCAGTGATCCCCGCCACATGGTGGCAACCCAGTTGAATACCTTCACCCCGGTCGGCACCGCTATCAACATGGTGGCGTACATGAAGAACAGCTCGGCGACCACGGGCAGCCCAGTCGTAAACATGTGGTGAGCCCAGACCATGAATGAAAGCAACGCTATGCTGCTGGTGGCATAGACCATGGAGCGATAGCCAAACAGCTGCTTGCGAGAGAAGGTGGGAATGATGCTGGAGACGATACCAAAGGCCGGCAGTATCATGATGTACACCTCCGGATGGCCAAAGAACCAGAAGATGTGCTGGAACAGCACAGGATCCCCGCCCCCGGCCGCATCGAAGAAGCTGGTCCCGAAATACTTGTCCGTCAGTACCATGGTCACCGCCGCCGCCAGGACCGGCATGACAGCGATGAGCAGGAAGGCAGTGATAAGCCAGGTCCAGACAAACAGCGGCATCTTCATCCAGCCCATGCCCGGCGCCCGCAGGTTGAAGATGGTGACGATGACGTTGATGGCCCCCATGATGGAAGAGATACCCATGATGTGGATGGCAAAGACGAACAGCGCCGTGCTGTTGCCGCTGTATTTGGTGGACAGGGGGGCATAGAAGGTCCACCCCGAGCTGGGGCCACCGCCCTCCATGAACAGGCTCGACAGCAGGATCAGAAACGCAAACGGCAGGATCCAGAAGCTCCAGTTGTTCATCCGGGGCAGCGCCATGTCCGGGGCCCCGATCATGATGGGGATCAGCCAGTTGGCGAGGCCGGTGAAGGCGGGCATCACGGCGCCAAAGACCATGATGAGACCATGTACTGTGGTCATCTGGTTGAAGAACAGGGGCTCGACCAGTTGCAGCCCGGGTTGGAACAGCTCGGCCCGAATGACCATGGCCATGGCGCCACCGGTGAAGAACATGGTCAGGGCGAACAGCAGATAGAGGGTGCCGATATCTTTGTGATTCGTGGTGTATAGCCAGCGCCTCAGGCCCGATGCAGGTTGGTGGGCGTGCTCGCTGTGCAGGGTATCCGTGATTCCATCACTCATGCTGGCGCCTCACTTGTCCTTGTTTGGATCGACTGGGTTCAGAAGGGACTGCACCTCTGCAGCCTGAATGAGATCACCGGTCTTGTTGTCCCAGGCATTGCGCTCGTATGTCACGACGGCGGCGAGTTCCTGGGCCGTCAGCTGCTTGCCGAAGGGCTGCATCGCCGTCCCGCTCTTGCCATGCAGGACTATATCCAGGTGTTGGGCCCTATGTTCTGGCAGCGTCGCCACCTTGCTGCCCTTGAGGGCCGGGAAGATGCCGGGCAACCCCGTACCCGCGGGTTGATGGCAGGCGGCGCAATGACCCAGGAACACCTTCTCCCCCAGCTCCATGGCCTGCGGCAGCGTCATGGTCTGGTTGGCCAAGTCTTGCTGCTGGGCCTTGGCTGCCGCCTGATCTGCCGCTGTCTTGGCGATCCAGCCATCGAACTCCCCGGCCGGTTTGGCCACCACCACTATGGGCATGAAGCCATGGTCTTTGCCGCACAGCTCGGCACACTGCCCCCGGTAGGTGCCAGCCTTGTCAATGCGAGTCCAGGATTCATTGATGTAACCGGGATTGGCATCTTTCTTCACGGCAAAGGCCGGAACCCACCAGGAGTGGATGACGTCGTCCGAGGTCATCAGGAATCGGATCTTCTTGCCGATGGGCAACACCAGAGGCTGATCCACTTCCAGCAAATAGGTGCCGCTCTTGGGCTCGTCCCCCGAGATCTGCTTCTTGCTGGTCGCCAGCAAGGAGTAGAACTCCACCGGATGCTCGAGGTATTTGTAATGCCATTTCCATTGCGAGCCCGTTATGAGCACGGTCAGATCGGCTTTGGAGGTGTCCTCCATCTTCAGCAGCGTCGAGGTCGCCGGGGCCGCCATGGCGACCAGGATCAGCACCGGGATGGCGGTCCATAACAGCTCGATGCGGGTGCTCTCGTGGAATTGGGCGGCCTTGGCGCCGCGAGACTTTCTGTGGTGGACTATGGACCAGAGCATGGCCCCGAAGACGATCAGGCCAATGGCGCAGCAAATATAGAAGATCGTCATATGCAGGTCATACACCTGCTGGCTGATGGCGGTCGCCCCGCGCGTCATGTTGAATGTGATGTCGTTGGCGGAAACACTGCTACTGGCGAGCCACACCATCCATGCGCCATGGTTGATTGCATTTTTTCCCACATTGCACTCCCTGTGCACGTTAGAAAAGATGGCAAGCATTGACAGTTCAAACGCTAACCATCTGAAAATAATGCATTTATTAAACGTTCAGTCACACTCAAGTATTAGTCGATATTCTGAAAAAACCAAAGTGATGCCAGCCGACGAGGGACTCGTCAGAGCAGTTGGCATCCTATCCGGGGTAAACGAGGGATGTGCTGGCGGCAGCCATTGCCCCATGGCATAACCCAGAACGGCTCAATCACAGGATCCCTCCGGTAGCGAGCAGCCAAAGCGCTCGACAAAAAAAGAGAAGGGGCCACCCGGGCCCCTTGTTCATCTGTGGTGACCAGCGGTGCCTTCTCGCGCCGCCGCGGCCAGGTCGTTCGTCGTCAGGCCATGGGCGCCGGTTTGTCCAACAGCCGGGCCAGCAGGCTGCGCAGCTGCTTGATCAGCGCAGGCTTACCAGCAACACCCAACGTCTTTGCCAACTCGGCCCAGGGCACATACTGCCAGATGGAGGCGATCAGCAGCCGACGCTCGTCGGGAAGCAGTTCATCCAGCACAGTCAACCGACTGGCCAGCCAGCGTTGCAGGCTGGCTTGGCACAGCTCGAACGGTTTGTGATGATGGGCAAAGCAGTCGATCTCCTGATACTGGAACTCATCCAGATCGGGCGCCTCTGCGGCCGCGTTTCCTCTCAGGCATAGCCAGACCAGCTCAGGATCCAGCCCCTTGAGCTCTCCTGCCAGCAGGGTGGGCAACTGGTTCACGAAGCGCCGTCGCCATTGGGCCAGCTCCGAATCGAGCTCCGCTTTCAGCGGTTTGAGCAACAAGGCCGCATGGCTGCCGCTGGCCGCATCCCGCTGCAGACCGATGCGCAATACCGTCAAGCCCCCCTTGAGCCAGAATGGCAGCACATCGGGACTCGCAGAAAAGGCTGACCCCAGATAGTCGTATCCCTGCGTGCGGTAGTGTGTTTCCAGCTGCACCAGCAACAGAGAACCCAGTCCCAGCCGATGCAAGGCGGGATGAATGGCGATGCGCATCACCCTGGCATAGGTACGCTCCCCTGCCGTGATGAAGCCCGCGTGTGCCAGCAGCGACTGGGGCAAGAGATGACCGCGGGGGCGTCTTCGCCCGCCCCAGATGTCATGAGCCAGCGCCGGCGCTATGTTTCCTTCCCGGGCCACCAGGGCAACACCGAGCAACTCTTTATCCTGCTCCAGCAGGTGGATATCGAGATCCGGGCTCTCCAGCAAATACCGCAGATCACTCGGACTGGTCTGATAATGGGCCAGGACGAGCAGACCGAACACCCGATTGAGCAGAGCCTCATCCCCGGCCAGCGTCTCCTGTTCCAGCCGTTGCCAGCTCGGTGCTTTCGGGGGAGCCGGTGCCACTATGTCGGCATTGAGGCCGAGCAGCCGGAAGATCAGCGGCTCCAGCGGATCATGCCGGCTCCAGCGGATGGGTTCCGCCAGATGCAGCTCCTGCCAATCCGGGGTCTGCCTGTCGAGCACCCGCTTGAAGCGCAGATGAAAACCACGCCCCGTCCCCTCATAGCCGTGCTCAGTGGTAGCGAATACGATGCGGCTGTGACGGGCCAGGATGGCTTCCAGCAGCGGGGTCGGAATGGCGGCGGCCTCATCCACCAGCAGCAGATCCGCTTGCACATCCCCTTGAACCACTCGGTCTGGCGACACATAGGTCAGTCCCGCCAGTCGCTCTGGCGTGTCTGCCAGCGCGGTCGAGGCATGGGCAAAGAGTGTGGCGACGGTCGCCTGGGAAGGAGCCGTCACCACTATCCGCAGGCCGGGATCCTGGCGCAGCAGATCGGCGCTGGCCAGACCCAGCAGCGCACTCTTGCCACGGCCACGATCCGCACTCAGCACCAGCGGACGGCGACGATGACCATGCAACACCTTGTGAATGGCTGGCAGCGCACGGGCTTGATCGGTGCTGAGTGGCCGGCTTGCGTCAAGAGGACACCAGGGCTCACCGCCGACGGGAGGGTTCAAAGAGAGGGCAGGATCCCCTGTCAGCAGCCGCACCAAGCGGGCGATAAAACCATGACCCGCCAGCTTTGCATCCTCAGGCTGGGCGACCAGTCGCAGCCTGTCCGGATCCGGGTAGGCTGGCCATGTCTCTCTGGGGGGCGTCAGCAGCAGCAGCAGACCACCGGCGCGCAACGTGCCCGCCAAGGCGCCGAAAGCATCGGGATGAAAGCCGCTGAAGGCGTTGAACACCAGGGTATCGCACTCCTGACCCAACCGTTGCAGCGCCTTGGCAGCGGGCAGCGGGCCATGGCATGCGGGGCCGTCCCCCAGCCAGAAGACAGCCTCCCCCAGCAAGGGTTCGGCACGGGTGATGCAATCGGCTTCGAGCCCTTCCAGCCAGATCAGGCGCCGTTCACCGGTGCGAGCGAGGGCCTGACGCAAGAGATCCACCTCGGATGGGATCATGAGGCTGAACTGTCGTCCGGCTTCACCCGTGGCTCAAACATGCGCTCCCCCATCTGATCGATGAAGGTATGGGCTTTTTGCACCATGAAACGCTCGGCGTCGGCCGGGTTGGCGAACAGATCGGAGCGGATGAAGCGGTGAGTTTGCAGCACACCATCCACATCCTTGGTGATGCGCCCTGCAAGCCGGAACTGCCCCCCTTCCGCCATGGGTTCGGGATAAATGAGATAGCCGGCGTATTCGGTGGGCGTGACGTCGGCGGTCTGGGCGGGTTGCCCCTTGAACAGGGCACTGAATAGTTTCTTGAGCATGTTCGTCTCCTCTCTGATGGTTGCATTCTCCTCAAGGGGGGAATCACTGGCAAGCAGGGGATCTTATTACCATTCGTTCTTTGCACTACGAACCATTCTCATTTAGATTTCATCTCATTCCAGCATGAGGTCCATTATTATGTACGTGTGTTTGTGCCGCGGCATCACAGATAACCAGATCCGCAAGGCGGTACAGGCAGGCAAGACCGAGTTCAGACAGCTGAAACAATCGCTGGAAGTCGGTGCCCAATGTGGCAAGTGCGTGCGCATGGCGATGGAGATCATCGCCACCGAGATCGACAAGATGGAGTCGGAGCAGGCGCCCCTTTATTACGAAGTGGCATGAAATACCTCTCCCCTCACCTCATCGAGCGGATGCTCTTCCTTTCGGGGTAGGCGATTCGCCATCCTCTTATGGTCATTTTTCTCGACTACGCTCTAGTGATCGGTGCCCTAGGCTCGAACACGAGGAGTAATGTCGATGAAAGGAGATCCCAAAATCATTGCCCACCTCAACAAGGTGCTGGCCAATGAGCTGGTTGCCATCAACCAATATTTCCTGCATGCCCGCATCTACGATGACTGGGGCCTCAAGGGGCTTGGGCACAAGGAATATCATGAGTCCATCGATGAGATGAAACATGCCGACGAGCTGGTCAAGCGGGTGCTGTTTCTGGAAGGACTGCCCAACTTGCAGGATCTGGGCAAGCTGCGTATCGGTGAGACAGTCGAGGAGATGTTGCGCTGCGATCTGTCACTGGAAATGGATGCCATTCCCGACCTGAAAGTGGCCATCACCTATGCCGAGTCCGTCCATGATTATGTCAGCCGTGACCTGTTCCAGGATATCCTGGAAGACGAGGAGGAGCACGTCGACTGGCTGGAAACCCAGCTGGATCTCATCGCTCGCATCGGCCTGGAAAACTATCAGCAATCCCAGCTTCATACCGCATCATCCTGAGTGCGGATGTCATTAAGACCTGCCCCCAACCCGCCAAGGCGGGTTTTTTCTGGGCCACCACCTTGAAGCCCAGGCATGAATTTGAAACATACGGGCATTACTCTCTGCCAGGCAGCTGGCCAACCGGGGTGTTTCCGTCAGCCAACCCCCTTCACGATACTGGGCGCACCGCCGGATCCGGCGAACGAGGCACAGCCCAAGCCGGATTGAACCATTGCAGTGATCACAGTTACGATGCAGGGCAAAGCAGCGCACGCCGCTTTCGATTAGGATACGGCCCTATTCCCATCACTTTGCTACGGATGATTTCCATGGAACTGATTGCACGTGAGATGGCCCCCCACAAGCGGGTGGCCCTGGTGGCTCACGACAACATGAAGACCCCATTGCTGAACTGGGTGCTGCGCCGCAAGGAGGAGCTCAAGCTCCACCACCTCTATGCGACCGGCACCACGGGTACCCTGCTCGGCAAGAAGGCACAGTTGCCCATCACCTGCCTCTTCTCCGGCCCCATGGGCGGCGATCAGCAGCTCGGCGCCCTGATTGCCGAGGGCAGGATCGACGTGATGATCTTCTTCTGGGATCCCCTCAATGCCGCGGCGCACGATCCGGACGTGAAGGCGCTGCTGCGCCTCGCGGCGGTCTGGAACATCCCGGTCGCCACCAACGAAGCGACGGCGGACTTCATCATGGACAGCCCGCACATGCAGCAGGCATTCAGCGTACAGGTGCCCGACTACGCCGGTTATCTCAAGGCAAGAACCGAGTAACCCCAACCAGATAGCAAAGAGCCGGACAGTGTCCGGCTCTTTTGTCTGAAGAATGGTGACGGCTCAGCGCTGGAAACTCTTCTGGGCGAACTTGGGTCTGGCGTTCATGATCTGCTCCACCTGCTCGTCGCTCATCTTGCCGCGCGACAGCCCCAGCACCTTGTAGGTCAGCAGCGGCCGTGCCGGCAGCGCAATCATCAGGGCGCGGATCTGGTTTTCGTCCTCTTTCTCTCGCACCGGCTTGCCATAGGCATAGGTCAGCACCCCGGCATCCATCAGGTTTTTGACGGCAGGCTCGGTGATCGGCAGGTTTATGACGCTTTTGCGTTGCAGCACGAACTCGCGCAGCACCGCCTTCTCGTTGAAGTCGAGGAAGCCTATCATCTGGGCCAGCTGATCCTGTTGACGACGGGATTGCCACTCGTCACAGGCCCATTCCCAGGCGATCAGGAAACCCTGGCTGCAGAAGTAGGAGATGGCAATCAGCATGCCGACCCCCAGCCAGGCGGCGTGAGCCGTAGCCCACTGGCTGACGGCGCCTTTCATCAGCCCGGCCGGGAACAGCAATATGATGCTGCAGCAGAGCAGCAGCCAGACCATCAGCCAATTGAGACGATTCAGCTGGTAAAAATGTTGGATCCACCGTTTCATCGTTCACCCTTCCCAAGTCAATGTGGACAGTAGTCAACTCATAGCAATCCCTGTGCCAAGGCGAGGATCCTGTGGGCGGGATCTGGATCCTGGCGGGCAGAACTGATGGGATGAGTCTGTGGCCAGGTTACATCCCCTTACAAGTTGCCGAGGGGACGAGCCGCCATTTTCCTTGTGGGGCGGCCCATCTCTTGGTAAAAAGCCCGCACTGTCATTGGGGAGTAGCAACCCGCCCGTGATCCGGGCAGGGCTCATGTCAACATTCTTGGATCATCAGATCCATGGCATGAGCGGCGATAGCATCTATCGCCCTGCAAGACCTTTGGCCTCGATACGCAAGCCAGCCGGGCGAGCCGTATCGGGTCCATCGGTTGTTCTGCTCGCCTGGCGGTTGCCTATTATGTTGATCACCCTGCTGTTATTTCTGCTCTCTGCCGTCACCATCTACCTGGCCTGCGAATATTTCGTCAACGGCATCGAATGGACCGGCCATCACCTCCAGTTCTCCCAAAGCGCCACCGGCTCCCTGTTGGCGGCCCTAGGCACTGCCTTGCCCGAATGCATAGTTACCCTGACCGCGCTGCTGATGGGGGATGCCCCCGCCCAGCAACAGATTGGGATAGGCGCCGCCCTCGGTGGCCCCCTGCTGCTCTCCACCATAGGCTATGCCGCCGTCGGCCTGACCCTGCTGCTGTGCATGAGCCCTGAACACAGGGCCATAGATGGCGAGGTGCAGCGAGAGACTGGTCGGGATCAGGCCTGGTTTGTCGGTATCTTCCTGGTGGCGGTGGCCCTCGGCATGGTGGCCTTTACCGGCAAAACCTGGCTGGCCCCGCTGTTCGTGCTGGTGTATCTGGTCTATGTGCGGCGCGAGCTGAAACAGACCGACAGCCACGAGACCCCGTTGCCAGAGCCCCTCAAGCTGGATCCCAAGGCGGGGATCCCGGCCCTTCGCAAGGTGCTGCTGCAGACCCTGGGAGCCCTGGTGGTAGTGGCGCTGGCGGCGCAGCTGTTCGTTCATCAGCTGGAGAGCATGGGCGAGTTGTTCGGCCTCTCCCCCGTGCTGGCGGCCCTGCTGCTGAGCCCGGTGGCGACCGAGATGCCGGAGCTGATGAACGTGCTGATCTGGGTGCGTCAGGGCAAGAACCGGCTGGCGCTGGCCAATATCTCCGGCGCCATGATGATCCAGGGCACGATCCCCAAGGCATTCTGCCTGCTGTTCACCCCCTGGTTGCTCGACAGCACCATGATGGTCTCTTCGCTGGTGACCCTGCTGGCGGTAGTGCTGCTGTGGTGGGGCTTCAGCCGTGGGCGGATGACGGCGGGCAGGCTGGCCTGCGTGGGACTGGTGTACCTGGGTTTCTGCGGCTGGCTGATGGTGAGCTGACAGCGCGCGCTATGTGAAGATGACGCCACGAACAAGGGCAGGATCCGATCCTGCCCTTTTTTCATGGATTTAGGTTAGCGGGTTGAGCCCCGGGATCAGAACTGCTGGAACCAGCGCTGGATCTGGGCCGGATCCTTGCTCTGGGTCAGGGAGAGCATCAAGAGGATGCGCGCTTTCTGCGGGTTCAGGGTGCCGGCGGCCACGAAGCCGTACTTGGCGTCATCGATCTCGGCATCCAGGGTGGTGGCGCCGGTCGGCACGCGGGCGGAGCGCACCACCCGGATGCCATCCTTGCTCGCCTTGGCCAGGGTGTCGAACAGTGTGTGGTAGAGGTTGCCGTTGCCCACCCCGGCGCTGACGATGCCGTCAAACTTGGCATCCACCATAGCCTTGGCCGGCAGATCGGTGGCGTTGGCATAGTTGTAGACGATGCCCACTTGCGGCAGCTTGTCGAGCTTGCTCACGTCGAACGGCGTCTTGCTGGTGTGCAGGCGGGCCGGGCTGCGCTGGTAGTCGATCTTGCCGTTGTGGATGTAGCCGAGCGGGCCGAAGTTGGGGGCGGCAAAGGTCTGCACCCCTGTGGTGTTGGTCTTGGTGACGTCCCGGGCGTCCAGCACTGTGTCGTTCATGGCGACCATGACGCCACGTCCCTTGGAGCTGGGGTCCGAGGCGGTGACCACGGCGTTGTACAGATTGAGCGGGCCGTCGGCACTCATGGCGGTGGAGGGACGCATGGCACCCACCAGCACCACCGGCTTGTCACTCTTGACGGTCAGGTTGAGGAAGTAGGCGGTCTCTTCCATGGTGTCGGTGCCGTGGGTGATGACGATGCCATCCACGTCATCCTTGGCCAGCAGCTCGTTGACCCGCTTGGCCAGCTTGAGCCACACCTCGTCGTTCATGTCCTGGGAGCCGATCTTGACCACCTGCTCCCCCTGCACCTCGGCCACGTTCTTCATCTCGGGCACGGCGGCGATCAGGGTCTCGATGGCCACCTTGCCTGCCTCGTAGTTGGATTGGGTGGCGGACTGCCCCGCACCGGCTATGGTGCCACCGGTCGCCAGAATATGAACCTGCGGCAGGGCCATGGCCAGGGGGGATAGGGTCATGCCGAGGACGACGGCGAGCAGGGTCTTGCGGATAGGGTGAGTCATGCTGCAATCCTTTTGGGTTAGTTGACTGCAGCATTTTCATCCACTTTAAATCGTTTTTAAGTGATCACTCTCAACAATAAAAACAAGTAAACAGAATATTGGTCTGATTTTTACCCATATAGGGATAAATCACTCCGCATTGAATCCCTGGGCTTCGATCAGCGCGATCAACTCGCCCTTGCTCAGTTCGCTCTCGATAACGGCCTTGCGGCTGCCAAAATCGACCCGGGCCTGGCTGACAGCGCTCTGGGCCAGCAGTGCCTTCTGCAGGCTGGCGGCGCAGCCACCGCAGGACATGCCGGAGACAGTGAGTTCTATGGTCATGGGATATCTCCTCTGTGGATGTGTTCCCAGCCTAAAGCTGACGCCCGCGGCAAGGTCAAGCCCTAGCGGGCTACCACGGATTCACGCACCACCAGGCGTCCCTGGAATTTCTGCTGCTCATCGGCTGGTCGCAGACTCTGCGCCAGCTGTGCTTGCAACACCCGCACGCTCTCCTGGGCCAGCCGCTCACTCGGGTATTCGATGCAGGTCAGCGGTGGGGTCAGCTGGCTCGCCAGGGAGGAGCCTTCCAGGCTGATGACGGAGACATCTTGAGGGATATGGAGGTTGAACTCGCGCAACAGCCGCATGGCGTCGGCAGCCTGGGCATCTTGCTGCACCACCAGCGCGGTGAAGGGCAGGTAGCGATTGAGCAAACCGAGCAGCGCCTGCTGGTTGTCGGTACCGTCGATCACCAGCTGGCTGTTATAGGGCAGGGATTGCTGCTGAAGTGCCTGCTGATAACCCTGGATGGCGCTCTTTCCGGCTGGGGACAGTTTGTCATCCAGCATCAGCACCAGCTGGCGATGACCCTTGCCGAGCAGGAAGCGACAGGCGCTCTCGGTGGCAAAGGTCAGGTCATAGCTGAGATTGAGGTTGCCGGTGTCGCTCACCCCATCGAGCTGAATGAGGCGCGGGTCCGGATTCAGAGCTTGTTTGGTACCGAGGACCAGGACGCCGTCACAACGCCCTCCCAGCAGTTCATCGACCGCCAGCTGCTGTTGCTGCGCCTCGTCGGCAAAGCGCACCAGCATGCTCTTGCCCGTCTTGGCCAGCGCTCCTTCCAGCAGCGGCAGCATGCTGGCCAGACGATTGCCAAGCTGGGGGGAGAGGATGATGCCCACACAATCCGTCGCCTGGGTCGCCAGGGAGCGAGCAGTGGCATTGGGTCGGAAATTCAGCTGTTCGGCGGCTTGCAGCACGGCCAACCGACTCTCTTCACGCACGCCGCGCGAGCCGCTCAGGACGCGGGAAACGGTGGCTTTAGACACATTCGCGAGGCGCGACACATCGGTAATATTGGCCATGGCTTCATCAACGGTAACCGGTTAACAGGCCTCCATCCTAGCACAGGCCAGCGACCTCCGGTAAGGGCCGGCAGCCTGACCAATGGAAAAGGGGGGCCCTTGCCCCCCTCTGCCAATATGACTTCCATCAGAAGAAATATTTGAAACGCACCCGGCCACCGTAGCGATCCATGTTGTCCACCTCGCCGCTGTCGACATTCAGCTGGGACCAGTAGGCTCCCAGATAGATATCGAAGTTACTGAGATCCAGCACGCTCGGGATCTTGTAGGAGGCGTAGACGGTGTTGATGCTGTGCTTGCCGACCATCTTGCTGAAGTCGGCGCTGGTGTTGTTCAGATTGGCGCTGCTGATGTCGTTGATGGCGTAGACATAACCCAGGCCGGCATTGTGCCAGAGCAGGTTGGCGCCCAGGGTGGTATCGGTTTCAGCCTCGGCATCCATGCGGGCCAGGTTGGCATTGATGACCAGGGCATCCTGGGTCCAGCTGGTGGTGAGGCCATAACCCATGCGATCGGACACCGAGACGTCGTCGCTGGTGACGATGGCGTCGCTGATCACATTGCCCTCGGCCCCCAGGGCGACTTTCAGGTTTTCACCTTTCCAGGCGATGACGGGACGAACAATGATGGAGTCTTTGGCCTTGGTTAGCGCATAGCCGTGGTATTGCTGGCCTGCAAACAGATTGGTGCGATCTCCGATCAGGGTGGAGAGCTCCAGATACCAGTTGCCCGCCTCCTTGTTGAGCAGCAGCTGACCCCCCTTGCCTGCCCGGCCACGACCCTCCTTGAGCATGTAAACATAGCCATTGCCATCGGAGTAGAGGTCGTTGGCGCTGTCACCGGAATGCTCGACAAAGATATCCTGACCCAGCGGGAACATGTCGTAGGCCTCGAAACGACCGACCTTCATCCCCCAGTTGCTGCGCTGGCCGAACCCAAGATACGCATCGTCGGCACCGGCACCACCATTGGTGCCTATGGTGGGCTGGATCTGGATCTGGCCATAGCGACCATCTTCCAGCTCCCGCACCCCGAGGAAGTTCAGCAGCAGGCGACCATCCTCGTCCCAGCGATCGGTGCGGGTCTCGCTGGTTTGACCCAGCACGTTGCCACGGGTGGTATTGGACGCGTTCAGGTTGATCTCCGCATCGCCCCCCAGGCTCAGGCGCCCGAAGTCAGTGTTGGTCTCCACCACGGCGCTGGCCATGAAAGGGGTGCTCAGGGCCAGGATGGCAAGGAGCTGGGCGGACAGGTTTGTCAGTTTCATTATTATCATTCCTTGAGTTTTATGTTTTTGATATACAAGCACTTATTTATCTGCCTCCCCGAAGGGAGGACAAATTCGGGCATGCCTTTCCCCCATCGCGACGCAATGTAGGGCAAAGGGCATGGATCAGATCGGGTGGAGGACTAGGGCCCGAGGCAGTGTCTCAGCCCCCGGCAGGCATAGCCCGCCGGGGCAGGCGAGTCGGCGCTCTCTCCTCGGCCAAGGCTCAGATGGCCCATGTGGTGGCTCCTTCGACGCAGCTCGGCAGCCAGGCGGCGCCGCGCACCCCGCTGCTGTCCCCGTAGCGGGCAGGCACTATGGGGGTGAGGCACTGCTCCGAGAACAGGTAGGGAATCACTGCCGCGGGCAGATCACGATAGAGGGAGGCGATGTTGGAGAGGCCTCCCCCCAGTACGATGACATCCGGGTCCAGCACATTGATCAGGCTGGCGACGCTGCGGGCCAGGGCCTGGATGAAGTGGTCATAGTGGACCTCGGCCTCCACATCCCCCTCGGCGGCGGCCGTGATGATCCCAAGCGGCGACAGCCCGCGGCCATGGCGCTCCACGAAACGGCCGGCAAACCCTGTCCCGGAGACGAACCGCTCGATGCAGTTGCTGCGCCCGCAGTAACAGGGCTGGGTTGGGCCATCAAGCGCCGGATCGTAGCCGGGCAAGGGGTTGTGTCCCCACTCCCCGGTGATGGCGTTGGGACCGACGATGAGCTGGCGATTGACCACCAAGCCGCCACCACAGCCGGTGCCGAGGATGATGCCAAACACCACCCTGCCCGCCTCTCCCGCCCCGTCGACGGCCTCCGAGAGGGCGAAACAGTCGGCGTCATTGGCGAGCCAGACCGGCTGGCCCAGGGCCTGGGTCAAGTCTTGCTTGAGGTCCTGTCCGTTGAGAAACAGACAGTTGGCATTCTTGATGCGACCCGTCTGCGGGTCGATTGCCCCGGGCAGCCCGATGCCGATGGTGAAGGCGCTGTCCATCGCCTGCCGTATCTCCCTCACCAGATCTGTGATGGCCGCCAGGAAATCGCCGTACCCCGTGGTCGGGGTCGCGATCCGTCTGCGCAGCAGGCTGACGCCCTGGCCATCGAGCAGTTGAGCCTCGATCTTGGTTCCCCCGATGTCGAGTCCGAGTCGCAACATGATCGTCTTCCTCAGGCAGCCAGCTTGCGATGCAGCTCGATGAGCTCGGTGACCAGCTCCCGGGCCAACATGGCGGTCATCAGGTGATCCTGGGCGTGGACCAGGATCAGCGTGACCGGGATCTTGCCCTCCCCTTCATCCGCCTCGATCAGCCTGGTCTGCACCCCGTGGGCCGCATTGGCTGCCTCGGCAGCCTGGCGCAGCAGGTCATCAGCTTCCGCAAACTGGCCGGCCCTGGCCTGACGCAGCGCCTCGAAACAGAGGCTGCGGCTCATGCCAGCATTGATGATAAGACCCATGACGGTCTCTTCCAGATCGAACATACACACTCCTTGGTGATGGGCGCCGGCCCTGGGGCTGGCGCTCTTTATAGGGGTCAAGTGACGGAATAATCAGTCGAAGCCATTCTCACGGGCGGCGGTGGCAAACCACTGGCCGCTCTTCTTGATGCGCCGGGTCTGGCTCTCCAGCTCCAGCTCGATGAAGCCGTAACGGTTCTTGTAGGCATTGCTCCAGGACCAGTTGTCGATGAAGGTCCAGAGGTGATAGCCCCGGCACTGACAGCCCTCCGACAGCCCCTTGTGCAGCCAGATGAGGTGATCCCGGATGAAGCCGATGCGGTAGTCATCCTGGATCTGGCCGTCCTCTCCCTTGAACCTGGCCTCCCCCTCCACCCCCATGCCGTTCTCGGAGATGTAGCTCGGGATGTTGCCGTAGTGGTCGCGCAGGTTGATCAGGATGTCGTAGATCCCCTGCTCGTAGATCTCCCAGCCCCGGTGCGGGTTCATCTTGCGCCCCGGCATCTCGTAGTAGTCGAAGAACCACTCCGGCATGAAGGGGCTGGCGGGATTGACCGCGTGGCTGCGTGCCTTGACCCGGCGCGGCTGGTAGTAGTTGACCCCCAGCAGGTCGATCTTGCCGGCCGCCAGCAGGGCGGCATCGCCCGGCTCGCAGGCCGGTAGCTGATCGTATTCCCGCAGCAGCTCGACCAGCTCGGCGGGGTATTCCCCCTTGACCGCCGGATCCAGGAAGCTACGGTTGAACATCAGATCCGCAATCTTGGCCGCCTTCAGATCCGCCGGGTGTTGCGAGCGCGGATAGGAAGGGGTCAGATTCAGGATGATGCCGATCTGACCATCCTGACCGAGCTCCCGGTAACGCTGCACCGCCATGGCGTGGGCCAGCATGGTGTGATAGGCCACGGTAGCGGCGCGGCGAAAGTCCACCACGTTCGGATAGTGGAAGTCGTAGAGGTAACCTCCCTCCACCGGCACGATCGGCTCGTTGAAGGTGAACCAGTGCTTCACCTTGCCCCCGAACAGCCTGAAGCTGGTCTCGGCAAACTCGGCGTAAGCCTCGATCACTTCCCGGCTTTCCCAGCCCCCCAGCGCCTGCATGCTCATGGGCATGTCGAAGTGGAACAGGCAGATGAAGGGCTCTATCCCCTCTGCCTTGAGCTCGTCGAGCATGGCGTCGTAGAAGGCGACGGCCTGTGGGTTTGGCTCCCCCCGGCCAGCCGGGATCAGCCTGGACCAGGCGATGGAGGTGCGGAAGCTGTTGTGACCAAGCTGCTTCAGCAGACGGATGTCATCGCGAAAATGCTCATAAAAACCTGAGGTCTGCGCCGGCCCTATCTGCTGATGGAAACGGTTGGGGGACTGCTCGAACCAGTGATCCCAGATGGTTGGGGCCTTGCCGCCCTGGAGGCTGGCGCCTTCCGCCTGGGCGGCGGAGGAGGCGCTGCCCCACCAGAACTGTTCAGGAAAACGGTATTGCATCTCGTGTTACTCCAAGCTTGAAAAAAGAGGCCGCCAGGCGGCCCCGGCAGGCAATCAACGGGTGGCGGCGGCCAGCTCCGGCGTTTTCGGACTCTCTTCCTGCTCTTCCTGTTTGAGCAGGGTGCGCTCATAGGCTTTCAGGAAGGGGTAATACATGGCAGCGGCGGAGCACATGCAGAGCAGGCTCAGCACCATGGGGCTGATGGCCCAGTTGGCAGCCCAGGAGGCGCCGATGGGACCAGGGGTGGTCCAGGGAGTGAGAGAGACAACCCGCTCCACCAGACCTATATCCAGGGCAAACCAGGCCAGAGTGGCGTTGATCATGGGTACCAGGATGAAAGGCAGGAAGAACACCGGATTCATCACTATGGGCGCACCGAACAGGATGGGTTCGTTGATGTTGAACAGGCCAGGCACCACACCCATCTTGCCGATGGATCTCAGGTGGGCGGCCTTGCTGCGCAGCAGCAGGAAGGCCAGCGGCAGGGTGGAGCCGACACCACCGATCAACAGGTAGTGATCCCAAAAGCCCTGCAGGAAGATGTGGGGCAGCGCCTCACCGGCCGCCATGGCGGCCTGGTTGTTGGCCAGATTGGCCATCCAGAACGGGTTCATGATGCCGGTGACAATCAGGGCACCGTGGATCCCCGCGAACCAGAGCACCTGGCATACCAGCACCGCCAGCAACATGGCAGGCAGGGAATCGGAGGCCGCCACCAGCGGTTTGACCAGTGACATGATGGCCTCCGGCAAAATCATGCCGGTGGTGCTCTCCAGGATCAGGTTGAGCGGGTGCAGGGTCAGGATGATCACCAGCACCGGGACCAGCACCTCAAAGGAGCGGGCGACCCCCGTCGGGACCTGGGGCGGCAACTTGATGGTGATGTTGTTGCGCTTGAGGAAGGCATAGACCTCGGCCGCATAGATGGCGGTGATCAGGGCAGTGAAGATCCCCTGGCCGGAGAAATACTGCATGGAGATGGCACCATCCTTGACGGGGGCCGCCACCAGCATGAAGGACATCAGGCAGAGCAGGCCTGTGGTGACGGGGTCCAGACCGTTCTGCCGCGCCAGGCTGGCACCAATTCCCACCGAGATGAACAGGGTCATCAGCCCCATGCTCAACTGGAACGGCAGCAGCAACTGGGACTGATAGGTCGACGAGAAGTCGAGCCAGGCACGGGCAAATCCCCATTGGGTCTGGGGCGAGAAGGGGGGGAAGATGAACACCAGCATGAAGCTGCCGACGATCATGAAGGGCAAGGCGGCGATGAAGCCGTCACGGATTGCCTGCACGTATTTCTGCTGTCCAATCCGGCCGGCCAGCGGGCTGACCCGGTTCTCTATGGTACTGACAAAGCGCTCGTAAAGGGTGTTCATGAAGGTTTCCTTGTGACATTCACTGGTTGGGGTCTGCGCATCAGCCGATCAGGGTGAGGGCGTGGTCGAGGACCTTGTCACCCCGTTGCATGCCGTAATCCATCATGTTGATGGTGTCGACAGGCACGCCATGAGCCGCCGCTCGCTGCTGCAGTTCGGCCTGCATGTATTTGACCTGGGGCCCCAGCAGCACCACCTGGTAGTGGGGCATCTGCAGATCGAACTCTGCCGCACCGAAGGCCTGTATCTCGGCGTCCAGTCCCCGCTTGTCCGCCTCCTCTTTCATCTTCTTGACCAGCAGGCTGGTGGACATGCCGGAAGAGCAGCACAACATGATTTTTTTCATTTCCCGATTCTCCAGACGTTCATAACGGATGGCGCATTCTGGATCGAATGGATTTACTTTGGAAACCGGTTTCCAAAGTAAATCCATTGATGTGTGAGCGGGATCGGCATTTTCCGGTTAAAGGGGTCGGGAAGTGTGAGCGAAGTAATGAAATGGCAAAATGGTTTCAGATATTACGGAAACAAAACCACAAAGCCGTCAAAATGGCGTCCAAGCCCCGTGATGACAAGGGGTATCAGGATGACAAGGAACCGAATAACGTGATGAATCTGCAATGGATGGCAATGCTGGTCGGCATGATAGAGCAGCGCATGGTACCGTTTGCCAACTGGCTGACCCGCAGTCGCCATGTGCTCTCGTTGCGCGATGGTTTTCAGCTGGCCATGCCCTTCGTCATCGTCGGCAGCCTGCTGGTCCCCATCCTCTATCCTCCCATAGCCCCCGACACGCCGCACGCCTTCGGACAGTGGCTGCACTGGCTGGCGCGGGCGCTGCATCCTTTCCTGTTTCCCGTCTACTCCCACACCCTGGGGTTGGTGGCGCTGATCATCGCCTTCGGTGCGGCGTCCAGCCTCGCCAAGGCATACGAAATGCCGGAGCGCCTGTGCGGCCTGGGGGGCTGCATGGCCTTCCTGATGCTGATCGACTTTCGCTCGCTGCAACCCGGGGTGTTTGGCTATCTGGGGGGGGCCGGGATCTTCACGGCCTTGCTGATGGCGTTCTATTCGGTGGAGGTGACCCGGCTCTTCTATCGTCGGGGCTGGTACATCCAGATGCCGGACGAGGTGCCGGTGATGACGAGGCGGGGCTTTCAGCTGATAGTGCCGCTGCTGTTCATCATGCTGTCGCTGAGCCTGCTGCGGCTCTGGTTGAAGCAGCAGTTCGGGATCAGTCTGCCGGACTTCATGGCCGCCCTGTTCCGGCCCCTGATCGTGGGGGCCGACACCCTGCCCGCCCTGCTGATCACCCTGCTGATCGCCCATCTGCTCTGGTTCATGGGGATCCACGGCGCCCTGATAGTGACCGGATTGCTGTCACCCTTCTGGATGGCCGGGGTGAGCGCCAACCAGGCCGCGCTGATGGCGGGAGAGCCCCTGCCCCATATCTTCCTGCAAGGGTTCTGGGACTACTACCTGCTGATCGGGGGGATTGGGACTACCTTGCCACTGGTGTTCATGGCCATGCGCAGTCGCTCTCACTCGATTCAGTCGGTGGGCAAGCTGGGTTTCATCCCCTCGATGTTCAACATCAATGAGCCGCTGCTGTTCGGTTTCCCCATCATCATGAATCCGCTGTTCTTCCTGCCCTTCATCGGCGTCCCCCTGATCAACGCGGTGCTCGCCTGGCAGCTGACCCAGTGGGGGTTTCTCGACAAGTTCATCGCCCTGCTGCCCTGGTCAATGCCCTCTCCTCTCGGTGCCGCCTGGGCGGCCAACGGCAGTTGGAGCAATGGCCTGATGAGCCTGGTCTGCATCCTCAACAGCTATGTGCTCTACCGCCCCTTCTTCCTGGCCCATGAAAAAATGGTGCTGGAGCAGGAGCGTGAACGCAGCTGAGACCCTGAGCTCGAACGATAGGCTGTTCAACCCCCAGGCCAGTGGTAGCGAGCGAACCCAGGGGCATGGCGGCAATGAGGCTCGCAGCCAATGTGCACCCCATGGCTGGGGTCATCACATCCCGACAGTGCCTTATCCCATCAGCCCCAGGTAGTTCATCAGGGCCGCCCCCAGGCTGGTAGTCACCAGCGAACCCAGGGTGGTGGTGGCGATGATGTTCGCCGCCAGGGCGCTGTCGCCCCCCATGGCGCGGGTCATCACATAGCTGGCGGCGGCGGTGGGGGTGGAGCTGATGAGGAAGAGGATGCCGAGGGCCTGGGGACTGAAACCGAGCGCCCAGGCCCCCAGCACCAGCAGCACCGGAATGCAGAACAGGCGGTTGGCGGTGGCCCAGCCGGTCAGTATGGCGCCGCCGCGCAGGGCCTTGAGGTTGAGGCTGGCGCCGGTACAGAGCAGCGCCAGCGGCAGCGTCATGCTGGCGAAGTAGTTGCCCGTGGTGATCACCAGCTGGGGCAGCTCTATGCCGAGCAGGCCGAACGGCAGGGCCGCCAGTATGGCGATGATGAGGGGGTTTCTGACGATCCCCTTGAGGATGGGCTTGAGCCCTTTTCCGCCCCCCAGGCTGCGGGTCAGGGTGATCACCGCGAGGATGTTGTAGAGCACAGTGATGGAGCCCACCAGCAGGGCGGCGGCCCCTATGCCCTCGGGGCCGTAGGCGTTCTGCACATAGGCCAGCCCCATGATCCCCATGTTGCCGCGAAAGCTGCCCTGCACGAAGATGCCGCGCAGACGCCGCTCGGGGATGAAGCGAGCCGCCAGCAGCTCGAGCACCAGGAAACCGGCCAAAGTGCCTAGCAGGCCGTAGAAGATGAGCCAGGGGCTCGGCATGGTGGAAAAGTCGGTGCGCACCATGCTGAGGAACAGCAAGGCCGGCAAGGTGACCTGAAACACCAGCCGGGAGGCGGACTCGACGAAACTGTCGGGCAAGAGACCGAGCCGCTTGAGCCAGATCCCGAGTACCAGTACCAGGCAGATGGGGCCAGTGATGGAGAGGGAGAAGTGCAGACTTGCCAACAGATCCATGATGCGCGTCCTGTGCAATGGCGGGGGAGTCGCCTGGGCAAATTGGCATTCTAACGCCATGGGCTTGTATTCACAGGACTTAATCACAACAATGTCTGCATCCCGGTTGTCGCCCTCCCCTGTCACGGATCCCCATGGAAAAGAAACTGACCATCCTCGATATCGCCCGCCTGAGCGGGGTCGGCAAGTCGACCGTCTCCCGGGTGCTCAATCAGGATCCCAAGGTCAACGCCCAGACCCGAGCCAGGGTCGAGGCGGTGATCGCCCAGCACGACTTCGTGCCGAGCAAGTCGGCCCGGGCCATGCGCAGCCAGAGCCAGCAGGTGATCGGCATAGTGGTGTCACGCCTCGACTCCAGCTCGGAGAACCAGGCGGTGCGCGGCATGCTGGAGACCCTCTATGCCCGCGGCTACGACGCCGTGCTGATGGAGAGCAAGTTCTCCCCCGCCAAGGTGAGCGAACACCTGGCCGTGCTGGAGCGGCGCGGGGTGGACGGCATCATTCTGTTTGCCTTCAACGATCTGGACTACGCCGCCATGGCGCCGCTCAAGGAGAAGCTGGTGCTGATGGTGCGCGAGCACCCAGGGTTCTCTTCCGTTTGTTACGATGACGAGGGGGCGGTGCGAGCCGTGCTCGAGCACCTCAGGGGGCTGGGCATAGACCAGGTGGCCTATCTGGGGGTCGAGCGCAGCGATCTCACCACTGGGCTGCGCCGTCACCAGGCTTATCTCGACTACTGCGAGGCGCTGGGTCGCACGCCCCGCAGCGCCCTCGGGGATCTCAGCCTGCACAGCGGCTACCGGCTGGCGGCCGAGCTGGTCACCCCCAGCATCCAGGCGCTGGTCTGTGCCAGCGACACCCTGGCCATAGGCGCCGCCAAATACCTGCAGGAGCAGGGGCGCACCGACATCCTGGTCAGTGGCCTCGGCAGCAACCCCATGCTCACCTTCCTGTTTGCCAACGCCCTCAACCTGGATTTCGGCTACAAGGATGCCGGCATTCTGGCCGCCAGACAGCTGCTTGACCAGATTGAAGAGGGCCAGGCCCCCAGAGCCACCATAGCCCCCTGTCAGCCCCTGTAGTCTATCTTTTCCTCTCATTATCGGCGTTTTGCACTTTTTGTGACCACCGCCACGAATTGGGAACGTTCCCATTGCTGATGTAGGCCGCTGGCTTCATGCTGATTGGGAACGATACCAATAAGCGGGCGGTCATTGGCCAGCCGGCAAAGAAACGACCATTATTCATCGAGTCACAGAGGGAAGGCTCATGTCAAAAGTCAACACACAGCATCTGGCACAGCTGATCGAACGGATCGGCGGCAAGGACAACATCACCACAGTCAGCCACTGCCTGACCCGGCTCAGGTTCGTGCTGGCCGATCCGGCCAAGGCCGATCCCAAGGCCATCGAGACCATACCGGCGGTGAAGGGCAGCTTCACCCAGGGCGGTCAGTTCCAGGTGGTGATCGGCAACGAGGTGGATCAGTGGTACAAGGCGCTCACCGAGGAGATCGGGGTGAGCGGCGCCAGCAAGGATGCCGCCAAGCAGGCGGCCCGCCACAACATGAATCCGCTGGAGCGCGGCATCTCCCACCTGGCGGAGATCTTCGTGCCCCTGCTGCCCGCCATCATCACCGGCGGCCTGATCCTGGGTTTTCGCAACGTCATCGGCGACATCAAGATGTTCGACGACGGGACCCATACCCTGGTGGAGATCAGCCAGTTCTGGGCCCAGGTCCACGCCTTCCTCTGGCTGCTGGGTGAGGCCATCTTCCACTTCCTGCCGGTGGGCGTCTGCTGGTCTGCGGTGAAGAAGATGGGGGGATCCGAGATCCTCGGCATAGTGCTGGGTATCACCCTCGTCTCGCCGCAGCTGATGAATGCCTACGGCATAGGTCAGCAAACCCCGGAAGTGTGGGACTTCGGCCTCTTCGTCATCCAGAAGGTCGGCTATCAGGCCCAGGTCATTCCGGCCCTGCTGGCGGGTGTCTTCCTGGCCTGGGTGGAAACCAGCCTCAAGCGCATCATTCCGGCCTACCTCTACCTGGTGATAGTGCCCTTCATCTCCCTGCTGCTGGCGGTGATAGTGGCCCACGCCTTCATCGGCCCCTTCGGTCGCTGGATTGGTGAGGGCGTCGGCTTTGCCGCCAAGGCCGCCATGACAGGGTCCTTTGCCCCCATAGGCGCCGCCCTGTTCGGCTTCCTCTATGCGCCCCTGGTCATCACCGGCATCCACCACACCACCAACGCGGTGGATCTGCAGCTGATGCAGAGCATGGGAGGCACCCCCATCTGGCCGCTGATCGCGCTCTCCAATATCGCCCAGGCCTCGGCGGTCGTCGGTATCATCCTTATCAGCCGCAAGGAGAACGAACGGGAGATCTCGGTCCCGGCCGCCATCTCCGCCTACCTGGGCGTGACCGAGCCGGCCATGTACGGCATCAACCTCAAGTACAAGTTCCCCATGCTGTGCGCCATGGTGGGCTCCAGCCTCGCGGCCCTCATCTGCGGCTTCAGCGGCGTGATGGCCAACGGCATCGGGGTGGGCGGCCTGCCGGGCATCCTCTCCATCCAGCCCCAGTACTGGGCCATCTACGCCGTCGCCATGCTGGTGGCCATAGTGGTGCCCGTGGTGCTGACCCTGCTGGTCTACAAACGCCAGCAGGCGGCCGGCAAGCTGGATCTGGCCACCGCCTGATCCCCAAGACATCGGCGGAGCCCAGGCTCCGCCCTTTTTATTGGCCTGTTCAACCCAGTTTCAACCAATGAGCGATCCAACCATGACACAGACCCCCTGGTGGCAAAGCGCCGTGATTTACCAGATCTACCCCAAGAGCTTTCAGGATTCCGCCGCCCGCGGCACCGGCGATCTCAAGGGGATCATGGCCCGCCTCGACTACCTCAAGACCCTAGGCGTCGATGCCCTCTGGCTGACCCCGGTCTACGTCTCCCCCCAGGTGGACAACGGCTACGACATCGCCGACTACCTGGCCATAGACCCGGCCTACGGCACCATGAGCGATTTCGAGGCGCTGCTGGCGGCCGCCCACGAGCGCGACATCCGCATCGTGATGGACATAGTGGTCAACCACACCTCCACCGAGCACGCCTGGTTCAAGTCGGCGCTGGGGGACAAGAACAGCCCCTACCGCGACTACTACATCTGGAAAGATCCGGTGGAAGGCGGCGTGCCCAACAACTGGCAGTCCAAATTTGGCGGCAGCGCCTGGGAGCTGGACCCGGCCACCGGCCAGTACTATCTGCACCTGTTCGCCCGCGAGCAGGCGGACCTCAACTGGGAAAACCCGGCGGTGCGCGCCGAGGTCAAAAAGATCATCCACTTCTGGGCGAAGAAGGGGGTCGACGGTTTCCGTCTCGACGTCATCAACCTCATCTCCAAGGATCAGCGCTTCCCGAGCGACGAGGCGGGGGATGGCCGCCGCTTCTACACCGACGGGCCACGCATCCACGAATTTCTGCAGGATGTGAGCCGCGACGTCTTCGCTCCCGTGGGGGCCATGACGGTGGGGGAGATGTCCTCCACCAGCCTGGAACACTGCCAGCGCTATGGTGCCCTTGATGGCTCAGAGCTCTCCATGGTGTTCAACTTCCACCACCTCAAGGTGGATTACCCCAATGGCGACAAGTGGACCAAGGCGCCGTTCGATTTCCTCGAACTCAAGCGCATCTTCAACCACTGGCAGAGCGGCATGCACGGCAAGGGGTGGTCGGCACTCTTCTGGTGCAACCACGACCAGCCGCGCATCGTCTCCCGCTTCGGCAACGAGGGCGAACATAGGGTTGTCGCCGCCAAGATGCTGGCCAGCACCTTGCACGGGTTGCAGGGCACCCCCTACATCTATCAGGGGGAGGAGATTGGCATGACCAATCCCGGCTATCAGTGCATCGACGACTATCAGGATGTGGAGAGCCGCAACATCTTCGCCATCAAGCAAGCCGAAGGGATGGAGGATGCCGAGATCCTGGCCATTCTCGGCGCCAAGTCCCGGGACAACTCCCGCACCCCCATGCAGTGGAGCGCCGCCCCCAACGCAGGCTTCACGAACGGGATGCCCTGGCTGAAACCCGCCGCCAATTACCCCGAGATCAACGCCGAGGCGGCGCTGGCCGACCAGAACTCGGTGTTCTGGCACTACCGGGATCTGATCCGGCTGCGCAAGGATCATCCCATCTTCACCCAGGGGGATTATCAGGAGCTGCTGGCGGGGCACCCGCAGATCTGGGCCTATAGCCGCAGCGCCGGCGGTCAGACCCTGCTGGTGGTGAGCAACTTCTACGGCAGGTCTGTGACTTTCGAGCTGCCCGCCGAGCTGGCCGGTGACGAGGGTCGCCTGCTGCTTGGCAACTACCCCGATAGCCCGGCCCAGCCGCAATCCTGCGAGCTGCGTCCTTATGAATCCCTGATCTGGCTGATGGAGCAATGATGACTAAGACAATCACAGCGCCGCGGGCAGCCGAGCGCTGCCCCGAATGGCAGAAGATGGTGGCGGGAGAGCCCTATGATGCGGGCCACCCCGAGCTGAAGGCGGCACGCGAGCGCTGCCGCAGCCTCTATCACAGCTTCAACACCAACTGGCAGGAGAAGCCGGAGCGGGATGCCCTGCTCCATGATCTGCTCGGCGGCCGAGGCGATCTGTGCGCCATCAACCCGCCATTCTTCTGCGACTATGGCGCCAACATCTTCGTGGGGGAGAACTTCTACGCCAACGTCAACTGCACCATCCTCGACGTGTGCGAGGTGCACATTGGTGACAACGTGCTGCTGGCCCCCGGGGTGCAGATCTACACAGCCGCCCATCCGGTGGCGGTAGCGCCCCGGGTGGCGGGGGTCGAGTTCGGCAAGCCGGTGCGCATCGGCAACAACGTCTGGATAGGGGGCAGCACCGTCATCTGCCCGGGTGTCACCATAGGGGACAACAGCGTCATAGGGGCGGGATCCGTGGTCACCAGGGATATTCCGGCGGGGGTGGTCGCGGTCGGCAACCCTTGTCGGGTGTTGCGCCCCATGACGGCGCAGGAGCTGGCGGAGATCTGACACGACCGGGGCAGCTAATACTGCCCCGGCTTGTACTCGGCCCTGTGGCCAAGACCTGCAAACCACTCTTGTTCACGACAGCCTGCCAATGGTGTGCAGGCACGACCCCGCAACGAATTCCCCACCTCAGGCTGGCAACAAGGCCCCGCAGCGCTTGTGCTGCCCCATGACCACCAGGGTCTTGAAGCTGCGCACCTGCTCCCTGGCATGCAGCACCCGCCGGGTGAACTGCTCGTAGCTCTGCATGTCCCGCGCGGCCACCTGCAGCACGAAGTCCTGCTCACCCGTCACATACCAGAGGTCCATGACCTCAGGCTCCCCCTTCAGGCAGGCAATCATCTCATCGACGATACGGCCATGATCCCGCTCCAGGGTGACGAGCACCAGCATGGTGATGGGCCAGCCCATGGTCGCCGGTGCCACCAGCGCCACCTCCCGCTCTATAAGTCCCGCCTCCCGCAGCGCCCGGACACGGCGGTAACAGGCGGGCGCCGAGAGGCCGACCCTGTGGGCCAGCTCTGGAATGGGCAGACGGGCATCCTGCTGCAGCTCGGCCAGGATGAGCAGATCGAACTTGTCGGTCATGGGGGATAAGGAGATAAAAATTATCGAGTGGGGCCAGTTTTAGACCGAAATTACGGCTATCGCCAGATATATTTTACTTCCCCCTCCCTGCTCAGGTTTGAACAAGATGCCACCGACCACCACAGCCCTCTCCTCCCTGCTGGCGGTCATGCTCGCCATGCTGTCGATCACCCTCGGCGCCTCCCTGGCCAAGTCGCTGTTTCCCTTGATCGGAGCCGCCGGCACCACCTTGTTCCGGCTGGGATGTGCCGCCCTCCTCCTCTCCCTGGTGTTTAGAGTCTGGCGAGCGCCACTCGACAGACGCACCCTGCTGGGGGCCATCCCTTACGGACTCTCGCTGGGAGCCATGAACCTGCTCTTCTATCTGGCCATAGAGCGCATTCCCCTCGGCGTGGCGCTGGCCATCGAGTTCATAGGTCCACTGACGGTGGCGCTGCTCAGCTCCCGCCACCGGGAAGACTTCATCTGGCTGGCGCTGGCCATCGTCGGTCTGCTGTTGCTGCTGCCGCTGCGGGCCGCCGAACAGGCCATAGATCCCCTGGGGGCCGCACTGGCCCTCGGTGCCGGCGTGTTCTGGGGGCTCTATATGCTGACCGGCAAGCGGGCCGGTGCCTTGCTGGGGGCGCAAGCCCCGGCCCTTGGCATGTGGGTGGGAACCCTGCTGGTACTGCCCTTCGGCCTCGGCGGGGCGAGCGAGGCCAGCTTCACCCTCCCCCTGGTGCTGACCATAGCGGGGGTGGGGCTGCTCTCGAGTGCCATCCCCTACTCCCTCGAGATGTTTGCCCTGCGCCGGTTGCCGCTCAAGAGCTACGGCATACTGACCAGCGGCGAACCCGCCATGGGCGCCCTGATGGGGTTGCTGTTGCTGGGAGAGCAACTGCCCCCGTCCCAGTGGCTGGGAATAGCCGCCATCATAACCGCTTCGATGGGCACCACCTGGCATGGGGGACGACGGCGCGCCGACCCGGCGTGATCCCCTCAACTGAGACGGCGGCCGGCCTCATTGCGGCAACAGTTCTGCTGGCCGCTGGCGGGTGCAGTTCCGACGCTGGCGGTCCGGGATGGCGACCCTTCACATTTTGTTCATATTTTTTGAATATCTAGACCAGTTTATCTCGCTAACAACCAAGCGATGACCTGTTTACCATGCATTCATCGCTTAGGCAGGATCGCCAAGCGGCCAAATAACAAGTTGTTCCAGGCTGGGATACCCAAAACAGGGTGTCTGATGTCAGTAAAAGAACTACATAGTATTTGAATAACCTCTTGCAAGGATGCATTGATGCGGGCCTCTCCGGCCTTGCCAATGACATAAAAATCAAGAGAGTGAATGAACATGAAAAACCTAATCAAGATGCTGGCCGTCGCAGGCCTGATGACTGCCGGTGTTGCCCAGGCTTCGGTTCCTGCCGATTTCAATGCCGCCCCTGGCGTATTGTTCGTGAACTGGCACGCCAGCGCGACCATGGTTGGCAAGGCCAACCCCATGCTGGAAGTACGCGACGAGTCTGGTGATCTCGTGGCCTCAGTCCACGCCAACCTGATGGGCACTCAGCAGGTGCAGATCCCGAGCCGCGCCCAGGGCAACCTGACAGTGAGCCTGGGGGACCAGAGCAGCGACTACCGAATCCCCTTTGGCATCGGCAGCGGCAACCCGCGCTGATCCCGGCCTCGCGACCAACGCTTTCACTCCGTCCGGTTGCCACAACCCGGCCAGAAAGCGTGAGTGAGCCCCATGACAAAGGCGCCATAGAGGCGCCCTTGTCGTTTCTGCAGGTTCGTCAGCGGCTAATGGGTAAACACGGGGCCAAAGCCGGATCCCCAAAGAATGGCCGTGGCTGCCAGCACGCAGACCAGCAGCACCAGACCGACGGTGACCACAGAGCTGGCGTAGATGAACCCCTGCTCCTTGGGGATGTGCATCAGAATAGGCACCCCCACATAGAGCAGGTACACCGAGTAGCTGAGCCCGATGAGTCCGATGATCATCATGAACCAGAGGTGCGGGAAGAACGCGGAGAAACCGACCATGAACAGCGGCGTGGAGGTGTAGGCCGCGAGCTCTAGCGACGTCGTGTAGCTGGGATCCGAACCGAAGGTATGGCCCATCCAGTGCACCAGATAGGAGAGCGCGAGAACGCCGATGATGAGCGTCACGTACATGGCGATCGACAGCATGAGGGCGCTGTTCGCGGTCAGGGTGATTGGCTCACCGACGCCAATGCTCCAACCTATGTGCACGGCGGAATAATAGGCACAGATGGGCGGGATAAGGGCCACGATCAGGATATGAGTCAGACTGTTTCGGAAACTGTCATGTCTCTCGTCTATGGTATGCCATTCGGTGTGAGGATGCGCATACAATCCCCATAAGTGATTCAATATCATAGCGTTATTCCTTCTCTGCTTCGATTGTGGACTGGTCGATACCGCTCTCGCTCCCTTGTTTTTTTCTCGTGCAACATTCGGTGCGCCATCCATAGCAAGCGCGACCCATGACTCTAAATAAAGTCGCTCCACTGCCGGTGCGTCAAGGAAGAACGCCATCCCCGCCGTGCTGGCGGGTTCTGGCGGTTGGCCAGTCCCTGGCGGCGGGGCAAGTGGTGCACCGCCGCCAGCGCTATCGTCAATACTGCTTGGTCTTTGAAGCAAAGCCGGCGAGGAAGAGGCCGGTCAGAAACATGCCGCAGAACGCCTCTATGGCCGACAACAACTGGAGGGGAGAGGAAGTCTGGGAGATATCGCCGTAACCCAGGGTCACGAAGGTCACTATGCTGAAGTAGAGGGAACGCCCCAGGTGGCCATGGGTCACGGACTCAGGCGCCAGGAAGTAGGTCAGGGTCGCCAGCAATATGACCCCCATCGACATCAGCAGACTTCTTATCGGCCGCTCGCCAAATCCCCAGGTAATGAAGCTGACAAACTTGCTGGCGCACTTGAGGTAGCACAGCAGGGAGAGCCACCCCTTCGTCATCAGGCCGCTGCGCAGCCAGCGCTCCCTGAACAGCTCCCTCGGGCTTGCCAGGGATTTCATCTCGTGCAGCTTCTCCTTGTAATAGCATTCACCGGCATCGACGGTGTCCCCCACGCTGGAGAAGATGCGCTTGGCATTGCGGTACAGCTTGCTGGCCTCGTTGTGATCGATCCGGCCATTCTCGTTGTAGACCACCTGCACCTTGTCCAGATTGGTGTGCTCCATGGTGGCATCGAAGTTCTTGGCACTGACGTTGAAGTTTTTCAGCACGGCCCGGGAGGAGTGAAAGCGGATCTCCTCGCACTCTATGGTGAAGTCCTGAAACACCCCGTCCTCCAGCGCCAGCTCCCGCTTCTTGGCCCAGGCCCTGTGATCCCACAGCAGGGAATCGAACAGATCGAGCCCGATCACCCCGCCATTGACCCTCACCCCCTTGGCCGAGCAGTGCCACAGATAGACCTTGGAGTTGTTGACGGCGCCATCCAGCGAGAGCTCGTCGAGGCAGGTGAAGTCTAGCAGACGGCCGGAGATGATGGGGCTCTTGAGCTCGACGCCACCGATGTTGAGCAGCCGATGCTTGCCCAGCACCTGGGCCTCCCCCTTGTTGTTCTCGGAGACGGAGAGCAGGCTCTGCACCCGCTTCACCTCGGCTTTGCCATGCCTGGCGGCCAGCCACATGGCATAGGGCTCGAAGCGCGTCTCGGAGCGGACGAGGCCGCTCTTGCGCAGGGACTCCAGCGCGCTCGAGGCGGTCTCATAGAGCCTTATCTTGTCGTCGCTCATGTAGACGCAGAGGCTGAGCACGGATCGCGAGCTGATGAAGCGGGCTATGCCGATCTGGAAGATGACGCTTTTCTCTATTTTCTGCTCTGTCATCCAGTCGTCGAAATGGGGCAGCGAGGCCACCAGCAACTCCCAGATCAATGGATAGTCATTCTCCCGTCGCCACTCGTTGAATTGTTCGGGAGAAAGCTGCCACAGCTCAGTCGCATTCATAGATTACCTCGATCATGGATTTGTCCCTCCCAGGAGTGCCGAGGGAGAGGATCAGAAGCCTGCACGCCCAAAGAGAGCGGCCAGTTCGCAGGAAAACGGGGGCACAGGCCGGTCACGCCATCATACTAGCCGAGAGGATGGCTGTAACTCACTGACAGGGAAGGTATAAGGGGCGGGGTGCGACAAGTTGTCGCGGGACTGAAGAGGAATCAGGCGCCAGGATCGCCGTGCCAGGCGGCCTCGCCCATCCGGGAAGCGAGAGGCTTGGACAAGCAAAAGGGGATGCCATGGCATCCCCTCTTCACATCAGCTGAGCTGACGTCAGCTTATTGCTGTACTTCCTGCACGCCGGAGACGCGGACTTCGACACGGCGATCTGGTGCCAGGCAGGAGATCAGCTCGTTCTTGCCCTTGACGCCGTCACACTGGGTGCCGGTGACAGGGTCGGCTTCACCGCGGCCCTCGATGGCGATCTTGCTGGTGGCCAGCCCCTGGCTCACCAGGAAGTCGGCCACGGTACGGGCACGGGCTTCGGAGAGCTGCTGGTTCTGGGCATCGGAACCTATACGGTCGGTGTAACCAACGACGATGGCGCTGCCATCCTTCGGCTGGAATTCAACGATCTGCTGGTACAGACCGCTCAGGGCTTCCACCCCTTCCGGCTTCAGATCTGCCTTGCCAAAGGCAAACAGCACGTCGGAGTTCAGGGAAAAGTTCTTCTCGACAACCACAGGGGCCGCTTCTGCTACTACAGGAGCAGCTACAGGCTCAACGTAGGAGGTGCGGAACGGGTGATATACGGCTTCCAGCGTCGCTACGCTCTGGTTGGATTTGTACTGCTCACCGGTGGAGGTGGTCAGATCGGCCACGTCCCACATGTAGCGGTAGCGCGCCTGCAGATCCAGGGCATCGTTCAGCTTGTAGGTCAGACCGACGCCGGCCAGCGGAGAGACGCGGGTGTCGCTGTTGTCCAGGCCGTCGGTATGAGCCCAGTAGGCACCCGCTTCACCGAACAGGGAGAAATCTTCGCCAAGGGGCAGACGGGCGATACCGGACAGGGTCGCGCCCTGGTTCTCGTAACGCTCACCATCGGCACTACCACGGCCAGCGTACTGGTAACCCAGTTCGGCACCGAAGGTCTCGTTGAAGTTGTAACCCATGAAGAGGTTGGTCGCGGCGGCATCTTCAGTGCCGGTTTCGACGGCAGCGTTGTTCAGGCCGTTGAAGTGAGCGGCACCGACACCGGCACCAAAGTAGATGTCGTCGGTAGCGTGAGCGGCTGTGGTTGCCAATGCCAGTGCAATCCAGACAGGGGTCAGTCTTAAGTTCATTTATAGCCTCATCAATACTAAATGGCGGGCGTTAGGCCCTTGTTATATGTGGTCTCCATTTTATAGGTGAAATCATGTACAGGACCTTAAGCGCAGGCTATTTACCGCCCATTTTACTGCTTGTTTTTCATGCACTTCTCGGCTTTCAGCAGAAAAACGTTTTCACTCGATAGCGGGTCTTCCATGCCCTGAAATGCGGGTGCCGGCGGCTGCCTGAGGAGCCATGGGATTATCGAGCACATAAAAAAAGACCCTTGTCTTGCGACAAGGGTCTTTTTGAAATGGCTCCTCCTACTGGACTTGAACCAGTGACATACGGATTAACAGTCCGCCGTTCTACCGACTGAACTAAGGAGGAATTGTAAGTGGTGCCCAGAGACGGAATCGAACCGCCGACACGGGGATTTTCAATCCCCTGCTCTACCGACTGAGCTATCTGGGCAAATGGTGCCGGCTACCGGAATCGAACTGGTGACCTACTGATTACAAGTCAGTTGCTCTACCTACTGAGCTAAGCCGGCACACTTAAACTATTGTGCATGAACAAATTTTTCTTTCATGGCACCAAAATTGGTGCCCAGAGACGGAATCGAACCGCCGACACGGGGATTTTCAATCCCCTGCTCTACCGACTGAGCTATCTGGGCGTGGGCGCTATTAAACGGATTTTAAGGCGGGTGGTCAACGGGAAATTTCACTTTTCGTCTCGTTCGTCTCTTTTTTGCGCAGCGTCACTCGTTTTAATCACTTCTGTGGGAGAAGCCGCGCCTCGGCGGCCCCAGAGTCGAGATTCCTCACCCCTGAGCAGGCGGGTGATGTTCTCGTGATGGCGCACCAGGATGAGGCAGGAGAGCAGGGAGACCGGCAGGGTATATTCCGGTTTGAGCAGGTAGGTAAAGAGCGGGGTCAGCAGCACTGTAATGATGGAAGCCAGCGACGAGTAGCCGCTCACCAGCAGTACCAGCAGCCAGGTGGCGATCGCCGCCCCCCCCATGGCAAAGCCGATGGGCAGCATGGTGCCGAGCGCAGTGGCGACTCCCTTGCCCCCCCGGAAGTGGAAGAAGATGGGGTACATGTGGCCCAGACAGGCAGCGACGCCGATGAACCCCAGGTAGACGGGCTTGATCTGCAGATACCAGGCGAGGTAGACGGGAGCCATGCCCTTGAGCACGTCGAGCAACAGGACGATGAGCGCCGCCATCCGGCCACCGAGGCGCAGCACATTGGTCGCCCCCGGGTTGTGGGAACCATGGTCGCGGGGATCCGGCAGACCCGTGAGGCGGGAAACCAGCACGGCGCTGGACAGCGAGCCGCCCAGATAGGCCAGAATAATCATCAAAATCGTCAGGGCCGTCATCTTGGTCGTTTTTACCACGATATGAATGGGGTATGATGCGGGCCACATTCTCTGGTCTGGGCTTGCCCGAAAGCCTGTCGCCCAAACTGGCCGCCAGCGGCAATCGGCTTGCCAGGCCTGCATCCCTGCGCTGTTTTCACAGCCCATCAAGAGTAAAGAAGAAGTACTGTCATGGACAAGGTGTTTATTCGCGGACTCGAGGTTTTGACCACCATAGGGGTATATGAGTGGGAGAAAGGCATTCGCCAGAAGCTCTGTTTCGATCTCGAGATGGGATTCGACAACCGACCCGCCGCCGCAACCGACGATATCAATCTGGCACTGGATTACGCCACCCTCTCCCGCAAGATCTGTGATCACGCCCAGAGCAAGGTCGTCGAGCTGGTCGAAACCATGGCCGAGCAGGTGGCCGCCCTGGTGCTGGCCGACGAGCGGGTGCAGTGGGTCAAGGTCACCCTGACCAAGCCGGGTGCCGTGCCCAATGCCGCCGGCGTCGGGGTCGAGATCCTGCGCCACCGGACCCCGGCCGCGAGCGCCTGCTGATGACCCGCATCTATATCAGCCTGGGATCGAACCAGATAACAGGGAGCGCTGCATGACCCCTATCTACATCAGCCTGGGTTCCAATATCGAGCGGGAGCACCACATCCGGGCCGGCCTCGATGCCCTGCATGCCGAGTTTGGCGAGTTGCAGGTTTCCCGGGTGTTCGAGAGCGAGGCGGTAGGCTTCAACGGCCGCCCCTTCTATAACCTGGTAGTCGGCGCCGACACAAACCTGCCGCTGGCGACCCTGTGCCAGCGGCTGCGGGCCATGGAGTTCGCCCACGGCCGCGAGCCGGATGCCAAGAAGTTTGCCCCCCGCACCCTGGATCTCGATCTGCTGCTCTATGGGGATCTGGTCTGCGACGAGCCTCTGGTACTGCCCCGTGGCGAGATCCTCACCAACGCCTTCGTGCTCTGGCCGCTGGCGGAGCTGGCCCCCGGCCTGCGCCATCCCACCGATGGCCGCCCCCTGGGCGAGCTGTGGCAAGGCTATGACAAGTCCTCCCAGCGCCTCGACCCCATCCCCTTCCACTGGACGCCGAGCGGCATCCTGGCCGATATCCAGGCCTGATCCACGCCAGCATGGGCGCCCGGGCGGTTTCCTCCGCCCGGGCGCCCTCGCCCTCCCTCACTAGCTCCGCCTCAGGTCAGGGGCGACGCCAGACTATTTCGCTACATGACAGTGGGATGACAGAACCCATCGAATCCCAAACGCGAAACCGGCGGAATAAAATGCTAAAGCCACCTTCAGAATATATCTTCAGCGCCGATACGCTAGCCAACTCCTTTGCCCCTTGAGGTCGTCGTGAACGTCAAACAGAAACTTGTGTTATCCGCCATCCTGGTGGCCGGGATCCAGGCCGTCGTCATGGGGGTCATGTTTTACTTCTCCGGGCAGGAGTCGCGCAGCAACGCCGAAATGCTGCAGGCCAAGCAGGTGGAGGCCGACCTCGTCGCCCTCACCCTGCAGGAGAGAGAGTTTCTGTTGAGCCGGAACCCCGCCGCCGCCACCGCCTTCACCACCCAGAGTGACCAGGCCAGCCGCCTGCTCGCCGAGATGGCAAGAGACCATGGGGGCACGCAGCAGGCCGACATTCTGGGCTTTGCCAGCCAGCTCAAGGAGTACAGCCGCCAGTTCGAGACCCTGCGCGCCCAACAGGAGAAGATAGGGCTCACCCCCACCAGCGGCCATTACGGCGCCCTGCGTCAGGCCATCCACGCACTGGAGCAGGAGCTCAAGGCCCGGGGCCAGCAGCAGGAGAGCCTGCTGATGCTGCAACTGCGCCGGGACGAGAAGGACTTCATGCTGCGCCGCGACATCAGCTATCGTGCCAAGTTCGAACAGAACCTGGCCCCCCTGGCCGAGGCGCTCGCCGGTGAACCGGCCCTCGCCGCCCTGCTGGAACGCTACCGCCAGAACTTCCTCGCCCTGGTCACAGAAGAGCAACGCCTGGGTCTGAGTGCCAGCGAGGGGCTGAGGGGCGAGCTAAATCGCAGCGCCGAACAGATGCGCCAGGCGGGCATGACCCTGACCCAGGCCCTGACCCGGGAAGCCGACGCTACCCATGAACGCACCCTCAGGGTCATGGTACTGCTCTGCCTCCTCGGCATACTGGCCGCCCTCGGCCTCAACCTGCTGATCGGTCGCGACGTCATGACCGGCCTGCAACGGCTGGCGGACACCATGCGTCGGGTCACAGCCAGCAGCGATCTGACCCTGCGCGCCCGCATCGGCTCCAGGGACGAATTTGGCGCCATGGGCCGCGACTTCGACACCATGCTGGAGCACTTCAACCAGGTCATAGGCCAGGTCGTCTCCTCGGTCACGGATCTGGAACGCCTCACAGCCCAGTTGCAGCGCAACGCCAACGCCGCTCAGGAGGGTACCCAGCAGCAGTTGCAGGAGAGCGATCTGGTTGCCACCGCCGCCACAGAGATGGAGAGCACTGTGCAGGAGATCGCCAGCAACACGGAAAGCGCCGCCGAGAGCGCCCGTACCACCAACCTGAGCGCCCAGCAGGGCCGGGAGAGCGTGGAGACCACGATGGCGGTGATCCACTCCCTCTCCGCCAAGCTGGAGGCCTCGGGCAAGGAGGTGATCGCCCTGGCCGAGGAGAGCCGTCAGGTGGGCAATGTGCTGGAAGTGATCCAGGCCATCGCCGAGCAGACCAACCTGCTGGCCCTCAACGCGGCCATCGAGGCCGCCAGAGCCGGCGAGCAGGGACGAGGTTTCGCCGTGGTCGCCGACGAGGTGCGCAACCTGGCCATGCGCACCCAGCAGAGCACCAGCGAGATTGCCGCCATAGTCTCCGGCTTGCAGGCCCGTACCCAGAGCGTGGTCACCCTGATCGGCGAGTGTCGCACCCAGGGGGAGCGCAGCGTCGAAGCCGCCGGAGAGGCAAGCACCCAGCTCGCCAACATCACCCGTCAGATGGACCAGATGATGGACATGAGCACCCAGATAGCCACGGCGGTCGAAGAGCAGAGCTCGGTGGCGAGCGAGATCAATCGCAATGCCGTGGTGATCCGCGACATCGCCAACGACGCCCTGACCCAGGCCGAACAGAACAGCCGCGCCAGCCAGAACGTGGCCGAGCAGGCGAGCCTGCTCCACCGGGCTGTCGATCAGTTCAGGGTCTGATCCCCCAATGAGAGAGGGCGGCCAGGGCCGCCCTCTTTTTTTGCCGCGCCACCCGCGTGGCCATCAGACCGGACCTTGGCGGCGTCCTTCCTTCACATTATCTCTGGCAAGCTGGGCGAAGATCAGCGCCGCCAGCATGGACATCAAACCTATGCACAGATAGGTGAGGTGGAAGCCACCTAGCCAGCGTTCGCTCGCCTGGGCCGGCTGACCGGCGGAGAAGAGCCCGAGCAGGCTGGCGGCGATGGCCACCCCCAGACTCATGGATAGCTGCATCACCACCGACAGCAGGCCGTTGCCGCTGCTGGCGTGCTCGGCACTCAGGTCTTGCAGGGTCAGCGTATTCATGGCGGAGAACTGCAGGGAGTTGATGGCACCGAAGACCGCCAGCCAGACCAGCAGTACCCAGTGCGGCACCTGGTTGTCGATGAAGTAGAAGCTGGCGATCATCACCCCCAGCGCTAGGGTATTGCCGATCAGGATGCGACGATAGCCGATGCGCGGGATCAGCTTGTTCACCAGCGTCTTGGTCAGCATGGCGCCTATCACAGTGGGGATCATGGTCATGCCCGCCTTGCTCGGCGAGAAGCCCAGCCCCAGTTGCAGGAAGAGCGGCGTGAGGAAGGGCATGGCACCACTGCCGAGGCGGGCGAACAGGTTGCCCCAGATGCCGATGGCGAAGGTGGTGGTCTTGAACAGCGCCAGGCTGAAGAGCGGCTGCGCCACTGTGGCGGCATAGAGCCAGTAGCTCGCCATGGCGGCCAGACCGAACAGCAACGCAAACAGGGCCCAGCCGGTGGAGATGCTGTGCTCCCCCAGCCCCTGCAGGCCCACCGACACCAGCACCATGCCGACGCTGAACAGCACGAATCCCTGCCAGTCAAACCTGGCGGTGTGCTGGCGCAGATCGGGCATGAAGTACCAGCTAGCGATGAAGCCGAGCACGCCCACCGGCAGGTTGATGAGGAAGACCCAGTGCCAGCTCGCCACTTCCACCAGCCAGCCCCCGAGTGCCGGGCCCATGAGGGGCCCCAGCAGACCAGGGATGGTGACGAAGGACATCACCCGCAACAGCTCATGCTTGCTGTAGACCCGCAGCACCGCAAGGCGCCCTATGGGCATCAGCAGGGCGCCGCCCACCCCTTGCAGCACCCGGGCGGCGACCAGCATGGGCAGGGTATTGGCGGCCGCACAGGCCAGGGAGCCCAGGGTAAACAGCAGTATGGCCGCCAGGTAGACGCGGCGGGTGCCGAACCTGTCCGCCAGCCAGCCGGAGGCGGGAATGAGCAGGGCCACCGTCAGCATGTAGGCGATGATCACCGACTGCATCTGCAGCGGGCTCTCCCCCAGGGCCTCTGCCATGCTGGGCAGGGCGGTGTTGAGTATGGTGCCATCCAGCGTCTGCATGAAGAAGCCGACCGCGGTCAGCCAGGGTAGCCACTTGCGTTGGGCGGGAGTCACCATGTGTGTGCTGTCAGGCATGAGTCTTTGTCTCCTCAACAGATAAGAAAAGACCCGCACGGGCGCGGGTCATATCAGCATATCAGGCATCCGGCTGGCCGAGCATGGCTCTGAGCTGCTCTTCCAGACTGGGCTCCGGGGCCTTGAGCGTATCAAGGAACAACCGCTCTATCCCCGCCTTGTCCTGGCTCTTCACGATGAACACCAGCCGGGACTGGGCCTTGCCCTCGGGCCACTCCCCCAGGGCCTGCAACGGATAGAGCTGGCCGTGCACCCCGTGGATCACCACGGGCTGGCTCTCTCCCTCCAGCTGCAAGATCCCCTTGAGGCGCAGCAGGGCGTCGCCATACTGCCCCTGCACCGCATCGATGGCGGCCAGCAGGCGGGACGGCTTGAGCGGCTCGCCGATGCGCAGGGAGAAGCTCTCTATGTTGCCATGCTCGAAATGGGTCGGCGCGGCCGTGCCTACCTTGGCGACAAAGGGCTGCATCTTCGGCTGCATGGGAGATGCCAGCCCCTGCCGGGGTGACTCGGTGCGCAGCCAGGCCAGCAGCTGGCGCAGGTCGCGCCCCGCCGCCTCGTTGTAGGCGCCGAGCTTCTCCAGCACCGCAGGCGAGAGCTCGCCGTTGCTGACCCGCTCGATGGGGGCCGCCGGGTTGAGTGAGGCCAGCTGGCTTTCGACCCGCACCAGGGTCTCTTCCTCCACCAGGTCCCCCTTGCTCACCACCAGCAGATCCGCCAGCGCCACCTGCTTGACCGCCTCGTATTGCTGGCCGAGCTGCTGCTCTATATGACCGGCATCCACCACTGTCACTGTGCCATCGAAGCGGTAGCGCTGGGCGATGAAGCCCTCTTCCTTGAGGGTAAAGAGCACGGGCGCGGGATCCGCCAGGCCCGTGGTCTCGATAATCAGCCGCTTGAACGGCTTTATCTTGCGCTGAATGGCCTTCATAAAGAGTCCCTGCAACGCCTCCACCAAGGAGCCCTGCACCGAGCAGCAGATGCAGCCGGAATCGAGCAGCACCACCTGCTCGTCCACCTGCTGTACCAGGTGATGATCCAGCCCCACAGAGCCGAACTCGTTGATCAGCACGGCGCACTCGCCGAGCTCCGGCTGCTTGACCCAGTGGTTGAGCAAGGTGGTCTTGCCGCTGCCGAGGAAGCCGGTCAGCAGAGTCACGGGGATTCTGGTGTCTTGTGGGTCTGTCATGTCACATCCTTAGCGCCTGTCGTCATGGGGCTTGAAGAGGCTGTCTCTTCCCCTCCTCCCCAACCCCTCTCCCACCAGGGGAGAAGGGAGAAAAAATATCGCCCCTTTCCAAGGGGCCATCCTCACCGGTTGGCGAACAGTTCGCCGAGCCAGCGGTTCTCGAAGCGGCCATGGGGGTCGAGCTCGGCCTTGAGGGCCAGGAAGTCGTGCCAGCGCGGCAGCAGGGTCGGGAAGTCGTAGAGATCCATCGCCAGGTGCTTGCCAAAATGCGGCGTACCGCCGAGCGGCACCAGCAGTTGCTGCAGCTCGCGCATCTGCTCCATGGAGCCGCCCACGAAGGTGCCGTCCGCAGCCAGATAGACCAGGAACCCTATCCAGCACACCGACTTGCCATAGGCGGCGCTAAGCCAGGCCTCGGAGGGGCCGGTGCAGCGCAATATGAAGGGGTAATGCAGCGCTCCCGGGTTGCGCTCCTGCCAGTGCTGCAGGATCTCGAGCGCCTCCTGCATCCGCTCGAGGGGCACAGCCACCTCGCAGTTGATCTGGGGCGCCGGTATCCCCTTGCAGAGGATCTGGTAGACGTTGCCCACCAGGTCAGAGGCATCCTTGAAGCGGCGCACCGTCTCGAAATGCTCCCCGGCCCGCGCCTCGTCCTTGGTGTCCCGCGCCATCTTCTGCAGGGTGGCGTCTATGGTGTCATTGAGTGCGGCGTTCATGGCGCTGCCAACGTCCTCCTCCAGCAGCAGTGGCTCGCTACCCCCGGCGCGGTAACGGGCCACCTCCTCCTCGGAGGCGGGATCCACCAGCCAGATGTGGCTCTCGCCGGTCCAGGCGAACCACCAGCTCTTCACGAAGCCGTGTTCGCGGTTGAGCCGCTCGTTGTGTTCCAGCAGGAAGGGGTAGTCGGTGGTGAACTTGGTGCAGCGCATGATGCGATTTGGCACAGTGCGAAGGCGCACGTCGAGCAGCACACCTAGCATGCCCATGCCCATCACGAAGGCGCCGAAGCGCGGATCGGTGCGATCCACTTCAATGATGTCCCCATTGGCCAGCATCACCGTCAGGGCTTCCACCGCATCGCACAGGGAGGACTGGTGCAGCCCCTGGCCGTGGGTGCCTGTGCTGAGCGCGCCCCCCAGGGTCTGGATGCCGATGACGCCGGGGGACGCGGGCAGCATCCGATCCATGGCGATGAGATCCCCATAGACGGTATCGAGGGGCGTGCCCGCCTGGTAGGTGACGGTATCGGCGGTTTTCGCCAGCTGGCCGCGCAGATGGTGCAAATCCACCAGCAGCGCCTGACTGCCCTCGGCATAGACGCTGTGAATGGGTTCGAAGGAGAGGCCGGAGCCGATCAGCCGCAGCTTGCGCGCCGGGTATTCACGCAGCAGCGCCTGCAGCTCGTCGCGATTCTTCGGGCGCCACACCTGATCCAGGGCGCCGAGGGGGTTGGTCCTGGACCAGTTGAACAGCACCTCCCGATTGCCAATCGCCTTGATGCTGTGAAATGCCTGGAACCTGACCGTCATACCGCGCCTCATCTGACTTCTAAATGAGCGGCAATTCTACCGAAAAGCGAGCGCCAAGGCATGAAAAACAAGCCCCTACAGTCGAGGGTAGATAAGGGGGACCAGCCCCCTTCCCCTCAGCGTGATTGCTGGGTCAGTGCCAGCAGCATGCCGAATCCCACCAGCAGACCGCCAAACACCCGGTCGATCCAGTGGCGCACCGCCAGCAGACGAGCCCGTACCGACTCGCTGGAGAAGAAGAGCGCCACGGCGCTGAACCAGAGGGCATGGGCCAGCACTATGAAGGCGCCGTAGCCGAGCTGAACCGCCAGCGGCGTCTGCGGCTGCACCACCTGCATGAAGAGGCTGACGATGAAGATGGTGGTCTTGGGGTTGAGCACATTGGTCAGAAACCCGGTGCGCAGTGCCCCCAGGCTGGAGAGGGCTGGCTGACTGGCCATCTCTTCACCGGTCGCGGGCTGGGCCCGCAGCATCTTGATGCCGAGGAAGATGAGGTAGGCCGCCCCCGCCAGCTTGATGAGGTTGAACAGCCAGAAGGACTGCTGGATAAGCAGGCCCACCCCCAGCAGGGTGTAGCTCACGTGGACGCAGACCCCGGCCGCGATGCCGATCGCCGTCAGCACGCCGGTGCGACGGGAGAGCAACAGGCTGTTGCGCGACACCATGGCAAAATCGGGGCCCGGGCTGATGACGGCAAAGAAGGTAATGGCGACTACGGCTAACAGTTCGGTCATGAAAATAGTCCTGATCACTTGGGATATCGGCTATTTTATTTCGCATTAACCCCAATGACGAACGATAACTTCTGACATGAACGGTGAGAAAAATTCACAGAAAAGCCTGTCGCTACCCTCCCTGACGGCCCTGCGCTGCTTCGAGGTGGCGGCCCGCACCGAGCACTTCGGTCGCGCCGCCGACGAGCTGCACCTCACCCATGGCGCCATCAGCCGGGCGGTGCGCCTGCTGGAGGAAGATCTGGGCGTCAGGCTGTTCGAGCGGCGCCAGCGCCGGGTCTTTCTGACCGAGGCGGGCGACCGGCTCTATCTGGCGGTCAGGGAGGGGCTGGGCCAGATCCGGGAGACGGCCCAGGCGCTGCGCCAGCAGAGCAAGCCCCAGTCGCTGGTGCTCTCCTGCGAGCCCACCCTGCTGATGCGCTGGCTGATCCCGCGCTGGCCGGCCTTCCAGGCCCTGCACCCCGAGCTGGACGTCCACCTGATGGCGGGGGGCGGTGCCCTCAGCTTTGGCAGCGGCATCGATCTCGCCATCCGGCGCAATGACTTCGACTGGCCCGAGGATCTGCACAGCCAGCTGCTGTTCGAGGAGCTGACCGGGCCTGTCTGCCAGCCGGGCAAGGTGGCGCAGTTTTTCGAGCCGCGAGGGGAAGAATCCGCCCTGCGTCCCTCGGCCCCCCGCCTGCACACCAAGACGCGCCCGGATGCCTGGTCACGCTGGCAGGAGAATGCAGGGCAACCCCTGAATGACGAGGCACCGACCCAGACCTTCGAACACTTCTACTTCAGCCTGCAGGCAGCCGTGGCGGGCCTTGGCGTCGCCATAGGCCCCTGCCGGCTGGTGTGTGACGACCTGGAGGCTGGGCTACTGGCAGCCCCGCTCGGCTTCGTTCCTGATGGCACCGGCTACCACCTGCTCGCCCCCGCCAGACCCGAGCCCGGCAGCGCCCACGAGAAACTGGCAAACTGGTTGCACAGCCTGAGCTGAGCGCTCACTGCACCTCCCCGCACGGCAGTGTTGACCTCGGGGGCTCACGACAGCCAGCCGTGACCTGGCTCAGTTGGCCCGAAAGGCACTGCCACTCTGTTGCGCCGCCAGCAGCAAGGCATCCACCAGGACGCGCACCTTGAGCGGCATGTGCTGGCTCCTGGCCCAGAGGAGATTGATCGGCATCTCGCCGCCGGAGTGATCATCGAGCACCGAGACGAGGGCGCCCGATCCCAACTGCTCGTTTACCAGCCAGGTCGGCACCTGCACCAGGCCAAGGCCGGCCAGTGCCGCTGCCCGCACGGCTTCCCCATCCCCCATCTCGTAGCGTACCGGGATGTCACGGGCTTCCGTTTTGCCCGCCCCATTGCTGAGCAGCCAGCCATGACGATGACCGGCTCGCCAGTCGATGATGCAGTCGTGCCGTGACAGCTCATCCGGGGTCAAGGGCACCCCGCGCCTGGCCAGATAGGAGGGCGCCCCGCAGATGACGAGCCTCTGCTCCCCCAGACGGCGCGCAACGAGATCCGCCTGGTCCTCCAGCGCCCCTATGCGTACCACCAGATCGATGTTGGCCTCGACGAGATCGACCTTGCGCTCGTTGAAGGTCACCGACAGATCCAGCTGTGGATGCTGGCCAGCCAGTTCCAGCAGGATAGGCAGCACGTGCCTGCGGCCAAACGCAGCGGGAAGATCGATGCGCACGCGACCCGACGGGCTCTGCTTTCCCGATGCAAGGCTCTGCTCCGCCTCCTCCAGCACCCGGATAGCCTGAAGACAGCTGGCCAGATACGCCTCTCCCTCCGGGGTCAGGCTCACCCGACGGGTTGTTCTGTGCAGCAGCTTGACCCCCAGTCGAGCCTCCAGACGCACTATGCTCTTGCTCAACGCCGAGCCGGTCAGCCCCAGCCCCAGCGCCGCTGCGGTAAAACTGCCCGTCCGAGCCACGGCGACAAAGTGTCTGACGCTCAGAAAGGGGTCCTGTACTGTCATCGACTCGGTCCTTGAAGGAATTAGAGATTGGAATGATAGCTACTTAATCAACCTCAAGGAATCAATCACACTGTAAACCGGTTCATTCAACACCACTCCTTGCTTGGGGTGGCCTGGATAGCCTTGAGTTCCCAACTCGCTCAGACCTTGCTTTATCACCAGACAGGAGAGATCAGATGTTGACCGTCAAACCCCTCAGTGGACAAGTGGCCTTCGTACAAGGTGGTTCACGCGGCATAGGTGCCGCCATTGTGAAGCGCCTCGCTCGCGACGGTGCCGCCGTGGCCTTTACCTATGTCTCTTCCGCCAGCAAGGCAGAAGAGCTTGTCGCGACCATCACGGCGGCGGGCGGCAAGGCCCTGGCCATCCGTGCCGACAGCGCGGATGCCGTGGCCGTACAGCACGCCATACGCCAGAGCGTCACCAGCTTCGGGCGGCTGGACATTCTCGTCAACAACGCCGGGGTACTGGTATGGGGCCACCTTGAGGAGCTGACTCTGGATGACCTGGATCGCACCCTGGCGGTCAACATCCGCAGCGTCTTCGTGGCCTGTCAGGAGGCGGCCCACCACATGGGCAAGGGAGGGCGCATCATCAACATCGGCAGCACCAATGCCGATCGCATCCCCATGGCGGGCGGCTCCGTCTACGCCATGAGCAAGTCTGCCCTGGTCGGCCTGACCAAAGGCATGGCACGGGATCTGGGTCCGCGGGGCATCACGGTCAACAACGTGCAGCCAGGCCCGGTCGATACCGACATGAACCCGGCTGACGGGGAATCGGCGGAGCAGCTCAAGGGGATGATGGCGCTGGCACGCTACGGCAAGGATGACGAAATCGCCAGCTTCGTCGCCTACCTGGCGGGACCTGAAGCAGGCTATGTCACAGGCGCCAGTCTGACCATAGATGGCGGCTTCTCCGCCTGACTTTCCCTTTGACCTCAGATACAAAAGCCCCGGCACTCGCCGGGGCTTGCTCATCAGGGGGCACCACTGCCGCACACTCGTGATGCGGCTTGCTGGCAGGTCCGCTTCAGGCTGGTTCAGGCTGTTCCTCTTTGGCCTCAATCACTGGCGAGGCCGCCTGCGCCAGCTGCTCGTCGCAGAATTGCCGGACGGGCACGGGACGGCCGAACAGGTAGCCCTGCAGATAGGCCACCTTGCCCTTGAGATACTCCGCCTGCTCGCGGGTCTCGACCCCTTCGGCCACCAGCGCCAGGCCGAGGCGGTGGCCCAGATCGATCACGTTGTCGACTATGTGCTCGGAGAGGGACTCGGTACCGATACGACGAATGAAGGACTGATCGATCTTGAGGTAGTCCACATGGAACTGCTGCAGATAGACCAGGCTGGAGTGGCCGGTGCCGAAATCATCCATGGCCAGCTTGACCCCCATCTCGTTCAACGCCTGGAACAGCGAGAGGGTATGGGGATCCGCCACCAAGAGCTCCCGCTCGGTCAGCTCCAGCACCAGCGTCACCTTGCCCGGTGCGAAGCGGGCGAGGAAGCTGCGGCACTCCTCCAACAGGCTGTCGTCCCGGCAATGGGCCGCGCTGATGTTGAAGCTGATGTGGAAGCCATCGGGCAACTGCGCCTGGCTTGCGACCAGCTGCTGCCCCACCCTCCCCATGATGAGGCTGGTCATGGGCACTATCAGGCCACAGGCCTCCGCCTGGGGAATGAAGAGATCCGGCCTGATCAGGCCCACGTCAGGATGCTGCCAGCGCATCAGCACCTCGACCCCCATGATGCGTTCGCTGCCGCTCTCCACCAGGGGTTGCAGGTAGGGGACGAACTCTTTGGCCCGCAGGGCCCGGGCCAGCTCGCTGGTCGGGGAGCGGGGGCGACCCAGCAGCCACCACATGAGCACGGCAACACCGGCACTGAAGGCAAACAGCAGCCAGATCCCGAAGCCATGATGACGCCACAGCCCCATCAGGGTGGGAGCAGAGGAGTAGCCTGCATAGATGGAGAGCGGATAGCCAGCAGCCTGGAGCTCGACATGCTCCTGACTCGCCAGGGAAGGCGTGGCGGCGAAGAAGTGGCCCTCCTCGTCGAGCCAGCCATCGCCCACCCTGAGCATCAGGGGCATGGCTCCCTGGTTGAGGCTCAGCATGAAGTTGAGGTAATCCCCATCGATCAGGGTCATCACGGCCCCTTGCACAGTGCCGGTGCGCACCGAGAGGACGGGATGATGCCGCCGCACCTCGTTCCCCTCCATCAGGCGCAGCTGGCCCTGGCTGTACTGCTCGGCGGTATAGGGGATCCGGCGCCGGCCAAACTGGGAGGTACAGTAGACGCTGTCCCCCTGGCTCAGGTTGACCGAACGCACGAAGGGCACCATGGCGACCAGGGATCTGAGGGTCGGCAGCGCAGTGGCGCAGGGCTTGCCCAGAAATGGCAAGGCCTGGCGATTGGCCGCCTGGGCATGAGACAGCATGGTCTCCATCAGCGCCAGGGTATGGCTCGCCGCCTGATGGGACTCCCACTGCAGATCGACCCGATAGCGAACGAGCATGGCCCAGTTGCCGAGCAGCATGGGCAGCGCGAACATCAGCAAGGTGATCAGCAGTCTTGGCCTGGGTCTGGCCGTGTCGGCCGCGGAGCAATAACGCATGGCGGATCCCGTTCGTAAAGGGTCGCCATCTTAGCAACCCAAGCTGAACCCAGGCCTAACCGGTCAAATAACGAGCAGCCACACTGCGGGACTCAGGCGGAGGAGGCGCGACCGGCAACTGGCTGGCTATCCGCCTCCCCTGCCGTCAACCCCTGACAGAACTGACGCAGCGGCTGGGGGCGCGCGAACAGGAATCCCTGCAGATAATGCACCCCCTTGCCCCTGAGGTAGGCGGCCTGATGCTCGGTCTCGACCCCTTCGGCGACCAGGGCCAGGCCCAGCCTGCGACCGAGATCGATCACGTTGTCGACTATGTGTTCGGAGAGGGACTCGGTGCCGATCCGCCCGATGAAGGAGCGGTCGATCTTGAGATAGTCCACATGGAACTGCTGCAGGTAGATCAGGCTGGAGTGGCCGGTGCCAAAGTCATCGATGGCGAGCTTGACCCCCATCTCGTCCAGCTGTGCGAACAGGGAGAGGGTATGGGGGTTGGCCACCAGCAGCTCCCGCTCGGTCAGCTCCAGCACCAGCGCCACCCGCCCCGGCTGGAAGTGGGCGAGGAAGGCGCGGCACTCCGCCAGCAGGGAGAGATCCCGGCAGTGGGCGGCGCTGATGTTGAAGCTGATGTGAAATCCCTCGGGCAGCTGGCTCTGCACCTGCTTAAGGCGATGGGCCACCACCTTCATCAGATGGGTGGTCATGGGCACTATCAGCCCGGACTCTTCCGCCTGGGGGATGAAGAGATCCGGGCGGATCAGCCCTGAACTCGGGTGCTGCCAGCGCATCAGCACCTCGGCCCCCACCATGCGGCTGTCCTTGCTGGCCATCAGGGGTTGCAGGTAGGGAACGAATTCCCCCGCCCGCAACCCGCGCCTCAGCTCGTCGGTCGGGGAGCCCGGGCGACCGAGCACCCACCACACCAGCAGCGCGAGCAGCACAGAGGTGCCGGCCAGCCACAGCAGGGCCAGATGGCGGGCCTCCCACAGGGAGTGCCAGTAGAGCGGCATGGCATAGCCCGCATGGATGGCGAAGGGGTAGCGGTGGGAGGAGAGTTCAAGACGAGTCTTGCTGTGCAGCCTGGGGGGCTGGCTCTGATGATGGCCGGACTCGTCGATCCAGGCCGACCCGACCTGCAGATAGAGCTCGCTGGCGTCGCTGCTCATGGCGAGCATGAAGCTGAGCTGGGTGCTGTCGATGGCGCTCAGCACCGCATCGCGCCCGCGATCATGGCGCACCACCAGCAGCGGATGATTCTGACGCACCCTGTTGCCGCGCATCAGCAGCAACTTGTCCTGCGTGTAGACCGACCTGTCATCCACCTCCTGGACAGGTCCAAACAGCGAGGTGCAGTTGATCACCCCGTCGCGCACCAGATTGACCGAGCGCAGGAAAGGCTCGAGGGCCACTCTCTTGCGCAGTTGCAGCAGATTGCCGGTACAGGGCTGGTTCACCAGCGGCAATGCCTCCAGGTTGGCCTGCTCGGCCTGATCCAGCATGCGCTCAAGCAAGGTTCTCGCCTTGTAGGCGGAGGCGCTGGCGTCGCTCTTCAACTCCTGCTCATAGCTGCGGTGCACCATCCAGCCCCCCGCCAGCAGTGGCAGGGTCAAGACCAGCAGGGCACAGCCAAGGCGCCATCTCGTACGGGCAAGATCAATCCGGAACAGGAACATAGTAACCACGCCGCAATTCGCAGGCTTGCCCTGGCAAGCGCCGCAGTGAAATAACGCCCATCTCGCACAGAAGACAATGGGACCATTCAGGCCAGACAACCTAACGCAGCGCGCTGGTAAAAGAAATCGACGACGCAGTGGCGGGAGATTGGCGGCCCATTATCGCGCAACCCCCACAAATGGAAAATGCCGCGTCAGGACGCGGCATTGTTATTTCCAGTGGTCAGACCGACCAGGCTTAGACCGCCTGTTGCAAAATCACCGCATCGGCCTTCTTGGTGTAGGAGGCGATTTCGTTGAAGTTGAGGTAGCGGTAAGTGTCGGCCGCCGTAGCATCCAGGGTCTTGGCGTATTGCAGGTACTCCGCCACTGTCGGGATCTTGCCGATGATGGCGGCCACCGCGGCCAGTTCGGCAGAGGCCAGGTAGACGTTGGCACCCTTGCCCAGACGGTTCGGGAAGTTGCGGGTGGAGGTGGAGACCACCGAGGCCCCTTCCGCCACGCGCGCCTGGTTGCCCATGCACAGGGAACAGCCCGGGATCTCGATGCGGGCACCGACGCGACCAAAGATGCCGTAGTAGCCCTCTTCGGTCAGCTGATCCTTGTCCATCTTGGTGGGCGGGGCAATCCACATGCGGGTTGGCAGCTCGCCCTGGTACTTCTCGAGCAGCTTGCCGGCGGCACGGAAGTGGCCAATGTTGGTCATGCAGGAACCGATGAACACCTCGTCGATCTGGCTGCCGGCCACGTCGCTCAGCAGGCGGGCGTCGTCCGGATCGTTCGGCGCACAGAGGATGGGCTCCTTGATGGTGGCCAGATCGATCTCGATGATTTCGGCGTACTCGGCGTCCTTGTCCGCTTCCATCAGCACCGGATTGGCCAGCCACTCCTCCATCCCCCTGATACGACGGGTGATGGTGCGCACGTCGCCGTAGCCTTCAGACAGCATCCACTTGAGCATCACGATGTTGGACTTCAGGTACTCGATGATCGGGGCCTGATCCAGCTTGATGGTGCAACCGGCGGCGGAGCGCTCGGCGCTGGCGTCCGCCAGCTCGAAGGCTTGCTCTACTTTCAGAGTCGGCAGACCTTCGATCTCGAGGATGCGGCCGGAGAAGATGTTCTTCTTGCCCGCTTTCTCGACGGTCAGCAGCCCCTTCTGGATGGCGGCGTAGGGGATGGCATGGACCAGATCACGCAGGGTGATGCCAGGTTGCAGCTCGCCCTTGAAGCGCACCAGCACGGATTCCGGCATGTCCAGCGGCATGACGCCGGTGGCGGCGGCGAAGGCCACCAGGCCAGAGCCCGCCGGGAAGGAGATGCCGATGGGGAAACGGGTGTGGGAGTCACCGCCGGTACCCACGGTATCCGGCAGCAGCATGCGGTTCAGCCAGGAGTGGATGACGCCGTCACCGGGACGCAGGGAGACGCCACCGCGGTTCATGATGAAGTCCGGCAGGGTGTGGTGGGTCTGCACGTCGATGGGCTTGGGATAGGCCGCGGTGTGGCAGAAGGACTGCATGGTCAGATCGGCGGAGAAGCCGAGGCAGGCCAGATCTTTCAGCTCGTCACGGGTCATGGGGCCAGTAGTGTCCTGGGAGCCGACCGTGGTCATGCGCGGCTCGCAGTAGGTGCCCGGGCGTATGCCCTGCACGCCGCACGCCTTGCCCACCATCTTCTGGGCCAGGGTGTAACCCTTGCCGGTGTCGGCCACAGGCACAGGGCGACGGAACACGGTGGAGAACGGCAACCCTAAGGCCTCGCGGGCCTTGTCGGTCAGGCCGCGACCGATAATCAGCGGAATACGGCCACCGGCGCGCACTTCGTCGATCAGCACCTCGGTTTTCAGTTCAAAGCGGGCCAGCACCTCGTCGGTGCCGTGACGGGTGATCTTGCCCTCATAGGGGAAGATGTCGATCACATCGCCCATTTCCAGCTTGGAGACATCCACTTCGATGGGCAGGGCACCGGCATCTTCCATGGTGTTGAAGAAGATGGGGGCAATCTTGCCGCCGAGGCAGACGCCGCCAGCGCGCTTGTTCGGCACGAAGGGAATGTCGTCGCCCATGAACCAGAGCACCGAGTTGGTGGCGGACTTGCGGGAGGAGCCGGTACCGACCACGTCACCGACGTAGGCCAGCGGGAAGCCGGTCTGCTTGAGCTCTTCGATGGCCTTGACCGGGCCTATGACGCCGTCTTTGTCCGGGGTGATGCCGGGGCGGGCGTTCTTCAGCATGGCCAGGGCATGGAGCGGGATGTCAGGACGGGACCAGGCATCCGGTGCCGGGGACAGGTCGTCGGTGTTGGTTTCGCCGGTCACCTTGAACACGGTGACGGTGATCTTCTCGGCCAGGGCGGGGCGGCTTTGGAACCACTCGGCATCGGCCCAGGATTGCAGCACCCGCTGGGCGTGGGCATTGCCCGCCTTCGCCTTCTCTTCCACGTCGTGGAAGGAGTCGAACATCAGCAGGGTGTGGGACAGCCCCTTGGCGGCAAGAGGAGCCAGGGAGGCGTCGTCCAGCAGATCGATCAGCGGCTGGATGTTGTAGCCACCCTGCATGGTGCCGAGCAGCTCGACCGCTTCGGCGGCGGTCAGTATGGGTGAGTGGGCCTCGCCCTTGGCGACGGCGGTGAGGAAGCCGGCTTTGACATAGGCCGCTTCATCAACACCCGGGGGAACGCGGGAGGACAACAGTTCTTTCAGAAAATCATGTTCACCGGCGGGCGGGTTCTTGAGCAGTTCAACCAGGGCGGCGACCTGCTCTGCATCCAGAGGTTTGGCAACCACGCCCTCGGCGGCACGTTCTGCGACGTGTTTACGGTATGTTTCAAGCACGACTAATTCCTCTTTGGTCTTTTTTTTGGGGTTCGCCCAAGCTCGCGGCGATCGTCCTTGCGGGACACCCGTAGGGTGCCCCCCACTATATAAGTTTTAACGAGTAATTAAAATCCAAACCCTGTGCAGTTATTCGCCAAACCAGCATAACCATATAAGCCGGTTAGGTTTTTTTAAACTGACAAGAGACACAGCACAAACAAGTTAACAAAAAGTCAGCATTTCACCCTTATTGGAACGTAGTGCCCAATTGCAGATAGAACATGTCGTGTCCCCCCTCCGCCATGCCATAGCCGAGGAAGATGGGGCCGAGGAAGCTCTCCACCCCCACATAGACGGAGCCCGAGGTATAGGAAGATTCCAGGCTGATGTCGGCCCCCTTGTTCCAGACCCCGCCCTGCTCGAGGGAGCCCCCGAGGAACAGGGGTGCCTTGATGGCCCCGAAGTCGTTGTCCGCCACCCGATAGATGTAGCGCAGACCGCTGAACAGGCTGTAGCGGCCGCTCAACTGGTAGTGCTGGAAGCCGGAGAGCCGGAACAGGCCGCCGAGATCCTGCACGAACAGCGGCACCTCTTCCTCCGAGGAGGAGCCGCCCCCTTCCAGCATCAGGTTGAGGCTGTGCCGCCCCCATGACCAGGGCTTGATCATCGCCATGTGGTAGTTGAGCCCCTCGGTGTTCTCCGTCGGCTCGCCGGTCGGCTCTATCTTGATGTGGGAGTAGCCCCCCTTGATGTCCCAGTAGACCCCCGCGTAGGGGAAGTAGCGACTGTCGAGGGTGTCGTGTTCGAAGCGAATGTAGGGCCCCCAGGCGGTGGCATCTGCGTTCGCGTCGGACAGGTTCTGGACATCGACGCCGCCCACCTGGCCTTCCAGCCCCAGGGACAATCTGCTCCAGGGCTGGCGGTTCCAGCCGACGGCGAGATCCATGCTGGTGAAGCTGTACTCAGAGTCCAGATAACGGACCCCGGACGATTTGACATCCTCCTCCGGGAAGAAGACCCGGCGCTGGGTCTTGTCATAGGCCAGGCTCGCCTCCCCATAGAAGGTCTGGGAAGGCTCGAGCGGCGTGTAGAAGTCGGTCTTGAGGTGCTTGGCCGTGCCGAGCGACGCCTCGGTCAGCCACTCGGCGCCCCAGTCGTTGACGTTGGTCAGGGTATAGGACATGCCGACGTTGTAGTTGGAGCTGCTCTCGAAGTCATCGGAGAAGCCGAGCTGGAAGTTGAGATAGCCCGGGCCCCAGTTCTTCTCGCTGGCATCCACCACCAGCACGTTCTCGCCGTCCCGCTCCTCCACCTCGTAGGTGATGCGGTCGAACGACTCCAACGCATAGAGGCGGCGGATCCCGGCCTCCAGGCTCTCATAGGTCTGCACCTTGTCCGGGCGCACCTTGAGCATGGCCCGCACCGTCTCGTCGGAGAGGCGCGACTTGTTGAGGATCTCCACCTTGTCGATGTAGTAGGCCGGCTGCCCGCTGCGCTCGGCGCGGCGGCTCAGCTTCTTGTTGCGGTAATCCGCGTAAGCGTCGGGGGAGAGCGACAGGGCATCGAGCTGGGCAGAGGCGCGGTCGGCCACCGCCTCCCCCTGCTTGATCCCCTCCGGCATGCGGGCAAAGTCGGCGATCCCCATGTCACCGAACTCAGGACTGAGCAGCACGTCCTTTGGCCCCAGCAGCGCCTTCTGCTTCTCGGTGCCGACCTGGGTCATGTAGGTGGTGAGCTGGTCTATCATGGCCAGCCCGGATTTGAGCGACTCCCGGGTGCGCAGCTTGGCGCCTATGTCCACCGCTATCACCACGTCGGCCCCCATGGCCTTGGCCACGTCCACCGGCATGTTGTTGACTGTGCCACCGTCGGCCAGGATATGCCCCTCCCACTCCACGGGCTTGAGGGCACCTGGGATGGACATGGAGGCCTGCATCGCCTTGGCCAGGCTGCCACTGTCCAGCACGAAGGGGGTCACCGTCTCCATGTCGGTGGCCACGGCGCGGTAGGGAATGGGCAGATCGTCGAAGCTCTTCTGCGCCGGCAGGTTGGAGGTGGCATGGCGCAGCAAACTGGCCATGGATTGGCCCTGGAAGAAGCCGTCAGGCAACTGGGTGGAATCCCCATTGACCCCGATGTCGGTGCGCAGCTGGTACTTCTCGCTCTGCTGCTTCTTGCGCAGGGAGAGCTCGTCACGACCGACCTTGTCCTGATAACCCTTGTTCCAGTCGATGGCGAGGGTCATGCGCTCCACCTCCTCGGCACTGAGCCCCATGGCGTACATGCCCGCCACATAGGATCCCATGCTGGTGCCGACGACGATGTCGACCGGGATCCGCTTCTCTTCCAGCACCTTGAGCACCCCTATGTGGGCCGCCCCCTTGGCGCCGCCGCCGCTCAGCACCAGGGCTATCCTGGGTCTCTCCGCCTTGCCTTCGCCGCCGTGCACCCTGGCCTTGGGCCCGGTGTCACTGGCCTGGGCTATCCCCGCCAATGGCAGGGTTGCCAGCAGAAGCATTAGCAGATGGGTCCATCCCCGATGAAAGATGCGCATATGAGTGTCCATTGATCCGTGCGAGTCGAGCGAGCAGTCCGCCGACATGAGTGCTGCCAACTATAAGTTCCAGAACTTTAACTGCAAGCGCCCCTGCTGGCGAGATGTCATCACCCCCAGGGGCCCCAGAGCCAGGGATAACTGGCGCCAATCCAGTCCCAGCCTGATGTGAGCGCAAACGTTAATCGGCAATAATCGCCGCCGCCACCTCAAGAGCGCGCCAGATCAGCCGTTAATATGTACTCAACCTTAGGCCCACACCCCGAGTCACCCTTATGTTCGCAAGCCTGACACTCAAACAGAAAATTCTGGCCACCGTCATCCTCGCCGTGGCTCTCTCCTGCCTGCTGGTGGGCTACTTCAGCCAGCGCTCGGCCCAGCAGCTGATCGAGACCCGCATGTTCGAGCAGGAGCTGCCCAACCTGACCCAGCGCATCGGCAAGGAGATCGAGAAGGATCTCACCTCGGTCGCGAGCGCCGCCAGACAGCTGGCCAATGACCGCTTCGTGCTGGACTGGGTGGCCCGCGGCATGCCCAAGGAGCAGGAGTCCATCCTCATCGACCAGCTCAAGGACATGACGAGCCAGTATGGCCTGGTCACCGCCTCCTTCGCCGATCGCCAGAGCGCCGCCTACTACAACCAGGACGGCTTCCTGCGCATCCTGAATCATGAGCAGGACAACTGGTTCTACGACTACACCAAGAGCGGCCAGGACCTGATGCTCAGCATCTTTCGCGAGAGCAATGGCGAGGTGAAGCTGTTCGTCAACTTCCAGCAGCTCGACGGGCGCGGCCTGGCCGGGCTTGCCAAGTCTCTCGACAGCATGGTCAGCATGCTCGCCAACTTCCGCATCGGCGACAGCGGCTTCGTCTTCATGACAGATGGCAGCGGCAAGGTGAAGCTGCACCCGGACGCCGCCCGCATCGACAGAGACAGCCTGAGTCAGCTGGCAGGCCCGGGCGCCGGCGCGCTGATGACCAAGCAGCCCTTTGCCGCCACCCACGCCGAAATAGATGGCCAGCCCGTGGTGCTCGCCACCAGCTATATTCCCCTGCTCGACTGGTATCTGGTAGCCCAGGTGCCGGAAGCCGAGATCTATGCCGAGCTGGACAAGGCGCGGCTGCACATAGTGTTGGTGAGCCTGCTCATCGCCGTCGGCATGGGGCTGCTTGGCGTCCTGCTGGCCGGCTCTGTCAGTCGCCCCCTCAACGAACTGGCTCGCCTGTTCCGGGAACTGGGCAGTGGTGACGGGGATCTGACCCAGCGCCTCAAGGTGGAAGGACGGGACGAACTGAGCCAGGTCGCCACCGGCTTCAACAACTTCGTCGCCAAGATCCACGGCTCCATCGAGCAGGTGGCGAGCAACTCCCGCCAGCTCGCCGCCACCGCTAACGAGGTGGCCGCCAAGGCCCAGCTGACCCAGCACAACTGTACCGCCCAGCGGGATCGCACCGTCCAGGTCGCCACCGCCATCCACGAGATGGGCGCCACAGTGAGCGAGATCGCCGGCAATGCGTCCCTGGCCGCCGATGTGGCCAAGCAGGCCAACGATCAGGCCGATGCGGGGGCGGTCGTGGTGGCGCAGGCCCGCCACGGCATAGTCGGCCTCTCCGGTGAGATCGAGCAGGTGGCCGGAGTCATCGAATCCCTGGCGAGCCAGACCGACTCCATCGGCAGCATACTCGACACCATCCGCAGCATCTCGGAGCAGACCAACCTGCTGGCGCTGAACGCCGCCATCGAGGCCGCCCGCGCCGGTGAACAGGGCCGCGGCTTCGCCGTGGTGGCCGACGAGGTCCGCAACCTCGCCAGCCGCTCCGCCGCCTCCACCGCCGAGATCCAGGGCATGATCAACCGCCTCCAGGAGCAGAGCGCCCGCGCCGTCAGCGCCATGGCCCAGGGCCGCAACCAGAGTCTGGAGGTGGTCACCCAGGCGGATGCCGCCAACGGGGCGCTCGGTCAGATCACCGCCCACATCACCCAGATCAGCGACATGAACATCCAGGTCGCCACCGCCACCGAGGAGCAGTCCAGCGTGGTGGGGGAGATCAACCGCAACGTGGAGGACATCAACCAGCTCACCACCGAGACAGCCGACATAGCCCACCAGCTGACGGAGTCCAGCCGCAGTCTGCAGCAGCTCTCCGGCGAGCTCGACAAGCTGGTCGGCAACTTCCGGCTATGAGATGAAAGAGCGCTTCGGCGCTCTTTTTCGTCCGGGTCGGCAGGGAGTGTCGGCCCGGGCATGACGGCAAACCGTCATGACAAGCCGCTACATTAGCGACATAGCAACACACCAAGGAGCCATCATGCTGGCAGGCAAGATCACGATCAAAACCCAACTCATCCTGGCCGTTACCGTGCCCTGTCTCGCCCTGTTGCTGGTCGGCGCCGCCAGCCTGCGCAGCATGGGCAACATCAAACAGCAGGCCGATGAGCTGTTCCAGAATACCGCCACCCCCATGCGGGCCATGGCGGAAGTGGCCTCCCGCATCCCGCGCATGCGCGTCGGCATCGACATGATGCTGCTGCAAGACACCTCCCTGCGCGACGAGAAGGGGGTGCTGACCCGGGTCAAGGAGACCCGCGAGGAAGATATTCCCGAGATGCGTCAGGCCATGCAGCAGGCGGTGACGGCCCAGGTCGATCCCGCCGCCCGGGCCGAGGCCGAACGGCTGCTCGGCCAGTTCGAGAAGATGGAGCGTGAGGAGCTGATCCCCATGCTGCAGGCGCTGGAGAAGGATGAGATGGAGGTGGCCCGCACCATTTATCGGGACAGCTACAGCCAGACCTATGGGGAGATGCGCAAGGGGGCCAACGCCCTGCTCGACGGTCTCATCGGCCAGGCCCAGCACCGCAACGAGCTGAGCCAGAGCAGCTATGACAGCGGCCGCAACCAGATGATCGCCATCATAGTCATCGCCATTGCCATCTCGCTGCTGGTCTCGACCCTCATCCTGATCGGCTTGCGCCGCCGGGTCTCCTTCCTGCAACTGCACATCGGGGATGCCGCCCGCCATCTCGCCCTCGACAGCAGTGCCAGCCTCACCGGCAAGGACGAGCTGGCCGAGATAGCCAGCAGCTTCAACCAGTTCGTGGCCCGCATCCACGGTGCCATAGAGCAGGTGGCGAGCAACTCCCGCCAGCTCGCCACCACCGCCAACGAGGTGGCCGCCAAGGCCCAGCTGACCCAGCACAACTGCACCGCCCAGCGGGATCGCACCGTCCAGGTCGCCACCGCCATCCACGAGATGGGCGCCACCGTCAGCGAGATCGCCGGCAATGCGTCGCTCGCCGCCGATGTGGCCAGGCAGGCCAACGATCAGGCTGATGCGGGTGCGGTCGTGGTGGCGCAGGCCCGCCACGGCATCGTCGGTCTCTCCGGTGAGATCGAACAGGTGGCCGGGGTCATCGAATCCCTGGCGAGCCAGACCGACTCCATCGGCAGCATACTCGACACCATCCGCAGCATCTCCGAGCAGACCAACCTGCTGGCGCTCAACGCCGCCATCGAGGCCGCCCGCGCCGGTGAGCAGGGCCGCGGCTTCGCCGTGGTGGCCGACGAGGTGCGCAACCTCGCCAGCCGCTCCGCCGCCTCCACCGCCGAGATCCAAGGCATGATCAACCGCCTCCAGGAGCAGAGCGCCCGCGCCGTCAGCGCCATGGCCCAGGGCCGCAACCAGAGTCTGGAGGTGGTCACCCAGGCGGACGCCGCCAACGGGGCGCTCGGTCAGATCACCGCCCACATCACCCAGATCAGCGACATGAACATCCAGGTCGCCACCGCCACCGAGGAGCAGTCCAGCGTGGTGGGCGAGATCAACCGCAACGTGGAGGACATCAACCAGCTCACCATGGAGACAGCCGACATAGCCCACCAGCTGACGGAGTCCAGCCGCAGTCTGCAGCAGCTCTCCGGCGAGCTCGACAAGCTGGTCGGCAACTTCCGCCTGTAATCTTCCAGCGCCTCTTTCTGACCCATACAAGGGCGCTGCAGCGCCCTTCGTCATAACCACGGCAAGCCATGACGCACGGGCTTTGCGCCGTATCCAACCGCCCTGCCACAAACCTCATAATCAGGAAAACAAGAGGAGGTGTTATGGGCAAGCTGGTAGTGATGATCATGCTGGGCGGGCTGCTCGCTGCCTGCAGCAGCGGGCCGGTGCGGGTGCACGGCGCCGATGTGAGCGTGGACGATACCCGGATCCGGGTCAGCGACGGGGATCGCGGGGGCTACGGCACCTTCTGTCCACCGGGACAGGCCAAGAAGGGGCGCTGCTGACCGGCCACCTGATCCTGGTGTCTAGTCCTGAAATAGGTTTACACATTTTCGTCTAGCTTCACGTGACTCAGAACCCCCGATGCACTGCATCGGGGGTTCTGTATTTCAACCCATGATGCGGTCGCTCCAGGTTGTAAATATCCACCGCCTCACGCACTATCTCCCTCGCTTGCGCCAGGTCCTGCGGGCTTTGTAGCAGCAACTCCCCTTTCAAAATTCCGTTCACCCGTTCTGCCAACGCATTCTGGTAGCAGTCATAGCCATCCGTCATCGAGCATTTCACCCCGTGCCGTTCATGCAATGACTGATACAGCCCCGAGCAATACTGCACGCCACGGACCGAGTGATGGATAAGCTCCCCGCCGCCACGCCGTTGCTTCAGCGCTTGTCTGAACGCCATCGCCACCGACTCGGCGTGCATCCCTTCGTGCACGTGATGACCCACTATCTTGCGTGAGTAAGCATCCGTCACCAAGCTCAGGTACAGTGGCCCGCTCC
>NZ_JAAILA010000025.1 GCF_010974825.1 Aeromonas rivipollensis | reverse complement strand
ACGATTTCTACAGTCTCACCGACTTTAACGATACCGCGCTCTACACGACCGGTAACAACGGTACCACGGCCAGCGATGGAGAAGACGTCTTCGATAGGCATCAGGAACGGCAGGTCAATTGCGCGCTCCGGCTCCGGGATGTAGGTATCCAGGTGGTGAGCCAGCTCGATGATCTTCTCTTCCCATGCAGCGTCGCCTTCCAGCGCTTTCAGCGCGGAACCACGAACTACCGGCAGGTCATCACCCGGGAAGTCGTACTCGGTCAGCAGTTCACGAACTTCCATCTCGACCAGTTCGAGCAGCTCTTCGTCGTCTACCATGTCGCACTTGTTCATGAACACGATCATGTACGGGATGCCAACCTGGCGACCCAGCAGGATGTGCTCACGAGTTTGCGGCATCGGGCCGTCAGTCGCGGCTACTACCAGGATCGCGCCGTCCATCTGGGCAGCACCGGTGATCATGTTCTTAACGTAGTCGGCGTGACCCGGGCAATCTACGTGGGCGTAGTGACGGATAGCGGTGTCGTATTCTACGTGGGAGGTGTTGATGGTGATACCACGCTCACGCTCTTCCGGCGCCTTGTCGATCTGGTCGAAGGCGAAAGCTTTACCACCGAAGTGCTTGGCCAGCACGTTGGTGATGGCGGCGGTCAGGGTGGTTTTACCGTGGTCAACGTGGCCGATGGTACCCACGTTAACGTGCGGTTTATTACGCTCAAATTTTTCTTTAGACATGATCGTCCCTCTAAACTAACGCTGAGTACGCGGTGGCAAGCTAACCACAGAACAGTTTATATGATGGATTTGAATCAGGGGGACAGAGAGGATGGTGCTGGCAGGCAGGTTCGATTGCCGAACTCACCCTAGGGTGTGGCTTTCAGAATTACCTGAGCCATATCAGCATCTTGGAGCGGGCAGCGGGAATCGAACCCGCATCATCAGCTTGGAAGGCTGAGGTAATAGCCATTATACGATGCCCGCATTTCTCTAACCCAAAGAACTCAAACCGCAGAGAAATATGGTGGAGGGAGAAGGATTCGAACCTTCGAAGGCAGAGCCGTCAGATTTACAGTCTGATCCCTTTGGCCGCTCGGGAACCCCTCCGATTGCACGAATGCCACAACGGTAATTCTGCTTGCACCCGTTGTTTTTGTCGCTTTTGCTGGGCAAATAGACGACAGACATCCAAGCGTCGCGCATTTTATGGTAAGGATTTTGGGGATGCAACCACTGCGCCCTGCAAAATGTGCATTATTGCCGGGATCTATGCAAAAAAACGCTCCTCCTCAGTCCCAACCGGACGCGTCCCTTGTCGCTCCCGATCCCTTGGTGTATGGTCGCCCTGCCCAAGAAACAGTGATGACACCATGACGACAGAGCATAACCCCTATTTGCAATTCACCCGCGAACAATGGGCGTTATTGCGCGATGCGGTCCCCCTGACCCTGACCGAGAGGGACCTGCACACCCTGCGTGGCATCAACGAGAAGGTGTCATTGCGCGAGGTGGAAGAGATCTATCTGCCCCTTTCCCGCCTGCTCAATCTCTACGTCAAGGCCAAGCAGCGCCGCAGTCGGGTGCTGGAGCAGTTTCTCGGCCAGTCTCGCGGTAAGGGCACCTACATCATCAGCATCGCCGGCAGCGTGGCGGGGGGAAAGAGCACCACGGCCCGCATCCTGCAAGCATTGCTGGAGCGCTGGCCCGAGCACCCGCGGGTAGAGCTGGTCACCACGGATGGCTTCCTTTATCCCAACAAGGAGCTGGAAGAGCGCGGGCTGATGCGCCGCAAGGGTTTTCCGGAATCCTACGACATCCGCCATCTGGTGGAGTTTGTCGCCAACATACGTGCGGGTCACGAGAAGGTCGAAGCGCCGGTTTACTCCCACCTTATCTACGACATCCTGCCCGATGAGAAGAAGGTGGTGGAACAGCCGGACATCCTGATCCTGGAGGGGCTCAACGTGCTGCAGAGCGGCATGGATTACCCCCAGGAGCCCCACAGGGTCTTCGTGTCAGATTTTGTCGACTTCTCCATCTATGTGGACGCCGACGCCGAGCTGCTGCGCGCCTGGTACATAGATCGCTTCCTCAAGTTCCGCAGCGGGGCCTTCTCGGATCCGGACTCCTACTTCCACCACTATGCCAAACTGGCGGAAAGCGAGGCGACCGAGATTGCCAGCAACATATGGCAAGACATCAACTATCTGAATCTGCAAGAGAACATCTTGCCGACCCGGGAGCGGGCCAACCTGATCCTGACCAAGGGACAAGAGCACGCCATCGAGCAGATCAAGCTGCGCAAGTGACCGCAGCGGGTCGCCGGATAACGAAGAGGGGGCCCGCAGGCCCCCTCTTCTATTGGGTTCTCATGAGCAGATCTCGCTCAGTCGCCCCGGCGCAGGGAGATCTCTCCCCCCAGATAGAGTTTGACTCCCTCGTCCGTTTCCAGGCGCAGGGCACCGCGATCGTCGATGCCCCGGGCTATGCCGCGGATCACCTGCTCCCCCATCAACAACTTCACCGGTTGGCCGGCAAAGTAGTCGAGCCGGTTCCAGCTCTCGACGAAGCTCGCCAGCCCGCTCTGCTCGAAGGTCTGCATGGCCTCTTGCAGATGGAGGAGTACGCAGGCCGCCAGCTGGTTGCGATCCACCAGTTCGGGCTGAACCTGGCGCAGCTCTGACCAGGCCTGATCGATCTTCTCCCCCTGCTGGCTCGGCATCGCCAGATTGAGGCCGATGCCGATCACCAGATGGCAGCTGGCGCCGGCGCTGCCGCTCATCTCTACCAGGATGCCCGCCAGCTTGCGGCCCTGGTAATAGAGATCGTTCGGCCACTTGAGCTCCACCCCGGGGTAGCCGAGGGATTCCAGCGCCTCCACCACGGCCACCCCCACCGCCAGACTCAGCCCCATGGCGGCCGCCATACCCTGCTCGAGCCGCCAGTACATGCTGAGGATCAGCTGGCAACCGAACGGCGAGACCCAGGGCTTGCCACGACGCCCCCGACCGGCGGTCTGGCACTCGGCCAGGCAACTCTCGCCGGCGCTCAGCTGGTTGACCCGCTCAAACAGATACTGGTTGGTGGAGTCGATCACCGAGAAGCAGTTTACCGGCGCCATGGGGGCCAGGGCCTGAAGTTGCGCCTGATCATAGAGTGCCATGGGAACCGCCAGGCGGTACCCCTTGCCGGTCAGGCTGAACAGATCCAGCCCCAGCTCCTTGAGGGCGGCCATGTGCTTGCTCACAGCCGCACGGCTGATGCCGAGCTGCTCCCCCAGCTGTTCGCCAGAGTGAAACTGGCCATCGCTGAGCAAGGTGATCAGGGTCTGCCTGACGGGGGTGAGGGTCATGCCAGCACCTCGTCCAGCCAGGTTTCGCCGGTGAGCCCCATGAAGCGCACCTCGTGCTCCAGCACGACACCGAACTTGTGCTCCACGCTGTCACGCACATGGGCGGCCAGAGCGATGAGCTCCATGGCACTGGCGCCCCCGAGGTTGACCAGCACTAGCGCCTGCTCCTGATGGACGGCGGCACGGCCGATGGCAAAGCCCTTGAGCCCGCACTGATCGATGAGCCAGCCCGCCGCCAGCTTGGCCTGCCCTTCCCCGGCCGGGTAGCAGGGCATCTGCGGATATTGCCCCTTGAGTGCATCCGCCACCGAGGTCGGCACCACGGGGTTCTTGAAGAAGCTGCCCGCGTTACCGAGCAGGTTGGGATCCGGCAACTTGGCCATGCGGGTGGCGCAGACGGTGTCGAAGATGGCCTGCGCACCGGGATGTTCGCCGAGGGCCGCCAGGGGGCCATAACCGATCACGGGTTGCCAGGCCTTGGGCAGGCGCAATCCGACGGCGGTGATGAAGTGGGTGTCCTGATAATCGTGCTTGAAGATGCTGTCACGATAGCCGAACTGACAGTCGGCCGCCGCTATGCGCTCCACCTCGCCGCTCTGCCAGTTGAATGCCTCCACATAGGCACAAAACCGGGCCAGCTCGACCCCGTAAGCACCTATGTTCTGCACCGGGGCCGCACCGACTGTGCCCGGGATCAGCGCCAGGTTCTCCAGCCCATGCCAGCCCTGTTGCAGGGCATGGCACACCAGCTGATGCCACTCCTCCCCCGCCGCCACGTGCAGCAACCAGTGGCTGTCGTCATCCTGCAGCGCTATGCCTTTCATCCGATTGAGCACGACCAGACCGGCAAAATCATTGCAGAACAAGATGTTGCTCCCACCACCCAGCACCAGGCGCGGCAAGGCGTTCAGCTCCGAATTGGCCCGCAACTGGCAAAGATCATCCAGCTCAGCCACTTCGGCCAGCCAGAGGCAATGTGCTTCCAAACCCAGGGTATTGAGGGCCGACAAGGGGGCATGGGGAGTGAGTTTCATCTGCGTGTTCCGACAAGGACAAGGGCGCAGTTTACCCCAGATCCCCCGGGACGAAAAACCCGGGTACTGTTCGGACTCAAACCGCTGGAGTAAAGTAAGCCCTTCAGCCCGTTGAGGAAGCATGAATGAACAATCAATTCGCCGTCATCGGCCTCGGCCTGTTCGGCAGCGCACTGTGTGAAGAGCTGCAGTTGCAGAATGCCGAGGTGCTGGCCATCGATATCGACGAGAGCAAGACCCGCCAGATAGCAACCCTGTGCAATCACGTCATCGTGGCCGATGCCACCGATGAGGCCACGGTCGCCGAGCTGGGACTGGCCAATTTCGACATCGTCTTCGTGGCCATCGGCGACAGCCTGGAGACCAGCATTCTCACCACGCTGGTGCTGAAGGAAGCCGGGGTGAAGAAGGTATGGGTCAAGGCGCGTGACAAGTTCCACGCCAAGATCCTGCAGAAGGTGGGCGCCGACAAGGTGATCAACCCGGAGTGGGACATGGGTCGCCGGGTCGCCCAGAGCATGCTGGACAACCGTCTGTTCGACTATCTGGAGCTGGGGCACGACATGGTGCTGACCGAATTCGTGATCGGTCTGCAACAGAACGGCCGTACCCTGGCCGATCTGCACCTGCTGCAACAGAGCGACTTCCAGTTGCTGGCCATCAAGCGCGGTGAGGTGCTGCACAACGTGCTGACCGGCAAGATGGAGCTGCAGCTCGGTGACATCCTGATCCTGGCCGGCAACAAGCACGCCATCGATCACTGGCTCGATACCCTATGATCAACTGGCGCAGCAACTACGCCTTCGCCCTGTACAGGGATACCGAGTCCCGCTGGAGTGAAGCCAGGCTGATCCTGGGCAGCTTTCTCATCATATTGTTGGTCGGCACCCTGTTTCTGGTGCAGCCCTCGAGCCACAACGGCGAGGTCACCTTCATCAATGCCCTGTTCACCGCGACCTCGGCCATCAGTGTGACCGGGCTAGGGGTGGTGGATACAGGCACCGCCTTTACCCTGCAAGGGCAGATCATACTGCTGATGCTGATGGAGATAGGGGGTCTGGGCCAGATGACCATGACCCTGCTGCTCATCGCCATGTTCAGCAAGCGGGTCGGCCTGCGCCAGCAGGTACTGGCGAAAGAGGCACTGGGCCAGGAGGGATCGGTCAACATCATCCAGCTAGTGAAGCGCATAGTGCTGTTCGCCCTGATTGCCCAGCTGATCGGCACCGCCATCATGGCCATTCGCTGGGTGCCCGAGATGGGCTGGGGCCATGGCCTCTACGTCAGCTTCTTCCATGCGGTCTCTGCCTTCAACAACGCCGGATTCTCGCTGTTTGCCAATAACCTCATCGACTACAGAGACGACCCCATCATCAGCCTGACCATACCGGCCCTGCTCATCCTCGGCGGCCTGGGTTTTACCGTCATCGTCGATCTGGTGCGCAACCGTCGCTGGCGCAAGCTCAAGCTGCACAGCAAGCTGATGTTGCTGATGACCCCGGGGCTGCTGCTGCTGGGCACCCTGATGTTCTGGCTGCTGGAGCACAACAATCCCGCCACGTTCGGCAACGCCGGGCCCGGCGGCCAGCTGCTGGCGGCCTTCTTCCAGTCGGCCACGGCGCGCACGGCAGGCTTCAACACTGTGGACATAGGCCAGATGGTACCCGCCTCCCTGCTGTTCATGATGATGTTGATGTTCATCGGTGCCGGCGCTACTTCGACCGGTGGCGGTATCAAGGTCACCACCTTCGCCGTGGTGTTGCTGGCCACCCGGGCCTTCCTCACCAAGCGTCCCCATGTCACCGCCTTCGGCCGCACCCTGTCACCCCAGATAGTGACCCGATCCCTGGCCATCATCATCGTCAGCACCATGGTGTTGATGCTGGCCATGTTCCTGTTGATGCTCACGGAGTCGCAACCCTTCGACAAGATCATGTTCGAGACCGTCTCGGCCTTTGCCACCGTCGGCCTCTCAACCGGCATCACCGCCTCCCTGAGCGAGCCGGGCAAGCTCATCCTGGTGCTGGTGATGATCTGCGGCCGTCTCGGGCCGCTGACCCTGGCGCTGATGCTGGCCAGACCGAGCGAGACCCGGATCCGCTACCCGGAAGAGGGCGTCTATACCGGCTGATCGGCCGCCAGAACCAGATCGAGAGAGGGGCCCAGGGCCCCTCTCTCTTTATCGCCTCAACTACCTGTCATGACCCCGGGCCACTCAGGCTGCCTTGCCTCTGGCCGGGCGCTTGCCCGCCCCCTTGCGGGGCTGTGCACCGGTGCCACTGGTCGATGAACTCTTGCGGCTGAAGCGCCGCTTGCTGGCCCCCGGCGCCTCCTTGGGCAGGGCGCTGAAGCTGGCCCCCGAATCCTGTCTGGCCCCCTCAATCAGGCCGTTAAGCTGCTCGGTGAGCGGCCCCATAAATTGCTGGTAGCTGGCGTGACGCTCGGCGATCCGGCCGAGGTGCTGCTCCCACAGCGCCGTCATGTCCGGCGTCGTTGCTGTGGCAGGCAATGCCTGGATCAGGGCCCGTCCGGTCGGGGTCGCCTTGATGCTCTTGCCCTGCCGCACCAGGAAGCGTCGCTTGAACAGCAGATCTATGATGCCGGCCCGGGTCGCCTCCGTGCCCAGCCCATCGGTCTCGCGCAGGATCTTGCGGATCTCGGGATCCTGCACATGGCGGGCTATGCCCGTCATGGCGGCCAGCAGGGTGGCATCGGTGAATGCCTTGGGAGCCTGGGTCATCTTCTCCAGCAGCTCGCCCCGCTCGCAGCGCAGCTCCTCGCCCTGACGCAGGGCCGGCAGGGTGCCCGCCTCCTCCTCATCGTCCTCTTCGACCCCGAGCAGCGCCTTCCAGCCCGCCTTGAGGATGCGCCGCGCCTTGGCCTGGAACAGGCCACCGGCGATGCGCAGCAACACCCGACTGTCGTTGTATTCGAACGGCGGATAGAACTGCAGCAGGTACTGGCGGGCGACCAGGCCATAGAGCTTGCCCTCGTCGGCGGAGAGGCTGGCCAGGTTGCCATGCTTCTCGGTGGGGATGATGGCGTGGTGGGCATCCACCTTGCCGTCATTCCACGCCTTGCTGCGCAGCTTGCCATCTGCCTCGCTCACCGCCTTGGCCAGGGCGGGTGCCGTTGCAGCTATGGCATCCCGCACCTGGGGTGCCCGATTGAAGTGATCGCTCGGCAGATAGCGGCTGTCGGATCTGGGGTAGGTGATGAGCTTGTGGCGCTCGTAGAGGCTCTGGCAGACATCCAGCACCCGCTTGGCATCCATGCCGAACCGCTTGGCGGCATCGATCTGCAGGCTGGAGAGGTTGTAAGGCAGTGGCGCCGCCTGCTTCCGGGCTTGCTCTTCCACCTCCTCCACCCGGGCTGGCTGGCCCTGGATGCGCTCCACCACCTTGGCAGCCAGCGCCCGGTTGAGCACCCGCCCCTCCTCGTCCTGCCAGGGCGCGCAGGCCTCGGACGGCAACCACTTGGCACTGAACCCTTCGTTGCGCTCCGTCACCACATGGGCCAGCACCTCGTAGAAGGGTTTGGGCACGAAGGCGTCTATCTCGAGATCCCGCCGTACCACCAACCCCAGCAGCGGCGTCTGCACCCGGCCGACCGAGAGCAGCTCGCTGCAGCCGGCCTTGCGCCCGAGCAGGGTATAGGCGCGGGTCATGTTGATGCCATAGAGCCAGTCCGCGCGGCTACGGGCCAGCGCCGAGACCGCCAGCGGTACGAACTCCTTGTTGTCCCGCAGCTTGTCGAGGGCACGGCGCACCGCGGGGGGGTTGAGATCGCTGATGAGGCAGCGCTGCACCGGCTTGAGTTTGGGGTAGCCGAGAAAATCGATCACCTCGTCCACCAGCAGTTGCCCTTCCCTGTCCGGGTCACCGGCATTGACCACGCAGTCGGCCTGCTTGATGAGCCGCTTGATCACGGCAAGCTGGCTCCTGGTCTTGGGTTTGGCCACCAGCTGCCACTGGCTCGGCACTATGGGGAGCTGCTCCATGCGCCACTGCTTGTAGGCGGCATCATAGGCATCGGGCTCCGCCTGCTCCAGCAGGTGGCCGATACACCAGGTCACCACGTCTCCCTGCGCCGTCTCGATGAAGCCCTCCCCCTTCTTGTGGGGCTTGGGCAGAACATCGGCGATGGCGCGGCCAAGGCTGGGCTTTTCGGCAATAAAGAGTCGCATGACTGACAAACCTGAACACTGTATATGCAAACAGTATATATCGAGCCTTTCGTAAAGCCCAACACCGGCCCATTCCGAGCCAGAAAGTCGCACTGGAGAACAAAACGTCGCGACAGTGCCGTTTCCAGCATCATTCGTACGGATATGATGACCAAAAGAGAGCCAAATAAGGCTAAACTAACAAAGTTAACCATCTTGGTTTGATTTTAATTCAAACAAAAACGTCTTTATGAAATTTAAAACCAATAAAAACCAATTTAAAGAATAAAAAGCATAACCGAGGTCAATCCCTCACCCGTCAAGACTACTACTATATTGGTAATACCCGATTCGAAGGACACTGCCGCCATGCTTGGAAAAATGTTGAGAAAGACCTGGTTCTGGCTCCTGTTGCTCGGAGCCCTGCTGGGCGTCGCGGCACTGGGAGTGACAATCACAGTGCTGCACAAGACCAGCTCCACCGAATTCTGCGTCTCCTGCCACTCCATGCAGACACCGCTCGCCGAGTATCAGGGCAGCGTCCACTTCCAGAACGTGAAGGGGATCCGTGCAGAGTGCGCCGACTGCCACATTCCCAATGAGCCCGCCTCCTACCTCTGGACCAAGATCCGCGCCGTGAAGGACATCTATCACGAGGCGATCGGCACCCTCGACACTCCTGAGAAATACGAAGCCCACAAGCTGCGCATGGCCCAGACGGTCTGGGATCAGCTCAAGGCCAATGACTCCGCCACCTGCCGCAGCTGCCACAGCTACGCCGCCATGGACATTCTGGCCCAGCGCCCGAACGCCCGCGCCGAGCACCCGGTCGCCATCAAGGAGGGCCAGACCTGCATCGACTGCCACCGCGGCGTCGCCCACATCATGCCTGACATGAGCGGTCTGGCAGCCGCCGGCGCCAGTGAACTGGCTGCCGCCGCGGCCCAGACTCCGGCCAGCGTCACCACCCGTTACGCCATCGCCACCACGCCCCTGTACCTCGATGCCAAGGCCACCACGGACGAGGGCACCCTGATGCCGTCGACCAAGGTGGAAGTGCTGGCCAACGACAACGGCCGCGCCCAGGTGCAGATCGAGGGCTGGCAGCAGGACGGGGTGAGCGAGGTCTTCTACGCCGCCCCCGGCAAACGGATCCTGAGCGTGCTGGTCGGCGATGCCGCCAAGCAGGCGCTGGTCACCGGCAAGAGCGAGACCGACAGCGCCACCAACCTCACCTGGCATCAGGTCAAGCTGACCGCCTGGGTGGACGAGGCCCAGCTCATCGGCGATCAGGGCAAGCTGTGGCAATACGCCTCCACCCTGATGTCCAACAATTGTACCGGCTGCCACGGTCTGACCGCGCTGGATCACTTCAATGCCAACCAGTGGATAGGCGTCATCAAGGGCATGGAGTCCCGCACCTCCCTCACCCCGGAGCAGGCTCGCATGCTGACCCAATACGTGCAGAAACACGCCAGTGACATGAGCGCGGCACACTAAGGCTGGAACAGAGGAATTCGATATGACTTTTTTCAATGATCAACAGACCAATCTGTCCCGCCGCAGCCTGCTCAAGGGCCTGGGGGCCTGTGCCGCCCTGCCCCTGCTCGGTGCCCTGTTCCCGAAACACGCCCTGGCCCAGGCCATCAGCACGGCGCTGGAGCAGTTCCCCACCCTGGTCCCCGCCCAGAAGGGCATACTGACCGGCGCCCACTGGGGAGCCTTCGAGGCCATAGTCGCCGATGGCCGCATGGTGCGGGTCCAGCCGGTGGCCGATGATCCGGCACCGAATGACCTCATCGACATGGCGCCGTTCCAGGTCCATGCCAAGAACCGCATCAAGTACCCCATGGTGCGCAAGAGCTGGTTGGAGCACGGCCCGGGCGCCAAGCCCGAGCTGCGCGGCGCCGACGAGTGGGTGCGGGTGAGCTGGGAGCAGGCCATCGAGCTGGTGGCTGGCGAGATCCAGCGGGTCCAGCGCGACTTCGGCCCCCAGGCGATCCACGCAGGCTCCTACGGCTGGAAGAGTGTCGGCATGTTCCACAACAGCCGCACCCTGCTGCACCGTCTGATGAACCTCAGTGGCGGCTTCACCGGCTATGCCGGTGACTATTCCACAGGCGCAGCCCAGGTGATCACGTCCCACGTGATGGGCTCCATCGAGGTGTACGAGCAGCAGACCGCCTGGCCCAACGTGGTGGAGCACGCCGAACTGGTGGTGCTATGGGGGGTCAACGCCCAGGTCACCCTCAAGAACAGCTGGAACATGCCGGATCACGAGGGTCAGGCCGGTTTCAAGGCCCTGAAAGAGAAGGGAACCCGCGTCATCAGCATAGATCCCGTCTACAACGAGACCGCCAAGCTGGCCAATGCCGAGTGGATAGCCCCGAACGCCTACACAGACGTGGCCATGATGCTGGGGGTGGCCCACACCCTTTATAGCGAGAAGAAGCACGATCAGGCCTTCCTCGATCGCTACGCCGTCGGCTTCGACAAGTTCCTCGACTACCTGCTCGGCAAGGACGACGGTCAGCCGAAGAGTGCCGAGTGGGCGAGCAGCGTCTGCGGTGTCGATGCCGCAGTGATCCGTCAGCTGGCCCTCGACATGGCCGCCAAGCGCACCATGATCATGGCCGGCTGGGGCATGCAGCGTCAGCACCACGGGGAGCAGCCGAACTGGATGCTGATCACGCTAGCGGCCATGCTCGGCCAGATCGGCCTGCCGGGGGGCGGTTACGGCTTCAGCTACCACTACTCCTCCGGCGGCAGCCCCACCGCCAAGGGGGGGATCCTGGCCGGCATCTCCGCCGGCAACGCCCCCAAAAACAGCCCGGCACCCATCCCGGTGGCCCGCATCGCCGACTGTCTCGCCAACCCCGGCAAGACTATCGACTTCAACGGCCGCAAGGTGACCTATCCGGACATCAAGCTGGTCTATGTGGCGGGCGGCAACCCCTTCCACCACCATCAGGACACCAACAACCTGCTCAAGGCGTGGCGCAAGCCGCAGACAGTGATAGTCCACGAGCCCTACTGGACGGCCACCGCCAAGCACGCCGACATAGTGCTGCCGGTCACCACCAGCTACGAGCGCAACGATCTGGAGATGGGGGGCGACTACTCCCAGCGCTATGTGTTCCCCATGCACCAGTGCGTGCCCCCCCAGTTTGAAGCCCGCAACGACTTCGATATCTTCAGCGCCATCGCCGCCAAGCTGGGTGTGCAGGAGCAGTACACCGAAGGTAAGGACGAGATGCTGTGGCTCAAGCAGATGTACGACGGCATGGCCGCCCAGGCCCGGGGTGCCCGGGTGGCGCTGCCGCCGTTCAGCATGTTCTGGGAGTCCAACAACTACATTCGTTTCCCGATCCCCGAGGCGAACCGCCAGTGGATCCGCCACGCCGATTTTCGCGAGAACCCGCTGCTCAACCCGCTCGGCACCCCGTCCGGCAAGATAGAGATCTTCTCCAACACGGTAGCGGGCATGGGTTATGCCGACTGCGCCGGCCACCCCAAGTGGTATGAACCCAAGGAGTGGGTGAAGAGCGAGGTGGCAGCGCGCTATCCGCTCTCCCTCAACACCTCGCACCCGACCCAGCGGCTGCACTCCCAGCTCGACAACACCCCGCTGCGGGACAAGTTCGCCATCGCCGATCGGGAGGCCATACTGATCCACCCGGACGACGCCAAGGCACGCGGCATCCAGGATGGGGACCTGGTGCGCGCCTTCAACGAGCGCGGCCAGATCCTGGTGGGGGCGCTGCTCTCGAAAGACATTCGCCCCGGCGTGGTGCGGATCTGCGAAGGGGCCTGGTTCGATCCGGCCAAACCGGGTGAGGTGGGCGCCATCTGCAAAAACGGCAACGTCAACTGCCTCACCTTCGACGAGGGCTCCTCCAGCCTGGCGCAAGGCAACTGCGGTCACATGGCCCAATTGCAGATCGAGAAGTACAGCGGGCCAGAACTCGTCAACACAGCCCATGAGGTACCGACCCACGCCTGATGCCCGACTGAAAACAAAAACGGCGCCATAAGGCGCCGTTTTCTATATCGCGGTTTTCGGGGTGACTCAGAAGTCTCCCTCCACCATCTACCCTTGTGCACACTCCACCCGCTTTGCAGCCAGAGCGCAGACAAGGTGGATCAGAAGTCTCCCTCAACCATGTACTCTTGTGCACACTCCACCCGCTTTGCTGCCAGAGCGCAGACAAGGTGGATCAGAAGTCTCCCTCAACCATGTACTCTTCCGCACACTCAACGAGCTGGGGCCAGAGATCTTCCGGCACCCAGGCTTCGGGGTCATCCTCGTCCCCATCATACTGGGTCCAGAAGAAGGCGCGCAGACCGCTCGCGAAGTCGTCGCTGATCTCGGCAAGCTCCGAGAGCGGCCCCAGCCAGGCGATGCGGCGCAGGCCGGAGGCGAGATCGTTGATGGCATCCATCAGGGTGCGATCGTCCTGACTCTGCTCCACCAGCAGGGTGAAGCGCTCGCGGGCGCTCTCGGTCTGATCCTCATCCAGCTCGCCCACATCGGCCAGCAGATCGACAAAGTCCTCCAGCAAGAACTGGATCAGGGACTCCCTGTCCTCAAACCACTGGATCTGGGCCCCCTTGGTACCCAGTACCGAGGCATCGAACGAATCATCGAGATGGCACAGCGCCCATGGATCGTCAGTCATTGCTACCCTTCCTACCGCTTGAAATAAGGACCCTATCTTATGCCTGGTGCGCCCCCCATGCTACCTCGGAGGACGACCCGGGCCCGAGCGGCCCATGCCGGACCGCCTCACTCATAGGTACGCTAACCGTCGACCCTGGCCACCTTGGGCAGCGAGAGCGAGGCTGCCAGCCCCCCCAGCTCGGCCCGCCCCATGATGAGGCTGCCACGATAGGCTTCGGCCAGGTCTGACACTATGTTGAGGCCGAGCCCGGAGCCAGGCACCTTCTCGTCGAGGCGCACCCCGCGCAGCACCGCCTTGGCTATCTGATCCTCGCTCATGCCGGGACCGTCATCCTCGATGCGCAAGGTGATCCAGCCCCCCAGCTCGGCGCTGGAGATGCGCAACTGGCTGGCGGACCATTTGAAGGCGTTTTCCAGCAAATTGCCCACCATCTCGTCGAAGTCCTGCTCCTCCACTCCGACCGCCAGGTTGGCCGGCACCTGCAGGTCCACCGTCTTGCCCGGGTAGAGACGGGAGAAGGCGCGGCAGATGTACTCCACCCGTGCCCGCACCGGGGTCGAGACCCCGAGGATCTTGGCGGCCCCGGTGACTCGCGCCTTGCCGAGGTGGTAGTCGATGTGGCGCTGGATCTGGTCGAGCTGCTCGCCGATGGCGGCCTGATCCTCGGGGGGCAGCTGGGCCACCTGATTGCGCATTATGCTGAGGGGCGTCTTGAGGGCGTGAGCCAGGTTGCCGGTGTGGGAGCGGGCCCGCTGCAGCAGCTCACTGTAGTGGTGCAGCAACCGGTTGATGTCTTCCACCAGCGGCTGGATCTCCAGCGGATAGCGCAACCGGAACCCCTCCTGATGACCCTGGTGGACCCGGCCCAGCTCGCGGCGCAGCAGATGGAGCGGACGCAGGCCGTAGACTATCTGGAACATGAAACCCAGCACCAGGCCGGCGGCGGCGAAGCCGAGACCGAGGAAGAGGCTGATCCGGGTCTTCTTCAGGGTCTGGGTCAGGGCGCTGCTGTCCTTGGCCATCACCAGGGTAAACACCTTGTCAGAGCCCGGCAGCAGCACAGTGCGGGTCATGATCAGCAGGGGCTCCTTGTTGGGCCCCTTGCCGACGAAGAGATCCGGATCCCCGAAGGCCGACTTCAGGCCGTGGGCGCTCAGGTGCACATCCCACAGGGAGCGGGAGCGGCTGACCACGGCATCCCCCAGCTCAAGCTGCCAGTAATAACCGGAATAGGGCTGGCGGAAACGGGGGTCCGCCATGGGCTCGGTGACCACGGGCAGACCGTCGGGCTGGATCTCCAGGCGAGAGAGCAGATCGTAGAGCTGCAACCTCAGGCCGTCGGCTTCCGCCTCCTGCCAGTAGTTGCGCATCATGGTCTGCAGGCTGAAGCCGGTGGCGAACAGGAAGAGCCCGCACCAGACCAGAGCTATGGCCACCAGCCGTCCCCGCAGGGTACGCACCAGCCTCATTCACCGACCCCCTGCCGTGCTGGCATCAGCGTCCGTCTCACTCGTTGATCCGGTAGCCGAGACCGCGCACCGTCTCGATCAGATCGGCGTGGGTCTTCTTGCGGATCCGGCCGATGAACACCTCGACCGTGTTGGAGTCGCGATCGAAATCCTGGGCATAGATGTGGTCGATCAGCTCGCTGCGCGACACCACCTTGCCCCTGTGCTGCATCAGATACCCCAGCACCCGGAACTCGTGGGCGGTGAGCTTGATGGGGGTGCCTTCGTACCATACCTGGGACGCCGCCATGTCGAGGCGCACCCCGCCTATCTCCAGGATGGAGCTGGCATTGCCCGCCGCCCGGCGCACCAGGGCCTGCACCCGGGCCACCAGTTCGGCGACCTGGAACGGCTTGGTGAGGTAGTCATCGGCCCCGGCGTTGAGCCCTTCTATCTTCTCGTGCAACTGGCCACGGGCGGTCAGCACCAGCACAGGGGTGTCTATCCCCTTGCTGCGCCACTCCTTGAGCACGCTCAGACCATCGCGACCCGGCAGGCCGAGATCCAGGATGATGGCGTCGTAGGGCTCGGTCTCGCCGAGAAAACCCGCCTCGTTGCCATCGTGGCAGAGATCGGTCACAAAGCCGGACAGGCGCAGCTGTTCCGCCAGCTGGCCTGCCAGGATCTTTTCATCTTCAACTATCAGAATTCGCATAAATGGGTATCCAAAGCAGAGTTGCGCCTGTCGCGGCGGCGATTGGGGAACGAACCATCAGGGCGGGGAGCATAGGGCGGATCACTCCTCCTCCGGGGGCGGGCGAGGCTCGAACAGGCGCTCCAGATGATGGCCCTTGAGCCACACCATCTCCAGGTTGTCGGCGCGATAGCCCACCTTGATGACGCTGTTCTCGTCGTCGATAAGCCTGAGCTCATAGAGCCAGACCCCGTCCTCCTCCCCCAGATCGACCCGCAGCACGCGCACCGGCAGGCGGGAAGCCACCTCCATCAGCTCATGAAAAGGCCGGATCCGCCCCTCGCTGACCGCCTGTTGCAGCAAGGCCTCATTCGGCTGGGCCGCCTGGACCAGCATCGGCAGCAGCAATCCAAGCAGGGGCAGCGCGCTATTCATGGGTGATTCATCTCTCAAAACCTAACATAATGCCGTTTATAGTGTGCCAGCCATGAATCCGGAATGAATATGATCCCACGCAGTATCCTGCTGATCCTCTGCCTTTTTTCCACCCTTGGCTGGGCGGCTCAGACGCGTCTCGACATGCCGGCACTGGTCAAGCTGTTGCTGGCCCAAGGGTACCACGACATTCGGGAAGTCGAGCTGGAAGGGGACAAATTCGAGGTGGAAACCCTGGATGCCGACGATAGGCGGGTGCAGTTGCAGGTCGATGCCTACAGCGGAGAGATCACCAAAAAAGAGGCCGATTAGGCCTCTTTCAGTTTCTGGCGTTGCTGCCGGCGTTGGCGCCAGGGACGCAGCAGCTTCTCTCGCCGCGGCCACAGCAAAGCACCCGCCAGCAACAGGTAGATGAGGGGCTCCTGCCAGCCACTCTTGACCGACCACCAGTAGTGTACCGGCACCAGCAGGGCCACCGCATAGATCCAGTTGTGCAGCTTCTGCCAGGCTGGCCCCATGCGCCGCAGCAGGGCCGGGATCGAGGTGATGCTCAGCGCCAGCAACAGCAGCAAGGCCAGCGCCCCGACCACTATGTAACTGCGTTTCACCAGCTCGCCACCGATCAGACCCCAATCAAACTGCAGATCCAGACCCAGCCAGACCATAAAGTGCAACCCGGCCCAGGCCGCGCACCAGAGCCCGAGGGGGCGGCGCAGCTTGATGAGCTGACCCTGACGCCAGCGTTTGGCCAGCGGCGACACCAGCAGGGTGAGCAGCAGCAGGTGCAGGGCACCCTTGCCGAGGTAGTGGGTCAGCCCCTGTACCGGATCCCCCCCCAGCAACCCGGCCGGCACGGCATAGCCCAGCCAGAGCAAAAAGCCCAGCGAGGCCAGGTGTACCAGCAGGCGCAAGCCGTTGATATGGGCTGTTTTCAGTCTCGGCGTCATATCGCAATTCCCGTTATGTTTTTCCCACCCCTCATCCCCAACCCTTCTCCCACAAGGGGAGAAGGGGGCAAGACACCGTTCGGACAGAGCGTCAGTTTCAATACCATTTGCGCAGATCCATCCCCTGATAGAGGGAGGCCACCTCGTCGCCATAGCCGTTGAACATCAGGGTCGGCTGGCGCTTGGCGCCGAAAATGCCCCCCTCGCCGATGAAGCGCTCGCTGGCCTGGCTCCAGCGCGGGTGATCCACTTCGGGATTGACGTTGGCATAGAAACCATATTCGTTCGGTGCCAGCAGGTTCCAGGTGGTGGGCGGCATCTCCTCCACCAGACGGATGGAGACTATGCTCTTGATGCTCTTGAAGCCGTACTTCCAGGGCACCACCAGCCGGATGGGAGCCCCGTTCTGGGCGGGCAGCGTCTTGCCGTAGAGCCCCATCGCCAGGAAGGAGAGCGAGTTCATCGCCTCGTCGAGGCGCAAGCCCTCCACATAGGGGTAATCGATACCGCCGCCGAGGGAGCGAGAGGCCTGTCCCGGCAACTGCTCGGGATCATAGAGGGTCTCGAACGCCACGAACTTGGCGCGACTGTTGGGCTCGGCCCGGCGGATCAGGTCCGCCAGCGGAATGCCGCTCCAGGGCAGCACCATGGACCAGGCCTCCACGCAGCGCAGCCGGTAGATCCGCTCCTCCAAGGTGTTCTTGTTGATAAGATCCCACACATCCAGGGTGAAGGGTTTGGCCACCTCCCCCTCGACCTTGAGCGTCCAGGGCTCGGGTTTGAGGTAGTGGGCGTTGCGGGCCGGATCCCCCTTGTCGGTACCGAGCTCATAGAAGTTGTTGTGGCTGATGGCCTTCTCCAGCGGCGTCAGGGTCAATCCGTCCTGTCGGGCCGCAGCCTTGTAATTAAGTGGTTTGGTGGCAGGTGCCGGGGTCGACTCCTCGGCGGAGAAGAGATCCAGCAGGCTGGCCTGGGTGGGAAATGCCAGGGTGGCGGCACTCAGTCCCAGTCCTTTCAGAATGAGCCGGCGATCCTGATAGACAGCTTCCGGCGTGACATCCTGTTCGGTGAGGTGATGAGAGGAACGGCGCTTGATCAACATGGAAAACTCCCGGGGCGATGAGGCTGACAACCATAAGACCCGCCCCGGCCGAGTTTTATTTCACACAAATTTACATGGGCTGGTAAAGAGGCAACGCCTTGGCCATGGTGCCGACCAGGAACAGCAGAATGAATACCAGCAGGGGGACTATCACGTTTGGCGCCATCAGACTCACTCCATGAGCAGGACAGGGCCTCTAACTATGGTCCAAGGCCAAGAACGCCTCCAATGAATTTTTTTCGCGAGCGCAAGCGTATTCCCGAGTTGAAAAGAGTGACGAAGATCACACACAATCCGGCCCCTGCTTGCCGCCCCCTCGCCGAAGGGTAGGCTGCCTCCTTTTCCGAATTCAACCACTGAGAGTCATGTCATGAGCCCATTGATCGCCATCGCCATCACGACCGGGATCCTCTCCGCCGTCTGGGGTGGACTGGCCGCCGCCCTCGGTCTCATCTCCTGGGTCGGCTTCCTCGGTTGTACCAGCTATTTCGCCTCGAGCGGCGGTTACAAGGCGCTGCTGCAGACCCTGCTGTGCAATGCCACCGGCATGCTGTGGGCACTGCTGCTGATCCACGGCGAAGGCTGGTGGGGGGCTGGCATGGCGGGCTATCTGATGACGGGTGTGGTGGCGACCCTGATGTGCGTGCAGGCCAAGCAGCAGTGGCTGGGCTACATTCCCGGCACCTTCGCCGGTTGCTGCGCCACCTTCGGGGCGGCGGGGGAGTGGCGCCTTATCCTGCCATCCTTGGTGATAGGGGCGCTCTTTGGCTACCTGATGAAGGCGAGCGGCCTCTGGCTCTCCGACAAAACCCGGAAGGCCCAGGACGCGAACAGCGCGGTCGATCCGGCCTGAACAAGGGGAGCGGCAAGTCTCTGACCGGCCGCTCCCGCCTCGCTTATCCCTTCGATTTGAAGTTTGCCGCCTCGATACCGTGCCGATTCAATAACTTGTAGAAATCGGTGCGGTTTCTTCCCGCCATGTTGGCCGCCAGGGTCACATTCCCTTCTGTGGTGCGCAGCAGGCGGATCAGATACTCCTTCTCGAACTCGGCGCGCGCCTCGTTGAACGAGGGAATGCCGCCGACGCCACCGCTCAGGGCAGATTCCACCATGGCGGCGCCTATCACAGGGCTGCAGCAGAGGCTGGCAAGCTGTTCCACCACCCCGTAGAGCTGACGGACGTTGCCGGGCCAGGCCGCCGCCGCCAGCAGGGCCAGCGCCTCCGGCGAGAAGCCGAGGGAGGCGCAGTTGTCGTGGCGACTGCGATAGTCGTCCAGCGCCTGGCGCGCCAGCAGGGGGATATCCTCACTGCGGGCGCTGAGGGGCGGCAGGGTGATGTTGGCCACGTTGAGGCGGTAGAAGAGATCCTCCCGAAAACGCCCCTCCTCCATGGCGGTCACCAGATCCTGATGGCTGGAGCTGATGACCCGCACCTCGGGAGTGCCCTGACCATATTCCGCCAGCACCTGCAGCAACTTGGCCTGCAACGACTCCGACAGATTCCCTATCTCGTCGAGGAAGAGGGTTGCCCCCTTGGCCTGCTCGAACAGGCCGGACTGTCCATCCTCGCCAAACAGCTGCAAGTCCAGCACATGCCAGGGCAGCGCGGCACAATTGATGGTGTGCAGCGGCTGATCACGACGACGACTTGCCTGATGCAGCGCCTGGGTCATCACCCCCTTGCCGGAGCCCGAAGGCCCCAGGATCAGCACGGGCACCTCCATGGTGGCCACGCTGCTCGCCTGGATCAGCAACTGCTCCATCTGGGGGTTGCGGGTCTGGATGAGGGACTGCCACTCATGCTGCTGTTTCGGGCGGGTCAGACTCAGGGCGTGCTCTATGGTGACGAGCAGCTCGTCCTTGTCGATGGGCTTGGTGAGAAAGCTGAACACCCCGGAACGGGTCGCCTGGATGGCGTCGGGGATGGTGCCGTGGGCGGTCATGATGATGACCGGCATGCCGAGCCACTGGGCCTGGATCCGCTCGAACAGCGCCAGTCCGTCCATGCCCCCCATCCGCAGGTCGCTCAGCACCAGATCGGCCCGCTGCTGACGCAACCTGTCCAGCGCCCCCTCGGCGCTGTCGGCGGTATCCACCTCGTAACCTTGACTGCGCAGGCGCATGCTCATCAGCTTGAGCAGGCTGGCATCGTCGTCCACCAGCAGAATGCGACTCATGCTCTCACCCCCTTACCCTGAAGATCTGTTGTGGTTCCCCGCCTTGCACGCCCTCGGCATGTCATGGCTGGGCGCCCCCATTGAGCTTGCGCTGGTTGAGCTGTTCGTCGATAGCGGAGAGCTGCTCTATCTGGCGGCGCAGACGCTGCACCTCCTGGCTCTGATCGTCGCGGCGACTGTCACGGGCCAGCAGCTCCTCGCCGAGGGCTATCCAGCTGCGCAGGAAGGCCTGGGCATCCAGGCCGAGCTCGGGCAGCAGGGCCTTGAGCCGATCCAGCCCGGCCCGGCGGCTCGCCACCGACTCGGACGGATGGGTGTTGACCATGGCCAGGCTGACCCGGCTCTCGAGATCGGTGGCACCGGCCAGCCGCTCGCGCTCCTGCGCCCGCTGCTGGGGACGACTGGCCAGCAGCCAGTCCGAGTATTGCAGGCGCACCTGCATCTCTTTATTGGCGAACTCCATCCGCTTGGCGAGGACCTGCTCCGAGGGCTCGGTCAGGCTGCGCGATGGCAGCAGGGAGCAGCCCGAGAGCAGGCTTATCATCAATACGGGTACAACGAATCGTTTCATCTTGAATTTCACTTAAGATCCAACCGGAAACAGACATCAGCCTGTTTATCCTCAATTAATTTAAGCTCGCCCCCCAGACTCATCGCCGACTCGCGGGCAATGGAGAGGCCCATCCCGGATCCTTTCAACAACCCCTGGCGCACTATGCTGCCCTGCTCGAAGGGCTCGAAGATCCGCTCCCGCTCGTTTGGCGGGATGACGGGCCCTTCGTTGGCCACCTCCAGCCAGCTGCCGTTGGCATCCTGGCCGGCACGGATCCAGATCTGACCACCCTTGGCGCCATAACTGACCGCGTTGGAAAACAGGTTGTCGAGGATGAGTCGCAGACGATAAGGCTCGGCCTGCAGGCTGATGGGCTCGGGCGGCAAGTGTACACTGATTTGTTTGGATTCCAGCGCCAGCCGGTACTCCGCAGACAATTCTGACAACAAGGGGGCCAGCGGCACCGCCGTCAGGCTGAATACCTCCTGCTGGCTGAGGCGGTTGAAGTCGAGCAGGCGCTCGATCAGGGTCTGCAACCGGCGGCTGTTCTCCTCCAGCATCTGGCAGATCTCCTGCTGATCCCCGTTGAGCGGTCCCACCAGCTGTTCGGAGAGCAGATCCGCCCCCTCCCGCAGCACGGCGAGGGGCGTCTTCAGCTCGTGGGATACATGGCGCAGGAACTGGTACTTCTGCTGTTCCAGCTCCTTGAGCTTGTCGTGCAGCCAGCCGATCCGCTCTCCCAGCAGCACCAGTTCGGCGGGGCCATCCACCGGGCGTTTGTCCGGCTCGACACCGGCGCCCAGGCTCAGGATCCGCGACTCAATCTGACGCACGGGGTGGATGATGAGGTAGGTAAACAGCAGCACCAGCAACAGGCTGAGCCCCGCCACGAAGCCGCTCACCCACCAGATCTCCTTCCGCAGCTCGGCGATGGCCGCCCGCATCCCCGCCACATGCTCATCGACCTGGCTGCGGGTGACCACTTCCAACTGCTGGTTGAGCTCATTGAACTGGGTGAAGTTAGGGCTGGTCGCTTCCTGTCTGGCCTTGCGCAGATCCTGCAAGCCATCCAGCCAGGCCAGGATGGCCTCGAGATCTGTGTAGGCGGCGGCATCCGGGATGGATTGCCGGTGAGTGGCGAGCAGCTCGCGATAGCGGGCCAGCTGCTGCTGATAACTGCCGAGGATGCGTTCGTCCCCCAGCACCGCATAGCGGCGCAAGGTGCGCTCCAGATCGATGGCCTGGGTGGTGAGCAGGGTCGCCCGGCGGGTATCCCGCACCGCCCGCTCCATCTCGTCGCTGGTCAGCTGGCCCAGATGGGAGAGCGCCTGGCTGTCGTGCCAGATCATGCCCCCCAGGGGCATCAGCACCAGCACGAAGCCCATCAATACCACCTGGAGCAGGGAACGGGGCCGAACCTTGGTCATCTTCTGCTGTCTCGATTCTTCATGGGTGGGCCAGCATATCCGCACTCCATGAAAAAGCAAAACCGGCCAGGGGGCCGGTTTGATTGCACTCGGGGTCAGGATTCACGCCAGACCGACGGACGCCAGGCAGATTATCAGGATCACTGCCAGGGCACCTGAGGCGGTCAACAGCGCCCACTTCATCTCTACACTCATATGAACCTCCTTTCTGCCAATCAGAGTTGGATCACAACAGATAACGGCATGTTAATTCATAGTGAATCCGATAACCGTGAGCTGCGTATATATTTCAGACGAGCCCAACCCAAGGAATGGCAACCATGTTTTACCTCTGCAGCATTGGATCCAATCTCGACCCTACCCAGCATGTCAGTCAGGCCGTGGAAGAGCTGCTGGCCCGCTTCGGCCAGCTGCGTCTGAGCTCGGTGATCCAGACCAAACCGGTGGGGATGCAGTCGCGCCATGACTTTCTCAACTGCCTGTTCGTCGTCCAGAGCGAGCTCTCCGCCGCCCAGCTGAAGGCCGAATTCGTCACCATGGAGCTGGCCCATGGGCGGGATCGCGGCAATCCCCTGTGCAAGGTGACAGACAGGCCCCTCGACATCGACATCCTGGCCAGCCATGAGAGGGATGCCTTCGCCGGAGTCGGGGTGGATGCCTATCTCAGGGATCTGCTGGCCGAGATGTATGAGGGGGGACGGGTCGGCGCCCACAAGGTGGCGCTGCGTCTGCAGACCAGCAAGGTGTTTGCGCAGCAGAGCTTCGGCCAGCAGCCCATCGCCCTGCGCCAAGCTGCCGAACAGCGTCAGGAGTTGCCCGCCGTGCACCCGGACCTGCCTGCCCATCAGGCAACCATTCGGCCCAACTAGGCGCCCGAACAGGCTACCGCCACCTCCAGCTCCATAGCCCCTCATGACGTCTAGATGACGGCGAGGGCCCGGCCACCGTCCACCCGGATGCTGGCCCCCGTCATATAGTCGTTTGTCATCAAGAGCCTGACTGCCTGCCAGATGGGCTCCAGCCCCCCCTCCCTCGCCAGCGGCGTCCGGGCCAGCACCTGCTGGCGCCAGGCGTCCCCATGTTCATCGAGGAACAGTATGGGGCCGGGCTCTATGGTGTTGACCCGCACCGCCGGTGCCAGCTCCCGGGCAAAGCTCATGGCCAGCGAATGCGCCCCGGCCTTGGTGGCCACATAGGCGGCGAACTGGGGCGCCGGGGCGTGAATGTAGATGTCGGTGATGTGGATGATGCTGGCGTTGGGATTGCCTGCCAGCTTGGGTGCCAGCGCGCGATTCAGCTGAAATGGCGCCGCCATGTGCACCCGGTAGAACTGCTCGAACTGGGCCAGCTGCACCGCAGGATCCGCCGCCTGTGGCTCGAAGGCCGAGGCGTTGTGGATGATCAGAGCCAGATCGTCATGGGCACCCAGCACAGTGACAAGGCGGGCCACCTCCCCTTCCAGGGCGAAATCCGCCTGCACCAGCTCCACCCCCAGATCCCGCAAGCGGGCCAGCTCGGGCCGCTCGCTGCGATAGCTGCCCGTCACCTGCCAGCCCGCTGCCACCAGCTGTTCGCACAGGTAGAATCCCAGCCGACGGCCGCAGCCCGTTACCAATGCACGCATAACTTCTCCTTTTGTCAGTGCTTGCCGACCCGGGGCCCTGCCTATCAATCTCCACGGCACAAGCCATTGGCCCCGTCCGCCGTCCAGAGGACATAGTGACACCACTTTAACCCTTTTGGAGCCATCCAGATGCTGCAGATCCGCAATCACATGAGCCGCCTGACCCACTCCCTCAGCCCGCAACTCGGCCTGGCCGAGGCCCTCGACAGACTCCATCAGGCCGATGCGAGCGGCCTGCCGGTGCTGGACGATCAGAAACGGCTGATCGGATTTCTCTCCGAGCAGGACTGCATCCCCAGCCTGCTCACCGGCAGCTATCACTGCGACAGCCGCACCCGGGTGGAGGATCTGATGAGCCGCACCCCGCTGTTCGTCAGCCCGGACGACAGCATCCTGGATCTCGCCCGCCAGATGACGGGGGCCAGGCCCAAGGTCTATCCGGTGCTGGAAGGGAGCAAGGTGGTCGGCATCATCAACCGTCGACAGGTGATGCAGGCCCTCAACGCGCAGATGAAGCAGTGCCAGGCCACCTAGAGCTGGTAGCGTCCCCGATCGCCGATATCGAAATGCAGGGGCATGCGCCACTTGGCCAGACTGAGCAGGCCGAGCAGCAAGCCGCTCACCAGGGCAACCAGGGCCGTGGCCCAGGCGAAGCGGGTCCACTCCAGCAGCCATAGCAGGGGTAACAACAGAGGCAAGAGCCTGATACCCGGGATGGCGAAGCAGAACTGCTCCTTGAACGCCAGGCCACTGAGGGTGGCCAGGGCCGCCCCCAGCACCAGAAGGGCGGGAGCGCCGCAGGCGGCCAGCATCAATCCGCCCCAGGCCAGCCCCTGCAGGAGAAACCGGACCCGTTTGTCATAAATGTGCAGGCAGAACCCACACAGGCCGCTGGCCACCACCAGCATGGTCAGCCAGACGGCGGGGGACAAGGGCACCGGTCCTCCCAGCAAGCCAACCCCTCGACACAACAGCAGCAAAGCTGTCAGACTCAGACCGAGACGATAGAGACAGACAGAGAGCCTGTCGATGCCATCCAGTTCGCTTTCTACTTCAGGGTTTGCCATCCGGGGTCGTCTCTATTGAGGTATCTGCCGGTCACTATACCCCGTTGCGCATAAACCAGCCCCGAGTGTTCAGGAGATGTGATTTGCGAATCTTGCTCGTGCTCTGCTTGCTGCTGCCCTGCTGGCTGTCGGCCAGGGAGCTGGTCATTGGCGGCCTTCTGGAGCCCCCCCTGAAGTGGCTGGATGAGAAAGGCCAGCCACGGGGGCTGGATGTGGATCTGGTCACCACCATCTTTGGCGTCCTCCAGGTCCCCATCAAGATAGAGCTGCTCGATTCCGGTGCCAGACTCACCCGCAACGCCGAGGGCGGCGTCTATGACCTGCTGCTTAGCCACTCCTACAAGCCGGAGCGAACGCGCTACCTGCTCTACCCCAAACAGGCCCATATCCGCCACAGCTGGCACTTCTTCGTGCGCAAGGCCGACATGAGCAAGATCCACTACCAGACCCTGGCCGATCTCAAGCCCTGGCGCATAGGTGTCACCAAGGACTTCTCCTACACCCCCGAGCTCACGGCGGCCATGGCCGATCCTGCCTATCGCTTCCAGGCGATCCCCATCAACCAGCTGCAACTGCGCAAGCTGATCGCCGGGCGCATCGATCTGGTTCCCATGTCCCTGGTCACCGCCTTCACCCAGATAAGGGAAGAGGGGCTGGAGGGCAAGCTCGGCTACCTGCCAAAACCCCTCAAGACCAGTGCCTACTTCAATGTCTGGACCCGCTCCCGGGCCGATGCCGACACCCCGGCCCTGATGGCGGCCTATGACGCCGAACTGCTGCATATGAAACAAGATGGCCGGCTCAAGGCCCTCTACGACAAGTACGGCATCCCCTATCTCGAACCCTGATCCTCCTCCACAGGGGTGATCAGGGCTTCACGTCTCTCAATATCGGGTTCTGCAACGAAATGAGCGTTTCGCATGGGGCATGGATCTCGTACTGCCCTCCATGCACTGCCCCCTCAGGGTTTCACATCTCTCAGGATAGGATTTTGCAGCGAGATCAGGGTTTCGGTGGACTGGATCTCGTCTATGGTCTGGATCTTGTGGATAAGCACAGTCTGCAACTCGTCGATGGAGCGGGTCATCACCTTCATGAAGATGCTGTAGTGTCCCGTGGTGTAGTAGGCCTCCACCACCTCGTCCAGCGCCTGCAACTTGGCCAAGGCCGAGGGGTAATCCTTGGCGCTCTTGAGGTTGATGCCGATAAAGCAGCAGACGTCGTAACCCAGCTTCTTCGCGTTCACCTGCACCCGGGTCCCCTCTATGATCCCCGCCTGCTTCATCTTCTCCACCCGCACATGAATGGTGCCCGGGCTGACCGCCAGCTGTTTGGCCAGCTCCGCATAGGGAAGCCGCGCATTCTCCATCAGGGCGGTGAGGATGGCCTGATCGAGATTATCGATCCGATAATTTTCCGACACTTTTTTGCACTCCCGTTGTCGATATCTCAGCAAAAACCCGGATATTTTGAACAAAAAAATACGTAAAGCCTATTTCTATTATCGAATATTGAATTTAGTGCGCAATCTGTTGAAGAATCGCCACATCCAACGGGTTTGAAACAGGTATTTCCCATGAAACAGCACTACATTCGCAGCCAACAACAGATCAGCTTCGTCAAAGAGATGTTCTCCCGCCAGCTCGCCCAGCAACTGGGTCTGATGGAGGTGCAAGCCCCCATTCTGAGCCGGGTCGGCGATGGCACTCAGGACAACCTCTCCGGCCACGAGAATGCGGTGCAAGTGAAGGTGAAGACTCTACCCGAACACAGCTACGAAGTGGTGCACTCCCTGGCCAAGTGGAAGCGCCATACCCTGGGTCGCTTCGGCTTCGGCCCGGGTGAAGGCATCTACACCCACATGAAGGCTCTGCGCCCGGACGAAGACAGACTCACCCCCATCCACTCCGTCTACGTAGATCAGTGGGACTGGGAGAAGGTGATGCCAAGCGAGCGCCGGGATCTCGCCTATCTGCAAGAAACCGTGCGCGGCATCTGGGCCGCCATCAAGGCCACAGAGCGCGCGGTCTGCGCCGAGCACGAGCTGACCCCCTTCCTGCCGGCAGAGATCCAGTTCCTCCACAGCGAAGAGCTGCTGACCCGCTACCCGGACCTCGATGCCAAGGGGCGCGAGCGGGCCATCGCCAAGGAGCTGGGAGCCGTCTTCCTCATCGGCATCGGCGGTGCCCTCTCCCACGGTGAGCGTCACGACGTGCGCGCCCCGGACTATGACGACTGGAGCAGCCACAGCGAACTGGGTCTGGCGGGTCTGAACGGCGACATCCTGGTGTGGAACCCTGTGCTGGAAGACAGCTTCGAGATCTCCTCCATGGGGATCCGGGTGGACGCCGAGGCCCTGCGCCGCCAGCTCGCCATCACAGGGGACGAGGATCGCCTGCAGTACGACTGGCACCAGGATCTGCTGGCGGAGCGGATGCCGCAAACCATAGGCGGCGGCATAGGCCAATCCCGTCTGGCCATGCTGTTGCTGCAAAAAGAGCATATCGGCCAGGTACAAGTCGGTGTCTGGCCATCCGAGATGAAGGCTGCCATCCCGGGCATGCTGTAAGCAGATTGATGGCATCCGGCAACCCATGCCGGATGCCGAAGGTGTGTGGCGGTGCGGACTGAAAGAGCGCAGTCCGGACAGGCTGTAAGGAGAGGGTCATCCTGGATGACCCGCTGCGAAACCGGGGCTTGCCCCTGCGACCCGCTCAACCCACGCAAGGTCGTATCGAATACATTCCTCCCGGCAATCTTTGGATTGCCGTTTTTTTTGCCTGCACCCGAGCGGCCCATGAAAAAAGGGGCCTGAGCCCCTCTGCAGTCCTGCCTCAGCCCTCAATACGCCTTGCTGCCCAGCAGGTGGCCATCCACCGGGGAAGGCAAGCCGTACTGGGAGTAGGTGCCATGGAACGCCTTGGTGGTCTGGCCGAGATCCCCCTTGAACCTGGGATCCTGAGGGCGCTCATGGCTGTTGATGTAAAGGGAGACATCCCAGGCCTGCTGATCGCTCAGGCTCCCCCCCTGGGAGAGCGGCATGTTGCTCTTGATGAAGGCGGCTGCCTTGTCGATGCCGTGCATGCCCGCGCCCCAGTTGTAGCTCTCCTTGCCCCACAGGGGCGGGAAGACGTAGCGATCCGCCACCTTCTTGCCCTCCCCCTCACCGCCGTGGCAATCGGCACAGCGTTCGGCATAGACGCTCTGGCCCCGCTTGAAATCGGGGGCCTGGGGAGGGGTGGCGATGGTGAAGAAGTTGCGCCCGGGCAGCTTGTCGCTGATGGGGGCACCGCTCGCCAGCCAGTAGGAGTAGGCCACCAGATCCCGGATCGCCTGACTGTCATAGGCGGGGGGCTGACCCTCTCTGGCATTCATCGAATAGAGGAAGCAACCTTGCAGCCGATCCTCATAGGTGTTCACCTTGTTGTTCTTCTTGCGATAGGCGGGGTAGGCCGGATAGGCCCCCCACATCGGACTGGCACCGGCAATGATGCCGGCCCCCAGGTGGCAGTTGCTGCACTGCAAGCCGTTCCCCGGCTGGCCCTGCCCCTTGAGCTGCTGGGTGTTGACGAACAGGCTGTAGCCACGCTTGATGGCGGCGCCCATCTCCCCCTCTGGCACGGCAGACCAGTCGGGCACCTTGTGGTAGTTGCCATCGGGTGCCTTCTCCCCGAGCGGGACGCTGAACTGATCCTCGAACGCGGCGCCATGAGCCAGACCGGCCAGCAGGCAGGCCATCAGATATGCATGCTTCATTTCGCCACCCCCTGCGCCGCGAAGTAGTTGGCCACTGCGTCCATTTCCGCCTCGCTGAGCGACTTGGCGATGGCAGGCATGGAGCCCATGGCGCCGAGCGGGCGCTTGTCGGCCTTCCAGTAGATCAACTGCCGCTTGAGGTAGGCGGGATCCTGACCGGCGAGACGGGGAAACAGGGGCATGACGCCGACGCCACTCGGGCCATGGCAAGCCACGCAGGCCGGCAGATTGCGCTCAGGTTTGCCGGCCAGGGCCAGCCGCTCCCCCGTCTCCATGTCCCCGGGCCACTTGTCGCCGCTCCAGTGCAGGCTCACCTCCCTGGCGGCAGCCTGGCCGGCAAAATGGCTGGCCGCCCGGGCTATCTGCTCGTCGCTCAACTGGTAGATGATGGGATTCATGAAATCGCTGACCCGTTTGCCGCTGCGAAAGGCACGCAGTTGCTCGGTCAGGTAGGCCTCCGACTGTCCCCAGAGATTGGGGATGTTCGACTCCTTGGGCACGCCGTTCATCCCGTGGCAGGTGGCGCAGATCTGGGGCACATCCTGGGTTGCTTGCTCCCCCTGCACCGCCAGGGGCACCAGGCTGCTGCACAGCAACATGAGCGAAAATCGTGTTCTCATCGGCAAAGGCTCCCTCTCCTGACAATGACAATGGCGTCATTAATGGTATGAAGCCTATCACTACAATTCGATGACCAATAGTTATCGCCATGTTAACGCCAACACGCTGCGACAATAAAAACGCCAGCCCTAGGGCCGGCGTGGTTCTGGTCGATGGCCTCATCGCCAGCGCCGCGGTGCTGGTTGGGCTCGCTTCCCACCTCGCTCAGGCTCACGGGAACACATGTTCAAAGCCCGCCCCTATCTGGGTTTGCCTTGGCAGCCCCACCTTCCGCTTGCCGGTACAGTGGCAGGCAAATAGACGGCCGACCCCTTCCCGTTGCAAATACGACCCCAGCGCCTCTGCCCGTTGCGGGCCGGAAAACTTCAGGTGCAAGCCACCTATGACGGCATGCACCCGCTCGTCGCCACACACCTCTTTGGCCCACTGGACGATGTTTTCGACCCCGGAGTGGCCGCAGCCAATGAAGACAATCAGACCCTGCTCGCTCTTGTAGGCCAGCGCCGAGTCGTCGCTGATAAGATCCTTCTCCACTCGACCACCTCGTAATATGTAGCCAAGCAGGGAAGGCGCCGCCTTGTCGCGCCGCGCGATGCTCCCGAGAAACACCAGCCGCTCGGACAGCCAGACCGGCTCGGCCGAACAGTGAGGGAGCAGCCCTCTCGTCGCCAGTTGTTGCGGATCCAGATCCCCCGAGAGGCGGTAGAGGTTGTAGCGTCGGGGCAGCAACGGCAGGAAGTAGCCCCGCTCATTGAACACATCCGGACAGGCGATCAACGGGATGGGATCGGGATATAGGGGCAGGGAGCCGATGCCGCCCACATGGTCGTAATGACCGTGGGACAGCACCACATGGGTGAGAGAGCCGAGATCGACCCCCATCACCTCGGCATTGTGGCGCAGCGCCCGGCCCCGGCCGCTGTCGAACAGCACCCTGAGGCCATCGCACTCCAACAACAACGACAGTCCCTTTTCAGGCAGGCAGCCGGGTAGATGAACATCATCATCCACCAAGACGGAAAACTTCAGCATCTCAATCACCCTGAAAACAAAACGCAGGCACAAGGCCTGCGTTTTTCATCGATGACACCATCATGGCTGGCTCATGGTGAGCCCGTTGCTGTCGGCACCCAGAAGCAACTTCTTGCCGGGGATGACCCGACCGCTGAGCAGCGCCTGGGCCAGCGGGTTCTCCACCTTCTGCTGGATAGCCCGCTTGAGGGGACGCGCCCCGTAGACGGGATCGAAACCGGCGTGGACCAGCTTGGTCAACAGCTCCTCGCTCACCTCCACCTCGAAGCCCTGGGACTCCAGACGGCCCATCAGGCTCTTGAGCTGGATCCGGGCGATGGACTTGATGTGATCCTCGCCGAGGGGGTGGAACACCACAGTCTCGTCGATCCGGTTGATGAACTCCGGGCGGAAGCTGCGGGTCAGCAGCTCCATCAGCAGGGCCTTCATCTCCTCATAGTCCTTCTCGGCGTAGTGCTCCTGGATGAGATCCGAGCCGAGGTTGGAGGTCATGATCACCACCGTATTGCGGAAATCGACGGTGCGGCCCTGACCATCGGTCAAGCGGCCATCGTCCAGCACCTGCAGCAGTATATTGAACACATCCGGGTGCGCCTTCTCCACCTCGTCCAGCAGGATCACCGAGTAGGGGCGACGGCGTACCGCCTCGGTGAGATAACCCCCCTCCTCGTAGCCCACGTATCCCGGAGGCGCCCCCACCAGCCGCGCCACGCTGTGCTTCTCCATGAACTCGGACATGTCGATGCGCACCATGGCGTCCTGGGTATCGAACAGGAACTCCGCCAGCGCCTTGCACAGCTCTGTCTTGCCCACCCCGGTCGGCCCGAGGAACAGGAAGGAGCCGATGGGGCGGTTCGGATCGGACAGTCCGGCCCGGGAGCGACGGATGGCGTTGGAGACGGCGTCCACCGCCTCTTCCTGGCCGATCACCCGGCTGTGCAGCTGATCTTCCATCCGCAGCAGCTTGTCCCGCTCCCCTTCCAGCATCCGCGCCACCGGAATGCCGGTCCAGCGCGCCAGGACGTCTGCGATCTCCACGTCGGTGACACGGTTGCGCAGCAGGCTGGTCTCCTGCATCTCGGCCTGGGTGGCGAGATCCAGCTGTTTCTCCAGCTCGGGGATCCGGCCGTATTGCAGCTCGGACATGCGGCCGAGATCCCCGGCCCGGCGCGCTACCTCGAGATCCTGACGGGCCTGCTCCAGCGCCGCCTTGATGTGCTGGGTACCGGCAAGGGCGGCCTTCTCGGCCTTCCACACCTCTTCCAGCTCGTTGTATTCCCGCTCCTTCTCGGTCAGCTCCTGGTTGAGCAGATCGAGGCGCTTGCGGCTGGCGTCGTCGTCCTCCTTCATCAGCGCCTGCTGCTCCAGCTTGAGCTGGATAATGCGCCGCTCCAGCCGGTCCAGGGACTCCGGCTTGGAGTCGATCTGCAGCCGGATGCTGGCCGCCGCCTCGTCGATGAGATCGATGGCCTTGTCCGGCAGCTGGCGATCCGCGATGTAGCGGTGGGACAGCTGGGCCGCCGCGACTATGGCGGGGTCTGTGATCTGCACATGGTGGTGCAGCTCGTAGCGTTCTTTAAGGCCGCGCAGTATGGCGATGGTGTCCTCCACCGAGGGCTCCTCCACCAGCACCTTCTGGAAGCGGCGCTCCAGGGCGGCGTCTTTCTCCACATACTGGCGATATTCGTCGAGGGTGGTGGCACCGACGCAGTGCAGCTCACCGCGCGCCAGAGCCGGTTTGAGCATGTTGCCCGCGTCCATGGCACCCTCGCCCTTGCCGGCGCCGACCATGGTGTGCAGCTCGTCCACGAAGAGGATGACATTGCCCTCCTCCTTGGCGAGATCGCTCAGCACCGCCTTGAGCCGCTCCTCGAACTCGCCGCGATACTTGGCACCGGCCACCAGGGCCCCCATATCCAGAGAGAGCACCCGCTTGTTCTTGAGCCCCTCCGGCACCTCGCCGTTGATGATGCGCTGGGCCAGCCCCTCGACGATGGCGGTCTTGCCCACACCGGGGGCACCGATCAGCACGGGGTTGTTCTTGGTACGGCGCTGCAGCACCTGTATGGTGCGGCGGATCTCTTCATCCCGGCCGATCACAGGGTCAAGTTTGCCGAGTTCGGCCCGCTCGGTGAGGTCTATGGTGTACTTCTCCAGCGCCTGGCGGTTCTCCTCGGCGTTGGCATCATCGATCTTCTTGCCGCCACGGACCTTGTCGATGGCGGCTTCGAGTTTTTCCTTGGTCAGGCCCTGGGCGCGCAGCAGCTCCCCCAGGTTGCCCTTCTCGTCGAGGGCCGCCAGCACGAACAGCTCGGACGAGATGAACTGATCCTTGCGCTGCTGGGCCAGCTTGTCGCAGACGTTGAGCAGACGACCGAGGCCGTTGGAAAGTTGCACATCCCCTTCGACGCCGCTCACCTTGGGCAAGCGGTCGAGCTCCTCGCCGAGACGGGAGCGCAGGGCGTTGATGTCCATCCCGGTCAGGGTCAGCAGCGGGCGTATGGAGCCGCCATCCTGATTGAGCAGGGCTGTCATCAGGTGGACGGGTTCGATGAATTGGTGGTCACGACCCAGTGCGAGAGACTGGGCATCGGAAATAGCGACTTGGAATTTGCTGGTCAGGCGATCGAGGCGCATTGCACTCCCCCTTTGAAACAGACACGCCGCTTGCGCGGCAAACAACATGATCTTCTGACAAGGTAGATGAGGCCCGTACGGGTTATTTCAAGGGTTGAGGCTGGTTATTTTTTCTGCAAAACGGGGAGGGGGCAGGATGCCCGCCCCTCTCGCGCGGATTTGGTCTTGAGAGGGGCGGGTGATTACTTAGCGGGCCAACCAGATGATGGAGGCCATGCGGCCGGTCTGGCCGTCGCGGCGATAAGAGTAGAACTGATCGCCGTCGCTGAAGGTGCAGAATTCGCCGCCATAGACAGCGTTCACTCCGGCGCGAGCCAGTCGCAGCCGGGCCAGCCGGTAGATATCCGCCAGCCATTTCCCCTCGCTGACTGAAGGTACGAAAGCGGATTCGGCTTCGGCCTGCTCCGCCATAAAGGCCTCGCGCACCTCACCCCCCACTTCAAAGGCCGTGGGGCCTATCGCCGGACCGAGCCAGGTCAGGATCTCCCCCGGCTCGCAGCCCATGGCGGCGATGCTGGCTTCCAGTACTCCCTCCTTCAGCCCACGCCAACCGGCGTGAGCGGCTGCCACCACTGTGCCAGCCCGGTCGCAAAACAGCACCGGCAGGCAGTCGGCTGTCATCACTATGCAGGCCTGCCCGGCCTCGTGGGCGCAGGCCGCATCGGCATTCGGTGCCCCGTCGTATTCGTTGCTGACGGGGTGGACGGCGATGCCGTGCACCTGGTTGAGCCAGTTGAGGGGCCCGGGGATCTGCGCCGCCTGTTGCAGGCGGGCACGGTTGGCCTCGACCCGTGCCGGCTCGTCCCCCACGTGGGCCCCCAGGTTGAGACCGGCGAAGACCCCTTCGCTCAGGCCACCATCCCGGGTGGTCGACAGGGCCCTGACATTGCCAGGAGCGGGCCAGTCGGGTTCAATCCAGTTCATCTGTGACTCCTTCCATTCACGGATATAAAAACGGGGCTCCTGAAAGGGAACCCCGTTTGGCATCTCTTAGGGCCGGACGGCGGCAGAAACCGACGCAGGCCCTATTGCATCAGCTCCAGACCAAATCGTCCGGGTTGGCCAGGGTATCAGCCCGCAGCACTTCCATCAGATCCAGCATGTCTTGCGGCGTGGCAGAGTGCCACTCCATGACTTCGCCGGTGATGGGGTGAGCCAGCTTCAGCATGGTGGCGTGCAGCGCCTGGCGGTTGAAGTTGCGCAGGGCCAGGGTCAGCTCCGGGGTCGCGTTGCGCAGCAGGCGCAGACGGCCACCGTAAGCGGGATCCCCCACCAACGGATGCTTGATGTGAGCCATGTGGACACGGATCTGGTGGGTACGACCGGTTTCCAGACGCAGACGCAGACGAGTGTGGCCACGGAACTTCTCGTGCACCCGGTAGTGGGTCACGGAAGGACGGCCATTGGGCACCACAGCCATGTGGGTACGCTGGGTCGGGTGACGGCCGATGGGGGCATCCACAGTGCCGCCTGCGGTCATGTGACCTATGGCGACGGCTTCGTACTCACGGGTGATCTGACGCGCCTGCAGCGCTTCCACCAGATGGGTCTGGGCCGGGATCGTCTTGGCAACCACCATCAGACCCGTGGTGTCTTTATCCAGACGGTGCACTATGCCGGCACGGGGTACCTCGGCGATGCCGGGGTAACGGTGCAGCAGGGCGTTGAGTATGGTGCCATCCGGCGTGCCGGCGCCCGGGTGAACCACCAGGCCGGCCGGCTTGTCGATCACCAGAATGTGTTCATCTTCATAGACGATGTTGAGGTCGATGTTCTGGGCATCCCAGCGGGTGTCATCTTCCAACTCGACATCTACATGTACCTGCTGCCCGGCCACCACTTTCTCGCGCGGGGTATTGGCAACCTGACCGTCCAGGGTCACTCTGTCCTGTAAAATCCACTCCTTGATGCGGGTTCTGGAGTAGTCTGGAAACAATTCGGCCAGGGCCTGGTCGAGTCGCTGCCCGAATTGGTGATCCTGAAATTCGCCTGTCAGTTCAATATGCTGGCTCATGTATGGTCTCTTGAGCGGGGGTATCAATTCGAAATAATCCGGGTATTCTAGCTTTTCTTTTAGCCAAGCATAACGGATACTTTGCCAATTTCGTGGAAATGGACCGGATGTTGTTGATGGGAAAGAAGTCTCGCCTGCTGATGTCGCTCGCCTTGGTCGCTACGCTGATCACTGGCTGTTCCAGCACCAAACCCAAGGTTCCCGACGAACCGCCGGAAGTTCTGTACCAGAAAGCCCGTCTCAAACTGGACACAGGCAACTACCTGAATGCCATCGAGTTGCTGGAAGCGCTGGACTCTCGTTACCCGTTCGGCGCCTACTCCAACCAGGTGCAGCTCGATCTCATCTACGCCTACTACAAGCAGGATGATACCGCCCAGGCGATCGCCAATATCGACCGCTTCATCCGCCTCAACCCGGCGCACAAGAACATCGATTACGTGTTCTACATGCGCGGTCTGACCAACATGGCGGCGGATTACAACTTCTTCCAGGACTTCCTGGGCATAGATCGGGATGACAAGGACCCCTCCTACGCCCGTCAGGCCTTCCAGGACTTCAAGACCCTGCTGCAGAGCTACCCCAACAGCAGCTACGCGGCCGATGCCCGTGCCCGCATGGTCGGTCTGAAAACCCGCCTCGCCCGCTACGATCTGGGGGTGGCCGAGTATTACGTGAAGCGTGATGCCCTGATCGCCGCCGCCAACCGCGCCAAACTGGTGGTCGAAACCTATCCCGACACTGTCGAGACAGAGAAGGCACTGGAGATCATGGTCAACGCCTACGATACCCTGAAGATGCCGACCCTGGCCCGCCACGCCCGCGAAGTGCTGGCCAAGAACTACCCGGACAATCGCCTCGGCCGCGGCTGAGCATGACGGGAACAAAAAAACCGATGCCAAGGCATCGGTTTTTTTATGGCTGCAATCTCCGCGCAGAGTGCACCTCCCACGACGGCGCCCTGCATGCGCCGTCATCTTCATTCAGCTACTTGGCTACATTGCCCGCCACGTTGAGCACGTCCCAGGTGCGGGAGAAGGGCGGCGCATAGGCGAAGTCCAGCATGCCGAGCTGCTCCGTGGTCACCCCCATGGTGATGGCCACCGCCAGGGCGTCGATGCGGTGTACCGCCCCCTTGCGACCGAGGATCTGCCCCCCCAGCAGCCGCTTGCTGCCCGCCTCATAGACCAGCTTGACGTGGATGTCTGACTGACCCGGGCAGTAGTTGGTGTGGCACTTGTCCTTGATCACCACTGTGCGGTAGTCGATGCCCAATTGTTGGGCCTCTTTCTCAGAAAGCCCGGTGCGACCCGCCTCCAGCCCCAGCACCTTGAGCGCGGCAGAGCCCAGCGTGCCCGGAAACTCCTGGCCGGCGCCGGCCAGGTTCTCCCCCACCATGCGCCCCAGCTTGTTGGCGATGGTGGCGAGCGGCACATAGACCTGCTGCTGCTTCACGCTGTGCCAGACGCTGGCACAATCCCCCGCCGACCAGACGTTGGCCAGCGAGCTGCGGCCCTGACGGTCGACCTTGATGGCGCCGTTGGCCAGCCGCTCTATGCCGGTGTCGGCCAGGAACTCGGTATTGGGCCTGACCCCGGTGCAGACCACCACTATATCGGCCTGGAACTCACCCTGGTCGGTGCGCACGCCGGTCACCCGGCCCTCCCCCAGCAAGGCTTGGACGCGCTCACCCAGATGCAAAGAGACCCCCTGCTCGCGCAGCTCGGTCTCGATGTGCTGGGTGATCTCCGAGTCGAAGGCATCGGGGATGACCCTGTCCGCCAGCTCGATGAGGCGCACCTCCTTGCCCTGATGGACCAGGGCCTCGACCACCTCCAGCCCGATAAAGCCGGAGCCGATCACCACCGCCTTCTTGCTGCGCGGATCCTGCACCGCTGCCTTGAGCGCCAGTCCATCGCTCATGCGGCGCAGGCCGAACACCCCTTGCTGCTGCAAGCCGGGGATGGGGGGCATCTGTTCGCGGGCACCTGTGGCTATCATCAACCGATCGTAGCGATCGGTGAAGCTGTCGCCCTTGTGCTCCACCCGCAGGGTCTGGGCCGCCGCGTCCAGGCTCAGCACCCTGTGGCCAATCTTCACCTCTATCCCCTTGGCGGCGAACTGCTCCGGGGTAAACTCGGCCATGTAGCCCGGCTCCTGGAAATCGTCCCCCACGAAATAGGGCAGACCGCAGGCACCGAAGGAGATCACCTCGGAGGCCTCATAGACCACAATCTCGGCATCCTTGGCCAGACGGCGCGCCTTGGCGGCCGCACTCATACCGGCGGCTTCGCCACCGATGATCAGGATTCTCATAGTTTTTCCTCTCAATGGCGCAGGGAGGGCATGCCCTCCCTGCGGTCTATGGCGGGAAAGGGTCGCCCCTTTCCACGCGCAGATCAACCTGCAGCAAATCAGACGGTGGACTCTTCGCCGTCCAGACTCACTTCGTGATCGCTGTTGAACACATGCATGTCGGTTTCGCCCATCAGGCGGCTGGTAACCGTCCCTGCGGTGATGGAGCCGGAGACGTTGAGGGCGGTGCGGCCCATGTCGATGAGGGGCTCGATGGAGATGAGCAGCCCCGCCAGGGCCACCGGGAAGTCCAGGGCGGAGAGCACGATCAGCGCCGCGAAGGTGGCGCCGCCCCCCACACCGGCCACCCCGAAGGAGCTGACTGTGATGATGGCGATGAGCGTCATGATGAAGCCGGGATCCAGGGGATCGACCCCCACGGTCGGGGCTATCATCACCGCCAGCATGGCCGGGTAGATGCCGGCGCAGCCGTTCTGCCCTATGGTGGCGCCGAAGGAGGCGGCGAAGTTGGCTATGCCCGCCGGGATGCCGAGGGCCCGGGTCTGGGTCTGCACGTTCATCGGGATGGATCCCGCACTGGTGCGCGAGGTGAAGGCGAACGCCAGCACCGGCATGATCTTCTTCAGGAAGCGAGCCGGGTTGATGCCCACCAGGCTCACCAGCAGCAGGTGCACCAGGAACATGATGGCGATGGCGCCGTAAGAGGCCAGCACGAAGTTCAGCAGGTTGATGATGTCCGCGTAGTTGGAGCCGGATACCACCTTGGCCATCAGCGCCAGCACGCCATAGGGAGTGAGGCGCAGCACCAGGGTCACCATCCGCATGACGATGGCGTGGGCGACCTGCATGAAGCGCTCGAAGCTGGCGAAGATCTCGGGCTGCTTGCGGGCGATGCCGGTGGCGGACAGGCCGATGAAGATGGAGAAGATCACCACGGCTATGGTGGAGGTCTTGCGTGCCCCCGTCATGTCGAGGAAGGGATTGGCCGGGATGAACTCCAGCACCATCTTGGGGAGGGACATACTCTCGACGCTGCCGAGGCTGGTCTGCAGGGCCGCGCCACGGGCCGTCTCGGCGGCGCCGGCAACCAGCCCCTCGGCACTCAGGCCGAACAGGTTGGACATCAGTATGCCCGCCCCGGCGGCGATCATGGTGGTGAAGATCAGCACCCCTATGGTCAGGGCGCTGATCTTGCCGAGCGCCGTGCCGCCGCTCAGCTTGAGGATGGCGCCTATGATGGAGACCATGATCAGCGGGATGATGATCATCTGCAGCAGCTTCACGTAGCCGCTGCCGACCAGATCCAGGTAGTCGCCGGTCTGGACCAGCACCTCGGAGCCGACGCCGTACAGCAGTTGCAAGGCCCAGCCGAACAGGACCCCGAGCCCCAGCCCCGAGAAGACCCGGCGGGTGAAGCTGACGTGGGTCTGCTGCAAGCGGTAGAGAAACAGCAGCAACATGACCAGGATGGCCAGATTACCGATAACGCTAAGAGTCATGATATTCCCCAAAAATAAACGGGCGAGGCCCGAGATGGATGGACGGGCGCACCCTGCGCCTCGCCCCGAAACTGGCCGCATCGTGGCGGCACGCCCCCCGTTCGGGGTGACGTCAATCTCTGCAAAAACCGGGGGCGGCCAGTGCCGCCCCCCTCATCAGCCAGCCTTGCCTTGTTGCTTGGCCCGCATGATGTTGATGATCTCTATGTCGGTGTCCAGCATCCCCTGTTTCGAGAGGCGGCCCAGGTTCGCTATGGTCTGGTCCACGTCGTCGGAGACTATGCCCTCGCTCTGGGGCACGTGCAGGTTGTTGATGGCCATCAGCGATGACTTGACCGCCGCCGAGGTAGAGGTCGACACCTTCATGGAGCAGGCGCTGCCGGCACCGTCGCAGATGATGCCGGAGACGTCGCCAATCATGTTGTTGATGCAGTGGCTGATCTGCTCGAACTGGCCACCCAGCAGCCAGGTGATGGCGGCACCCGAGCCCATGGCGGCGGTACTGGCGGCGCACAGGGCCGACAGCTTGTTCTGGTAGGCCTTGATGTAGATGGCCACCAGGTGGCTCATCACCAGTGCCCGGGTCAGCTGCTCGTCATCGGCCTTGAGGAAGCGGGCGGCGGCGACCACCGGCATGGTGGCGGCTATGCCCTGGTTGCCCGAGCCCGAGTTGGACATGGCGGGCAGCATGGCGCCGTCCATCCGCGCGTCCGACGCGGCAGAAGAGAGGCGCATGGCCAAGGTCATCAGATCGTCCGAGAGCAGCTTGCGCTCCACCTGCTCGGTGAGGATCTTGCCGATGCGCAGGCCATAGCCCTGCAGCCCCTCATCCGCCAGCGCCTGGTTCATGGTGGCGGCCTCGCGGATGAAGTCGAGCTCGGCCAGTGGCGCCTCCAGGGCGAAGGCCACTATCTCCCGCAGCGTCATGGCGGGCTTGTCGGATTTCGCGGGCTGGATCTGCACACCGGGGGCACTGTCCTGCTCCATCAGCACCTCGCCATCCTTCTCCAGCAGCACTATGCGGGTGTGATCCGTGCAGATCACCACACGGGCGCTGTGACCGTCGGCCTCGGCAAGCACCTCGGCGTAGAGCACATCAGGCACATCCTTCACGTCCACCTTGATGATGGGCAGCAGCGCCTTGGCGGCGTCCACCTGCTCCGGGGTCAGAGTCTTGAGCACCTCCAGCCCCGCATCCGGGTTGCCCCCCGTGATGCCGACGGCGGCGGCGACCGGCAGGCCTATCATGCCGGTGCCGGGTACCCCGACCCCCATGCCATTCTTGAACAGATTGCCGCTGACCCAGACGCTGATGCGGGTCGGATCCTGCCCCAGCAGCTTGCGGCAGTTGGCGGCGGCCAGCGCCACCGACATGGGTTCGGTGCAGCCCAGGGCCGGCACCACTTCACGCTTGAGCAGAGTAATAAAGTCGGTCCATTGTGCTTTCATCTGTGGTTTCTCTGGTTCACTGTGCCGCAGGCATCGTATGAGGATATGGGTGCTATCTGGAGGGCCACCCCGTCCATGTCACTTTATTTGATTCTAGTGGCGCGAGTCTCAAATAAAATTGAGCCCCCTCGCCTTTTGCCGCCATTATGCCTTCCAGCGAGGGCAACGTCACCGGATTGCTGCCCTGCCACCGGCAACGGATCCCCCCTCCCGGCCAAGTCCCTTTGCCATCAATGTCTTGCCCGCGCCCCCTGAAAAACGGGCAATAAAAAAGGAGGCCGAAGCCTCCTCTTGTCTCATCCCATCGACGCTTAGAGCGCCTTCAGGATGGCCTCGACGCTGGCCTTGGCATCGCCAAACAGCATCTGGGTGTTCTCCTTGAAGAACAGCGGATTCTGGACACCGGCGTAGCCAGTGTTCATGGAGCGCTTGAAGCCGATGACGTTCTGCGCCTTCCACACTTCCAGCACCGGCATGCCGGCGATGGGGCTGCCCGGATCTTCCATGGCGGCCGGGTTGACGGTGTCGTTCGCACCTATCACCAGCACCACATCGGTATCGCTGAAGTCCTCGTTGATCTCGTCCATTTCCAGAACTATGTCATACGGGACCTTGGCTTCCGCCAGCAGCACGTTCATGTGACCAGGCAGACGACCGGCAACCGGGTGGATACCGAAGCGCACCTTGACGCCGCGCTCGCGCAGCTTGTGGGTGATCTCGGCAACCGGGTACTGGGCCTGCGCCACCGCCATGCCGTAGCCCGGGGTGATGATGACGGAGCTGGCATTCTTCAGCATGTCGGCCACGTCTTCGGCGTTGGTCTCGCGGTATTCGCCCATCTCCTGATCGGCCGTGGAGGCCACACCGTCGGAGCCGAAGCCACCGGCGATGACGGAGATGAAGGAGCGGTTCATCGCTTTACACATGATGTAAGACAGGATGGCACCGGAGGAACCCACCAGGGCACCCACCACGATCAGCAGGTCGTTGGAGAGCATGAAGCCCGCCGCCGCCGCCGCCCAACCGGAGTAGGAGTTCAGCATGGAGACCACCACCGGCATGTCGGCGCCGCCGATGGAGGCCACCAGGTGCCAGCCGAAGGCGAAGGCGATCAGGGTCATCACCAGCAGTGCGAAGGTGGAGCCACCGGCGTTGACGAAGTGGATCATCAGCGCCAGCGAAACCACCACGGCCAGCAGGTTCAGCTTGTGGCGATGGGGCAGTTGCAGCGGCTTGGAAGAGATCAGGCCACGCAGCTTGCCGAACGCCACCACTGAACCGGTGAAGGTCACGGCACCGATGAAGACGCCCAGGAAGACTTCCACCAGGTGGATGTTCAGCATGGCGCCGGAGAGGTGCTCGACCTGGGCGACGCTGGCCGCCTGCTCGAACGCCGCCCGGGCAGCAGCCAGGGTCGCATCCAGGTTGGAGCCGACGGAGACGACTACCTCAGCGGGTGCGGAGGGGTGCAAGTCGATGAAGCTGTTGAAGCCCACCAGCACCGCCGCCATGCCCACGAAGCTGTGCAGCACGGCCACCAGCTCGGGCATCTCGGTCATCTCGACCTTGAGCGCCAGACGCACGCCGATGGCGCCACCGATGACCATGGCCAGGATGATCCAGTGCACGCCACTGGTTTCCGGGTTGAAGACGGTGGCGAGCAGGGCGATGGCCATCCCCGCGATACCGAACAGGTTGCCATGCTTGGCCGTTTCTTGCTTCGACAGTCCCGCGAGACTGAGGATGAAGAGCACGGCGGCAACGATATAGGATGCTGTTACCAGTCCTTGAGACACGTTAAACCCCCTTAATCCTTACGGAACATCTTCAGCATGCGCTGAGTGACGGTGAAGCCACCGAAGATGTTGATACTGGCAATCAGCACGGCGATAAAGGCCAATACGGTGACCAGGGTCGACCCTTGCCCAATCTGCAGCAGGGCACCGACCACGATAATGCCGGAGATGGCATTGGTGACCGACATCAGCGGCGTGTGCAGGGCGTGAGAGACGTTCCACACCACGTAGTAACCGACCACACAGGCCAGGATGAAGACGGTGAAGTGGGAGAGGAAGGCGGCAGGTGCCACCGCAGCTACCCAACCGAAGGCGGCGATGCCGAGGGCACCGAACACGAACTTCTTGTTGGACGGTTTCTTCTCTTCGGCCTTCTTCGGCGCAACCTTGGCGGCCGGCTTTTGCGGCGCGGCAGAGACTGAGATGGCGGGGGGCGGGAAGGTCACTTCACCGGCCTGGATCACCGTCATGTTGCGCTGAACCACGTCCTCGAAGTCGATGGCGACGTTGCCGTCCTTCTCCTTGCACATCAGCTTCATCAGGTTGACCAGGTTGGTACCGTAGAGCTGGGAGGATTGGGCGGGCAGACGACCCGGCAGATCGGTGTAACCTATCACCTTGACGCCGTTCGGGGTGACGAACAGCTCGGTCGGCTTGGTGTACTCACAGTTGCCACCGGTGGCGGCAGCCAGATCCACGATGACGGAACCCGGCTTCATGCTGTCGACCATCTCCTTGGTGATCAGCTTGGGCGCCGGACGACCGGGGATCAGGGCCGTGGTGATGATGATGTCCACTTCCTTGGCCTGCTGGGCAAACAGCTCCATCTCGGCCTTGATGAACTCATCGGACATGACCTTGGCATAACCGTCGCTGGAGGCACCGTCCTCGCTACCGAAGTCCAGCTTGAGGAATTCCCCACCCATGGATTCGATCTGCTCGGCGACTTCCAGACGGGTATCGAAGGCACGCACTATGGCGCCGAGGGAACCGGCGGTCCCGATGGCGGCCAGACCGGCCACACCGGCACCGATCACCAATACCTTGGCGGGCGGTACCTTGCCGGCGGCGGTGATCTGACCGGTGAAGAAGCGACCGAACTGATGGGCGGCTTCGACCACGGCGCGATAGCCGCCGATGTTGGCCATGGAGGAGAGGGCATCGAGGGACTGGGCACGGGAGATCCGCGGCACCATGTCCATCGCCATCACATTGATGTTGCGCTCGGACAGCTTCTTGACCAGCTCGGGGTTCTGGGCAGGCCAGATGAAGCTCACCAGGGTGGCACCATCCTTAATTTGTGCGATCTCGGCATCGGTCGGCGCGTTGACCTTGAAGATAAGGTCGGCTTGCCAGACGCTCGGCACCACGCTGGCACCGGCAGCCTCGAAGGCGGCATCATCGAAGCTGGCCAGCTGGCCGGCACCGGCCTCGATGGCGACCTCGAAGCCGAGCTTTTTCAGCTGCTCGACGGTGGCCGGGGTCGCTGCGACCCGGGTCTCACCGGCGAGACTCTCTCTCGGTATTCCAATCTGCATGACTATTCCCTGATGGTTAATAAACAATCATTGCCCAGTCTCTCATGTCTGAGGGGACAAGGCATGATCAAAGTGCAGGTCACGGGCCCTTTGTTATGAAAATCAGCAGGCTTTACCTCAACCTCCTGTCATGGTCAGGCCCCCGCTTTTCAGGCGCGAAGGTGATTAGTATCAAATTTTGGAGTTTTATTACAACCACGACCCCGAGCGGGCGGGTACAGAATTCAGCCCATCCCGGACCATGATTAAAAAAAACAAACCAAATTAGGGGCTTATACCAGCAAAATGCGCTGAAAAAAGTGATCCAACCAGTCAAAAAAAATGTTTTGCCGAGCCTCTACCTTAGCGTTTTTTGTTCTTATGAAATCTGCCGTTGGCTCATCTGATGAGATGAAAGGGGAAAAAGTAACCGTTTTGTAACGACTCGGGGGCCGCGCCGCCGCCATAAGGCGGGAGCGGGCCCCCTGATTCAACCCCGGACAAGGCCGGAGCTGGTCTCTCGCCTCTTACCAGGCGGCTTCATAAATATGCCGGCTCTGCACCAGGTCGATGTCGCTGTGTTCCCCGAGCGCCGTCATGCCGTGCTCTTCGAGCTTGGCCAGCAGGGTGTCGATATTGGCGTCGGCCAGGCCGTAGTCCCGCAGCCGGGTCTTGACCCCCATCCGCTCGAAGAAGTCGCGGGTGGCTTTGATGGCGCCGTCGATGCGCTCTTCTTCGCTGCCACTGCGCAGATCCCAGACCCGCTCGGCGTATTGCAGCAGTTTGGCGCGCTTCTGTTCACGCTTGGCAGCGAGCAGGGCGGGCAGCACCACCGCCAGGGTCTGGGCGTGGTCGAGGCCGTGCAGGGCGGTCAGCTCGTGGCCCAGCATGTGGGTGGCCCAGTCCTGGGGCACACCGGCTCCGATCAGGCCGTTGAGCGCCAGGGTGGCGCTCCACATGATGTTGGCGCGCACGTCGTAATTTTCCGGCTCAACCAGCGCCTTGGGGCCCTCCTCAGCCAGGGTCAGCAGCAGGCCTTCGGCGAAGCGATCCTGCACCTTGGCGTTGACCGGGTAGGTGAGGTACTGCTCCAGGGTGTGGATGAAGGCATCCACCACGCCGTTCGCCACCTGGCGGGCCGGCAGTGTATAGGTGAGCACGGGATCCAGCACGGCGAAGCGCGGCATCACGAAGGGGGAGAAGAAGTGCTGCTTGTCGCCGCTGCTCCTGCGGGTGATGACGGCCCCCATGTTCATCTCGGAGCCGGTGGCCGGCAGGGTCAGCACGGCGCCCAGGGGAATGGCGGAAGCCACCTCGCCACCGACCGTCTCGAGGATGTGCCAGGGCTCTTTGGCCAGATCGTAGTGAGCGGCAGCGGCGATAAACTTGGTGCCATCGAGCACCGAGCCGCCGCCGACGGCGAGCAGGAAGTCGATCTGCTCGGCACGGGCCAGCTCGACCGCCCCCATCAGGGTCTCGTAAGCCGGGTTGGGCTCTATGCCGCCGAACTCGAACAGGGTCAGGCCCGCCAGCTCGCTGCGGATCTGCGCCAGCAGGCCGCTACGCACCACGCTGCCGCCACCGTAGGTGATGAGGACACGGGCGTCGGCCGGGATCTGGCCGCGCAGCTGGGCCACCTGGCCCTTGCCGAACAGCACCTTGGTCGGGGTATGGAGAGTAAAATTGTTCATCGACATTGCCTTCTTCTGATAGTCCGGCGGCCTGGCCGCAAAATGTTGATTGCATTTTTCTACAGGCAACCTCTACCATCAAGGCAACATTCTGCACATTGCTTGCCTATTTCTACAAATCATCAGAATCCACCCGGAGCGACCATGTCCAACCGTTACGCCGATCTCGCCGCCAGGCTGGCCCGCCACGTCACCACCCCGGGCATCACCCCCTCCCCGGTGGATCAGGTGAACCTCATCTACACCACCGAGTATCACGGCCGCACGCCCGTGCTCTACCAGCCCCGGATGATCGTCATACTGCAGGGACACAAGGTGGGCTATCTGGCGGATCAGGTGTTTCGCTACGACCCCAGCCACTACCTGCTGATGACACTGCCGCTGCCCTGCGAGTGCGAGTGCTTCGCCTCCCCCGAGCAGCCCCTCATCGGCTTCTCCCTGGAGATCAACGTCGCCACCCTGCAGGAACTGCTGCTGGAACTGGGGGATGCCCTGCCCGCCCCGGCTGTGCAAAAGAGCGGTGTGCACTCTGTCCCCCTGTCCGAAGAAATGTTCTGTGCCGCCGAGCGATTGATCGATCTGATGGACAAGCCCCACCACGCCCGGGTGCTGGGGCCGCAGACGGTGCGGGAGATGCTGTTCTACGCCCTGCACGAAGGGGGCGGCCCGGCGCTGCAGGCGCTGGCCAATCGTCACAACCATGTGGGCCAGATAGCCCGGGTGCTGCGTATGATAGAGGCGCGCTACGCCGACACCCTGACCATGGAGGAGCTGGCCCGGGAGGTGAACATGAGCGTCTCCGCCTTCCACCACCACTTCAAGGCGGTCACCGCCACCTCGCCCCTGCAGTACATCAAGTCGTTTCGCCTGCACAAGGCGCGCATGATGATGCTGCACGACGGCATCAAGGCGGGGGCGGCGGCGGCCAGAGTCGGCTACGAGAGCAACTCCCAGTTCAGCCGGGAGTACAAGCGCTTCTTCGGCAGCACGCCGACGGATCAGGCCTCCCGCTTCCGGGAAGGCCAGTTGCACATCATCGAAGGCTAAAAGAGAGGGATCCCCCATGCGTTCACTGCTTTGTCTGCTCACCGCCTGGCTACTGACGGCCTGCACCGGCCTCGCCGACGGCATCCGCCCCGTCACCGGCTTCCAGCTCGATCGCTACCTCGGCACCTGGTACGAAATCGCCCGTCTCGACCACAGCTTCGAGCGGGGGCTGGAGCGGGTGAGCGCCACCTACAGCCTGCGTGACGACGGCGGCGTCAAGGTGCTCAACCGCGGCCTGCAGAGCGATGGCAGCTGGCGCGAGGCCGAAGGCAAGGCCTACTTCGTGGACAAGCCTACCGAGGCGCGGCTCAAGGTGAGCTTCTTCGGCCCCTTCTACGGCGGCTACAACGTCATCGATCTGGACCCCGACTACCAGCTCTCCCTGGTGACCAGCTACAACCACGACTATCTGTGGATCCTCTCCCGCTCCCCCCAGCCGCCCAAGGCCAAGGTGGATGCGCTGATCGCCAAGGCCAGGGGGCTGGGCTTTGCCACCGACCAGCTTATCTGGGTCAGCCAGGAGCCGGCCGGGAACACACCTTGAAGATCTTCCAGGCCACCCCGCCGGACATTCCCCGGGTCGCCCCCTGATGCTGAGCACTGCCACCGACAATCGGCAGGCCCAGGCCCTCTACGAGGGGCACTGCGACCAGCGGGACATCGAGTTCTACGGCTAGATCAAGCCGCTCTGAGCCCCTGACCGGTCAGGTTTCGAGTCCAGAGTCCGGCATTATTCAGCGGGTGCATGGTGACAAAATATCCATATACCGCATGAATAAAGGCGACCCTGGGTCGCCTTTGTCACATCAGGGTCTGCCCCTAGAGCCGGAAGCGGCCTATCTCCTGCTCCAGCCGCTCGGTCAGGGACTTGAGCTCGGCGGCCTGGGCGGCCTCCTCCTTCGCCTGCGCCGCCAGCGTCTGGGAGACATGGCGGATATTCTCGGTGTTGCGGCTGATCTCGCCGGTGACCGAGGTCTGCTCCTCCGCCGCCGCCGCTATCTGGGTCGCCATGTCGCTGATGGCGCCTATGGCCTCGTTGATCCGCGCCAGGCTCTGGTTGGCGGCCTCCGCATCCTCCACGCTGGTGCCCGCCAGCTGACGGCTGGTCTCCATGCCCCCCACGGCGCGGCGCGTGGTCTGCTGCAGCGCCTCTATCATCTGCTGGATCTCGGCGGTGGAGTCGTGGGTGCGGCGCGACAGCACCCGCACCTCGTCCGCCACCACGGCGAAGCCGCGTCCCTGCTCCCCGGCCCGGGCCGCCTCGATGGCGGCGTTCAGTGCCAGCAGGTTGGTCTGCTCGGCGATGCCGCTGATGGTGGCCAGGATGCCGCTGATCTTCTGGGCATGACCATCCAGCTCATGAATGGTCTGGCTGGCGTCGGCCACCTCCCCTGCCAGGCCGCTGATGCTGCGCTGGCTCTGGCCGACCTGGGACTGACCGGCCACGGCCAGCCTGACCGCATCGCCGGAGGTGGTGGCGGCAAACTCGGCGTTGCCGGCGATCTCCTGGGTGGCGGACGCCATCTCGGTCACCGCGGTCGCCACCATGACGATCTCGTCCTGCTGCTCGCGCACCCGCTGACTGCGAGCCTCTGCCCCCGCCGCCTGGGTCCGCGACTGGGCCGCCAGTTCGACGGTGACGTCCCGCAACCGGCTGACGATGCCGTGCAGCCGGGCCACGAACAGGTTGAAGTTCTGGGCCAGCAGCCCCACCTCGTCCTTGCTGTGGGCCGCGATCTGCACCGTGAGATCCCCCTCGCCGTGGGCTATGTCGGCCAGCGCCTTGGAGACCCGGCCGAGATCGGCAAAGAGGTAGTTGAACATGGCGATGAGCAGGGCGCTGAACACCAGCAGCAGCACCAGGGTCAGCCCCACCAGCTGCCACAGCAGGCTGGCGAAGGGCGCCTCCAGCACATCCTTGTACATCACCATGGCGAGCAGCCAGTCGGTGCCTGGCACCCCCTGCACCGACAGCAGCACCTCACGCCCCGCTATGGTGGCGACGTGCAGCTCGCCGTCCCGGCTCCAGCCCTCCAGGGTCGTCCCCGTGAGGCCGGGGGCCAGCTCGGCTACCTGCTTGAGGGCCAGCTCCTTCTGCGGGTGGCCGACGATGAGGCCGGAGCTGTCAAGCAGCATGGCGTAGCCCTCTCCCTGCACCTTCATGGCCAGCACCTCGTCGATCAGGGCATCCAGGGAGAGATCAGCCCCCGCCACCCCGATCACCTGACCCTGATGACTCACCGGCTCCGCCAGGGTCACCACCATCTGCTGCATGGTCACGCTGACGTAGGGCGGGGTGACGATCAGCTTGCCCGCCTTGCTGGCGCTCTGATACCAGGGGCGCACCCGGGGATCGTAGTTGGCGGTGTTGAGGGAGGGATCGTGGCGGGTCATGGCCCCTTGCGCCGAGCCGAAATAGGTGAGGCCGAAGCCGCCGGAGGTGCGGGTCTGCAGCAGGTGCGGCACCAGAGCCGCCTCGGGATTGTCGGCAATGACGGCGGCCAGGGCATCGACCGCGTGCTTGCGATCCGCCATCCAGTTGCCGATGGCCACCGAGTGGGCGTGACCATAGTTGACCGCCTCGCTCTGGATGGCGCTCAGGGTCCGTGATTTGAGGGTGTGGAAGGCGACTATGCCGAGTAGGGCAGCCATCAGCAGCACTACCCCCAGGCTGGTCGCGAGCAGCTTGCCGCGCAACGAGAGTGTCATGACTACAAATCCTTGTGGTGACAGGAGGCCAGGAATACCCCCATATTGGTAGGTGATATCGGCGGCAGCCCCACTGGACTTTAGTGAATCCTTTTAATTTCTTCTTTATCAACAGCTGAAGATGCTGTGCATGTCGCCGCGACCTCAGCCGCCGGGCACCAAGATCCAGAGGCCGCCCGCAGGCGGCACCATTGCCAGCAACGACATGGCGCCAGGGCGACCAGCGAGGGTGAGCGAACCCAAGGGGCGGATAGGCAAGGACAAGAGAAGTGAGTCGCGCGGAGCGCGTCAGGGGTCGCCGGCGAGCGGCGCAGCAGAAAGGTTCAGGGATCGCAGAAATGCGAAAGGCCAGCTCAATGAGCTGGCCTTTCTGAAAATGGCAGGGGCGGCAGGACTCGAACCCGCAACCATCGGTTTTGGAGACCGCTGTTCTACCAATTGGAACTACGCCCCTGCAACAAACGAGGCGAATTATACAAAGCCGGGATCAAAGGTAAAGGCTTTTTTTCTCACTTTCGATGCGATCGAACAATTCACGAGCAAATCGCGGCAATTCCCGCAACCAGCCGGGGTAACTTGCTGTATTTGCAGTCCCGCCGGGGTAGGAATGGGGCATAAATGGGGGTAGGGTGAAACCAGCCACAGGGAGGTCGTTCATGCTCAATTACCGCCTGCTTCAACAACTTGCGCCCCTCAACTTCCGGGATGAGCGCAAAACCGAGTCCCTGCCAGACTATCTCGAGCGGGTCTCTCCCCTAGTGCCCTTCATTCCCCAAAATGTGCTGACGCAATGGATTTACCGCCATTGGCGCGGTTTTGAGTCCAACTGGAGCTTTATCGACCTCGCCCGCCACCAATTCGAGTGCGAGGCCTGGGACACGGCCCAGGTCGTGAGCCAGATAGGCTCCCGCCATATGGAGGTGATCGAACGCTGGGGCGAGATGCTGCGCAGCAACCGCTATGTGCGCCGCTCCTGGCTCGGCGAGGACATGCTGAGCCGGGGCACCTGGTCAGAGCCCATCATAGTGCTCGCCCCCGAGCCCGGCGGCCATTATCCGGACGGCCAACCCCTGCCGCAGCCATATTGTCTGCTGGAGGGGCACCACAGGCTCGGCTATCTGCGCAGCATGGCCGAAGATGGTCTGCCGTTGCAGAGTGAGCACCAGGTCTGGATTTGTCGACCCGTTCGCGACACTCAAACGTTTTTACCAGCAAATCCTGCCTCTGAAATAAATTTTTGACAATTCAAAAACCAGCCCTATAATCTGTCCGGTTTTGAAAAAGGTCGGGACAGGACGATGCCGTTTTTGATGAAAAAAGCAGCCTTGCAGACGGGTGGAGCGCACCAGAGCGGCCCCGTTGTTTCCGGTTTCCGACCCACAGATCCCCAGTTATTTTTAAAAAGAGCCCCTGTTTCAGGGGCTTTTTTTTGTGCCAGAAAAACCTTCATTGATGTCAAAGGGAATGCAGACGATGACCAATCCACTCTATAACAAACACGTCATCTCCATCTCGGACCTGACCCGGTCCGACATGGAACTGGTGGTCGCCACCGCTCAGCGGTTGAAGGCCGAACCCGACACCCGCCTGCTGAAAGACAAGCTGGTCGCCAGCTGCTTCTTCGAGGCCTCCACCCGCACCCGTCTCTCCTTCGAGACCGCGGTACAGCGCCTCGGCGGCAACATCATCGGCTTCGCCGACGGCGGCAACACCAGCGCCAAGAAGGGCGAGACCCTGGCCGACTCCATCAAGATCATCGGCTCCTATGCCGATGCGGTGGTGATGCGCCACCCGAAAGAGGGCGCCGCCCGTCTGGCCTCCGAGTTCTCCCGGGTGCCTGTCATCAACGGCGGTGACGGCTCCAACCAGCATCCGACCCAGACCCTGCTCGACCTCTTCTCCATCCACGAGACCCAAGGCAAGCTGGACGGCCTCAACGTGGCCTTCGTCGGTGACCTCAAGTACGGCCGCACCGTCCACTCCCTGGCCCAGGCCCTGAGCCTGTTCAACTGCCGCTTCTTCTTCATCTCCCCGGAAGCCCTGGCGATGCCGGACTACCTCTGCGAAGAGCTGGAGGAGAAGGGCATTCAGTTCAGCGTCCACGAGACCATGGAAGAGGTGATGCCGGAGCTCGACATTCTCTACATGACCCGGGTCCAGAAAGAGCGCTTCGACGAGACAGAGTACAAGCACATGGCCGCCAAGTTCGTGCTGGAGCTGGTGACCCTGGAAGGGGCCAAACCCACCATGAAGATCCTGCATCCCCTGCCCCGGGTCGACGAGATCGAGGTCGCCGTCGACAAGACCCCCCACGCCTACTACTTCCAGCAGGCGGAAAACGGGGTCTATGCACGCCAGGCGCTGCTGGCACTGGTACTGAACGAAACCGTCTAAGGGAAAAGGGGAACATCATGTCCGAGAAGAACCAACTGCAAGTCGAAGCCATCCGTCACGGCTCCGTCATCGACCACGTCCCCGCCGGCCAGGGCATCAAGATCCTCAAGCTGTTCCAGCTGATCGAGACCCAGGAGCGGATCACCGTCGGCTTCAACCTCAAATCCGGCGCCCTGGGCAAGAAGGATCTCATCAAGATCGAGAACACCCGCCTGACCGAACAGCAGGCCAACCAGCTGGCGCTGTTTGCCCCGACCGCGACCGTCAACATCATCGAAGACTTCGCCGTGGTGAAGAAGCACCAGCTGAAGCTGCCGGAGTTCATCGCCGGGGTGTTCCACTGCCCCAACTCCAACTGCATCTCCCACAACGAGCCGGTGGACAGCTACTTCCGGGTGCGCGAAGTGAAGGGCGCTGTGCGCATGAAGTGCAAATACTGCGAGAAATCCTTCACCCAGGACATCGTCAGCGAACGCTATTGATACTCTGTCGGGCCCTGTGGGGCCCATTTTTGACCCCTGTCACATCACTTATTCCCCCTTTGGTTATAATTTGCCATCTCGCAACGGCTAGACATCGCTCATCACCTACCGAAATGCCCGTCATCAGTGTTTTTCGCTATGAAAAACAGGCATGACAGACTGAGCGCCATAGCCATCTGTCATCGTCAAAGGAAGTCGCCATGGTCAAGACCCTCAGTCGCCCCCCGGAACAGGAGTCCGACCTGGCCCAGCTCGATGCCTGCCGCCAGATCATCGGCCAGCACTGCTACAGCACCCAGGAAGAGATCCGCCGCGAGCTGGCGGAGCGCGGCTTCGCCGACATCAGCCAGTCCACCATCTCCCGTCTGCTGCGCCGCCTCGGCGTCGCCAAGGCCCAGAATGCCAATGGCAAGAAGGTCTACACGCTAGTGGACGATCAGCTGGAACCCGCCGGCAGCACCCGCTCCGTACACGACATGGTGCGCGCCGTGGTGCACAACCAGCAGATGGTGCTGGTGCACACCACCCCGGGCGCCGCGACCGTGGTGGCCCGTCTGCTGGATCGCCACGCCGATCCCGAGATCCTGGGGGCCGTCGCCGGCAACGATGTGGTGCTGATAGCCCCGCGCCACATCAGTCGCACTCGCCAGGCCCATGCCGCCGTGGTGCGCACCCTGGAGCAGGCGCGCTAAGCCAGCCCCGAATGCAGCAAGGCGACCCCTGGGTCGCCTTTTTATTGCCTGTCATCTAGGCCATAAAAAAACGGGAGCCCGCAGGCTCCCGTTTCATTCGACTCGTCTTCTCGTGCTACTTCACTCAGGAGAGCAGGGCCCCCAGGCTCAGGCAGACCACAATCAGCACAGTCAGTATGCCAAGCAGCGGTGCCACCCACTTCAGCCAGCGCACATAGGGCACCTTGGCGATGGCCAGGCCACCCATGACCACGGCTGAGGTCGGGGTCACCAGGTTCACCAGACCGGAGGCAGACTGGTAGGCGGTGACCACCAGCTCGCGGCCCACGTTGGCGAAGTCGGCAAGGGGCGCCATGATCGGCATGGTCAGCACCGCCAGACCGGAGGAGGACGGCACCAGGAAGGAGAGCACCACTTCCAGCACGAACATCACGTTGATGAACACCACAGTGGAGAGGCCGGTCACTATGCCTTCCGCGCTGTTCAAGATGGTGTGGGTGATCATGCCGTTGTCCATCACCACCACTATACCGCGGGCGATACCTATGATGAGGGCCACGCCGAGCAGGTCACGGGCACCGTCGATGAAGTTGGAGGTCAGCTCCTCCTCGCTCATGCGGGAGATGAGACCGACTATGATGGCGGCGGCCAGGAAGACACCGGAGATCTGCGCCATCCACCAACCGAGCACGGCCACCCCGTAGATCATCACGGCGAAGGCGGCGACGAAGATCCCCAGCACTATCTTGCGAGTCAGAGTGAACTCCAGCATCTGATCGCTCTTGTTGCCGAGGAAGTGGGCACGGTTCTCATCCCACTTGTCGGCCACCAGGGACTTGCTGGGGTCGTTGCGCACCATCTTGGCGTAACGCATCACGTAGGCGACGCACAGCAGCCAGCCGGCCACCAGCATGGCGACCCGCAGCCAGATGCCGTCGGTGAAGGAGATGCCGGCCGCGTTGGCGGCAATCACGGTGGCGAACGGGTTGATGGTGGAGCCCAGGGTACCGATACCGGCGCCGAGCAACACTGTCGCGGCGGCGACCACGGGGTCGAAGCGGGCGGCCATCATCACGGGCACCAGCAGGGTGTAGAAGGGCAGCGACTCTTCCGCCATGCCGTAGATGGTGCCCCCTGCGGCGAACAGCGCCATCAGGATAGGGATCATCCACTCCTCGCGGCCACGCAGACGATCGGTGACGCGCTCGATACCGGCATCGATGGCCCCGGTCTTGGTCACTATGCCAAGGAAGCCGCCGATGATCAGGATGAAGAGGGAGACGTCGATGGCGCCTGCCTCATAGGTGTCGTGGTTGTAGAGGCCGTCGATGGGTGCCAGCAACACGTCGACTATCCCCTGGGGATTGGCCTCTACCAGCTTGTAGGTGCCAGCCACCGGCACTTCCTTGCCGAGGGCTTCATTCATTACCATGTCGTATTTGCCGGCCGGCACTATCCAGCTCAGGGCGGCCACCAGGGCGATCAGCACAAACAATATGGTGTAGGCTGACGGGAACTTGAATTTGGTCATGGTCCAGCTTCCTTCTGTGGTGCGGTATCCATGTATCTGCGGGTCGTAGGGTTAGAGGTGTTATGCCGCCGTCACATGGTCGAAAAGCCGGGGGTCACCCCCCGGCACCACTACTGCGACCTTAGTCGCCCAGCGTAGCCACCATCACTGCCTTGATGGTGTGCATCCGGTTTTCGGCCTCGTCGAAGACTATGCTGTGCTCGGATTCGAACACGTCCTCGGTCACTTCCAGACCCTTCATGCCATATTTGTCAGCCACTTCCTTGCCCATGGTGGTCTCATCGTTGTGGAACGCCGGCAGGCAGTGCATGAACTTCACATCCGGGTTCTTGGTGGCGTTGATGACGTCCATGTTGATCTGATAGGGGGTCATCAGTTTCACCCGTTGATCCCAGGCTTCCTTCGCTTCACCCATGGAAACCCAGACGTCGGTGTAGAGGAAGTCGGTACCCAGCACGCCCTCTTTCACATCTTCGGTCAGGTGAATGCGCGCACCTGTCTCTTCGGCGATCTGGCGGCACTTGGCAACCAGCTCCTCTTCCGGCCAGAAGGCTTTCGGCGCAACCAGACGGATGTCCATGCCCATCTTGGCGGCGCCGACCATCAGGGAGTTGCCCATGTTGTTGCGGGCATCACCCAGGTAGGCGAACTTGATCTGATCCAGACGCTTGCCCTTGCCGTGCTCCAGCATGGTCATGAAGTCGGCCAGGATCTGGGTCGGGTGGAATTCGTTGGTCAGGCCGTTCCAGACCGGGACGCCGGCATGGGCGCCCAGCTCTTCCACGATTTCCTGGCCATAGCCACGGTATTCGATGCCGTCATACATGCGGCCCAGCACACGAGCGGTGTCCTTCATAGACTCCTTGTGACCAATCTGGGAACCGCTTGGGCCAAGGTAGGAGACCTGGGCGCCCTGGTCGAAAGCCGCCACTTCAAAGGCGCAGCGGGTGCGGGTGGAGGTCTTCTCGAAGATGAGGGCGATATTCTTGCCGGTCAGATGCTTGCGCTCATAGCCACCGTATTTGGCTTTTTTCAGGTCGATGGCCAGATCGATCATGTATTGGATTTCGCGCGGGGTGAAGTCCAGCAGTTTCAGGAAGTTACGGTTACGCAGATTAAAAGCCATGATGAGTTCTCTCTATATTTGTGTCAGACCAATTCGGGCAGTGTTGTTAACTACGCAGTGATTCAACGACTCAAGCATTCACGGTATGGGTGGCGACTATATTGGTGCCGGCTTCCCCCTTGAGGATGGCGAGGCCATCTTCCAGGGAACCGATCCCGACCATGCCGCCGGTTGCCTTGACGAATTCGCAGGAGGCTTCGACCTTGGGCCCCATGGAGCCGGCATCGAACTTGACGCCAGCCAGTTCATCCGGGCTGGTGACCCGCAGCGGGTGCTGGGTCGGCTTGCCCCAATCCAGGTAGACGGCATCGGCATCGGTCAGGATCAGCAGGGCATCGGCCTTGATCTGTCTGGCCAGGTAGGCGGCGGACATGTCTTTGTCGATCACCGCTTCGATGCCGGTCAGGCACTGGCCATCCCAGGTCACCGGAATGCCGCCACCACCGGTACAGATGATGAGGTGGCCCTGGGCGATCAGGGTTTCGATGGCGTCGCCTTCGACGATGCGCTGGGGCAGCGGGGACGGCACCACGCGGCGGAAGAACTTGCCGTCGGCCTTGACGCTCCACTGCTTCTCGGCCGCCAGGGCGCGGGCTTCGGCTTCCTCATAGACGGGGCCGATAAACTTGGTCGGATTGGCGAAGGCCGGATCCTTGGGGTCGACCTGCACCTGGGTCAGCAGCGCGGTGACGTTGCGGCTCGGCATCAGGTTTTTCAGCTCCTGGATCAGCATGTAGCCGATCATGCCCTGGGACTCGGCGCCCAGCACATCCAGGGGATAGGGGGAGACCTTGGTATAGGCGCTGTTCTGCAGGGCCAGCAGGCCGACTTGCGGGCCGTTGCCGTGCACCAGCACCACGTTGTACTCCTGAGCTATCAGGGCGATGGTCTTGGCGGCGGTCGCTATGTTCTTGCGCTGAATGTCAGCTTCAAGGGGCTCGCCACGACGGAGCAGGGCATTGCCACCCAGGGCGACGACGACAGTTGGTTTTTTCATGAGTGTTACTCTCGAGTCTTGGTGTGTGTGGCGCCAGCCTCTGCCGGCGCCACGCCGTCTTGTCAGATGCCGTCACGTTCCATCGGGCAGCTCATGCAGCGGGCGCCGCCGCGACCACGTCCCAGCTCTTCACCCGGGATGGGCAGCACTGTGATGCCGGCCTTGTCGTACTTCTCGTTGGTGTAGGTGTTGCGCTCGTAACCCACCACCACGCCGGGACGCACTGTCAGCACGTTGTTGGCATCGTTCCACTGCTCGCGCTCGGCCTCGAAGCTGTCACCACCTGTGGTGATGAGCTTGAGCTGATCCACACCCAGCGCCTTCTCGATGGCGGTGACGAAGTAGCCCTCTTCCTTGATGTTCATGCCGGTGGCGCCGCCCGGAGTCAGGCTCCAGCAATTCACATCCTTGCGGATGACCTCCGGATAGACGGAGAAGGTGTCTATGTCCATGTGGGTCATGACGGTATCCAGGTGCATGCAGCTGCGGTGTTTCGGCAGTTGCATGGCGATGACCTGTTTGGCCTGACCGTGCTTGAACAGGCCGCGGGCCAGGTGTTCCACCCCTTGCGGCGTGGTGCGCTCGGACATGCCGATGAGCACGGCGCCACGGCCGATGACCAGGACATCCCCCCCTTCGATGGTGGAGTTGTCGTAGTCACGATCCTCGTCACCGAAGTACTTGATGAAGTCCTGACCGGCGAACTGCGGGTGCCAGCGGTAGATGGCCTTCACATGGTTGGTTTCGCGGCGACGGGCGGCCTTGGCCATGGGGTTGATGGAGACGCCACCGTAAACCCAGCAGGAGGTATCACGGGTAAAGAGGTGGTTGGGCAGCGGCTCTATGATGAAGTCGGTCGGAGCGTGCATGCCCACTACCATGTTGACGCCGCTGAAGGGCATCTCTGAGTAGGTCAGGCCACCGGAGAGGATGCGGGCCAGCTCGCGGTGCGGCATGTCAGCCAGGAAGCAGCGCACGTCATTGGCCAGTGCGGTGCCGAGGCGATAATCGGAGACCTGGTGTTGCAGCAGCCAGGCTTTGGCTTCCGGCACATCCAGGGTTTCGGCCAGCAGGTTGGTCAGCAGGAAGACTTCGACATTCTGATCGCGCAGTACCTGAGCGAATTTGTCGTGCTCCTGACCGGCACGTTCAACGGACAGGACATCGTCGAACAGCAGATCCTGGCAGTTGGAAGGGGTCAGGCGCTTCAGACTGAGGTTGGGGCGGTGCAGCATGACGCGGCGCAATTGGCCAACTTCAGAACCTACATAAAATTTGCTCATGATTATATTCCGTCTAGCAGTGGTCCCTGCGAGTGATTGAATAGATTCCTTCTATTCTGGCTCGTGGCTAAGGCGGGATATTCTTTATGTAGGGTACTCGGCTTGTGTTCTATCCTGCCCTTGCCTTTCGTGACAGAGGTTAGGACTAGCAATCACCACAAACTTAGACATTGATCACATTCACTCGAGACTGAATAAAATCAGGAGTTAATTTATGATGGAGTTTACATAAATGACATTTACTCATTAACGCCTGCCGCATAACGACGCAATAAGGGCAGGTTTTATTTCACCAAGATACCGTTTTCATTCATGCCAGATATCTACAAATGGATATGAACAATTAAAAATAATCAATAAAATCATTGGCATGGATGGATTTTATTTTTTGTTTGAATTTTATACGCTCATCCATGCATTTATCCTCATAAATACTCCCGCCACTCACCACATAAATAGTCATCTTCATCCCTTCGCCTGAATAATCCATCTCTTGTCCCAGATCATGGCATCGGCGCCAACCCGCACGGGCAGCCCTCCGTATCAGGGTGCTCATCGCATCTCCTTTATATGGATATGCATTCTGAGCGCATCCTGGCGATGCTTTTCTCACCAGCGCCATTGCATCCCGGTTTTAAAGTTTTTTCATTAGTTGAATTTATTGCGCCACCTTGCGCCACTCCCGGGTTCGCCTTAACTCAGAAAGTGATCAGGATCACGCTATTTTCTATCACCAAGGAGATAACCATGAAGATCAAATCGCTGTTTCTACTGGTCGCCCTGGTTCTGCCCATGGCCCCGACCCTGGTTCAGGCCCAAGGTGCTCCCGCCATACCGCTGGTGGTGTGCCATGTTGACCAGTCCCCCCAGAAGCTGCTCCCCGCCTATCTGTGCCAACAGCATGGCGGCCAGCAGCACCATTGATACTGCCCCCAGGGGGAGGACGCCTCCTCCTGGGTTGTCAGTTCCCCACACCGGCATACCCCTCCCCCGAAGCCCGCTCCTTTTAGCCACTTCCGGCCAGCAACCCCATGCAACCCTCTGTGTTCCCCCCTCAACCCGTCCTGGCACAGGTGCCTCTGACCCTGGATGCTGACGGCCCCGGCTCACCTATCTGCGATCGACTCTGACCCTGGTGACTTTTCTGAACCTCAGTTAAACGAGCTGTGAGACATTCGCCATGGAGGACGTAAGCGAAGCGCCTCAAAAATTCTCGCCATAGTCGGAAGATAGGAGCAAAAAAACCGCACTTAAAAATCACAACTAAATGATTTACAACGAAATAACATCATTATCATTTCTCGAGAAACGAGTTTCGAAAAAACGTTTTTCAACATGCCGTTGTCGTCCCCCGGGAAATCCTTATAGTTACTCCTGCACGGACGCAATGAAGTCGGTCAGGAAGACTGGCTGCCAGGGTTGGGCAAATGGACTCACCACAGGATGTGGTAAAGGACACCTCCCAGGACGGAGAAAGTGCGACGGGAACGGATGACTCGTCAGGCCATGATGGCTAAAGGACACCCCAAAGGATTGGGAAGGGGAAACCTAAAGGAAGAGGTATAGTCAGGGATTGCAGGGAGCAACTTCGTTCAAGGATATGAGCGATAAGACTATCGGGGGCGACGCAAGTCGCCCCCATCTTTTTTTGGGAATTTTTCACACTTTCCCTGTGAGCTGCCACCCTGGCGCCAGCGGCCAGGGTGCCCACGACCAGTCCAACCGACCTTACTCCAGTCGGAAGTGTCCCACTATCTCCCGCAGCCTGTCATAGGTGTGCTGCATTGAGGTCGAACTCTCAACCGTCCGCTCGCCATTGCCCTTGAGCTGGGTGATCACCTCGGCGATGGCGCTCATGTTGCGGTTGATCTCTTCGGCGACCGCACTCTGCTGCTCCGCCGCTGTCGCGATATGACTGATGAGATCGTTGATCTCCACCACTTCCCCCGCCATCAGATCCAGCGACGCATTCACCTTGCTGGTGTTCTCTGCCGCATCCTGACAGCTCTGCCGGGTGTTACCCATGGCCGCAACCACAGTCTGGGTCCCCCGCTGCAACCGGGTCAACATGGTCTGGATCTCGGCCGTGCTCTGCTGGGTACGGCCCGCCAGGGAGCGCACTTCGTCGGCCACCACGGCAAAGCCGCGCCCCTGCTCACCGGCCCGGGCGGCCTCTATGGCGGCGTTGAGGGCCAGCAGGTTGGTCTGCTCGGCTATGCTGCCGATGACCCCCAGGATGGAGCCAATCTGCTGCACATCCTGCTGCATGGCGGCGATGGAGTGGGCCGTGGCCTCCACCTCTGTCACCAGGGCGGTCACGCTGGCCATGGCCTGATCCACCACCCGGCGCGACTGGCTCGCGAGCTGCTGGCTCTGGCCGGTCAGCTGGGCCGTGCTGGCGGCGCTCTCCGATACCGAGACGGCGGTACGGCTCATCTCGTTGATGGCGGTGACCACCTGCTCCGTCTCTCGCACATGCTCGGCCAGCAGCCCCTGGGCCGAGCCCGTCTGCCTGGCCAGACCCGAGATCCCTTCGTTGAGCTGGCCGCTGGCTTCCCGCACTTCTCCCATCATCTCCTGCAGCCGCTCGATGAAGCGGTTGATGCCGGCCGAGATCTGGCCGAGATCATCCTTGCTGGTCACCGTCAGGCGGCGGGTCAGATCGCCGCTGCCCCGGGACAGCTCCTGCACCAGATCGCGCAGGGAGAGGATGGGGCGGTAGGCCAGGTTGAGGGCCACCATGGAGATCACCAGCACCAGGGCCGCAACCCCGAGCAGGGCCAGGGTGATCTTGCCGTTGAGCGCCTGGGTCATGGACCGGATGTAATCGAGGTCCACGTAACCGGTCAGGGTCCACTGGCTGCCACGGATATCCAGCTGGTTGGGGCGAGACTCGCTCTCTCCCTGGGGTTTGCTGCTGTAGAGCACCTGACCCTGACTGTCCGCAAGGGAGAAGTAGCGCCCCTCCCCGCTTACCTTGGCCAGCAGCGCCTTGAACTCGCTCATGTCGAGGTAGTAGAGGTAGGCGGAATCGGCACCCCTGGGCACCAGGATGGAGATGACCGGCTTGCCGTCCAGCTGCTCCAGCGAGCTGACGGTGATCTGGTTGTTGGCGGCGGGGATCAGCTTGCGCAGGGCTTCAACCCTGGCCTTGTCGTCGATGACTCCGTTAACGTCGAACGCCATGTCGCCGATCAGTTTGACGATGTTGTGAAAGCCGGTCTCCTGCAGCGCTTTCTTGACGCTGGTCACCCCGAGGTTGAGGTTCGCCGCCAGCAGCACCTTCTGGTTGATGTCACCGGCCAGCTTCTCCTTGACCAGGGTGATCTGCTCGTTGATGTTCTGGGTCGCCTGGGTGCGGATATAGCCACTGATGAAGTGATTGACGCTGAACCAGGCGGTGCCGATGGTGACCAGGATGGCGAGCAGCAGCAGGACGTTGATTTTGACTTTGAATGGCATGGGGTGGGTCCCTCCAAGTAGAAAGGGCCGGAACATGTCCGACCCTCTCTGCCAATGCTTACTTCTTCTTGGCGTACTTCATGGAGTCCAGGGCCACGGCAAGAATGATGATGCCGCCCTTGATGATGAACTGCCAGTAGGGGCTGACCCCTATGTAGGTCAAGCCGTAGTTGATCAGGGTGAAGATGAGCACCCCTGTGATGACACCGGCGACAGTCCCCACACCACCGGCAAAGGAGACACCGCCCACCACGCAGGCCGCGATGGCATCGAGTTCATACATGAAGCCGAGGTTGTTGGTGGCGCTGCCGATGCGGCCCGCTTCCAGCATGCCGCCGAAGGCGTAGAAGACGCCGGCCAGGGCGTAGATCATCACCAGGTTGACGGCGACGTTGACGCCGGAGACCTTGGCGGCTTCCGGGTTGCCGCCGATGGCGAAGATGTTCTTGCCGAAGCGGGTCTTGTTCCACAGCACCCAGACGAAGACGCTGGCGATGGCCGCATAGAAAGTGAGATACGAAAGCTTGAATCCCCCTATCCGGATAAAGCCCTGCGCGAAGCTGGAGAAGCGGGGGTCGAAGCCAGCCACCGGGGAGGCACCTACAGAGTCAAAGTAGAGGGAGTTGATGCCGTAGACGATGATCATGGTGCCCAGGGTGGTGATGAAGGGCGTCACGTTCAGGTAGGCAACGATCAGGCCGTTGACCAGACCGATCAGGGCACCCACAGCACACACCAGCAGGATCACCACAGGAATGGGCACTTCACCCAGACTGGGGAACACCTTGTTGACGTTGGTCAGCGCCTGCAGCATGGTGGCCGCGATCAGCGCCGCCAGACCGACCTGACGACCGGCCGAGAGATCCGTGCCCTGGGTGATGATGATGCCCGCCACCCCGAGGGCTATGATGACCCGCACCGAGGACTGGGTCAGTATGTTGCTGAGGTTGGTGAGGCTGAGGAAGGAGGGCTCCTGGATCACTATGATCATGAGCAACACCAGCAGCACCAAGTAGATGGCGTTCTCTTTGAGCGCCTGCATCAGATTGAAATTTTTAGCCGACTCCATAATGTCTTCCTGTCTTTATAGGTACAGAGATGCCAGGCGCAGGATCTCGCTCTGGTCAGTTTCTTTGGTGTTGACGATCCCCGCGACCCGGCCATTGCTCATGACCATGATGCGATCCGTGATCCCCAGCAGTTCAGGCATCTCGGAGGAGATGATGATGATGCCCTTGTCCTTCTTCGCCAGCTCCAGGATGAGCTGATAGATCTCGAACTTGGCGCCCACGTCTATGCCGCGGGTCGGTTCATCCAGCATCAGGATCTCCGGCTGGGTCAGCAGCCAGCGGCCTATGATGACCTTCTGCTGGTTGCCCCCGGAGAGGGAGCCAATCTGTGTCTGTTGGGTCGGTGTCTTGACCCGCATGGAGTCGATGACCCACTGGGTATCGCTCTTCATCTTGTTGTCGCTGAGCAGCCCCATGGATCCCTTGTAGCTGTCCATGTTGGCGATCAGGGAGTTGAAGGCGATATCGAGACGGGAGTAGATCCCGGTGGAGCGGCGCTCCTCCGTCACCAGGGCGAAGCCGTTCTGGATCGCCTCGTGGGCGTTGCGATTGGCGACCTCCTTGCCGTGCAACTTGATGACACCGTCGCTGTGATCGCGGATGCCGAACAGGGTCTCGACTATGTCGGTGCGCTTTGCCCCCACCAGACCGGCGATGCCGAGGATCTCCCCCTTGTGCAGGTTGAAGCTCACGTCCTTGATGGAAGGCTGGTTCTTGGCCGTCAGGTGCTCGACTTCGAGGATCACCTCTTTCGGCTGGTTGGTTTTCTCCGGGAAGCGCTGGGTCAACTCACGACCGACCATCATGCCGATGATCTGATCCATGGTCATGCCCTCGAGCGGCTGGGTCGCCACCCACTGGCCATCCCGCAATATGGTGATCTCGTCACAGAGCTGGAAGATCTCTTCCATCTTGTGGGAGATGTAGACGATGCCGCACCCCTTGTCCTTCAACTTGTTGATGATCTTGAAGAGGTGGTTGACCTCTTTCTCGGTCAGGGAGGAGGTGGGTTCGTCCATGATGACGATCTTGGCGTCATAGGAGAATGCCTTGGCGATCTCGATCATCTGCATCTGGGAGACGGAGAGGGTGCCGACCTTGACCCGGGGGTCTATGTCGATGTCCAGCTCGTCGAAGATGCGCTTGGTGTCGTCATACATCTTGCCGTGGTCGATGAACCAGCCCTTGGTGGGATAGCGACCTAGCCACATGTTGTCCATCACGGTGCGTTGCAATACCAGGTTCAGCTCCTGGTGCACCATGGATACGCCATTTTCCAGCGCCTCTTTGGAAGAGGTGAAGTTGACCTCCTCGCCCTTGAAGAAGATCTTGCCCTGATCCTTCTCGTAGATGCCGAACAGGCACTTGAGCAGCGTGGACTTTCCTGCGCCATTCTCGCCCATCAACGCATGCACAGAATGAGGACGGACCCGTAAATTGACATTATCGAGTGCCTTGACGCCAGGAAAGCTCTTACTGACGTCAATCATCTCCAACAGCCATTCTGATTGTTGCCGTGTTGTCATATCAGCCATCACATCTGGTTGAAAAAAGGGCAAGGGGATCTCCCTTGCCCTGGAGGGGGGAATTACTCGAATTGGGACAGGTTGTCTTTATCAACGCCCACGTAGGCAACACGCACGACCTTGTTGTCGATCTTCCAGTTGGTGCCTTCACCGGCCGGCTTGCCTTCCGCCAGGTTCTTGGTCAGCTCGTAGGTGGCCTTGGCCTGGTTGGCCGCATCGTTCAGCACTGTACCCGCCATGGCACCGCTCTTGACCATGGCCAGGGCTTCCGGCAGGGCATCGACGCCGAATACCGGGATGGCGCTCTTGCCCTGGGCTTTCAGGGATTCAACAGCGCCCATTGCCATGCCGTCGTTGTTGGCGATGACCACTTCGATCTTGTTGGCGTTGGGGCCGGAGATCCAGGCGTCCATCTTGTCTTTCGCCATGGCGGTATCCCACATACCGGTATCCATGTGCAGCTGCTCTGTCTTGACGCCGCCGTCATTCAGGGTCTTGACGACGTAGGTGGTGCGGGCTTCCGCATCCGGGTGGCCCGGCTCGCCCTTCAGCAGCACGAACTGGATGACGCCGTCCTTGTTCAGATCCCACTCAGGGTGTGCCTTCCAGTGCTTGGCGATCAGCTGGCCCTGGATGATGCCTGACTCCTTGGAGTCGGTGCCCACGTAGTAGGCCTTGTCATAGCTGGCCAGATCGGCCGCGCTCGGTTCCTTGTTGTAGAACACCACGGGGATCTCGTCCGCACGGGCCTTCTCGATCACGACAGGGGCCGCCGCCGGGTCAACCAGGTTGATGGCCAGCGCCTTCACGCCCTTGGCCAGCAGCACGTCGATCTGGTCGTTCTGCTTGGACTGGTCATTCTGGGAGTCATTCATCAGCAGCTCCACACCGGGATTGGCTGCCGCTTCCTTCTCGATGGCCTTGCGCACTACCGCCATGAAGTTGTCGTCATACTTGTAGACGGTGACACCGATACGGGTATCGGCCTGGGCTTGGGCTCCCGCCATCAGTCCCATCAGCAAGGTGGCAACTGTCGTGAGTTTTTTCATTGTTATGCTCCGATCTCTAATATCTGTTTTTGTAGGGAATGCTGTACACCGTTTGAACTGGCGCCAGCCTAATGTAATCAGTTTGTTGTATGGCGGTCTGTGATCATGGCAACAAAATGAAAACGTTTACACTCTGTTACATAGACATAAAACACTTTAAAATCAATCAGATATCCAATTAAAAGACCTTTACGAATCCATTTTCGTCATCGGCGTCAGATTCAGTGTAGAACACAGTTCCAACTGTAACTTCCAGGCGACAACCAGAATTCGGGTCGCACGCTCTGGCTCCAGGAGTCATCACCCCCTACACCCATGTGGAAACCATCCAGGCAGAGGTGCAATCCCCCCAGGGCCACCAGATCGGTCTGGTGGCGGGCCTGGGCCAGCTGCTGCTGGCTGTAGCGGCTGACGCTGAAGTGGAACTTGCCCTCCATGCTCACCTCTGCGAGGCGCAGCTGACGGGTATCGCAACGCAAACCGTTGTCGGTCGGGAACACATAGGGGGTGTGCAGGGCCGAGATCGGCAATTGCCAGCGATGGAGGTCGGCGGAAAGCTGACGATCCGGATAGTTCTCGTGGGGACCGCGTCCCAGCCAGCTCACCTCGTCGACCTCGTCGGCCAGCCAGAGCCTGGCCCCGATGCGGGGCAGGGACGGCATGTCGGCGGCAACCTCCACCTCTATGCGCAGCGCCATGGCGCCGTCGGCACCGAAGCTGTGATGCCAGCGGGTCAGCAGCCGCAGCGACTCCCCGACGAAGTAACCGTGGGATACGACCAGCGTCCCCTTATCGGGGTTAGCCTCCAGGCCGAGGCAGCGGTGCTGCAGATCATTGAGCCCGGCCTCCTGCCAGCGGGCAATCCAGGCGTTGGGATCCGCGTGATCCGCCTCGCTGGTGCCGATGTCGTTGTCGAGCGGTGCCCGGTAGAAGTGATCGGTGATGGCATCCCGCAGCCGCTCACGGCCCTGTTTCTGCCAGCTGCTGATGCGGCCGCTGGCCTTGTCCAGCCGCCACTCGCTGCCTGCGGCACGCACCAGCCAGTGGTCCGGCTGTTCGCTCAATGAGGCGGGAGCCCGGGTAACAGGCAGGGCCAGAGGGGTCGGCAGCATGCATTGCTGGCGCGCCACCTCGTGATCCGCCCCGGCCCAGGCCGTGGCGGTGGGCTGCACTATGGTCAGATCCAGCCAGGCCAGGGTGCCTGCGGCAAAGCCCGGCAGCCGCTCCAGCAGGGTCAGCGTCACGCTGCCCTGGGGCGCCAGCTCGAGCGGGCACTCACCCTGGCTCAGCACCACACCGTCCTCCAGCAGCTGCCAGCGCAACACTTCGTTGTCCGTGGGGCGGAACAGGTATTCGCTGCGGATCTCGACCCGGAGCGGCTGCCGGCTTTGCAGAGTCAGCACGAAGGGCTGCTGGGCCCGTTTCGCCTCGAACAGGGCGGGATGCGGCGTCCGGTCCGGGAACAGCAGGCCGTTGCAGCAGAACTGGCGATCATTGGGAATGTCGCCGAAGTCACCGCCATAGGCCCAGAAATGGCGGCCATCGTCGGTCTGCTTGTCGAGCCCCTGATCCACCCAATCCCACACGAAACCGCCCTGCAGGCGGGGATGATCGCGAAACGCCTGCCAGTAGTGGGCGTAGCCCCCCAGGCTGTTGCCCATGGCGTGGGCATATTCGCAGAGGATGAGCGGCCGGGTCTCTTCCGGCAGGCCTATCCACTTGGCCAGCGCCCACTTGGGCACCGCCGGGAAGGGTTGATCCTGATGGGTGCGGGCATACATGGGGCAGATGATGTCGGTGGCCGGGGTATCGGCCCCGCCCCCTTCGTACTGGACCGGGCGGCTCGGATCGGCCCGTTTGACCCACTGGTACATGGCATCGTGGGCCGGGCCATAGCCGGATTCGTTGCCCAGCGACCAGATGATGATGCTGGGGTGGTTGAAGTCCCGCGCCACCATGCGGGTGACCCGCTCCAGGAAGGCGTTGCTCCAGGCGGGATCCTGCGCCAGCCGCCCCATGGGGGTCATGCCGTGGGTCTCCAGGTTCGCCTCGTCCACCACGTAGAGGCCGAGCCGGTCACACAGTCGATAGAACTCGGGATGGTTGGGGTAGTGTGAGCAGCGCACCGCGTTGAAGTTGTGCTGCTTCATCAGCCGCAGATCCTGCTCCATGGCGGCAGGGGTCACCACATGGCCCAGGGCGGGATCGTGTTCGTGGCGATTGGCGCCGCGGATCAGCAGCGGCTGGCCGTTGACCCTCAGCAGGCCGCCCTTGATCTCCACCGCCCGAAAACCCACGTCATGGGCCTCGCTCTCGATGGGCTCACCCTGCTCATCCAGCAGGGTCAGGGTCAGTCGATAGAGGTGTGGCGTCTCGGCGCTCCACTTGTGCGGCGCCGCTACCTCCAGCCACAGCTCGGCCCTGTCTGTGTAGGCGCCCTTCTCGTCGATGGCGCCTGTGCCGAGCGGCTGGCGCCGATCGGCGATCAGCGTCTCACCGAAATAGAGCCTGGCCTCCACCGCCAGCCCGGCGCCCTCATTGACCTGCAGCGCCACCTTGAGGCGGGCGTCCCGGTAACAGGCGTCCAGCACAGGGGTCAGCCGCACGTCCAGCAACCGGCGCTCGGGTTTGTGCAGCAGGCTGACGGAGCGGAAGATGCCGCTCATGCGCCACATGTCCTGATCCTCCAGATAGGAGCCATCGGACCAGCGCAGCACCAGCACGGCCAGCCGGTTCGGACCGGCCTGCAGCAAGTCGCCGAGATCGAATTCGGCGGGCAGCCTGCTGTCCTGGGAGTAACCGACCCAGCGGCCGTTGCAGAACAGATGGAAGGCACTGTCTACCCCATCGAAAATGATGCGGGTCTGGCCGCTGGCCAGCCAGTCGACGGGCAGTGCAAACTCGCGGGAATAGCAGCCAGTGGGATTCTCGGCCGGCACCCGGGGCGGATCGCAGGGGAAGGGGTACTTGATGTTGGTATAGATGGGGCGATCAAACCCCTGCAGTTGCCAGTTGCCGGGCACCCTGATGGGGGTCGCGCCGGGCAGATCCCCGCTCAGCCACTCCTCTGGCACCAGCTCAGGGGCTTCGAAGAAGGAGAAACGCCAGTCGCCATCGAGCAGCATGCGGGAGGGCGAAGGGAGCCCGGCACGGGCATCGGCCTCGCTGCGCCAGCTGAACAAGGGGGTATGGGCAGGCAGACGATTCACCGATGTAATCGCCTGGGTCTGCCAGTCCTGACGGGCCACTATCTCCCTGAGCATTCTTCTCTCTCCCTGCATGAAACAGATAACGCATGCAGTGTAGGGGAGTTTTGCCCGGTGATCGGCGATCTCGCTCACACAGATGTAAACGATTACACTGATTTTGTTAAGTAAAACAGGGTAAAAATGAGATAAATGAAAGTAAAAGATCGCCCTGCCGGATAAGCAGGCTGAGACAGGGCGATTCAGACGGGGAAACCGGGGAAAAAGAGAGATGATTAGCCTCGAATGGCAACTTTTCAGGGCGCATCATCAGAGGCGGCCACTCAACGACCTCCAATCCACCGTCAGAAGACGGCAAGGAGACACAGCCTTCAGAGCTGTGGGGATGCCATCGGATGCGATTGTTCAGAGACTGGCGGACGCCATCAAGCGGCAATTGAACAGGGACCTGGGCGTGTAGCGGCGCCTCTGCCCCCCCACTCCACAACCATGACAGCGGCAAGGGGGAAGAGCGCTCAGAACCCGACGGGCGCAACCGAGTGGCGGTTGAGCAGAGACCAGGGCGCTTAACAGAGGCGCAAGTCTGTAGATGCGCCTCTACCGCCTTCACGCCAGCGCCATGACAGCGGCAAGGGGGGGGGCAGAGCGTGAGCCTGTAAACACGCCTCTACCGCCTTCACTCCACTGCCATGACGGCGGCGAGAAGATGCGGCGATCAGAGCCTGACGGGCGCCACCGAGTGGCGGTTGATAAGGGTCGGGGTGTAGATCCGGCTCTGCACCGTCTCGCTCTCCCCGGCGGCGAGTTGCAACGCCAGCTTGGCGGCCTGGGCGGCCATGAGCTCGATGGGATAGCGCATGGTGGATAGCTTGGGTCTCAGGTATCTGGCATAGATGATGTCATCGAAGCCCACCACCGAGACCTCTTCCGGCACCTTGAGGCCGTTGTCTGCCAGTACAGAGATGGCCCCTGCCGCCATGGCGTCGTTGTAGGCCACCACGGCCGTGATGGGCAGCCCCTTGGCCAGCAGGTTGAGCATTGCGCGCTCCCCCCCTTCCTCATTGGGCATGCCGCTCTCCACCAGCTCGGGATCGGCGCTCAAACCCGCCTCGGCCAGGGCATCCTGATAACCCTGATGGCGCAGCAGAGCATCCTCGATAGCGTGATCCGAACTGAGGAAGGCGATGTGGCGGTGCCCCAGCTCCAGCAGATGGCGGGTCGCGGTGGCGGCCCCCTGCCGGTTGTTGAGGGCGATGCAGCGGCCCCTCAGGCTGGGGATGTCGCGATTGATCAGCACCATGCCGGGGGCCCGCAGGGCGTAGTCGATGAGCTCCTCGTCGCTGAGCGCCTTGCTGTGCACCACCAGCGCCTCGCAGCGCTTGCCGATCAGCAGCTCTATGGCTTCCCGCTCCTGCTGGGCGCGGTGAAAACCATTACCCATCAGCAGGTGCAACCCCTGTTCCACCGCCACGGCGGCGACCCCCTTGACCAGGGCTCCGAAGAAGGGATCCGCCACGTCACCGACCACCACCCCCATGGTGTCGCAGGTCTGGCTGACCAGGGCCCGGGCGTTGGCGTTGGGGGTGTAGCCCAGCTCGGCCATGGCCTTCTGCACCACCTCGCGGGAGGCGGCGCTGGCCTTGGGTGAGTTGTTCATCACCCGTGAAACCGTTGCCACCGATACATTGGCCAAACGGGCGACATCCTTGATGGTGCTCATGCTGTTTTCACTTATTTCACGGTTCGATATGGCGCCATTATACCGGGCAATGTCACTGATAACAGGGGGAAAAGCCATGTCGATGCATTTATAACCACACAAACAAGTGTAATCGTTTCCACATTTTTGTTAACCAGTTCACAGTTTGTCCGTCAGCCCCTCGGCTAGACTCCTGCTCAGGCTTTCCTTGCGTGAGGCACGAACGGTGGAGAAGAGGATGAGAGTACTGGTGACCGGCGGTTGCGGCTATATCGGCAGCCACACCTGTCTGGCCTTGCAGGCGGCAGGCATGGAGCCTGTGGTGGTGGACAACCTCTGCAACAGCAAGGCCGCCGTGCTGACACGGGTCGCCGCCATCAGCGGGCAGATGCCCAAATTCTATCAGGGGGACATCCGTGATCCGGCCCTGCTGGACAGCATCTTCGCCGAGCAGCAGATAGACGCCGTGATCCACTTCGCCGCCCTGAAAGCGGTCGGCGAATCGACCCGGATCCCCCTCGAATATTATGAGAACAACCTGAGCGGCACCCTGGTGCTGCTGCAGGCGATGAAGCGGGCCGGGGTTCACAACCTGGTGTTCAGCTCCTCGGCCACCGTCTACGGCGACCCGGCCAGCACCCCCATCCGGGAAGACTTCCCGCGCAGCGCCACCAATCCCTATGGCCGATCCAAGCTGATCATCGAGGAGATCCTCGAGGATCTGCAGACTGCCGAACCCCACTGGAGCATGACGCTGCTGCGCTACTTCAACCCGGTCGGCGCCCACGAATCCGGCACCCTGGGGGAGGATCCCCAGGGCATGCCCAACAATCTCATGCCCTATATCACTCAGGTGGCCATTGGCCGTCGTGACTGTCTCTCGGTCTTTGGAAACGATTACAACACCCTGGATGGCACAGGGGTGCGCGACTATATCCATGTGATGGATCTCGCCGAGGGGCACGTCAAGGCGCTGCACCACTGTGCGGGGCGAGGCGGCGTCCACCCTTACAACCTGGGTACGGGCCAGGGCCAGAGCGTGCTGCAGATGGTGGCGGCGTTCGAGGCGGCATGCGGCCGCCCCCTACCCTGTCGCATCGAACCCAGACGCCCGGGTGACATCGCCGAATGCTGGGCCGATCCCGCCAAGGCCGAGCGCGAGCTGGGCTGGCATGCCACCCGGGATCTCGCGGCCATGTGCGCCGACAGCTGGCGCTGGCAGTTCGCCAACCCGAACGGTTACGAGGAGTAGGCCTGACGGCCTGCCCGTTACGATTTTCTCAACTCATTGATTGGAGTGATGATGTTCAACCCTGTTGATCACCCCCACCGCCGTTTCAACCCGCTGACCGGCCAGTATGTACTGGTCTCCCCCCACAGGGCCAAGCGCCCCTGGCAGGGTCAGGTCGAAAAAATAAGCCAGGCACCGAGCCAGTCCCACGATCCGGACTGCTTCCTCTGTGCGGGCAACAAACGCGTCACCGGCGACCAGAATCCCGACTATCAGGAGACCTTCGTCTTCACCAACGACTTCGCCGCCCTGATGCAGGACACCCCGGCCGCCGACAGCCAGCAGGATCCCCTGCTGAAGCTGGAGGCCGCCCGCGGCACCAGCCGGGTCATCTGCTTCTCGCCGGATCACGGCAAGACACTCCCCGAGCTGGCGCTGCCCGCCATAGAGGCGGTGATCAGCACCTGGATGAGCCAGGTGGCCGAGCTGTCGAGCCAGTGGGACTGGGTGCAGGTCTTTGAAAACAAGGGCGCCGTCATGGGCTGCTCCAACCCCCACCCCCACGGCCAACTGTGGGGCAGCGACTTCCTGCCCAACGAGATCGCCCGCGAAGAGCAGCACCAGCGCAACTGGCTGGCCGAACACGGCCGCCCGCTGCTGCTGGACTATGTGGAGCGGGAGCTGGCGGACAGATCCCGCATAGTGGTGGAGACGACACATTGGCTGGCAGTGGTGCCCTTCTGGGCGGCCTGGCCGTTCGAGACCCTGCTGCTGCCCAAGGCCCATGTGCCCTCCCTGCTGGGTCTCACCCGTGAGCAGCAGGAGGATCTGGCGGTGGCACTCAAGGAGCTCACCAGCCGCTACGACAACCTGTTCGAGTGCAGCTTCCCCTACTCCATGGGCTGGCACTTCGCGCCGCCCAAGTCGGATTGCCCCGAGGCCTGGCAACTGCATGCCCACTTCTATCCGCCCCTGCTGCGCTCCGCCACGGTACGCAAGTTCATGGTGGGCTTCGAGATGCTGGCCGAAACCCAGCGAGACCTGACCCCGGAACAGGCCGCCGAGCGCCTGCGCTCCCTCTCCCCCGTTCATTACAAAGCCAATGAGGTGACCCCATGACCCCGAGCCAACGCGTCAGCGCCGTATTTGCCGAGCAGTTTGAGCAACAACCCGACCTGCTGGTGCGCGCCCCCGGTCGCGTCAACCTCATCGGCGAGCACACCGACTACAACGACGGCTTCGTGCTGCCCTGCGCCATCGACTACGAGACCTGTGTCGCCATCGGCCTGCGCAGCGACAACCTGGTGCACGTGATCGCCGCCGACTACGGCAACCAACGGGATCTGTTCGACCTGGACAAGCCCATCACCCATCATCCGGACCAGCGCTGGAGCGACTACATTCGCGGCGTGGTCAAGCATCTGCAAGCCCGTGGCCATGCCCTGCGCGGCCTCAATCTGGTGGTCTCAGGCAACGTGCCCCAGGGAACAGGCCTGTCGTCGTCCGCGTCTCTTGAGGTGGCCATAGGCCAGGCCTTCAAGGAGGCCCTGGGGCTTCACATCAGCCAGGCCGAGATCGCCCTCAACGGCCAGCAGGCGGAGAACCAGTTCGTCGGCTGCAACTGCGGCATCATGGATCAGATGATCTCCGCCAGTGGCAAGCAGGATCACGCCCTGCTGCTGGACTGCCGCTCCCTGGAGACCCGTCTCATCCCCATGCCCGAAGATCTGGCGGTGCTGATCGTCAACTCCAACGTGCGTCGCGGCCTGGTGGACAGCGAATACAACACCCGCCGCCAGCAGTGCGAGACCGCCGCCCGTCACTACGGGGTCAAGGCCCTGCGCGACCTGGATCTGGCCGCGCTGGAAGCGGGCAAGGCCGGGCTGGACGAAGCCTGCTACCGCCGTGCCCGCCACGTGGTGGGGGAAAACGCCCGCACCCTGGCCGCCGCCGAAGCGCTGGCCTCTGGCGATCTGGTGCGACTCGGCGAGCTGATGGGCCAGTCCCATACCGCCATGCGGGATGACTTCGAGATCACCGTGCCCGCCATCGACGGCCTGGTGGAGATCATCAAGGCAGAGATCGGTACCCAGGGCGGCGTACGCATGACAGGGGGTGGCTTCGGTGGCTGCGTGGTGGCCCTGTTGCGCCCGGCGCAGGTGGACGAGGTGATCGCCGTGGTCGAGGCCCAGTACCCGGCCAGGTTTGGCCTCAAGGCGGACTGCTACGTCTGCCGCGCCAGCGCCGGGGCCGGCAGGCTCTAACGGGAAGCACATGAGTGACAGGTCACTGACCATCGAAACGGGCAAACCATGAAGACATTCGAACTGGAAAACGAGGAGGGGCTGCGCCTGCGCGGCCTCGAATTTGGCGCCACCCTCACCTCCCTCAGCCTGCCGGTGGCCGGCGTGCGCCGTGAAGTGTTGCTGGGCTGCGCCAATGAGGTCTATGCCACCCAGCAGGTGTGGCTGGGGGCGGTGGCGGGGCGCTTTGCCAACCGCATCGGCGGCGCCGAGCTGGTGCGAGGGGACGAACGCTGGTCCCTGGACGCCAATCAGGCCCCCCATTGCCTGCACGGCGGACGGGTCGGATTCCATCGTCAGCCCTGGCAGATAAAGGAGCGAGAGGCGGACAGGGTCAGGCTGGCCCTGCTCTCAAGGGCGGGAGATCAGGGCTTCCCCGGCAACCTTCGGGTGACCCTGGAGTATCGGCTGGAGCAGCAGGATCTGGTGGTCGACTTCAGGGCCAGTACGGACGCGCCGACCCCGGTCAGCCTCACCAGCCACGCCTATTTCAATCTCGATGGCCAGCAAAGCGGCAGCGATCTGCGCTCTGATATTCGCAATCATGCCATCAGCATCAATGCCGATCGCTTCCTGCCCACCGACCAGAGCGGTTTGCCGCTCGCCATCACGCCGGTGGAGGGCCCCTTCGATATGCGCACCGAACGCCCCATAGGCCAGGATTGGCTGAGCCACCCCCAACAGCAGCAGGCCAAGGGCTTTGATCACGCCTTTCTGCTGAACGGCCCCGAACGGGCGTGGGCGGCACGGGTGGTCTCAGGGGATAAGCAGCTGGTGATGGAGGTCCATACCAATCAGCCCTCCCTGCAGTTCTACACCGGCAACTGGCTGGCCAGCACGCCGGACCGCAGCGGTCGGCCATACCGGGATTACGACGGTTTCTGCCTGGAGGCGCAACAGCTGCCGGACAGCCCGAACCGGCCCGAGCTCGGCGACCCCTGGCTGCTGCCGGGCCAGCTGTATCACCACCAGACCCGTTACCGCCTGATCCCCGCAGGCTAAGACCCCCTACCGATCTCCCCCTTCGAAAGGGGTGGCGCTATGACGCCCCTTATGAAGGGGAGAGGTGGGGTTCTTCACCCTCTCTTGCTGACGACAGTCCACCGAGCCAACTCAGGAGTCTTGATGAACATGGATGATCACTACCTCGCCGCGCCGGATCGTTACCAGCGCCAGCCCTACAGAGCCGCCGGTCGCCACGGCCTGCGCCTGCCCGGCATAGGCCTCGGGCTCTGGCACAACTTCGGCGCCGGGAGCGATCCCGCCAGGGTGAAGGCCATGGTGCATCAGGCCTTCGATCTGGGGATCACCCACTTCGATCTCGCCAACAACTACGGGCCGCCGCCGGGCTCCGCCGAGACCACCTTCGGCGGCGTGCTCAAGCGCAGTCTGGCCCCCTACAGAGACGAGCTCATCATCGCCAGCAAGGCGGGTTATGTGATGTGGGACGGCCCCTACGGCGATGGCGGCAGCGCCAAGTACCTGTTTGCCAGCCTGCACCAGAGTCTGCGCCGGCTCGGGCTCGACTATGTGGACATCTTCTATCACCACAGGCCGGATCCCCGCACCCCGCTGGAGGAGACCTGCCAGGCACTGGCGCTCATGGTGCGTCAGGGCAAGGCGCTCTATGTGGGCCTCTCCAACTACCCGGCCCCGCTTGCCGCCCAGGCGGCGACCCGGCTGGCCGAACTCGGCACCCCCTGCCTGGTCAACCAGCTCAAGTACTCCCTGTTCCAGCGCGACATCGAGGCCGAGACGCTGCCGGTCTGCCGCGAGCAGGGGGTGGGCGTGGTCGCCTTCTCGCCCCTGGCGGGCGGTCTGCTGAGCGATCGCTATCTGGCCGGCATTCCGGCGGATTCCCGCGCCGCCAGCGCCAGCCCCTTCCTCCAGCCAGACCAGATCACCCCGGACAAGCTGGCCCGCATCCGCGCCCTCCACGCCCTGGCGCAGCAAAGGGGGCAGCCCCTGTCACAGCTGGCATTGCAGTGGGTGCTTCGCGATCCCGTGGTGAGCTGCGCCCTGATTGGCGCCAGCAGCCCGCAGCAGATAGTGAGCGCGGTCGAGGCCCTGGCCCTGCCGCCACTGGACGAGGCGCTGCAGCAGCAGATCCTGGCGGTGCTGGCATGACGGGCCTATGCCGCTGACCATGTCAGAAGATGACGGAACCAGGGGACTGGCGGCCCCTGCCCCGCGCCGCCCGCAGACAGACGACCCCGGCCGCGCGGCACCTAGCGGGTTCGACGGTCCCTTCCAATAATCTCTGGTTGCCCGCGTGATTTTCCGCCATCATTGGCCGCCCCGACCCTGATCGGGGCTGATTTTATCCGGACCCATCAACCAAGAGATCTGTACCATGACCGAATCCTACGCCCTGTTTGTGGCCTTCGTGCTGGGCATAGTGGAAGGCCTGACCGAGTTTCTGCCCGTTTCCTCCACCGGCCACATGATCATCGTCGGCCACCTGCTCGGTTTCGAAGGCCCCAAGGCCGCCACCTTCGAGGTGGTGATCCAGCTGGGCTCCATCCTGGCTGTGGTCGTCATGTTCTGGCGCCGGCTGTTCGGCCTCATCGGCATCCATTTCGGTCAGAAACCGGCACCTGGGCATGCCACCCTCTCCCTGGTGCACATCATCCTCGGCATGCTGCCCGCCGTGCTCATCGGGCTGGCCATCCACAGCTGGATCAAGGCCCATCTGTTTGGCCCTGAAACCGTGATGTATGCCCTGGTGGCCGGCGGCATACTGCTCATCATCGCCGAGAAGTTCCGCCCAGCCGTCACCGCCGAGACCCTGGACGACATCAGCTACAAGCAGGCGTTCGGCATAGGTCTGTTCCAGTGCCTGGCGCTCTGGCCCGGTTTCTCCCGCTCCGGCGCCACCATCAGCGGCGGCATGCTGATGGGCATCAGCCGCCATGCGGCGGCCGAATTCTCCTTCATCATGGCGGTGCCCATGATGATGGCGGCCAGCGGACTGGACCTCTACAAGAGTCGCGACTTCCTCTCCATGGCCGACTTCCCCATGTTTGCGGTGGGCTTCATCACCGCCTTCGCGGTCGCCATGGTCGCCATCAAGACCTTCCTGGCGCTGATCCGTCGCCTCGACTTCATCCCGTTCGCCATCTACCGCTTCGTGGTGGCCTTCGCCGTCTACCTGGTATTTGTGGCCTGATCCCGAGTGATTGCCTGATGAAAAAGGGACCGTTAAGGTCCCTTTTTCTATTGCTGCCCGCACTCAATAGAGGCGATGGCTGATGCCGTTGAGCAGCCGCGACAGTCCCTTGGTGAAGTGGACGGGTGCGTCCTGCACCGTGTAACAGAGGCAGCCGTCCGGGGTGTGCGGGCTGTGGGCGTGACTGGCGTCGCGCCAGATGAAGTCCCCCGCCTGATAGCAGATGTCCCCCTCCTGCATGTTGCCCGCCAGCAGCAGGGTCAGCTCATAGCCCTTGTGGGTATGCTCGGGAATGCGGCCACCGGCCTCGATGTGGAGCAGGCTGGCGCGTGCTCCCATCTCGTCGAGCGGCAGGCTGTGCTGGCGAATGGCGCCCACATGGCGCCACTTGGGCGCATGGTGGCGGGCCAGCACCCGTGGCAGCCGGTAGGATTGGCCCGCTACCCGCAACTCGGAGGCCGGCCGCACCTGCTGCGCTAGCTCGGCCACTGTCGCCACGGGTTGTTGCAGTATCTCCGCCAGCATGGCGTCGAGCCCGGCCGGCAGCCCCTGGTCCGGTGCGACCGGCGCCAGGAGCTGGTTCGCCAGCTCAGCCTCAAGGGTCTGTACCTGGGCGGCACACTCGGGGCAGAGCTCGCAATGGGCAGAGACACCGACGGCCAGCGGCAGGGGCAACTCGTCGGCGGCGAAGGCCCGCAACATGAGTTCGGTCGGATGGGTCTTAATCATGGCCTTGCTCCACTTGCTCTTTCAGTTTCTGTAATGCCAGCCGGAGGCGGGACTTGATGGTCCCGAGCGGGACGCCTAGCCTGTCGGCCAGCTCCTGCTGGGAAAACTCCTGCAGATAGATGCCGCGCACCACCTGTTGTTGCGGCTCCGGCAGGGTGGCGAGGTAATCTGCCATCTGGCGGGTCAGCACGGCGTCCTCCCCGCCGCTCAGGTGCTCCTCTTCCGCCCTGAACTCCAGCAGGGGCCACAGCTCCTCGGCGCAGAGATCCTCCTTGCTGGCGCGACGGCGCCGCAGCATGTCGAAACTCTGGTTGCGCATGACGGTGTAGATCCAGGTGGTCGGCGCCCCCTTCTCGGGGTGATAGAGCCGCGCCTTCTGCCACACCAGCAGCATGGTCTCCTGCACCAGCTCGAGGGCGTTGGCCTCGCTGCCGAGGTGGCGCATCCCATAGCTGCGGATGCGCGGCGCGAAGTGGTGGAACAGGGTGGCGAAGGCGACCTTGTCGCCATGTTCGGCCACCCGAATGAGAAGAGACGTCAGATCGCCATCTGGGTTGTCCATGGGGGGCGATATCCTGCGTGGAGCCGATTGTGGTTGGCCAGTATATGCCATTGCGCCATCCCTTGAGTGTTGCTGTCATCACCATTACGACGGGCGGGGCAAAAGGATCACCGGGAACGGGAATTCAGTGGCTCGCGACCAGCAGGCCGCTCAGCAGGGAGAGGGCGGGCTGGTTGTCCTTGGCCGCGACCAGCCACTGCTTCTGCTCCACCGGGATGGGCAGCACCTCCAGCCAGCGCTGGGCTACCCAGCTGGCGTCGTCCCAGTCGGGCTCGGGGTAGAGGGCAGCGTATTCCGGGTAGTCGTTGAACACATCCTGCAGCGCCTTGGCCAGGGTGTGCTGGTCGGCCTTGAGCCGGCCGCTCTGCCAGGGGGGTAGCGGCTCCACCTCGCCGACCCGCAGGCCGTCAGGCTCCTGCCACAGATCGACTATCCTGACTCGCTCCACCCCGAGCACTGTGATGCCGAGCAGGCCGTCCGGCAGCAGATCGAAATCGATGATCCGCACCCGGGTGGCGATGGGATACATGTTGCGCATGGCCTCGGGCTGGCGGGGGTCCAGCATGCAGAGCGCAAACTCCCGCTCCCGCACCTCGGCTATCATGCGCTGATACCTGGGTTCGAAGATGCGCAGCGGCATGATGCCACCGGGCAGCAGGTGGGCGGAGAGTGGAAACAGCACCAGTGTCATCGGGATCGTCCTCTAGCGACTTCCTCTAAGGATACGACCGCCGGACGGCGCGGGATCATTCAGAGCAAATTGGAATAAATAACCCCTTAACAATCAGGGGAAAATAGCCTGGACAAGCCGCTTCGATATGCAGTAGAAATGGATAACCACCACTTATTCAAATCAATATTCTGCAATGTGGTGAAAAACGCAGTGAAATATCCGCCACCCCAAGGGGGTCGGGCCATTCCTATAGTTTTCTCGGCCCGATGCGGGTAAAATTCACGCCCTTATCCAGTCAGTCATTTTTCGACGCGCAACCTCGGTGGTCAGTTATGAAAGAGCATATTCATCATCTACTTGAACAAACGGTAGCCAATCTCAAGTCCGCAGGCGTCTTGCCGGCCGACCTGGAAGCCCGGGTGCAAGTAGACCGATGCAAGGAGAAGGCTCACGGCGACCTGGCCACCAACCTGGCCATGCTGCTGGCCAAACCGGCCCGCAAGAACCCCCGTGAGCTGGCCGCTGCCATCATAGAGCACCTGCCCGCCTCCGATCTGATCGCCAAGGTCGAGATCGCCGGTCCCGGCTTCATCAACTTCTTCTTCGACCCGAGCTGGCTGGCCGGTCAGGTGGAAGCCATGGTGACCAGTGCCAACGCCAACGTGAAGCTGCCCGCGCCACAAACCGTGGTGGTGGACTACTCCGCCCCCAACGTGGCCAAGGAGATGGCGGTGCACCACATCCGCAGCACAGTCCTCGGTGACGTCGCCGCCCGCGCCCTGGAGTTCCTCGGCCACAAGGTGGTGCGTGCCAACCACATCGGCGACTGGGGCACCCAGTTCGGCATGCTGATCGCCTACCTGGAGAAGATGGCCAACGAGCACGCCTCCGACATGGAGCTCAAGGACCTGGAAGCCTTCTACACCCAGGCCAAGCGTCACTACGACGAAGACGAAGCCTTCGCCGAGCGCGCGCGCAACTACGTGGTCAAGCTGCAGGGTGGCGATGAGTACTGCCGCACCATGTGGAAGAAGCTGGTCGACATGACCATGGAGCAGAACCAGCGCAACTACGATCGCCTGAACATCTCCCTGTCCAACAAGGACATCATGGGCGAGTCCATGTACAACGACATGCTGCCCCAGATAGTGGCCGACCTGAAGGCCCGTGGCTTGGCGGTCGAGAGCGAAGGGGCCACAGTGGTGTTCCTCGACGAGTTCAAGAACAAGGATGGCGAGCCCATGGGCGTCATCATCCAGAAGAGCGATGGCGGCTTCCTCTACACCACCACCGACATCGCCTGTGCCAAATACCGTTACGAGAGCCTGGGCGCCGACCGTGTCATGTACTTCATCGACTCCCGTCAGCACCAGCACCTGATGCAGGCCTGGACCATCACCCGCAAGGCGGGCTATGTGCCGGAATCCGTACCGCTTGAGCACCACGCCTTCGGCATGATGCTGGGCAAGGACGGCCGCCCCTACAAGACCCGTTCCGGCGGTACCGTCAAGCTGGTCGATCTGCTGAACGAGGCCGAAGAGCGCGCGAGTGCCCTGCTGGAGAGCCGCAACAGCGATCTCAGCGCCGAAGACAAGGCCAAGGTGGTGCACGCCATCGCCATGGGCGCGGTCAAGTATGCGGATCTCTCCAAGAACCGCACCACAGACTACATCTTCGACTGGGACATGATGCTGTCGTTTGAAGGCAACACTGCCCCTTACCTGCAGTACGCCTACACCCGCATCCAGTCTATCTTCCGCAAGGCGAACATAGATGCCGAGGCCCTGACCGGCCACGTGACCCTGAACGAAGAGGCCGAAGAGGTGCTGGCCCAGAAGCTGATCCAGTTCTCCGACGCGGTCAACGGCGTGGCGGACAAGGGCATGCCGCACCTGCTGTGCACCTATCTGTACGAGCTGTCCGGCAACTTCATGACCTTCTACGAAGCCTGCCCGATCAACAAGGACGGCGTGGACGAAGCGACCCGCAACAGCCGCCTGCTGCTGTGCGCCGCCACCGCCAAGGTGCTCAAGCTGGGCCTGGGCGTGCTGGGCATCCACACCCTGGAGCGCATGTAATAGATGGCGACCCGGGATTACGTCGGCAACAGCCCGAGACGACGGGCCGGTGGTCGTAACATCAAGAAAGCGGCACCTCGCCGCTTTCCTGTTATCCCGGCACTGCTGGCCGGGGCCCTGGTCGTCGGCTTTGGCGCCTTCCTTTACCTGATCAACGGCAAGGGGGCGGATGCCCCCACCATAGAAGAACAGGTGAAGGCCAACAAACCCAAGGCACAGGGCAATACCCTGCCCCAGGAGAAGTGGAGCTACATAGAGCGGCTGGAGAACAAGCAGGTGGACATCATAGAGCCGCCGCCCCAGCCGGGCGTGCTGCCGCCACCGCCTGCCGAGACCCTCACCCTGCAACCCGAGAAGCTGCCGCAGCCGGTACCGACCGAGATCCCCCAACCGGGGACCCCCCTAGGTCAGGTGAAGCCCTTCCAGCCGCAACCGGTGCAACCGACCAAGCCGGCCACCGGTGCCCCGGTCGCCAGCGCCCAAGAGCAGGTGATCGACCAGAAGGCAGAGCGTGAGCGGATGGAGCGGGAGATCCGTGCCGAACTGGAGCGGGAACGCGCCGAGGCCGCCAAGGCCAAGGCGGCGACCCAAACGGCGGCAGCCGACGGCGGTCGCTACATGATGCAGTGCGCCGCCCTGCGCTCGCAGGATTCCGCCGAATCGCTCAAGGCGCGCATCGCCTTCGGCGCCGGCCTCTCCTCCAGCCTGCAGGTGGTCAATGGCGCCAATGGCACCGTCTACAAGGTGATGGTGGGCCCCTTCAGCGGCAAGGCGGCCGTCGATGCGGCCAACCGCAAGCTGCAGGGCTCAGGCATCAGCGGCTGCATTCCCAGAAAAGGCTAGCTACACAGCCAATCAAGAAGGGTCGGGGGACAACCCCGGCCCTTCTCCTTTCGACTCCCCTCTCCCTCGCCGGCATGGCCTCCCCCTTTATCCCGACAACAGGCAGGCTTGAAAAGCCGGTTTGCCATCCCCATCTTTCTTGCCATGCACAGTCCGGCCGTCATTCGGCTCAAGCGAGGTAAGTAAAGTGACTACCATAGTTTCCGTCCGCCGCAACGGCCAGGTCGTGATCGGCGGTGATGGCCAGGTCTCCCTCGGCAACACCGTCATGAAGGGCAACGCCCGCAAGGTTCATCGTCTCTACAACGGCAAGGTGCTGGCAGGTTTTGCCGGCGGCACCGCCGACGCCTTCACCCTGCTCGAGCGCTTCGAAGCCAAACTGCAGGCCCATCAGGGCAACCTGGAACGCGCCGCCGTGGCGCTGGCCAAGGACTGGCGCACCGATCGCGCCCTGCGCCGCCTCGAGGCCCTGCTGGCCGTGGCCGACGAGCACAAATCCTTCATCATCACCGGCAACGGTGACGTGGTGCAGCCGGAGCATGACCTGATCGCCATCGGCAGCGGCGGCAACTTCGCCCAGTCCGCCGCCATCGCCCTGCTGGAAAACACCGAGCTGGATGCCAGGACCATAGTCGAGAAGTCCCTCAAGATTGCGGGCGACATCTGCGTCTTCACCAACGGCAACCACACCATCGAAGTGCTTGACTACAGCGCCAAGTAAGGGCGCCCGTCAGCCAACTCATTCTCCAAGGGGTGGGCCCTGCCCGCCCCGGATACAGGAACTCCATCATGTCCGAGATGACCCCGAGAGAAATCGTCCACGAGCTGGACAGACACATCATCGGTCAGGCCGATGCCAAGCGTGCGGTGGCCGTGGCCCTGCGCAACCGCTGGCGCCGGATGCAGCTCAGCGAAGAGATGCGCCATGAAGTGACCCCGAAAAACATCCTGATGATAGGCCCGACCGGGGTCGGCAAGACCGAGATCGCCCGTCGTCTGGCAAAGCTCGCCAACGCCCCCTTCATCAAGGTGGAAGCGACCAAGTTCACCGAAGTGGGCTATGTGGGCAAGGAAGTGGACAGCATCATCCGCGATCTCACCGATGTCGCCATCAAGCTGGTGCGCGAGACCGAGATGGAGAAGATGAAATACCGCGCCGAGGAAGCCGCCGAGGAGCGCATCCTCGACGCCCTGCTGCCGAACCCGCGCAACAGCTGGGGCGAGGAGGAGAAGGCCGACAACTCCAACACCCGCCAGATCTTCCGCAAGAAACTGCGGGAAGGTCAGCTGGATGACAAGGAGATAGAGCTGGATCTGGCCGCCACCCCCATGGGCGTCGACATCATGACCCCGCCGGGCATGGAAGAGATGGCCAACCAGCTGCAGGGGCTGTTCCAGAACCTGGGCCAGCAGCAGAAGAAGAAGCGCAAGATCAAGGTCAAAGAGGCCATGAAGGCGCTGATCGAAGAGGAAGCGGCCCGTCTGGTCAACCCGGAAGAGCTGAAGCAGAAAGCCATTGCCGCGGTCGAGAACAACGGCATCGTCTTCCTCGACGAGATCGACAAGATCTGCAAGCGCGGCGAGAGTTCGGGCCCCGATGTCTCCCGTGAAGGGGTACAGCGCGACCTGCTGCCGCTGGTCGAGGGTTGCACCGTCAACACCAAGCACGGCATGGTCAAGACAGACCACATACTGTTCGTCGCCTCCGGCGCCTTCCAGGTGGCCCGTCCGTCGGATCTCATCCCCGAGCTGCAGGGTCGTCTGCCGATCCGGGTCGAGCTGACCGCACTGACTACCCATGACTTCGAGCGGATCCTGACCGAGCCGAACGCCTCCCTGACCGATCAGTACCAGGCGCTGATGGCCACCGAAGGGGTCAAGATCGAGTTCACCCAGGACGGCATCCGCCGTCTGGCCGAGGCGGCCTGGCAGGTCAACGAGCGCACCGAGAACATAGGTGCCCGCCGCCTGCACACAGTGATGGAACGGCTGATGGAAGACATTTCCTACGATGCCTCCGAGAAGTCCGGCGAGACCTTCGTCATCGACACCGACTACGTCAACGCCCACCTAGGCGCCCTGATCGAGGACGAGGATCTGAGCCGCTATATTCTGTAAGCTCGCCGCCTCCCGTTAGACAAACGCCTCCCTTCGCGGAGGCGTTTTTTATGCGTCCCGGCTCAGGCCCTGGCCAGCATCCCCTCCCGGCGGCGACACACCAGCCAGAATGCCAAACCAATCAGCAAGGCGCTCAGGGCGAAGAGGGCCCGGGTGCCGAACACCAGCTCGCTGGCCAGGGTCAGACCCTGCTCTCCCACCAGGGCGGCGAACAGGCCGCCGAGCCCGGCCACCCCGGTCAACTGGCCCAGATTGCGCGACAGGGTCAGCAGACCGGCCACGGCACCCCGGGTCTGCTCACTCGCCCCACCCACCACGGCACTGTTGTTGGCGGTCTGGAACAGGGCATAGCCGGCTGTCAGCAGCAGTATGGGCAGCAGGTAGCCGAGTGGGCCGAACTGCCCCGCCGCCCCGGCTAGGCCGAGGGCCGCAGCCCCCATGACTGCCAGCCCCAGCCGGACCACCTGCCGCGCCCCCAGCCTGTCCACCAGCCAGCCGGCGGGCATCCCCGTCAGGGCCGCCAGCAGGGGCCCGCCCGATATCATCAGGCCGACAGTCCCGAGACTGAGACCGAAGACCCCCCTCAGGTAGAAGGGGCCTATGAGCAGGGTCAGCACCATGACGCTGGCCACCAGGGCGCTGGCGACAAGGCCGTCGCGCAGCCCCGGGGTCCCCAGCAGCGCCAGCGGCAACAGGGGCACAGGGGCGCGGCGCTCGCGGCGAACGAACGAGGCCGTGACCAGCAGGGCCCCCGCCCCCCACCAGAGGGCAAGGGCGCCCCCCAGAGTCAGCGCCAGGCCGTAGCAGAGCAGGGCCGCCACCAGCAGTGACAGGCTCGCGAGGTTCATCCCCTCTTGTTGTGGCGAGGAGCCGTCCCGAGGCAGACCGAGCCGGGCACAGCCCAGCGCCAGCAGGCTGAGGGGCACCAGCAGCAGGAAGGGGGCCTGCCAGCCAAAGCCGGCCGTCAGCAGGCCGCCAAAGGAGGGGCCGAGCGCAGTGCCGCAGGCCGACAGGGTACCGAGCAGCCCCATGCCCCAACCCCGCCGCGCCGGTGGCACCAGCTGGCCCACCATGGCCAGCGCCAGGGAGAGCATGCAGGCCGCAGCGACCCCCTGCAGGGCACGGGCCGCGATCAGCCAGCCTATGGTCGGCGACAGGGCGCACAGCAACGAGGCCAGCGCAAAGAGCCCCAGCCCCAGGAGCAGCAGGCGACGCCGACCGAACCTGTCCCCCAGTCGGCCAGCCACCACAGTCAGGCAGGTGATCCCCAGCAGATAGGCCACCAGCACCCACTGCAGGCTGGCAAAGGGCACCCCGAAGGCCTGCCCCAGGGCGGGCAGCACCATGTTGGCCAGGCTACCCCCCAACATGGGCAGCAGGGTGGCTAGGCCGAGTGCCAGCAGGCCGAGACGGCGAGCGGCAGGGGTCGGAAGGGGCTTGGATTGTGACATGGCACTGTCTCCGGCAGAGGATGATGCCACAAGGCTAGCGGGGGGCATGAGCCGGCGGAAGACGCACGACTTGCAGCTTATAGCTGCACGAGACGCCATATGAAGATCAGGGTTCTCGCGTATGATGAAGCCAACCGACCGTCATGGGTCATCACCCGGGATCCCCGGCTCGGCGAGGGCAATGCCATGAATACCCCCGACTTCAATCTGCTGTTGACCCTGGATGCCCTGCTGGACGAGGGCAGCGTGGCCGGTGCCGCCAGGCGACTATCCTTGAGCCCCTCCGCCATGAGCCGGGCCCTGGCCAGGCTGCGGGAGACCACGGGTGACCCCCTGCTGGTCAGGGCGGGCCGGGGTCTGGTGCCCACGCCGCGAGCCCTGGCCCTGCGCGCTCAGGTCAGCCAGCTGGTGCAGGATGCGCACGCCGTATTGCGCCCCCAGCAGGAGATAGACCCGGCCCGGCTGGTGCGCACCTTCCGCCTGAGATCCAGCGACGGCTTCGTGGAAGCGGTCGGCCCTGCCCTGCTGGCCCGGCTCGCCGCCGAGGCCCCCGGGGTCAGGCTGCACTTTCTGGCCAAGCCCGACAAGGGGAGCCACCCCCTGCGCAGCGGCGAGCTGGATTTCGAAACCGGCGTCATAGGTGCAGAGACGGCGCCCGAGCTGCGTACCCAGGCGCTGTTTCAGGACCACTTCGTCGCCGTGGTGCGTCCGGGCCACCCCCTGTGCGAGGGCACCCTGACCGCCGCCCGCTATGCCGCCGCCCGCCACATCATGGTGTCACGGCGCGGGCTGGAGCAGGGCCCCATAGACGAGGCCCTGGCGCACCTCGGGCTGGCCCGCGAGGTGGCGACCCTGGTCCCCGGCTTTGCCACTGCCCTGGCGCTGGTGCGAGGCAGCGACCTGGTGGCGACGGTGCCCGAGCGGCACTGCGCCGCCCTGCACGCCGATCTGGTGACCCTGCCCCTGCCCTTCCCGCTGGCAGGGATCAGGGTCGCCCTGATCTGGCACCCCAGTCAGGACGCCGACCCGGCTCACCGCTGGCTGCGCACCCTCATCCGCGAGACCTGCGCCCGGGCCCCCTATGGAGGGGACACCAGAGACAGCTGATCCCCCCGGCGGCAGGCAAATCCACCTCCTGGCCGCCCGGGGAGCACGGCGCGGCCGCCCGGAATTCCGAGGGCTCTGGCACGCTGTGCCCGCCTTTTCCCTCCTTCACGCAGAGCCGTGAGGCGCCGCCCGCCTCTTGTTCAAAAAAAGATCGACCCGCCCCCTTCCCTCGGGTTTATACGAGCGTATAATTCAGATCAAAATCTGTGCAGCAGGAGCCTTGTTAGATGCACCCCACTCGTCAAAAACTGCTCGATACGGGCCTTGCGATCGCCACCGACAAGGGGCTGCGCGGCCTCACTGTGCGCGAGCTGGCGGCGGCGGCCGAGGTCAATCTCGGCACCTTCGTCTACCACTTCGGCAACCGCGACAGCTATATCGACGAGCTGGTGGAGCTCTGGTATGCCCCCCTCTTTGATGAGCTCAAGGCGGTGGCTGCCCGCGGCACCTACCCCTCTGCCCTCGCGACCTTCGAGGCCACCATGGTGGCGGTGATCGCTCTGGTGGCGCGCCAGCGCAGCTTCATCAACCACCTGTTTGGCGATGCCCTGTCCGGCGAGAGTGCGGCCCAGCGCTTTCTGCTGAGCCTGCCGCGCCGCCACCCCCTGCTGCTGCTCGAACAGGTCCAGAAGGCGCAGGCGGAGGGATCCCTGGTGGCGGGCAACCCGTTGCAGCTGATGATCTTCATCATGGGCTCCGTCGGTCTGCCCCTGGTGATCGCCGGTGGCGGTCGCCAGCTCGGCTGGCTGCCTCCGGAGGCGGCGCCGTTTTTGTCCCAGATAGACAACCCCGAGGCCGCCCGGCAACGCCTGACGTGGGCCCTGCGCGGCCTGCGCCGCTCCGAAGGAGATCCCTCATGAAACAGCGAATCGCCATCCTGGCCCTGCTGCTGACCCTGCTCAGTGGCTACCTCGGGTGGCAGGGCCGCCCCCAAGGAGATCCTGCATGAAACAACGCATCGCCATCCTGGCCCTGCTGCTGGCCCTGATCGGAGGCTACCTCTGGTGGCAGGGCCGCCCGGCCGACGGCTCCATCCTCTACGGCAACGTCGACATCCGCGATGTGAACCTGGCGTTCAGGGTCGGCGGCAGGGTCAGCGAGGTGCTGGTCGATGAGGGGGATAGCGTAAAAGCAGGCCAATTGCTGGCCCGCCTCGATCCCGTGCCCCTCGCCCACCAGCGCGACAGCGCCCGAGCCAATCTGGCCGCGATCGAAGCGGCCAACGCCTTGGTGCACAAGGGGTATCGCAGCGAAGAGCGCGATCGGGCACGGGCCGAACTGGCCGCCGCCGAGGCGGCTGCGCTCGAGGCAGAGCAGCAGTGGCGTCGCCAGAGTGCGCTGGCGGCGACCGGTGCCATCTCCCGTGGTCAGCTCGACAGCGCCCGCTCCCAGCGGGATCAGACCCAGGCCCAGGTGCGCTCCGCACGCGAGCAGCTCGGTCAGCTCGAGACCGGCTATCGCCCCGAAGAAATTGCCCAGTCCGATGCCCAGCTGCAAGGGGCCAAAGCGGCGCTGGCCAGTGCCGAACTGGCGCTCGCCGACGCCGTGCTGACAGCCCCGAGCGACGGCATCCTCCTCACCCGCGCCATAGAGACCGGCAGCATGGTGCAGCCGGGAGCCACCGCCTTCAACCTCTCACTGACAGCGCCTGTCTGGGTACGCGCCTATGTGGAGGAGCCCTGGCTCGGCCACTTCCCGAGCGGCGCCCGCGTGACCCTTACTACCGACTCAAGGCCGGACAAGCCCTATCAGGGGGTGGTGGGCTTTGTCTCCCCTACCGCCGAGTTCACCCCCAAATCCGTGGAGACGCCGGATCTTCGCACCCACCTGGTCTACCGGCTGCGCATAGTGGTGCAGGATCCTGACTCTGCCCTGCGCCAGGGGATGCCGGTCACCGTCAGGCTGCAGCCATGAACGCCGCCATCCAGCTCGCCGGGCTCACCAAGCGTTTCGGCGATCGGGTGGCCCTCAACGCCATCTCGGCCACCATTCCGAGCGGCGGCATCACGGGTCTGGTTGGGCCGGACGGCGCGGGCAAGAGCACACTGCTGCGCCTGCTGGCCGGTCTGCTGGTGCCGGAGGCCGGGGAAATCCGGGTGCTGGGGCTGGATCCGGTCCGCGAGGGGGATGCCCTGCGCCAGCGGCTCGGCTACATGCCCCAGCAGTTCGGGCTCTACGAGGATCTCAGCGTGCAGGAGAACCTCAACCTCTATGCTGACTTGCGCGGGGTGCTGGAGCCAGAGCGCAGCCCCACCTTCGAGCGCCTGCTCGCCTTCACCGATCTCGCCCGCTTCACCGCACGGCCGGCGGGCAAGCTGTCGGGGGGGATGAAGCAGAAGCTGGGGCTGGCCTGCGCCCTGCTCGGCACCCCGGACGTGCTGCTGCTCGACGAGCCCGGGGTCGGGGTCGATCCCATCTCCCGCCGCGCCCTCTGGAAGATGGTGCGCGAGCTGGCCCAGGGAGGCATGACGGTGCTCTGGAGCACAGCCTACCTCGATGAGGCCGAGCTGTGCGACCACGTGCTGCTGATGGCGGACGGCGAGGTGCGCACCAGCGGCACCCCGGTGGATCTCATAGGAGCCATGGCGAGCCGCTGCTGGCTGCTGGAAGCCGGAGAACTGGACGGCCGTGAGCGGCGCGCCTTGCTGCGCCGCGCCCTGGCCCACCCGGCGGTGATGGACGGCACCGTGGCGGGGGAGCGGGTGCGCCTGCTGCTGCACCCGGGCCAGATGCCGCCTCCCCTGGCGGAGCTCGGCCTCTCGGAGGGTGGCTTCGTACCGACCCCTGCGCGGCTCGAAGATGCCTTTATCGATCTGCTGGGGGGCGGCCCGGGTGGGGAATCCAGCCTGGCGCAGCTGATGCGCGAGGCCAGCCTGCCCGAGGGGGTCTCCCCGGAGGCGGTGATCGAGGCGCGCCGCCTCACCAAGCGTTTCGGCGATTTCACCGCCACCGACGACGTCAGCTTCGCGGTGCGCCGGGGGGAGATCTTCGGCCTGCTCGGCCCCAACGGCGCGGGCAAGTCCACCACCTTCAAGATGGAGTGCGGCCTGCTGCGCCCAAGCAGCGGGCAGGCGCTGGTGACCGGCATCGATCTGGCCCGCAGCCCCTCGGCGGCGCGTCAGCACCTCGGCTACATGGCCCAGAAGTTCTCCCTCTACAAGCAGCTCACCGTGGCCCAGAACCTGTCGTTCTTCGCCGGCATCTACGGCCTGTTCGGTCGCCAGCAGCAGACGCGCATCGACGCCATGGTGAAGGCGTTCGCCCTCGGCCCCTGGCTCGGCCAGCAGACGGAATCCCTGCCTCTTGGCCTGCGCCAGCGCCTCTCCCTCGCCTGCGCCCTGCTCCACGAGCCGCCGCTGCTGTTCCTCGACGAGCCCACCTCGGGGGTCGATCCTGTGACCCGGCGGGAGTTCTGGTCCCACATCAACGCCCTGGCCGATCACGGGGTCACAGTGCTGGTCACAACCCACTTCATGGACGAGGCGGAGTATTGCGACCGCATCGCCCTCATCTACCGCGGTCGCCTGCTGGCGCTCGGCACCCCGGACGAACTCAAGGCCAGTGCCGCCGGAGGCAACCCCCTCTCCCTGCCAACCTCTTCATTACCAACGATGGAAGAGGCCTTCATCACGCTAGTCGAGCAGGCCAGCGAGGAGGACTCATGAGCATCAACCGCCGCCGTCTGCTGGCCCTGTGCCACAAGGAGTCCCTGCAAATAGTGCGCGACCCCAGCAGCATCCTCATCGCCTTCATCATGCCCGTGGTGCTGCTGGTGGTGATGGGCTACGCCATCAACCTGGACGTGGACCACCTGCGACTCGGCATCTGGCGCACCGACGGCGGCGCCCCGGCCATCCGCCTCGAACAGGCCCTGCGCGGCTCGAACGCCCTTGAGGTGCACGGCGGTCCGAGCAAGGAGGCGCTGCTCGGCAGCCTTGAGCGCGGCGAGATCCGCGGCCTGCTGGTGATCGACGAGGGGTTCTCCCGTGCCATGGCGGGCCAGGGCGGCGGCACCCCCAGGGTCTTGCTGCTCACCGACGGCTCTGAACCCAACACGGCGAACTTCGTCACCAACTACGTGCAGGGGATCTGGCAGGGGTGGCTCGTCAGGGAGGGAGTCTCCCTGCCGGTGGCGGTGGAGAGCCGCGCCTGGTTCAACCCGGCCCTGGTGAGCCGCAACTTCCTGGTGCCCGGGTCCATCGCCGTGGTGATGACCATCATAGGCGCCCTGCTCACCTCCCTGGTGGTGGCCCGGGAGTGGGAGCGCGGCACCATGGAGGCCCTGCTCGCCACCCCGGTGACCAAGACAGAGCTGCTGCTCTCCAAGCTGTTGCCCTACTACGGGCTCGGCATCGCCGCCATGCTCATCTGCCTGCTCTTCTCGGTGGCCGTGATGGGGGTGCCCTGGCGCGGCTCGCTGATCTCCCTGTTCGTGCTCACCACCCTGTTTCTCGGCAGCGCCCTCGGGCTCGGGCTCTTTCTCTCTACCGTGATGCGCAGCCAGTTCAACGCCGCCCAGGCCGCGCTGACGGCAGCGTTTCTGCCGGCCATGATGCTCTCGGGCTTCGTGTTCGAAATCGCCAGCATGCCGCCGCTGCTGCGAGCCATCACCCACCTGATCCCGGCTCGCTACTTCGCGAGCTCGTTGCAGACCCTCTACCAGGCGGGCAACGTGCTCTCCATCCTGCTGGTCAACGGCGTCTGCCTGTTGCTGCTGGCCGCCTTCTGGCTGGCCCTCACCGCCCGCAAGACGCGGCGCACCCTGGAGTAAACATGCTGATCCGACTCTGGTGGCTGATCCGAAAAGAGTTGCAGGCCCTGATGGGCAATACCCAGGGGCGCTTCCTGCTCATCATGCCGGTGCTGCTGCAAACGGCCCTCTTCCCCTTCGCCGCCACCCTGGAGGTGACAGGCAACACCCTGGCCATCTACGACCAGGATGGGGGGGCGCAGAGCCGGGAGCTCATCGAGCGCCTCACCCACATGCCCGCCTTCACCACTGTGATGCCGGTGGCGGGCGAGGTTGGGATAACAGATGCCATCACAGGGCAGCAGGCCCTGATCGGCCTCATCATCCCGCAGGATTTCTCCCGCCGCCTGGCGCGCGGCGACACCGCCAAGGTGCAGCTGATCATCGACGGGCGCCGCTCCAACGGGGGTCAGGTGGCGGCAGGCTACATCAATCAGGTGATCGCTCGCTGGCAGAGCGAGGGCAAGGGGCTGCCTACGCTCACGGTGCGCCACCTCTACAACCCCAACATAGAGTTCAGCTGGCACATACTGCCCTCCCTGGTGGCCATCATCACCACCATAGGCTGCCTCATCGTCACCGCCCTGTCGGTGGCGCGGGAGCGGGAAGAGGGCACCTTCGACCAGTTGCTGGTCTCCCCCCTCACCGCGGGCTGGATCATGGCGGGCAAGGCGGTGCCCGGCATTCTGGTGGCGGTGGGCCAGGGCACCATAGTCGCGTTGGCGGCCCGCTTCCTCTATCAGGTGCCGTTTGGCGGCAGCACCACGCTGCTGATGGCGGGCATGGTCTGCTACGGCCTGGCGCTGGCGGGGATAGGGCTCTTCGTCTCGTCCCTCTGTTCGACCCAGCAGCAGGCATTTCTCGGGGTCTTCTCCTTCATGGTGCCGGCGGTGATCCTCTCCGGCTACGTCTCCCCCATCGAGAACATGCCGCTGTTGTTCCAGTGGCTGGCGGCCGTGGATCCCCTCAGCCACTTCATCCTGCTGCTCAAGGGGGTCTTCCTCAAGGATCTCGGCTGGTCGGCGGCCTGGCCCCTGCTCTGGCCCCTGCTCACCATCGCCGGTGTCTCCCTCTCCCTGGCGCTGGCCATGTTCCGCCGCCATATCGCCTGATGACCCGGCCCCTGCCAGGGGCCGGGCCCTTGCCCGCCATACCGGCACTCGACCGGAGCCAGCAGCCACGCCGGGTACGGAAACCGTCAACTGGTATACCCATTTATGTATAAGTTTGAATTCCCTCGAATTACCCCTGAGGAGATATATAAATAGACACTTGATTTGCATCAATCGACCGCCCCCGCCGACTGGGTAGCCTAGCTTCAGAATGATGTTTTATTACTCCAAATCAGAGGCAATCATGAGCAAAGTCAGGCTGGCCGTCATCGGCAACGGCATGGTGGGGCACCGCTTCATCGAAGAGTTGATCGAGCGATCCGATCCGGACCGGTTCGAGATCACCGTCTTCGGTGCTGAACCGCGTCCCGCCTACGATCGTGTCCATCTCTCCTCCTACTTCTCCCACCACACCAGCGAAGATCTCTCCCTCGTCAAACCCGGTTTCTACGAGAAGCACGACATCCGCCTGCTGCTCGGCGAAGCGGTGAAAAAAATCGACAGAGCGGCCCGCGAGGTGCACTCCAACAAGGGCACTGTGGTCAGCTATGACAAGCTGGTGCTGGCCACCGGCTCCTACCCCTGGGTGCCGCCCATCCAGGGCAGCCAGCACCACGAGTGCTTCGTCTATCGCACCATAGAGGATCTGAAGGCCATCCGCAGCGCCGCCAAGAGCGGCAAGAGCGGCGTGGTGGTGGGTGGCGGTCTGCTCGGCCTGGAAGCGGCCGGCGCCCTCAAGGCACTGGGTCTCGAGACCCATGTGGTGGAGTTTGCTCCTGTGCTGATGGCGGAGCAGCTCGACGGCCAGGGCGGCCAGCTGCTGCGCCGCAAGATAGAGTCCATGGGGGTGCAGGTTCACACCAGCAAGAGCACCAGCGAAATCCTGATGCACGGCGGCAAGGAGGCCAAACACCGCCTCGCCTTCGCCGACGGCAGCGCCCTTGACGTGGACGTGGTGGTCTTCTCCACCGGCATACGCCCGCAGGACACCCTCGGCCGTTATAGCGAACTGGCCATCGCCGAGCGCGGCGGTGTGCTCATCGACGATCACTGCCTCACCTCGGATCCCGACATCTACGCCATCGGCGAGTGCGCCGCCTGGCAGGGCCGCTTCTTCGGCCTGGTGGCGCCCGGCTACAAGATGGCCCAGGTCACCGTCGATCACCTGCTCGGCGGCGACAACCGCTTCGAGGGGGCGGACATGAGCGCCAAGCTCAAGCTGCTCGGCGTCTCCGTCGGCTCCATCGGTGATGCCCACGGCCGCACCCCGGGCAGCCACAGCTATGTGTTCCAGGATGACCAGGCTGGCGTCTACAAGAAAATAGTGGTGAGCGAAGACAACAGCCGATTGCTCGGCGCCGTGCTGGTGGGTGACGTGGATGACTACGGCAACCTGCTACAGCTGATGCTCAACGCCCTGCCGCTGCCTAGCCACCCGGACACCCTGATCCTGCCCGCCTATGCCGGTGCCAAGCCGACCCTGGGGGTGGATGCCCTGCCTTCAACCGCCCAGATCTGCTCCTGCTTCGACGTCTCCAAGGGCGACATAGCCCAGGCGGTGGCCGAGGGTCACACCACCCTCGCCGCCATCAAGCAGCACACCAAGGCCGGTACCGGCTGTGGCGGCTGCGTGCCGCTCATCAGCCAGGTACTCAACGCCGAGCTGGTGAAGCAGGGCATAGAGGTCAACAACCACCTCTGCGCCCACTTCCCCCATTCCCGCCAGGAGCTGTTCCACCTGGTCAAGGTGGAAGGGATCAAGAGCTTCGACGAGCTGCTGGCCAAGCACGGACACGGCTATGGCTGCGAGGTGTGCAAGCCCACGGTCGGCTCCATCCTCGCCTCCTGCTGGAACGGCTATGTGCTGAGCCCGCTCAATACCCAGCTGCAGGACACCAACGACATCTTCCTCGGCAACATGCAAAAAGACGGCAGCTACTCCGTCATCCCGCGCATGGCCGGTGGCGAGGTGACCCCGGAAGGCTTGCTGGCGGTGGCCGAAGTGGCCCGCGACTACAAGCTCTACACCAAGATCACCGGTGCCCAGCGCATCGGCCTGTTCGGGGCCCAGAAGGATGATCTGCCCGCCATCTGGCGGAAATTGCTGGCCGCGGGCTTCGAGACAGGTCAGGCCTACGCCAAGGCGCTGCGCATGGCCAAGACCTGTGTCGGCAGCACCTGGTGCCGCTTCGGCGTGCAGGACAGCGTCGGCCTCGGGGTCTTCCTCGAGAACCGCTACAAGGGCATTCGCACCCCCCACAAGATGAAGTTCGGCGTCTCAGGTTGTACCCGCGAATGTGCGGAAGCCCAGGGCAAGGACGTCGGCATCATAGCCACAGACGCGGGCTGGAACCTCTATGTGGGCGGCAACGGCGGCATGAAACCGCGCCACGCCGACCTGCTGGCTTCTGACCTCGACCGCGAGACCCTGATCAAGCTGATCGACCGCTTTATGATGTTCTACGTCACCAGCGCCGACAAACTGCAGCGCACCTCGGTCTGGCTCGGCAATCTGGAAGGGGGCGTCGACTACCTGCGCGAGGTGATAGTCGACGACAAGCTGGGGCTGGCCGAGACCCTGGAGCGCGACATCCAGACCCTCATCGACAGCTACGAGTGCGAATGGTCGCGCACCCTCAACGAAGAGGAGGCGCTCAAGCGTTTCAGCCACTTCATCAACAGCGACAAGCGTGACCCGGACGTTCAGTTCGTTGCCGAGCGCGACCAACACAGACCCGCCACTCCGGCCGAGCGCATCCCCGTCTACCAGATCGATGTGGAGACCAAATGATGAAATTAGCCTGTCAATTCAATGACATACTCCCCGGCGCCGGCGTCTGTGCCCTCATTGAAGGTCGCCAGAATATGCCTGTTTCGCTCGATGTGGAGGTTCAATCATGAAATTCGCCTGCCAACTCAACGACATACTCCCTGGCACTGGCGTCTGCGCCCTGATCGAAGGGCGTCAGATAGCCCTGTTCCGCCCGAGCGCGGCGGCCGAGGTGTTCGCCATCGACAACCGGGATCCCTTCTTCGCCGCCAACGTGCTGTCGCGCGGCATCATCTGTGAACACGACGGCGCGCTCTGGGTCGCCAGCCCGCTCAAGAAGCAGCACTTTCGCCTGAGCGACGGCCACTGTCTCGAAAATGCCGCCATGTCGATTGCGGCCTATGCCGTTGAAGTGCGCGATCAGCAAGTCTGGGTCGCCGTCTAACATAAGACCCCACCCCGGCCCTCCCCTTCGCAAGGGGAGGGAGCAAAAAGCACCTCCCCCTTGACAAGGGGGAGGCAGGGAGGGGGTAACACATTGTCAGGGCTGCCCGCGGGCGGCCCCCTTAAAGAGAACCAGCATGTATACAGACACTATCAACAAGTGCGCCGCCAACGCGGCCCGCATCAACCGCTTCGAGCGCAGCGACAAGCTGGGCTTCTGGCTCAGCTCCGCCATGGCGGGGGCCTATGTGGGCCTGGGCATCATACTCATCTTCACCCTGGGCAACCTGGTGGATCCCAGCATCCGGCCGCTGGTGATGGGGGCCACCTTCGGCATAGCCCTGACTCTGGTCATCATCGCCGGCTCCGAGCTGTTCACCGGCCACACCATGTTCCTCACCTTCGGGGTGAAGACGGGCAGGATCTCCATGGCCGACCTGCTGCGCATCCTGCCCCAGACCTGGGCCGGCAACCTGCTAGGCTCCATCTTCGTCGCGCTGATCTACTCCTACGGCGGCAGCCTGCTGCCGGATGCAGGCAGCCTGGCCCATAAGGTGGCGCTGGCCAAGACCCAGGCACCGGCCCTGACCCTGTTCATGAAGGGGATCCTCTGCAACTGGCTGGTCTGCCTCGCCATCTGGATGGCGCTGCGCACCGAGGGCGCGGCCAAGTTCATCGCCATCTGGTGGTGCCTGCTGGCCTTCATCGCCTCCGGCTACGAGCACTCGGTCGCCAACATGACGCTGTTCGCCCTCTCCTGGTTCGGCGCCCACTCCGATGCCTACACCCTGGGCGGCATAGGCCACAACCTGCTGTGGGTGACCCTGGGCAACACAGTCTCCGGCGCGATCTTCATGGGCCTCGGTTACTGGTATGCCACCCCGAAAGCTGAGCGCCCGGTCGCGGCTATCGACGCCAGCGCCACCACCAGCCAGACCCAAACTGCCTGATCCGGAGGCCCCATGGACTACTTGCCCATCTTTTGCCGACTCGACAACAAACCCGTGCTGCTGGTTGGCGGCGGTGAGGTGGCGGCGCGCAAGGCGCGCCTGCTGCTGGACGCCGGCGCCCGGCTGACCCTGGTCTCCCCCGCCCTCGACCCCGAGCTGGCAACCCTTGCCGCTGATGGTGAGATAGAGTGGCTGGCTGCCGAGTTCGAGCCGGCTCAGCTGACGGGCAAGTGGTTGGTGGTGGCCGCCACCGACAGGCGCGAGGTCAACGCCCTGGTCTACCAGAGCGCGAACCAGGCGGGGATATTTGCCAACGTGGTGGACGACCCCAAGCGCTCCAGCTTCATCATGCCGTCGATCATCGACAGATCGCCGCTGATGGTGGCCATCTCCTCCGGCGGCAAGGCCCCTGTGCTGGCCCGTTTGCTGCGCGAGAAGCTGGAGGCCCTGCTGCCCCAGCACCTCGGCGCGGTGGCGACCTTTGCCGGCGGCCTGAGAGACAGGGTCAAGGCCCGTTTTGCCAGCATGGGGGAGCGACGCCAGTTCTGGGAGCGGCTGCTCGGCGCCGACCGCCTCGGTCAGGCGCTGGCGCGCGGCGACAAGGCTGCCGCCAACCAGCTGGCCGACGCGCTCTTTGCCGAGGATGCCGCTGCCAAGGGCGAGGTGATCCTGGTGGGTGCCGGCCCCGGCGATCCCGGCCTGCTCACCCTGCACGCCCTGCGCCAGATGCAGCAGGCGGACGTGGTGGTCTATGACAGGTTGGTCTCGGACGAGGTGATGGCGCTGGTGCGACGGGATGCCAGACGCATCTTCGTCGGCAAACAGGCGGGCAACCACTGCGTGCCCCAGGAGGGCATCAACCAACTCTTGCTGGACGAGGCGAAGAAGGGGCAGCGGGTAGTGCGGCTCAAGGGGGGCGACCCCTTCATCTTCGGCCGCGGCGGCGAGGAGCTGGAGACGCTGGTCGGCAGCGGCGTGGGCTTTCAGGTGGTGCCGGGGATCACGGCGGCGAGCGGCTGCGCCGCCTATGCGGGCATCCCTCTCACCCACCGGGATCACGCCCAGAGCGTGCGCTTCGTCACCGCTCACGGCAAGGGCGGCGCCCGGGATCTCGACTGGCCCCTGCTGGCCCGGGATCGGCAGACCCTAGTGTTCTACATGGGGCTTTCATCCTGCGCCGTGATCCGCGAGCAGCTGCTGGCCCACGGCAAGGGGGGCGACACCCCGGTGGCGCTGATCGAGCGCGGCACCCAGCCGAGCCAGCGGGTCATCCGCGGCACCCTGGACCAGCTGCCGGAGCTGGCCATCGGCGTCGATAGCCCGGCCCTCATCATGGTGGGTTCAGTGGTGACCCTGGCGGACCAGCTCGCCTGGTTCGGCCAGGGCAATGACGCAGCGCGGATCGCGGCATCGGCCTGAGACTAGGCCCAACGCCAGTATTGAAAGCGCCACCTTGGGGTGGCGTTTCTTTATCCTGCATTTACTGTCATAACCTCTTGTTTTGAATTTGGTATCCTATGGAGCAAGGCCATCCGGCCAACCGAATTCAGGAATCTTGTTGCATGTCTCTCCCCCCCAAGAACAGCGCCAAACAGCGTGAACACGACAGAGCCCGCATCCTCACCCTGCTGCTGGCCGACGATGCCCTCACCGACAGCCTGCTCGATCCCCAAGGGGTGCAGGACGCCGAGCTGCGGGATCAGACCAGCGAGCTGACGCGCCTGGTCAACAGCCTGCCGGCCGCCGACGTCGCCGATGCCCTGGAGTCACTGCCGCCGGACGAGCGCCAGGTGCTGTGGCAGCAGGTAGACCCGGAGCGCCACGGCCAGATCCTGGTCGAGGCGTCCGAGACGGTGTGGGACAGTCTCATCAGCGGCATGAGCGACAAGGCGCTGCTGCACGCCCTGCGCACCCTCGACATAGACGATCAGATCTATCTGGGCCAATACCTGCCCCGCAACCTGATGGGTCGGCTGCTCACCTCCATGGCCCCCGACCAGCGCGACCGGGTGCGGGAGGTGATCCGCTACGGCAAGCACACGGTCGGCGCCATGATGGACTTCGAGCTCATAACGGTGCGGGCGGACATAAGCCTGGCGACTGTGCAGCGCTATCTGCGCCAGCTCGGCAAGATCCCCGCCAACACCGACAAGCTGTTCGTCACCGACAGACGCAACCGGCTGCAGGGGGAACTGCCCCTCACCACAGTGCTGCTGCACAAACCGGAGACCAAGGTGGAAGACGTGATGGAGAAGAACCCCGTCACCTTCGATCCGGAAGACAACGACGAGGCGGCGGCTCGTACCTTCGAGCGGGACGATCTCGTCTCCGCCGCCGTGGTGGATGGCAAGGGCAAGCTGATGGGACGGCTCACCGTCGCCGAGGTGGTGGACCTGGTCTATGAGGAGAGCGACACCGATCTGCGCCGCATGGGGGGGATCAGCGAGGAAGAAGACGTGTTCGCCCCTGTCGCCAAGGCGGTCAAGACCCGCTGGGCCTGGCTCGCCCTCAACCTCTGCACCGCCTTCGTGGCCTCCCGGGTCATAGGCCTGTTCGAGCACAGCATCTCGCAGCTGGTGGCGCTGGCGGCCCTGATGCCCATAGTCGCAGGGATTGGCGGCAACACAGGCAACCAGACCATCACCATGATAGTGCGGGCCCTGGCGCTGCAGCACATTCAGCCGGGCAACGTCTCCTTCCTGCTGTGGCGGGAGCTGGGGGTGGCGCTGATCAACGGCCTGGTGTGGGGCGGCACCATGGGAGTCGCCACCTACTTCCTCTATCAGGATGCGGCCCTGGGCGCCGTGATGACGCTCGCCATGGTGCTGAACCTGCTGGTGGCGGCCCTGATGGGGGTCATCATCCCCATGACCATGAGTCGGCTGGGGCGGGATCCGGCTGTGGGAGCCAGCGTGATGATCACCGCCATCACCGACACCGGCGGCTTCTTTATCTTCCTCGGTCTCGCGACCCTGTTCCTGCTCTAGTACCGGATCGGCGCCAATATGAAGGGGCCTGATGGCCCCTTTGCTTTTCAGCCGGGAGGACGAGCACATGCCCCTGACCCGCAAGGCGGGTGATGAAAGTCCCCTATGCAGCTCGATGCTCTGAGCCTCTCGACGACCCGGCGATGGGCTGCAGGGAATCCATGTGCAGTCTCTTATCCCCATGCTTGTTCAAGGAATATTCATTGAAATGCCAGTCCCACTCCTTATACTGGATCCACCTGTTTCCAGCGGTGGATTTGACTCAATGGAATACAACACTTCAGAACTGTGCGACATCTATCAGGACATGGTGGATGTACTCGAACCCATGCTCTGCTCCTTCGGCGGCCGTGCCTCTTTCGGCGGCGTCATCACCACGGTCAAATGCTTCGAATCGAACGGTCTCATCCGTGAAGTCGTCAAAGAGAACGGCGTCGGCCGCGTACTGCTGATCGACGGCGGCGGCTCCATGCGCCGGGCCCTGATCGACAGCGAGATCGCCACCACGGCGGCGGAGAACGAGTGGGAAGGCATCGTCTGCTACGGCTGCGTGCGCGAAGTCGACATCCTGGAGGATCTGGATATCGGCATCCAGGCCCTGGCCGCCATCCCGGTCGGTGCCGACCACAAGGATGTGGGAGAGACGGATCTGCCGGTCAACTTCGGTGGTGTCACCTTCCTGCCGGACGATCACCTCTACGCCGATACCACAGGGGTGATCCTCTCCCCCGATGCGCTCGACATCGAATGAGCCGACACAGACTGAAGATGGGAGCCTTGGCTCCCATTTTTTATGACTGCAACTTGCTGAAAAAAGACAAAAAAAGAGGGCCAGTAAACAACTGGCCCCTTAACTGGAAGCAATGTGAGCAATGTCGTGCCTTCACAAGAAGTCCATCACGTTGGAACGAATGAAGTCTTTCCCGGAAAACAAGTTAACAATAATCATTCTCATTTAACTGTGCAAGCCTTATTTATAAAAAGTGCAAAAAAATGACCACCGCGCGGGTGGTCATTCTCGTCAAGCTTGTCGTGTGGCCGTTTGCAGACCGGCCAGGCCGGCCTCCCCCACCAGCTTGCGGCTGAGGTAGCGCAGCAGCACACCGTAGAGCGGCACGAACAATCCCAAACTTATCAGTAGCTTGAACACATAGTCCACGGTCGCTATCTCGACCCAGTGCTCGGCCATGAAGGGATCCGTGCTGCGCCAGAAGGCGATGCTGAAGAAGGCGATGGTATCCACCAGGTTGCCGAACAGGGTCGAGGCGGCCGGTGCCACCCACCAGGCCCTGAGCAGCCGCAGGCGGTTGAACACCACCACATCCATGAACTGCCCCACCAAATAGGCCATAAAGCTGGCCAGGGCGATGCGCGCCACGAAGAGGTTGAACTCCGCCAGGTTGCCCATGCCCTGATAACTGCCTTCAAAGAAGAGCACAGAGAGCACATAGGAAACGGCCAGGGCCGGCAGCATAACGGTCTGGATGATCTTGCGGGCCAGTCCGGCGCCGAAGATCCGCACCGTCAGATCGGTGGCCAGGAAGATGAACGGGAAGCTGAAGGCACCCCAGGTGGTGTGGAAGCCAAAGATGGTGATCGGCAGCTGCACCAGGTAGTTGCTGCTGGCGATGATCAGGATGTGGAACAACGAGAGACGCACCAGCGCCGTCTGGTGCTGAGCAGGGGTCAGATTCATATTGTGACCTTTTTGGTTAATGGGGTTAGGGAACCCATACCGCCACCATTGGCGATAATTGAGGGGCGAGATTATACGCCCCAATAGCGATAGTTCAATCCTTATGCTGTTGGTTCAGCCTGCAGCAATCATGGTCGAAGGGCGACGTCACAGGCCCCAGGCCGGTCATTCAATGCTTGTGCGACGGACCCGGCAACCACCATCGGGTCTCATGCCCCATGTTGCCGACCCAGCCAGAGCACCACCTCCCTGTCGTCCGGGTGTGTCGCCTCCAGCCAGCAGCCGCTGTGCTGCTCATACTCCAGCCGCAACCGGCTGCCTTCGAACTCCAGCAGCCAGCTGTGGCGATCCGCCCCCCACTCCCGCTCGAGCGGGATAAGCTCCCACCCCTCGACCAGCGCCTCGGCCAGGGCCGGGAAGTTGTCCCAGCAGAGCCCGGGACAGGTCAGCAGCAGCACAGCCGACTCGGCATCCACCTGAGTTACCCGCCACTTCATCCTTCACTCCTCAACTGCTGCAAGAAAGCTCGCCACCGCAATACCACTGGGGAACCGGGGTCGCCAGATCCTCGTATTCCGGCTGCTCGTCATAGGGGTGCTGCAGGGCAGCAAACAGCCGCTCGAACGGCGCCATGTTCCCCGTCTCGGCGGCGTCTATCACCTGCTGGGCCAGGGCATTGCGCAGCACGTACTTGGGATTGACGGCGTCCATCCGCGCCTTGCGTGCCGCGTCCTGGCTCCCTTCCCGGGCCAGCCGGGCCCGATAGGCGTCGAGCCATCCCTGCCAGGGGGCGGGATCCGGCAGCAGCGCCAGCAGGGAGGCGGGCCACTCTCCCTGAGACGTCAGCTCACCCAGGCGGCGCAGGAAGAGGTGATAGTCCACCCGATGTGCCGCCAGCAGCTGGAACAGCTGGCGGAACAGGGCCGGGTCTTCATCCTCCCAGGTTTCCAGGCCGAGTCGGGCCCGCATCAGTTCGGAGTAGTGCAACATCAGCTGATGCTCGTACTGGGCCAGGGCCGCCGCCAGGGCCTCGCCATCCACCTGATCCGCCAGCGCCTGGGCCAGCTTCTGCAAGTTCCAGTAACCCACCGCCGGCTGCTGATCCAGGGCGTAGCGACCACCCGGATCCGAGTGGTTGCAGACAAAGTCGGGCACATAGGCGTCGATGAAGCCGTAGGGGCCGTAATCCAGGGTCAGCCCGAGCAGGGACATGTTGTCTGTGTTCATCACCCCGTGGCAGAAGCCCGCCGCCTGCCACTTGGCGATGAGGCGCGCGGTGCGCCGCACCACCTCGGCGAACAACTCGGCACCGCTCTCCAGTTCGGGGAAATGATGGCGCAGCAGATAATCGATGAGGGCGGGGATCTTCTCCCCCTGGCCACTCCAGGCGAAATACTCGAAGTGGCCGAAGCGCAGGTGGCTAGGCGCTGTGCGCAGCACTGTCGCCCCGCTCTCGACCTGCTCCCGGTAGACCGGCTCGTCACTGCCCACCAGCACCAGGGCCCGGGTGGTCGGAATGCCGAGGGCATGGAGCGCCTCCGAGGCGAGGTATTCGCGGATGCTGGAGCGCAGCACGGCGCGACCGTCGCCGAAGCGGGAGAAGGGCGTCTTGCCCGCCCCCTTCAGGTGCAGATCCCAGCGCTGGCCGTCCGGCGCCTGCTGCTCCCCCAGCAGCAGGGCACGACCATCGCCGAGCCGGGGGCTGTAGCCACCGAACTGATGGCCCGCATAGACCTGGGCCACCGGCTGCATGCCCGGCAACGGCTGCCCCAGCCCGCAGCAGGCGAGCCAATCAGCCTCACCGACCCCGTCCAGCCCCAGCTCCCGCAACAGCCCCTGATTGAGGTGCAGCAGCCTGGGCTCACGCAGGGGCTGAGGGGCCACAGGCTCGCAGGCCCAGGGCAGTTCGGTGGCGAAAGTGTTGATCAACTTCATGGTGGCGTGGTTCGTCCCTGCGTATGCTCGTGTCACTCTTTATACCGCCGTCTGCCCGCACAGGCTAACAGGCGATCGCGCTATTTCATTTCACGGAGAAAACAATGCAAAAATGGATTTATGCCCTGCCCCTGCTGGCACTGGCCTGGGGACATCAGGCCAAGGCCGCCGACATCGAAGCGGGCAAGGCCAAGGCGGCTGTCTGCGCCGCCTGTCACGGGGTCGAGGGCAAGGCGACCGTCCCCGTCTATCCCCATCTGGCCGGCCAGAACTCTGCCTATCTGCTGAAACAGATGAAAGCCTTCAAGGAGGGCAGCCGCACCGAGCCGCTGATGGCCCCCTTCATGGCGATGCTGAACGAGGCGGACATGGAGAACCTGGCGGCCTATTACGCCAGCTTGAAGTAGCCTGGCGACGCCCTATCCCCGATGCGGTCGATTACGCTGCGCTAATCGACCCTACCGGCGGCAATACTCGATGATAAGGTCCATAAAGGCTTCACCGAAGCGCTCCAGCTTGCGGTGGCCGACACCATTGATGGCCAGCATCTCGTCCTCGGTCATCGGCATCAGCTGGGCCATCTCCACCAGGGTAGCGTCGTTGAACACCACATAGGGCGGCACCTCTTCATCCTCGGCGATCTGCTTGCGCAGAGCCCGCAGCTCCTTGAACAGCCGCTTGTCGTAGTTGGCATTGTCGAGCAGGCCGCTGCGCTTCTCCTTGCGGCTGGAGATGGGCTGCAGCCGCGGCACCGCCAGGGCCAGCGTCGTCTCGCCGCGCAGCACAGGGCGGGCCGCCTCGGTCAGCTGCAACACCAGGTTGCGGGTGATGTTCTGGGTCAGCAACCCCTTGTGGATCAGCTGGCGGATCACGCTCATCCAGTATTCGTGGCTCTGATCCTTGCCGATGCCGTAGGTCGACAGCTTGTCGTGGCCGTGATCCTTGATACGCTGGTTGAGCGAGCCCCTGAGCACCTCCACCACATAACCCACCCCGAAGTTCTGCCCCACCCGCCAGACGCAGGAGAGCGCCTTCTGGGCATCTTCGGTGCCGTCATAGCTCTTTGGGGGATCCAGGCAGATGTCGCAGTTGCCGCACGGCTTGTCGTTGTACTCGCCGAAGTAGTTGAGCAGCACCTGACGGCGGCAGGTCTGCGCCTCGGCGAAGGCCGCCATCACGTTGAGCTTGTACTGCTCCACCTGCAGCTGCTGGGGGTTCTCTATGTTGTCGAGCAGGCGCCGCACCCGGCCTATGTCGGCGGGATCGTAGAGCAGCAGCGCCTCGGCGGGGGTGCCATCACGGCCGGCCCGGCCGGTCTCCTGATAGTAGGATTCGATGTTCTTGGGGATGTCGTAGTGCACCACGAAGCGCACGTTGGGCTTGTCGATCCCCATGCCGAACGCCACCGTCGCCACCACTATCTCGACGTCGTCCTTGAGGAAGGCATCCTGGGTGCGCAGCCGCTGATCCAGCGGCAGGCCCGCATGATAGGGCGCCGCCTTGCAGCCGTGGCGGGAGAGCCGCTCTGCGACCTCTTCCACCCGGTTACGGCTGGAGCAGTAGACGATGCCACAGTTGCCCTTCTGGCTCTGCACATAGCGCAGCAACTGCTCAGCCCCCTTGAACTTCTCCACCAGGCTGTAGCGGATATTGGGTCTGTCGAAGCTGGCGGTGTGAATGAAGGGGTCGTGTAGTTCGAGGCGATGCAGCATGTCGCTGCGGGTCGCCTCGTCTGCGGTGGCGGTGAGCGCCACCACGGGCACCTGGGGGAACCACTGCTTGAGCCGCCCCAGCGCCGCGTATTCGGGGCGAAAATCGTGGCCCCACTGGGAGACGCAGTGGGCCTCGTCGATGGCGAACAGCCCGAGGGGCAGTTCTGCCAGCCGATCCAGAAACTCGTGCTGCAGCAGCCGCTCGGGGGAGACATAGACCAGCTTGATCTCGCCGCGACGCATGGCGGCAAAGTTCTGAATCATCTCCTCCCGGCTCAGGGCTGAGTTGATGTAGACAGCCGCCACGCCGTTGGCGCGCAGGCTGTCCACCTGATCCTTCATCAGCGAAATGAGGGGGGAGACCACCACCCCGAGCCCGGGCCGCAGCAGCGCCGGGATCTGGTAACAGAGCGACTTGCCGCCACCTGTGGGCTTGAGCACCAGGGCATCGCGCCCCGCCACTATCTGTTCGATGATCTCGAGCTGGCCAGGCCGAAATTGCTGGTAGCCGAAGACCGCCTGCAGCAGGGCAAGGGGGGTATCGGGCAAGGTGTCGGCAATGGCGGTCATGGGCTCTCCTTTGGGGTCGCCATTCTAAAGCAGCCGCCGCCCACAATAAACCTGCCATTGCGACTGTTAAGGAAGTGTTGCAGACTGGCTGGAGTTTTTACTCGGCTTTGATGACAGGGATCGGTATCAGAGAATGAAACAGATGTTGAAGAAGATGGCGCTCAGTGGCATTGCCAATCTGTTCGCCGAGAAGATGCCGTTCAACAAGCTCATCGGCATGCAGGTGACCCACTATGACTTCGAGAAGGTGGAGCTGCGCATCAAGATGGATGACAAGCTGATCGGCAACCCCTTTCACAACATACTGCACGGCGGTGTCACCGCCAGCCTGCTGGACGTGGCGGGCGGCATGATAGTCGCCGCCTCCTGCATCGACGAGCTGGAGGACTTCTCCCCCAGCTATCTCAAGGAGCGCTTCTCCCGCCTCGGCACCATAGACCTGAGGGTCGACTATCTGCGGCCCGGTCGCGGCAACGAGTTCATCGCCACCGCTCACATCATACGGGCGGGCAGCAAGGTCGCCGTCGCCCGTATGGAACTGCACAACGAAGAAGGGACTCATATCGCCTTTGGCACCGGCACCTACCTGGTCGGCTAATGGTCTTTATTGCATAAAAAGTGCGCTTCTAAGCTGATTTTAATCATTAGAATTGTTACCCCCGCCACCGGCCAGGGTCCATACTGGAAGTCGGGATTGTGTGCAGAGGGAGGATTGCAGACGATGAGCGCGATGCTGGCTACCCAACCATCCAGAGCCTTGTTGACACAGCTCGAGTCCATGCGCGAAGAGGTGCAGACGCCCGAGTGCCGTCACTGGTTGGAACAGGAGCTTAAGGGGTATTCTCTCTGTTCACCCCTGCCTTGGTATCGCATCATTGCCTGTCGGCAACGCGGTCACTTCCTGAATCTGAAGACGGGGAAATATTTGACTTGCCACATCGGCAGCCAAACGCTCAGCCAACGCGACCTGGCCCAAGTTCAGTTCATCTATGCCCGTGAACCCGCCGTCCACTATTTACTGCATCATGATTCCCATATCGAGCCCTGGCCAGAACAGCTGCTGGAAGCGTATCGAGAGCAGTTGATCCCCGGCCATCTCTGCCTGCAGGCCTGGCACGAGCCCGTGTCTTCTCTGCGGTCACAACTGATGGAGGGAATAGCACATTTCATTAGTGAGTACCCCAAGCATGCGGCTCTGCAAACTCAGCACGGCTTCAAGGCATTGCGGCATCAACACTGGCATATCTGATCATGCGCCCAGAGCGCAAGGAGGGCACCATCGACAAGACCCACAACGAGATTGCCACAATCTAGAGTGCCGGAGTCAGGATCAGACTCCACCTGTGGGGCCACCGAGCGGTGGCCCTTTTAATGGGCGGCATTCAGCACCAGGCAATCGACCCCGTATGCCGCTCCTGCACCGTCTGCCGAGAACGGCAAAGGCAAAATCCAAATGCGAAAAGGCCGCTCAATGAGCGGCCTTTTCTAATGTGGTCGGTGTGAGAGGATTCGAACCTCCGACCCCTTCGTCCCGAACGAAGTGCGCTACCAAGCTGCGCTACACACCGATGTCTGCGGGGCGAGAATTTACCGAAAGCCCCGACATGACACAAGCCTTTTTTTGCTTTCGCCACAAAAAAAGGGCTTTACGCTCAATAATCCAGCGTTTCATGGCGATAGGGGGCGCCGGGCTCGTCCCGGTGCTCAGTTACACCTTTGGCGGCAGCTGAAACTCGGCCGGTCCCAGCAGACGCCGACTCCAATCGGCAACGACCCCGTGCTCCAGCCAGTGAGCCGCATGCTGGCGCCAGTTGGGAGAGAGTGCCGGGTTCTCCAGCAGCAGTTGCAGGTCCCCTTCGTGGCGGGTCTGGTTGAACAGGATGTCGGCGGTGCGCTTCACCGTCAGCTCGGGATAGGGCCTGTCCATCAGCAGCAGCTCATCCACCGGGGCCACACGCCCCTCCTCCAGCACCCGCAGCAACCAGCCGCAGCGGCCGTTGAGCTGCATCACCTGGGAAAGGTGCGGGTAGCCAAAGCGTTGATTGAGCTTGAAGCAGGGGGACCTCGGCTGACTGATCTGGATGAGCGCCTCGCCGAGGCGATAGACATCGCCGATACAGGCTTGCGTTTCGGTCAAGCCGAGGCCGGAGAGGTTTTCACCAAAGGCCGCCGGCTGCCAGGGAGCACGAGGGGCAGGCAGACCCAGCGCAGTTTGCCAGGTCTTCCACCAGGGGTAGTGATCCGCGGGGTAATAGTGCAGGGCGCGATCCGGGCCGCCGTGATGGCGTTTGTCGCTCTGCTCATCACCCTCCAGGCCCGAGAAGCTGCACCACAGGGGACTGCCTGCCACATACTTGTCGATGGCACTAACGAGTCCGGGGGCGAGTTCGGCATTCATCTCGGCGCTCTGGCCGATAAAGAGGGAGATCCGCATTCCATGCTCCTGACGGATGAGAGAATGCGGATCTTAGGGGCTGTTGAGCCGTCGGCGCAAGCCGTGTTACTGCGTCAACAGCCCCGGGGTCAGGCGACGGCCTGCATCTGGGTGGTCATGGCAATCTCGGCGCGGCGGCGTTTCTCCGCCCTCGCCATCAGGTACCAGCTGCTGAAGGTGAACAACGATACCGACAGCAGGATCAGGCTGGCCACCGCGTTGATCTCGGGTTTCACCCCGAGCCGCACCGCCGAGAACACCTCCATCGGCAGGGTAGTGGAACCCGGGCCTGAGACGAAGCTCGCCAGCACCAGATCATCCAGCGACAGGGCAAACGACATCATGCCGCCCGCCGCCAGTGACGGGGCTATCATGGGGATGGTGATGAGGAAGAACACCTTCCAGGGCTTGGCGCCGAGATCCATGGCCGCCTCCTCGATGGAAAGATCCAGCTCCCGCAACCGCGCCGACACCACTATCGCCACATAGGCGGTACAGAAGGTGGTGTGAGCAATCCAGATGGTCAGCATGCCCCGCTCGGCGGGCCAGCCCACCAGCTGGGCCATGGCCACGAACAGCAGTAGCAGCGACAGACCTGTGATCACCTCTGGCATGACCAGGGGCGCCGTCACCATGCCACCGAACAGGGTGCGACCACGGAAGTGAGGGATCCGGGTCAGCACGAAGGCGGCCACAGTCCCCAGCGCCACCGCGGCTATGGCGGTGTAGAAGGCGATCTCCAGGGAGCGGAACACGGACCCAATCAACTGTTTATTGTCGAGCAGGCCGAAGTACCACTTCAGGGACCAGCCCCCCCATACCGTCACCAGCTTGGAGGCGTTGAAGGAGTAGATGACCATGATGACCATGGGCAGGTAGATAAACAGCAGCCCCAGCCACAGCATCAGCTTGGAAAAACCGAGACGTCTCATGCCTGACCCTCCAATACGCTTGTCTGGTTGCAGTTGAACAGGATGGATGCAGGGACTATCAGCAACGCCTTTTTCATACCTTGCCCTCCAGTTCTTTCGCCTGGTTGCGGTTGAACGGAATGGATACAGGGACTATCAGCAACGCCTTTTTCATACCTTGCCCTCCAATTCCTTCGCCTGGTTGCGGTTGAACAGGATGATGGGGACTATCAGCACCGCCAGCATCACCACCGCCAGGGCGGACGCCACCGGCCAGTCGCGGTTGTTGAAGAACTCCTGCCACAGCACCTTGCCGATCATCAGAGTCTCGGGGCCGCCCAGCATCTCGGGGATGACGAACTCGCCCACCACGGGGATGAAGACCAGCATGCAACCGGCGATGATGCCGTTCTTGGAGAGTGGCACAGTGATCTGCCAGAACCGGGTCAGGTTGCGGGCGCCGAGATCGGAGGCCGCCTCCAGCAGGCTCTGATCGTGTTTGACCAGGTTGGCGTAGAGCGGCAGCACCATGAACGGCAGGTAGGAGTAAACGATGCCGATGTAGACCGCCAGGTTGGTGTTGAGGATCTGCAAGGGCTCGTCGATCACCCCGATCCCCAGCAAGAAGCTGTTGAGCAGACCGTTGTTGCTGAGGATGCCCATCCAGGCGTAGACCCGGATCAGGATGGCGGTCCAGGTCGGCATCATGATGAGCAGCAGCAGGACGGTCTGGGTCTCCTTGTTGGCCCGCGCTATGGAGTAGGCCATGGGATAGCCGATCAGCAGGCACAGCAGGGTGCTGATGAAGGCCATCTTGAGGGAGCCCAGATAGGCAGCTATGTAGAGCTCATCCTCCTGCAGCAGCAGGTAGTTGCCCATGTGGAGCAAGATGGTGAGCTGATTGTCTGCCCAGCTCACCACGTCGGTGTAGGGCGGGATAGCCACATCCGCTTCGGCGAAGCTGATCTTCACCACTATGATGAAGGGCAGCAGGAAGAAGAGGAACAGCCAGAAGAAGGGGATGCCGATCACCAGCTGGCGTCCCCCCAACTGCTTGAGTCGTCTCAATGCCTTCATGATTGCAGCACCACGCCGCTGTCATCTTCCCAATAGAGGAACACCTGGTCATCCCAGGTTGGCCGCTTGCCGTGGCGTTCGGCATTGGCGATGAAAGCCTGAACGATTTTGCCCGAGGGCAGCTGGATGTGATAAACCGAGTGGCCGCCCAGATAGGCGATGTCATAGACCTCACCCTTGGTCCAGTTGAAGTCCGGATGCTCGATCTCCTCCGGCTTGTGCAGACTCATCAGCAATTTTTCCGGCCGCAGGGCGTAGGTCACCTTCTTGTTCTCGGCACGGGAGCTGATGCCGTGGCCCACGTAGATGGGCTGCTCCAGATCCGCGCAGGCGATGATGGCGTGGTCCTGCTCATCTTCCACCAGCAGGCCGTCAAACAGGTTGACGTTGCCGATGAACTCGCACACCAGCCGGCTGGCCGGGGTCTCGTAGATGTCCATCGGGCTGCCAATCTGCTCGATGCAACCCAGGTGCATGATGGCGATCCGTTCCGCCATGGTCATGGCCTCTTCCTGATCGTGGGTCACCATGACGCAGGTTACGCCGACTCGCTCGATGATCTCCACCAGCTCTAGCTGCATCTTGGAGCGCAGCTTCTTGTCCAGCGCCCCCATGGGCTCATCCAGCAGCAGCAGCTTGGGGCGCTTGGCCAGAGAGCGGGCCAGGGCGACCCGCTGGCGCTGACCGCCGGAGAGCTGGTGCGGCTTGCGACGGGCATACTGGGTCATCTGCACCAGCTTGAGCATCTCCTCCACCCGGGCGTCGACCTCTGCCTTGGGCAGGCCATCCTGCTTGAGACCGAAGGCGATGTTCTGCGCCACCGTCATGTGGGGAAACAGGGCGTAGGACTGGAACATCATGTTGATGGGACGTTCATAGGGGGGCATGTCGGTAATGTCGACCCCATCCAGGAACAACCGCCCCTCGGTGGGGCGCTCGAACCCGGCCAGCATCCGCAGCAAGGTGGACTTGCCGGAGCCTGAACCACCCAGCAGGGCGAAGATCTCGCCCTTGTGGATGTTGAGAGACACGTTATCGACCGCCAGCGTTTCGTCGAACTGCTTGCTTACCCTGTCTATTTTGACCAGCACTTCTTTACGCTGCTGGCTGCCCTCGAGGGCTTTCTTGTAGGCACTGGAGGCTATCGCCATTACCAAACTCCCAAAGGTGATACCGGCCGGGGCCGATCCATCAATACAATCTGGCGCCCCGGGATGGGCGCCAAGGTTAGGTTCCGGACTTGATCTTGGTCCAACTCCGGGTGATCAGGCGCTGCACCGAGCGGGGATGTGCTTCCTGCACATACAGACGCTCCAGCACCGCCTGGGGGGGATAGACTGACTCGTCATCGCGCACGGCCTTGTCCATGAACTCTCCCGCCTTGATGTTCGGGTTCGCGTAGCCCACGTAGTCGCTCACCTTGGCGATCACTTGCGGCTCGAGAATGTAGTTGATCAGGGCGTGAGCCTCTTTGACGTTGGTGGCATCGGAGGGGATCGCCATCATGTCGAACCACAGATTGCCCCCCTCCTTGGGGATGCTGTAGGCAATCTTGATCCCCTTGCCTGCCTCGTCGGCCCGGGCCGCCGCCTGCAGTATGTCACCGGAGAACCCCGCCGCCACACAGATGTCGCCATTGGCGAGATCCCCTATGTACTTGGAGGAATGGAAATAGGTCACATAGGGGCGCACCTTGAGCAACTGCTCTTCGGCACGCTTGAGATCCGCAGGATCGTGGCTGTTGGGGTTGAGGCCGAGGTAGTTCAGGGCTGCCGGGATCATCTCGTCCGCCGAGTCGAGGAAGGCCACCCCGCAATGGGAGAGCTTCTTCATGTTTTCCGGCTCGAAGATGATGGCCCAGGAGTCAATCTTGTCGACCCCGAGCACCGCCTTGACCTTGTCGACGTTGTAGCCGATGCCGTTGGTGCCCCACAGATAGGGCACGGCGTACTGATGACCCGGATCCACCTTGTCGAGCTGCTTGAGCAGCAGGGGGTCCAGATTGGCCAGATTGGGCAGCAGAGCGGGATCCAGCTTCTGGAAGGCCCCCGCCTGGATCTGCTTGGCCAGGAAATTGTTGGAGGGCACGACCAGATCGTAACCGGTTCGTCCGGTCAGCAGCTTGCCCTCCAGCGTCTCGTTGGAGTCAAACACGTCGTAGACGGTCTTGATCCCGGTCTTCTGCTGAAAGTCACTGAGGGTGGTCTCGCCGATATAATCGGACCAGTTGTAAAAATGAACCACAGGGGCTGCCTGGGTCAGATTTGCAAACCCCAGGGTCAGGGCCAGCATTGCCATCTTGGTCATGTGCACTTATCAGTCCTCGTTTGTGTGATTTTGCCAGTCGCGCATCCATACGCGCCGTCCAACCTGTCGGGTGGTCACCACCCTCCCGGCCGAACTGCGGACCGGGAGGGGTACTCGTCACTTACTTACCTGATTTGATCTTGGTCCAGCTGCGGGTCATCAGACGCTGCACCTTGGCCGGCAGATCCGGGAAGGTGTAGATCTTCTTGAGGGTGTCCGCCGTCGGGTAGATGCCCGGATCGGTACGGATCGCCTCGTCCACCAGCGGCGTGGCGGCCTTGTTGCCGTTCGGGAACTGCACCACGTTGGTGATGTTCGCGATCACTTCCGGCTTCATCAGATAGTTGATGAAGGTGTGGGCTGCCTCGACGTTCTTGGCATCCGCCGGGATGGCGATCATGTCGAAGAAGCTGCCAGCCCCCTCTTTCGGAATGGTGTAAGTCAGACTGACACCGTTCTTGGCTTCGGCGGCACGTGCCTTGGACTGCTGCAGGTCACCTGAGTAACCCACCGCCACGCACAGGTTGCCGTTGGCCAGATCCGAAATGTACTTGGAGGAGTGGAAGTAGGCGGTATAGGGGCGGATGGAGAGGAACAGCTCCTCTGCCTTCTTCAACTCGTCCGGCTTCTGGCTATCCGGCTTGAAGCCCAGGTATTGCAGGGCGGCCGGCAGCATTTCGGTCGGCGAGTCGAGGAAGGAGACACCGCACTCCTTCAACTTGGCCATGTTCTCCGGCTTGAACACCAGATCCCAGGAGTTGACCGGCGCATCGGCACCCAGCACGGCCTTCACCTTCTCGGCGTTGTAGGCGTAGCCAATGGTGCCCCACAGGTAAGGGATGGAGTACTGGTTGCCCGGATCGCTCGGTTCGAGCGCCTTGAGCAGATCGACATCCATGTTCTGCCAGTTGGAGAGTTTGGACTTGTCCAGCTTCTGGAAGACGCCTGCCTTGATCTGCTTGGCCAGGAAGGGGTTGGACGGCACGACTATGTCATAACCCGAACTGCCCGCCAGCAACTTGGCTTCCAGCACCTCGTTGCTGTCGAACACGTCATACACCACCTTGATGCCCGTCTCCTTCTGGAAGTTTTCCAGCGTATCCGGCGCGATGTAATCGCTCCAGTTATAGACGTGCAGCACCTTCTCGTCGGCCATCGCCCCGGTACTCATCATGACCAGCGCCACGGAAGCAGCCATCATTCCCTTTTTAAAAGACATAGTCCTTGTCTCCTAAGCAAATTGTATGCGTAAGCCAATCTGCCCGGTTTCAGCCTATTCCTGCAGCTTTGCAGCCGTCAGATCCAGACTGAGCCTGGCCAGTTTGACCAATTCATCCACCTGTTCCTCGGTGATCACCAAGGGGGGCGATATGATCATGGTATCGCCGACAGCCCTCATCACCAAGCCATTGTTAAAACAGAACTCCCGACAGGTCATCCCGGCGTGCAGTTCGGCCGGGAAACGACGTTTCGTCTGTTTGTCCTGGACTATTTCCAACGCGGCGACCAGGCCTTTACCCCGGGTTTCTCCCACCAGCGGGTGATCGGCAAGCTCGCTCCAGCGGCGCTGCAAATAGGGGCCGATACTATCATGAACGCGCTTAACTATGCTCTCACTTTGCATAAGCTGGATGTTGGCGATGGCCACGGCGCAGGCCACCGGATGACCGGAATAGGTGAAGCCGTGGTTGAACTCGCCCCCCTCTTCCACCAGCACCCTGGCGACCCTGTCCCCCACCATCACAGCCCCCATCGGCAGGTAACCCGAGGTGATGCCCTTGGCCAGACACATGAGGTCAGGCTTGATGCCGAAGCCTTCGCTGGCGAACCAGTGGCCGGTGCGACCGAAACCGCAGATCACCTCGTCGGCGATGAGCAGGATGCCGTACTTGTCACAGATGCGCTGGATCTCGGGCCAGTAGCTGTCGGGCGGAATGATGACGCCGCCGGCACCCTGGATTGGCTCGCCGATGAAAGCCGCCACCTTGTCCACCCCCAGCTCCAGAATCTTCTCTTCCAGCTGGCGGGCACGGGCCAGGCCGAACTCGTGGGCGCTCATGCCCTCACCTTCACCGAAGTGATAGGGCTGATCGATGTGGACTATGCCGGGAATGGGCAGGCCACCCTGGGCGTGCATGCCCTTCATGCCCCCCAGACTGGCGCCCGCCACCGTGGAGCCGTGATAGGCGTTGTGGCGGCTGATGATCACCTGCTTGTCGGGCTGCCCCTTGCTGGCCCAGTAGTGACGCACCATGCGCAGCACGGTGTCGTTGCACTCCGAGCCCGAGCCGGTGAAGAAGACGTGGTTGAGATGGGGCGGCGTGATCTCGGCCAGCAGGGTCGCCAGTTCGGCGGCGGGGGGATGGCTGGTCTGGAAGAAGAGGTTGTAATAGGGCAGTTGCTGCATCTGTTTGGTGGCGGCATCCACCAGCTCCTGGCGGCCGTAGCCCAGGTTGACGCACCACAGGCCCGCCATCCCGTCCAGGATGCGGCGCCCGTCGGAGTCTTCCAGATAGACCCCCTCGGCCTTGGTGATGATGCGGCTGCCCTTCTTGTTCAGGGCCTGAAAGTCGGTAAAGGGATGCAGGTGGTGGCTGGCATCCAGTTGTTGCCACTCGCGGGTGGTCTGCTTCATTGCTTGCTCCTCGGTTCCTTCGATTTAAGCGATGTTTGTTCGTCAATTGCTGAGGGCGGCTGGCCCACGGGCACGGTGCGGCCGCGAGCGGGCGCCATCAGCCGCCCCTCACGAGCCAGTGCCATCTTGCTTTGAGAGTGACGGGAGGGATCTGCGCCCCTCCCGAGACGGGTCAGACGTTCAGCAGCAGGAATTCCCGTTCCCAGCGGCTGATCACCCCGAAGTAGGTCTCGTACTCCTTGCGCTTGACCGCGACGAAGGCGCGAATGAAGCGCTCCCCCAGCATGTCCTTGATGGGCTCGCACTGCTCCAGATGGCTGAGCGACTCCTCCAGGGAACGGGGCAGGCTGTAGGGCAGGTCATAGGCACTCGCCTTCATCTCCTGCATCGGCTCCAGCTTCTCCAGCATGCCGAGGTAGCCGCAGGCCAGGGTGGCGGCCAGCGCCAGATAGGGGTTGGCGTCGGCACCGGCGAAGCGGTTTTCGACCCGGCGCGCGCTCGGCTCGGAGAAGGGCACCCGCAGGCCGCAGGTGCGGTTTTCCACGCCCCACTGCACGTTGCGCGGCGCGCTCTCGCCGAAGGTGAGGCGGCGGTAGGAGTTGACGTTCGGCGCCAGCAGGGCGGTCACCGCCGGGGTGTACTTCTGCAGGCCGGCGATGAAGTGCATGAACTGCTCGGAGTTGCCCCCTTCGCTGGTGCCAAACAGGTTGCGCCCCTCGGCATCTTCCAGGCTCTGGTGGATGTGCATGGCGGAGCCCGGCTCATCGCTCATGGGCTTGGCCATGAAGGTGGCATAGATGCCGTGACGGTGTGCCGCTTCCCGCATGGTGCGCTTGAACAGGAACACCTGGTCGGCGAGATCAATGGCGTCACCGTGCAGGAAGTTGATCTCCATCTGGGCGGCGCCGGACTCGTGGATCAGGGTGTCTACCTCCAGCTCCTGGGCCTCGCAGTAGTCGTACATGTCCTCGAAGATGGGATCGAATTCGTTGACCGCATCTATGCTGAACGACTGGCGAGCCGTCTCGGGGCGGCCGTTGCGGCCCACCGGCGGCACCAGCGGATAGTCGGGGTCTTCATTGCGCTTGACCAGATAGAATTCGAGCTCGGGGGCCACCACCGGCTTCCAGCCCTGCTTCTCGTAAAATGACAGGACCCGGCGCAGCACGGAGCGCGGCGCTATGTCGATCAGCTTGCCATTGATGTCGAAACAGTCGTGGATCACCTGAGCCGTGGGCTCCAGTGCCCAGGGCACGAAACGAATGGTGTTGGGATCGGGATAGAGCTGCATGTCCCGCTCCAGCGGGTCTATCATGCTGTCGTCATCCGGGTACTCGCCGGTCACCGTCTGGGTGAAGATGACCTCGGGCAGCCGCATGCCCCCTTCGCGCAGAAACTTGTTGGCTGGAATGATCTTGCCTCGGGCATTGCCGGTGAAATCCGGGAACAGGCACTCCACTTCCGTGATGCGATTGCTCTCCATCCAGCCCTTGATACTGTCCATGTTAAACCCCGACTCTACGGTTGTCATTGGCAAGGGTGTCTAATATAAGGAACACCCTTGTTAAGAAAATGTAATCGACCTCACCATAAAAGCCCGTGATAAAGGCCTTTGTCAAGCAGTGGTGTTTAAAAAACTATAAACAATGGCCGATATAATGACCAATGCGGCACCAAATACTAAACACTCTGTGTCACGATCAGCCCATTGCAAGCACGATGCCAAGGCTGGACATAACCTGCTCGATACTCAGTCAGCCCCTGTCGGAGCGGGCCCATTTCTTTGCAAGGGCGCACAATCCTTATCCAATTCTCTTTGCATACCTGCATTTTTTTGGTACAAGGCCCGCCCTGATTTGCACTCTCCTGCATGGATTTGGTGCAAATCGGACTACAGGGGCTTGGTCTGCGGGCCTAAAGCCCCCATAAATGGGAAAAATTGGGAAACTGACTGGTAGCAAACCCTATGTGTGATTTCATGACTGAAGACCAACTGGCCTTTTACAAGGGTCAGATCGAGCGACAAATCCTCGAGCTCGAAGAGCGTCTCAACTCCCAAGCCAGCCAGGCCATCGCCACCGATACCAACGAGATGGCCGATGAAATTGATCGTGCCAGCATCGAGGAGGCCCGCCGTCTGGAGCTGAACCGCATCGAGCACGACAAGCTGCATCTGCGCAAGCTGAAAGGGGCGCTGAGACGCATCAATGAAGGGGACTTTGGTTACTGCGAGTCCTGCGGTGACGAGATCTCCCTCAAGCGGCTGCAGGCTCGCCCTGAGTCCCGCTTCTGCGTCGAGTGCCAGAGCACCAAGGAATTCAACGATACCCACGTGTTCCGCCGCGTCGCCTGATGCGCCAGTGAACCGTCACCACCTTGTCGCACCGGGCCGCTGGCAAGGCAGTGTGCAGGCACCGGCGTCCGTGTAGACAGACAAGCATGCCGGGCTGCACATGAACCTTGTTTGCGGCTTCACAGCAAGAGCGTGACAACTTCTGTTAGACTCCGGGCAAGTCCCGGACTCTACAGGAGATCAGAGCGTGAAATGGCTCATCAAGCTGTGTTTGTGCCTGCCGCTGCTGGCACAGGCGCAGACTCTCACCGTCAAGGTCCCCAGCCGACCGATCAATGACCTCGACAGCGAATACCAGCTCAAGCTGCTGGAGCTGGCACTCGACCGTGCCGGACAGCCCTACAAGCTGGAGCGGGTCGACCTCAATCTCAATCAGTTCACCCTGCAGCAGGAGCTGCGTAAGGGCAAAACCATCAATGTGTTCTGGATGGGCACCTCCAGCGCCCTCGAATCCGCCCTGATCCCCGTCCCCATTCCGCTGTTCCGCGGTCTGGAAGGGCTGCGGCTGTCGTTCATTCACAGCGATGCCCAGGAGAAGTTCAACCAGGTCAACACCCTGGCGGATCTCAAGCTGCTGAAAGCGGCCCAGGGGGTCGGCTGGGCCGACAACAAGATCCTGGAGCAGGCGGGCATAGCGACCTATGCGGGGCGCTACAGCAACCTGTTCCGCCTCATCAACGACGGTGACAAGCTCGACTTCTTCCCCCGCGGTCTGGTGGAGATCTTCGCGGAACGCCGTGAGCTGGCGGCCCAGTACCCCAATCTCGCCATAGAGCAGCACCTGCTGATCCGCTACCCCTTCGCCGAGTTCTTCTTCGTCAGCCCAGAGTCCCCCAAGCTGGCCAAGGCGATCCAGACCGGACTGGAGCGGGCCTATGCCGACGGCAGCTTCATGACCTTCTTCCACGAGAATCCCAGGATCCGCGAGGCCCTGGCCAGCGCGAACCTGGAGCAGCGGGTCACCATATCCCTGCCCAACCCGGATATGACCCCCTTGCTCAGGAGCATTCCAGCCCAATATTGGGACTATCCCCCCAAGCAGGGACAGTAATGCCGGGGCCGGGACTATCCGCCCAGGCAGGGACAGTAATGCCGGGGCTGGGACTATCCGCCCAAGCAGGGGCAGTAACGCCGGGATTCCGGAGCCCTATTTGTTGGGACTATCCCCCCCCAGGCAGGGGCAGTAACGCAGCCAAGCATTCGCCGCCACAAGGGCGTTAGTCCCTGACCATCGGCTCGCAGGGAATAAGCGGGCCGGTTTCAACCGCAGCACCAGGGAGGTGCCATGAAACGACTCGACGACTGGTTCAGCGACTACGGCCAGAGCCACCGGCACCCGGTCAATGTAGCCATCCACAAGGTGGCGGTGCCCGGTATCTACCTCTGTACCCTGGCCCTGCTCTGGTGCCTGCCGGCCGGGCCCTTGCCGCCCTCCCTCAACTGGGCGGCGCTGGTTGCCATTCCGGTGCTGGCCTTCTACCTGCAGCTGTCGTTTGCCCTGTTCGTGGGAATGGCGGCGCTGACCGCGCTGGGACTGGCCCTCTGCCACAGCTGGCAAGGACCCTTGCTGTGGCCCGCCCTGTCCGGCTTCGCGCTGCTCTGGGTAGCCCAGTTCGTCGGCCACCGGATAGAGGGCAAACGCCCCTCCTTCCTCGCCGACCTGCAATTTCTGCTGGTCGGCCCCGCCTGGGTGCTGGCCAGCCTCTATCGTAGCTTGGGTATCCCCTACTGAGGGAGTCCAAAGGAGAAACCATGACACACAATTTCCCCCTCACCCGCGCCCTGCCTCTGCTGCTGGGCATGCTGTTTGCCGGTCCGGCGCTGGCCGACAAGGCCGATCCCGTCGGCGAGGTGAGCACCGCCTTCAAGCTGGTCGGCCCCAATCACAAGATCCTGGTGGAGGCGTTCGACGACCCCAAGATAGCCGGCGTCGCCTGCTATCTGGCGCGCCCCAAGACCGGGGGCGTCAAGGGCGGTCTCGGGCTGGCGGAAGATCCCTCCCACGCCTCATTGTCGTGCCACCAGATAGGTCCCATCACCCTGCCCGCCAAGCTCAAAGCCGGGGAAGAGGTGTTCGACGTCAGCACCTCACTGGTGTTCAAGGAGCAGAAGGTGGTGCGTTTTTACGACGAGAAGCGCAATGCGCTTGTCTATCTGACTTACAGCACCAAGTTGGTGGATGGTTCGTACAAGAGCGCAGTGAGCGCCGTCCCCATCATGCCCTGGGGCTGAATCCCCACCATTTATCCCGTGATGACGGTCACTATTTGTTGTAATTTAACCACATCATTATCTGCGGAGAGCGCACCATGAGAGTCGCCGTTTTCAGTACCAAGAGCTACGACAAGGAACACTTCAATCAGGCCAACAGCCAGTACGGCTTCGAACTGGAGTTCTTCGACGTGCGGCTGGAGGCCAAGACAGCCCGCCTCGCCCATCACTTCCCCGTGGTCTGCCTGTTCGTCAATGACGATGCCGACCGGGAGGTGCTGACCGAGCTGGCTGCCAACGGCACCAAGGTGATCGCCCTGCGCTGCGCCGGTTACAACAACGTGGATCTGGTCGCCGCCAAGGAGCTGGGTCTGAAAGTGGTGCGGGTGCCCGCCTACTCCCCCGAGGCGGTCGCCGAACACGCCGTGGGTCTGATGATGACCCTCAACCGCCGCATCCATAAGGCCTACCAGCGCACCCGTGATGCCAACTTCTCCCTGGAGGGTCTGGTCGGCTTCAACATGCACGGCCGCACCGCCGGCATCATAGGCACCGGCAAGATCGGCATCGCCACCCTGCGCATCCTCAAGGGCTTCGGCATGCGGCTGCTGGTGAGCGACCCCTACCCGAGCCAGGCGGCCATCGATCTGGGGGCCGAGTACGTGGACATCGACACCCTGCTGCGCCAGTCCGACGTCATCAGCCTGCACTGCCCCCTGTTCAAGGAGAACTACCACCTGCTGAACAAGGAGGCCTTCGCCAAGATGAAGGACGGTGTGATGATCATCAACACCAGCCGGGGCGGCCTGCTCGACTCCAACGCCGCCATCGAGGCCCTCAAGACCTCCCGCATCGGCGCCCTGGGGCTGGATGTCTACGAGGAGGAGGAAGATCTCTTCTTCGAGGACAAGTCCAACGAGGTGATCACCGATGACGTCTTCCGCCGTCTCTCCGCCTGCCACAACGTGCTGTTCACCGGTCACCAGGCCTTCCTGACCCGGGAGGCGCTGCACGCCATCGCCGACACCACCCTCGGCAACATCCAGGCCATAGATAGCCGGGGCCGCAGCGACAACGAGGTGGAGTGACCCCTCCCCTGGCGATGAAAGACAGAGGGAGCCACTCCCTCTGTACTTTGCGCCGACATACGCCTCGCTCGTCCTATCGCACACTGTGACCTCAATAACCATGGCGCCGGGTTGTGAGACCCGACGTCATCAGGTAGGCTACCAGCCCTTTTTTACTCAGGAGCCTGGCCGCCATGTTTGTCGGATTTGATTACGGTACCTCCAACTGTGCCGTCGCCGTGATGGAACAGGGCAGCCCCAGGCTGCTGACCCTCTCCGGTTCCCACTACCTCCCCTCCACCCTGCACGCCCCGCACCGGGACGCCATCGCCGGCCTGCTGGCCGAACGGCTGGCCAGCACCCAGCAAGCGGAGTACCTCAAGCTGCGGGGCCCCGTGGTGACCCGGGCTCAGGCGGTGCGTCGCCAGATGCGCGAAGAGGGGCTCATCGACGAGCTCAGCTTCGGCGGGGCGGCGTTGGAGCGCTACCTGGAGGAGCCGGATGACGGTTACTACATCAAGTCGCCGAAATCCTTCCTCGGGGCCTACGGCCTCAAGGCGCCCCAGATCGCCCTGTTCGAGGACATCGTCTGCGCCATGATGCTGCACGTCCGCCACGAGGCGGAGCAGCAGACAGGTGCCCCCGTGCGCCAGGCGGTGATAGGTCGCCCGGTCAACTTCCAGGGGCTGGCCGGGGAGGAGAGCAACCGCCAGGCCATCGCCATCCTGGGTGAGGCTGCCCGCCTCGCCGGCTTCGAGCGGGTGGAGTTTCTCTACGAGCCGGTCGCCGCCGGCTTCGAGTTCGAGGCGCGCCTCACCGAGGATGCCGTGGTGCTGGTGGTGGACATAGGCGGCGGCACCACCGACTGCTCCATGCTGCGCATGGGCCCCAGCCACCGCGACCGGCTCGATCGCAGCGGCGATCTGCTCGGCCACAGCGGCCAGCGCATCGGCGGCAACGACTTCGACATCCGCCTGACAGTGGAGGGCATGATGCCGCTGCTCGGCATGCACGAGACCCTCAAAACCGGCAAGCCGCTGCCCCACCCGCTGTTCTGGGACGCGGCCGCCATCAACGACGTCAGCGCCCAGAGCCGCTTCTACAGCCTGGATACCGCCCGCCAGCTGCAGGATCTGCAGCTCGACAGCCAGCCCGGCAGCAAGCTCTCACGGCTCGCCAGCCTGCGGGCCCACAAGCTGAGCCACCAGCTGGTGTGGCGCGCCGAGCAGGGCAAGATCGCCCTGTCCGACCATGAGCTCAATCACCAGACCCTGAACGAGCTGGAGAAGGGGTTGGAGGCTGAACTCACTCGCCCTCAGCTGGCCAGTGCCTCGGCCCCCCTGCTGGAGAAGATTGGCGAGCTGATGGACGAGGCGATCGCCGCCGCCGGCGTGTCGCCGGACCGGGTCTTCGTCACAGGTGGCAGCGCCCGCTCCCCCCTCATCAAGGCCTTTATTCGCCAGAAGCTGCCCGCAGTGCCTCTGGAAGGAGGGGATGACTTCGGTTCCGTGGCCTCGGGCCTTGCTCGCTACGCCGAGCGGATGTTCGCCGGCTGATCCCCGACACGCCAAAGGCTACCCACCACATCTCCTCTGGAAGGTGGGGATGACTTCGGTTTGATAACCTCGGGCCTGGCCCGCTACGCCGAGCGGCTGTTTGCCGGCTGAGGTACCGGCAGGGGTCCATGGGCGATCCCTGCTGCCTGAAACGAGGCTCGCCCGGGGCGGGTGTTGCCATTTACCGACACCCCCCTTCCCCTGAGGGCGACAGAAGCGGTCGGGCTGGCCCCCCCTCGCCCTGCCTCCCGGGCCATGGCACGGGTATGCTTGTCGCTCCCATCACCGGAGCCCCTTCCATGCCCAGATTTCTGCTACTGCTGCTCGCCCTGCTCCTGCTCAGCGCCTGCAGCAGTACTCCCCGCTTCGCCTCGCAAGATCTGCAGCACCACCACTGGGTGCTCGACAAGCTGGATGGCCAGGCCATCCCCAGCAGCCGCATCAATCCCCCCGACATCGAGATAGGGGAGCACTTCACCGTCAATGGCATCGCCGGGTGCAACCGCTACTTCGGCCAGGGCCATCTCGAGGATGACAGACTCTGGGTTACCAGCCTCGGCAGCACGGCCATGGCCTGCCCGCCCCGGCTCGACCAGATCGAACAGGCGGTACTCGCTACCCTGATGGAGGGGGCGACCCTGAGCGGCACGCCACAGACCCTGATCCTGACCGGAAAACGGCACCGTTTGGAATACAGACTGCGAGACTGGGTGTACTAGGGCTCACAAAACCACTCGCCGACAGGAACAACTGGCCCAGCTGTGGCACAATATGAGGCACTGTTCGCAATGGAGGCTGCCTCAGCCATGTCGATGGATCGCCTGTTTGGCAAGATCAAACAACTGCCCACAATCCCGCAGCTGCTGCACGAGCTGATGCAGAGTTTCAACGATGAGAATGCCCGCATCGACGAGATCGCGGCCAAGATCGCCATGGACCAGGTGATCAGCGTCAAGGTGCTGCGGATGGCCAACTCCGCCGCCCTGCGCCGGGGCAACGAGGTGACCTCCATCGAGCAGGCGGTGATCCGCCTCGGCTTCAACCGCTTGCGCTCCGTGGTGGTCGCCTCCGGCATCATCAGCAGCTTCAAGGCCCCCCCGGGCTTTGACAAGCACCGTTTCTGGACCCAGACCTTCCAGGTCGCCACCATAGCCCGCACCCTGGCCCAGCAGACCAGGGCGGTGGATCCGGAGAGCGCCTTCACCTGCGCCCTCATTCACAACATCGGCGAGCTGCTGATCCAGAGCACACTGCCGGAGGAGGCCGGGCTCATCAACCTGGCCATCGAGAAGGGGAGCAGCCGGGTCGAGGCCCAGCGGGAGATGCTGGGGTACGACTATGCCCAGCTCGGCGCCGAGCTGGCGAAGCGCTGGAACCTGTCGTCCTCCTTCGTCGATGCCATCGCCCAGCAGCTGGATCCCCTCTCCCACGATCCGGTCAGCAAGGAGGCGGTGCTGATCCGGCTCTCCGTCTTCGTCTCCTTCGCCTGGCACGCCGGGGTACCGGCCCAGGCCATCATAGCGCGCTTCCCCAAGCCGCTGGCCGACCAGCTCGGGCTGGATCCCGCCACCCTGGCGGATCAGCTGGAGCAACTCCACGAGCAGGGTAATGCCCTCGCCGACCTCCTGACCCAGTAGCCTCTGGCCACCCTCTGATGCAGTAGATACCATGACCCATCCCTTCCTGTTTCATCCCCAGGTGGCACCCTGGTTCAAAGAGAGTGCCGATACCCTGTTGCTCACCCTGTTCAGCGAGCTGGACGCCCCCATCCGCGAGGTGTGGCTGCGCCACGAGCCGGACAACGAGGAATATCTGGTAGCCATGCGCCCTGTCTCGACCCGGGACAGACTGCAGGTCTGGCAGGTCGAGCTGCCGCTGGCCAAGGGGCAGGAGATCCACCTCTACTGCTTCAAGTGCCTCACCGACCAGGAGCAGTGGTGGCTGCACGGGGCGGGCGTCAGCGCCGCCATGCCGCCGCGCGAGCAACATTTCCGCTTCAACAGCCATCACCAGCCGCCGACCTGGGTACAGGATCAGGTCTTCTACCAGATCTTCCCGGACCGCTTCTGCAACGGCGACCCGTCGCTGAGCGTCAAGCATCACGAGTACGAGTACCGCGGCAAGGCGGTCATCAGCAAGGCCTGGGGGGAGCCGGTCAGCCGCCATGAAGAGGGGCACGGCGCCTGCGAGTTCTACGGCGGGGATCTGGCGGGCATAGACGCCAAGCTGCACTACCTGCAATCCCTCGGGGTGACGGCGCTCTACCTCAACCCCATCTTCGATTCGCCGAGCAACCACAAGTACGACACCCAGGATTACTACAGCGTCGACCCGCACCTCGGCACCAATGCCCAGTTTGCCGAGCTGACCCGCAACCTGCATCAGCGCGGCATGAAGATCATCCTGGACGCCGTGGTCAACCACACCTCCACCGACCACCCCTGGTTCTGCCCGCCGCTGGGAGCCCAGAGCAACCCGGACTCCCCCTGGCGCAGCTTCTACACCTTCGACCAGGAGGGGGATTATGTCAGCTGGAAGGGCATTCGCAGCCTGCCCAAGCTGGACTTTGCCAGCGAGCAGGTGCAGGACGCCGTGTATCGGGCAGACAACGCCATTCTGCGCTACTGGATGCGCGCCCCCTACCAGATCGACGGCTGGCGCTTCGACGTCATCCACATGCTGGGGGAGCGGGGCTCGGCCATGGGCAACAGCGGCCATGTGCGTGCCATTCGCGGCGCCGTCAAGCAGGAGAACCCGGACGCCTACGTGCTCGGCGAACACTTCTTCGAGGCGAGCCAGTGGCTGCAGGGGGATCAGGAGGACGGCGCCATGAACTACTACGGCTTCGCCCACCCCATCCGCGCCTTCCTGGCGGGGCAGGACATCGCCTATCACCCCATCCGGATCAGCGCCGAGGAGCTGGACAGATGGCTCAAGCTGGCCCGGGCCCATATCCCGTTCAAGAACCAGCTGGCCCAGTTCAACCTGCTGGACAGTCACGACACCGCCCGCTTCCTCCACCTGCTGGGGGAGGACAAGCAGCGCATGCGGCTCGCCGCCACCCTGCTCATCACCTATATCGGCGTGCCCTCCATCTACTACGGCGACGAGGTGGGGCTCTCCGGCGGCAACGATCCGGACTGCCGTCGCTGCTTCCCCTGGGACACCACGGACTGGGACCATGTGCTGCACGATCACTATCGCCGCCTGATCCAGCTGCGCCGCCAGCGTCCGGCCCTGCGCCGGGGCGACATCCAGACCCTCTACGCCGGCCCTCACAGCTATGTGTTCGCCCGCACCCTGCAAAGCGATCAGGTGGTGGTGGCCTGCAACCGCCACCCGACCGAGCCGCGCACCATCAGCCTGCCCCTGTGGCAGACAGCCAGCCCCGCCAGCCGCTTCACCGACGCCTTCAACGGTGACAAGTTCGAGGTGGTGCAAGGGGAGGTGCAGCTCACCATACCGGCCAACTCGGCCAGGGTGCTGCTCTCCAGCTGAATGCGCTGTTGGCACGCGGAAAAGCAAAACCGGAGCCTGTGCTCCGGTTTTTCTTTATGTCGCTTCGGCCAGCCTTGTGGCAACCCCATGCAACCTCAGTAGTTGATGCTGACGTAGGGCACTTCGGGCACATCCCAGGCCTGCTTGAGGTAGACGGTGAGCACGAAGAAGAAGTTGGCCAGCAGGTTGGCGAAACGGTAGAGGATGGGGTCGAAGCGCACGCCGCTCTCTTCGAGGCGCACCAGCAGGCGCACCACCTTCTTGCTGCCGCAGCGGCACAGGTGCAGGGTGGGAATGGGCTGGGGTCCCTGGGGCAGCACGAAACCCGTGACCCGGCCGCGGCTCGCCTCGTTGTAGTGATCGTAACGTCCCTTCAGCCAGTCCAGATCCTCCTCGAAGATCCCGAGCCTGCCGCGCACCGAGCCGTTGAGGTTGTAGATGAGCCGCTGCAAGGTAGTGAGATCCGCCAGCATGGGCTGAGTGTCGGCATCCGGCACCAGGTGGGAGAGCACGGCCCCCACCTGGCAGCAGAGCTCGTCGGTGGCGATCTCGTAGTCACACTGGAACTGGGTCTCGAAGATGAAGGGGTAGCAGAGCTCGCGCTTGTCTCTTGGCTTCTTGGGGTTCATGGCATCGTCTGGCTGGAGAAAAGGGCAGTTTGCCAGCCCCGGCCCGGGCTGGCAAACGCCGCATCAGAGGGGCGACGAGCCGGGATCAGCTCGTCGCCATCTGCTGGCCGAGCAGCCTCATGGCCTCCAGCATCCGCTGGTTGAAGCCCATGAAACCGGCGCCCTCGGCCGCCTCGCCCTGGCCTCGCGCCGCCAGCACCGCAGGGGTCAACGCCTGCTGCTGGACGGGTGGCAACAGGGCATCGGCCTGCTGCTGCAGCTGACTCAGCTTCGGCAGGTAGTCCGCCAGCGGCTTGAGCCCCTCCTGCAGCGAATGGGCCCCCTGATAGGTCTGGCTCAAGCGGGCCGACTGCTTGAGCTTGAGGGAGTAGGAGGCCAGCTGGCTGTCGTCCAGTTGCAACCCATCCAGCCTGTCGGCCAGGGTCTTGCCCTCCCCGCCCCCGAAGAACTGGCCGGCCAGCTCGTCCAGCCCCTTGACCAGCTTGCCGATGGCGTCCATCTCGCCACTGTCGAGATCCCCCTCCAGGGAGAAGTCGAAACTCTGGCTCGACTTGAGGCTGAACTGGTTGCCGCTCCCGTCGCTTCGGGACTTGAACTGCCAACTGTCACTAAAGCGCAGCATCACCTTGTCCCCGTCCCGGGTCTCGATCTCGAGAAAGGCCTGCTGCCGGCTGGCCATCTTGGCCGCCCCGAGATCCGTGGTCGAGACCTCGCCAAAGAACTCCTGCTCGAAGGACTCCAGTCCCTCCTGGATCAGCTTGTAGCTCTGATCCATGCCGGTCTTGATGTCCTCGTTGTCCGCCCAGCCCCCGAGCTGCTTTCTGGCGTCGCCGAAGCCCATCTCCACGCCTTTGCGGGCCTGCTCCATCATCTTGGCCAGATCCTCATCCGACTTGCCGTCGGCACGGGCCGCCCCCAGCCGTCCGGTGACGAACTGCAGCACGTTGTCCGCCACGGCCTCGTAATCGAACAGGGTCTCCGGGGTGATGGCCTCTGGAGGATCCAGCTTGAACTCCTGACTCCTGGGGGCCTGATAGTGCTGACCATTGATCTCCAGCGCAAATTGCAGCGCCTGCTGGATCAGCACCTGGGCCCACTTCGGGGGCTTGTTCAGGGAAACCTCCTCCCCGCTGCCTGCCGGTTTCGACTCTGCCTGTTGAGGCGACTTGGGAGCAATGCCCACTCCCTTGGGTTGGGCTGCGCCCATGCCATCGATCTGCATCATCACTCTCCCGCCATAGTGGTGGATCGGTTATCGGCCCGACTGGCCACTTCTTGACCACAAAAAACTTGGACAATCCGCGACGGCCTTTTAAAATCCTCACCCTTTGGTTGGCTGCGGCCTTCCCCCGGTTTCTGCCCGGCCCTGCCGGTGTGCATCTGAGGTATCTATGACCCAATCCCAGCGGACCCCCGCCGACTACCAGGCCCAGCTCGACGAGAAGCGCGATCGCCTCACCCAGCTGTTCGCCGACTTCAACCCGCCCGCGCTTGAGGTCCATGCCTCCCCCGCCGAGCACTACCGGATGCGTGCCGAGTTCCGCATCTGGCACGAGGGGGATGACCTCTTCCACTGCATGTATGCCCAGACCACCAAGGAGATCATCCGGGTCGACAGCTTCCCCACCGCCAGCCTGCTCATCAACCGGCTGATGCCGGTGCTGCTGGCAGGGCTGCGCCCGCACCCGGTGCTGCGCCGCAAGCTGTTCCAGATAGACTACCTCTCCACCCAGTCCGGCCAGCTGTGCGTCAGCCTGCTCTACCACCGCAAGCTGGAAGCGGAGTGGCAGCAGGCCGCAGAGGCCCTGCAGGCCGACCTGCGGGCCCAGGGCTTCGATCTGCAACTGATTGGCCGCGCCCACAAGCAGAAGATCTGCCTGGGGGAGGAGTTCGTCATCGAGCGGCTGACGGTGCAAGGCCGCGAGCTGGTCTACAAGCAGGTGGAGAACAGCTTCACCCAGCCCAATGCCGCCATCAACGAGCAGATGCTGGGCTGGGCCCTGGATGTGACCCGCGGGAGCGAAGGGGACCTGCTGGAGCTCTACTGCGGCAACGGCAACTTCTCCATCGCCCTGGCCCAGAACTTCCGCAAGGTGCTGGCTACCGAGATCGCCAAGCCGAGCGTGGATTCTGCCCAGTTCAACATCGCCGCCAACGGAGTGGACAACCTGATCATACTGCGCATGTCGGCGGAGGAGTTCACCATGGCGATGCGCGGCGAGCGGGAGTTCAACCGCCTCAAGGGGGTCGATCTCGGCGCTTACCAGTGCAACACCATCTTCGTCGACCCGCCCCGTGCCGGTCTCGACGACGCTACTGTCAAGCTGGTGCAGGAGTACGACAACATCCTCTACATCTCCTGCAACCCCGAGACCCTGCAGGCCAACATGGCAGTGCTGGGCGAGACCCACGAGATCGCCCGCTTCGCCCTGTTCGACCAGTTCCCCTGGACCCACCATATGGAAGCCGGGGTGTACTTGAAGCGCAAGGCGGGCTGATGCCGCAGGGGACACACCGATCCCCCTCGACAGGCAGAATGACAACAGGGCCCGCGGGCCCTGTTTTGATTAGTTATCCCGGTGCAGGGCGCGGGCGCAGCCGTTATGCTGGCGACACGCGCATTCGCGCCATAGCCGGGGGCCACGCCGCCATGCCACGCGTTCTGTTTGTTGAAGATGATCCCGACATAGGCCAGCTCATCAGCAGCTGGCTCGGCCGCCACGACATAGAGGTGCTGCTGGAGACCCGGGGCGATCTCGCGCTGGCCAGGGTGGAGGCCGAACAGCCCGATCTGGTGCTGCTCGACATCATGCTGCCGGGGCAGGACGGCCTCTCCCTGTGCCGGGATCTGCGGCCACGCTTCGCCGGCCCCATCGTCATGCTCACCTCCCTCGACAGCGACATGAACCAGATCCTCAGCCTGGAGCTCGGGGCCAACGACTACATCCTCAAGACCACGCCGCCCCCCGTGCTGCTGGCCCGGCTGCGGGTCCAGTTCCGCCAGCAGGGGCAGGCGCCGCAACCGGCCGCCCTCAGCACGCCCCCCCAGCGCCTGCAATTCGGCCGCCTGCGGATCGATGGCCCGGGGCGGGATGTGCGCCTCGACGGCAACAGCGTGCCCCTCTCCACCGCCGATTTCGATCTCTTGTGGGAGCTGGCCTGCCACGCCGGCCAGATCCTGGGGCGAGAAGCGCTGTTTCGCAGCCTGCGGGGCCGCGACTACGACGGCCAGGACCGCAGCATGGACGTCGCCATCTCCCGCCTGCGCCGCCGGCTCGGGGATGACAGCACCAACCCGACCCGGATCAAGACGGTGCGCCAGAAGGGCTACCTGCTGGTACCCCAGGCCTGGGAATAAGCAGTTACCGAATGACCTTGATGCTCTCTGCTCCCTTCTCCCCTTGCGGGAGAAGGGTTGGGGATGAGGGGGGCGCCCAGACGCAATCCAGGCAAGAGGAGAGCCCCCATGCGCCGCCTGTTTATCCAGTTCTATCTGCTGCTGATCGGCTGCTTCGGCCTCGCCATCCTGCTCATCGGCCTGGTCTATCAGGTCAGTGCCGAGCGGGCGGGTGACCGCTATCTCGAGCACATGATGCAGGGCTCCCTGGGGCTGCTCACCGGCGAGCTGGCCCGGCTGCCACCCGCACGCTGGCCCGCCCGCATGGGGGAGCAGAGCCAGCAGCTCAACCTGCCGCTGCAACTCGGCGCCCTCGCCAACCAGCCACTGGCCAGGGAGGATCAGGCCTTCCTCGAGGCGGGCAACATCGTCATCGTCGAGGAGGATGACACCTTCCTGCAGCGCATCCCGGGCACCGACCAGGTGCTGATCGTCGGCCCCGTCCCCTATCTCTCCTACCTGCACGAACTGCACTGGGTGGACGTGGGCCTGCTGCTGCTCATCGGTCTCTCCCTCGGCCTGCCCATACTGCTCTGGCTGCGCCCCCACTGGCACGGCCTGCAACGGCTCGAACAGACGGCGCGCCGGGTCGGTGACGGGGATCTCTCCTGCCGCACCGGCCTGCCTCCCGGCAGCAGCCTGGGCCGGGTGGGACGCACCTTCGATCAGATGGCCGAGCAGTTGCAGGCCATGCTGGCCAGCCGCAAGCAGCTGACCGACGCCATCGCCCACGAGCTGCGCACCCCCCTGGTGCGGCTGCGCTACCGACTCGCCATGCTGGCCGAGCCCCCCTCGGCCGAGGAGCAGCAGGGGCTGGAGCGGGATCTCGGCGCGCTGGACGCCCTCATCGAGGAGATGCTCACCTATGCCAGGCTGGATCGCCCCGAGCTGCCGCTGCAGTGCAGCGATCTCGAGCTGGGTCGCTGGGCCGGGGAGCGGCTCCCGGACTGGCAGGCGCTGCGCCCGGACAGACGACTCGCCCTCCAGCTTCCCGCCCATCCCCTGCCCTGGCGCGGCGACATCCGCCTGCTGGACAGGGCGCTGGAGAACCTCATCGGCAACGCCCTGCGCCACGCCAACAGCCGGGTGAGCCTCACCATGAGCCGGCAGCAGGATCACTATCTGCTGGAGGTGGCCGACGACGGCCCCGGCATAGATCCGGCGCTGGCACCCCAGATCTTCGAGCCCTTCGTGCGGCTGGATCAGAGCCGGGACAGACGCACTGGCGGCACGGGCTTAGGCCTCGCCATAGTGCGCAGCATAGCGCGCCACCACGGGGGCGAGGTGCAGTTGCTGCCCGCCGAGACGGGGGCCCGCTTCTGCCTCAGGCTGCCCGTACATTTGGATACAAACCGTCACCAGCCACTCACTGAACCTCAGACCCGGCAGCCCTAGGATGACGTCATGGAGAGCCGCTCCATGTCATCAAACCGAACGAGGAACTGGAATATGAAAAAGCTGATCCCCCTGAGCCTGGCCGCTGTCTTCGCCCTGACCTCCGGCTTCACCATGGCTGCCACCCCGACCAAGGCTGCCGCACCCCAGGCCACCCAGACCAAGGTGGTGAAAAAGCATCACAAGGCGACCCATGCCGCACCGGCCGTGAAAGTGGCCCCCAAGACCAAGTAACAGGCGCACAAGCTCCCAATGAAAAGGGGCCCCATCATGGGGCCCCTTTTGTCGTGCTCAGTCGGCTCAATCTTGCATGTAATCTGCAGGCAGCGCGATGCGCGCCACGCCGGAGGCTACCGCCGCCAGCGCCACGGCGCGGGCCACACGGGGCAGCAGACGGGCATCCATCGGCTTGGGAATGACGTACTCCTTGCCGAAGGTGAGCGCACTCACCCCGGCGGCGGTCAGCACCTCGGCCGGTACGGGTTCTTTCACCAGGCCACGGATCGCCTCCACCGCCGCCACCTTCATGGCATCGTTGATGCGGCTGGCGCGCGCGTCCAGGGCGCCGCGGAAGATGAAGGGGAAGCAGATGACGTTGTTGATCTGGTTCGGATAGTCGGAGCGACCCGTGCCCATGATGAGATCGCTGCGCACCGAGTGCGCCAGGGCGGGCTTGATCTCGGGATCCGGGTTGGAGCAGGCGAAGATCACCGGATTGGGGGCCATCAAGGCCACCGCCTCCGCAGGCAGCACGTCCGGGCCGGAAACGCCGACAAACACGTCCGCCCCGTCGATGACATCCATCAGGGTGCGCAGCGGCGTGTCGTTGGCGAAGCGCTGCTTGTACTGGTTGAGATCGGTGCGACCACTGTGGATCACCCCCTGACGGTCCAGCATGAAGATGTTCTGTGGCGCAGCGCCGCACTTGATCAGCAGATCCATGCAGGCGGTGGCGGCGGCACCGGCGCCCATGCAGACGATGCGGCTCTGCTCGATGCGCTTGCCCTGTACTTCCAGCGCATTGAGCAGGCCGGCGGCGGTGACGATGGCGGTGCCGTGCTGATCATCGTGGAACACCGGTATATCGCAGCGCTCGATCAGCGCCTGCTCTATCTCGAAGCACTCGGGAGCCTTGATGTCTTCCAGGTTGATGCCACCGAAGGTGTCGGCGATGGCGGCGACTGTGTCGATGAACTGCTGGCTGGTCTCGTGCTTCACCTCGATGTCGATGGCGTCGATGCCGGCGAAGCGCTTGAACAGCAGGGCCTTGCCCTCCATCACCGGCTTGGAGGCCAGCGGCCCCAGATTGCCCAGCCCCAGGATGGCGGTGCCGTTGGAGATGACGGCCACCAGGTTGCCCTTGCCGGTGTAGCGGTAGGCATCGGCCGGGTTGGCGGCGATTTCGCGCACCGGCTCGGCGACGCCAGGGCTGTAGGCCAGGGCCAGATCCCGCGCTGTCTCGGCGGGCTTGGTGAGGGCTATGGCTATCTTGCCGGGAATGGGCTGGGCGTGGTAATCGAGCGCTTGTTGACGAAGATCGTGACGCAGATCGGACATGGGGGACCCCGATACGGAAGTGAATGAGTGGTGCATTGGCTCGCCTGTGGCGAGGGCTGGGGATCATAAAGAAAACCCGCCCCCTTTCACAGCAGAAAATATCGCCAAGTCGCACTGACAGCTGACTCAGCAGCATCTCCTGCCACGCAGAAATACCCATTTAGTTATAGATGCGATTTCAGTCCATCACGGGAATGCCGGCCCTCGCCTCCGCCTGGCGGGCGATGGCCTCCGTCATCCCCTGGAAGATGAAGAGGTGGAAGGGCAGCATGGCGAGCCAGTAGGCCAGGCCCCAGGCCCCCTGGGGGTGCCAGTGGGCGGTCACCCGCAGCCGTGTCAGGCCGGACTCCTGGGGCTGGATGTTGAACTCCAGTCGCCCGACGCCAGGGGCCTTCATGTTGAACAGCAGATCCAGCCTGCGCCCCTCGTCCACCCCGAGGATCTGCCAGGAGTCCAGCATGTCCCCCTTCACGAAGCGATCAGGATTGGTGCGCCCCCGGGTGAGCGCCGGGCCCCCTATCAGGTGATCCATCCATTCGCGTACCACCCACAGCTCGTTCATGTAGAAGTAGCGCTGCTCACCCCCCAGCTGCTGCAGCACCTGCCACACCACCTCGGGGGAGGCGAGGCACTCGGCCTCCCCGCTGGCGGTGCGATCGTAGAAGCCGTACTCGGGATGTCGCCAGCGCAGGCCGAGCGGCGTCTCCTCCCCCTGTTGCTCGGCGCCAAGCTTCTGCTCCAGCGCCAGGCTCTCCGTCAGCGCCTCGTCGAAGCTGAGCAGGTGCTGGGGCAGCAGGGCCCGCAGTGGACCATCGTCGGCCGGAATGTCGTGCTTGAGGCCGCCCACCAGCGCCTTGGCGATGGGTTGGGGCACAGAGGTGGCAAACTGCAACCACCAGGCGGAGAGCCGGGGGCTCAGGAAGGGGATGGGAATGATGGGGCAACGCTTGCCGATGTGGGCGGCAAACCTCTGCAACTGCTGCTGATAGCTGAGCAGCTCGGGGCCGGCCGCGTTGAAGATGCGGCCATCCACCCCTTGCGCCTCCACCAGGCCGCCCAGATAGTGCAGCAGGTTGGAGAGGGCTATGGGGGGCGTGCGGGAGCGCACCCACTTGGGCGTCACCATCATGGGCAGGTTGAACACCAGATCCCGCATCACCTCGAAAGCGGCGGAGCCGGGCCCTATGATGATGCCGGCCCGCAGCTCCACCGTGGGCACGCCCGCCTCCCGAAACAGCTCGCCGCAGTGGCGACGGGAGTTGAGATGGCGGCTGTTGCAGGGGATCGGTTGTATGGCCCCCAGATAGACGATGCGGCGCACCCCGGCGGCGCGGGCGGCGGCGGCGAAGTTCTTCACCCCCTGCTGCTCCAGCCGGTGAAAACCGGCGCCTGCCCCCATGGCGTGCACCAGATAGAAGACGGTATCCACCCCGGCAAGGGCCGGCAGCAGGGTGATAGGTTTTAGGCTGTCGGCGAGACGAAACTCCACCCCCTCCGGCAGGCGGCAAGGGCGTCGGGCCCCGGCGATCACCCTGTAACCCAGCCCTTGCAGGTGGGGTACCAGATAGGAACCTATGTAACCCGCCGCACCCATCACCAGACAGTTTCGCATTTCGACCCCCCTTGCCATCCCCCATGGACTCGCACCACCATAGGGCAAAGCGGGGCAATACAGAATGCCAGCCAGTAAAAAAGGCGCCCGATGGGCGCCTTTTTCAGAATTCTTCAGAAGTAAGATTACTTCTTGGCAGTCAGACCACCGAAACGCTTGTTGAACTTGTCTACGCGGCCGCCGCTAGAAACTTCTTTCTGCTTGCCGGTATAGAACGGGTGGCATGCGGAGCACACGTCCAGGTTCAGATCTTTACCCAGGGTAGAGAAGGTATTGATGACGTTACCGCAAGAGCACTTGCAGGTGATGGCTACGTACTCGGGATGGATACCAGCTTTCATGGACAACCTCGATTATCAGGCCGTGTCGCCATCCGATCTCTTGTCGGACACCACACGATTGTTGAACACAGTTTCAAAGGCTGCGAATAATATAGGAAATGCCTGAGTTCAGGCAAGTGGCTTCGCAGAAAAAATAGGCAACCCCTGGTGGATTCATCGCAAACGCTTGATCTGGTTCGTGTCGCTGTTCCGGTGCCCTTGCGCCGTCACTTCGACTATCTCTCCCCTTTGCCCCTGCCTGAGCCCGGTTGCCGGGTCGAGATCCCTTTCGGCCCCCAGACCCTGGTCGGTCTGGTGGTGGATCACCCGACCGAGAGTCAGGTGCCCCGCGCCAAGTTAAAGCCCTTGAAACGGGTGCTCGACACGGCCCCTGTGCTGGGGCCCGACATACTGGCGCTGATGGCCTGGAGCGCCGGCTACTACCAGCATCCCCTGGGTGAGGTGCTGCCCCACGCCCTGCCTGTGCTGGTGCGCAAGGGGGAGCCCGCCGCCTACCGGGAGCTGGAATTCTGGTTTGCCACCGAAGCCGGGATGGCAATCGATCTCAACGAACTCAAACGGGCCGCCAAGCAGCAGCAGGCCCTCGCCCTGCTGCGCAAGGGGCCCCAGACCCCATCGGCCCTCAAGCAGGAGGAGATTCAGAGCGCCGCCCTCACCGCCCTGGAGAAGAAGGGGCTGCTGGAGAAGCGCAGCCTGGAGCCGAGCCACGACGGCGACTGGGCAACCCATTTTGACGCCGGTGAGGGGCTGCGCCTCAACGGCGAGCAGGCGCTGGCGGTAGCCGCCGTCACCAGCCAGAGCGACAAGTTCGGCGCCTTCCTGCTGGACGGCATCACGGGCTCCGGCAAGACAGAGGTGTACCTGAGCATCCTCGAGCCCCTGCTCAAGGCGGGCAAGCAGGCCCTGGTGATGGTGCCGGAGATAGGCCTCACCCCCCAGACCATCAACCGCTTCCGCCGCCGCTTCAAGGTACCGGTGGTGGCGATGAACTCCGCCATGAACGACAGAGAGCGGCTCGATGCCTGGCTCGCCTGCCGCGACGGTGGAGCCGCCATCCTGATCGGCACCCGCTCCGCCGTCTTCACCCCGTTCAAGAACCTCGGCATCATCATCATCGACGAGGAGCACGACGGCTCCTTCAAGCAGCAGGATGGTTTTCGCTACCACGCGCGGGATCTGGCGGTGATGCGGGCCCATCGTGCCGGTATCCCCATACTGCTCGGCTCGGCCACCCCCTCGCTGGAGACGCTGCATAACGCTCGCACTGGCAAGTATCACCACCTCAGCCTGACGCGGCGCGCCGGCAACGCCCAGACCGCCCGCCAGGTGATCCTGGACATCAAGAGCGTGCGGCTGCAGGCCGGGCTCTCTCCCCAGCTGGAGCAGCTGATGGCAGAGCACCTGGTGGCGGGCAACCAGGTGATGCTGTTCCTCAACCGGCGCGGCTATGCCCCCTCGCTTATCTGCCACCAATGTGGCTGGAGCGCCGCCTGCGAGCGCTGTGACGCCTGGTACACCTGGCATCAGGCCGGGCGTCGGCTGCACTGCCACCACTGCGACAGCGTGCGCCCGCTGCCTCATAGCTGCCCGGAGTGTGGCAGCAGCGAGCTGATTGGCTCAGGGGTCGGCACCGAGCAGCTGGAGCAGCTGCTCACCACTGTGTTCCCTCAATACCCTGTGGTGCGCATCGACAGAGACAACACCCGCCGCAAGGGGGAGCTGGAGACCCACCTCGGCGACATCAAGGCGGGCAAGTACAAGATCCTGATCGGCACCCAGATGCTGGCCAAGGGGCACCACTTCCCGGACGTAACCCTGGTGGGTCTGCTGGACGTGGATGGCGCCCTGTTTTCCGCCGATTTTCGCGCCGCCGAGAAGCTGGCCCAGCTCTACACCCAGGTGGCGGGCCGCGCCGGTCGCGCCAGCAAACCGGGGCTGGTGGTGCTGCAGAGCCACCACCCGGAGCACGCCCTGCTGCAGGACCTTACCCAGAACGGTTACGGCCACTTCGCCGATACCGCGCTCAAAGAGCGCCGCCTGCTGGGGCTGCCGCCCTTCAGCTATCAGGGGTTGTTCAGGGCCGAGGCCAACGGTCGCGACGAGGTGCAGCTGTTCCTCGGCCGGCTCGCCGATACCCTGCGCAGCGCCCGTTATCCCCAGGTGCAGGTGCTCGGGCCCATCAGCGGCTTCATGGAGCGCAAGGCGGGCAAGTTCCGCATGCAGCTGCTGGTACAGGGGCCAAACCGGGCGCCGCTGGCGCAACTGCTGGATTGGGCGGTGAAGGAGCTGGACGGCTGGCCGGAGACCAAGAAGGTGCGCTGGAGCCTGGATATCGATCCCACGGAGTTGAATTAAGGGTCGCTGCGCTGGTCCGATTACGCTTCGCTAATCAACGGATCTTGCGATAGTGCGCACCCGCCATGGCGTCTTTGCTCCCTTCCCCCTCGCGGGAGAAGGGTTGGGGATGAGGGGGAGAGCCAGAACGCAACGAGGGGGCCTGGGCCCCCTCGTTGTTTTTACCCCATGACTGCTCCGGCTTATTCGGCGACCTGGGAAACCCCGGTCAGCCGCACCTCGACCCGGCGATCCGGGGCCAGACAGGCGATCATCTGCGCCTTGGCGCCATCCGGGCAGCTGCCCCCCGTCACCGGTGACGACTCGCCCTGCCCCTCGGCCCGCACCTTGTCGGCAAACAGCCCCTTGGCAATCAGGTAGTCGGCCACTGTGCGGGCACGCTGTTCCGAAAGGGCCTGATTGTAGGCATCGGATCCCAGCCGGTCGGTATGACCGATCACCGTGGCCACCCCGTCTTTCGGGTTGGCCGCCAGGATCTGGGCAAACAGGCTGTCCAGCGCCTGGCTCGCGGCCGGCTTCAGGGTCGCCTTGTTGAATTCAAACAAGACGTCCGAGTCCAGACTGAACTGCTTCTCTACCAGCACGGGGGCCGGTGCTGGCTCAGGCACGGGAGCCGGCGTCGGCGCCACCGGCTCGTCACCGACCTGACCGAAGCGATAGAGCATGCCCACCGACAGCAGGCCGTTGTCCATCTCAATGCCGGATTCCTCCAGCGAGGTCTTGCCGAGAGGGGTGGTGTACTGGTATTCGAGGCGGGCGGCCCAATCCCTGTCGATGGCATATTCGATGCCCAATGCCCCCACAAAGGCGGCACCGTGATACTTGTTGCCCTCATGGGACTCGGAAAGGCTGCTGGTACCATCGCTGGCCCTGACGTTGAGGGAGCTCTCGGTCCAGGCGTAGGCTCCCCCGAGGCGGCCGTAGATATCCAGAGCTGAGGTCGCGGGCAGGATGATCTTCATGGTGGCCTGCACCATCTGGGCCTTGGCCTCGCCATCGAGTGCAAAATCAACGCCATTGCCCGAGTAGTGCTTGTCCACCTGATACTTGCCGAGCCAGTCATAACCGAGCTCGACGGCCAGGTTTCTGTTGACCTGGTAGCCTGCGAAGAGCCCAAGCCCGAGATCATCGCTGTTCTCGTTCACCCTGGTCGCATCAAACAGCTCTTCGACCTGAGCGTCGTAATCCACCCCGTAAAAATTGGACCAGCCGGCCTTGCCGCCGACATACCAGGTATTGTCCTGGGCGGCAGCCTGCACCGTCCCCGTTGCCATCAGAGCGCCGATCAGGACGGCGAGCATAGATCTGTTCATGGATGAGCCCCTGCAATGAATTGTTATGACGCGGATGCGCCTCTCTTCCCTGACGGGGCCCTGAACCCAAGCCCCGCACTCAGATTATCCCATCTGCAACCAGCCTCAAACGACCAGGGACTCAGGAGTGTGATATTGGCGACATTATCGGCAGATGCACACCCCGGGGCGCCCATAAAAAAACGAAGAGCCAGGCTCTTCGTTTTCATCTCGGGGCGGGATGGTCAAGCCGCCATCACTGACTGCCCTGGCTCGCCAGGAACAGGCGGTAGGCGGGATCCTCGCTCACCTCCTTCCAGCCGTAGCCAATCTCGCGCAGGTAGTCGTGGAAGGCGGCCACGTCCTCGTCCGGCAGCTCGAAGGCACAGAGCACCCGGCCATAGTCGGCGCCGTGGTTGCGGTAGTGGAACAGGCTGATGTTCCAGCGACAACCCAGGGTCTCGAGGAAGCGCATCAGGGCGCCCGGCTGCTCCGGGAACTTGAAGCTGTAGAGACGCTCACCGAGGGGCCGGGCCGGGCGGCCGCCAATCATGTAGCGCACGTGGTTCTTGGCCAGCTCGCTCTCTGTCATGTTGACCACGGGGTAACCGTTGCCACCGAGCTGATCGATGATCTGGCCGAGCTCCTCGTCGCCCCCGCTGAGGCGCACCGAGACGAACAGGGAGGCCTGGGCCGCATCCGCGTAGCGGTAGTTGAACTCGGTCACCATGCGGGGCCCAAGCTGACGGCAGAAGTCGAGGAAGGCCCCCTTGCGCTCGGGTATGGTCACCGCCAGCATGCCCTCGCGCTTCTCGCCGATCTCGCAGCGCTCCGACACATAGCGCAGGCTGTGGAAGTTGACGTTGGCACCGGAAAGGATGGCCGCCATCCGCCCGCCCTTGACCTGCTCCCGCTCGCTGTAGGCCTTGAGCCCCGCCAGCGACAAGGCCCCTGACGGCTCGGCGATGGCACGGCAGTCGTCGAAGATGTCTTTCAGCGCCGCGCAGATCTGGTCGTTGGAGACGGTCACCACCTCGTCCAGATACTGGTTGCACAGGCGGAAGGTCTCGGTGCCGATGCGCTTGACCGCCACCCCGTCCGCAAACAGGGAGACCCGCTCCAGATTGACCGGCTCGCCGGCCTCCATGGCGGCCTTGAGACAGGCGGAGCCCTCGGCTTCCACCCCTATCACCTTGACGTCCGGCAGCAGCTGCTTGATGTAGACAGCCACCCCGGCGGCCAGACCGCCGCCCCCCACGGGCACGAAGACGTGGGTCAGGTGGGTGTCCTGCTCCAGCAGCTCCTTGCCTATGGTGCCCTGGCCCGCGATCACCTCGACGTCGTCGAACGGCGGTATCAAGGTGTAGCCCTCGGTTTCTGACAGACGGCGGCTCTCGGCATAGGCCTCGTCGAAGCTGTTGCCAAACAGCAGCACGTTGCCACCCAGGCGACGCACCGCATCTATCTTGATGTCCGGCGTGGTCTTGGGCATGACGATGATGGCCTTTATGCCAAGTTTGGCCGCCGACAGCGCCACCCCCTGGGCGTGGTTGCCCGCCGAGGCGGCCACCACACCGTGGGATTTCTGCTCGGCGCTCAGGGTGGCGATCTTGTGATAGGCACCCCGCAGCTTGAAGGAGTGCACCGGCTGCAAGTCTTCCCGCTTGAGGGAGACCTGGTTGCCGAGCCGCTCGGAGAGTTTTTTCAGACTCTGCAAGGGTGTCACCCGCGCCGCCTCGTAGACGGGGGAGAGCAACACCTTGCGTAGATAATCCGCCGCTGAAACCATGTCCTATTCCTCCAGCTTGCTTAAATCACGTACCGCACCTTTGTCGGCACAGGAGGAGGCGAGCAGCACTTTGCATAAATGGTTTGTCGTCGCGCTCATCATCACTCCTCCAGCTTGCTTAAATCGCGCACCGCACCTTTATCTGCGCTGGTAGCGAGCATGGCGTAGGCACGCAGGGCGTAGGAGACCTGACGCTGGCGATTGAGCGGCTTCCAGCCACGGGCTTCCACGGCAACACGGCGGGCGGCCAGCACGCTGTCGGCCACCTCCAGCACCATGCTGCGGGCCGGGATATCGATGTTGATGATGTCGCCATCCTCCACCAGCCCAATGGTGCCGCCGGAGGCCGCCTCGGGGGAGACGTGACCGATGGAGAGGCCAGAGGTGCCACCGGAGAAGCGACCGTCTGTGATCAGGGCGCAGGCCTTGCCGAGACCCATGGACTTGAGATAGGTGGTGGGGTAGAGCATCTCCTGCATGCCGGGGCCGCCCTTGGGCCCTTCGTAGCGGATCACCACCACCTCGCCGGCCTGGACGGTGCCATCCAAGATGCCCGCGACCGCCGTGTCCTGGCTCTCGAACACCCGGGCCGGGCCGCGGAAGCAGAGGTTCTCGTCATCCACCCCGGCGGTCTTGACGATGGCACCGTTGAGGGCCAGGTTGCCGGAGAGCACGGCCAGGCCCCCTTCCAGGCTATAGGCATTCTCCAGGGAGCGGATGCAGCCTTCGGCACGGTCCAGATCCAGTTCGGGCCAACGGCAATCCTGGCTGAATGCCTTGGTGGTGCGGATCCCGGCCGGGCCGGCGCGGTAGAAGTCGTGCACCGCCTTGTCGTCACAGCGGCTGACGTCATAGGCCTCAAGCAATTCGCTCAGGGAGGTACCGAGCACGTTGCGGGTATCCCCGTGCACCAGGCCGGCTCTTTCCAGCTGGCCCAGGATGGCGACCACGCCACCGGCGCGGTGCACGTCTTCCATGTGGTACTTCTGGGTGGAGGGCGCCACCTTGCACAGCTGGGGCACCTTGCGGGACATGCGGTCGATGTCGGCCATGGTGAAGTCCACCCCGGCCTCCTGGGCCGCCGCCAGCAGGTGCAGCACCGTATTGGTGGAGCCGCCCATGGCGATGTCCAGGGCCATGGCGTTCTCGAACGCCGCCTTGGTGGCGATGTTGCGCGGCAGGGCGCTCTCGTCATCCTGCTGGTAGTAGCGATTGGCCAAAGCGACGATGCGCTGACCGGCCAGCTTGAACAGCTGCTCGCGGTCCGCGTGGGTCGCCAGCATGGAGCCGTTGCCCGGCTGGGAGAGGCCGAGCGCCTCGGTCAGGCAGTTCATGGAGTTGGCGGTGAACATGCCGGAGCAGGAGCCGCAGGTGGGGCAGGCGCTGCGCTCGATCTGATCGCTCTGGGCGTCGGAGACCTTGGGATCGGCCCCCTGGATCATGGCGTCCACCAGATCCAGCTTGATGATCTGATCCGACAGCTTGGTCTTGCCCGCCTCCATGGGGCCGCCGGAGACGAAGATCACCGGTATGTTGATGCGCAGGGCGGCCATCAGCATCCCCGGGGTGATCTTGTCGCAGTTGGAGATGCAGACCATGGCATCAGCGCAGTGGGCGTTGACCATGTACTCCACAGAATCGGCGATAAGCTCGCGGGACGGCAGCGAATAGAGCATGCCGCCATGGCCCATGGCGATGCCGTCATCGACCGCTATGGTGTTGAATTCCTTGGCGACGCCGCCGGCGGCCTCGATCTCCCGGGCCACCAGCTGGCCAAGATCCTTGAGGTGCACGTGACCGGGCACGAACTGGGTGAAGGAGTTGACCACGGCGATGATGGGCTTGCCGAAATCCTGATCTGTCATGCCGGTGGCACGCCAGAGGGCGCGGGCCCCGGCCATGTTACGTCCGTGGGTGGTGGTGGCGGATCTCAACTTCGGCATTGTCTCTACTCCCTGAATACATGAGCCCGACTGGGCAAACTTATGGTGCGAAGCTGTCGCTTCAAATCGGTTGTGGCAAGGGATAGGGCCCTTGCCATAGCCGACTCCAATCCAAACATGAGCGGGCGACCGGGTCGCCCGCTCAGCTTTCGATCAGTCGTTGACCGGGGTCAGCCAGCCCCACTTGTCCTCGGTCTGGCCGTTGAACAGGCCGAAGAAGGCGTTCTGCAGCTGCTCGGTCACCGGGCCACGGCTGCCAGCGCCCACCTTCATCCGATCGACAGAGCGCACCGGGGTCACCTCGGCGGCGGTGCCGGTCATAAAGATCTCGTCCGCCACGTAGAGCGCTTCCCGGGGCAGCGCCTGCTCGCGCACCTCGTAACCGAGATCCCGGGCAAGCGTCATTATGGTGTCGCGGGTGATGCCGGGCAGGATGGCGGCGGTGGCGGGCGGGGTGAAGAGCACGCCGTTCTTCACCAGGAAGAGGTTCTCACCGGCCCCCTCGCTCAGGTAGCCGTTCACGTCCAGCGCCAGCCCCTCTGCGAAGCCGTTGCGCTTGGCCTCCCGGCTGATGAGCTGGGACGAGAGGTAGTTGCCGCCCGCCTTGGCGCCGGTGGGAATGGTGTTGGGGGCGAGCCGGCTCCAGGAGGTGACACAGACATCCACCCCGTTTTTCAGCCCCTCTTCGCCGAGGTAGGCGCCCCAGGGCAAGGCCGCCACCATGAGATCCGCCTTGGCATCCAGCGGCGGATGCAGCCCCAGCCCCACGTTGCCGACAAAGGCCAGCGGGCGCAGATAGCCGCTTTTGAGGCCGTTCTCGCGCACCACTGTGCGGCAGGCTTCATTCACTTCGGATTCGCTGTAGGGCACGTCCATCCAGTAGATTTTGGCGGAGTCGAACAGGCGGCGGGTGTGCTCCTGCAGCCGGAAGATGCAGGTCCCCCTGGGGGTGTCGTAGGCGCGCACCCCCTCGAACACAGAGGAGCCGTAGTGCAGGGCATGGCTCATGACGTGGACCTGGGCATCTTGCCAGGGCACCAGCTTGCCATTGAACCAGATGTATTGAGGCTGAGTGGCAGATTGGGAAGGCTGTGACATTGGCTTGGCTCCTTAAGCGCTGATCCGGGGTTGCTGTTCCAGTGCATCGACCCGGGAGACATCCACCAGCTTGACCAGCTGGCTCCACAACTGCTGGATGGGACGCTCCGACTCGACAGTAACCGTGATCCGCAGCTGTTGGCAATCCTGCTCCATGTTCAGAGAGCAGAGAGCGAAGCCACGGTGACGCACCACCCGCAGCACCCGCTCCATCACTTCGGGTCTGGGCTGGGCGTGAATATGCAGGGTGTGCTGCGCAAATCCGGGTTGGTGAAAGCTGTGCTGCTTCATGGGCGTTGCTCCATCATCTTGTGGTTGGCGACTCCCGGCGGAACCAGGGGCCAGACGTTTTCTTCCTCTGAAATGGCCACATGCAGCAGGTAGGCACTCTCGCTTGCCAGCAGGCGATCGAGCGCCGGTGCTATCTGCTCCTTGCATGTGATGGTCTCGCCCGGGATGCCGAAGGCGGCGGCCAGAGCGATGAAATCCGGGTTGTCGGAGAGTATGGTCTCGCTGTAACGGCCGTCGAAGAACAGCTCCTGCCACTGGCGCACCATGCCGAGACGTTGATTGTCGATCAGCACCATCTTCACCTTGAGCTGGGCCCGGCGTATGGTGCCGAGCTCCTGCACGTTCATCATGAAGGAGCCGTCACCGCTCACCAGCACCACCTCGTCATCCGGGCGCGACATCTTGGCGCCGATGGCGGCGGGCAGACCGAAGCCCATGGTGCCGAGACCAGCGCTGGAGAGGTGATTGCGCGGGCTGGTGAAGCGCATGTGCTGGGCCACCCACATCTGGTGCTGACCCACGTCGCAAGCCACCACGCTGGTCTCGGGCAGCAGTGCCGAGAGCTGTTTGAGCAGAGCCGGGGCATAGATGGGCTGGCCGGGATGGTCGTAGCGGAAGGCATACTCGCGAGCCATGGCGGCGCAGTGCTCACGCCAGGGATCGATCGCCAGCGCCATGGCCAGGGCGGGCAACACCCGCTTGAGATCCGTGGTTATGCCCACGTCGGCGGCGCGGCGCTTGCCGAACTCGGCGGCATCCACGTCCAGGTGGATCACCCTGGCCTCGGGGGCGAACTCCTCCAGCTTGCCGGTCACCCGATCATCGAAGCGGGCACCCACCACCAGCAGCAGATCGCACTGCTGCACCGCATAGTTGGCGGCCTTGGTGCCGTGCATACCGAGCATGCCGAGGTAGACGGGGCTGTCGGGGTCGAGCGCCCCTATCCCCTTGAGGGTGGTGACCGCAGGCATGCCGGTGACGGCGGCAAAGTCGCGCAGTTGCTGCTCCGCGTTGGCCATGCCCACCCCACCCCCGACGTAGAGCACCGGGCGCTCGGCAGCGGCCAGCAGGGTGCGGGCCAGGGTCAGCTCGGCCGGATTGAGGGGCTCTGGCTCCTCCACCGCAAACAGCGGGCTCTGGGCAGGCACGGAGGCCAGCTGCACATCCTTGGGAAAGTCGATGAGCACAGGACCCGGACGCCCCTCGGTGGCGATGGCGAAGGCTTCCGCCAGCACCCGACCCAGATCGGCGGCATCGGTCACCATGAAGGAGTGCTTGGTGCAGGAGAGGGACATGCCGAGCACGTCGACCTCCTGAAACGCATCGGTACCGACGGCAGCGCAAGCCACCTGACCGCTGATGGCCACCAGGGGCACGGAATCGAGCAGCGCCTCCGCCAGGCCGGTCACCAGGTTGGTGGCCCCCGGGCCCGAGGTGGCGATGCAGACCCCCACCTGACCGGAGGCGCGGGCATAACCCACGGCGGCCAAGGCGGCCCCCTGCTCGTGACGGCAGAGCTGATGGGCCAGGCCACCGTCATACAGGGCGTCATAGACCGGCATGATGGCCCCGCCCGGGTAACCAAACACCTGGGTCACACCCTGTTTCTTGAGAGCCTGTACCAAAAACTGCGCGCCGTTCATGTGGAAATCCTGTCCTTTGGTCGAAAAAAAACCCCCGGGCCGTGAGGCTCGGGGGTCGCTTGTTTCGTTCTGTCCGGTGGTGGGTCTATCCCTTGTTCCGTGCAGCTAAACGAGCCCCGAGCGGTGAGATAATAATCACCACTAGGACCACAATAATGCTGACGAAACGGGAGGCCATGTTCATAGTTACAACCGGAAATCCTGTGAAATGGGGGCGGTTTGCACCGCGAATGACTATTAGAACTAGCACGGTGATTTTTATTGGGCAAGCCTTTTTTACCTGACAAGACTCTGATTTTGACTGATCAGCAAGCTACTCTCTGGAACAAAAAACTAATAAAAAACGGTTAACCAGCACATACATCAAACCAAGGACGGGATTTATGTCATTAGCTGTGGTTTATAGCCGTGCCAGCCTGGGGATAGCGGCGCCGCAAGTCACGGTGGAAGTCCATTTATCCAACGGCCTGCCCGCCTTCAACATGGTGGGCCTGCCGGAAACCTCGGTGAAGGAGTCGCGGGATCGGGTGCGCAGTGCCCTGCTCAACGGCAATTTCGAGTTCCCCTCCAAGCACATCACAGTCAATCTGGCCCCCGCCGATCTGCCCAAGGAGGGAGGCCGTTTCGATCTGGCCATCGCCATCGGCATTCTCGCCGCTTCCAAGCAGATACCGGCAACATATCTGCTCGATCATGAATTTTTAGGGGAGCTTGCCTTGACCGGCGAGATCCGTCCCGTGCTCGGGGTGCTGCCCGCCGTGCTCGCCTGCCGCGATGCGGGCCGCACCCTGCTGGTACCGCGAGAGAACGGCCCCGAGGCCTCCCTCATCCAGGATGCCGAGGTGCGCACCGCCCACCAGCTGCTGGCCGTCACCGCCTGGCTGGCGGGTCAGTACGAACTGCCGCTGCCGGAGCCCCAGACCACGGACACCCTGCCCGATGTGCCGGATCTGCAGGATGTGATAGGCCAGTCCCAGGCCAAGCGGGCGCTGGAGATCGCCGCCGCCGGCAGCCACAACCTGCTGTTCATAGGCCCGCCCGGCACCGGCAAGAGCATGCTGGCAAGCCGCCTGCCCGGCATACTGCCGCCGCTCAGCGAACAGGAGGCGCAGCAGACCGCCGCCATCCACTCCATCGGCGGCCTCACCCCCCGCGCCGGCCACTGGCACCACAGGCCCTACCGCACGCCCCACCACAGCGCCTCGGCTGTAGCCCTGGTGGGAGGTGGCAGTCACCCGCGGCCGGGGGAAATATCCCTGGCCCACAATGGTGTGCTGTTTCTCGACGAGTTGCCTGAGTTCGAGCGCAAGGTGCTCGACTCACTGCGAGAACCGCTGGAGACGGGTCACATCACCATCAGCCGGGCCGCCCGTCAGGTGGATTTTCCCGCCCGCTTCCAGTTGGTGGGCGCCATGAACCCCAGCCCCTGCGGCCACTATGGGGACGGCCAGACCCGCTCCAGCCCGGATCAGATACTGCGCTACCTCGGCAAGCTCTCAGGCCCCTTCCTCGACCGTTTCGATCTGACGGTGGAGGTGCCGCTGCTGCCCAAGGGCAGCCTGACTGGCAAGGCGGAGCGGGGGGAGTCGAGCCAGCAGATCCGCGACCGGGTGCTAGGGGCGCGCGAACGAATGCTCAGTCGCAACGGCAAGCTCAACAACTTGCTGGATAGCCGAGAGATAGAGGACATTTGCCGATTATCACCGCAAGATGCCGAATTTCTGGAGAACGCCATCCAGAAGCTGGGGCTCAGCATCCGGGCCTGGCACCGCATTTTGCGGGTGTCGCGCACCATAGCGGATCTGGCGGGGCGCCCCGTCATCGAGAAGGAACATCTTATCGAGGCGCTCGGTTATCGCGCCATGGACAGGCTGCTGTCGCGGCTGCGCAGCGGCCAGTGAGCGCCAGGAGATCCCGGCGTCTGTGCGGTGCATCCATGGTCTAGCGCCGGATCGGCTGATATTATGGCCACAGATCTGACCACTTGGTTGCCACCCACAGACACGAAAACGGATCCGATTCATGCACAACAAGCTGATAGAGCGGCTGCGCGGCTGCCTCTCGACCCTGCTCTATTTCCTCAACACCCTCTTCTGGTTTGTCCCCATACTGCTGCTCGGCCTCATCAAGCTGCTGCTGCCGCTCAAGGGCTGGCGTACCCTCTGCAACGCCCTGCTGGACGGCTGTGCCAGCTGCTGGATAGGTTTCAACAATCTGATCCAGAAAACCATCATCAGAACCCCTTTCGAGGTGGTCGGAGTGGACAAAGGACGCCGGAATGAGTGGTATATGGTGGTTGCCAACCATCAATCCTGGGTCGACATACTGGTACTGCAGCGGATTTTTAATCAAAAAATTCCCTTCCTGAAGTTTTTCCTCAAGAAAGAACTGATTTGGGTACCTTTTCTCGGTCTGGCCTGGTGGGCGCTGGACTTCCCCTTCATGCGGCGATATTCACGCAGCTTGCTGGAAAAGAAGCCGCATCTGAAGGGAAAAGACATAGAAACGACGCGTAAGGCCTGTGCCAAGTTCCGCCACATTCCGGTGAGTGTGATGAACTTCGTAGAGGGCACCCGCTTCACCACCCACAAGCACGACAAACAGGGTGCCCCCTATCGCCACCTCCTGCACCCGAGGGCTGGCGGCATCGCCTTCACCCTGGCGGCCATGGGGGATCAACTGCACAAGCTGGTGGATGTGACCATCGCCTATCCAGGCGGCATCCCAAGCTACTGGGACTTCATGTGCGGTCGGGTCAAGGAGATCAAGGTTCGGGTCCGCTTTCTGCCGATCGAACGCAATCTGGTGGGGGATTACTTCAATGACCCCGAGTTCCAACAAGAGTTTCAACAGTGGCTGAACGGGATCTGGCGCGAGAAAGACCAGACCCTGAACCAGCTGCTGGCGGACAAGACGCAGTAAACGACGCCCATGCTAAGCCTGCTCCCCGGCCCCCTGGTGCTGTTCATCAGCGCCGGCCTGACCATATTGTTCACCGCCCTGTGCGCCAGCCTGATCCTGCTGGTCTCCCTGGCGAAATTGCTGCTGCCCATCCCGGCCTTCGGCCGAGTCTGCAGCCGACTCAACAATGGCTTCATGAGGCTGTGGCTGGGTTGCAACGCCCTGGTGATCCGCCTCACCACCCGCATCGACTGGCAGCTCGAGGATGACACCCGGCTGCGCAAAGATGGCTGGTACCTCATCATCAGCAACCACATGAGCTGGACCGACATAGTGGTGCTGGGCCACCTGTTCCGCGACAGGCTGCCGGTGCCCAAGTTCTTCATGAAGCACGAGCTCATCTACATACCGCTGCTGGGGCTCGCCTGCTGGGGGCTCGACATGCCCTTTATGCGTCGCTACTCACGGGAGTTTTTGCTGCGCAACCCGCACCTGAGGGGCAAGGACATAGAGACCACCCGCAACGCCTGCGAGACGTTTCGCCACATCCCCACCACAGTCATCAACTTCGTGGAGGGGACCCGCTTCACCGAGGCTAAGCGAGAGGCGACCCGATCCCGCCACCGCCACCTGATGCCGCCCAAGGCGGCGGGGCTCGCCTTCACGCTGGCGGCCATGGGGGAGCAGTTCGACAGCCTGATCAACGTCACAATCCGCTACCCGGACAACAGCGAAACGCCGTTCAAGGACTTCCTGATGGGGCGGATGAAGCGCATTCAGGTGCGCATCGAGGAGCTGCCGGTGGATGAGGCGCTGGTGGGTGACTACTTCAACGACAAGCAGTTCAAACGCGGTTTTCAGGCGTGGCTGAACCAGCGCTGGCAGGAGAAGGACGAGGTATTGGAAGGGTGGCAGCGAGCTCAGGAGCCCGCTGCGGTGGCCGCCAGGGAGAGTGCCAGAGCCAGCTCGGGCAACTGATCCTCGCTGAACACCTGAATGCCGTGACGGCGCAGCAGGGCCGTGGTCTTGCCCTCTCCCGCCAGGGAAACGCCTTCGAAGCGGCCGTTGTAGATGCGGCCACTGCCGCAGGAGGGGCTCCCCTCCTTGAGCAGGGCAAAGCGAATGCCCTGCGCCAGGCAGAGCCCGAGCGCCAGCTCGGCGCCGCGATCGAACTCGGCGGTCACATCCAGCCCGCTCTCGGTCACCACAAGCTCACCCTGCCGCTCGGCGGGCGGACGCGGGGTCGGCAGGCCGCCCGCCACCTCGGGGCAGAACGCCAGCGCCCTCCCCTCGGCCCCCAGCGCATTCAGCCAGTCGCTGACGATCCCCTTGCTCTGGCCGTCGTAGCGTACCGGCTGACCCAGCAGGCAGGCACTCACCAGTACCCGGGGCGGCGCTTTATTCATGCTTCCGCTCCATGCATCACCTGATCGAACATCACGCAGCAGGGGCTCTCCAGCCGGTAGAGAATGGCGGGCCGCTGCTTGCCGGTACGCTTGCGGCCGGTATCCACCAGGATGTCGGCACGATGGATCCGCTTGCGAAACGCCGCCGTATTCATCGGGGTCTGCAGGACTATCTCGAAGGCCCGCTGCACCTCGGAGAGGGTGAACTCGGCCCCCAGCAGTTGCAGCGGCAGTGTGCTGTAGCGGCTCTTGATGCGCAGCCGCTCCAGCCCCATGGCGACCAGCTGGCCGTGATCGAAGGCAAGGTCGAGACCCGGCAGGGCCGAGAGCGGGTGCCAATGACCTCGCACGGCCTCCGCCTCCGGCTCCACCAGACACAGATAGACCAGGGTGGTGGACCAGCCACGGGGATCCCGTTCCAGATTGCCGAGGGTACAGACCTGCTCACTGTAGCAATGACCCAGCCCCCACTCCCCCAGCAGACGGTGACGGGCGGCATCCAGATCCCTATCCCGGGTCTCGTCGATGCGCAGGGCCGGCAACTGCCAGCAGTGGCTAAAGGGGGGGCGATCCCGGGTCTCGAGGAGCAGTTCGAGCCGCTCCTCGTTCAACCGCAGCACCACCATATCCAGACTCATTCTCGGCATCCTGGTCGACCTGCTCGCCTTCTAATAATGTTTGGTAGATAATATCACAAGAATATTATGTGCAGGAGCCACCCATGGGAACCATCGCCAGCCTGGATATAGATGCGCAGAAGGGCTTTACCCCCCTCTGCCCGAACGAGCTGCCCGTCGCGGGCGGGGCTGACATAGTGGCCGCTCTCAACGCGCAAGCCGCCCTCGCCAGCCTGCGGATCGGCAGCAAGGACGCCCACCCCGCGAACGCCGCCTGGGTGGTAACAAACCCCGCCGCCATGCTGCAACCGCTGGACCTGCCCAACGCCGATCTCACCTGGCCGACCCATTGCGTACCAGGCACTCCTGGCTTCGAGCTGCTCGATGGCCTGCCCGCCCCCATCGACTATGACTTCTTCGTCTGGAAGGGGGTCGAGCCGGACCTGCATCCCTATGGCGCCTGTTACCATGACCTGGCCGAGCGGCGCAGCACAGGGCTCATCGAATTCCTGCAAGCCCGCGGCATCAGCACAGTACTGGTGGGCGGCCTCGCCACCGACTACTGCGTCAAGACCAGTGTGCTGCAACTGCGCCGTGCCGGTCTGCGGGTCATAGTGCACCTCGATGCCTGCCGTGGCATAGCGCCCGAGACGGTTGCCAGCGCCCACACCCAGATGATCGAGGCGGGTGCCGAACTGGCCCAGACCCTGATCGATGTACAACACCTTCTGGACGCCTGATATGTCACCCATTCTCACCAGCCTGCCCGGCGCCCGCAAATTACCCATGCGGCAGGTCACCCGCCTGCCAGGATACTGATATGCCCCCTATCCTCACCAGCCTGCTCGACACAGACGCCTACAAGCTGCATATGCAGCAGGCGGTGTTCCATCGCTACCCGGATGCCGAGGTGGTGGCCGAGTTCCACAGCCGCAACGAGGAAGATCTGCTGCCCATGATGGGCGAGATCGAGGAGCAGCTGCGCCTCGCCGGCTCCCTGCGCCTGACCGGCTCCGAGCTCGACTTCCTGGCCGAGCGCCCCTTCTTCACCGCCGATTACCTCGATCACCTGCGCCGCAAGCCGCTGGATGCCTCTCTGCTCAAGGTGTTCGAGCAGGATGGCCGCATCAATGTGCGGGTCGAGGGACCCTGGCAGGACGTGATCCTGTGGGAGATCCCTGTGCTCGCCATCATCAGCGAGATGCGCAACCGCTTCCGCTATCCCCAGTTCGGGGTGAGCCATGCCCTGGCGCGGCTGGACCAGAAGATCGACAAGCTGGAGCGGGAACTCAGCCCCGAGGAGATGCAGGATTTCAACCTCATCGACTTCGGCACCCGCCGCCGCTTCTCCCATGCCGTGCAGGATGCCGTGGTGGGCCGCCTCAAGGAGCGCCTGCCGGCATTTCGGGGCACCAGCAACTACCAGCTGGCCCAGAAGTACCGGCTACCGGCGGTGGGCACCCAGGCCCACGAGTGGTTCCAGGCCCACCAGCAGCTCGGCTTCCCGCTGGAACACAGTCAGCGCGCCGCCCTCATCAGCTGGCTTGACGAGTTCACCAACCATTTGGGCATAGCCCTGACCGACTGCATCACCATGGATGCCTTCCTGCGCGACTTCGATTTCGAGTTGGCCAGCCGCTATCAGGGACTGCGCCACGACTCCGGTGACCCCGTGGTGTGGGGCGAGAAGGCCATCAGCCACTACCAGCGGCTCGGCATAGATCCCAAAGACAAGACGCTGGTCTTCTCCGACGGCCTCAACCTCGACAAGGCCGTCGAGCTATTTCGTCACTTCCGTGGCCGCATCAACACCAGCTTCGGCATCGGCACCAAGCTCACCTGCGATCTGCCCGGCGTCAGCCCGATGAACATCGTCTTCAAGCTGATGGAGTGCAACGGCGGCCCGGTCGCCAAGATCTCCGACAGCCCGGGCAAGACCCTGTGCCGGGACGCGGACTTCATCCGCAACCTCAAGCAGGCCTTCCACGTCGGGGTGTGAACCCCCAGGAACAGCAGACAACAAAAAGCCCGCCGGTTTGCACCGGCGGGCTTTTTTATCGACTCGGGAGAGGTCAGTCTTTCTTGGCCAGCAGGAATTTCACCAGCTGGTTGAACTGCTCCTGGGAGGTGATGGATTCAATTTTCACCAGGTACTTGCCATTGACCAGGAAGGCCGGCACACCGCGAATGTTGTAGCTCTCGGTGTTGCGATCGAACTGGGAGACCATGCCGGAGACGGCGAAGCTGTCGACGGCACCGTCAAACTCTTCGGCCGGTACGCCGTTGTCCACGAAGATCTGCTTCACGTCGGCACGGCTCTGCGGCACCTGACGCTGGGTGTGGATCTTGTCGAAGATGACCGGGGTCAGCTTGCCTTCGACGTTCAGCAGGTTGGCGACGGCATAGGCGCGTTGCATCTCCGGACCCATCTCACGGCCCAGGAAGGCCACCGGGTTCTTCTTCATCGGCACGCCTTCCGGCAGGCTCTTCTTCAGATCTTCGGCGATCGGCTCGAACTTGGCGCAGTGCGGGCAGAAATAGGAGAAGAACTCCAGCACTTCAGGTTGGGCGCTGCCGGTCTGGGTGACCACGTCATAGTTGACGCCTTCCTTGAATTCCGGGGCGGCGTGAACCATGGGGATCATCAGCATGGCAGCGAGGAAAAATAGTACTTTTTTCATGACGTTTCCTGTTAAGGGATCACTGTGAGGCACGCCCGGCGAACCGAAGCAGTCCAAGCCTATTGCGTCACCTTCCCGCCGTCAATGGCAAAGGCGGGTGGGCGAGCCCATCGCCGCAGCATCCAAGCCCAGGTTGCCGGGGCTTGTCCGGCCAGCATCAGCGACCCGGAGCGCTTCCAGCTGGTCTTGCCCCGGGTATCGCGATTCGCCTGCCTTACCAGTTCGGCATCAGCGTAAGGGGCGGCGCCTTGAGCGCTTCCAGTTGGTCGTGCAGGGTCGCTATCTGCTGGCGCCAGTAGTGATCCGTATTGAACCAGGGGAAGTGACGGGGGAAGGCGGGATCCTCCCAGCGCCGGGCCAGCCAGGCCATGTAGTGGACTATCCGCATGGCTCGCAGCGGTTCGATCAGCGCCAGCTCCCGCGGGTCGAACTCCATGAACTCCTCGTAGCCGGCCAGCAGGGTGTCGAGCTGGATCTGCTGCTCGTGGCGCTCGCCGCTCAGCATCATCCAGAGATCCTGGATGGCGGGGCCGGTGCGGCAGTCGTCGAGATCGACGAACAGGGGGCCGTCACGCCACAGTATGTTGCCGGGGTGGCAATCCCCGTGCAGGGAGATCCGGGCCACGTCCAGGGTCATGGCGTCGCAGACATGCCGGATCAGCTCGTCGAGCACCCCGAAGAACTGCTTGGCCAGGCCGCTCGGCACCCACTCTCCGGCCGCCAGCAACTGACGCGGCTCGTGCAGCATGCTCTCCACGTCCAGCTGGACCCGATGGTGGAAGGAGTGACTGGCCCCGACACTGTGGATGCGGCCGAGATAGCGCCCCACCCACTCCAGCTGATCCAGGTTGTCCACCTCGAACTGGCGACCACCGACGCTCTGCCAGATGGCGAAGGGGTAGCCCTGATACTCCAGCAGGGTCTCGCCGGCAAAGGCGATGGGGGCGGCGACCGGGATCTCCGTCTCACGCAGGCGAGCGGCAAACTCGTGCTCCTCGAGGATCTGGGCTCGGCTCCAGCGACCGGGGCGGTAGAACTTCACCACGTAACGGCGACGCTCCTCATCCTGAAACTGGTAGACCCGGTTTTCATAGCTGTTGAGCTCGATGAGGCCGGAGTCGATGCGCAGGCCGCTGAGATCGATCGCATCCATGATGAGGTCGGGATTGAGGTCGGAATAGTTGAAACGCATGTCATCCACCATGAGAAAGGGGCGCTGTTGCGCCCCATTCTATCCGAGATAGCCAATCAATGCCGCCCATGATCCCGATCCGGAACATTCCACGGACGCCCGTGGCACGCCGGATCAGCCGTCCGGGACGGCCCCTCAGAGTCGGCTGATAAACTTGCTGGGCTGGCGCAGGGTGCCCTTGCTGTCGTCCGGTGCGGCTCCTTCCCGTTTGAGCACGAACTGGACATCCAGGGTCGGCCGCTTCAGGTTGAAGGGATCCACCGCCAGGCTCACCGGCAGGGTGAAAATTTCCCCTGGTTTGAGAGTCACTTCCCTCGGGCCGAACCACTGGTGCTCCGGCAACCCTTCCACATCCAGTTGATAGGTCTGGGATTGCAGGGTCTTGTTGAGGATCTTCAGGGTATAGGTGTTCTCGATGAGCCCCTCGCTGTTCTCCCGGAACAGCTGGTTGCGATCCCGCAGTATGTCGAGCCCCATGGGCATGATGGACATGGCGTTGTAGACGAAGACCCCCAGCATGATGACCATCACCAGGCCATAGCCGAGCAGCTTGGGCCTGGCCACATGGGTCTGGTTGTGGGCCAGCTTGTGCTCAGTGGTGTAGCTGATCAGCCCCTTCGGATAGCCCATCCGATCCATGGTCTGATCGCAGGCATCGACGCAGGCGCCGCAGTTGATGCACTCGTACTGCAGACCATCGCGGATGTCGATGCCGGTCGGGCAGACCTGCACGCAGAGATCGCAGTCGATGCAGTCCCCCAGCCCCAGCGCCTTGGGATCTGCCTTGCGGCTGCGGGCGCCACGGGTCTCGCCGCGCTTGCTGTCGTAGCCGACTATGTAGGTGTCCTTGTCGAACATGGCGGACTGGAAGCGGGCATAGGGGCACATGTGGATGCACATGATGGCGCGCATCCAGCCGGCGTTGCCGTAGGTGCAGGCGGCGAAGAACAGCACCCAGAAGATGACCCAGCCGCTCGCCTGCAGGGTGAAGAAATCAGGCACCAGCTGGAACACATCCTGGAAGTAGGCGACGAAGGTGAGGCCGGTGCCCAGCGACAGCAGGATCCAGGCCAGATGCTTGGCGCCCTTGCGGGCCAGCTTCTCGCCACTCCAGGGGGCGGCATCCAGCTTGCGGCGCTTGTTGGCGGCGCCTTCCAGCTTCTCTTCGAACCAGATGAACATGAAGGTCCACACAGTCTGGGGGCAGAGATAGCCGCACCAGACCCGGCCGAGGAAGGTGGTGACGAAGAAGAGGGCGAAGGCGGCGATCATGAAGACCCAGGCCAGCAGGGTCAGATCCTGCGGCCAGATGGTGGCGCCGAAGATGTGGAACTGCTGGTGCTCCAGATCGAACAGTACCGCCTGGCGGCCATCGTAGCGCAGCAGGGGCAAGGTGACGAAGAGGGCGACGAAGAACCAGCCCATGGCCTTGCGCACCCGCTGCCAGTAGCCGGTCTGGGACCTGACGTAGATGCGGTTGCCGGGATTGAACCTGTCATCGCCCGCCTTGAACGTGTGGGGATTGAAGGTCCCGGTGACGTTCTTGTCGGTCACATCCTTGATATCGATCTTGTCCTGGTCGGCCATTGCAGCACATAGCTCCACTCATATTGTTATGAAGGCGATTATATCTTAAACAGCCTGCTAATTGTGTGGGTTAAATGTATCTATAGTTCGAGTGCCGTCGCAATTTCAGGCAACAAAAAAGACCCATAGCCAGTTGACTATGGGCCTTTTTAGAGATTCTCTTGAAACCTTCCTCTTCCGGCAACCCGGCGGTCGGGTTACTTGATGCCGCGGGCCTTGAGCAGGGCTTCCTTGAAGTCCGGAACATGATCCTTGGCCAGGCCCGGAATCATCGCCTGCTTGTCGGATTCGCGCATCTTGAGGTGGTAGATCAGCATGTCGTCGGTCAGCTCGGACAGGGCGCCCTCATAGCCGGCCTCTGCCGCCAGTTTGGCGATGAATTGCACCAGGCTGAGATCCTGCTCCTTGATCCAGGCGGGCTGCAGCAGCTCCAGCAGCTCTTCGATACGATGACATTGCATAGACGACCTCTTTAATCTGTCATGTGAAACTCAGGCAACCTTACCCATCAAGGCTACTTCGATACGATCCCGGCCATTATGCTTGGCCTGATAGAGGGCCGCATCCGCTTTTTGGATAAGCTCGGCGATGGAGTTGTGCTGATCCGGCACCAGGGTCGCCACCCCGAAGCTGCAGCTGACCCGGCCGGATACCCGGGACTTGTGGTGGGGAATGCCCAGGGTACGCAGGGCCGTTTGCACCTGTTCGGCGATCTGCATGGCCCCCTGCAAGGTGGTGCAGGGCAGCAGCAGGGCAAACTCCTCCCCGCCGTAACGGGCGGCCAGATCATCTTCCCGCCGCAGCACCTCGGCCAGCAGGCCCGCCACCTGCTGCAGGCACTGGTCCCCCAGCTGATGGCCATAGTGATCGTTGAACTGCTTGAAGTAGTCCACATCCACCAGCACCAGGGAGAGAGGCGCCCTGGCCCTGTGACAGCGGCGCCAGGCTCGCGCCAGGGTGTCGTCCAGGTGAGCCCGGTTGGCGATGCCGGTCAGGCCGTCCAGGCGGGAGGTGAGCTTGAGATGCTCCGAGACTACCTTGAGTTCGGCCACCAGGTCGGCGTTGGAAAAACTGTGGTAGAGGGAAGCCACCTGATCCCGGCGCAACCGGCGCAGTAGGGTCGGCAGAAAGACGAACAGGTAACCCGCCAGCATGCAGGAGACGATCCGCTCCTGCTCGTTGCCGTCGCTGAGTTCGAACAGCATGGCGAACCCGAGCGGCAGCACTGCCCCGTAGAGGGTGCGACGACTGCCGAACAGCATGATGGCGCTGCCGGTGAGGATCAGGCTGGTGAGCATCATCATGGCGGCGCGGTAGGTGTCCGGCAGTCTGTCCATGTAGAGCAGCACGCCGAGCGCCCAGATGATGGAGGTGATGGTCACCCCGATGAAGAGCTCCCGCTCCAGCACCGGCAGCGGGAGCTCCGTCAACCTGGGTTGACGCCAGCGCAGGTGCCACCAGCGTCCCAGCAACAGCAGGAAGACCAGGCCAAGCCAGCCGAGCGCCTCCCTGGCGGGCAGGTAGTCGTGGAACAGCAGGCTCCAGCTGATCGCCAGCAGCGCCAGACAAGGCAGGCTGAAGGAGGCGTGGGTATAGAGCTGGACCATGATGGCCCGCCGCACCTGGTGATTCACACTCTGGGTCAACTGGGTACTCCCTGTACAAGAGCCGCACAGTTTAGCACTCCCTTTTCCTGCTCAACAATCAATCGCCCGCTATTAAGCAGCCACTCAGCCCCCAATCCGCCGTGCGCCGCGCCGCACAGGCGGGATCCCGGGCCGCCCCGGCCTGCCCGGGCTCCCTCAGCCCTTCTCGAGTTCGTCGAGTATGGGACATTGGGGATTCGCGTCCCCGTGGCAGCACCCCACCACCTCCTCCAGGGAGCTGAGCATGGCCTGCAGACCGGCGATCCGGGCCCGCAGATCGACGATCTTCTCCTGCGCCAGCTTCTTCACCTGGGCGCTGGTCCTGTGCTCGTCCCGATAGAGCGCCAGCAGCTCCTGACACTCCTCCAGGTTGAAGCCGGTCTCCCGCGCCCGCTTGACGAAACGCAGCTCCCGCAGGGCGCCGTCTGTGTAGCTGCGATAGCCGTTGTCACTGCGCACCGGAGCCGAGATGAGGCCGATGCTCTCGTAGTAGCGAATGGTCTTGGCGGACAGCCCAGTGGCCTTGGCAACCTTGCTGATGTTCATGGATGGCTCCTTTTCGATTCAGATTGGCGCTGGCCGCCCGCCCTGGGCTGCCAGCGTTTCAGTAACAGGGAATTGCTCAATACTGTGATGCTGCTCAGGGCCATGGCCGCCCCCGCCAGCTCGGGGCTGAGATAGCCCAGCGCCGCCAGCGGAATGCCGATGATGTTGAACACGAAGGCCCAGAACAGGTTCTGCTGTATGGTGCGCCAGGTGGCCGCCGAGATGTCGATGGCATCGGCCACCAGCCGCGGATCAGATCGCATCAGGGTGATGGAGGCGGTTTCCATGGCGACATCCGAGCCTGAGCCCATGGCGATCCCCACATCCGCCGCCGCCAGCGCCGGGGCGTCGTTCACCCCGTCCCCCACCATGGCCACCAGGCCCTGGGTACGGGCGCGCAGCGCCTCCACTTTTTCTACCTTGCCGGCGGGCAGCACTGAGTCAAAGGCCCCGTCCAGCCCCAGCTTGGCGGCGATATGGGCCACGGGTGCCGGCGCATCGCCGCTCACCAGCCAGCTGGCGATGCCGCGCTGGCGCAGGATGGCGATGGCCTCGGGGCTCTCTGGGCGCAGGGTATCGGCCAGGGCGGCGATAGCCACCGCCACGCCGTCGATGGCGACCCAGACCCGGGTCGCACCATCGGCGGGCGCTTCATCCTGTTGTGGCGGCTCAATGCCGAGCTGAGCCAGCAGGGAGGCGTTGCCGATGGCCACCCTGTGGCCAGCCACTTGACCGAGAATACCGGCACCGACCCGCACCTCCACGGCTTCAGGCTGGGGCAGCACGACCTCTTTGCCTACCGCCTCGCGCATCGCCAGCGCCAGCGGGTGCTCGCTCGCCTGTTGCAGGGCGGCGGCGAGGCGCAGTTGTTCGTCGGTGCCGCTCCAGCTCGCCAGCACCGGCCGCCCCTGAGTCAGGGTGCCAGTCTTGTCGAAGATCAGCGCCTTGATGGCGTGGGCCTTCTGCAGGGTATCCACGTCCTTGATCAGAATGCCGTGGCGCGCCGCCACCCCGGTGCCGGTGACGATGGCGGCCGGGGTCGCCAGCCCCAGGGCGCAGGGGCAGGCGATCACCAGCACGGCCACCGCCGCCAGCAACGCCTGGCCGAAGTCGTTACTGTAGGCATACCAGGCCAGCAGGGTGAACAGGGCTATGGCCATGACCACGGGCACGAAGATGGCGGAGACCCTGTCCACCAGCTGTTGCAGCGGCGCCTTGCCCATCTGGGCACGCTCCACCATGGCGATGATCTTGCTGAGGCTGGAGTCTTCCCCGACCGTGGTGGCCTCTATCTCCAGCACGCCGGAGCGATTGATGGCGCCACCCAGCACGGCCTCCCCCAGTGCGCGCGGCACCGGCAGGCTCTCGCCGGTGAGAATGGATTCATCCAGCTCGCTCTCACCACTCAGGATCTTGCCGTCCACCGGCACCCGCTCCCCCACCAGCACCCGCAGCCTGTCGCCGCGCAGCACCTCGTCGATGGCGACGCTCTGCCAGGCCTCGCCACGCCAGACGGTGGCGGTGTCCGGCCGCAGCGCCATCAGCTCGCGAATGGCGGACTGGGTACTGCGGCGGGCTCTCGCCTCCAGCAGTTTCCCGAGTGAAATCAGGGTAATGATGATGGCGCTCGCCTCGAAATAGAGCTTGCCGCTTGCGGCCACGCCTAAGGTCAGCAGCAGATAGAGGCTGTAGAAGTAGGCGGCACTGGTGCCTGTCACCACCAGCACATCCATGTTGGCGGCGCGGTTCTTGAGGGCAAGCCAGGCGCCGCGATAGAAGCGGGCCCCGATCCAGAACTGCACCGGAGTGGCGAGCACCAGCTCCAGCCAGGCGGGCAGATGCCAGGGGAACAGTCCGGCCATGGCGACCATGCCCACCAGCAGCGGCAGGGTGAGCAGGGCCGAAATAACAACCTGAGTCAGCGCCTGGCGGGCGGCGACGGCTTCCTGTTCCTCACGGGCCAGCAGTTGCTGACGGCGCTGGCTGACTGAGCCTTGCGCCAGCTGTGCACCGAAGCCAAGCGCTTCTATATGGGTGCGCAGGGAAGCCGGGGTCTGGGTGCCAGGCACCAGCAGGATGCGGGCCTGCTCGAGGGAGAAATTGACCTCGGCCGAGATGACGCCAGGCAGTGCCGCCAGCATCTTGTTCAGCCGCGCCGAACAACCGGCACAGGTCATGCCGCTGATTTGGAAGGAGATCGTCTCATGGCCGTAGCCATAGCCCTGCCCCGTGATGCTGTCGAGGACCTCGGGCAGACGAGCCGGGTCACCGAGTTCGATGGCCGCCTGCTCCAGCGCGAAGTTGACGCTGGCCGTCACGCCGTCGAGCTGGTTGAGGGCGGCCGTGATGCGGCTGGCGCAGTTGGCGCAACTCATGCCGCTGACGGGAAGTTGAATATGCATGGTCATGACAATCCTCCTCGGATAGACCAGCAAACCTTAACCTTTACTGTAAGGGTAAGCTCAAGTGAGCGCACCGACTTTTTGTGCAAATAAAAAACGGCGCCTGTTGGCGCCGTTGATACGATCGGCAGCATGCCGATCTGCCCCCTTCTCCTCTCACGGGGGAAGGGCCGGGGATGAGGGAACCGGGTCGTCAGATGCCGTACTGGGCGCGATAGGCCTTCATGGCCGCCAGTTGCTCGGCCAGCGCGGGCTGCTCTGCCTGCTTCTCTTCCAGATACTTGATCAGGTCGCTCATCTGGATGATGGCGATGATGTGGGCGCCGTAGTCACGCTCCACTTCCTGGATGGCGGAGAGCTCGCCCTTGCCCTTCTCCTGACGATCCAGGGCGATCAGCACGCCGGCCAGGGAGGCGCCGTTGGCCTGGATCAGATCCATGGATTCGCGGATGGCGGTCCCGGCGGTGATGACGTCGTCCACCAGCATGATGCGCCCCTTGAGCGGGCTGCCCACCAGATTGCCGCCCTCGCCGTGATCCTTGGCCTCCTTGCGGTTGAAGCACCAGGGCACATCCACGTCGTGCTGCTCCACCAGCTGCACCGCGGTGGCGGAGGCGATGGGGATCCCCTTGTAGGCAGGGCCAAACAGCACGTCGAATTCGATGCCGGCATCCATCAGGGCGGCGGCATAGAAACGGCCTAGGCGGGCCAGATCTCGGCCGCTGTTGAACAGGCCGGCGTTGAAGAAGTAGGGGCTCTTGCGGCCGGATTTCAGGGTGAACTCACCGAATTTGAGAACCTGTTTCTCCAGGGCGAACTCGATAAATTGACGCTGGTAGGCTTTCATTCTGGCTCCTTGCTTGGCTTGTCGTTTACTGGTGTGGGGGTATAAAAAAACGCGGTCAATGCCGCGTTTTTCAAATCAGAAATTCAGGAGAGCGCCTGCTTCTGCAGCGCTATGATGTCGTCGATGCCGCCCTTGGCGAGCGCCAGCATCGCCAGCAGCTCCTCGTGGGTGAAGGGCTCGGCCTCGGCGGTGCCCTGCACCTCTATGATGCGACCGTCTTCGGTCATCACCACGTTCATGTCGGTCTCGGCGGCGGAATCTTCCACGTACTCCAGATCGCAGATGGCTTCGCCCTGATACATGCCGACGGAGACGGCCGCGATCATCTGCTTGAGCGGGCTCTGCTTGAGCATGCCCTTCTCGACCATCCAGTTCAGCGCATCCACCAGGGCCACGCAGGCGCCTGTGATGGCGGCGGTGCGGGTGCCGCCATCGGCCTGCAGCACGTCACAGTCCACAGTGATGGAGTGCTCGCCGAGGGCGGTCAAATCCACGGCGGCACGCAGGGAGCGGGCTATCAGTCGGGAGATCTCCAGGGTGCGACCGCTCTGCTTGCCGGCGGCCGCCTCGCGGTTCATGCGCGAATGGGTGGAGCGCGGCAGCATGCCGTACTCGGCGGTGACCCAGCCCTGACCCTTGCCTTTCAGGAAGCGCGGCACGCTGGTGTCGACGCTGGCGGTGCACAGCACGCGGGTGTGGCCGAACTCCACCAGCACAGATCCTTCCGCATGCTTGGTGAAGTTGCGGGTGATGGTAACCGGGCGCACTTGCGCGGCACTGCGATCGCTGGGACGGGACATGGGACTGACCTCTGGGCTGGCTGAATTGGCGCAGGAGTATAAGCCATTGCTACTCAAATATCAGCCGCTAAAACCACGGCATCGGCTGACGGGGCAAGCCTGGCTGAGTATACTGGCCGCACACTTCATCAAGCCCGGAACAATCAATGATTCACAGCATGACCGCCTACGCCCGCAAGGAATTCAAGGGCGACTGGGGCACAGCCGTTTGGGAAATTCGTTCGGTCAACCAGCGCTACCTGGAAACCTACATCCGCCTGCCGGAGCAGCTGCGCAGCCTGGAGCCGGTCCTGCGTGAGCGTTTCCGTGCCAAGCTGCAGCGCGGCAAGGTGGAGTGCAACCTGAGGTTCGAGGCAGCCCAAGCCGCCGCCAGCCAGCTGCACATCAATGAGGAGCTGGCCAAGCTCATCATCGACAGTGCCAACTGGGTAATGAAAGAGGCCGGCCAGGGCCAGCTCAACCCGGTCGACGTGCTGCGCTGGCCGGGTGTCATGGCCGCCGCCGAGCAGGACATGGACGCGGTTGCCACCGAGCTGCTCGGCGGGTTTGACCAGACCATGGAAGACTTCATCGCCTCCCGCGCCAGCGAAGGGGCCAACCTCAAGAACTTGATCCAGCAGCGTCTGGACGGCATCCAGGTGGAAGTGAAGAAAGTGCGGGTGCACCTGCCGCAGATCATCGAGTGGCAGCGCCAGAAGCTCACCGACCGCCTGGCCGAGGCCAAAGTGGAACTGGATCCGGCCCGCATCGAGCAGGAAATCGTGCTGCTGGCCCAGAAGATCGACGTGGCCGAAGAGCTTGATCGCCTGGAGATGCACATCAGCGAAACCATCAAGATCATGAAGAAGGGTGGCGCCTGCGGCCGTCGTCTCGACTTCATGATGCAGGAGTTCAACCGCGAGTCGAACACGCTGGGCTCCAAGTCCATCAACGCCGAAGTGACCCAGTCCGCCGTTGAGCTGAAGGTCCTCATCGAGCAGATGCGCGAGCAAATTCAAAACATCGAGTGACCCCATCGCCGATGCACCAGCCCCCGCCACGCGGGGGCTTTTTTATGCTCGTCTCCCACGGCGATCAGCCGCCTGACTGATGGCAGCCCCGGACAAAGGGAGCCCGACATGCGCCATCACGCAAAGAGGGTCTGCCATGCAGACCCTCTCCTTCTATTCGATTCATCCCCCGCCCGTGCAGGCTAGACCGGTGACTTCAGCCTGCGGCTACGCAGCAGCAGGGGGAGCTGGTAGAGCACCAGAGCCCCCAGCACCAGACCGGCGCCGGCCAGCTTGGCCGGGCCCAGCGGCTCGTCATAGAAGAAGGTGCTCAGGATCAGGGTCCAGACGGGTTCCAGCAGCATCAGCAGGGCGGCGTGGGCCGTGGTCATCTGGCTCAGGGCGTGGGTGAGCAACCAGTAGCGCAGGGTGGTGGCGATCAGGACGCTGGCGGCAAACCAGCCCCAGACACCAGAGCTGATGTCGGCGGGCCACTGCTCTGTCAGCAGGGAGAGCAGGGTGCCGATCAGGCCGGTCACCGCCAGCTGGATGCAAGTGAGCCAGGTAGGGGGAATGGACTGGGCGAAGTGGCGGTGCACCGCGAGCTGAACCCCCAGGGTGGCAGCAGCGGCCAGAAACCAGAACAGGGACAGGGACACGCCCCAGTGGGTGCTGCTGGAGAGCAGCAGCAGGCCGGCCACGGCGATGGGCAGGGTGAGCCAGTAGTGGCGGCCGGGTCTGGCCTTGAAGGCGGCCCAGGCGGCGAGCGGCGCCATCAGGGTGGCCACGCTCATGATGAAGGCACCACTGCCCAGCGCATCGCTCTGGCTGATGGCGGTGACCCAGAACAACAGGCTGGCACCGAGCAGGGTGCCGCACCCTGCGGCACGCAGCAGTTGCGAACGGCTGGGGGGCGGCTCGCGCAGCCAGGCGAGTGGCAACAGCAGCAGGGCGGCCAGCAGGAAGCGACTGCCGATAAAAGCGGCGGTGGGCAGTTCGCGAATAGCCTCTTTCGAGAAGAGCCAGCCAGCGGCGGCCAGCAGGGTGACCAGTATCATCAGCAGCAGGGGAGCGCGGTTCATCGGGGCATCACAGGGTCAGGGCAAAGGGCAGAGCATAAAGGAAAGCAGGCCGGATTGCCTGCGGCGTTTTGCCCCTGCCCCAGGAGCGGGCGGGACTATGAGCGGGTACAGCATAAGGCACGGGGTGGCCACCTGGGCCACCCGCGCTAGTCGTTTTCCAGTGCGGCGAGGCAGTGGGACAGGGTGCGCGCCAGCGCCCCCTGGTTGCGCAGCACCACGGCACGAGCCTGCTCCCCCATCTGGCGGCGGGCGCCCACATCGCCGAGCAGCGTAATCACCTTGTCGCCCAGGGCATCGGCATCCGCCACCACGGCGGCGCCCCCCTGAGCCACCAGCTGGCGGGTGATGTCGCTGAAGTTGAAGTAGACGGGGCCGGTCAGGCAGGGTTTGCCGAGCGCCGCCGGCTCCAGCAGGTTGTGGCCACCAATCTTCACCAGACTGCCGCCGACGAAGGCCAGATCGGCGGCCGCCAGCATCAGCGGCAGCTCGCCCATGGTATCGCCGAGATAGACCTTGTCCGTCTCGCTCACCGGCTTGCCCTGACCCTGGCAGTGAGAGCGCAGCACGCAGCCGTAGGGGGCGCACAGCTCGGCCACCCGGGCAAAACGCTCGGGATGGCGCGGCACCAGGATCAGCAGGGCAGACGGATGAGCCTTGAGCACCCGATCGAAGGCGGCCAGCACCTGCTCGTCTTCCCCCTGATGGGTGCTGGCGGCGATCCAGACCGGCCGCTCCTGTCCAAGCTGCTGGCGCAGGGCGCGGCCCCGGGCCTGCACCTCGTCGCCAAACTGGATGTCGAACTTGATGGAGCCGGTCACCGCCAGCCGCTCGCGGCCAATTCCCAGACGATGGAAGCGATCCGCATCGTCCTGGTGCTGGCACAGCAGGTGAGTCAGCGGGCGGCTGAGGGCATCGAAGGCGCCCTGGAAACGGGCATAGCGCTGGCAGGATCGCTCGGAGAGGCGGGCATTGAGGATGGTCACCGGCAAGTTGCGTGCCTCGCAGGCCGCCAACCAGTTCGGCCACAGCTCTGTCTCCATCACCCAGAGGGCGCGGGGCTTGAAGGTGGCCAGAAATGCCGAGACCGCCCAGGGGTAGTCCAGAGGCGCATAGCGATGCACCACCAGATCCCCGAGCTTGGCCGCCTGCTCGGCGCCAGTGCGGGTGGTGGTGGTGAGCAGTATGGGCAAGGAGGGCTGCTCCGCCTTGAGGACGCGGATGAAGGGGCTGATGGCCAGCGTCTCCCCCACGCTCACCGCATGGATCCAGAGCGGCGCCTCCTGCCCTGTGGCAGGCGTCCGCCCCAGGTGCTCGGCCCAGCGCTGGCCGAAGCCGGGCTTGCCTTTTTTGGGCTTGTAGAGCGCCAGCAGCGCCAGCGGCAGGCCCAGGTGGATCAGCAGGTTGTAGAGCAGCCGATAGATCATGCTATTGGCCTTCGCCGCCGGTCGCGGGCTCAGCCACCGGCTGCAGCGCTATGATCAGGTCCGCCCCGTCACTGCGCTCCAGCCGTTTGCCCGCCTCTATGACCTGCTCCGGCATCAGCTCGATCAGGCACTTGAGGTGGCCGAACTTGCAGGTGCGCTTGAAGCAGGGGCGGCATTCGATGTCGGTGTGCACTATCTCCACCCTGTCCGCCAGGGGCGGCGTGTAGAGCGGCGAGGTGGAGCCATAGACGCCGATCAGCGGCCGGTTGAGGGCGGCGGCGACGTGCATCAGGCCCGAATCGTTGGCGATGACCCGACCGGCCAGCGCCATGAGATCGATCGCCTCGTGCAGGCTGGTCTTGCCCGCCAGCACGTGACAATTGGGACGGGACAGGGGATTGATCCGGTCCCGTATGGTGTTGGCCACCTCCACATCCTTGCCGGAGCCGAAGATCCACACCTGCCAGCCTTCATCCAGATGCTTCTGGGCCACCACGGCGTAGTGCCCCTCGGGCCAGCGCTTGGCCGGGCCGAACTCGGCCCCCGGGCAGAGCACCAGCACCGGGCGGGCGCGATTCAGGCCGAGCCGCTCCAGGGCCTTGTCCTGATTGACAAGATCCACGTGCAGGGACGGATGGGGAATGGACGGGATGTCGCTCCGGCTCTTCATCTGTGCCTTGGGGTAGGCCAGCGCCAGATAGGCTTCCACCATCAGCGGGAAGGCCTGCTTGTTGCTGCGCATGTCGTTGAGCAGACCGAAGCGGTGCTCCCCCTTCCAGCCGGTACGCACCGGGATCCTGGCAAACCAGGGGATGAGCGCCGACTTCATGGAGTTGGGCTGGATGATGGCCTGATCGTACTGCTCGGCGGCCAGCTGCTTGCCGAGCCGACGGCGGGCCCCCAGCTTGAAGTCACCGTGGCCGAGCGGCATGGGGATAGCCTTGTCCACCTCGGGCATCCGCTCCAGCAGGGCCACGCACCAGGCTGGCGCCATCACATGCAGCTCGCTGTCCGGGTGATTAGCCTTGAGTGCCTTGTAGAGACTCTGGGACATCACCATGTCGCCGACCCAGGAGGGGCCGATCACCAATATCTTCATCGCGCGTCTTCTCTCGGGACTGGCCCGGCTGTTAATCGTTACTGGGCGAGATTATGCCCCAAGAAAGGCCGAAGAAATAACAGAAGATCCCTGCCTGATGCGCAAGAGGCCTTCAGGGACAGCACAAGGGGGAGCGGGCCCATGCCCCGGCCGGGGTTTTAGGCTAGAATGGGCGCTAATCCGAGCATGACCCGCCCGCCGGGCGCCAACAAGAGTCCAGAACCCGTGAAAAAACCGACCCTGGCGGCCGTCCTGATCGTCAAGAATGAAGCCGACAACCTGCGCGCCTGCCTCGCCTCCCTCGATGGCCTGGTGGACGAAATCGTCATCCTGGACTCCGGCAGTCAGGATGAGACCCCCGCCATCGCCGCCGAATTCGGCGCCCGCTTCTTCGTCAACACGGCCTGGCCCGGCTTCGGCCGCCAGCGCCGCCTCGCCCAGTCCCATGTCCAGTCGGAATGGGTGCTGTGGCTGGATGCGGACGAGCGGCTCACCCCGGAGCTCAAAGCAGCCATCGCCACCGTCATGGCCGACCCGGCCGGCGACACCATCTACTCCATCCCCCGCCTCTCCTGGGTGTTCGGCCGCTTCATCCGCCACAGCGGCTGGTACCCGGATCGGGTGCTGCGTCTCTACCCCAGGGCGCTCACCAGCTACAACGAAGCGCTGGTGCACGAGAAAGTGGAGGTGCGCGCCAACATGAAGATCGTCAACCTGCACGGCGACCTGCTCCACTTCACCTACCGGGATCTGGAGCACTATCTGGTGAAATCCGCCGGCTACGCCAGGGCCTGGGCCGATCAGCGCACCGCCCGCGGCAAGAAGGGATCCCTCGGTCAGGGGCTGGTGCACGCCGTCGGCTGCTTCCTCAAAATGTACCTGCTCAAGGCCGGCTTCCTCGATGGCAAGCAGGGGTTGCTGCTGGCCATCCTCTCGGCTCACTCCACCTTCGCGAAGTACGCCGACCTCTGGATCCGCCAGCAGCCACAGACGCCGGACCAGGCACCAAAGTAAGCCGGCATGGCGACACTCCCATGACGAGACAGGGCCCCGAGGGGCCCTGTCTGCATTCTCAGCTCTCTGCCCGCCAGAACGGCGGTGCCCAGCGGGCGATCGCCGCCGCCATCGTCTTGGGATCGAGCTGGCTCATGTCTTCCGGGTGATCGCTGTCTTCCGGCGGGCTGAAGGCCAGATGACGCCCCTCGCTGTTGAGCGGACGCCAGCGCAGCGGCGTGGCGGAGCGGTGCGCCGGGAAGAATCCTATGGTCGGCACGTCCAGCGCCGCGGCTATGTGCAGCGGCCCCGTGCTACCCGCCACGAACAGGGCGGCGTTGGCCATCACCTGACAGAACTTCGGCAGCCCCTCGTCGGAGCGGTAGATCCAGCCGTTGCCGCCGTGGGCCAGCAGCTCGGCCGCCAGCTGCTCCGCCTTGCTCTCCTCCCCGGGCCCCGCCGTCAGCACGCACTGCAGTTCAGGGCAGGCCTGGTTGAGCTTGATGATGAGGCGCGAGTACTGCTCTATGGAGAGGTTGTTGGCCGAGCCGCCGCTGCCGGCGTGCACCATCAGCCAGGGGCGGCTCGCATCCAGCTTCAGCCGGCTGGCGATCTGCTCGCGCACCTGTTGCAGGCTCTCGGGATCGAAGCTGAGGTAGGGCCCCTGGGGCTCCACCACGCTCAGTTGCTGGTCGGCCAGGAAGCGGCGCACCAGATCCAGGTTGTACTCGTACTCCGGCTTCTGGGAGCGGGAACGGCGCTGCACCAGCCGCTGGTTGTAGAGCACCTGGGCCAGCTTGGTGGCCGGAGCCAGCCGGTAGGGAATGTGCGCCTTCCACACCAGCTTGGCGTTACGGGTGTTGGAGAAGAGGCAGATGGAGGCATCGAAGGCGGCCGCCTTGATGCGGGCCAGCAAGGCGCGTTGCTGTTCCTTGTCGGCCCGGGCACCCGGATCCAGGATGATCTCGTCGATCCAGGGGCAGAGGCGGGCCAGCGGCGCCGTGTAGGCGGGAACCAGGGCAGTCACATGACACTCCATGGAGCGCTTGAGCATGGCAAAACTCGGCCAGGCCAGCATGAAGTCACCAATCTTGTCATTGCGTACTACCAGAATACGTTTCATAAAAAATCCCTTTGCTCCCTGTCACCAATGCAGGGAGGCTTGATGCGCGGTGCGGGTATTCTTGCCTGATGCAGGGCTATTCTCAAGCGAAGACGCCGAGGGGCTCTGATTTGGGCGATCAAACCTGGGGCGTCGCGCCAGAAATCCGCGCCATCCCGGTCGCGACAAACCACCAACAGCCCCTATAATGCGACCAATTTTCCCGGTTGCAGGAATCAGCAGCATGACCAACAAGGTAATATATCCCGGCACCTTCGACCCCATCACCAACGGCCACACCGACCTGATTGGCCGGGCTGCCAGGCTGTTTGACGAGGTGGTGGTCGGGGTCGCCAACAGCCCGAGCAAACGGCCGCTGTTCGATCTGGCGGAGCGCGTCCTGCTGGCCCAGCAGGTGACCGCCCATCTGCCCAACGTCAAGGTGGTGGGCTTCTCCGGCCTGCTGGTGGATTTTGCCAGGGAGCAGCAGGCCAACGTGCTGATCCGCGGCCTGCGCGCCGTCTCCGACTTCGAGTACGAATTCCAGCTGGCCAATATGAACCGCCGCTTGATGCCGGAGCTGGAGAGCGTCTTCCTCACCCCGGCGGAAGAGAACTCCTTCATCTCCTCCACCCTGGTGAAGGAAGTCGCCCTGCACGGCGGCGACATCCACCAGTTCGTCGATCCCCTGGTGGCGCAGGCCATCGCCGCCAAACAGGGCAAGTGACAACGCAAACAGGCTACCCTCGGGTAGCCTGTTTGTCGGGGCAGCTGGCGCAGCCCCGGTCTCCCGCCCCGGCCGTCAGTCCGGCGCGCGGTTCAGCGCCTGCTGACAGTTGAGCGTCAGCTCGTCCAGCCAGGCGTAGCGACGCCGGTACATGGCCCGCTTCTTGGCGGCCACCTCTTCCAGCGGCTTGCGCACCACGGGCTGCAACCGCACGAAGTTGGCATCCTGATCCTGGGCACCGAACTCCTGCCACAGCTCGTCATAGTCCGCCTGCAGGCAGGCTTTTTTCTTCTTGCTGTAGCGTCTGGCCTGGAAGATGTGCGCCTTCATCCGCACGGCCGAGACACGGCTTGCCCCCATGGCCCCGGCCAGCGCCATCACCAGCATTACCACCAGCGACTTGGGCCTCAGACCATGACCCGCCTTGGTCAGTGCCCGTACCTGCTCCTGGGGCTGCGCGACACCGGGCTCTGGGCCCTGCACCGAGCCTATCACCAGCGCCAGATCGTGCTCGCTGCCCGCCAGCGAGAAGGCGCAGCTGTAGAGCCGCTCCCCCTGCTCGTTGACGATGGAGAGAGCCAGTTCGGCCTCCCGCCGGAAGGTGCCGTCGTGGCGCAACACCAGGCGACAGCCGCCCTCGGGGTAACGGCCGAGTTCGATCCCCTCCCCCAGATAGAGCGGATCGATCAGGTCAGGATAACGGGCCAGCAGCAGCCGGTAGTGATCCTCCACCATCCTGACTCGCTGGTTCACGGTCGAGCAGGCGAAGCGATAGGGTCGCATCGGCTTGTCGAGCAGCTCGGGGTAGTGGGCAGGCAGGGCCCTCAGGGGTTCTGTCTGGAACAGCTCGAACACCCGGTTCAACTGCGTCCGGTAGAGCAGACTACGCAGCACGAACTTGCCGCGATTGAAGGTCTTGCGGGCGCTGTCATCGGGATAAAGAAAGCGGGCCATTTTTTGGGCGCAATAGTGCCCCTGCCGGGATAAATGATCCCAGTCTATTGATTCTGCTGTCATTTTTATTACCTCGCAGCCTGAACTGGCGAGATAGTAGTCATGGACGATAGCGGCATCAACAGACTGGCAATACTCTCTTACAACTTGGCCGGATATGGCCCAAAAAACGGCAATTCAGCGTTGGCAGTGGGAGCAGAACACAGTGGTTCTCTGGCCCATCCTCACCTCGGTCAGCAGGGTATGGCAGTGGAAACAGGGCTGGCCGCCCCGGCCATAGACCTGCAACTGCTGCACGAAATAGCCCGGTTTGCCATCGGCACTGGTGAAGTCCTTGAGGGTGGTGCCCCCCTGACGAATGGCCTCGGCCAGCACCCGCTTGATCTCGGCCACCAGGGTCCCCAACCGCTCGCCACTGATGTTGCCCGCCGCCCGCTTGGGGTGAATGCCGGCGGCATAGAGCGCCTCGTTGGCGTAGATGTTGCCCACCCCGACCACCACCTGGTTGTCCATCAGGAACTGCTTGATGGCGGTGCTGCGCCCCTTGGCCCGCGCCCGCAGATAGTCGGCGCTGAAGGCGTCGGTGAGCGGCTCGGGCCCCAGCTTGGCGAGCAGGGCGTGCGCCTCGGCGGGCTCTCGAGTCCACAGCAGGGCGCCGAAACGGCGCGGATCGTTGAGCCGCAGCAGCTTGCCGTTGGCGAGCTCGATATCCACGTGATCGTGCTTCTCGGCCGGGGTGCCTATGTCCAGCACCCGCAGGCTGCCGGACATGCCAAGATGCAGGATGGCGGTGCCAAAATCTGTCTCCAGCAGCAGGTACTTGGCGCGGCGGCTGACCCTGTGGATGACGAGATCCACCAGCTCCTGGATCTCGCCGGGCACGGGCCAGCGCAGCCGGCCATCCCTTACCACCACACGGGTCACCTTGATGCCGGTGAGCCAGGGAGAGATCCCCTGGCGGCTGACTTCGACTTCCGGTAATTCAGGCATAGACAGGCCTCTCGCTCACGGCAGGGTTCAGGGGGTGGGACGCAGCAGGTCGCGGTACTGCTCCTGGCTCAGAGTGAGCCAGGTCGAGGGGGGCAGCAGGGCGGCAAACTTGCCGTCGTCCTGATAGAGCCCCACTTCAACCGGATCGCTCTGGCCGGCGACCCATATCTTGAGGGTAACAGGGGTGCCGCGCACGGCCCCGCCCGGGGGCAACAACCAGCCTTGCCATGTTTCGATGCGGGCGGCCAGCTGGGCGCTGCTGAGCCCCAGATCCGGCCCGCTGCGCCAGCCCTGGCCGATCCGCTCTATCTGCCAGCTCGGCCCCTGCCAGGTCAACACCACGGCAGCTTCGGGCAGCAGGGGACGCGACCGCTGGGCGCTGTTCTCCTGCTGGGCCTGCTCCAGCCGGTGCAGCAGGGTGATCACTATCAGCACCACCACTATGATCACGTTATTCCAGCCTTTGCGGCTCAATTTGAACATGGCAAGCCTCCCTTTGAAGCGGCAGTGTACTGAATTTCACCCATAAAAAAACCCGGCACTAAGCCGGGTTTTTTGGGAATGCAGCATCAAGTAATTACTTGATTTTGCCTTCCTTGTAGATCACATGCTGACGAATAACGGGATCAAATTTCTTGATCTCCATTTTTTCGGGCATGGTGCGCTTGTTCTTGGTAGTGGTATAGAAGTGACCAGTACCGGCGCTGGAGTTCAGGCGAATCTTATCGCGAATACCTTTAGCCATGATCTAATTCCTTATACCTTAACGCCGCTGGCACGCAGTTCAGCCAGAACCACTTCAACGCCGCGCTTGTCGATGATACGCATGCCTTTTGCGGATACGCGCAGGCTTACGAAGCGTTTTTCACTCTCAACCCAAAAACGGTGAGTGTGCAGGTTCGGCAGGAAACGACGCTTGGTAGCGTTGTTAGCGTGCGAACGGTTGTTACCAACTGCCGGGCGCTTGCCGGTTACTTGGCATACTCTAGACATGTCAGTCTCTCCAAATCTTACTTCATTGCTCGAGCAAATATCTGCCCCGCTGGCCTTCGATTGCGGGGCAAACAGAAGGCGGCATTTTATACAGCATCCGTGATCAAAGATCAACTAATACAGTGCCAGAGCCCAGTCATAGCCAACCACGCTCTGCGAAAGAAACCGTGATGCCGTCACCGATCACCAAGTGATCCAGCACTCTGATATCGACCAAGGCCAGGGCGGCCAGGATCCGATCCGTGATCTGGCGGTCGGCCCGACTGGGCTCGGCTACGCCGGACGGGTGATTATGCGCCAGAATCACGGCGGCTGCATTATGTTTGAGCGCGATCTGCACGATTTCCCTGGGCCAGACGCTCGCCGAATCCAGGGTGCCGTAGAAAAGTTCAACAAATTGAATCACTCTGTGCTGGTTATCGAGCAATAACAGCGCAAACACCTCCCGCGGCCTGTCCCGCAGTTGAGCCTGCAGATACTCCCGGGTCAACTGGGGAGACGTGAGGGCCTCCCCCCGTTGCAACTGCTCGGCAAGATGCCGTCTGCCCATCTCCAGCACCGCCTGCAACTGGGCATATTTGGCCGGCCCCAACCCATGAGCGCCGCAAAAAGCCTGCTGCTCGGCCCCAAGCAGCGCCCGCAAGGATCCGAACTGCTGCAACAGCTGGCGGGAAAGATCCACCGCGCTCAGGCCGCTGACCCCGGTGCGCAGGAAGATCGCCAGCAATTCCGCATCGGACAGCGCCCCCGCCCCACGGCGCAACAGCTTCTCCCGGGGGCGCTCAGCTTCCGGCCACTCCTTGATGCTCATTTGTCTCTCCCTCATGGCTATTGAGAGAAAACATAGCAAAAAATCGCGGGAGCCCGACCACAACTCCCCCATGTCAGCCTCTGTCGTCGTCCATCGCCTGTGCTATCTTAGCCGACCAGTCAGAGTGAGCCGAAAGAGAAGCAGCAGATGAGATTGGCCGATAAACGCATCCTGTTGGGTGTCAGTGGCGGGATCGCCGCCTACAAGAGTGCCGAGCTGGTACGTCGCCTGAAAGATCAGGGGGCCGAGGTGCGGGTGGTGATGACCCGCTCCGCCAAGGAGTTCATCACTCCCCTGACCCTGCAGGCCGTCTCCGGCCACCCGGTCGCCGACAGCCTGCTGGACCCGGCCGCCGAGGCGGGCATGGGCCACATCGAGCTGGCCAAGTGGGCGGATCTGGTGCTGATCGCCCCCGCCAGCGCCAATCTGATGGCGCGCATGGCCGCCGGCATGGCGGACGAGCTGCTGACCACCCTCTGCCTGGCCACTCCGGTAACCGTGGCGCTGGCCCCGGCCATGAACCAGCAGATGTATCGCAACGCCGCCACCCAGGCCAATCTCGATACCCTGGCCAGCCGCGGCATCCTGCTGTGGGGGCCGGACTCCGGCAGCCAGGCCTGCGGTGACGTGGGTCCGGGCCGGATGCTGGATCCCCTCGAACTGGTGGAGCGCTGCTGCCAGCAGCTGACTGCCGAGCCTCTGCTGGCGGGGGTCAAGCTGCTGCTCACCGCCGGGCCGACCCGCGAGGCGCTGGATCCGGTGCGCTACATCAGCAACCACAGCTCCGGCAAGATGGGTTACGCCATCGCCCGCGCCGCCCGCGAGGCGGGTGCCGAGGTGACCCTGGTGAGTGGCCCGGTCGCCCTGGCCACGCCCCAGGGGATTGAGCGGGTCGACGTGGAGAGCGCGGAGCAGATGCATCAGGCGGTGATGAGCCGGGTTCATGAGTGCGATCTCTTCATCGGCTGCGCCGCCGTGGCGGACTATCGCCCGGCCCAGGTCGCCAGCCAGAAGATCAAGAAGACAGGTGACAACGACCAGATGGCGCTGACCCTGGTCAAGAATCCCGACATCATAGCCGCCGTGGGGGCGCTACCAAACAAGCCCTTCACCGTCGGATTTGCCGCCGAAACCGTGGATGTGGAACAATACGCCCTCGACAAACTGCGACGTAAGCGGCTGGACATGATCGCCGCCAACGACGTGTCCCGCGCGGGTCAAGGCTTCAATGCCGATGACAACGCCCTGACCGTCTTCTGGCAAGGGGGTCAGGCCGCCCTGCCCCTGGCCGACAAGCTGACGCTGGCTCGTCATCTTGTTGCCCTGATTGCACGCCACTATCGACCCTGAGCCATTGCCACTGGCGACGGACTCACGGCGACCGGCATCGCATTGACAACATGCTGGGCGACCCAAGGGCACCCACTGAACCACTCGATCGCTCCCGGGCGATCCAATTGAAAAACGATTCATGACGACACAAATTGAACTGAAAATCCTGGATGCCCGCATCGGCACCGACTTCCCGCTGCCTGCCTACGCCACTCCGGGTTCCGCCGGCATGGATCTGCGCGCCCTGCTGGATGCACCGATCACGCTGGCACCGGGCGACACCACGCTAGTGCCGACCGGGCTCGCCATCCACATTCAGGATCCGGGTCTGTGCGCCACCATCTTGCCCCGCTCCGGCCTGGGTCATAAGCACGGCATAGTGCTCGGCAACCTGGTCGGCCTCATCGATTCCGACTACCAGGGCCAGCTGATGGTCTCGGTCTGGAATCGCGGCAACGACAGCTTCACCATGCAGCCAGGGGAGCGCATCGCCCAGCTGGTGATCCTGCCCGTGGTGCAGGCCAGCTTCCAGCTGGTCGATGAGTTCAATCAGAGTGAACGGGGTGAAGGCGGGTTTGGTTCTTCTGGTCGCCAATAACAAGACCACACAGGCCCCTGGGGTCTGTGTCTAATAACAGAATCAAGCCATTGTTTTTTTTAGGGGAATCCATGGCAAGCAGTAACCAGAAACAGAGTCGGCGCGATCAGATCCTGCAGGCACTCGCCCACATGCTGGAAACCAGTCCGGGCCAGCGCATCACCACGGCGCGCCTCGCGGCCGAGGTGGGTGTGTCCGAGGCGGCCCTCTATCGGCACTTTCCGAGCAAGGCGCGGATGTTCGAGGGGCTGATCGACTTTATCGAGGATTCCCTGCTGTCACGGGTCAACCTGATCATGGCCGAAGAGAAGGACACCATGGCCCGCTGCCACCATATACTGCAGCTGCTGCTGGTGTTCGCCGAGCGCAATCCCGGCATCACCCGCATCCTCAATGGCGACGCCCTGCTGGGTGAGCACGATCGGCTGCGGGATCGCATCAGCGCCCTGTTTGACAAGCTGGAGACCCAGCTCAAGCAGGCACTGAGGGAGAAGCGGCTGCGGGAAGGCCAGGGCTTCCAGCTCGATGAGACCATGCTGGCCAACCTGTTGCTGGCCTATGCCGAGGGACGGATCAGCCAGTTCGTCCGCTCCGAGTTCAAACTCAAGCCCACCGCCGGGTTCGAAGATCAATGGCAGTTTATGCGCAGCCAGTTGCTGCAAAGCTGAGTAGCCAGAGGAACGGATCGACCAAGGCGTCCGTTCCGAGCTCAAGCTCAAGCCCACCGCCGGGTTTGAGGATCAGTGGCAGTTTATGCGCAGCCAGCTGCTGCAAAGCTGAGTAGCCAGAGGCACGGATCGACCAAGACGTCCGCTCCGAGTTCAAGCTCAAGCCCACCGCCGGTTTTGAAGATCAATGGCAGTTTATGCGCAGCCAGTTGCTGCAAAGCTGAGTAGCCAGAGGAACGGATCGACCAAGGCGTCCGTTCCGAGTTCAAGCTCAAGCCCACCGCCGGTTTTGAAGATCAATGACAGTTTATGCGCAGCCAGCTGCTGCAAAGCTGAGCCAAACCGGTTCGAGTACAAAGGGAGGCCTTGGCCTCCCTTGTTTTTTGTGGCAGCTTGCTATGGCACAAAATAAGTACCAGATGCGACCCAGGTTGTCGCGTTCCGGTGTTAGATTCATGCGCCATAAACCTTTATACCAACAGGACATCCTATGGAACCCGAGATCATTACCGAAGCGCAGACCTGGCTGGTCAACAACCAGGGGCTGATCATCGAGTACGCGGTCAACATCGCTGCCGCCCTGCTCACCCTGCTGGTCGGTTACATCGCCGCCAATATTCTCAGCGGTGGCGTGGTCAGAGTGATGCAGACCCGCAAGCTGGATGCCACGGTCACCCACTTCGTAGGCAGCATCCTCAAGTACACCATTCTGGTGTTCGTGGTGATAGCGGCCCTGGGCCGGGTCGGGGTGCAGACAGCCTCCTTCGTCGCCATCATAGGTGCCGCCGGTCTGGCCATAGGCCTGGCGCTGCAGGGGTCCCTCTCCAACTTCGCCGCCGGTTTCCTGCTGATCATCTTCCGCCCCATCAAGGCGGGTGAGTTTATTGAAGTAGCGGGCACCAACGGCGTGGTGCAGTCCGTCCAGCTGTTCACCACCACCCTCACCTCCGGTGACAACAAGATGGTGGTAGTACCGAACTCCGCCATCCTCAACGGCACCATAGTCAACTACTCGCGCATGGATACCCGCCGGGTCGACATGACCTTCGGCATCGGCTACGGCTCTGACCTGCGCAAGGCCAAGCAGATCCTGGAGCGACTGGTGAACGAGGACCCGCGCATCCTGAAAGATCCGGAAGCCGTCATCGCCGTCGCCGCCCTGGCCGACTCCTCGGTCAACATAGTGGTGCGCCCCTGGGTCAAGACTGGCGATTACTGGGGTGTCTGGTTCGACTTCCACGAGAAGGTGAAGCTGGCCTTCGATGCCGAGGGCGTCGAGATCCCCTTCCCCCAGATGGTCATGCACATGCAGAAGACCCAGGCCTGAATCCAGTCATGATGGCCACAATGCCAGCCTCCGGGCTGGCATTGTCGTTTCCGGGGCAGGGGAAAAGCCAGCCACCGCCAGGACGGTCTGGCCCCTGCCCGACACCCGTTCAAAGGCGGCCGCTTTACCCCATCTCCGCCACCTGGTGCGCCCCGCCTCCCCCCTGCCACATTGAAACCCCTTTCAACCTGACGAGACCGGCGAAGCATGAGCCAACGCAAGATCTCATGGCCCCTGCTGACTCATAATCGCAGCGTTTTGGTTGTAAACTCCTTCGATGCAGACAATTGGTAAAGCTCTGTTACACGGGCCGCACCATGTGCTCGGTATAATGGGCCCGGTATAGTGCTCGAATAATAAGGTTTGGCGGGAGCCTTGCCTGCAAGGTTCAAACACAACTTGGAAGATCGGTAATCCTATGAAAAATATCAATCCAACCCAGACCCAGGCCTGGCAGGCACTGGAAGCCCACTTTGCAGCGAACAAAGAGACCCGGCTGAAAGATCTGTTCGCCCAGGATCCCCAGCGTTTCAACAAGTTCTCCCTCACCTATCAAGGCGACATCCTGGTCGACTACTCCAAGAACCTGATCACCGAGGAGACGCTCAAGCTGCTCATTGATCTGGCCAAAGAGACCGATCTGCGCAGCGCCATCGATGCCATGTTCAACGGCGACAAGATCAACATGACCGAAGGGCGCTCTGTCCTGCACGTGGCCCTGCGCAACCGCTCCGACCGTCCCATAGAGTGCGACGGCAAGGACGTGATGCCGGAAGTAAACGCCGTGCTGGCCAAGATGAAAGGCTTCTGCGAGAAGATTATCTCCGGCGAGTGGAAGGGCTACACCGGCAAGGCGATCCAGCACGTGGTCAACATCGGCATCGGCGGTTCCGATCTGGGTCCTGTGATGATCACCGAGGCGCTGCGCCCCTACAAAAACCACCTGCAGATGCACTTCGTCTCCAACGTCGATGGCACCCACATCGCCGAGACCCTGAAGAAGATCGATCCGGAAACCACCCTGTTCCTGGTGGCCTCCAAGACCTTCACCACTCAGGAGACCATGACCAACGCCCTGACCGCCCGGGACTGGTTCATCCAGATTGCCGGTGACAAGGCACACGTGGCCAAGCACTTCGCTGCGCTCTCTACCAACGGCAAGGCCGTGGCCGAGTTCGGCATCGACACCAACAACATGTTCGAGTTCTGGGACTGGGTTGGCGGCCGCTACTCCTCCTGGTCTGCCATCGGCATGCCCATCGCCCTGTCCGTCGGTTTCGACAACTTCGAGGCCCTGCTGCAAGGCGCCTTCGAGATGGACATGCACTTCGCCACCGCCTCCTATGAGCAGAACCTGCCTGTGCTGCTGGCGCTGATCGGCCTGTGGTACAACAACTTTTATGGTGCCGAGTCCGAGGCCATTCTGCCCTACGATCAGTACATGCACCGCTTCCCTGCCTACTTCCAGCAAGGCAACATGGAATCCAACGGCAAGTACGTGGATCGCAACGGCAAGCCGGTTGACTACCAGACCGGCCCCATCATCTGGGGTGAGCCGGGCACCAACGGCCAGCACGCCTTCTACCAGCTGATCCACCAGGGCACCAAGCTGATCCCCTGTGACTTCCTGGCGCCGGCCATCAGCCACAACCCCATCGGTGACCACCATCCGAAACTGCTGGCCAACTTCTTCGCCCAGACCGAGGCCCTGGCCTTCGGCAAGAGCAAGGAACAGGTCGATGCCGAGTTCCTGGCCGCCGGCAAGACGCTGGATCAGGTCAAGGATCTGGTGCCGTTCAAGGTGTTCGAAGGCAACCGCCCGACCAACAGCATACTGTTCAAGAGCCTGACCCCGAAGACGCTGGGTGCCCTGATCGCCATGTACGAGCACAAGATCTTCGTACAGGGCGCAATCTGGAATATCTTCAGCTTCGACCAGTGGGGCGTGGAGCTGGGCAAACAACTGGCCAACAAGATACTGCCGGAGCTGGGCAGCAATGACGTCGTCACCAGCCACGACAGCTCCACCAACGGTCTGATCAACACCTGGAAATCCTGGAAAGCCTGATTTTCCAAGTCTTTCTGTCTAGTCCTGAAATAGGTTTACACATTTTCGTCTAGCTTCACGTAACTCAGAACCCCCGATGCACTGCATCGGGGGTTCTGTATTTCAAGGCATGATGCGGTCGCTCCACGTTGTAAATATCCACCGACTCGCGCACCATCTCCCGCGCTTGCGCCAGGTCCTGCTGGCTTTGCAGCAACAACTCTCCTTTCAATATCCCGTTCACCCGCTCCGCCAACGCATTCTGGTAACAGTCATATCCGTCTGTCATTGAGCATCGTACCCCGTGCCGTTCATGCAATGACTGATACAGGCCCGAGCAATACTGCACGCCGCGGTCCGAGTGATGGATAAGCTCCCCGCTGCCACGCCGTTGCTTCAGCGCTTTCTTAAACGCCATCGCCACCGACTC
>NZ_JAAILA010000024.1 GCF_010974825.1 Aeromonas rivipollensis | reverse complement strand
GATGATCGCTGCCGGCAGCGCCTCGGCGGCCGAGAAGATGACCCTGGGGGTCTCCATCCCGACCGCGACCCACAGCTTCACCGCCGGCATCGTCTGGTGGGCCAACAAGGCCAAGGAGGATCTGGAGAAGGCCCATCCCGATCTCAAGGTGATCGTCAAGACCGCCGCCAATGCCCCCGAACAGGCCAACCAGTTGCAGGATCTGCTGACGGTCAACAAGATGGATACCCTGGTCATCTTCCCGTTCGAGTCAGCCTCCCTGACCAAGCCGGTGGCCCAGGTCAAGCAGAAGGGGGTCTATGTCACCGTGGTCGATCGGGGGCTGACCGACACCAGCGCCCAGGATGCCTACGTGGCCGGGGACAACACCGCCTTCGGCAAGCTGCCCGCCGAGTTCATCGCCAAGACCCTCAACGGCAAGGGAGACATAGTCGCCCTGCGCGGCATTCCCACCACCCTGGACAACGAGCGCTTCGATGCCTTCACCGGCGTGATGAAGCAGCACGGCGGCATCAAGATCCTCGACGCCAAATATGGCAACTGGAACCGGGATGACGCCTTCAAGGTGATGCAGGACTTCCTGACCCGCTTCAAGCACATAGACGCCGTCTGGGCCGCCGATGACGACATGGCGGTGGGGGTGATCAAGGCCATCGATCAGGCCAAGCGCACCGACATCAAGCTGGTGTTTGGCGGCGCCGGGGCCAAGGGGGCGATCAAGACCCTGATGGAGGGCAGCGATCCCCGCATCCAGGCCAACGTCTCCTACTCCCCCAAGTTCATGTATGACGCCATCATGCTGACCGCAGAGGCTCGCCTCAAGGGCGAACGGCTGCCGGCCAACACCATCATCCCCTCTGTGCTGATCACCCCGCAGACGGCCAAGGAGTTCTACTTCCCCGACTCCCCGTTCTAAGGCTGTCATATGTGAGAACCCCGGCCTCCCCTTCACGGGAGCCCAGACCCCACCCCAACCCTCCCCTTCGCAGGGGAGGGAGTTTTTACTCCTCCTCCTTGTGAAGGGGGAGGCCGGGAGGGGGTTAACTGCCTTTATTCAGGAGTGCCCATGAAAACCATCAAGGGACCGGCCATCTTCCTCGCCCAGTTCATGGGGGAGCAGCCACCATTCGATACCCTCACCGGCCTGGCGGACTGGGCCGCCGGCCTCGGCTTTCGCGGCCTGCAACTGCCGACGGACCCGCGCCTGTTCGATCTGACCCGGGCGGCGGCCAGCCAGGATTATTGCGACGAGATAAGCGGCCTGCTGGCCGAGCGGGGGCTGGTCATCACAGAGCTCTCCACCCACCTGCAAGGCCAGCTGCTGGCGGTCCATCCTGCCTATGACGCCCTGTTTGATGGCTTCGCCCCGGCGGCGGTGCGCGGCAAGCCCGCCGCCCGCACCCAGTGGGCCGGCGAGCAGCTCAAGGCGGCGGCCATTGCCTCACGCCGGCTTGGCCTCGAGGCCCACGTCACCTTCTCCGGCGCCCTCGCCTGGCCCTATCTCTACCCCTGGCCCCAGCGGCCCGCCGGCCTCGTCGAGGAGGCCTTCGCCGAGCTGGCCCGGCGCTGGCTTCCCCTGCTCAATGCCTTTGACGAGGCCGGAGTGGACCTCTGCTACGAGCTGCACCCGGGGGAGGACTTGTTCGATGGCGCCACGCTGGAGCGCTTCCTCGAGGCAACCGGCGATCATCCCCGCGTCAACGTGCTCTACGACCCCAGCCACATGCTGTTGCAGCAGCTCGATTACCTCGCCTTCCTCGACCTCTATCACGAGCGGGTGCGCGCCTTTCACGTGAAGGATGCCGAATTCAGGCCCTCGGGGCGCCAGGGGGTCTACGGGGGCTACGCCCCCTGGCTAGGGCGGGCGGGGCGCTTTCGCTCCCTGGGGGACGGCCAGATAGACTTTGGCGCCATCTTCAGCAAGCTCGCCCAGTACGACTACCCCGGCTGGGCCGTGCTGGAGTGGGAGTGCGCCCTCAAGCACCCGGAGGATGGCGCCGCCGAGGGGGCCGAATTCATTCGCAATCATATTATCCGGGTCGCCGAGCGCCCCTTCGATGACTTCGCCGGCAGCGGCCTGGCGCGAGAGGCGGTCAGAAGCCTGCTAGGCCTCAGTGCGGATCCGGCCGGCAAGCAAGGAGACAAGCGATGAAAAGACGACTGCGTCTGGGCATGGTCGGCGGCGGCCAGGGAGCCTTCATCGGCGCCGTGCATCGGCTGGCGGCCCGCATGGACGATCACTATGAGCTGCTCGCCGCCGCCCTCTCCGCCGATCCCGCCAATGCCCGCTCAAGCGCCCTCGCCCTCGGGCTGGATCCGGCCCGCGCCTACGAGGATTACGCCAGGATGGCCCAAGCCGAGGCGGCAAGGTCCGACGGCATAGAGGTGGTGGCCATCACCACCCCCAACCACCTGCACGCCCCGGTGGCGCGCGCCTTTCTCGAAGCCGGCATCCACGTTATCTGCGACAAGCCGCTGGCGCTGACCCTGGCGGAGGGGGAGGAGCTCGCCCGCCTCGCCCGCCAGCGGCGGCGGCTGTTTGCCCTGACCCACACCTATTCGGGCTACCCCATGGTGCGCCACGCCCGCGAGCTGGTCTCCGCCGGTGAGCTCGGCGAGCTGCGCTACGTGCAGGTCGAATACCTGCAAGATTGGCTCGCCAACCCCATCCCCCTGGGTCAGAACAAGCAGGCGGACTGGCGGGCAGATCCGGCCCGCGCCGGGCGAGCCGGTTGCCTCGGCGACATCGGCACCCACGCCTACCAGCTGGCGGCCTTCATCACCGGGCTGTTGCCGAGCGAGCTCGCCGCCGAACTGCACAGCTTCGTGCCGGGGCGGCAGCTGGACGATCATCTGCAGGTCTGGTTGCGCTACCCCCAGGGGATGCGCGGATCGCTCAACGCCAGCCAGGTTGCCAGCGGCGAGGAGAACCGGTTGCAGATCCGCCTCTATGGCGACAAGGCCAGCCTGATCTTCCGCCAGGAGGCACCCAATGAGCTCTGGCTGACCCCCATTGGCGGGGCCAGCCAGCGGCTGACCCGGGGCCGGGTGGCGAGCGACGCGGCACGCCATGCCAGCCGAGTGCCAGCCGGTCATCCCGAGGGCTATCTGGAGGCCTTTGCCCAGCTCTACACGGACGCGGCCTTGCAGATCCACGCCCTGGCGGCCGGGGAGGCGCCGCCCCCCGAGAGCCTGGCCCTCACCACTGTGGAAGACGGAGTGGCGGGGATGCGCTTCATCGAGACCAGCCTGGCCAGCCACGCCGCCGACGGACGCTGGCTGCCGCTCTCCTGACCCGCCATGGCGGAAGGTGGGGCCCGCCGCAAAACCGGCGGGCGGCCTTCCCCCTTCAGGTGCCGGACAATAAAAAGCCCGCCGACGAGGGCGGGCTCTTCACCTGACCTGGATGCACTCAGACGGCCATCTGCTCGTGGGGGGAGCCATGGTGGCGCAGCCAGAGGAAGCTCAAAGCCACGATCAGCACCATCACCACCATGATGGCCCCCAGAGTCAGCTGCCCCTCCATGGGGAAGCTGGCGGCCAGCAGGGTCACGACACCCGCCCCCAGGTTCTGCATGCCCCCCAGGATGGCCCCGGCGGTGCCCGCCTGACCCGGGAAGGGCTCGATGGCGCAGGAGGTGGCGGTCGGGTAGAGGATGCCGCTGCCGATGAAGTAGACGGCCGCGCCCCCCACCAGAGAGGCTGCACTCACCAGCCCGAACAGGCCTGGCACCAGTATGATGAGGGCCCCCAGCCCCAGGAAGGCGATGCCAAGGCGCATCAGCTTGCCCTGACTCAGCCGGAAGCTCAGCTTGGCGGAGAGCCAGGCGCCAAACAGGTAGCCGGGCAGCGGCAACACGAACAGCACGCTCACTGTGCGGGCGCTCAGTTTGAGTACGTCGCCGAGCAGCACCCCGGCCGCCGCCTCGAATACCGCGAGCCCCGCGAAGGTCGCCATCAGGCAGAGCAGGTTGCCCTGGAAGCGCGGGTTGCCGAGCACATGGCGGTAGGCGGCGCCGACCCGCAGTGGCTGCTGACGGGCGGTCGCCGGCAGGGTCTCGCCAAACCAGGCCAGCAGGGCCAGGGTGGTCAGGGCCCCGAAGCCGAACAGGAACCAATAGCCGGCGCGCCAGTTGAACAGCTCGGTCAGCCAGCCCCCCAGCACGGGGGCCAGCAATGGGGAGAAGATCACCCCCATGCTCACCAGGCTGTTGGCGCGGTTGAGCTCGGCGCCGCTGTAGCGATCCCGCATCACTGTCCGGCTCATGGCACCACCGGCCCCCGTGCCCAGCCCCTGGATGAAGCTGCCGGCCAGCAGGGCGGCAAAGTGCGGGATCAGCTGAATGGTCAGGGTGCCCACCAGAAACACCATCATGCCGATAAGCAGCACCGGGCGGCGGCCGATGCGATCAGACAGCGGACCGTAGACGAACTGGGAGAGGCCGTACGGGATCAGGTAGCAGGCCATCACCGCCTGCAACTGGCCGGAGGCCACATGAAAGTCCCCCGCCATCATGGGAATGGAGGGCACATAGAGGGTCTGGGTCATCTGGCCCACGGCGACCATCAGAATGGTCAGGAAAAACAGCGGATAAAAACTGTGCCGATACATATCTCAGTCCCGAAAAATCATCGAAAAGCTGCCCGCCTCTGGCAGAAAACCGCAGAGGGGATCCAATAAACAGGGTCAATCAAAGGTGAAACGCAAGGCGGAGGACCCGCACCCGCCAGGAGCAGGACGCTCTTTGGCTTGCGGTGATCTTAGTGATTCATGTCACAAAAAACGAACGAATCTTTATAATCTGCTTTCCCAAGTTTTTCTAATGTGACGGGGCCAGCGGCCCCGTCGAACTGACATCGAAAGGGAGCGGGACGCCTGTGCCCAGGCATCCTGCTCCCCTTAGCCCACCCGTCTCAACTCGGTGGGCACCAGCTCCTGCTCAGTTGTGCCAGCCGCCCCCAGTCGCAGGCAGCGGCTGGCGACCTTACCTGCCAGCGCCTCGTCATGGGTCACCAACAGCAAAGCGCAGCCTATCTCCCCCAGCGCCCCTAGCAGGCAGGCGATGGTCTGCTGCTGGCTCAGGGGATCGAGCCGGGAGCTGGGCTCATCGGCAAAGAGCAGCACGGGGCGCAGCAGCAGGGCCCGGATCAGCGACAGCCGTTGCAGCTCTCCCCCGGACACCTGGCTCGGCAGCCGGCTCAGCAGCCACTCATCGAGGCCTAGCCTCGCCAGATAGTCGGTGAGGGGCTGGCGCGGCAGCCTGTGCAGGCGCAGCAGATCGTCAAACTGGGTAGCGAGGCACACCCGGCTGGCGAAGGCCTGCACCGGATCCTGATAGAGCTTCTGCCAGCGGTGCGGGGCTATGCCCGCCTGGCGCAGCACTCGCCCTCGCAGAGGGCGCTGCAACCCCAGCAGCACATTGCCGAGGGTGCTCTTGCCCGCGCCGCTCGGCGCCATGATGGCGAGCCGCTCCCCTCGGGCCAGTGGCAGATCCAGCCCCTCGAACAGGGTCTGCTCCCCGTAGCCCATGGCAAGCCCCTCGCCCCTGAGCAACCAGTCGCCGGTCGGGGGATGCACCGCCTCGGGCCAGGCGGACGGCTCTGCCGCCAGCAGGGCGCGGCTGTAGGCATGGGAAGGCGTGTGCAGCACCTGCTCGACGGGCCCCTGCTCCACTATCTCACCCCCCTTGACCACCAGCACCCAGCCTCCCAGCGCCCGGGCCAGGGAGAGATCATGGGTGATGGTCAGCAGGTGGCGCCCCTCGGTCAGATAGTCCTGCAGCAATGTTTGCAGCCTGGCGCTGGCCCGGCTGTCGAGCCCCTTGGTGGGCTCGTCGGCGATGAGCAAACGGGCCTGCCCCAGGGTGGCGGCGGCAAAGGCGGCGCGCTGGGCCATGCCCCCGGAGAGCTGGTGCGGGAAGTGGCGCTCCCGCCCGGCGAGCCCGAGCCGCGCCAGGGCGTCCCGCGAGCGCGCCTCCTTGCCTCCCGCCAGCCAGCCCTCCTCCACCTGGGGCAGCAGCCCCATGGTGGGGTCCAGCGCCAGCACCGGCTCCTGGGGCAGCATGGCCAGCTCCCGCCCCCAAAGGGCGCGCAGGGCCTGGGGGTCCGCCAGGCTGTGATGTCGGCCGCCCATCGCCATCTCACCCCGGCCGCGCAGGGGAGCGGGCAGGGTCCCCATCAGGGCGTGGGCCAGCAGGGATTTGCCCGAGCCGCTCTCCCCTATCAGGGTCAAAGCACTTCCGGGGAGCAGGGTGAGATCCAGCGCCTGCAACAGGGTCTGCCGGCCGTCATCCACCTGCAGGCCCTTGATATGAATGGTCGTCATGGGGTGATTCCTTGTGGGGATGGGGTGTGAAGAGTGCCCTTCTGATTGAGCAGCACCAGGGCCAGCAGCATCATTCCCATCACCAGGATGGGTGCCAGCAGCAGGCGGGGCGCCTCCTGATAGTGGGGCAGCGCCTCCGTCATCATCAGGCCAAGCTCCGGGGTGGGCGGCTGGATGCCCACCCCGACGAAGCCCAGGGTCGAGAGGGTCAGGATGGCCCCGGCGAGGCCAAAGGCCATCATGGTCAGCAGCTGGGGGGCCAGCTCGGGCCAGAGGTGACGGCGCACTATGTGGCCGTAGCCAAAGCCCAGCAGGCGGGATGCCTCCACCTGGGGCGAGGCAAGCAGAGCCCGGCTGCGGGCCCGCACCACCCGGTAGTATTCCACCCACTGGGCCATGGCCAGCCCGAGATAGAGGATGGCGAAGCCCCCCTGGGCCATGGCGGAGAAGAGCAGCACCAGCAGCAGGCTCGGCAGGGCCAGCACACCGTCGGCCAGGCTGCGCAGCAGGCCGTCAACCCAGCCACCGCGCCAGGCGGAGAGCCAGCCCAGCAAGGATCCCAGCAGGGCTGCGGTGATGACGCACAGCATCCCCAGCAGCAGGGAGAGCCGAGTCGCCGCCGCGAGCCGCGCCATCAGGCTGCGGCCCATCTGATCGCGCCCGAGCGGCTCCTGCCAGGAGGGGTCGGCCAGGAACTGCACCAGATCCTGGGCGGCGGGATCGGGCCAGAGCATTGGGCCCAGCAGGGCAAACAGCACCACCAGCAGGAGCAGGCTTGCTCCCGCCTTGACAGAGAAAGACATGATCAGGACTCCTTGGGACCGCGGGGATCGATGGCGAGACAGAGCAGATCCGTCAGGGTATTGAGCAGCACGAAGAGCGCCGCCAGCACCAGCACGGTTCCCTGCACCATGGGGATGTCGCGCCAGAAGATGGCGTGCACCAGGGCATGGCCGATGCCGGGCCAGGCGAACAGGCTCTCCACCACCACTACCCCTTCGATAAGCAGCACCAGCTGAACCCCTGTGTAGGCGATGATGCTGACCCCGGTATTGCGCAGGCCGTGACGCCTGAAGACCCGGGCGGGCGAGAGCCCCTTGGTCAGGGCAAAGCGGTAATAGCCGGACTGCACCACGGTGAGCACGCTCTCGCGCACCACCCGGGAGAGTACCCCCGAGAGCCCCAGCCCCAGGGTGAGGGCGGGCAACAGCAGGTTGCTCCCCTCCCCGTGGCCGGCGGCGCTGACCCAGCCCAGCTCCACCGAGAGCAGCATCATGAGCACCAGGCCGAGCAGGAAGGGAGGCAGCGCGCGCATCAGCACGCTCCAGCCCAGGGTCAGGCGATCGCACCATCCCCCGGGGCGCAGGGCGCTCAGGCTGCCGAGCGGCAGCGCCACCATCAGGGCCAGGGCCACGGCGGCCACCGCCAGGGACAGGGTGGCCCCCAGGTGGTGATCCACCTCGCTGGCCACAGGCGCCCCCGTCACCAGGGAGCTGCCGAGATCCCCCTGCAGCAGGGCGCCCAGCCAATCAGCGAAGCGGGAGAGGGCCGAGCCGGCCAGCCCCAGCTCGCTGCGCACCGCATTGGCGGCCTCGGCGGTGACATAGTCATAACCGTAGCGGCCTGCGGCGATGCGAAAGGCGAGGTCCCCGGGCAGGGATTGCACCATCAGAAAGCAGAGCCCGGCCACCAGCTGGGCCACCATCAGCGCCTGCACCAGCCGCTGACCCAGGATCCCCATGACGGCAGAGAAGGGCGTCGCTGTCATTGTGCGCTCCATGTCAGCTTGTCCAGACGGTAGCTGCGCTCCTGGGGATCCAGCTCAAAGCCCTTCAGCGCACGGCTGACTGCCGCGCTCTGGCGATACCAGGCGATGGGCAGAAGCGGCAACTCCTGCTGCAGGGTGGTGGCGATGTCACGGCGCAGTGCCGCAGCCTCCCCGGCGGGCAGGGTCTCCTTGCCAAGGCGGGCCAGTGTTTGCTCCATGGCCGGGGATTGCCAGTTCATCACCCCCCAGTCGGCACCGGCGGGGGCCAGGTCCCCCAGCAGGGTGACCAGGGGATCCGGCACCAGGGCATAGTTGCGGGCATAGAGGCCGAGCTGGAGCGAGCCATCCTGATGACCGACCGGGATCTCGCTCGAGTTGCCCACCGCCACCTTGAGATCCACCCCCACCGCCTTCCACTGCGCCTGCAGTGCCGTGGCCAGCAAGGGCAATTCCGGGCGATCCGGGAAGGTGCGCAGAGTCAGGGCGAAGCGCTCCTCCCCCTTGTGCAGCACACCATCCGCCCCCAACAGCCAGCCTGCCGCCGCCAAGGCCGCCTGAGCTGCCTTGACGTCATAGGCGAGCGGGGTCAGCCCGGGTTGATGCCACTCCCCCAGGGTGGGAGGGAAGAGCTGGGTCGCCGCCATCTCGGGATCCCGCAGCAGGGCCGCCGCCATGCCACGGCGATCGATAGCGAGACTGAGGGCGCGGCGCACCGCTGGATCCTTCAGAAGAGGATCGGCCCCATTGAGCTTGAGCTGTATGGTGCGCGGCAGGGTGACGGAGGCGATGGCGACCCGGGGCGCCTGCTGCAAGCGGCGGATGCTGACCGGATCCAGCCCCCAGGCGATGTCGGCCTGACCGCTCTCGGCCATCAGGGTGCGGCTCTCGGCGCGGCCCACCGTCAGGTAGCTCACCTGCGAGATGGCAGGCTGGGGGCCCTGCCAGCCGTCGAAGCGCTCGGTCTCGACTCGCTGGGGCTGCTGCAACCGGGTGATGCGATAGGGGCCTGAGCCGATGACCCGGGTCACCTCCCCCTTGGCATCATAGGCCCCCTTCGCCAGGATCTGGGTGCTGGGGTGAGCCAGCACGGCGGCCAGGGGCGCGAAGGGGCCGGTGAGGGTGATCAGCAGGGCCCCCTCATGGGCCTCGATGGACGCGATGGGGGCGCTGGTCATGAGGCCGGGCTTGCGCCAGGCCTGCTGCAGGGCAAAGGCGACCTGCTCGGCGCTCACCTCGCTGCCATCGTGAAAGCGGGCACCGGGGCGCAGGGTGAATCGCCATTGCAGGCCATCCTCGGAGTGAGACCACTGGCTGGCGAGTCCGGGTTGCAGATTGCCCAGGCTGTCGACCTCGACCAGGGTCTCCGCCACCTGCATGCGGGTAAAGAAGACCCCGTTGCTGGCAGGGTCGACACTGTGGATCTCCCAGGGCCCCACCATGGCCAGCGGCTTGCCGTGAGCGGCATTCATCCCCGCCAGCAGTGCCAATGCGCACCATCCCGAACAGCTGTGTATTTTTGTCATCCATTCCATCCAAACGATAATGATTACCAACCAAGAGGCGGCGTTATAACATAACAATTAATCGGAATGAATGACTTTTCATTTTTGATAAATGGCTTATTTAAAAGAAGAAAGGAGGGAGCAGGTGAGAGACACAGCAGGCGTGAAGGGCAGGCAATGGGGCGGCGATCATAAAAAGAGATGGCCCGTCATCGGGCCATCGTCATCATGCTAGCGGGTCACCATCTGCTGCGCCCGCTTGACCTGATCCTCGGGGCTTTCGTTGCGCGGCGGTATGGTGATGCCCTTCTGGCAAGCGGGTTTGGCCTCCATGCGCGCCATCCAGGCCTGCAGATACGGCAGGCCCTCGATGGAGATGCCGCTCCAGTCATAGATCCGCACCCAGGGCCAGGTGGCGATGTCGGCGATGCTGTACTCGTCGGCCAGGTACTCATGGTGCGCCAGGTGACCGTCGAGCACCTCGAACAGACGGCGCCCCTCCTTCTGGTAGCGCTCTATGGCCGCCGGGATCTTCTCGGGGAAGTAGCGGTAGAAGACGTTGGCCTGCCCCATCATGGGGCCGACGCCGCCCATCTGGAACATCAGCCACTGGATGGCCTGGGAGCGGCGCTTGGGATCTTGCGGCAGCAGCTTGCCGGTTTTTTCCGCCAGATAGAGCAGGATGGCACCGGATTCGAACACGGCGAAGTCACCGTTATCCCGATCGACGATGGCAGGGATGCGGCCATTGGGGTTGATGGCCAGAAACTCGGGCTTCTTCTGCTCCATGGTCGAGAAATCCAGCGGGATCACCTTGTAAGGCAAGCCCAGCTCCTCGAGGGCGATCGACACCTTGAACCCATTGGGCGTGGCGGCAGTGTACAAATCTATCATCTTGGACTCCTTGGACGTTCAAACGTAATGATCAGGCCTGGGCGCTGGGACGGGCACTCACCCGCTCATGCCAGACCTGCAAGTGATACTGGTGCGGGGCGATGCGAAGACCGACGACCTTGCCAAAGTCGATGGTGCACAGGGCCAGGATGTCGGCGATGGTGAAGCGATCTCCTGCCACATAGGGCACCTCGGCAAGACGGGCATCGAGCCTGGCAAACCATGCCAGGGCCTGCTGCTTGCACTCCTCCCCCCACTCGGGGAAGACGGTCTCGCGATCCTGGTAAAAGCCGGTGATGTGGCGAAACGCCATGCCGGTGGGCAGCCAGAGATTGAATTCGACGATACGGCTCCACATCTCTATGGTGGCGCGCTCCAGCGCCGTGTTGCCAAACAGGTTGGGCTCGGGGTTGAGCTCCTCGAAGTAGCGGCAGATGGCCACAGTCTCGCTGAGACAGGTGCCATCATCGAGCTCGAGCACAGGAATGCGCCCCGCCGGGTTCTTGGCCAGGAATGCCGGTTCAAGGTTCTCCCCTGCCCCCAGATCCACTTGCTGATAGGTCATCTCGACCCCCTTCTCCGCCAGAAACATCCTGACCCGGCGGGCGTTGGGGGCACGTTTCAACTCATAGACCTTCATCTCACCTCCGTTGACAGGAACACAGCGGGCCGCTTCCCATCCCCACAGGGGACAACAGCCAAGCGGCGCAATATCGGTCTGTTGGGACATTTACGCCGATCTATGGCGTAAAACACTACCATCCCACTTATGACAAATATTGCGCCGCTTGAACAGCCCAAAGAAGGGGGGAAGCAATCAGCTGCACAGCACCAGGGGTTGACGCTGACGCAGCAAGATGAGGCGGGAGAGAAGCGGGAAATAGGACTCTAACTTGCTCTGCAGGACCAGGCTGCAGGCGGGATCCGCGAGCTCAGTTTCATCCAGCACTATGCCATTGGATACGAAGTAAAAACGCGGGTCCCTGACATCCGGCCCCTGGGGAGGCGTCTCATATTGTCGATGAACCAGCAGGGGCAGCACGGGCAAGCCCAGGGCAGTGCCGCCAGCGGGCCAGACCGGCTCAGGCCATGCCGCATCATCTTCTTCCAGCAGCAAGATGGCCGCCTCCTCCTTCGACGGTTGCCACCTATCCGGTTGTGCGACCCTCACCTCGGTGAAGTAATCCCCGTATCCGCTGGCGGCACGCAGTGCGGCCAGCACCCCCAATGTCGTAGCTGCCGACGGTTTTTGACTGACTAATGACAGATTCATGGCTCATGTCCCTATGCTCACCACAGCCTGTTCACCGGCTGTCGCGATAAGACTAGCCGATAACAGGTCTTTATTGGAGCCGTCAGATCTGCCAGCACCCGCCATGACCGAATGCGGGTCCCATGGTTGCTATTCCAGAATATCTTGGTAAGATACCGCGTCCTTTTATCCCCCGTTCTTTAACATCCAGTGGTGAACCTATGCATCCGATGCTGAATATCGCCGTGCGCGCTGCGCGCAACGCCGGTCAAGTTGTAGTAAAAGCCTTCTCCCAGCCCGAGAACATCGAGGCTATCCAAAAAGGCAGCCACGACTTCGTGACCAACGTTGACCGTGAAGCCGAAGCGGCCATCATTCACACCATCAAGAAGTCTTACCCGGAACACAGCATAGTGGCTGAAGAATCTGGTGAGATTACCGGTACCAATCCGGATTACCAATGGATCATCGACCCACTGGATGGCACGACCAACCTGGTCAAGGGCATTCCGCACTTTGCCGTCTCCATCGCCTTGCGCGTCAAGGGCAAGACCGAACAAGCCGTCGTTTACGATCCCATTCGTGACGAGCTGTTTACCAGCACCCGTGGCAACGGCGCCCAGCTGAACGGCTACCGCATCCGTGTCGGCAAGGCCAAAGAGATGGCTGGCACCGTACTGGCCACCGGTTTCCCGTTCAAGCAGAAGCACCACATCGAGCCGTACCTGAAGATGTTCCAGAGCATGTTCATCGAATGTGCCGATATCCGCCGCGCCGGCTGCCCCGCGCTGGACCTGGCCTATGTGGCCGCTGGCCGCATCGACGGTTTCTGGGAAATCGGCCTCAAGCCCTGGGAAACGGCCGCCGGTGAGCTGCTGGCCAAGGAAGCCGGTGCCATCGTCACCGACTTCGTGGGTGGTCACAACTACGAAAACTCCGGCAACATAGTGGTTGCCAACCCGCGCGTCCTGAAAGAGATGCTCGGCAAGATCCGCGAAAACCTGCCGGATTCTTTGGCTAAATAAGCTGGCCAAGTAAGTCGCGAACCCTTGCAAAAAATGCCAGTCGGCCCAGCCGACTGGCATTTTTTTATCTCTGTGATCGGGATAATGAGCCGCAGCAGCCTGGACCTGGCCCCTGCCCCGTTTCAGATGAGCAGGCTAGAGCGCAGGGTTCTTCACTTTAGATGGTGCCGTTACGCCCCATGTTGATCACGACCCGCCGGTTCTTGGCTCGGCCCGTGTCCGTCTCGTTGGAGGCCACGTGCTGTTTCTCGCCGTGTCCCTCCACCGAGATCTTGCCCTCCTCGATGCCGAGATCCACAAACACCTGCTTGATGGCATCTGCCCGTTTCTCGGAGAGCTTCTGATTGGGCCAGCGCCCGCCGTAACTGTCGCTGTAGGCGTCGATCACCACCACATCTATGCTCTTGTCCGCCTTCACATAGTCGCCGATCAGCGCCAGCCGCCGCTTGGAGGCCGGCGACAGCTGATCGCTGTTCTTGTCATAGGAGAGCACGCTGAAGGCAATGTCGTTGAAGCTGTAGGGCAAGAGGCCACTCAGGCAATCCATGAAGGCCTGGTACTTGACCCTGAAGTTGACAGAGGAGAGCGACACCCGCACCGGCCTGTCCTGGCGATACCAGTCTCTGTACTGGAAGGTAGGCATGCGCCCCCCCTCCAGCTCGTCCAGCATGGTCCAGGCGGTTTGCCCCGCCACCAGGCCGTCGAACTGTTGATAGAACTGCAACTGGCTTATCTGGCGTCCGGAGACACCGGGGCGCCAGCTGGGAGGCATGATCCCGAGGCTCACCGTCTGGGTCCTGGCCTGCGGCCGCTGCCCCTTCAGCTCGAAGTCCAGATTGATCTTGCGACCGGCCCGGCTGACGAAGGCGCCCGTGCCCCAGCGGGGAATGGGGTGCTCGAGACGGCACTCCACCTGAGTATCCGAGGTCAACCGCCAGACGGATTGATCCAGGCCGGCACCGAACTCGGTCACTCCCGCCTGCAACTGCATACTCACGGATATGCTGATCAACCCTAACACCCAAGCATTCAACGGCTTGCCCTCCATACTATCTCGGATTAACTATCGGCAGTGGCAAGCCAAGCTTTAGGGCAAAACACGCAAGGGGCGGCAGGCGCCGAGCGCCAGCGATCCCGCCCCTCCAGAAAATCATTGTCATCAATGTCTGCGCCAAGCCCCATGGTCGACGCAACTGCTGACAATAGAAGCGGTTGGCGTACTCATGGCGGCGCAGGAGGGACAAGGGCCGGCTTTTTTGCCATAATGCCGCCTCCTTTCACGCCGACCGAGATACCATGACCGACGCCGTTCACACCCTCAAGGGCCGTTTTCGTGGCTTTTACCCCGTCGTCATCGATGTTGAAACCGCCGGATTCAATGCCAAGACCGATGCCCTGCTGGAGATCGCCGCCTATACCCTCAAGATGGATGAGCAGGGCTGGCTCATGCCCGATCAGATCTTCCATTTTCATGTGGCGCCATTCGAAGGGGCCAATCTGGAGAAGGCCGCCCTGGAGTTCACCGGCATAGACCCCTTCAATCCACTGCGCGGCGCCGTGGACGAGAAGGAAGCACTCACCGAGATCTTCAAGGGGGTGCGCAAGGGCATGAAGGAGAGCGACTGCAGCCGGGCCATCATAGTGGCCCACAACGCCACCTTCGATCACGGCTTCGTGATGGCCGCCGCCGAGCGGGCCGGTCTCAAGCGCAATCCGTTCCACCCCTTCGCCACCTTCGACACCGCGGCCCTCTCCGGCCTGGCCCTGGGGCAGACGGTGCTGGCCAAGGCCTGTCAGAGTGCGAACATCCCCTTTGACAACAAGGAGGCCCACTCCGCCCTCTATGACACCGAGCGCACCACCGAGCTGTTCTGTCATATCGTCAACCGCTGGAAGAGCCTGGGGGGTTGGCCCCTGGCCACTCCGGAAGACGTGCCCGCCGATGACAACCCCCAATAGTGCCACTGGGGCATGAGAAAGAGGCTGCCTTGGCAGCCTCTTTCCATGAGGTCGTGTGGGGAACCGCCGCCGGGCATCTGGTTTGACCAGAACGGCATAAACAGGGTCATCCAGCACCGTTTTCAGCATTCCATCCCGACATAGCTGGATAAGCTCGGCAGGAATGCCGTGAAGAGGCCATTTTGCCGTTTTTTTTCTCGACATTTGTCACGTTTTTCGCAAACTAGCTGACTTTCCCCCGACAGACAGCAACACAATCTATAAGGAAATCAAATGAATCCTGTTGTTATCGCGGTGGCGCTGATGCTGGTGCTCAGCCTGCTGCGGATCAATGTGGTGGTCTCTCTCGCCATCGGCGCCATCGTCGGCGGCCTGCTCGGCGGCCTCTCCCTCGAACAGACCCTCAGCACCTTCACCGGCGGACTGGGTGGCGGCGCAGAAATCGCCCTCTCCTATGCCATGCTGGGGGCCTTCGCGGTTGCCATCTCCCGCTCCGGGATCACCGACTTGCTGGCCCGCAAGGTGATCAGCCAGCTCGGCAAGGATGCCAGTTCGTCCCGCATCCTCTGGGTCAAGAGCCTGCTGCTCACCTCGGTACTGGGGGTCTCCATCTCCTCCCAGAACCTGATCCCGGTCCACATCGCCTTCATTCCCATCCTGATCCCGCCGCTGTTGCACGTCATGGCCCAGATGCAGATCGATCGCCGCCAGGTGGCCTGCGTCATCACCTTCGGCCTGACCGCGACCTACATGCTGTTGCCGGTAGGTTTTGGTGGCATCTTCCTCAACAACATCCTGGCCAAGAACCTCATCGACAACGGGGTGGCAGTCGAGTTCAGCCAGCTGCCGCTGGCGATGGCCATTCCGGTGCTCGGCATGTTCGTCGGGCTGCTGGTCGCCGTGTTCATCACCTACCGCAAGCCGCGCCAATATGATCTGGAGAAGATCCTGGCCGCCGAGCCGGAAACCGTCGAACTGAACCTCAACCACATCTGGGTCGCCCTGCTGGCCATCGCCGTCGCCCTGGGGCTGCAGCTGATGACCAACAGCATAGTGCTGGGGGCCCTCGCCGGTTTCATCATCTTCACCTGCGGTGGCGTCATCAAGTTTCGCGAGAGCCAGGATGCCTTCACCCAGGGCGTGCGCATGATGTCCCTCATCGGCTTCATCATGATCTCCGCCGCCGGCTTCGCCGCCGTGATGAAGGAGACCCACGGGGTGGAAAGCCTGGTGCAGTCCGTCTCCGGCATGATGGCGGGCCACAAGGGGCTGGCCGCCTTCCTGATGCTGCTGGTGGGTCTGCTCATCACCATGGGGATAGGTTCCTCCTTCTCCACAGTGCCCATCATCGCCACCATCTATGTGCCCCTGTGCATCCACCTCGGCTTCTCCCCCATGGCGACCATAGCCCTGGTCGGTACCGCAGGTGCGCTGGGGGATGCAGGCTCCCCCGCCTCCGACTCGACGCTCGGCCCCACCTCGGGCCTCAACGCCGATGGTCAGCACGACCACATCTGGGACAGCGTGGTGCCCACCTTCATCCACTACAACATCCCGCTCATTATCTTCGGCTGGATAGCCGCCATGGTGCTCTGACACGGCACCTCGCAGGCAGACGAAAGGCGACCCCAGGGTCGCCTTTATTGTCTCTGGCGCTCCCATCAGGAGGCCGGTTGCAGACTCCGCTTCCCGGCGAGGGCGCTCAAGCAGGCCATCAGCGCCAGCGCGAGACCCACCCAACCCACACCGACCCAGCTACCCTGCTGCCAGGCCAGCATGGCCAGGCTCGAGCCGAGCGTCCCCCCCAGGAACATGCCCGTCATGAAGAGGGTATTGACCCGCCCCCTCGCCTCGGCCCTCAGGCCATAGATAAGCTGCTGATGGGCGACGAGCGCACTCTGCACACCCAGATCCAGTAAGATGACCCCGAGCGCCAGCCCGATCAGGGAGAGCCATGTCTCGAACAGGATCCAGGCCAGCACCGCCAGCAGGGCGCCCACCAGCACCACTGGCCTTGCTCCCTGCCTGTCGGCCATCCGTCCTGCCAGCGGGGCAGCCACCACCCCCGCCACGCCGATCACCCCGAACAGCCCGGCAACCTCGGCCCCGAGTCCGTAGGCGGGATCGGCGAGGTAGAAGGCCAGCACAGTCCAGAAGGCACTGAAGGAGGCAAACAGCAAGGCCTGGGTCAAGGTGGCGCGACGCAAGGCGGGCTCTTGGCGCCACAGGCCGATCAGGGAGTGCAGCAGGCGGGCATAGCTCAGGGTAGAGCGAGGCAACCCCAGCGGGATCATCCGGGCCATCAGCAGGCCCCCCAGCAGGGCCAGCGGCACCCCGAGCCAGAACATGGCGCGCCAGCTTCCATAGGCGGTGACAAGGCCCGCCAACGTACGGCTGAGCAGGATGCCGGCCAGCAGGCCGCTCATCACGCTGCCGACCACGGCCCCCCGCCTGGCCGGATCGGCCAGGGTAGCCGCCACCGGCACTATCTGCTGGGCCGCCGTGGCGCCTATCCCGAGCAGAACTGAGGCCAGCATCAACATGGTCGCCCCCGTGGCCATGGCCGCCATGGTGGAGGCAAGTGCAATCAATACGAACTGCCCCAGAATGAGCCAGCGACGCTCGATGACATCCCCGAGCGGTACCAAGAGCAACAGGCCGGCCGCATAGCCGAGCTGGGTCAGCATGGCGATCAGGGGGATGGCGGATTGGCCGGGAAACTCCTGCGCCATCACCGCCAGCATGGGCTGGTTGTAATAGATGTTGGCGACCGCCAGACCGCAGGAGAGGGCCATGGCAAAGACAAGGGCGGGGCCGGGTGTGCTGCTCGCCATGGCGGCCCGCTCGGTGGAGACTGATGAACTCATGATGCCATCCTCATAGATGAATGAACCCCGTGCAGGCACGGGCTGGATGAGCACAGCCTACCCAGGGACACGGGGCGGCAGTAGCAGGCGCCCCGCCATAACACCTATTCCACCCCAGCATGCTCCGGCCCCTGCCCCACGCTGGGCAGCCCGGCCACGAAGGTCAGGAAGGCGCGCGCCTTGGCGCTGAGTTCGCGACCTGCCGGCAGCAGGGTCCAGAGCTCCAGCGTCGGCAATTGCCACCCCGGCAGCGCCACCACCACCTCCCCCCGGGCAAGCTCGGGAGCGAACATCCACTCGGAGGCGATGCCGAGCCCGAGCCCCGCCAGCACGGCGGCCCGCATCCCCTCGGCGGCCGAGAGCGTCAACCGTCCCCGCCCTCGTACCGCAATCCGTTCGTCGCCCCGGCAGAACAGCCACTGCTGCCCCATGCCGGGCTTGGGGCTGTAGAGCACCAGATCGTGATCCTGCAACCCCTGTGGAGAGGCCGGCATGCCCCTGGCCGCAAAGTAGGCCGGAGTGCCCAGCACCCGCATCTCGCAGCGGGAGAGGCGACGGGCCACCAGCGCCGAATCCGCCTGCTCCCCGAGCCGCAAGGCGACATCGATGCCGGCCGAGATGAGATCGACGTTGCCATCATCCAGCAGGATCTCGAGCTCCAGCCCAGGGTGCTCCCTGAGAAAATTCGACAGGTGCGGGATGATGTGCAGGCGGGCGAAGGTGACGGGCGCGCTCACCCGCAGGCGGCCACTCAGGCCAGCCCGGCACTGCTGCACCATGGCGTCGGCCTCGTTGACCTGCGCCAATATCTCCCTGGCGCGCCTATAATAGGCCTCCCCCGCCTCGGTGGGGGCCAGACCACGGGTCGAGCGCAGCAGCAGGCGGCTGCCAAGACGCTCCTCCAGCTGGGCGATCAGCTTGGAGACAGTGGGTTGACCCAGTCCCAGCCGTCGCCCCACCGCCGAGAAGGAGCCTGTCTCCACCGCCAGCACGAAGACCTCCATCACCCCCAATCTATCCATCCGTCTCTCCCCTTCCCGTCACCGCCCGGCGGCGTCTCACCTTGCGCCGCCGGCATCCAGTGGCACAAGGTAACATCCCGCCCCCTCGACCGCACTCCACGGGTTGGCAGCTTGCCATCCTCCTCGGTGTCTTGAGCGATTGGCCTGTCCGAACGAGGCGCACAAAAAAAGGCCGCTCATGGAGCGGCCTTTCATCAATCAGTTCTGGACTTAGCTGTCGCGGCGCTTGTTGCCACCGAACTTGCGATCCTTGTTGAAGCCACCTTCACGGCGCTCCCCGCTCTTGTTGAACGGACGGTCACCGCTGGGGCGGCGGTCCTTGTTGAAGGGACGATCGCTGCGGGGCGGACGGGGGGCAGTGTTGCTGCCAGCCGGCACCTCGGTGTAGCGGGTGATCATCAGCGGACGCTGGCAGACACGGGCCTTCTTGATCACTTCCAACACGTCGGCTGTCATGCCCTTGGGCAGATCGACGGTGGAGAAGTCATCGGCGATGTCGATGTTGCCGATGAAACGGCTCTCGATGTTCGCTTCGTTGGCGATGGCGCCCACGATCTGACCCGGCTTGACGCCGTGATGGGCACCCACGTCTACGCGATAACGCTCCATCTCTACGTCAGGATTGTCTTTCAGCGGACGCGGCTCCAGGGACGGCATGCGACGGGCAGGACGATCGCCACGGTCACCGAAATCACGGGGAGCACGATCACCGAAGTCACGGCGCTCGAACTCACGGCCAGCACGGTCGCTTGCCGGTTCAGTGATGGAGTCATCCAGCAGCAGCGGTTGGTCACCCTGCACCAGCTTGGCCAGGGCGGCAGCCAGCTCCAGCGGATCGGCAGAATCTTCTTCGATCAGCTCGTTCACCAGGTTCACGTAGATCTCAAGCTCTTCGCCCATCATGGTTTCCCGGATGCGCTCCTTGAACTTGGTCATGCGGTGCTGGTTGATGTCCTCGGTGCTCGGCATCTTCATCGGCTCGATGGCCTGACGAGTAGCGTGCTCGATGGCGCGCAGCATGCGGCGCTCGCGGGGAGCCACGAACAGGATGGCTTCGCCTTTACGACCGGCACGACCGGTACGGCCGATACGGTGAACGTAGGATTCGGTGTCGTAAGGAATGTCGTAGTTCACCACGTGAGTGATGCGCTCGACGTCCAGACCACGGGCGACGACGTCGGTGGCGATCAGGATGTCCAGCTGGCCTTGACGCAGCTTGTCGACGGTACGCTCACGCAGCTTCTGCGGGATGTCACCGTGCAGGGCTTCACAGGCGTGGCCACGGGCGGCCAGCTTGCCAGCCAGCTCTTCGGCGGCATTCTTGGTGCGCACGAAGACCAGTACGGCTTCGTACGGCTCGACTTCCAGCAGACGGGTCATGGCGTCCAGCTTGTGCAGACCGGTTACCTGCCAGTAGCGCTGGCGGATGGTCGGTGCAGTGGACGTCTTGGTGATGATCTTGATCTCTTTCGGCTGCTTCAGGTGCTTCTGGGCAACACGACGGATCTGGTCCGGCATGGTGGCAGAGAACAGGGCAACCTGACGGGTGGCCGGGCACTGTTCCATGATCCAGTCCACGTCGTCGATGAAGCCCATACGCAGCATTTCATCGGCTTCGTCCAGTACCAGGGCTTTCAGGCCGGAGAGATCCAGGTTCTTGCGACGGATCAGATCCATCACACGACCCGGGGTACCGACGACCACCTGGGCACCACGGCGCAGGGCGCGGGTCTGGGTTTCGTAAGAGGAACCACCGTAGATGGGCAGGACATGGAAGTCAGGCATGTGCTTGGCGTAACGTTGGCACGCCTCGGCAACTTGCAGCGCCAGCTCACGGGTCGGTGCCAGCACCAAAATCTGAGTGTTACGGTTACCAGCTTCCAGACGAGACAACAGAGGCAAGGCAAAAGCAGCGGTCTTCCCTGTACCGGTTTGCGCCTGCCCCAGCAGATCGTGTCCCGCCATCAGGTGGGGAATTGCTGCGGCCTGGATCGGTGACGGGCGCTCATAGCCCACGTCTTGCAGCGCTTTCAATACAGGCGCGGCCAGTCCAAGCTCACTAAAAAGGGGCAGTTGTTCGGTATCAGACATAGATTCTTCCAGATTAAGGCAGGCGGCTAACACCGCGGAATAGCAAAAAGGCGGCGATTATAGCGCCACTTTGTTCTGCTGTCTTGAAAAATGTGATAAGCCTCTCAAGACGTTGGCAATTATAGAGGGATCTCGCGACTATGGCTTGCTTATTTTGCACCCATGGTGCGTTATTGCAGATCACTCCTCGCCGGAGTCCTTGTCCCGCTTGTGTTTGAGCACCGCCATGGTCAGTCTGCTGGTGCACAATAAACGCCCACGTTCATCCCGGATTTCAATCTGCCACACCTGGGTCGTGGCCCCCAGATGCAGTGGCGAGCAACGCCCTCTCACCACCCCTTCCCGTTTGGCACGCAGGTGGTTGGCGTTCACCTCCAGTCCCACGCAGTAGCTCTCCTCCCCCACTGCCATGTTGGCGGCCAGCGACCCCAGCGTCTCCGCCAGCACCACGGAGGCGCCGCCGTGCAGCATGCCTAGGGGCTGATGGGTGCGGTGATCCACCGGCATGCTGGCCTCGAGCCAGTCGGGCCCAAAGGCGGTATAGAGGATGCCAAGGTGGGCCATCAGGGTGTTGCGGGAGCTGGCATTGAGCCCCTCCAGGCTCATGGGCTTGCGCCAGATGGGGGCATTTTCTTGACTCATGGCGAGCAGACTCCTTATGTGATCAATGGGTTGGACACGAGCCGTGTCGGCGAAGAAGAAAAAAGATGCCCCGAACAGGGGCATCTTGACAAGTACCTTGCATCACCAGGGGTAGGTCACCCCGGGCCACTCGGCCCAGGGCAGCTCACGCCCCGGCAGGCGCGGGTGGTGCCAGTGCCACACCTTGCCCAGCCAGGCGCGCAGCTCGGCCTCCAGCACGGCGTCAGCGAGGGGAGCCTCGGCCACCTTCCAGAAGAAGAGCTCCACCTCCACCTCCGGCAGCACCGAAGGGTAGAGATAGACACCACCCCAGAACTCGGGCTCCCGCTCCGGGCTCCAGAGGCCATAGGCAAAGGATCGCTTGGCGAGAAACTCCGAGCACTGCCACTCCAGATCGGCCTCGTGCTGACTCAGGCTGAACTGGGCCGAGGGCCAGACATCATCCGGGCGAAACAGCCGATGGAGCTGCTCCCGCTCGCGCAGCATGGCGACGAACTCCACCACCGCCTGGCTCGGGCTGGCAGGCAGCAGCAGAAAGTCCGGGTGCCGATAGGCTTGCGGCACCCGAAACCGCTTGGGGAAGCGCAGCATCAGAGCAGTTCCAGCAGCGCCTGCAGCGGATGCTTGAGTTTCTCCCCCTCCATCCGCTTGACCTGGCTGCGGCACGAGTAACCTGTGGCCAGGCAGCGATCCTTGGGCAAGCGTGCCAGGGGCTCGGCCCAGCTGAGACCATAGATCCCCTTGGAGTTCTCCACCTGCTTGGCGTCGTGACCATAGGTGCCGGCCATGCCGCAACAGCCGACCGATACCGGCTGCAACTTGGCGCCGAAGCGGTCAAACAGGGTGCCCCAATCGCCGTGGGTCGAGGGCTTGGCGGTCTTCTCGGTGCAGTGGGCAAACAGATACCAGGGCTCGGCCTGCTCCGGCTCTTTCGTTGCGGCCCTGACTTGCGGGGCCGGAAGAGAGAGCAGCCACTCCTGGGGCAGCAACACCTGGAAGTCGCCGCGGGCGGGGCCCAGGGCTTTCACATACTCATCGCGATAACAGAGCACCAGGGAGGGATCCACCCCCACCATAGGGATGCCCAGCGCCGCCATCTTGTTGAGGAACTGGGCGCCGCTCGCGGCGGTGCGGGCGAAGGCGCGCAGGAACCCCTTCACGTGCTGGGGCTTGCCGTTGGGCTTGAAGGGCAGCAGGTAGGGCTGATAGCCCAGCTTGCTGGCGAGCCTCACCAGATCCCGCACCACGGGGGCATCGTAATAGCTGGTAAAGGGATCCTGCACGATCAGCACCACTTGTCGGCGCTGCTCGGGGCTCATGGCCTCGAGGCCCGGCAGATCGAAATAGCGCGCCTTGTGATCACGCAGCTCCTCGGCCAGGGTGGGGATGCTCAGAAGCGGCACATCCACCATGCCGATGCTCTTCTCGGTCGCCTTCTGGGCCCACTCTTTCTCCAGGAAGAAGTTGACCAGCTTGGGGGCCCTGGCGAGCAACGGGGCATAAGCTTCGACGGTGCCGACGAAGTAATCCTTGGGGCCGCGCAGATAGCGGCTGTGGTAGAGCTGCATGAAACGGGCGCGGAAGGTGGGCACGTCCACCTTGATGGGGCACTGGCTGGTGCATGCCTTGCAGGCCAGGCACCCCTCCATCGCCTCCATCACCTCGTGGGAGAAGTCATACTGGCCGCGGGCGCGGGCCACCGTATTGCGAAACTTGTCGACGATAGCCTTGAAGCGCAAGCCTCCAGATTGCAGCGCCACCTCCTCGGCCAGGGGATCGAAGCCCTGCTCCGCCAGCTGGCGCAGCCATTCGCGCATCAGCCCGGCACGCCCCTTGGGAGAGTGGCGGCGGTCGCGGCTTATCTTGACCGAGGGGCACATGGGGGAATCGGTCTCGAAGGTGAAGCAGAGGCCGTTGCCGTTGCAGTCCATGGCACGGGTGTAGCTTGTCCGCACCGCGATCGGGATCTGGCGGTCAAACTTGCCGCGCTTGGGCCCGTCCACCGAGACCAGCTCGGCGCCGCTGCCATAAGGGATGCAGATCTTGCCCGGGTTGATGCGGTTGGCGGGATCGAAGGCCCCCTTGACCCGCTGCAGCTCCTCCCACAGCTCACCGAAGAAGGCGGGGCTGTATTCGGAGCGGAAACCCTTGCCGTGCTCCCCCCACATCAGGCCGCCATATTTGGCGGTGAGCGCCACCACCTGATCCGAGATGCGCCGCAGCAGCACCTCCTGCTCGGGGTCGCACAAGTCCAGCGCCGGGCGCACGTGCAGCACCCCCGCATCCACGTGGCCAAACATGCCGTAGTCGAGGCCGTGGCCGTCCAGCAAGGCACGAAACTCCATGATAAAGTCCGCGAGTGACTCCGGCGGCACGGCGGTGTCTTCGGTGAAGGCCACCGGCTTCTTGCGCCCCTCGGCGTTGCCGAGCAACCCCACCGACTTCTTGCGCATGCCGTAGATGGTCTCGATGCTCGGCAGGTGGCTGCACACCTGATAGCCGATGATGCCCGCCTCCCCCTTGGCCAGCAGGCCGTCGATACGGCGGCACAGCTCGGCCACCTTGGCCTTGTGCACGGCTTCATCGGTGTCCGCAAACTCGACTATGTTGAGCCCCTGCAAGTCCTTGCCGGGCACCTCCTGAATGAACTCTTTGACCGAATGCCAGATGATGTCGGCGCGAGCAAGCCCCAGCACCCGGGAGTCCACCGTCTCCACCGACAGGGCGTGAGCCTCCACCATAAAGGGGGCATTGCGCAGGGCGGATGGGAAGCTGTCGTACTTGACGTTGACCAGGGTGCGGTAGCGCGGAATGGGGGTGATGTTGAGGCGAGCCTCTGTGATGAAGCCCAGCGACCCTTCAGAGCCGCACAGCACCCGGCTCACATCCAGGGTATCGCTCTCGGGAATATAAAGATGCTTGAGATCGTAACCGGTCAAAAAGCGGTTGAGCTTGGGGAAGGTCGCCTCTATGTCGGCGCGCCGCTCGCGGCCGATGCGATAGAGGGTGCGGTAGATCTCCCCCTCGCGGCTCTCGAGGGCCAGCTTGTCTGCCAGGCGCTGGCCGTTCACCGGCTCGGTCGCCATGATGTCGCCGTTTTCCAGCACGGCTTTGAGGCCGAGCACGTGATCCGAGGTCTTGCCGTAGACGAGTGACCCCTGCCCCGAGGCATCTGTGTTGACCATGCCGCCCAAAGTGGCGCGGTTGGAGGTGGAGAGATCCGGCGAGAAGAAGTAGCCGTGGGGTTTGAGGTAGGCGTTGAGCTGATCCTTCACCACCCCGGCCTGGGCGCGCACCCAGCCCTGCTCCAGATTAATTTCCAGGATCTGGTTCATATGGCGCGAGAGATCGACGATAATGCCGCCGCCCAGGGACTGGCCATTGGTGCCGGTGCCGCCGCCGCGAGGGAAGAAACTCAAGGTGGCGTACTCTGGCCCCTGAGCCAGCTTGAGCATCACCGCAATATCATCCGCGCTGCGCGGATAGAGAACCGCCTGAGGTACTACCTGATAGACGCTGTTATCCGTCGCCATCGCCAACCGGCTTGCATAAGACTTTTCGATATCACCACGAAATGCTGATCGCGCCAGCAACTCAAGAAACTGCAGGGTTGTAGGTGACAAACTGTCCTGGTAATCGAGTCTCGGGATCATGAATCCTTGTTCCCATCCTTTGCTTGATGCCGGCATTCCGGCGACAACGACTGGCCTTCCGCCTCTTCGGGGCGCTCTTGTTTTAGAGCCATGGGGCCAGTCCGCTCACATGTGAGCGGGCAGTATATCAGCTAGAAAACCGCTTGCGCGTTCAATCTTCACCATTTGAAAGGAGGACTTTTATGGCTCATTACAGCCATGTTATCAGTACGCTGGTTCGCACCGAGAAACAGGCCCTGACCCTGTCACTGTTCGGCTGCATCAGCTTCGCCATCTTCGGGATCGGCTATGGTCTCTTCGTCGGCTCCAACGCCATCATGCTCGATGGCATCTTCACCCTGTTCAGCATGGGCATGACGGGCCTCGGACTCATCACCGCCTACCTGGTGACCCGCCCCTCAGACGCGCGCTTCCAGTATGGCTACGCCCACTTCGAGCCCATCACCAACGTCATCAACGGCACCATCATACTGCTGCTCTGCCTCGGCGCCTTCCATAGCGGCATCACCTCCCTGCTCGAAGGGGGACGAGAGATAGATCTCGGCCACGCCCTCATCTACGCCGCCGTCTGCACCTTCTTCTGCGCCATCATCTACCGGATCGAGGCGGGCGTCGCCGAACGTATAGACTCCGAACTGGTGCGGGTCGACTCCAAGGAGTGGCTGGTCGACACCCTGCTCAGCGCCACCCTGCTCATCGGCTTCGTGGTCGCCATCGGCCTCGACGCCCTCGGCTACGGCCACTACAACCGCTACATAGACCCAGTGCTGGTCACCCTGCTCGCCCTGTGCGCCACCCTGATCCCCATCAAGGTGCTCGGCCGCAACCTGCGGGAAGTGTTGAAAATCGCCCCCAAGGGGGATGTCTCGGCGCGGGTCGAGCACGAGATAGACGCCCTGCGCCAGCGCCATGGCATCGAGTGCTACAGCCATCTGGCGAAAAGCGGCCGCCGCTTCGATCTGGAATTGAACATTCTGGTGGCCCCGGATCAGGAGTGGCCCATAGAGCGCCAGGATGCCCTGCGCCAGGAGCTCTGGTCCCGCCTCGGCGATACCCTGGGGGATGCCTGGCTCTCGGTCTGCTTCACCCGCGAGAAACGCTGGCTCTGATCCGGCGCTTGCTATCCTGATGCAACGCGGGGCCCCGTCGCCCCGCGTGACAAATGTCCCAAACAGGGCCTCCGGCAACCCGCCAGCTACTTTCTCCTACGTCACTCTCGCCGCCCCTCTCCTGCCCGTTATTGCTCTGTTTTTTTTAATCTTTAAACCATTGACAGGGAAAACCGTTTGTCGAGTCCCTTGAATCAATAACCATTTTCAGCAGCACAAAAAGTTACGAAAATTTCGTTGCTAAAATTAAGTAGGCCAGCTATTTATTTTCGCCAAGGACAAACGGCAGACTGCGCGCCGAAATACAGTGATGTTGTTATCCACCGAACAATAAAAACAAATACACTTATTCCACTTTGTTAAACAGTTAAGGTAAGTCCCATGAAAAAGGTGTTGATCACAGTATTCGCATTGACCATGGCGGGCACGGCCAGTGCTGCCCTTCCCCAGCTTAATTACGAGTGCCCGGGTAAGATCCAGATGCACAGCGATGAGGGTGGCCCCGTCTATATCAATGGCAAGGAGGCCAAGCTCAAGAAGTTCAACGACAACTTCTATGAGGCCAAAGGCGCGGGTGTCACCCTCTCCATCAGCAACACCGGGGGCCAGTACGATGTCTCCTACAACAGCAAACAAGGTTCGGGTGTCTGCCAGCCCGCAGCCACGTCAGCAGCGCCTGCGGCCTCGGCAAGCCCTGCCAGCCCTGCCAGCCCTGCGGAGAAAGCCTGTCTGAAGGCGGTCTCCGAGAAGACGAACGTGCCCCAGGCTCAGCTTCAGGTGACTGACGTGATGGACTCCGAAGCCGGGGTCGGCGTCACCATCAAGGTGCCGGGTGCCGATGCTCCCTGGTCCTGCCTCAGTGACAAGAAGGGCAATGTTCAGGGCGCCGCCTACACGGGCCAATGAGGGGTTTCGCACCGCTTAATATGAGATCCCCGTGACATGACGGGATTGACCGACAGGGAGGCAATGCCTCCCTGTCTTCATGTAAAACTCTTTATATTGAGACGCCAACGCCCCTGTCTTCCGATTCGAATCTTTATATTTAGGCATCAGCCTCCCTTCAAATAACCTCCTCCTGCGCCGCCCCCAAAAACAGCCGCTACCTGTTCGCGCCCCTTATATAACCAAATGAGCTGACATTTATTAAAACAAGCACCAAATGACAGGTACCTGAAATAGGTTGTTACACTTTGGCCAGGCGCGGATATATACAGAGCCTGCGTCTTATGCTTGTCCTCATCCATATGGCGAGAGACCTTCCATGGGCCGACCCAGCAGCGCAGGCGCCCCCCTAGACCCGATGGCCCGCCACCACTAGTGCGCCCGGTGCTTGCCAAATCGGCGATAGCCGTTATCATCAGGGCTCACTTTTGACCCGAGGTTTTATTGCCCATCATGGACAACCCCCGAAGTAGCCCTTCGTTTTTCCCCATCAAAACCTATCTGTACCTGCTCAACCAGCGCCTCTGAAAACACCCGAGCCTTGCCCTGCCACGGCCCCTTGCCGTGACCGACATCCACTGCGTCTGTTTTTATTGAGGTCATCCTAATGGAATTCTTGCTGGACCCGTCTATCTGGGTCGGTCTGTTCACCCTGATCATCCTCGAGATAGTGCTCGGGATAGACAACCTGGTCTTCATCGCCATCCTGGTGAAGAAGCTGCCCCCCGCCCAGCGGGACAAGGCCCGACTCATCGGCCTCTCACTGGCCCTGATCATGCGCCTCGCCCTGCTGAGCGTGATGTCCTGGCTCGTGACTCTCACGACCCCCATACTGCACATCTGGGATCACCCCTTCTCGGGTCGGGATCTCATCCTGATGGGCGGCGGCCTCTTCCTGCTGTTCAAGGCCACCTCAGAGCTGCATGAGCGGCTGGAGGCCAAGCCGGAGGAGCAGGGCCCGGCCGGTGTCTATGCCGGATTCGGGGTGGTGATCGCCCAGATCCTGGTGCTGGATGCCGTCTTCTCCCTGGACTCCATCATCACAGCCGTCGGCATGGTGGAACACCTGGGCGTCATGATGGCGGCCGTGACCATCGCCATGGTGGTGATGGTGATCGCCTCCAAGCCCCTGACCCGCTTCGTCAACGCCCATCCCACAGTGGTGGTGCTCTGCCTGAGCTTCCTGCTGATGATAGGCTTCAGCCTGGTGGCGGAGGGCTTCGGCTTCCACATTCCCAAGGGCTATCTCTATGCGGCCATCGGCTTCTCCGTGCTCATCGAGTTCTTCAACCAGCTCGCCCAGCGCAGTGCCCAGCGCCACGAATCCAGGCAGCCCCTGCGCGAGCGCACCACGGCCGCCATCTTCAAACTGATGGGGGGCAGCCGGGCCAACCAGCACCCGCAGCAGGATGAGGAAGAGGAGCAGGATGCCCCCCGCCCCATCAGCTTCGGGGAAGAGGAGCGCTACATGGTGACCGGGGTACTGTCGCTCGCCGAACGCTCCATCCGCACCATAATGACACCCCGTGCCGAGATGGAGTGGATCGACGTCAATGACTCCCCGGACGAGATCCGGGCCCTGCTACAGCGGGCCCCCCACAGCCTGTTCCCGGTCTGCGACGGGGAGCTGGACGAGATCATCGGCGTGGTGAAGGCGCGGGATCTGCTGTTTGCCCTCAACGAGGGGCAGTCCCTGGCCGAGCTCGCCAAGCAGAACGACCCCATCATAGTGCCCCAGACCATCAACGTGATCCGGCTGCTGGCGGAGCTGCGCAAGGCCAGGGGCAGCCTCATTCTGGTGGCGGACGAGTTCGGCATCATCCAGGGGCTGGTCACCAACCACGATCTGCTGGAGGCCATAGTCGGCGAGCTGCCGGATGAGGATGAGACCCCGGACATAGTCCAGGAGGGTGAGAGCTGGCTCATCAACGGCAGCACCAACATCCACCAGATAGAGCAGACCCTGGGCCATGACGGCCTGGTGAGCGAGAGCGATGAGTACGTGACCCTCGCGGGCATGCTGCTCTCCCACTTCGGCAGCCTGCCCACCTGTGGCCAGCAACTGCGTCTGGGTCAGCTCTGCTTCGAGGTGCTGGCGGTGAGCGAGCGCCGGATAGAGCGGGTGCGGGTCACCCCGATAGGCGCCAGCGCCGCCTGATCTGCCGCGACACTGAAAAGAGGGCCAAAAGGCCCTCTTTTTCATGGCCTCGGGCCCATTGCTGTGCCAATGGCAATTCTCTTCTGCAATTACCCCTCTTTTTCACAATGACAATCCCCTCTAGAGTCTGCTCCATCCCAACACGAGGAATTCACCATGAACCACGATCCCCTGTTCTGCCCCCTTCGCCTCGGCCAGTTGCACCTCTCCAACCGCATCGTCATGCCGCCCATGACCCGCTCCCGCGCCAGCCAGCCCGGTGACGTGGCCAACGCCATGATGGCCACCTATTACGCCCAGCGCGCGGGTGCTGGCCTCATCATAGGCGAGGGCACCCAGATAGATCCCCTTGGCAAGGGCTATGCCTGGACCCCGGGCATCCACAGCGCCGAGCAGGTGGCTGGCTGGAAGGGGGTGACCGACGCGGTGCACGCCAAGGGGGGCATCATGTTTGCCCAGCTCTGGCACGTGGGCCGGGTCACCCACCCGGACAACATAGGCGGCGCCCAGCCCATCTCCTCATCGGCCATCAAGGCGCAAGGGGTGAAGGTGTTTGTCGACAACGGCAGCGACGCCCCCGGTTTTGTGGAGACAGTCACTCCCCGTGCCATGACCCAGGCCGACATAGACGCCGTGGTGAGCCAGTTCCGCCAGGCCGCCCGCAATGCCATGGAGGCCGGCTTTGACGGCATAGAGCTGCACGCCGCCAACGGCTACCTCATCAACCAGTTCCTCGACTCCGAATCCAACGCCCGCACCGACAACTACGGCGGCTCCCTGGAGAACCGGCTGCGCTTCCTGAAAGAGGTGACACAAGCGGTCAGTGACGAGATCGGGCCTGACCGGGTCGGGGTGCGTCTCGCGCCGCTGACCACCCTCAACGGTACCGTGGATGCGAAGCCGCAGGAGACCTATCTGGCTGCTGCGAAGCTGCTGGGGGAAATAGGCATCGTCTATCTGCATATCGCCGAGGCGGACTGGGACGATGCCCCATTGATGGCGGAGGGCTTCAAGCAGGGGCTGCGGGATGCTTTCCCCAATACCCTCATCTATGCGGGAAAATATGACGGTGAGCGTGCCAGAGCCGCGCTGCAGGCGGGCTGGGCCGACTTGATTGGCTTCGGTCGCCCCTTCGTGGCGAACCCGGATCTGCCGAACCGGCTGCGTCACGGCTATCCCTTTGCCCCCCATGATCCCGCCACCCTGTTTGGCGGCGGCGAGCAGGGGCTCATCGACTACCCCGTCTATCAGGCCGAGACAGCGTCCCAGCCTGCCTGAGACTGGCAACCGGCATAGTCCCACGCGCCCGCCCTCATCGGCGGGCGCGCGCTATTTGCACCTCCGGTGCCTAGTAGAGCGCCACCCCGTGGCAGGCGCCATAGCCTCTGATCTCCTGGGTCAGCCTCACCTTGTCGGCAAGACTCAGCCAGCTCGCCTCCACCCCATTGAGGGAGAGACGGCAGAGCTGCTCCCGCGTGGCGCCGAGTCCGTCGGCCAGGGCCCTGAAATTGGCCCCCAGATAGCCGCCGAAATAGGCGGGATCGTCCGAGTTGATGGTGACACAGAGCCCCTGCTCCAGCAGGGTCAGCACATTGTGATCCGCCATGGTGCCGAACACCTTGAGCCGCACGTTGGAGAGGGGGCAGACGGTGAGCGGCAGCCGGGTGTCGGCCAGGTAGCGCACCAGCTCGGGATCCTCGGCGCAGCGCACCCCGTGATCGATGCGGCGCACCGCAAGCTCCCGAATCGCCTGCCAGATATAGTCGGCCGGCCCCTCCTCCCCCGCGTGGGCCACCACAGGCAGCCCCAGCTCCCTCGCCCGGGCAAAAACCCGGACAAACTTGGCCGGCGGATTTCCCTGCTCCCCCGAATCGAGGCCGACCCCGTGCAGCCGCGCCAGATAGGGCTCGGCCTCGCGCAGGGTCGCGAAGGCATCCTCTTCGCTCAGGTGGCGCAAAAAGCTCATGATGAGGCGCCAGCTGATGCCAAGCTGCCGCTCCCCCTGCTGCAATGCCCGCTCGATGCCGCCGAGCACGGTGCCAAAGGGCACGCCCCGGGCACTGTGGGTCTGGGGGTCGAAGAAGATCTCCACGTGCACCACCTTGTCGGCGGCGCAGCGTTCAAGGTAGGCCCAGGTGAGGTCGAAGAAGTCCTGCTGGGTGACCAGCACGCTGGCCCCCAGGTAGTAGAGCTCGAGAAAGGATTGCAGGCAGTCGAACTCATAGGCAGCCCGCAGGCTCTCCACATCGGGCCAGGGCAGGGTCACCCCGTTGCGTCTGCCCAGGGCAAACATCAGCTCGGGCTCGAGGGTGCCCTCGATATGCAGGTGCAGCTCCAGCTTGGGCAAGCCGGCAATAAAGTTCTCCATGATGACGGCTCCATCGTCAGCGCCTGATGGATCAGGCAATTCAGGCACCAGCGGCGCCCTCCCTCTGCCGTCATTGTGCACCCATCTGGCGCGCCGGGGGAGACTTGTCATCAAAGCGCCTTATAATGGCGGCACAAAAAAGCCATAAGTGATTGACGACATTCGAGGTTGGCAACCACCTCCCCCTACAAGGAGTTTCCATGAAGAAAAGCGTCATCTGTGACATCGACGGCGTCATACTGCACAACAACGATCTGGTGCCCGGCGCCGACCGTTTCGTTCACCGCCTGCTGGAGCAGGGCAGCAAGCTCCTGTTCCTCACCAACTACCCGGCCCAGACCCAGAAAGATCTGCAAAACCGCTTCCGCTCCGCCGGGATCGAGGTGCCGGAGGAGTGCTTCTATACCTCCGCCATGGGCACCGCCGATTTTCTCAAGCGCCAGGATGGCAAGAAGGCCTATGTGATAGGCGAAGGGGCCCTGACCCACGAGCTCTACAAGGCCGGCTTCACCATCACCGACATAGACCCCGACTTCGTGGTGGTAGGGGAGACTCGCAACTACAACTGGACCATGATGCAGCTGGGGGCCAAGTTCGTGGATCAGGGGGCCCGCTTCATCGCCACCAACCCCGACACCCACGGCCCCATGATGCACCCGGCCTGCGGCGCCCTCTGTGCCCCCATCGAACGGATGACCGGCAAGAAGCCGTTTTACGTGGGCAAGCCGAGTGCCTGGATCATTCGCGCGGCGCTCAACCGGATGGAGGCCCACTCCGACGACACCATCATCATCGGCGACAACCTGCGCACCGACATACTGGCGGGCTTCCAGGCCGGCCTCGAGACGGTGCTGGTACTCTCCGGGGTGAGCAAGGTGGCGGACATAGACCGCATGCCGTTCAGACCGAATCACATCTTCGACTCCGTGGTCGACATCGATATCGTCTGATCCCCCTCATCGGCTCCCCCTTGGCAAGGTGGCACACATCGTTTAACGTAAGCGCAACATTGTTAAACAAACTAAACGGGAGCAGGACGCTCCCCTCGCCACCCCAAGGACGCACCATGAAGAGCCTGAACAACTGGATCCTGCTGGACCAGCACCCCGTCTCCCCCACCCCGCTGATGCCCGCCCCCGAGCGGATCCGGGCCGGCAACCCGAGCCAGACCCTCTGGAACCACTACTCGGACCCCAGCCAGCAGTTTCACGTAGGCTTCTGGGCCTGCGAGCCGGGGCGCTGGGCTGTGCACTACACAGAGCACGAATACTGCCAGTTGCTGGAGGGCGAGGCGCGGATCCACGACGGCCAGGGGGGCCAGTTGCACCTCAAGCCAGGGGATCAGTTCGTCATACCCGCGGGCTTCGTCGGCGAGTGGGAGACCCTGGTGGCCTGCCGCAAGCTCTATGTGATCTTCGAACCCGCCGCGACCTGACGCGCACGTCAAGCACCCGCCCTTTATTGACACCATTCTCACCCGCCGACTTGACGTTGGCGGCATGATTTTCTGCGGTTTTCCCGCTTGCAAAAGGGTTTTCCGCTAGGCATTGTGATTGGCGAGGAATGTAAATGGAATTTCGAGCCCAAACGTGGGGGGCTCATATAAAAATCAAGAGGATTACCGCCAATGTGTTCTATTTTCGGCATTCTGGACATCAAGACCGACTCCGCTGCCTTGCGCAAATCGGCCCTGGAGATGTCCAAGCGACTGCGTCACCGCGGGCCTGACTGGTCCGGCGTCTACAGCTCCGACAAGGCCATTCTGGTGCACGAGCGCCTGGCCATCGTCGATCCGGGCAATGGCGCCCAACCGCTCTACAACCCCGAGCGCACTCACGTATTGGCCGTCAACGGCGAGATCTACAACCACAAGGAACTCGAGAAGCACCTCAAGGTCGACTTCAAGTTCCAGACCCACTCCGACTGCGAGGTGCTGCTGGCCCTCTACAAGGAGAAGGGCCCCGCCTTCCTGGACGATCTCAACGGCATCTTCGCCTTCATCCTCTATGACGCCGAGCAGGATGCCTACCTGATTGGTCGTGACCACATGGGGATCATCCCCCTCTATACCGGCCGCGACGAGCACGGCAACTTCTATGTCGCCTCCGAGATGAAAGCTCTGGTGCCGGTGTGCAAGAGCGTCGAAACCTTCCCGCCCGGACATTACCTCTGGAGCAAGGATGGCGAACTCAAGCAGTGGTACAAGCGGGACTGGATGGAGTACGGTGCGGTCGAGCACAACGTCAGCGACAAGGCCGAGCTGAAAGCCGCGCTGGAAGCGGCTGTCAAACGCCAGCTGATGTGCGACGTGCCCTATGGCGTGTTGCTCTCCGGCGGGCTGGATTCCTCCGTCATCTCCGCCATCACCAAGATCTATGCCGCCCGCCGGGTGGAGGACGATGGCAAGAGCGAAGCCTGGTGGCCCCAGCTGCACTCCTTCGCAGTCGGCCTGGAAGGCTCACCGGATCTCGCCGCCGCCCGCAAGGTGGCCGATCACCTCGGCACCATCCACCACCAGATCCACTTCACAGTGCAGGAGGGGCTGGATGCCCTGCGGGACGTCATCTATCACCTCGAGACCTATGACGTCACTACCATCCGCGCCTCCACCCCCATGTACCTGATGGCCCGTTACATCAAGGCGATGGGCATCAAGATGGTGCTATCCGGCGAGGGCTCGGATGAGCTGTTCGGCGGCTACCTCTACTTCCACAAGGCGCCGAATGCCCGCGAGTTCCACGAGGAGAACGTGCGCAAGCTGGCCTCCCTGCACCTGTATGACTGCCTGCGGGCCAACAAGTCCATGGCCGCCTGGGGCGTGGAGGGTCGCGTGCCCTTCCTCGACAAGGAGTTCATGGATGTGGCGATGCGGCTGCAGCCTGCCGACAAGATGTGCGGCAACGGCAAGATCGAGAAGCACATTCTACGGGAAGCCTTCGAGGAGCTGCTGCCCCACGAAGTGGCATGGCGTCAGAAGGAGCAGTTCTCCGACGGCGTGGGCTACTCCTGGATTGACAGCCTGAAAGCCATGGTCGAGACCGAAGTGACGGATCAGATGTTCGAGGCGGCCGCATTCCGCTTCCCCATCAACACTCCGCTCACCAAGGAGGCCTATTTCTACCGCGCCATCTTCGACGAGCACTTCCCGCTGGAGTCCGCCGCCCGCACAGTGCCCTATGGCAAGTCGGTTGCCTGCTCCACGCCCACCGCGCTGGAATGGGATGCCAAGTTCAAGGAGATGGCCGACCCGTCCGGTCGCGCCGTGATGGACGTCCACCAGCAGAGTTACTGATAATCCCAGCGGACAGTTTCACTGCGAGATAACCAAGCCCCTTTCGAGGGGCTTTGTTTTTGGCGCTGTCCCAGTT
>NZ_JAAILA010000023.1 GCF_010974825.1 Aeromonas rivipollensis | reverse complement strand
GATGGTGATGGTCACGGTCTCGCTGGCGGTGCCATCGATCGAGTCGACGCTGAAGGTTTCGACGCGGGTGTCGCCAGCGCCCAGGTACTGCACGTCGGCATTGGCCACGCTGTAGCTCCAGGCCCCGGCGGCGGTGATGCTCAGGCTGCCAAGGGCACCGCCGACGGTGGTGTCGGTGACACTGCCGGTATCGAAGACATCCTCGCCCTGATCGACGTCTGCCACGCTGAGGCTGCCGCTGTCGGTCAGCAGCGGATCGTTGGCGTCCTCGCTAACGGAGCCAACGGCATCGCCACTGATGGTGGCACCATCGTTGCTGCCGGTGATGCTAAGGGTCAGGGTGGCCGTCGATGTCTGGCCTGCCGAATCCATGATGGTGTAGCTGAATACGTCGTTGACGATTTGGCCCTGGGCTATGCCCTGGGTATCGCTGTCCATATTATTGAGAACGTAGCTGTAGCTGCCGTTGGCATAGAGGGTCAGGGTGCCGTAGGTGCCGGCTACCACGGCACCGACATTACCGCTACTACCGTTGACGGCGGAGACTGTCAGGGTGTCAAAGGGCAGGTCCGGGTCGGTGTCATTGGCCAGCACGTTGCCGCTGGCACTGGGATCACCGGGGATGGCATTGGCCACCCCGCCGGCTTCGATCAGGGGATCACTGGCATTGCTGTCTGCATTGGCAATCGGCCCCAGGCTGCTCACCCCCAGGAAGTCCCCCACCACCAGGTGGTGGATGCCCGTCAGCTTGAACGCCAGCTCGGCCACGGCCGGATTGCCGCTGATATCGGCATAGACATAGGTGTTGCCGCCTTCGTGCTTGAACCACACACCGTAGGCGGTCGGGGTGGTTCCACCCCATTTGAGGTCGACGTCGTCTCCGAGCAGTTGGACCAGATCGATCTTGTCGGGGCCGCCGGCCGCGATCAGCGGGTTTGAGCCGAGATCCTTGATGCTCAGGAAGTCGGTGATGGTGTCCATCCCCATGGTGGTGGAGTCGGACCAGCTCTGCAGATCGTAGTGATCATAACCCCCATGCCAGCCACCCCAGCCATGCCAACCGCGGTGAGAGTGCTGATTGAGCTCGGCGGTGAAGATGAAGGTGTCGGCGCCGCTGCCGCCACTCAGGGTGTCGGCCCCCAGACCGCCGGCGATCTCGTCGGCGCCGCTTCCCCCATACAGGCTGTCATTGCCTTTCTCACCGAAGAGCGCGTCATCCCCCCCTTCTCCATAGGCGGTGTCATTGCCGCTGCCGGCATAGATGGTATCGGCCCCTCCGGCACCAGCGCCTGCGAAGTTGTTGCCGTTGTCGCCGTAGAGCGTGTCGTTGCCCTGGCCGGAGAAGATGAAGTCATTGCCTGTGGCGCCAGCGAGGCCGGACGCCGAGTCCTTGCCATCGCCATAGATGATGTCGCCACCACTTTCGCTGAAGTAGCCGTGACGCCAGCTGTTGTCGTCATTGTTGCCGATGCGATCGTCCCCCGAGCCGCCATACAGCAGATCGCGGCCATCAGCGCCGCTGATGATGTCGCCGCCTGCGCCGCCATAGACGGTATCCCGGCCATCCCCTCCCTTGAGGGTGTCGTCACCGGCGCCGCCGTCGAGCAGATCGTCACCGTCCTCGCCGTAGATGAGGTCGTTGCCCCCTTCACCGTACACGGCGTCATTGCCGCCACCGGCATAGATCCTGTCATTGCCGCCGACAGTGCCACCCAACCCGCTGTCACCATAGATGCGGTCGTTGCCACGGCCGGAGTAGATGAGATCGCTCCCCACTTCGTCTGCGCCGCTCAACCAGGCGCCGCTGGCCGAGTTCTTGCCATCGCCGTAGATCACATCCTGACCGTTTTCGCGGCTGAAGTTGCAGCGCCAGGCATCGTCGACACCGATCACATCGTCCCCTGAGCCACCGTAGAGGGTGTCATTCTGGTCGGCTCCTACAAGCCGATCGCTCCCTTTGCCGCCGTAGACAATGTCGCGGCCATCACCGCCGTTGATGTAGTCGTTGCCATCGCCGCCATCGAGCAGATCGTCTCCCGCCTCACCGTAGATGACGTCGTCCCCATCCTGGCCATAGACAGTGTCATTGCCTTCGCCGGCGAGGATCACATCCTTGCCCGCCCCGGCAAAGATGGTGTCGTTGCCACTCTCACCGTCGATGCTGTCATTGCCGCTGCCGGTGGTGATGTTGTCGTTGCCCGAGCCACCATCGACCGTGTTGTTGCCATTGCCCGCGTTGATGACATCGTTGCCGCTGCCGCCGTCGATCACGTCATTGCCGGCACCGGCTGTGATGGTGTCGTTGCCCGAGCCCCCATCGACAGCGTTGTTGCCTTCCCCCGCATTGATGGTGTCATCCCCGGCACCGCCATTGATCGCATCGTTGCCGGCAGTGGCGTTGATGATGTCGTTTCTGTTCGTTCCGTTGATATTGGCCATGAGCAAGTTCCTTTAAAAAGTGGGGGAAAGTGCGATATCGCTGAGGATCTGGGGGTGACAAGGGCGCATCTGCCTCGCACGCGGCGAGAGATGAGCCCCGTCTGTCTTACAAAGTGGATCTGGGCCAGCAGTCATGAGGAGCGGGCTGTTCTCTCCATAGCCCCCCTTCCTGAGCTGCGTGGTGAAATCTGTCGCCGTGAAGCCATCCTCTCCAGTCAACGAGGGACGGCGATGGCCGCTGAGCGCGGCGTGGTGCGCACTCGGCGCGGTGCCATCCTGCGACCTGGCGGTGCTCGGAAACGGGGCATCAGGGCGAAGCGGCTGGCGATGGTTCTGCTGATGGGGATAAGGCGCGCTGGCGGGGAGAGTGGTTTGACGGCGGCCCTGGTGGCCGCATTGGCGGATGCTCTGCTGGCAGCGCCTGGCGCAGGGGCCACCAGCGAGCCCGGCCTGCCCTGCCGCAGGCATGCCAACGACAACAAGGCGCCGAGCCGGATAAGCCCAAGGTGTGGGGGCCTGCGCCAGCGTGCGCACAAGGCCGCTGCCGGATGGAATTGGATTGCGGGAGAGTGGCGGTATCAAGTCAGCTTGCGGTGACTCGGCGCTCACAGCGTCGAGGGCGGTCTCGACGGCGAAAGGTCTGCAACTGGCATCCCCTTCCCCGGAACGCCGCTGGCCGTCGATTGCCATGGGACACATCGGCCCCTGTGGCCAGATGTCGACGACACCTGACCCTAAAACATCGACCCCCATTTTAAACCCCTTAAATCCATTTAAGAGAGATAGTCAGAGTCAATCACCGTCATCCGTGATGCCTCTGCAAGGCACATCAACTTCAACCTGTCTCGGTCTTGAAAACGCACTCGCCATGGTGGCGCATTTATTTTTGGCTAAGCGTAGTTGCTGTCAGATTTGACAGTTGCGAATTTATTTTTTTGCTGCCTCTGGAAATTGGTGTTACGCCATTTTCCCCCGCCCGCGGGGGCTCTGGGCAGCGGTGCTTGTTGCCTGTTTCACAACGCATTTTTCGTTTGCCGCTTTGCCCCCTGTGACAGGTGCGCCGCTCCGGCCCGGGTGTCAGGGCGTGCTTGATCCTGCCCTCCCCCGGGGTCGGTGAAGGCGGGGCAACCGCTAGGGGATGGTGGAGATGAACGCAGGAGGGAACATCGAGAGTCAGGGGACAAAGGGGGCCTGAGCCAGATCGGGCTGGAGAGAGCCAGCGGTCACATCAAATCGGTGAAGGGGTGATCCCCCAGCCACACGCCTTGCTTCAGAGGACGTTTTTCCCTAGAATGCCGGCTCCCATCGAGGGGGAGTAGTCTCGCCACGGGTGCCAACCCGGTGCGCGACCCTGATCAACATACTTGGTGCCAACTCACCATGGTCAGGGTGATCCGGGCAATGCCGGATTTGACAAGACCTTTGACGGGCCAGTGCCAATACCGGGGACGGATGGCGCAGGCTTGTCTTTGGTTTATAACAATTCCGTCCCCCGGTCATATTTATGGAAGCCTTGTTAACCTCAACCCTGAGCGTGGCCATCGCCGAGATCGGCGACAAGACCCAGCTCCTGGCGTTGCTGCTCATCTGTCGTTTTCGCAAACCCTGGCCCATCATCGCCGGCATGCTGGTTGCCACCCTGCTCAACCATGCGGGTGCCGCCTGGATAGGGGAGTTCATCAGCAGCTGGATGGACCCCAAGGTGATGACCTGGCTGGTCGCCGGTGCCTTCATCGCCATGGCGGTCTGGATCCTGGTGCCGGACAAGATGGACGATGAAGAGAGTTCCCTCGACAAATACGGCCCCTTCATGGCCACCTTCGTGCTGTTCTTCATCGCCGAAATAGGCGACAAGACCCAGATAGCCACTGTGCTGCTGGCGGCCAAGTACGACTCTCTCACTCAGGTCATCACGGGCACCACCCTCGGCATGATGCTGGCCAACGTGCCCGTGGTGCTGCTTGGCAAGCTGGGGGCCGACAAGCTGCCCCTCCAGGGGATCCGCATCGCCTGCGCCATCCTCTTCGTGGGCCTGGGCGCCAGCACCCTGATCTTCGTCTGACGCGCCAGCAACGAGGGGGATGGGACTGGCGTGAGCACCCAGCCATATCCCCCTCTGCCCGTCATCAGAGCCCCCTCCTCCCGGTCGGGGCTTTTTTGTCGTCCGCGTCCTGCCTCCCTGTCGCATCAGCGCCACCGGGGTCTGCCCCGGGACGCGGCGCCGTGCCATAATGCCTTACCATTCAGGCACGACGGCACCAGGAGCCTCGCCATGCTCGTCACCTCAAGACAGACCCTGCTCGACTGGGTCAGACGCGGTCGTCTCCCCAGGGAGTCATTGCCCGCCGCCCTCGCCCTCTGCGATCTGCCCCCGGCCCCCGTGCGCTGGCAGTGGCTGTTCGACAGGCTGCTGCTCTGGCTCGGCTGCCTCTGCCTGGGGGCTGGCCTGGTTTTCTTCGTCGCCTTCAACTGGCAGGCCCTGGGCCGCCTCTCCCGCCTCGCCCTGCTGGAGCTGCCCCTGCTCGCCATGCTGCTGGTGCTCTGGCGCAAGCCCCTGGCCGACACCCCACGCCAGGCCCTGCTGCTGGCGGTGGCCCTCAACATAGGCGCCCTGCTGGCCCTGGTGGGTCAGACCTATCAGACAGGTGCCGATCCCTGGCAACTCTTCGCCACCTGGGCCCTGCTGCTGTTGCCCCTGGCGGCGCTCGGCAGGAGCCCCCTGCTCTGGACGCTCTGCTGGCTGCTCGGCCAGCTGGCCCTGGTGCTCTATTGGCGGCTCGGTCTCATCGATCTCTTCTTCTCCTTCAATGAAGAGGCCCTCGGCTGGTGCCTGACCCTGCTCAACGCCGCCCTCTGGGGGGCGCTCATCCTGGCCCCCGCGCGGCTCGGGCTCATGCCCTCCTGGCTCCCGGGGCTGGCCGCCGGGCTCGGGGTCACCCTGCTGGCCCTGCTGGCGCTGTTCGATGCCGCCTCCCCCTGGGTCTGGCCCGCCTGGCTCGCATGGCTTGGGGCCGCCTACCTGCGCTGGCACCACAGGTTTATCGCCGGGCTCGCCATGGGGTGCCTGAGCCTTATCGCCGTGATCCTGGCGGCCCTTGGCAAGTGGATGGAGCCCGATATGAACGGCTTCCTGCTGCTGAGCCTGATTGCCATCGGCCTCTCGGTCATGGCCAGCCGCTGGCTGCAACAACAACGGAGGTCCCATGCCTGAGCCGATCCTCTGGTCACCCCTGCTGGCCATCCCATCGCCATCGGACTTTCATGGTCGCGGCCAGCCGCTGGCTGCAACAACAACGGAGGCAACATGTCTGATCTGAGCCCCTGGGAGAGGCTGCGGGCCGCCCATCTGGTGGAGGGCGACGCCCCCCGGGACGAGCAACCCCACTGGTCGAGCCGCTTCCTGCTCGGCATGGTGGGCTGGCTGGCCGCCCTCTTCCTGCTGTTCTTCCTGTTCATGGCCTTCGAGAGCCTGATCCGCGAGGCGAACCACGCCCTTGTCATGGGCACCCTGCTGATGGCCGCCGCCCTCGGCCTCAACCGCCTGGCCCGGCGCAGCGATCTCTGGGATCAGTTCGTGCTGGCGCTCGCGCTCGCGGCCGATGCCTGGCTGCTCTATGGCCTCATCGACCAGATTGACCCCCACTCGGCCCCGCTCTGGCTGGGGCTGGCCCTGCTGTCGCTGGCCATCGCCGCCCTGTTCGAGCACTGGCTGGTTCGCCTCTTCCACAGCTTCGCCGCCGCCATCCTGCTGACCATGGGGCTCGCCTGCCTCGGCCTGCAACTGCTGGCCCTGCCGCTGGTGATGGCCGCCCTCACCTTCTGCTGGCTGCAGGCCGAGCGCGACCCAGAACGCCATTCGCTCTATGAGTCCCTGACCCTGGGGCTGGCACTCTCCCTGCTGGTGCTGGGCAGGTTGCACCATCCACTCTGGGACGGCGGCACCAGCGCGCTCGACGAGCTCGGGATCTCCCGCCTGCCGCTTATGCTCAATCCCCTGCTCTGCGCCGCCCTGCTGCTCGGGGTCATGGTGAAACTGAAACTGCCGTTGCTCTACGGCCTGCCCCTGGTGGTGATCAGCGCCATCATCCCCGGCATGGGAGCCGGCGCCCTGGTGCTGGTGCTCGGCTTTTATGCCGGGAGCCTGGGGCTCATGACCCTGGCCGGCCTGCTGCTGCTCGGCTTTGGCTCCCTCTACTACTACGATCTCGGGCTGACCCTGATGACCAAATCCTGGCTGCTGCTTGGCTCGGGGGCCCTGCTGCTCGGCGCCCGCCAGTTGTTGAACATCCTCGGCAAGGAGATCGCCTCATGAGACGCCTTGGTTTCTTGCTGACCGGCCTCGCCATCCTGGTAGGCATCAATGTCACCGTCTGGCGCTTCGAGCATGCCATGAGCAGCGGCGAGACAGTGCTGCTGGAGCTGGCCCCGGTCGATCCCCGCTCCCTGATGCAGGGGGATTACATGCGCCTGAGCTACGCCCTCGCCCGCCAGTTGGGGAGCCCGCGTCAGGAGGGCGCCGCCACTCAGACCCTGGTCATCCGCCTCGATGAGCAGCAAGTAGCGCAGCGGGTGGAGGGGGGCACCCCCGACGCCCTGGCCCCGGATCAGCGCCTGTTGCAGGTCCGCCGGCAGCACAACCAGTGGTGGATAGGGCCGGATGCCTTCTTCTTCGAGGAGGGGACAGCCGTCCAGTACGAGCAGGCGCGCTATGGCGAATTCAGGCTGCAACCGGACGGCGCAACCCTGCTGGTCGGCCTGCGCGATCAGGCCCTCAAGCCCATAGGCCATACCCGCCCGGCCTGGTGATGGGCAGTCCCAGGAGCGCGCTGCCGCCCCCCTGTTGCGCCACGCCTTGGCACAGCAACGGCGATGGCTCGCCCCTTCGGGTGGCGAAACCCCGTGGCTTGGCAACACTTGAAGCTGGGCACTCGGCAGCAGGACGGTCAGGATGAGCGCAGGAATAGGAAGGATCAGGAACAGAACCGCCCTCTTGGCCACACTTTTAGCCACACTCTGGGGCGGGCCGGGGGAGATGGGGCAGGCCAGCGCCAGCCCGGCCCTTGGCAAGCTTCACTACCTCACCGAAGAGTACAAACCCTATAACTTCACCGGGGAAGATGGCAGCCCCAGCGGCTTTGCCATCGAGCTGCTGCACCAGGTGTGGCAGAAGACGGGCACCCCGCCCCAGGAGATCAGCATCCTCCCCTGGGCCAGGGGCTACTACCTGCTGACCCAGAAGCCCAACGTGGTGCTCTTCGCCACCGCCCGCACCGAGGCGCGGGATCCCCTGTTCAAGTGGGCCTGCCCCATCGGTTATGCCGAAATCGTGCTGATGGGGCTGGCCAGCCATCCCCTCAAGATCGCCCGGCTGGAGGATGCCCAGCAGCACACCATAGGCGCCGTGCGCGCCGATGTGGGGGAGCAGCTGCTGCTCAACAGCGGCTTCGACGAGCAAAAGATAATGACAGCCAACCGCCTCCCCCAGGCGCTGCGGATGCTCACCTCGGGCCGGGTCGACCTCATCTCCAGCAACAAGGCCACCCTGATGGATCTCATCCAGGCCCAGCAGCTGGATCCCGCCCAGTTCGAGGTGCGCTGGGTGCTGAGTTCGGAGCAGTTCTGCTTCGCCTTCAGCCATCCGGTGGACGATGCCCTGGTCAAGGAGTTCCAGCACGGCCTGACCCAGGTGCTGGCCAGCAGCGAGTTCCAGCGGATCCAGCACAAGTACTTCCCGGTGCCCTAGTGCCCTTCGATGCCAGCAGAGAGGCCCGCCATGTGCCTCTCGCTTGCCGGGCACCGCTCTCCTTGCCCAGCCCCGCTCTCTTCACTCAGCCCCGCTCAACCCTTGACCCCCATCACGAACACCATTGAATGTCTGACGCCGGTCGCCCCCAGGGGTGACAGGGGGCGCTCTGGGTCCGTAAAATGACGCCGGGAGTCTGTTGGCCCTCTCTTCGGGCAAGGGGACGGGGCACAATGGCGGCCAAGCCGTTGCGGCAACGCCCCTGGTGGCGCGCACGACGGCAAGCCGCCGGGCACCCTTCCCCCAGGCACCATCTCCCTATACCCCGGAGCCCATGGCACCGGCATCTCGTTTGAACAGATCAGGATTGAAGATGCAAGGCACAGTGAAGTGGTTGATGAGTATCTCGGTTTGCGCCCTGTTGATGGCGTGCGGTGGCGACAAGACCACGGGCAAGGCCTGTCTTGGCGCCAACAATGACTCTCTGGTGGAGGGGATGCAGGACAAATGCAAGGCGGGTGACACTGTGGCCACCAAGCACCCGGCCTATTTCTGCGACTTCAACTACGCCGTCGCCTACAACAGTTACAACTCCGCCATCTGCGTCTACTCGGGGGCATTGAAACCGGAGCGCACCACCGAGAAATCATGACCCGGGCAACCCCGCCAGGGGTTGCCATCAGGCAGCAGAATGAGTGGCCCGAACCTTATGGTTTGGGCCCTTTGGGCCAAAAATGGTCGTTATTTGACCCGCATCAGGCGGTGGCACTGCCCACCGAGCTCCAGCTGGACCACCAGGGAGAGGGCCATGGCATCGACCCGGGCCATCTATTTGACCCGCATCAGACGGTGGCACTGCCCACCGAGCTCCAGCTGGACAACCTGGGAGCGGGCCATGGCATCGACCCGGGCCATCTATTTGACCCGCATCAGACGGTGGCACTGCCCGCCGAGCTCCAGCTGGACAACCTGGGAGCGGGCCATGGCATCGACCCGGGCCAGCATCTCGGCGCTGTAGCCCTTGCGGTGCATCCACTGCATGGGCTCCTCGAAGCTGCCTTCGTTGACGATGAAGGTGTCTGTGTAGGCATCCTTGATGATGCTGACCACCCAGATGCGCTGCTGAAACTCGGAAAGCTCCGCAAAGAGGCTGGCCACTTTCGCCGCCAGGGCGCGGAGCTGGCCGATAACGCGGTTTGCCATGGTAGAGAGTGCCTGTGTTGAGGGAGACGCATCCTAGCATCCCGGGCGCGGGGGCAACAATGCGCGGCATCAAAGCCGCGGCCCCTGGCCCCCTTGCCATGGGCAGGGGCGCCTCAGATGCAACCTGCCCGCCCCTCCAGCGCGCGGCGCTGGCGCTTGACCGCATACATGCGCGCATCCGCCTGGCGCAGGGCGTCGTCTATGCTGGTGCGCGCCGGATCTATGGCCACGGCCCCCACGCTGGCACCGGGATAGTCCAGCACCCGGGAGGGGATTGGCACTTGAAAGACGCTCTGCTCGAACAACCGGCGCTGGAAGCCCTGCACCGCCCCCTCGACCGTCTCATGCCCCTGATGAGGCCCCATGCCCACCACGACGAACTCGTCCCCCCCGACCCGCGCCAGCAGATCGCCGCCGCGCAGGGCCGCCGACAGTTGCTGCGCCATGGTGATCAGCAGCTTGTCCCCCGCCTCGTGACCGTGGGTGTCGTTGATCTGCTTGAAGCCATCGAGATCGATAAAGGCGATGAGCACAGGGTGCCCGGCCCGCTCCGACAGGGAAAACAGGCGAGCCAGCTCCTGCATCAGGGCCCGCCGGTTCGGCAGGCCGGTCAGGGGATCGCTGAGGGCCTGGCGCGCCAGCTCCTGGTTGGCCTGCTGCAACTGCTGCAGCAACTGCTCCCGCTCCACATGCTCGGCGATCAACCGTGCGAAGAAGCCTATAAGCTGCTCTGAGCCCGCCACGAAGGGCTTGCGCTCGGCGCTGGCGGCGCACAGGGTGCCATAGAGTGACCCCGAGGGGGTGCGCACCGGGCTGCTCAGATAGGTGCGAATGCCCATGATCCTGGCCGCATCCGAATCGCCCCAGCACTCGGCCACGTTGTCGGTGAACATGCGCCCCTCATCGATGGCGCGCCGGCACAGGGTATCGCTCCAGTCCACCGTGATCCCCTCCGGGATCTGCAGCCCGGCCACGTCGTTGGCGTTGTTGGCGTTGTTGGCGTTGTTGGCATTGTTGGCATTGTTGGCATTGTTGGCATAGCGGATGCTCTGCGTGCCCTGCTCGACATCAATCTGGGTGAGATAGGTCGACTCCAGCCCGGTCACCGCCTCGAGCATTTCCAGCAGGGGCCGGGTCAGGCTCTCCAGATCCCGCGCCTGCGTGACCCGCTCCGACAGGGTCTGCAATATCTTGTCCATGCCTCTCTCCACTGCCTGCATGTGATGGGCGACCACCTTAGCCAACTCGGGACACGCCAGACAAGTGCGAGAAAGGGGTAAGCCGGGGAAATACCACCCCGTTCACACTTTGGCAGGTCACGCCTGAGACCCCGCCCCACCCCAGGCGTGCGGCCGTAACTTTGAACCAGCGCAAAAAACCTGTCGATTCTGACACTTGAGTCAGCAATATCCGTGGATCGGGCCCCGTCGGCTCCGTAGGATGGGGGTGGGTGCCCGTTGGACCCTTTTTCGTATGCCAGGGTCAGCGGCGCATTGTGGTAGCGAGAGCCAGGGGCGGTAGCGTCGTTGGCGGATGCCAGCCCGGCATCCCGCGCCTCGGCAAGGTGCGAGGGTTCCACCCTCGACGGGGTTTCCGACGGCCCCGGGACAAGTAGGGTCGAGTCGGGTCGATTAGCGAAGCGTAATCGTCCGCGATAGCAGTCCCCTCCCCCCAACGGGAGAGGCGTAGGGTGCAATAAGCACAGCGCATTGCACCACGGTAACAATTCCCTCTCCCCTTGGGGAATAGGGTTAGGGTGAGGGGTCACTCACCGTCATTTGGCATGGCTACGCCTGTAGGCGTCGAGTAGGGTCGATTAGCGGAGCGTAATCGTCCGCGGTAACAGTCCCCTCCCCCCAACGGGAGAGGCGTAGGGTGCAATAAGCGCAGCGCATTGCACCACGGTAACAATTCCCTCTCCCCCTGCGGGAGAAGGCTAGGGTGAGGGGTTCGGTAACCTCATTGCCCTGCAACAAGGTATTGGCATGGCTTCGCCATGCAGGACACGAGGGCGTTGCCCTCGACGGGGTTTCGCCCGCCCTTCGGGCTTGGGCGAGTGACTTTTCTTTGCGTGGCCAAAGAAAAGTCACCAAAAGAAAGGCCACCCCCACTTGTTCGCCCTCCTGCGTCGGGTGCCCTCGGTTCACCCCTTTGTCCCACGGCACGCGCCGATGGGCCATCCCTGGCCCAGCGGCGCTCGCTCGGCGTCCTGCCTCGCGGCCTGGACAAACGGGCTCACCTTGGCGAACAAGAGGGGGCATAACCCAACCCGCAACCCCAAGGCCTGTTAATAGCACTCTGTCTATTCGGGGCAATGATCGGGAGGGGGTTATCTCTAATCCGGCCCCTCGCCCACCCCGTGGCGAGACCAGATTGCCGCACATATGCAACAGGCATCATCGATATGGTTGCATAGGTGAAAAAATCATTGCGAGTACAGCAGCAAGCAGCTCGCATCCCTATTGGGAGATAGCTTTATATAGAATGTCCGAAAGTGAAAATTACACTGTGATAAAATGTTATTTCTAGAATTTATTACTTATTTATTAATTTAAGAGTTCATTTGTAGAAGTTATTTGGAGACATACAAAATTGTCAAACGTAACACCGCAAGTGGTAAATAGCAGTGCGATCCCTGCTTGGAGTGGATTCGTTTATCAAGGGAAAGTAGCCCTCTACCATGTAATAAAAATATTATCTGAAGGTAATACTCATGCTAGCTATTTGAAGATAGAAACACTAGATGATTTTGTTATTCACTCTGGGAACGATGATGTAATATCACTTCATCAAGTAAAAACCATGCAAAGTAAACATCGCTCCAATTACAGTTCAGCGTTAGAGCAAGCATCTAAAATTAACTACGAATGTAATTCAAATACAGTTCGTTGGTTTCATGTCTCAATGGAGCTTGATGATTTTTCTGATAGACAACAAGACTTATCAAAAAATGAGCATCAAGTAAAATTTTATTTATATCATGATGGTAACAAATACATCAAAACAGGAGACATTGACTCAAAACTTCACGAAATAATCCTTAGATACTTAATTCAGAACAATTTAAATTCAACACCATATCTCATAGAATATAAATGTGCAAAGCTACAAATGCTAATTGCTGCCAGAGTAAATCTGGCCCACCATCGAAACCAGCATGAAGATATTAATAAGTTTGAAGCCGCAGATTCTATACCTATCCATTTATCTGAAATAACATCTTGCCTCCATGAGGAAATAATCCATAATGAAGATCAGTTAGCTATTTTATTTGAATTTAGAAAAACTCTTCTCAATAGAACAGATCAAATCTTAGAACAGTTGCAAAATGAATTGGATTTAGATCTTAATGGTATTTTCAAATGTCGTTATAAAATTGCCAACATGGACATAGACACGCTAAAAATATTATATTTTTCAAAAAGACCAAATCAAAAAGAAATTTCACTATCTGGATTTAGTGATGCAACAGTAGATCAATATCTTAGAATAATTTTAGATATCGAAGGAATAAAAACTACCGATGACTTACCATATTATTTTTCCACTCCCTATGGCTCATATCTCCCGACAGCAATGAGACTTGACCGTTTAAACAAACAATTAGATGTAAAGCATATTCAAGAAAACGTTGATTGCCTTCGAGGCAATATTATCATTCAAAATATACTATATGATTATGATAATCTAGTTGTTGATATGACTAGCAAGCCATTTAAACTAAACGATGAATCTAGCTCTATTGGCAAATTGATTGATGTTTTTGGCCACAGTAATGACAGAATCACCAAGATTAACAATGTTAGATTTATTTCGTCCGTTGATGCGAGGAAAGAGATAAAATGATTGACAAGATAGTTTCGTATTTATCAATACATTCATCCTGCCAGTTTGAATTAATAGAATCAGCATCAGAAGCAATTTTGTTTTATAAATCAAAATCTCCCATATATCAACGATTCTTAACTGTAATTACACTAGGCACTCTAATTAAACCAAGCGAACTCAATGAATTAGTACTCCTTCACACCCCCCAATCATTTATTGAAGAACCTGGATTTTCTAAAAATACTGATGTGATAATCATTTTTAAGATTAGTGATCTAGATGAGATCTCTGATTATGAAGAGGATATTTTTTCACTTGAGGAGGACTCTTATAGTTTTAAAAAACATGTCCTATATTACTCAGACAAAGAATTAGAACTAATAAACTCTATTAACATAGATAGCATCTATGACTTGATAAAAGACCAAAGTAAATTTAAAGAATATAAACAAAATCCATTTAAAGCCTCAATATACAGTATTATTTGCCGTATTTTTATTAAACTCCCATTTCTTTCTGTCCCTGTGGATGAGTCAGAACTTGATGAACCATGTATCTATGCTGATAACGATTTAAGAAAGGCACGTTTATTTAGCCAATGCCAAAATTTTGAACGTACGATTGAGCAATATAATTCAGACTATACATTAGCTGTTAAGGAGTATATTCGTGGAAAAATGGCGAATTCATCGACTGAAGATTAATGACTTTAAAGTATTTAGTTGTTTTGATGAGGTCTACTCTGAAAATCTCGTCGTATATGATGGACCAAATGGGTTTGGGAAAACGTCATTGTTCGATGCCAAACAATTATTATTCAGCAAATCTTTACCGAGAATATCAGCGAGAGTATCAGCACTTAACACTAGAGGCTCTGCCAATAAAAAATACTCAAAAAATCTCTATCGACACCACTCTAGTAAAAATGATATATCCATTATTGCTGAGCTAAAAAAGGGTAATGAGTCTATCTGTGTAATGAGACGAGCCTTAAAAAAAGAACTTGAGCGTTCTCAAAACAAGCCCAACAGCTTTGATGATTTTAAATTATATGAACTCCCATCTTTTGATGATATTAATAATGCAAAACTTGTTTTAAATGAACAGCTGTTTTGGGCGGATAAATTAGGTGATAAATTCCTAAACAACTTCTCAGTACTAAATTACCTTCAGCAAGATAGCAAATCAATTATAATCCCGGATAAATGTGATGACCGCCCAAGAACCGGACAAATTGAGCATTTAATAAACCTTGATAAACTTAAACTAAGAATTGAAAATATATCAAAACTTAAATCTGAAAGTAAAAACCAACTAACGGATAAAGAATTACTGTCAGAACAATATAAAAATGAAATTACAGAATTAGAAAAGTCATTATTATCTGAAGATATTAATGATACATCTTATATCAGAGTAACCTCTTTAGCTACACCACCATATTGGGATATGGAGCAACCATTTTCCACTCAAAATTTCTCTCAAATATTTGACATGCTGGAGCAGGTTAACTATCTAAAAAAATTATTTGACCATAATGATGAAGTTGCTAAAAGAATACGTAACAAACAAAAAATTGACTTTACTAAGCGAGAGGAATTCGATTTAGCTATTAGGCTTTATCATCAATTTAGCCAAGCTGATACAATAAATAAAAACCATCAATTATTGAATAGACTAGATAAATTAATTAGCATCCTCAATTTTGCCCCATCTAAATTGTCATCAGTACATAATGAAACTATAAGTAACTATCTTGATGAGAACAGTAAATTTGAATTAAAACAACTTCTACAAGACAAAAATAAATTTCTTATAGAGCAAGGAGGGTTAAGTTCAAAACAAGCTGAGATGCTACAAATACGTGATAAGCTTATATTAATGAGCAATAATGATGAATCTTCATGCCCATTGTGTGGTTTCGACTATATAGAACGGGTGTTACTAATAGAAGCGGTTAACATTAAAACTCAAAATCTTAAATCTCTTTTAGATGACTTAGGAAAAAAAATAGCAACATGCTATCAAGAAATAACTCATATTTTAAATCCACTAAAAGAAAAATACACCCCTATATTAGAGAAATTAAAATCCGAGTTCAATATAAATTTATATAATGAACTCAAAGAGCATGAGCATCAAAGTACACGACTAATCAATATAGGGAAACGCATCGCTCTTTTACAAATTGAATTGCCTACTACATATACTGCAGATGAGGTGGAACAAAAGGAGCAAATTGATAAAGTTAAACAAGCAATCCTCAAGTCCCTTGAGCATGAGGATGACATCATAACCAATCAAGACATGTCTTTTTACCACAGCAACTTTAACGATATTTCACAGCTGCAAGAATTAAGCATTGATATAATTCAGTCAAAGATATCATACATACAAAAACAATATAACATATCAATTAATACATCAATTCTTAAAAAGAAAGAGCGATTAGATACTTGTAAAAATGAACTTGTTTTATTGAAAGAAATGAATGGTCAACTTGATGCTATTGAAGCCAGATTGAAAAAATCGCAAACTCGTTACATTAACATTACAATAGGCCAGATGGAATCATTATTCCATATTTATAGTGGGCGTCTACTTCAAAATTATCAAAGTGGTCTAGGGATTTTCATTGATATGCCTGAAGGAGATCGAAAAAATGCGACTATGAATTTTTTCACCACAAAAGATTTCCATCACGATGCAGCTCTATCCATGAGTAGCGGGCAAATTAGTGCTTTATCGTTATCATTATTCTTAGCATTAAATAAGAAGTATGCAAAAACAGCTTTCCTATTTATAGATGACCCCACCCAATGCATGGATGAAATAAATATAGCATCGCTGAGTGACTTGCTTAGAGTTGAGTTCAGAGATCGACAAGTGATCATATCCACTCATGAGCAAGATATATCTAACTATTTATGTTATAGATATGGTAAAGCAGGTCTTGATAGACAAAAAATTAATTTATTACAAAAATCCAAAAAGCATTAAAGCAGGCTTTTGGTCAAAACTTACAAAAGATAATATATTTAACATTAATCTTTAAAAAACCGCAGCCTTGAGCTGCGGTTGTTATTTCTACTCCCCAAAAACTCTCGTACCCAAACCAAAACGCTATTTCGTCAACCCCCTGCACTGCTCTCCCCCTGCGGCGGATAGGCGGTCAATATGAAAGATGAAGCCACGGGCGGGCACGGTATTGGTGCCCCCTGCAAACCGCCGAGTCGAGTTCAACGGGTCAGGAGCGCCAT
>NZ_JAAILA010000022.1 GCF_010974825.1 Aeromonas rivipollensis | reverse complement strand
GTAATTGGGACATAGCCTTTCATTTGCCCCCCCTTTCCGTCAGCGATGGACCGGCCTGGAGCCCTTGGCTGGCGCGGGTTTGCGGTAGTCAGATACCTGCTGCTATGGTCAATTTACGACGGGATCCACAGAGGGAGGCGATCATGAATAGTCGTGAAAGAGTACTGGCTCATTTGGCCACAGATCACCGGGTTGCAGGATTGACCGCTGGCGAGGCTCTGGCCGGTATCAGCCACTCGATGAGTTCGCTTCTGCTGCAACAAGATCAGCATTTCTTCCGCTGTCATGCCGATGACCCTTGTCACGAGGTCGCCCGGGCATGTTCCGCCGGACATGTCTGGCACGGCGACGAGAATCGCTATTAGGGAATGACGTTTCGGGAAGGGGAGATGCAGAAAAGCCCGCTCAGATGAGCGGGCCTTTCGAATTTGGCTCCTCCTGCTGGACTTGAACCAGCGACATACGGATTAACAGTCCGCCGTTCTACCGACTGAACTAAGGAGGAATTATTGGTGCCCAGAGACGGAATCGAACCGCCGACACGGGGATTTTCAATCCCCTGCTCTACCGACTGAGCTATCTGGGCAACGGCGCGCATTAAACCCTTTCTGCGTCTAGGTGTCAACCGCTGGGGGCAGATTGCGGTGCCGTTCGCTCGATAACCGAGCAATCGATCCTGCTTTCCCCCATTTTTCCCGCCCTGTCGCGCTGTGTTCATGGGCAACGTGAGTAAAGGAGGCCAGATCCCTTGAACGAACGTCATGGCTCAATGACGGCCATGACCTGATGCCCAATCACAAGGGGCGAGCCGATGAGCGGGGGCCTTGCTTCTGACGGTGTGTCATTCAAACGAGTTCTTTTATGCTCCCGGGCTGACCCTTGGTCATCAGTAGCTCCATGGTGGAAAACACTGATCCCCAAAGATCCTGCAATGTATTTTGTTTTCCTTGAGCTGGGGGGGGGACGGTATCTGTGGTGGCGCCTGTCAAAGGCGGGTTATTGCACTTTTTGACCTTTTTGCGGACACCGCCATTTGGGCGGGGGTCGGGCAAGGCAGTTATCTTGGTCCGCCGCATTGAGCCGGTTGCGCTCTGCGGGTATGCTTTGCCGCAACCATCCCCCTGGCGGCGACCCGGGCTAACGCGGCCGCAGCGTGCCTGCCAGCAGGGGCTGACATCCATCCAATACCGCCTGGGGTTTATATGAGTATCAACATGCAAGAGTGGCGCGACGAGACCACCGCCATCGTCAACGAGCTGCTGGCCGATGGCAGCAACCCGAGTCTGGACTACGAGATTGAGCACCACTTTGCCTGTCAGAACTTCGATCTGCTGGAGAAGGCGGCGGTGGACCTGTTCAAGGCCGGCTTCGAGGTGACAGATGCTGAGGAGATGGAGCTGGACGACGGTGCCACCATCTTCTGCTTCGATGCCACTGTGGAGTGCAAGCTGGATATCGAGACCATAGTGGCCGATATTGAGAAGATGCTGCCGATCCTCGAAAAATACGGCGTGGATTACGACGGCTGGGGCACCTACTTCCAGGAGTAAGAGTGTCTTCCTGGTTGCCGGTGAGAAGATGCTGACCGTTTTTCCCTCGAAAAATACGGCGTGGACTACGACGGCTGGGGCACCTACTTCCAGGAGTAAGGTGTACTCGTCAGCGCATCGCGAAGATGTTGCCCATGCCCTCGACAGATAATAAAAAGGCCACTTCAAGTGGCCTTTTTGCTGTGCGCGAGTCAGTCGGGCAACTGGTAGTTGCGGGCAAACTCGGCGGGGGGCAGGGGGCGGCTGAACAGGTAACCCTGCAGGCGATCGCAGCCCGCCTGTGCCAGCCAGGCCTGCTGCTCCACGGTTTCCACTCCTTCGGCGGTGATCCTGATACCGAGTTCATGGCCGAGCCCGATGACGGAGCGCACTATGGCGGTGGTAGCCTGGTTGCTGGCCAGCCCCTGGGTGAAGCTTCTGTCGAGCTTGAGGGTGGCCACCTGCAGCCTGGGCAGGTAGGCGAGGGAGCAGTAACCTGTGCCGAAGTCGTCGATGGCGAGCTGGAAGCCCGCCTCGATGAGGCAGGCGAGGTTGCTCTCTATCTCGTCGGCATTCTCCATCAGCACCCCTTCGGTGATCTCCAGTTCCAGCTGCCAGGGGGCCAGCCCGTGGCGCTCGATGCAGTCGAAGATCTGCGGGCAGAGTTCGGGATCGCGGAACTGCAGCGGTGACAGGTTGATGGAGAGCACCAGGTCCGGGGCCGCCACCTGCCAGCGGGCCAGCTGGGCACAACCCAGCTCCAGCATCAGCTGGCCGAGCTGGCCGATGAGGCCCAGCTCTTCCGCCAGCGGAATGAACTCGTCGGGGGAGATCATGCCGAACTCCGGATGAGGCCAGCGGCAGAGCAGCTCGGCCCCGTGCAGCCGGTTGCTGTGGGTGCAGATGATGGGCTGGTAGACGGCGGTCAGCTCGGCCGACTTGATGGCCAGCGGCAGCTGGGCGGCGATGAGCTGACGGCGCTTGAGCTTGGCGTCGAGCTCGGGGTCGAACAGGGTGCAGTGCTGCTGTTGGCGCTTGCCCTGGGCCAGAGCGGCTTCAGCATGGCTCAGCAGGCGCTCGGCCTCCTTGGCCTTGCCGTGGGCTATGCCGAGGAACACCGGGATCTGGATCCTGTGCTCCTCGACCTGGTAGGGGGCCATCAGCTCCTGTTGCAGGTTGCGGCTCCACTCATCCAGGGAGAGGGGGAGTTCGGGCAGCAGCAGGGCGAAGTCATCGGCGGCGACCCGGCAGAGCAGGGACTGGGGCGGCGCCAGCCGTTGCAGGCGGCGCGCCACCTGGCTGAGCAGGCGGTCGGCGACCCGGATGCCGAAGCGATCGTTGATCTCGCGAAAATGTTGCAGATCCACCAGCAGCAGGCTGGCCTTGCGGGCGCCGAGGTGGCGGCTGGTCTGCAGGAAGTGGGAGAGCTTGAGCAGGCCGGTGAGGCTGTCGTAGTGCTGCTCCTGTTGCAACTGGGCCTGGGTGGTACGCAGCCCTGTGATGTCACGGCTCAGGGTGAGAATGCCGAGGGAGTTGCCCTCGTCATCCGGCACCTCGACCCGGGTGACCTCCAGGTGACGGCCCTTGCCCTGGGCATCCACCACGCAATATTCCCCCTGTCCCAGGGTCTGTTCGACGGGCAGGCGGGGCGGCACTCGCCGACCCAGGGCGTCGCTTGCCGACAGTCCCATGAAGTCGAGGAAGGCCTGATTGCAGTCGATGAGTACGCCTTGGTGATCTTCGAGGCGAATGAGATCAGGGATGGCATCCAGCAGGCGGCGTTGCAGCAGCTGCTGCTGGCGGAAGGTCTGCTCCAGCTCCTTGCGCTGGTCGATGGCGCTGACCATGGCGAAGAGGGCGAGGGGGTCACCCTGCTCGTCATAGAGCGGCACCTTGTGGATCTCCATCCAGTTGGCGCCGGCGCCGCCGTGGCAGTGCAATTGCTGGTGCAGCAGGGGTTTGCCTTCGGCCAGCAGGCGTCCGTCCTCCTCGCGGAACAGATCGCCCCAGGGCATCTCGGCGTCCGTCTTGCCGATGAGATCGCCCGGCTGAGACAGCCCGGCCTCCCGGGCGAAAGCCTTGTTGGCAAACAGGTACCGTCCGGCCGTATCCCGGCAGAAGATATTCATGGGTAACTGGTCGATGATCTGCTGCAGCAGCGCCAGGGAGAGCGAAGAATTCACGTGAGCACTCACGGAGGAGACTTCGAGCAAATCTATGATAACAGGCCAGTTTTGTAAAGCGTGGGTTAAGAATCCGCCATTTATGTGGATCCCTGCTGACAGTCTGTGTCGTGATCGCCATAATAGCCGCCGGTTGGCCTATGGCCTTATGGACGAGAGAAGCAGCATGAAGAAGATAATGGGGGGCGCCCTGGCCCTGTTGATGGTGGGTTGTGCCAGTGACAACAATGGTGGCGAGCAGTACCGCTATACCCCGCCGGTTGCCAAGGCGACCAACAACACCCAGGAGATGGCAATTCCGGTGGATCTGGTGTGGGCCCGCGCCGAGAAGTGGTTTGGCGATCACGGCCTGAACATCGAAAACAGCCAGCGTGGCTCAGGTCTGATGACCGCCAACGTCGAAAACGCGGCCGAGGGGCTGGAGTGGCTGGATTGCGGCACCATGGGTTCCAAGGTCGCACTGGGCAACCCCAATCTGCAGATTAACCTGATCATCACCCAGAGCGGCAACAACAGCGTGGCGACCGTCAACGTCAAGGGCAACACCCAGCTCTACTTCGTCGAGTCCTCCGGCGAGCGCGTGCTGGCTCCCTCCATCACGCCGGTCTGCGTCTCCCGCGGCAGCCTGGAGCAGAGTCTGTTCGCCACCCTGGGCAACTGATCCTGCCCTGCCGGAGCGCATGAAAACCCCGTTGCCTGCAACGGGGTTTTTGTTTTGGGTCGCGAGCGCCTAGAGCCCGAACCGGCTCTGGGCCAAAAACAAAACCCCCGGCTGAGCCGGGGGTTTTGTCGTACTGGCGGCGGTTGCCGTTAGAGCGCGCTGTCACCGTGAAACAGCGCTCGCTCGCCGGACTTGAGCACATAACCCTTCCAGGGGAAGAGCTGGTAGGCCCCTCCTTGCCAGGACCAGTTCCCTTCCTCGCCCTGGCGCTCAAGGGGGATCAGCTCGCCGCTTGGCAGGGTCAGCTCGGCCTTGCTCTGATCGGCGTTGAACAGCACGAAGGCACTGCCGGTCTCGCTGGCCTCGAGGGATTGCAGGCGCACCGCCTGCTCGAACAGGCGTACGCACTGGCCGAGCAGGGGGGACCACTGGTAACCGGCGCTGGCACGGCAGCCGTGGGCATCCTGATCGTTGCCGACCAGCTGGGGAGGCTGGGTGCTGCAGGCCGCCAGCAGCAGGGAGGCGGCCATCAGAGTCAGGGTTCGCATGCTTACTCCTGCTTGTCTTCGAGAGTGTCCCGTTCGATCACGACGTTGGAGAAGCCCAGCTCCTTGAAGTAGTTCTCCCTGTAGTCCTTCACGCTCTTCTTGTCGCGGCGGCACACCTGGGCCAGCTGGGCCTCCATGGCGTGGAAGCTGGAGAGATCCAGCCCCTCGGCCGCGGCAATGGCGTCATAGATGCTGTTGAACTTGTCGTTGGCGTAGCCTATCTCTTTGGCCTGCTTCTTGTAGGTGTAGGTAATCTTAAACGCCACTGGGGTCTTCCTTCTGTTTGGCCTGTTTGCGCTGAACATAGATATAGAGACTCTCTACCTTCTCTCGCGCCCAGGGGGTCTTGCGCAGGAACTTCAGGCTCGACTTGACGCTGGGATCATCGGTGAAGCAGCGGATATTGATCTGCTGCCCCAGCTCTTCCCAGCCGTAGTGCTCGACCAGGGCGGTGACTATCGCCTCCAGAGTCAGTCCGTGCAGCGGGTTGTTTTTCTGCGAGGCGCCCGGTTGCGCAGGCTTGGACTGGTCACTCATGCCTGATCCGCCAGCTTGGCAAAGGGCTGACCCATGCGGGTAGTGATGCCGTTGGCCAGATGGGGTTCGAAACCGGCCAGCATGCCAGGGCCAAACAGGCAGACGACTGTGCTGCCGAGCTTGAACAGACCCATCTCGGCGCCTTTTTGCAAGGTGATGGCCTCATCGCCGGTGTAATCCCAGCGCACCACTTCCTTCTGCTTGGTCGGCGCTATGTTGCCCGCCCAGATGGTTTCGATGCTGGCGACTATGGTCGCGCCAACCAGCACCAGCGCCATGGGGCCGTGGGGGGTGCGGAAGGTGGCGACCACCCGCTCGTTGCGGGCAAAGAGGTTGGGCACGTTTTCGGCGGTGAGCGGGTTGACGGAGAAGAGATCCCCCGGCACGAACACCATGCTCTCCAGCACGCCGTCCAGGGGCATGTGGATGCGATGGTAATCCTTGGGCGCCAGATAGATGGTGGCAAAGTCGCCATCCTTGAACGGCGCCACCAGATCCTCGAAGCCGCCCAGCAGCTCGCGGGCGCTGTAGTCGTGGCCCTTGGCCTGGATGATGCGGCCCTGATGGATGGGGCCGAGCTGGCTGACGGTGCCGTCCACCGGCAGGGCCAGGGTCATGGCATCCTCGACCAGCGGGCGGATCCCCGGCTTGAGCTCGCGGGTGAAGAAGGCGTTGAAGCTCGCGTAGTGGGCCGGATCTTCGTGCAGTGCCTCGCTCATGTCGACGCCGTACTGCTTGATAAAGGCCTCGATCACCCGGGTGGTGAGGTTGCCAGCCTCGGCGGCGGCAAGCTTGCCGACCAGGCGGGAGAGGGCGTGTTTGGGCAGGCAGTATTGACCGGCAATTTTCAGGTTGTCAGTGATGCTCATGATCTTCATCTGCTCTTTCTAAAAAGAGGGAGGTTGATTGGGTCACAGCCGGGCTTGTTGCCGACCGTGGCGGGCTTCCTGCATGGTTTCCAGGATGCGGTGATAGTTGTGGAAGCGGTCAGGGCTGATGGCGCCACTGCTGACCGCCGCCCGCAGGGCGCAGCCGGGATCGTCCTTGTGGGTGCAGTCGCGGAACTTGCAACTGCCGAGGTAGTCGCGAAACTCCACGAAACACCAGGTGATGCGATCGGCTTCCAGGTGCCAGAGGGCGAACTCGCGGATCCCGGGGGAGTCGATGAGATCGCCGCCGCTCGGGAAGTGATAGAGCCGCGCCGTGGTGGTGGTATGGGTGCCCAGCCCCGAGTTTTCGGAGATCTCGCCGGTGAGCACGCCAAGCCCCGGCATCAAAGCGTTGGTCAGGGACGACTTGCCCACCCCGGACTGGCCGACGAAGATGCTGATCTTGTCGGTCAGTGCGGCCTTGAGCTGGTCGAGCCCCTCGCCGCTCTCGCAGCTCACCAGGATCACCGGGTAGCCGAGCTTGCGGTAGGCGGCGAGCTGGCCCTCGACCCGGATGCGGGCCGCCTCGTCCAGCATGTCGACCTTGTTCAGCACTATGAGGGGGGCGATTTCCACATCCTCGGCGGCCACCAGATAGCGGTCGACAATGTTGGTGGAGAACTCGGGCATCACCGCCGAGACGATGACTATCTGGTCTATGTTGGCGGCGATGGGTTTGACCCCGTCGTAGAAGTCCGGCCGGGTCAATACGGAGTGACGGGGATGCACCGCCTCGATGACCCCGGCGGTCGCGGCATTGAGGCCGGGACGCCAGACCACCTTGTCACCGCACACCAGGCTGTTGATGCTGCTGCGACGCAGGTTGCTGCGGTGGATGGTGCCGTCGACGGCTTCCACGTCCGCGTGCTGGCCGAAGCGGCTGATCACCACCCCTTCGATGGCCGGGCCGAACAGGGTGTCATCCACTACTGTGGTGTGATCTTTTTGCAGTCGCCGCTCGCGGTTGGCCTGAACGCGCCTCTGTTGACCCAGATTGAGTTTTGCTTTCTTTGCCACTCGATTCGCCAGTTTATGAACAGATCCAAAGCCAGTATGATACATGCAAATTGGCAAAATTCCGCCATTCCTCCCAATAGAGAGAGCAATCATGACAGTCAGCGCGCAGAACCTGGTATGGATCGACATGGAGATGACGGGTCTCGACCCCGAAGAGAACGTGGTTCTGGAGATTGCCACCATCATCACCGACAAGGATCTGAACGTGCTGGCACAAGGGCCTGTCATCGCCATTCACCAGAGCGATGAAGAGCTGGCCAAGATGGACGACTGGAACGTCAACACCCACACCAAGAGCGGACTGGTGGCCCGGGTCAAGGCGAGCGAGCACGACGAAGCCCGCGCCGTGGCAGAAACCCTCGACTTCATTCGCCAGTGGGTGCCGGAGCGCACCAGCCCCCTGTGCGGCAACAGCATAGGCCAGGATCGCCGCTTCATGGTCAAGCACATGGGCGAGCTGGAAGCCTTCTTCCACTACCGCAACGTCGACGTCAGCACCATCAAGGAGCTGGTGCGCCGCTGGCAGCCGGAGCTGCTGGATCAGTTCACCAAGAGCGGTTCCCATCAGGCGCTGGACGACATCCGCGAGTCCATCGCCGAACTGCAGTTCTACCGCAGCCACGTCTTCAAAATCTGAGTCCCCGGCAAGGGGTTGCCGTCGCTCGGTTGCTAAAATCGGCAGTTCGGCCAGCTTTTGAGCGAACGGCTGCACAGTGACAAAAAAGCCCTTGCAATTGGAATGACTGCTCTTATAATTCGGCTCCCGTACAGTAGCGCAAGCAACCAAATGCTGTACGGTCGTTTTAAGGCAGTTGCGGGAATAGCTCAGTTGGTAGAGCACGACCTTGCCAAGGTCGGGGTCGCGAGTTCGAGTCTCGTTTCCCGCTCCAAAATCTGATGATGACACTGGTTCAATCCAGCCCGATGCGGGAATAGCTCAGTTGGTAGAGCACGACCTTGCCAAGGTCGGGGTCGCGAGTTCGAGTCTCGTTTCCCGCTCCAATCATCAGCACAGCCTCAAGACACATGTAGCGGGAATAGCTCAGTTGGTAGAGCACGACCTTGCCAAGGTCGGGGTCGCGAGTTCGAGTCTCGTTTCCCGCTCCAATACGTATTAGTAAGCTACTGCAGATGATTATTCCGATGCGGGAATAGCTCAGTTGGTAGAGCACGACCTTGCCAAGGTCGGGGTCGCGAGTTCGAGTCTCGTTTCCCGCTCCAATCACTTGCAGAAGACATCCTGTTGCGGGAATAGCTCAGTTGGTAGAGCACGACCTTGCCAAGGTCGGGGTCGCGAGTTCGAGTCTCGTTTCCCGCTCCAATCTCTCTTCGTAGTCCTAGTCGTCCATTCTTTTTCTTATCCCTATTCGAATAGATTCCGTATCGCGCCGCGATGCTTTGCCATATCCGCTTGTCAGCACCTGTGCCGGTTTCCCGTCATTGCCCTCGGTCCATGGACTATGGCGGCGGCAGCTGAGCGTAGGCGGCTTGGGAGAGGCATGTCAGGGCGGCGAAGAGCTCGCCCGATACGGGGCGGGGAATGGCAGACAAAAAAATAGGAGGGGCCTTGGCTCCTCCTGCGAGTTCACGGGTGCGGCTTAGAGCAGAGTCACGTTCTCAGCCTGCGGGCCTTTCTTGCCCTGGGTCACGGTGAACTGGACTTTTTGACCTTCAGCCAGGGTCTTGAAACCAGTGCTCTGGATGGAGGAGAAGTGAACGAAAACGTCCGGTCCCTGGGATTGCTCGATGAAGCCAAAACCCTTGGTTTCGTTGAACCATTTTACTTGGCCGGTGCGAATGTCAGACATGTGGTAAGTCCTATCTATAACAAAATGAAACTAACGCCTTGTTGGGCAGCATTTGCCTAGAATGCAGGGGCCTACCCATGACTGACTACGTCGATGTGTTCCAGTGGCATGCAGTACAATCCCTGTCTAAAGCACAACCGATTGTACTGGAGCCCGATCCCTTGTCAATTTGGCACTTTTCATTTTTTGAGCGAGCTAAAAGTATTGGGAAGTCAGCGGCTTGTTTCATGCTTCTGGTCAAAAAAACGGGAGGCCATGGCCTCCCGTTTCATCACTCCTTGAGGGCGAACCCTTCGCCCTGTCGGTCGTAGCGGTAGTTTGCCTGACCGAAGGAGCGGATCTCGACCCGCTGGATGCGGCGGCCTGTGTCCACCAGGATGAACACCGACTTGCCCGATTGCAGCCGGGTCAGCGGCCTGTCCGGCCCCTCTATGGCGATCAGGCGGCTCAGCTCTGCCCCGGGCAGTTCAAACTTGCGCCAGATGGAGTAGAGGGTCTCGCCAGCCTGCACCTCGTGCTGCAGCCAGGTGCCATCGACTCTCTCCTCGACCGGTTTGGCCGCGACCGGCGCACTGCTTGCGGCCCCGTTGCCCACGGTCAGCGCCTGGGTCGGCACGGCCAGCGGCACGGCGAGCGAACCGGAAGGCGCCGCCTTGGGGGCGGCGGGGGCAGGTTCCCAGGCCAGCAGCAACAGCCAGAGAGGCACCAGCACCAGCAGGCCTATGGTGTGCTTGCGCGGCAGCGGACTAGCCAGCTTGAATGAAGCCGCCTTCGACTCCTTGTTACGCTGACCAAGGCCGCCCAATCCCTGGCCAAGACGTTGACGCAGGGGCAGGGTAGCGGCATTGATACGATGGAGCAGGGTTCCTTGTGATTCGTCTTGGCGACGCTGCTGGGCTCGTCTGTTATGGCCACGTGGGCGACGGTCCGGGGTGGGCACGGCATTTACCTCTCACTACATTGCCTGCCATCAGGCAAATATAGTGCCTATGGTAAACGGACTCGCCCCCGAGGGGGAGAGCCCTGAGCATGAAAATTATCAGCTGAGACGAAATTGCCCCAGCAACTGCTGCAAACGCTCGGCCGCCTGGCGCAAGGCCTGGCTGGCTTTCGCCGTATTGGTGGCATCCTGGGCTATGTCGTTGGCCAGTGCGTTGGTTTTTGACAGGTTGCCTGAGACTGTCTCGGAAACTGAGCTCTGCTCCTCGGCGGCGGAGGCTATCTGATAGGTCATGTCGTTGATGGTGGCAATGGCCTGGAAGATGCTGTCCAGCGCCGCCTCCGCCAGATCGGCCTCGCCCACCGCCTGATGGGTCAGCTGCTGGCTCTGCTGGATGGCGTTGACCGCATTGGCCGAGCTGTGGCGGATCTTCTCGATCAGCTCCTGAGTATTCTGCACCGCCTGCTGGGTGTTGCCCGCCAGCTTGCGCACCTCGTCGGCCACCACCGCAAAGCCGCGCCCCTGCTCGCCAGCCCGGGCCGCCTCGATGGCGGCGTTCAGCGCCAGCAGGTTGGTCTGATCGGCGATGCCCTGAATGACGGTGAGTATGCTGGTGATCTGCTCGCTGTCGTGGGCCAGCCCTTCTACCACCTCGGCTCCCTTGCCCGCCTCGGCCGCCACCTTGTGCATGGACTGGATCACCTGCTGGAAGCGCACCTTGCCCTGATCCGCCGCGCCCTGGGCCTGCTTGGCCGAGTCGGCGGTGTTGTTGGCGTGGGTCGCCACCTCCTGGCTGACATAGGACATCTCCTGCACCGCAGTCAGCATCTGCTCCATCTGTGCCTGGTGATGCTGCAGGTTGGTGTCGGTCTGGCCTGCAATGCGATCGGTATCCCCGGCGTGGCGATGGACCTCGCTCGCGGTTTTCTGCACGTCCCCGAGCAGCACCTGCAACTTGTCGATGAAGCGGTTGATGCCGCGGGCCAGTGCCCCCAGCTCGTCCTGGGCCCGGGTGTTCAGGCGCTTGGTGAGATCCCCCTCGCCATCGGCGATGTCATCCACCAGGCTGACCATCTGGCGGATGGGGCCCGTGATGCTGCGTGCTATCGCCAGCATGGTGGCCAGGGCCAGCACCAGTACGATGAGGGCACCTATGAGCTGCTGGGTCATGGCGGCCCGGTTCATCTCGGTGAGCTGGCTCTCCAGCTCGTCGGCGCCCGCCAGCACCACCTGATAGGGCAGGGTGACTATGATGGCCCAGTTGCGGGCCATGCCCGGCACCGCGATGGGCACAGAGATGCGAAACGCCTCGTCGAGCTCCTGGCGTTGCAGCTCGGGTTTGAGGTATTGCTGCCAGCCGTCGCCCAGCAGCTTGTCGGCGCGGCTGCCGAGCAGGCTGGTGTCCCCGCTGGTGCCTGTGATGACGCCGGCGGCGCTGACGATAAGTGTCTCTCCCTTGCCGTCATAGATGTTGCTGTTGAGGGACTGGGCCTGGCGGCTGATGGAGTCCACCGCCAGATCCAGGGCCGCGACGCCCTTGAACTGACCGCCCACCAGTATGGGGGTGGTGATGGTGCTCACCAGCACCTGCTGGCCGTTGATGTCCACCTTGAAGGGATCGATGAGGCAGGAGCGCCCCTCCCGTTTGGGGCAGGCGTAGTAGTCGTTGGCCGGATTGCCGAATTCGTCCGCGTCGCTCTTCTCGATGGAGAGCAGCAGATCCGAGCCAATGCTCTCCTTGTCGCGATAGAAGTAGGGGACGAAGCGCCCCTTGTCATCGCTGCCAAGGGCGCTCTGGCCTGCGAAGGCGCTGTCCTGGCCATCGAAGCCGTTCGGCTCGAAGCCCGCGAAGGCACCATAGAGTTGCGGCTCCAGGCCGAGCTGCGCCTTGAGCAGATCCGTGGCCTGCTGGCGATCCAGCGGCAGCTTGCCCTCCTGCTGCAGGGCGAAGACGCTGGCCATCTGCTGGGTATAGGAGAGCCCCTTTTGCAGCAACTGGGTGATGGTGGCGGCCTCGGCGCGGGCGTTGGCACTCACCTTCTGCCACGCCTCCTGCTGCAGGGCCGCGCGACTGGAACTGATGGTCAGTTGCTGGGTCTGCTTGCTCGAGTATTGGTTGAGCAGGATCAGGATGACCAGGGCCGTGGTCATGGCGACCCCCGCCAGTACCAGGATGCGATTCTGGATAGAGCGAAACTGCATCTCGTGTTCCTTGTGAGTAGAAAGTTGTATGAATTATCGGCATGGCGGGAGATTCCTCCAGCAATGTTGATCAGCAAAGCTGAAAATGAGGGGAGGTTTTGCGATCCCTCTCAAAGAACGGCGCCCCGGCCGAATCAAGACCTGTTTAGGCCCCGGCTATTGCATGGTTTTCCCATCCGTGATTCTGAGTGCTAAAATGCGACGGTTTTTTCTAACGCATTGGCCCAAGGCCCTCTACACAAGGCTTAAAGATGAAAGTCAAAACCCGTTTTGCTCCCAGCCCGACCGGCTTTTTGCATGTCGGCGGTGCCCGTACCGCACTCTATTCCTGGTTGTTCGCAAAGAGCCAGGGCGGCGAGTTCGTGCTGCGTATCGAGGATACCGACCTGGAACGTTCCACTCAGGAGGCGATCGACGCCATCATTGAGGGCATGGAATGGCTGGAGCTGAACTGGGATGAGGGCCCCTACTACCAGACCAAGCGCTTCGATCGCTACAACGGCATCATCGACGAGATGCTGGCCGATGGCCGCGCCTACAAGTGCTTCTGCTCCAAGGAGCGCCTGGAGGGGCTGCGCGAAGGCCAGATGGCGAGTGGCGAGAAGCCCCGCTATGACGGCAAGTGCCGGGATGCCGCCCACGATCACCCGGCCGATGCGCCCCACGTGATCCGTTTCCGCAACCCCACCGAAGGCTCTGTGGTGTTCGATGACCACGTCCGCGGCCGCATCGAGTTTGCCAACACCGAGCTCGACGATCTCATCATCCGCCGTACCGATGGCGCCCCCACCTACAACTTCTGCGTGGTGGTCGATGACTGGGACATGGAGATCACCCACGTGGTGCGTGGCGAAGACCACATCAACAACACCCCGCGCCAGATCAACATCTACAAGGCGCTGAACGCGCCCGTGCCGGAGTTTGCCCACGTCTCCATGATCCTGGGTGACGACGGCGCCAAGCTCTCCAAGCGCCACGGCGCTGTCTCTGTGATGCAGTACCGCGACGACGGCTACCTGCCGGAAGCCCTGCTGAACTATCTGGTGCGTCTGGGCTGGTCCCACGGCGATCAGGAGATCTTCACCCTGGACGAGATGATCAAGCTGTTCAGCCTGGATGCCATCTCCAAGTCCGCCTCCGCCTTCAACACCGACAAGCTGTTGTGGCTGAACAACCACTACATGCGCAGCCTGGATCCGGCCTATGTTGCCAAGCACCTGGAGTGGCACATGGCCGCCCAGAACATCGACACCAGCAAGGGCCCGGCGTTGCCTGCGGTTGTCACCCTGCTGGCAGAGCGCTGCAACACCCTGGTAGAGATGGCCGCCCAGAGCCGCTATCTGTTCGAAGATTTTGAGGCCATCGACGAAGCCGCTGCCAAGAAGCACCTGCGCGGCGTCGCTGCCGAGCCGCTGACTCTGGCCAAGGCCAAGCTGGCGGCGCTGGAGACCTGGACCACCGAAGCGCTGCACGAGCTGATTGAAGCCACTGCCGCCGAGCTGGGTCAGGGCATGGGCAAGGTCGGCATGCCGCTGCGCGTCGCCGTCACCGGTCTGGGCCAATCTCCTGCCATAGACGCCGTGATGGCGCTGGTGGGCAAGGAGCGTGTGCTCGCTCGCATCGACCGCGCCCTGGCCTATATCGAAGTGCGTATGGCCGCCGAATAAGCGCCAGTCGCTGACAACAAAGGGCTCCCTGACGGGGGCCCTTTGCATTTTGGCCTCAAGCGGATTTGCGACGTAAAACAGCGACATAGCGACGCTGTTGGCGGTAAAAACAGCTAACTGCCTGAATTTTGACTAAACGCTCCAACCGGCGAAAATTTTGGGTTGACAGCAAAGCGGGTGATGCCTATCATGCGCCTCCGTTGCCAGAGATAACTTTGGTAGCGCCGAGGTGAGTTGGGGTTATAGCTCAGCTGGGAGAGCGCTTGCATGGCATGCAAGAGGTCCGCGGTTCGATCCCGCGTAGCTCCACCAAATTCTCCTCGAACAATCTGGAATCCAAGGGGTTATAGCTCAGCTGGGAGAGCGCTTGCATGGCATGCAAGAGGTCCGCGGTTCGATCCCGCGTAGCTCCACCAGGTTCCCGATTGTAGAAGTGCAGTACCCAGGGCAGTGCGGTGTGTATCACCCAGGCCGACCTTTGTGGGGTTATAGCTCAGCTGGGAGAGCGCTTGCATGGCATGCAAGAGGTCCGCGGTTCGATCCCGCGTAGCTCCACCACTATTTGCAATAAAGAGCAACAGGCCGCCAGAACCCGTTGTCTAATGAAGAAAGAATTTGGGGTTATAGCTCAGCTGGGAGAGCGCTTGCATGGCATGCAAGAGGTCCGCGGTTCGATCCCGCGTAGCTCCACCAAATTCAGAGTGAAGGTCTTGACCTTGATTCGCCACAACTTGGGGTTATAGCTCAGCTGGGAGAGCGCTTGCATGGCATGCAAGAGGTCCGCGGTTCGATCCCGCGTAGCTCCACCAAATTCTTGTTACAAGAAGCAAAAGGCCACCGTTATCGCGGTGGCCTTTTTGTTTGTTCAGGTATTTATTTTTCCCATACTTCCCGCCCCTTCATTTACAAATCAAATGGCCAGAATGAGAAAGCCCGCGACTGTCGCGGGCTTTTTGCGTTATTCAGCGCGGATCATGAGGTGTGCCGACGGCGCCAGGCCAGCGGCAACAGCGCCAGCAGCAGTGCCCCCATGGCCCCGCCACCGCCGCCCTTGCTCTGCTCGTTGAGCTTGAGGTCGACGATGATGGGGTCGTGGTCGGAGGCGCTGAACGGGTTGTCCGACTTGATCAGATCGCCGGTGAAGGCGCTGCCATATTCGAACAGGTTGCTCTCGAACGAGTTGATGTGCCAGTCGGCGACCGCGATCACCCGCTTGGCCAGCGCCGGGTTGGCGAGGGCGTAATCCAGGGTGCCGAGCTCGGCCTCGTAGCTGTAGGAGATGGCCTTCTCCTGGTTGAACTTGAGGTTCACGTCGATCAGCCCGTAGTTCTTCTCCACCGCGCGGCCCATCTGCTCATAGGGCTGCTCGCCGACGAAGGTGTGGGAGGCGGAGTGGATCTGGCGTTCCGCCGTGGCCGGATCGTAGTCGGTGAGCACCCGGATGGGATCTTCCTTGGCGTAGGAGTTGAAGTCCCCCACCAGCAGCACCTGACCCGGCATCTTGCTCACCGCCTCACCCAGCACCTTGGCGGCACTGACCCTGAACTCGGTACACTTGCCCTGCAGATCCGCAGGCTCGCTCTTGCCATCCCCGTTCTCATAGCAGCCGGATCCCTTGGATTTCAGGTGGTTGACCACCAGAGTCAGGGGCTCGTCGCTGCCCGCCACGGTGAAGCGCTGCACCAGGGAGTCCCGCTGGCCTGCGCTCCTGGTGACGCCGCCCGTGATGTAGCGCTGCTCTGGCAGACGAATGACCTCGGCATCCCCGCTTGGGGTGAGCAGGGCGGGGCGATAGATGATGGCCACCATGATGGCGTCGCCGCCAAAGAAGCGATCCTGGGTGAGCAGGGCCTTGGGCAGGCTGACGAAGGCGTACTGCTTGCTCGCCTCTTTCTGCCGGACGTTGAGGCTTTGCACCAGATCGCTGATGGCGGCGTGCTCGTCGAAGCCGTTGTTCTCCATCTCCATCAGGCCGAGCAGGTCTGCGTCCATCTCTGTGATGGCGTTGACTATCTTGGTGCGCTGCAACTGGAACTCCTCCAGGCTCTTGGCGCCGCGGTTGCAGCCCTTGGCGCTGTCCGCATCCGCCTGATCCGCACAGAGCACGTTGAGGGCGCCCCCCACGCTGGAGTGGCTGGTGAAGTAGTTGAGCACGTTGAAGCTGCCGATGCGCAGGTCGGTGCCATGGGCGCGGGCCGGTGCGCCCTGGCGGTCGTTCTCATCTGTGCGCAGCAGATCCCCCGCCGTGATGCGCTGATCCTTGGGCACTATCAGCCGGTACTCGTCATAGCTGTAACCCACCAGGGCTTCCAGATTGACCGGGGCATCGCCGATGCGCAGGTAACCCTGCTCCGGCTCCCAGGCCGGCAGCCAGGGCAGCTTGCCGTTGGCGGCCTTGAAGTCCGACTCGAGGAAGACGCGGTTGCCCGCATTGGCCTCGGCCAGGGTGTTTGCCCCCTGACTGCCAGCCACATGGAGCTGGGTCGGCTTCATCAGTGGGGCGCCGTGGGAGAGCACCAGGTTGTTGCGCTTGGCGGCGTAGTCGTAGCTGAAGTTGCGGCTTACCTTGAGGGCGCTGTCCCCATCGAGGCGCACCCGCATCCCCTCGTGACGCTCCAGGGCCCGGGCCAGGGTTTCCCCCTCCAGCACCCGCAGCGCCGTGGCGGCCGGGGCGTCGCCCCGGGCTAGCACCGCCAGACGCGGCGTGCTGCCGTCAAACAGGGGCTTGAGCTGGGTGTGGCCATGATACTCCTCGACCTTGGCCTCCAGACAGACCTGGGCACCCGGCTGTATGTCCGGGTACTTGCTGGCGAACTGCTTGTCGCTCAGGTAGACGAAGATGCCGTCCGAGCTCTGGGGATTGCCGTCCCCTTGCAGATCCTGCAGGTAGAAGCCCTTGTTCAGGCTCTCGCCGAGGGCGGAGACCACGGCCTTGACCGAGACGCTTCGGGGGCTTTCGAACTGATGGTCCGGGACGAGCGGGCTCTTGTCGCCGCTGCCCTGGATGGCGGGGATGGGGGTGAGGGCGCTGTCGGCCGGGCAACTGAAGCCGGCGGCATGGAGAGACGGGGACGCGAGGGCGAGCCCCACGGCCAGGGACAGCAGGGTAGGTCTTCCTTTCATGGGTATTCCTTTTTTATTTTTTTGCCAGTGTTTCCATAGCCTTGGCGCTCTGGCCAAGGGCGCGCATTGTCACATTTCTGGCAGCTCTGACCAGTGAGGCAGCGCACATTATGGGGAGACAAAAGAGGCTGAGCCCGTTTTTTTGATGTGGCTAACAGATTGATATTAATGACTTAATGGTTAGTTGGCCGATTGAGGGGGAATGTGAGCTGGCCGGCATTCACATATTTTCCTTAGAGAATAAAGATTGAGCGGCCGCCACTTGCTTTCTATACTCGATCCGTTCCTCACGGAACCCAGGTTAAGGGCAAACCGGCAGTGATGCCGGGACGCAAAGCCTCCGATCTGTCCCAAGCGGGCCAGACAGCGGGGTTACCCCGGGGTGACATGAGGGTATGTGGCCCCGTCCAAGGCCTGTTGTCGTTCCCTGCTCCCCTGTTGCGATTGCGCTTTTCCCGGTGTTGAAGCCAAGACAAAACAAGGATGATAACAAGATGCAACAGACCCTCAGGCCCAGCAGGCTCGCCATGCTGGTTGCCCTTGCGGCCATGCCCGCCTGGGCGCACGCCGCCTATCCCGCCTATCAGGCTGGCACCGCCTACAAGGCTGGCGATGTCGTCAGCAACGCAGGCGCCCTCTACGAATGCAAAGAATTCCCCTATTCCGGCTGGTGCGGGGCTTCCCCCTACCACTACGAACCCGGTGTCGGCGCCGTCTGGGCCGATGCCTGGAAACTTCATGGCGGTGAGGTGCCGCCGCCTGCTCTGGTCGTTGCCATCGGCTCCCCCGCCGTGGGCAGCAGCGTCAGCGAAGGTGCCAGCGTCGCCCTGGGGGTGACCCTGAGCGGCCCGATCACGGCGCTGGCCAAGGTGGAGTACCTGGTCGATGGCACCCTGGTCGCCACGGCCACGGCCTCTCCCTGGAGTGCCAGCTGGTTTGCCGCCGGCGTGGGCAATCACGCCCTCAAGGCCCGGGCGCTGGATAAAGACGGCAAGGTGCTGAGCGAGGCTGATTCCAGCTTCAAGGTCGCCGCCGTGGTGGCGCCAGAGGCCCCCAAGGCGAGCATCGCCAGCCCCGCCGCCGGGGCCAAGGTGACCCTGGGCCGCGCCCTCACCGTGATCGGCAATGTCACCGACGCCAATGACGACGTCGCCAAGGTCGAGCTGTTCGTCGATGGCAAGAAGGTGGGTGAAGACAGCAGCGCCCCCTGGCAACTGAGCTGGACACCCCAGAGCAAGGGGCTGGCCGGTCTCAAGCTGGTGGCGACCGACAGGGAGAACCTCTCCGGCGAGTCGGCCCAGGTCGATGTCTTGGTGGAAGAGGCGGCGCTGCCCCCCACAGGTGGCAACCTCTCCTGCGACGTGCGCCAGATCTATCGCGCCGATGGCAGCGAGTGCATGGGGGATGACCATGGCCGCCGCGTCATCGGCTATTTCACCTCCTGGCGGACCGGCAAGAACGGGCTGCCCTCCTACCTGGTGGGCGACATCCCCTGGGACAAGATCACCCACATCAACTACGCCTTCGCGGCGGTGGACGAGCAGAGCCACCTCATCAAGGTTGATGACGCCGCCACCAAGCTGACCTGGGACGGGGTGCCGGGCGCCGAAATGGATCCCGAGTTCGCCTATCAGGGTCACTTCAACCTGCTGTCGAAATACAAGAAGCAGTATCCGGACGTGAAGACCCTGATCTCCGTGGGTGGCTGGGCCGATACCCGTGGCTTCTACACCGCCACCACCAAGGGCGACTGCTCGGTCAATACCGCCGGCATCAACGCCTTTGCCAACTCGGCGGTGAGCTTCATCCGCCAGTACGGCTTCGACGGCGTGGATGTGGATTACGAGTACCCCACCTCCATGAAGGATGCGGGCAACCCCAACGACTTCCCGCTCTCCAACCAGTGCCGGGCCAAGCTGTTTGCGAACTACGAAGTGCTGATGAAGACACTGCGCGAGCGGCTCGACAGTGCCGGCACCGAGGACGGCCGCAAGTACATGCTGACCATAGCCTCGCCGGCCTCGGCCTACCTGCTGCGCGGCATGGAGAACTTCCAGGTCACCCAGTATCTGGATTACGTCAACCTGATGACCTACGACTTCCACGGCGCCTGGAACCACTTCGTCGGCCACAACGCCGCCCTGTTCGACAACAAGGCGGATCCCGAGCTGGCCCAGTGGGGTGTCTACAACCAGGCCCAGTTCGGTGCCATCGGCTACCTGAACTCCGCCTGGGCGGCCCACTACTTCCGTGGTGCCCTGGCGGCAGGCAAGATCAACATAGGGGTGCCTTACTACACCCGTGGTTGGCAAGGGGTGACAGGTGGTACCCATGGCCTGGGGGGCAAGGCGGCCCTGCCGAGCCAGAGCGCCTGTCAACCGGGCACGGGGGGCAGCACAGTTCCCTGCGGCAACGGGGCGGTCGGCATCGATAACATCTGGCATGATCTCGACAAGAACGGCAAGGAGATAGGCGGCGGCGCCGTGCCCATGTGGCACGCCAAGAATCTGGAGCACGCGGCCAGCCTCGGCATCACCACACTGCCGAGCTATGGCACGGCCTGGGGTCTGGATCCCAACAACCCGGCCCACGTGATGCAAGGCCAGTATGTGCGTTACTACGACGACAAGGCCCATGCGCCTTGGCTGTGGAACGAAGAGAAGAAGGTGTTCCTCTCCACCGAAGATGAAGAGTCCATGGGGCACAAGCTCGACTACATAGTCAATCGGGGCCTGGGTGGCGTCATGTTCTGGGAGATGGCGGGGGACTACGACTTCGACGCTGCCAAGAACGAGTATGTCATGGGCAGCACCCTCACCAGCCTGGCTTACGACAAGTTCAGCAAGGCGAGCAAGGCCAGCCTGAAGCAGAACGATCTGCCGGCCCCGGCCGCTCAGCTCGACATAGGCGTCAGCCTCTCGGGCTTCAAGGAGGGGGATTCCAACTACCCGATCAACCCGACCCTCAAGCTCACCAACAAGTCGACCCAGACCATACCGGGCGGCACCCGCATCGAGTTCCTGATGCCCACTTCCACCTCTGACACCATCACGGATCAGAGCGGCATGGGGCTCAAGGTAGTGGAGAGCGGCGGCAACCAGAACTCCGACGGCATCGCCAATGAGAAGGACTTCCACAAGGTGGCCCTGACGTTGCCGGGCTGGAAGGCCTGGGCGCCGGGCACCGAGGTGGAAGTGGCCATGACCTACTACCTGCCGGCGGCGGGGGTGCCGAGCGGCATGCGCCTGATTGCCGGCAGCCAGACCATAGGCCTGAAGTCCGACTTCCCGGCCCTGGCCGAGGCGGTGCTGGGGGGCAGCAGTGGGGGTGATGGCGGCAGCGGTGGCACCAGCTGCACCAGCCAGAGCGTGGATCCGGCGGCCTATCCGGCCTATCCGAGCTGGCCGCGCGGGGATCACGCCAATGGCAACGATCGCATGACCAACGGCAAGGCAGTCTGGCAGGCGAACTGGTGGACCAGCAGCGAGCCCAAGGCGGGTGACGGCAGTTGGAAGCTGGTATGCAACTACTGATAATTGGTTGGGGGGTTAACCCCGCGTCAACGCAATGACCCAATCCGGAGCCCAGGCTCCGGATTTTTTTGCGCCTTATATAAGGAAGGAATTTCGTGACCACGCGGGGAGCTGCCCATAAAAAAGACCGCTCCGAAGAGCGGCCAATTGCCACCAGGCAAGCTGTGGGGCTGACCCCCTTGTGGATGGGCAGTCGCCATGGGCGGATGCTTGCCCATGACGTGCCGGTTTATTGAGTGACGGCGCCGCCCTGTTGCTCCTTCAGGAAGCTGATCCAGGGGGAGGCGCGACCACTGACGTTGCCATTCTGGGCGGCCTGGGTGAAGGCGCTGAGCGCCTCCTTGGGTTTCTGCTGCTCAAAGTAGGCGACCCCGGTCAGGAACTTGAGATCGGCGCGCTGCTCGCCGCTGGCATTGACGGCCGGCTTGGCGGCCAGGGCCACCAGATCCTTGTATCGCTTGCTCTGGATCATCATGCGCGCCATCTTCAGCTGCAGCTCGGCACTGGGGGCCAGCTGATAGGACTTGGCCAGGGTGTCGATGGCCGGATCCAGCTCCTTGGCCTGATGCCAGTAGTTGGCGAGCGTCTTGTAGTTGGCGGCGCTGCTCTCGATCTGCCCCTCCTTCATCGCCTTCTCCATCACGCGGGCGGCGCGATGGGGAATGCCGGCGAAGGCGAGGTAGTTGGCGAGCCGCTGCAACTCGGCCGCCTCGGTCAGCATGCCGAGGTTGTAGGCCGACTCGAGCGCCGCCAGGGCCTTGGCATCGTTGCCCGCCTGCATGTGCATGGCCGAGAGCTGGGTCCAGTACTTCTTCTTCTCCGGGTATCTGTCCACCAGGGCGGTCAGCACCTCGGTGGCCGGCTTGTACTGTTTCAGCTCGTAGTGGGCCGCCATCTTCAGCAGGTACCAGGACTCCGGTGCCTTGCCCGCGGAGAGCCTGATGGCCTGATCCACCGCCGGTATGGCCTCCCGGTACTGCTTGAGCTGCACATGGGCGTTGGCCAGGGTGATGTAGGCGTGGGGGGTCGGCTTCTCATCTTTTCCAAGGTTCGCGAACCACTCATTCATGGTGCTGATGGAGCCCTTGAAGTTGCCTTCCGCCATATAGAGCTGGGCCAGGTTGTAGCGCACCTGCTGGGCCACCGGCTGCGGCAGGCCGCCGGTGGCGATGGCGTCGGCGAAGTATTTGGTCGCCTGGCCGTATTTCTCCTGCTGGGCGGCCACGAAGCCCAGGGTCTGCAAGATGACCCCCTTGTCGTAGACCCGCTCGCCTGCGCCCGAGAGCGCATCCTGCAGCTTGGCATTGGCCTCGCCGTATTTTTTCTCGGTGATCAACGCCTGGGCCTTGTTGACCGCGCGGTAGGCGCGATCAGACAGGGCGGGCTGCTCGGCGGCCCAGCTGGCGGTACTGAGCAGCACCGCCATGGCCACCGGGGCGAGGATCAGGGTATGTAACTTTTTCATCGCCACCTTCCTTAGTTGACCGCGAACTCGATCTCTTGCTGCATGCGACTGGCCTGGGGCTTGCCATCCACCATGGCCGGCTTGAAGGTCCACTTGGCTATGGTCTTGCGTGCCTCCTTGCCGAGGTCGTAGCTGCGCGGCTCTTCCTTGACGATCCGGATGTTGCTGACGGTGCCGCGCTCGGTCACGGTGAACTCCACCAGTACCTTGCCGGAGGCGAGGCCGGCCAGCGCCGCCTTGCGGGGCATCATGGGCTCGAAGGTCGCCATGGGCATGGCGCCGTTGTTGCCACCCATGCCGCCGCCACCGCCCCCCGTGCTGTAGGCACCCAGGGCGTTGCCGCCGCCGATGTTGACCGGGATGTCGAGCTTGGGCATGTCCATGGGGGCGCTATCCATCTTGGGCCTGTCGGTGCTCGCCACTTCCATCTCGGGTGGGGGAGGCGGGCGGTTCGGGGGCGGCGGCTTGGGCAGCTCCCGTTGTTTCTCTTGCAGTGTCTCCTGGGGCTTGAGGCGAATGAAGTCGGTCATGGTGACGTCTTCTCTCTCCGTCAGCTCCCGGTGATCCGGTGTGATCAGCTTGTTCATTCCCAGAAACAGGAAGAACACCACCACACAGGAGACAGCTATCGCTATCAGGTATCTCATGGTGCTCGCTCCGGCATCAGCTGCTCTTGCTCGCCGCGATGGAGATGTTCTGGACACCGGCCATGCGGATCTGATCCATGACCTGGACCACCAGCCCGGAACGGGACTCGGTATCGGCCTGGATCACCACGGCGCTCTCCGGGTTCTCCGCCCGCAGCCGCTCGATGTTGGCACGCACGGCGCCCACTTCGACGACCCGTTTGTCGACCCAGACCTGGCCGTTCTCGCGGACCGCGACCATGATGTTCCCCTTCTTCACCGTCTCGGCCGTGCTGGCGCTCGGGCGGTTGATCTCCACGCCGGACTCCTTGACGAACGAGGTGGTGACGATGAAGAAGATCAGCATGATGAACACTATGTCCAGCATGGGGGTCAGATCGATGGCCGCCTCATCGGCACCGCTGTCGCTGTGACGTTTTCTCATGGCAAAAACTCCTTGCTTGTTCTGTGCCCCGGCGGGCAGTGCCCGGCCGGGGGAGTGCATCCTGCATCAGCCGTGTTTCAGGTTGTCTTCCAGCTTCTGCACCGCCAACTTGGCCTTGTGATCGAGCTGGTTGACAAAAAACAGGCCGGAAAGGGCGGCAATCATGCCCGCCATGGTCGGTACCGTCGCCTTGGAGATCCCCGAGGCCATGGCCCGCGGCGAACCCGTGCCCGTGATGGCCAGGGTGTCAAACACCTGCACCATGCCCACTACGGTGCCGAGCAGCCCCATCAGCGGACAGAGGGCGATCAGCACCTTGATGACCGGCATCCCCTTGTCCACCGCCATGGCGACCCGGGAGACCAGCTCGCGGCGGATCTGTTTGGCAGACCAGGAAAGGTGATCGCTGCGTGCCATCCAGGTCGCCTTGGTCTGCTTCACCTGCCGGGGGTAGACCGCCATGAAGTAGAACCAGCGCTCCAGCAGCAGGGCCCACATCATCAGGGTCAGGAAGAACAGGGCGACCAGCACGTCGCCCCCCAATCCCAGAAACCGGCGGACCGACTCGACTTCTTCAATCAACCAGAACCACATGGGTGACTCCTTAGGCTGCGGCTTTGGCGGCGTGCAGACGTTCCTGATAACGGGCGACGAAACCGGCGCTCTGCTCTTCCAGGACCTGGATGAGACGACGGCTCTGGGTCTGCACTATGGTGTAGAGGAACAGCATGGGCACCGCGACCACCAGACCCTGCATGGTGGTGACCAGGGCCTCGGAGATGCCGCCCGCCATCAGCTTGGGATCGCCGGTGCCGAACAATGTGATGGCCTGGAAGGTGGCTATCATCCCCACTACGGTGCCCAGCAGGCCCAGCAGCGGCGCCACAGAGGCGATCAGCTTGATGATGCTGATGCCCTTCTCGAACTTGGGCACGTTGCGCAGGATTATCTCGTCGAGCTTGGATTCCAGATCCTCTATGTTGTCACCGCGGTGGGACTGATAGGCCCCCAGCATCTCGCCGATGGGATTGCCCTTGACGATCTGATCGGATTTCAGCTGCTTGCGCATGGCGCTGCCTATCATCGACAGGCGCAGGCCGCAGAAGATGGCCAGCAGGGTACCGAGCACGCCGAGTACCATGATGACGTAGCCAACCTCACCCCCCTGATCGACGCGTTCCTTGAAGGTCGGCGACTGCACCAGCAGGGAGAGGATCACCCCGCGGGACGGGTCGATGAAGATGGGCTCGACGGCGCTGTTGCCCTGCTCAAACTGGGCGATGGGCTCCAGCACGGCGTTGTCCGGCTGACGGGAGAGCTGCTCGAACTTGCCGGTCTCCGGCACGAAGGTGAGGTACTTGCCCTCGGAGACGGTGTTGAACTCGCCTATCTGGGTCACCGTCTTCTCGGCCTGGTTGCCCTCGCCGTAGACCACGGTCGCCGGGATCTGGCTCACCTTGCCACCGTCCACCATGCGGCCGAGGGTGGTGGTCCAGAAGGCGGTCAGATCGTCGCTGGAGGGGAGCTCCTTGCTCTCCGCCAGGCGGGTCAGCAGGGCCGTCTGCTCGGGGTGCTCGACCCGGCGGGCGGAGGCGTTGAAGATCCCCTTGAACTCGCCGGCGAACTGGCGCAGTACCCCGAACATCTCGCCCATGTTGCCGGAACGCTGGCGCAGGGTTTCGGTCAGTTCGGTGAGCTGCTTGTCGTTGGCATCGAAGGTGGCCTTGAGCTGCTCGCCCTTGGCGGTTTCGGCGGCGAGCTCGGCCTTGGCCTTGGCGAGCAGGGCCCCTTGCTCATTCTTGTCAGCCAGGAAGCGGGCCTCCCGCTCCTTGTTGAGCTGGGATTCGCTGGTGCTGGCGGCCTTGACCTGATTGAGCAGGGCGTTGAGATCCACCGGCTTCTCGGCGGCGGTCACCGGCAGGGTGAACAGGGTGGCTCCCGCTATCAGGGAGGCAATGGCGAGTCTGATTCCTTTCATGATGCTTTCTCCGCAGTTTGAACCGGCAGCTTGATGAGGGCGGGAGGCGCCTGCTTCTTGGCGATGCGAAGGCCCTGTTCAACCGCGCTGCGATACTCCTGGGGCAACTCTTCCCACTGGCGGGTCTGCTTGTTCCACATGCCGGTCTCGTTGCCGTCCGGGGACTGGTAGAGCAGGGCGATGCGGCCGACCCGCAGGAACTCGTAGGTCTTCTCGCCGCCGTCCTTGTCCAGGCTGGCCTTGTAGGACTCTATGGTGCGGCTGAAGCCCTCCTCGATCTGGTAGGCCTCGAGGATCTTGCGGTACTTCTCGGAGATGGTGACGTCGGCCCGGTTCATGAGGTCGGTCAGGGCCGCCACGCGGTCCTCCCGCTCGACCTTCTGGAACGGCAAGTCCAGGGCGACGAACTGATCGAGGGAGTCGATCATCTTGAGCATCAGGGGCACCACCTCGGTGCTGGTCTGATCGATCTGGGCTATCTGGCGCTGCATCGAGGCCAGCTCGGCACTCTGGGAGTCGACCATCTTGCCCACTTGCTCGTTGTAGGTGCGCAGGCTGTCGACCTGACGCAGGGCGGCCTTGTACTGGGCCAGGGCGGATTCGGCAGACTCGGCGTAGCTGTCGATCTTCTGCTGGGACACTTTGGAGGCATTGTCGGTGGCGGCTTGAGCGTCCACTGCCTGACCGGCAGAGGCGGCACTCAGATTGAAGCTGGTCAGCAGGGCAGCCGAAACCAGGCTGCCGAGGAGCGCTTTCTTCATTGTAATAGTCCTTGTTTTCATAGGATTACCCTATCTCCGTGACTTCCTTGGAACCTTGGGCAGAGCCGGCCCGAGGGGGCCGGCTCGTCACTTTCCTGGTGGATCAGAACTTCTGGGCGTAGTCGAGGTAGTAGATGCGACCGTCGATGCTGTAGAGCTCCTCGTCATAGGTGAAGCCATCGCTCTCGAGGGACGGACCCGCGTTGAACATGTTCTTCACCCCGACCTGGATCTTGCCGTTCCAGGGGGCATCCACGCCGACGTTCAGGTTCCAGGTGGTCTGGGACGCGATGTGGCCCACTTCCTCACCTGTGTCGGCGATGTAGTCCTGGCTCTGGGAGTCGATGTAGTTCGCGCTCAGGTAGCTATCCATGTTCCACCACTGGGGCACGTTGACACCCACGCCGGTGCTGAAGCGCATCTGCGGCAGACCGTTCTGGCCGATCTTGTCGATGACGGGGCCACCGGCGTACAGGCCTTCCTTGTACTCAAGGATGTAGGTGCCGCCGAGGTCATAGCGGATGGTGGCGGAGGTCAGGTCGTAGCGGTAATCCAGCTTGAGATCCAGACCGCTGGTGTTCAGGGTCCCCAGGTTGACCATGGGGGCGATGGCACCGCTGATCTTGCCCTGGCTGTTGCGGGTGATGTTGCTGGAGCCCCCGTTGTTCAGCTCGTCATAGATGACGGACTGCAGGGAGTTCAGCTGGATCACGTCCTCGATCTTGATGGTGTAGTAGTCCAGGGAGAGGTTAAGGTCATCCAGCGGGCTGTAGGCCACCCCGAAGTTCCAGGTGTCCGCCGTCTCTTCCTTCAGCTCCTCGTTGGAGGTACGGGTGGTGTCGTACTGGCGGTTCGGGCAGTCCGCCGCCGAGATGCCGTTGGCCTCGCAGTAGACATAGTCCTTGGCCCAGTCGGCCGAGTAGGAATCAGCCGCGTAGAGATCGCTCAGGCTGGGGGCTCGGAAGGAGCGGGACCAGGAGGTGCGCAGCATCAGGTTGTCCAGCGGCTGGTAACGCAGGCTCGCCTTGGGGGAGAAGGCGCTGCCGAAGTCGCTGTAGTCATCGAAGCGACCGGCCAGGTTCAGCTCAATCTGATCCGTGATGGGCACCAGGGACTCGATGTAGGCGGCGGTGACGTCGCGCACCCCGCCGGAGGAGTTGCCGGAGGAGCCTATGATGTTGCCGGCCTCGGACTGGGCATCGTACTTGTCGGCATAGACCCAGTCGTTGTACTCGGCGCCCGCATACCAGCTGACCGGACCGGCCGGCAGCTCACCCATGTCCCACTGGACACCGGCGTACCACTGGTAGAAGTCCATGGTGGAGCGGCGGCTGGTGTCGGCGGCCATGGCGGCAGTGCTCTTGGGATCGAACTCCCCCCCGACAAACTTGCCGTCGGCGATGGCCTGCTGGGCGGCGGATTGCAGCACGTAACCGGTGCCGTTCTCCTTGTTGTCGGTCTTGGAGTACATGTAACCGGCGTTCCACTGCATGTCGCCCACGGATTCTGTGGTGACAGTGCCCTCGAAGCCGAGGTTGAGGCTGCCGGTCATGTCGGTGACATAGTTGTCACGGGGGCCGACGTTGCTGAAGCGGTAGTAGGCGTAGGCGGCCTCACCCAGACCCTGGGTGGCGGCGGCGTCCAGCCCGTTATCGGCGAAGAACTGGGCGTTGTTCGGGTTGGACGGGTCTATGGCGAAGGCGCCGGCGGCGGGGGCGAAGCGGCCGAAGCTCTCGACCCGGGAGCCGATGATCTGCGGCACGAAGTCGACATTGTCGTTGATGTGGTAGCGACCGTTCACATAGAGGGTGTCACGGCTGCGGGAGGCCGTGGTGGCCGCGACCTGACCGTAGTTGAAGTTGCAGCCGCCCTCGAAGCCGATGAATGGCTCCTTGCAGCTGCCGTCGGCATTGGTGGCACCGGCCAGGGGGCCGTATTTCCAGATGGGATCCCCGTTGGCGTCGAGGCCGGTGATCCCCTCCACGTTGCGGCCGTAGGCGCTGGGGGCATCGTTGCCCTGCTTGGCGAGATAGTCGCGATCACGGGCATAGACGACGTCCTTCTTGTCGTGCTCGTAGACCGCCATCAGCGAGCCCTTCTCGCCGTTGACGCCCGCCACGACGGAGCCGCTGGCTTCATCGCCGCCCGGCTCGGTCGGGGAACCGAGACGTCCCTGGAAGGTCAGGCCCTCATAGCCCTCTTTGAGCACCACGTTGATGACACCGCCGATGGCGTCGGAACCATAGATGGCCGAACCGCCGTCCAGGTTGACTTCGACCCGCTCAACGGCGGCCATGGGGATGGTGTTGAGGTTGATGGAGGTGCCGCCCATGGTGGGGGAGCCTGCGACCCGCTTGCCGTTCAGCAAGACCAGGGTGCGCTCCGAGCCCAGGCCGCGCAGGCCGACGGTGGATTGGGACTGGAAGGAGCTGCCGGAGGCCGGGGAGACGCCACCGAAGGAGTTGTAGGAGGCCTGCTTGAGGTAATCGGCGACGGTCTGTTGACCTGATTGCTCGATTTTTGCCTTGGTCACCGAGACGACAGGGGTGGAGCCTTCCACATCGACCCGGGAGATCCGCGAGCCGGTGACCTTGATTTTTTGCAGTTTTTCGACGTTCTGGCCCTCTTCGGCCAGGGCAGGGGTGACCACAACTGCCGCGCTCGCCAAGGCAAACGCTACGGCAGCAGAGAGTCTGCTTTTCCTAAGCATCGTTAGTATCCTTCCTGATTGTTTTTTTGTTTGCTTCCCTTACCGCCCTCGTTGGAGCGGTGCGTAAGGCTTATCAAGCTTTGATGATTGACGTCAAATGGAGCGGCCAGGATGGTGACTGGAAGGGGAATTAGAAGACTGTGCAGGATTTGGGTGATTTTTTTGGCGTTTTATTCCGTAAAGAATGCAGATGCTCATGTAAATATGTTGTTAACTTTGTATTTCCCAATTTTATTGATTAGTTTTGAACTTATCGATAAACCACCTGTCGCCATGACCTCGGTATCGTGGAATGACATTTTTGCAGTATTTAAATCTATCTTCGGTGTTAGGGGGATTTCAGTTCAGGTTCAGGCCGGAGGATATTTCCCTCTTCTTTAATAGGTAAAATGAGATGAGAGGGTGTTTGATTTTATCTATATGTTTTTATTTGTATTTTTTTAATTTCAAACGGTCGTGTAATTAATTTTTTAATAATTAAAAACAAGTTAAATGAGAAGGCGTAGCAGTTTTTTATATTGAAGTTGGATTTTTTGGAAAAAAACATCGGTGAGTTATGCTGCGGACCTCACTGACGATCGATGGGCTTAGTTCTACTTGATTTTTGTTGCAGAGCTTTTACAGTGGCCGAGCGGGATTGTCTGCCAATACCAGTCAATTCAGTGAGTAATGCCAGGAAGCATAGGCCGGTCACCGGATGTGACTGACCATAAAAGAACAACAAGGACGAGGTTCCACCATGCTGTCGTATTTCTTACGTCGGATGCTTCTGATCATCCCGACGTTTCTCGGTATCACCCTGCTCGTCTTCACCATCACCCGCTTCGTGCCGGGCGGCCCGGTCGAGCGCATGTTGCTGCAGGCACAGGTCTCGCAGAACGAGACAGGTCGCTCCAGCGGCAGCAAGGGGGCGCAGGCACTCTCCGATGAGCAGATCGAGGAGCTCAAGGCCTTTTACGGTCTCGACAAGCCCATGCTGATCGCCTACTGGGAGTGGCTGCAGAAGCTGGCGGTGCTGGATCTCGGGGAGTCGACCCGCTACTACGAGCCGGTGTGGGATCTCATCAAGGAGCGACTGCCGGTGACGGCCTTCTTCGGGCTGGCGACCTTCCTGCTGAGTTACGCCGTCTCCATCCCGCTCGGGGTGGCCAAGGCCCTCAGGCACAACAGCCGCTTCGATTCCCTGAGCTCCATGCTCATCTACATGGCCTATGCGCTACCCGCCTACGTGGTGGGGATCTTCCTCATCACCGTCTTCGCCTTCCACCTGGAGTGGCTGCCCATGGGGGGCTTCCCGGGGGACGAGTTCGATTCCATGGAGAGCAGCTGGGATCAGATCCGCACCCTCTTCGCCCACGCCCTGCTGCCGCTCATCGCCTATGCCATCGGGGATTTTGCCATCCTCACCATGACCATGAAGAACAGCCTGATGGAGAACCTGTCGGCGGATTACGTGCGCACCGCCGTAGCCAAGGGGCTGCCGTTTCGCAAGGCGGTCACCGACCACGCCATGCGCAACAGCCTGATCCCCATCGCCAGTCACCTGGGGTCCGTGCTCACCGTCTTCTTCGGTGGCTCTTTCCTCATCGAGACCATCTTCAACATCGACGGCATAGGTCTGCTCGGCTACGAGGCCATCGTCGAGCGGGACTACCCCACCGTCATGGGCATTCTGGCCATCACCTCCATGCTGATGCTGGTGGGCAATATCGTCTCCGATATCTGCGTTGCCTTGGTTGATCCCCGCGTACGGTTTGGAGACTGAGCATGAACCTGAACCCGGTAACGCTGAAAAAACTCAAGCGCTTCAAGTCCATCAAGCGCGGTTACTACTCCTTTGTCATCTTCTCGGCCCTGGTGGTCATCTCCCTGCTGGCGGAGCTGCTGGTCAACAGCCGGGCGCTGGCGGTGAGCTATCAGGGAGAGCTCTACTTCCCCACCTATGGTGACGTGATCCCGGGCCAGCAGTTCGGGCTCGATTACGAGTACGAGACCAACTACCGCCAGCTCAAGGGCAAATTTGCACAGGAAGAGAAGGGGGACTGGGTGCTGCTGCCCCTGGTGCCCTGGAACCCCTATGAGCAGGATTTCAAGGAGGAGGCCTACCCGCCCTATGCTCCCAGCCTCACGGAGCGCCACTTCCTCGGCACCGACACCAGCGGTCGCGACGTGCTGGCGCGCCTGGTCTACGGCTTTCGCATCGCCATCGGCTTTGCCTTCATCACCCTGGTGGCGAGCTATGTCATCGGGGTCAGCATAGGCTGCATGATGGGCTTTCTCGGCGGGCGCTTCGACCTTGTGTTGCAGCGCTTTATCGAGATCTGGTCCCAGGTCCCCTTCCTCTACGTCATCATGATACTGGTGTCGCTGGCCAAGCCGAACTTCGGCCTCTTCGTGGGGATCAACGTGCTGTTCGGCTGGATGGGGATCACCTGGTACATGCGCACCCTCACCTACAAGGAGCGGGCGCGGGACTATGTGATGGCGGCGCGGGCGCAGGGGGCGAGCACCAAACGGATCATCTTCAACCACATACTACCCAACACCCTGATGATGATAGTCACCCTGGCCCCCTTCGCCGTGGTGGGGAATATCTCCACCCTGACGGCGCTGGACTACCTGGGTTTCGGCCTGGCCCCGCCGACCCCGAGCTGGGGGGAGCTGCTCTCGCAAGGGATCAACAACCTGGATGCGATCTGGATCGTCAGCTCTGTGGTGGCGGCGGTGAGCCTGGTGCTGATCATGGTCTCCTTCATCGGCGAGGCGATCCGCGAGGCGTTCGATCCGCGCAAGTTTACCCGTTATCAGTGACCCGGGGCGCGCCTCAGGGCCCTGGGTATCCAACCCTTAATTGAGACGCCCCCGGTGCAGGGGCATGACCTGGAAGTCAAACATGAACAATAAAATCAAATGGATAGGTGCTCTCTTCGTGCTGGTGAACGGATCCTGGGTGTGGGCCGCCAGCCTGCCCGCGGATCTCAAGTGGGAGACCAATGACACAGACCCCGTGTTTGCCTCTCCCAAGGCACTGCCCGGTGGCACCCTCAACCTCTTCATCGACAGCTTTCCGCTGACGTTTCGCACCGTGGGGCCTGACTCCAACGGTTCGTTCCGCTCCTTCATCCTGGACAACCAGCTGAGGCTCATCAGCTTCCACCCCAATACAGGCAATCCCATTCCCTCGCTGGCGAGCGCCTGGGCCATAGCACCGGACAGCCAGACCGTCTATTTCAAGCTGGATCCCCGCGCCAAATGGTCTGACGGCAAGCCCGTCACCGCCGACGACTACACCTTCGGCTACGAGATGATGCGCTCCAAGGACATCAAGGGGCCCTGGTTCAACAACTACTACACCACAGAGGTGGTGGCGGTGGAGAAGATTGACGATCACACCATCCTGGTGAAGGCGGGCAGCCGCAAGGCCAGGCTGGATCTCCTCAACACCACGGAGCTGTGGCCCCAGCCGAAGCACTACTACAAGATGGGCCCGAACTGGGTGAAGCAGTACAACTGGGCAGTGGTGCCGACCACTGGCCCCTATGTGATGAGCGAGGTGAAGAAGGGCAAGTCCATCACCTTCAGCAAGCAGAAGGATTGGTGGGCCCAGCAGGATCGCTACAACCAGCACAGATTCAACATCGACCGCATCAAGGTGCAGGTGATCCGGGATCACAACATAGCGTTTCGCCACTTCCTCAAGGGAGAGATAGATACCTTCGAGATGATACTGCCCAACTGGTGGCATGAAAAAGCCGTGACCCCGGAATACAAGAAGGGCTATGTGCAGAAGGTGATGGCGATGACAGACACCAAGCAAGGGGGGCAGGGGGTGCACCTCAATGTGGCCAACCCCAAGCTGGCGGACGTGAATGTGCGCCTCGGCATTCAGCACGCCATGAACCTGGACAAGATGATAGCGACAGTGCTGCACGGCGACTATGACAGGGCCACCACCTTCGGCTCGGGCTTTGGCGAATTCACCGACATCAAGCTGCCGGAGCGGGCCTATGACATCACCAAGGCGCGGGAGTATTTCGCCAAGGGGGGCTACAACAAACCGGGGCCGGACGGCATCCTGCAAAACGACAAGGGGGAGCGGCTGACCCTGGCCCTCACCTACACCAGCCAGGAGCACTCCAAGCGGCTGACCGTGCTCAAAGAAGAGGCCAAGAAGGCGGGTCTGGATCTGGAGCTCAACCTGGTGGATGGCGCCACCGGCTTCAAGGTGATGCTGGAGAAGAAACACGAGGCGGCTTGGCTCGGCTGGGGTGGCGGTGGTCTCTACCCGCAATATTGGGAGTCGTTCCACTCGGCCAACGCCAACAAGCCCCAGACCAACAACCTGTTCAACGTGGCCGACAAGGCGCTGGACGCCCTGATCGACGCCTACAACGTCGAGTTCGATATGACCAAGCGGGCCGAGATCTCCCGCCAGATCCAGCAGCGCATCTATGACCTCGCCATCTTCGTGCCCGGGGTGCAGCTCAACTACGTGCGGGCCAGCAGCTGGCGCCACGTGATGCTGCCGGAGGTGCCCGCCACCCGTAACACCCCGGATCTGCTCTACTGGCCCATGGATGGCTACCCCCACAGCAGTGGCGGCCTGCTCTGGCTCGATCCCAAGGTGCAGGAAGAGACCAGCAACGCCAAGGAAGCGGGTGAGTCGCTCTCTCCCATCACCCTGATCGACAAGACCTATGCGCATCATTGAGAAGGGGGAGGCGATGACAGAGACACAAGCCCCCATCCTCGACGTCCGAGACAATGGGGGGCAGTTCACCGCTGATAACGGTCAGGGCAGGGCCCCCATCCTGGAGGTGCGGGATCTCGAGGTGGAGTTCGCGGTCGACGACGGCAAGATCAAGGTGCTCGACGGGGTCAGCTTCCAGGTCGCCCCGGGCCAGACCCTAGGTATCGTCGGTGAATCCGGCTGCGGCAAGAGCGTCACCTCGCTGGCCATCATGGGGCTACTGCCCAGGCCCCACGGTCAGGTGGTGGCGGGATCCATCCGCTTTCAGGGGGAGGAACTGCTGTCGCTGCCGCCGGATCAGATGTACAAGGTGCGCGGCAACCGCATCTCCATGATCTTCCAGGAGCCGATGACGGCGCTCAATCCGGTGCAGACGGTCGGGACTCAGCTGATGGAGGTGTTCAGCCTGCACAGGCCTGATTTCAGCAAGGCGCAGCGCAAGGAGGCCGCCATCGCCATGCTGCAGAAGGTGGGGATCCCGGAGCCGGCCCAGCGCTTCGCCGTCTACCCCCACAACCTTTCCGGCGGCATGCGCCAGCGGGTGATGATCGCCATGGCGCTTGCCTGCGAGCCGGATCTGCTCATCTGCGACGAGCCGACCACTGCGCTGGATGTCACCATCCAGGCCCAGATCCTGGATCTGATGAAGGCGCTGCAGGCCCAGACCGGCATGGCCATCATCTTCATCACCCACGATCTCGGGGTGGTGGCGGAGCTGTGCGACGAGGTAGTGGTGATGTATGCGGGCCGCGCCGTGGAGCGGGCCGACATCTTCGAGCTGTTTGACCACCCGCGCCATCCCTATACTCATGGTCTGATGGCCTCGATCCCGCGCCTCGAAGACGTGCCCAAGAGCCTGCTCAAGACCATCAAGGGCCAGGTGCCCGCCCTGCACGAGATGCCGGCGGGCTGCCGCTTCTCCAACCGTTGTCCCCACGCCACCGAGATCTGCGTGGGCACCATACCGGTGACAGAGCAGCTGAGCGAGCGCCACGCTGTGGCCTGCCACCACTGGAAGGAGTTGAGCATATGAGCATCTTGTTGTCGGTACGGGAGTTGAAGCAGCACCTCAGCAATCGGGAAGGGGCTATGTCGGCTCTTTACCTGGATGGACAGGAGCGGCGGCGATGAGCACCTTGTTGTCGGTCAGAGACTTGAAGCAGCACTTCAAGATGGGTGGCGGCTTTTTGCGCAAGCCCTACACCGTCTATGCGGTGGATGGCATCAGCTTCGATCTCAAGCAGGGGGAGACGCTGGGGCTGGTGGGGGAGTCCGGCTGCGGCAAGTCCACCCTGGGGCGCTCCCTGCTCAAGCTGTTTGAACCCACGGCGGGGCAGATAAGCTTCGAGGGGCGCGACATCACCCGGTTGTCACCCGGGGAGATGCGATCCCTGCGCCAGGAGATGCAGATAGTCTTTCAGGATCCTGCAGAATCCCTCAACGGTCGCCACACAGTGGGCCAGATCCTGGAAGAGCCCTTCATCATCCACGGTAAAGGCAGCACAGCGCAACGACGCGGCTGGGTGCTGGAGCTGCTGGACAAGGTGGGACTGCCCAAGAGTGCGGTGGATCGCTATCCTCACGAGTTTTCCGGCGGCCAGCGCCAGCGCATCGGCATAGCCCGCGCCATCGCCCTCAAGCCCAAACTGCTGGTGTGCGACGAGGCGGTGTCGGCGCTGGACGTCTCGGTGCAGTCCCAGATAGTGAACCTGCTGCTCACCCTGCAGCGGGAGATGAATCTGGCCATCATCTTCATCGCCCACGATCTCTCTGTGGTCAAACACATCTCGGACAGGATTGCGGTCATGTACTTGGGAAGGATCGTCGAGCTGGCCGAGGCCCAGCAACTCTACCTGAGCCCGCGCCACCCCTATACCCAGGCGCTCATCTCGGCGATCCCGGTGCCGGATCCCCGCAGGCGCAACCAGCGCATCCTGCTGACCGGGGACGTCCCCTCACCCATCTCGCCGCCGAGCGGCTGCCATTTCCATCAGCGCTGCCCCTATGCCACAGAGTTGTGCCGAGGCACCTCGCCGAGTCTGGAGCCCTGTGGCACAGAGGCCCATCAGGTGGCCTGCCACTTCCCCTTGTCCGTGGTGGAGGCGGCGCCGCTGGGAAAGGCGGTCTGATGCCGGCATCCGCTTCGCCAGGGCCGGTATCGCAGCAAGGTGGCGTCGGGGACGAGCAATAAAAAAATGGGGCCTGTGGGCCCCATCTTCATGGTTGGAGTTCAGGTTTGGCCGTGGAACATCTGGCCCGGGCAGGACAGCGCCCCGAGGGGGTGGCTGTGGTGTGAATTGCTGAGTTATTTTGTAGTTTTATTACGTTACTAATTTCTACTTCCGGGCGGGCGACATCAGGCGCCATAGCGGAAGTAGTAGTTGCGAGTCGAAGGCGCATAAGTGTCTTTCTCTTGTGTGCCTTTCTTGCTGGATGCACCCTTCAGGTGGAACAGCACTGCCAGGTTCTCAAACATAGTCTTACCTCTTCGCTCTGTTGATTATTGTTTCCTGTGACCTTGGTCACAATTTGATGCTAGAGGCTTTTGTGATCTCGATCAACTTATTGTGTTGTAAATTTACATAAATCATGGAAAAGGTTTTCAAATCCAGGGTTGCTTATGGATACGATTTCAAGGGGGATCGGCAGGGGCAGTGAAGGGGTCAACGCAGAGAAAGGAGGGGCACAGCCCCAATGACATGCCCCGCACTGGGCGGGGCATGGAGTGGCTCGGGAGGCCCGTGCTTACTTGGCCGGGATCTGTTCCAGCACGTGGACCAGCAGCTGCCAGAAGCGTTCGACCGCCGGGATATGAACCCTCTCGTCCGGTGAGTGGGCACCGCGAATGGTCGGGCCGAAGGAGACCATGTCCCAATCCGGGTAGGCGCTCTTGAACAGACCGCACTCGAGACCGGCGTGGATCACCATGACGTTCGGCATCTCGCCGAACAGGGTCTGGTAGCTGTTGCGTACCAGCGCCATCACGGGGGAGTCCACGTTCGGTGCCCAGCCAGGGTAGGCACCGGTGAATTCACAGCTGGCGCCCGCCAGGCTGAACAGGGAACGGGTCATCTGCTCGACGCTCTCGCGACCCGAGTCGATGAGGGAGCGGATCAGGCACTGCACATAGACCTCACCCTCGAGGGTCTTGATGACGCCGAGGTTGGTGGAGGTCTCGGTGACGCCCGGGATGGCATCGCTCATGCGGATGACGCCGTTGGGGCAGGCCATCAGGGCGTCCAGCAGGCGGGTCTGGAGGGATTCGCTCATCAGCTTGGCCGGTTTTTCCTGAGCGGTGAGCAGCACTGTCAGGTTGGCTTCGGTGGCTGCCAGCTCGCTCTGATAGATGCCGGCGTAGCGGTCAACCAGGGCTTTGAACTCGCTGACGCTGGCGGTGGGCACCAGCAGGGTGGCGCGGGCTTCGCGGGGGATGGCGTTGCGCAGGGTACCGCCGCTTATCTCGGCCAGACGCACCCCCAGCGGCTCGGCGGCCTTGAGCAGGCGCACCAGCAGCTTGTTGGCGTTGCCACGACCGCGGTGGATGTCGACCCCGGAGTGACCGCCACGCAGCCCCTTCACCTGCAGCTCGAAACCTTCACCCTGGGTGGCGACAACCTGCTCCAGCGGGAAGCGGATATTGGCATCCACCCCGCCGGCGCAGCCCATGTAGACTTCGCCATCCTCTTCGGAGTCGGTGTTGAGCAGGATCTCGCCCTCCAGCCAGCCCGCTTCCAGGCCGAAGGCGCCTGTCATGCCGGTCTCTTCGTCCGTGGTCAGCAGCACTTCCAGCGGGCCGTGCTTGATGGTCTTGTCGGCCAGCACGGCCAGACAGCCTGCCATGCCCATGCCGTTGTCGGCTCCCAGGGTGGTGCCACGGGCGGTGACCCATTCACCGTCGATGTAGGCATCGATGGGATCCTGGGTGAAGTCGTGCCGGGTGTCGGCATTGGCCTGGGGCACCATGTCGATGTGGGCCTGCAGCACCACGGCCTTGCGGTTTTCCATGCCCGGGGTGGCCGGCTTCTTGATGATGATGTTGCCCACGGCGTCTTGTTTGACCGCCAGGCCTTCCCCCTGGGCCCACTGCACTATCCAGGCGCTCAATTTGGCCTCGTGCTTGGAGGGGTGGGGAATGGAGCAGATCTGCTCGAAGAATTGCCAAATCAACTTGGGAGACAGAGAACTAAGCTGTGCCACGTCGGGACTCCTTACCAGCACGGAAATGGACAGGGCCCAGTGGGCCGCAGAAGAGGGTAACGATAATACAGTCAATCACACAAAAATGTGAGCGATCTGCGCAAATTGCGGTCTGCTTGTGCTGATAAAGGGAGCCTGAATGGCGAACATGACTGCCTTGCCCATGGTTACCAGCAGAAGATGAAATTCGTGACGCATATCACAAAAATATTGTCTTTTCGCCGCCGGGTGGTAAATTAGCCGCCGTGGGTCAACCACTTGTCAGGACGACAATGAATGCCTCCAGGGAACCGAAGCAAAGCAAGTGCGCCTCCACGGAACCGAGTGTCTGTTCAAGGATCTGAACCCGCATTAAAGGTACGTAACTTGTTAAGCAATCAGGAGTTCATTATGTCAGGCAGCAATTCAACCTATTGGTTTGCCCAGTCTCTCTATACCCAGGGTTTCAACTATCCGAACCCCTACGCCGGTCGTCGTTAAGACGGGCAGTCAGCCAGGCTGACAGAGAAAGCAGAAAAGCAGCAGGTGTGTGAGGGTTCCATCCTCCCCCTGCTATTTTTTTACCCGAAATTCGAGGTTTGCTCTTCGAATGAGCACCCTGTTGATGAGGACTGGGCCCCGAGGGGAGGCCAAACGGGCAGGAGATGGCCGACTTTTCCTGTTTTTCGCATACGTTTGCCAGTCATTTTATCTGCAAAGGGTGCTATCATACCGGCCCAACAGCTGGCCTGAGGTCTGGGTCTAGATCGAGATGGCCGCCAGCCATGCCCGTCCTGCTTTCAATGCATCTGCTTTTTGCTGCCGAGGGTTCATTCCTGAGGCCGCAAAAGTGCAAGCAAAATTCAGGAAACGGGGGCCAGAATTTACCGGATCCCGTGTGTCTGCCGGGACCCTTACGTCTTAGTGATTGCCTTTATAACTCGTTGAGATCGATAGCATGCCAAAAAAGTTCTATGTATCGTGGGATAACCTGCAACGTGAAGCGCGCCGTCTGGCCCGTCGTCAACTGCCCGTCAGCCAGTGGAAAGGGATCATCGCGGTCAGCCGTGGTGGCCTGGTGCCTGCTGCCCTGATGGCCCGTGAACTTGGCATTCGCAACGTCGAAACCCTCTGCATCTCCAGCTATGACCACAACAGCCAGCGTGAGCTGGTGGTCGTCAAGGCCGCCACCACAGCCGGTGACGGTGAAGGCTGGCTGGTAGTGGAAGATCTGGTGGACACAGGAACTACCGCCAAGGCGATCCGCGAGCTCTATCCCAAGGCCAAGTTCATCGCCATCTTCGCCAAGCCCATGGGTGAGCAATTGCTGGATGACTTCGAGGTCGCCATCCCGCAGGACACCTGGATTGAGCAGCCCTGGGACATGGCGCTGGAGTTTGCCAACCCGATCTGCGACGAAGAGTAATCGCCCCCAGCCTTGGCGCCCCGCCCCTGACTTTGGTGGGGGAGGTTTGCTCGCGCTGATGGCAAGATGGTTTCATAGGGCCCCTGTTTGGGGCCTTATGCGTTTATGATGTGGCTGCCCGCGGTGAAAAGTGGTTAAGATGGACCATTGTTTGAGACAGAAGAGTCACCATCTTGGAACCAAACGACGATACCAACCTGACGGAAAAGCTGTTCACCCGGGTCAAACAGGTATTGGAAACCTCCGAAATATCCAACTCCAGCCCGGTCGATGAGCAGGACAGCTCCCTGGCCGAGAGCTTCATCGACGGCGCCCTGTCGCCCCATTGGTACCGCCTGCTGCGCCGGCCGACCTGGGCCTGGCAGGGTGCGGATCCGGTGGAAGTGGAGCAGACTCTTGCCCGCATCGCCATGGGTCAGGGAGAGCGCAGCCACGAGCGCTATCTGGATACCATCAAAGGTTATGTGCCCGGCAACTGGGTCTATGAGTGGAGCCAGCTGGCTGGCCGCTATTTCAATGCCGGGCGCGAGCTGGTCAGCCAGGGCGACAGTGCCGGGGCGTTGAAGAATCTGCTCAAGGCGGTGCGCTACTACTCCATCGCGAGCTATCCCCACCTCAAGAATGACGAGCTGGCAGATCAGGCCCAGTTGCTCTGCAACATGGCCTACCGCGAGGCAGGCAGGTTGTTCAAGGTGCCCCTCAAGGAGCTGCAGGTCCCGTTCCGGGGCAAGACCATTCAAGGCTATCTGCACCTGCCCACCACCGACAGGCCTGTGCCCCTGGTCATCGTCAGCGGTGGCATAGACGCCCTCCAGGTCGACTTCCTCAACTTCTACTTCAAGTGCCTCGAGCCCCACGGCATCGGCATGCTATCGCTGGACATGCCGGGAACCGGCTATGCGGAGCACTGGCCCCTGGTGCAGGACACCAGTCGCCTGCACCAGGCGGTGCTCAACCACCTCTCCGAGGTGGCCTGGGTCGATCATCAGCGCATCGCCATGGTGGGGTTCCGCCTCGCCGGCAATGTGGCGGCGCGCCTCGCCTTCATCGAGCCCTTCAAGCTCAGGACTGTGGTCTGCATCGGGGCCGGCATCAATCAGGTGTTTACCAATCAGGAGATGTTTGCCCGCTGTCCGCGCATGATGCGAGACGGGCTGGCGAACCGCCTGGGGGCCGATGCCGCCCAGTGGGATCTGCTGCGCACCAAGTGCCAGGTCTTCTCCCTCAAGACCCAGGGGTTGCTGGGGAGCCGCACCTCTGTGCCCATCCTGAGCATTGGCCACAAGCGTGACTTCATTTGTCCCGAGCAGGATGTCCGGGCCCTGGCCTCCGCCAGCCGCAATGGCAAGGCGGTGGTGTTCGACAAACAGCCTCTGCTGGAGGTGTATGACGAGGCGCTCAAAGAGACGGTAGATTGGCTAAAAAAGCACTTATGTACATGATATAGAACTAAAAATGTAACATCATCATGTGATGGTATGGCTTGTTCAACAGGGAGGTTAGCATGTCAGAAAGAGTGACCTACAAGCGATTGCTGCGGCAATTCGCGGCCATTGGCCCCTATCTGCGCGAGGATCTGTGCGAAGAGGGACGCTACCGCTTCGACTGCCTTTCCGTCTGCGTCAGCGCCAAACCGGCGCCGGACAAGCGGGAGTTCTGGGGCTGGTGGCTGGTGCTGGAGCAGGAGGACCACAGCTTCAGCTATCACTATCAGGTCGGCTTCTACAATGCGGACGGGGAGTGGATCAACAAGCCGCTGCCCAAGAAGCATCAGGCAGAGGTCGAGCGTACCCTCAACCACTTCTACAAGCTCATCAGCGCCAAGCTGACCCTGCTGGAGTGCACCTTGTCTCCCGCCAAGCAGGTCACCGCCGAGCTGAACGTGACGGCGGCCTGATCCGCCCGGGCCCTGCGGTCATATCCGCAGGGCCTCCTTCTTTGCCATGACAGCTGTGAGGCTTAATTGCCTTGCAGGGTAACAGGGCCGTGGGTATAAAGGGATTCCTTACTTTTCTAACCCTTTGTTCCCATGGAAAACAGAACCATAGTCGTCAAATTGGGCACCAGCGTGCTCACCGGGGGATCTGCCCGTCTCAACCGTGCCCACATGGTGGAGCTGGTCAGGCAATGTGCCGCCCTGCATCGACACGGACACCGTGTCGTTCTGGTGACCTCCGGCGCCATTGCCGCCGGACGTGAGCACCTGGGGCACCCTCCGCTGGCGCCGACCCTGCCCAACAAGCAGATGCTGGCGGCGGTGGGCCAGACCCAGCTCATCCGGGTATGGCAGGACCTGTTCAACCTCTACGGGCTGCACATCGGCCAGATGTTGCTGACCCGCGCCGATCTGGAGGACAGGGAGCGTTACCTCAATGCCCGCGACACCCTGCGCACCCTGCTCGATCACCGCATCATCCCCGTCATCAACGAGAACGACGCCGTGGCCACCGCCGAGATCAAGGTGGGGGACAACGACAACCTCTCCGCCCGCGCCGCCATCCTGGCCGATGCGGATCTGCTGATCCTGCTCACCGATCAGAAGGGGCTCTTTACCGCGGATCCCCGCACCAACCCGGATGCCCAGCTCATCGAAGAGGTGCAGACCATAGACGACACCCTGCGATCCCTCGCTGGTGACAGCGTCAGCGGCCTCGGGACCGGCGGCATGGCCACCAAGCTGCAGGCCGCCGACGTGGCACGCCGCGCCGGGGTCAATGTGGTGATCGCCACTGGCCAGATCCCGGAAGTGATAGGTCGCCTCGCCGCCGGCGAGCGGGTGGGGACCCTGTTCCCGGCCCTGGCCTCGCCGCTGGAAGGGCGCAAGAGCTGGATCCTGGCAGGGCCGCCCCCCCATGGGGAAGTCCAGGTGGATCAGGGGGCCGTGGCCGCCATGCAGGAGAAGGGCTCCAGCCTGCTGCCCAAGGGCATAGTCGCGGTCAAGGGAGACTTCGTCCGTGGCGACGTGGTGCGGATCCTGGGCCCTCAGGGGAGCGAGCTGGCCCGCGGCATCTGCCGTTACGATCATCTGGAGCTTGAGAAGCTGCGGGGCCTACACTCGGATCAGATAGAGGCCGTGCTGGGTTACGGCTATGGCGCCGTTGCTATCCACAGAGACGATATGGTGCTGCTGTGAGCAGTCGGCCCCGATAAACCCTGCCGCTACGGCTACGGCTATGGGATCATGGGCCATCCACAGAGACGACATGGTGCTGCTATGAGCGACACCTATGAAAGAGAAAAAGGATGACGTTATGAGTCTGGAGAAAATGGGGCAGGCGGCCCGCGAGGCCGCCTATCAGCTGGCGACCATCAGCACGGCGCAGAAAAACCGGGCGCTGGCCGCTATCGCCGATGAACTGGAGGCGCACAGTGCGCAGATCCTGGCTGCCAACGAGAAGGATATAGCGGCTGGCCGCGACGCTGGCTTGTCGGAAGCCATGCTGGATCGCCTGCTGCTCAACCCCGCCCGACTCGCCGGCATAGTGGCGGACGTGCGCAAGGTGATCTCCCTGGATGATCCGGTCGGCGCCGAGATCGACAGCCGGGTGCTGGAGAATGGCCTGCGCCTCTCCCGTCGCCGGGTGCCCATCGGGGTCATAGGCGTCATCTACGAGGCGCGTCCCAACGTCACCATCGACATCGCCAGCCTCTGCCTCAAGACCGGTAACGCCAGCATCTTGCGCGGTGGCCGCGAGACCTTCCACTCCAATCTGGAGCTGGTGCGGGTGATCCAGAGCGCGCTGGCAGCCTCCGGTCTGCCGGCCGAGGCTGTCCAGTACATCGACAACCCGGACCGGGCCCTGGTGGGTGAGCTGCTGCGCCTCGACCGTTATGTGGACATGATCATCCCCCGCGGCGGTGCCGGGCTGCACAAGATGTGCAAGGAGAACAGCTCCATCCCCGTCATCATCGGCGGCTTTGGCATCAGCCACATCTTTGTGGACGAGAGCGCCGATCTGGAGCGTTCCCTGGCGGTCATCGACAACGCCAAGGTGCAGCGCCCCTCCGCCTGCAACGCCCTCGATACCTTGCTGGTCCACGCGCAGATCGCCGCCCGCTTCCTGCCGCAGCTGGTCTCCCTGATGAACGAGCGCAAGGTGACCCTGGTGGGCGCCGCCAACGCTATGCCACTGCTGGCCGGGGCCGACAACCTGTGCGAAGCGGGAGCGGAAGATTTCGACACCGAATGGCTGGGGCTGACCCTGGGGGTCAAGCTGGTGGCTGACGTCAACGAGGCGCTGGCCCACATGCGCGAGCACAATGCCGGCCACTCCGATGCCATCCTGACCAACGATCTGGCCAATGCGGAGCGCTTCGTCAACGGCGCCGGCTCGGCGGCTGTCTACGTCAACGCCTCCACCCGCTTCACCGACGGTGGCCAGTTTGGCCTGGGGGCGGAAGTCGCTGTCTCTACCCAGATGCTGCACGCCCGGGGCCCCATGGGGCTGACCGAGCTGACCAGCTACAAGTGGGTCGGTCAGGCGGACTATCTGATCCGTGCCTGAGCAAGGTCGTCAACATATTGCCGTCAATGCCGACTCAGGTCGGCATTTTTGTGGTTTTTTATTGCGCGCTATCAGTGGCTTGCATATAACTATCCAGCGAGACATTGCGTCATTCAGAGCGCCAGTTCAGGAAGGGGAGCGACTTCAAGGATGAAGCGACAGTATTGGATGTCGCGGCTGGCCAGCCTCTGGCTGGGGTTGCCGCTGCTGCTGGGTGCGCTCTGCTTCAGCAGCCAGGGCCACGCCAGCTGGGATCAGGATCTCTATCGCCAGCTGGGTCTGGCGGGCAAGCTGGACAAGCAGGTATTCCGCAAGGCCCTGCAGGGCTATCAAGATGTGCGCCACAAGCGCAAACCCATACTCACCATCATCGACTACAGCAAACCCTCGACCATGCGCCGCCTCTTCGTCATCGACGTGAAGCGTCACAAGCTGCTCTACCACACCTGGGTCAGCCACGGTCGCAATTCGGGGGAGCTGGCCGCGCGCCAGTTTTCCAACCAGCTCAACTCCCGCCAGAGCTCCCTCGGGGTCTATCGCACCGCCGAGACCTATCAGGGCAAGCACGGCTACTCCCTGCGCCTGGACGGCCTTAGCCCTGGCAAGAACAGCAATGCCCGCAAGCGCGCCATCGTCGTGCACGGGGCTGACTATGCGAGCCCGAGGCATTTGCAAAAATATGACAAGCTGGGTCGCAGCTGGGGTTGCCCGGCCCTGCCACGAGAGCAGTCCAGGGCCATCATAGACACCATCAAGGGGGGCAGCGTCATCTATGCCCATGGTTGAGGGGGCATAGAGAGCAAAAAGGCCAGCATATGCTGGCCTTCCGGTCGGGGGTTGGGGTTACTTGCGCACCACCAGCACGGGGCAGGGGGCGTGGCGTACCACGGATTCCGCCACGCTGCCCACCAGCAGGTGGCTGATGCCGGAGCGACCGTGGCTGCCCATGACCAGCAGATCCACCTTGTCTTCCTTCGCCTGGATCACTATCTCGTCGGCGGCGCGGCCGAAGCGCACCTCGAACTTGGCCGGGATGGGCAGGCTGGCGACCAGCTCCTTGAGCTGGCTCTTGGCCTGACGCTCCATCTCATGGGTGATCTCGATGGCGGTCATGTGCAGGATCTTGTAGCTGTCGAAACCGTGCAGCTGATCCACCACGTGGACCAACTTGAGCTCGGCCTGATGGCTCTGGGCCATGAAGACGGCGTAGTCGAGCACGGCCTTGGACATCTCGGAAAAATCGACGGGACAGAGCAGGGATTTGATGGTTGGCATGAGAAGGCTCCCCTCAGTTAGGTCACTAATGAATCTTATGATCCATGATACCGATCGAGGGGGCAATAACCCTCGACCCGCTCGCAAAATCGGGAAAAATGTAACAGGGCAGGCTGGCTTTCTATGCTATCTGTATGCCTGAACGGGCCGTCTGGCGGTGAGTGCCTGCCGACGGTCATACCACCGAGGAAACCCATGGTTCGTCTTTTTCTGTTCTGCTGCCTGCTGCTCATCGGGCCCGTGCGGGCCGATACCCTGCATGTCTATTGCGATGACTGGCCCGGTTTCTGCCAGAAGGATGGCGAAGGTGTCTATCTGGACATAGTGCGCGCCATCTATGAGCCCGAGGGCTATGTGGTGCGCCTGCACCTGGTGCCTTACAAGCGGGCGCTGGCGGTGGTGTCGCAGAAGGCGGGGGACATGGCGATGGGGGTCTATCGGGGGGAGGTGAAGGGCGCTCATCAGCCCGATTACCCCGACTCGGCGGATTACGTGAGCGTGGTGATGCAGCGTCGCTGGTTGCCACATTGGGCCGGCGAGCACAGCCTGAAGGAGCAGGAGGTGCTCTGGCTGCGGGGCTGGGCCTTCGACAAGTTCATCCCGCTGCCGATGCGCTGGTACGAGATAGACAGCCATGAGATGGCGCTGCAATTGCTGCTCAAGGGGCGCTACCGCTACTACCTGACCGACGGCGCCCTCTACCCCAAGGATGCCCTCCCGCCCGAGCTGGCGCAGGTGTTCCTGCGCTGGATCCCGACCTACCCCATCTTCGCCGATAACGAGAAGGGCAGGCAGCTGCACGGGCTCTGGGATCCCGGCATGCGCACCCTGATAAGGGAGGGGACACTGGCACGGATCTATCGGGAAAACCGGCTCTACGACGACTACCTGGACTTTATCAGGGAGCAGGAGGCGAGGGTGCGCAGGGAGGCGCCATCACAGGATTGAGGCGGCCTGCTGTCCGGCCACCAGGCTCACCTTCAGCCTTCAGCCTTCAGCCCTTAGCTTCTTGGCCAGCCGATCGTAGAGGATCACGTTGACCGAGGCGGCCAGGTTCATGCAGCCATTCGTCGGCACGTAGACAACCTCCTTGACCGCCGCGAAACGGGCGGGCTCCAGGGTGCCATCCTCAGGGCCGAAGATGTAGAAGGCCCGCTCGGGATGCTCGTAGTCCGGCAGCGAGGTGGCTCCCTCGATGAGATCCACCAGCACAGGGGTGCAGCCCTCGGGGACGAAGGCCAGCAGATCCTCGACCCCGAGCAGGGGGATCTTCTCCACCATCTGCTTGGTGTCGGTGGCAAAACGCCGCGCCAGCTCGAAGCGTTGACCCGTGTAGTAGACCTCTTCTGCCCCGTAGCAACCGGCGGCCCGCATCACGGCCCCGACGTTCTCCGGTGACTTGGGGTTGACCAGCCCGATGGCGCAATACTCGGGGGCCGCATCCGGCCGCGCATCGACCCGCTGTGCGGCGCCGTAACCTGACTCTTTCATCTCGTTCTCCTCTGTGGCGGCGCATTATACCCCCGGTGGGCCCCTTGCCCAGCCTGTGGTGCCGACTCCCGCCCGGCGGGCCCAACAAGGGAGCAGTTGCACCGCCCTGGCGCAGCCCTGCGCCCTGGCGCCCAATGGCGGCGCACCTTGCATCCTGGCGCGGGCTTTGCAGTCACTTCCCCATACAAGATGATTTAGGCTCATCCGGACAAAGGCGTCCGTCCCCGCAGGGGGGCGGACGCTTTTTTATGGGCCCGTCATCAAACAGGACAAGGAGGCGGCCCCCGGGGGCCGCCGGCGACAAGGAGCGAGGGAATGAAGACCACCTGTGCCTATTGTGGAGTGGGGTGTGGTATCCGGTTGAGCCGGGAGGGGGAGAGCTGGCAACTGCAGGGGGATGAAGAGCATCCGGCCAACGCGGGCGCTCTGTGCGTCAAGGGGGCCAGCCTGCTGGAGAGCCTGGCCTTCCCCGATCGCCTGCTCTATCCGCGCTGGATGGGGCAGCGCATCGGCTGGGAAGAGGCTTTGGATACCCTGGCGGATCGCCTTGCCGCCATCCTGACGGAGTCTGGGCCGCAAGCCATCGGCATCTACCTGTCGGGCCAGCTCACCACAGAGGATTACTACGTCGCCAACAAGCTGATGAAGGGGTATCTGGGTAGCGCCAACGTGGACACCAACTCCCGGCTCTGCATGTCGTCGGCTGTGGTGGCCCATCAGCGGGCCTTCGGGGAGGATCTGGTGCCCGCCTGCTACGAGGATCTGGAGCTGGCGGATCTGGTGGTGCTGACCGGTGCCAATACCGCCTGGACCCACCCCGTGCTGTTTCGCCGCCTGCAGCAGGCGCGGGCGCGGCGCCCCGAGCTCAGGCTGGTGGTACTGGATCCCCGCCGCACCATGACGGCGGAGCAGGGGGATCTGCATCTGGCCCTCAAGCCCGGCAGCGATGTGGCGCTGTGGAACGGCCTGTGCCGTTATCTGCTCGACAGCGACGGCTGGGACAAGGCCTATGTGGCGCAGCATGTGAGCGGCTTCGAGGCGCTGGCGGCGGCGCTGGACGATCCGGCCTGGCAATTGGACGAGGTGGCCCGCAGCTGTGGTCTATCCCGCAGCGATCTGCTCGGTTTCTACCAGCTGTTTGCCCGCACCCCCAGGACTGTCACCCTGTTCTGCCAGGGAATAAACCAGTCCAACCAGGGGGTGGACAAGGCCAACGCCATCATCAACGCCCACTTGCTGTGCGGCCGCATCGGCAAGCCGGGGGCGGCCCCCTTCTCCATGACGGGGCAACCCAACGCCATGGGGGGGCGCGAGGTAGGGGGACTTGCGACCCAGCTCGCCGCCCACATGGGCTTTGGCGAGGAGGAGTGCGATAGGGTGCAGCGCTTCTGGGGAAGCCCGACCATGGTGCGCGGGCCTGGGCACAAGGCGGTGGCCTTGTTCGAGGCGGTGCACAGGGGGGAGATCCGCGCCCTCTGGGTGCTCGGCACCAACCCGGCTGTCTCCCTGCCGGACGGCAACCGGGTGCGCGAAGCCCTGAGCCGCTGCGAGCTGCTGGTGGTCTCCGAGGTGACGGCCAATACCGACACGGCGCGCCTCGCCCACCTGCTGCTGCCCGCCGCCGCCTGGGGGGAGAAGAGCGGAACCGTCACCAACTCCGAGCGCACCATCAGCCGCCAGCGCGCCTTCCTGCCCCTGCCGGGGGAGGCAAGGCCCGACTGGTGGGCCCTGACCCAGCTCGCCCGCCGGCTCGGCTTTGGCGAGGGGTTCGCCTATGGGCACGAGCACGAGATCTTCTGTGAACACGCCGCCCTCTCCGGCTTCGAGAACGAAGGGGCCCGCCAGTTCGACATCTCGGGGCTGGCGGATCTTAGCCGCGCCGAGTTCGAGGCGCTCGCCCCCCTGAGCTGGCCCGTCAACGGCGACTGGCCAAAGGGGCGAGCCCGATTGTTCGAGGACGGGCGCTTCGCCACCCCGGATGGCCGGGCCCGCCTGCTGCCCCTGGCCCAGCACTTCCCCCCCCAGCCGAAGGCCGCCCCCCAAGGGGAGGATCTCTCCCTGCTCCTCAACAGCGGGCGGCTGCGGGATCAGTGGCACACCATGACCCGCACAGGTCACGTGCCCAGGTTGCAGGAGGCCGAGCCCTGGCCCAGGGTGCGGGTGGGGGCCGCCAGCCTGCTGGCGCTCGGCGCCAGGGAGGGGGATCTGGTGCGCCTCTACAACGAGCTCGGGGAGGCCCTGCTGCTGGTCGGGCTGGACGAGGGGCTCAGGGAGGGGGAGGCCTTCCTGCCCATGCACTGGACCGACAGTCAGTGCAGCCAGGGGGCGGTCAACCGCCTCATCGCCGCCGTGGTGGATCCCCTCTCGGGCCAGCCCATGTTCAAGCAGGGGCGGGTGCAGGCCAGGGCGCAGGCCACCCGCTGGCAGGGGCTCTGGTGCGGTCGCCATGACTGGCGCGAGCCGGTGGACTGGTGGGCCAGGCGCCCCCTGCCCGAGGGCAACTGCACCCTGCTGGCCTCATGGTCCGACAGCACCCAGGGGCTGTGGCAGCGGCTGGGGGCAGAGGGGCACTGGCTGCGGCTCCCCCTGAAAGAGGGCTGGCTCGCCCTGACCCTGGCCGGAGATCGCATCGAGGGCATCTTGCTGGTGGGGGAGCGGCGCCCTGACATCAAGGTTGACCTGCTGGCCAGCCTGCTCGGCACGCCGCTGCAGGCGGGGGCCCTGAGCCAGACCCTGAGCCTGGCCCTGGCCGGGGAGAGCCGGCTGGTCTGCTCCTGCCTGCGGGTGTCGGAGCAGCGCATCGTCGATGCCATCACCCGGCAGGGGGTGAGCGAGCTGGCGGGGCTGCAGGCTCTGCTCGGCTGCGGCAGCAACTGCGGTACCTGTCTGCCCGAGATCGACAAGCTGTTGATCAAGCATGTCTATATCGCCCAAGCCTGAGGCCTGGGCAGCAACACAAGGAGTGTGCGATGAGCCAAATCAGTCTGGTGGGAGCGGGCCCCGGGCCCCTCGAATTGTTGACCCTGCGCGCCCTGCACCGCATAGAGGCGGCGGAGGTGGTGGTCTATGACCGTCTGGTGGGGAGCGAGATCCTGGCCCGGATCCCCCAGGGGGCGGCCCGCTTCGACGTGGGCAAGCGCTGCGGCGAGCCGAGCCCGAGCCAGGAGGAGATCAATGCCCTGCTGCTGGCCCTGGCACGCACCGGCAAGCGGGTGGTGCGCCTCAAGGGGGGGGATCCCCTGGTGTTCGGCCGGGGCGGGGAGGAGGCGCTGCACCTGGCCCGCCACGGCATAGAGGCCGAGCTGGTGCCCGGCATCACGGCGGCCCTGGGCTGCGCCGCCAGCACCCTGATCCCCCTGACTCATAGGGGGCTGGCCCGCTCCCTGACCCTGGTGACGGGCCACCTGATGGACGAGGGGGACTATAGAGGCTGGCAGGGGCTGACCCGGGCCGGCCACACCCTGGTGTTCTACATGGGGCTGGAGCGGGCGGCCCAGATCCGGCAGGGGCTGCTGGCGGCAGGGGCATCCGGGGATCTGCCGGTGGCCCTGGTGGTGGCCGGGTGCAGTGCGCGCCAGCAGGTCCATCACGCCCGGCTGGAGGGGCTGGAGCTGGCCGCCCGGGCCCTGCTCGGCCAGAGCCCTGTGCTGATGATCATGGGGGAGGTGGTGAACCTGGGCGCCGAGCTGCAGGCCCTGCTGAACCAGACCATGGAGCGGGTGGCCTGAGCCGGGGTTTCCCCTCTACCCCCACTACCTCTGGATAGATAAAAAGGAGGTAGATTCAAATAGTTGGCCTTCATGTTGCGGCATGTTCAGCAGACACGTTGCGATAGCCGTTGGCAAGGAGCGCCATGACTACTCTTCCCCGGGGCCAGGATGGCCCCCCCTCCCGCCTGCTGATCCACGCCGATGATCCGGGTCAGGCGAACCGCCTGGCCCTGCTGGTGAGCCACTACGGCCATCAGCCGAGGATACTCGACACCCGTCAGTTGCTGACCCCTATGGATCAGGGGGATGCCCTGCTGGTCAGTTGCCGCCAGTTCGGCGCCGAGGTGCGCCTCGGTCTCTCCCTCTGGCCCTGCTTGCCGCGCCTGCTGTTCTGCGAGCGGCTCGGGGGCGACACCCAGCTCGCCCTGTTGCAGCAGGGGGTGCTGCTGGTGCCCCACCCTTGTGGCGAGCGTGAGCCGGTGGAGCAGTGGCTGCGGCTCGCCCGCAGCCAGCTGGCCATGGTGCAGGCCCTGATGCAGACCGAGAGCGAGCTGCGCCAGAAGCTGGAGGAGCGGCGGCTCGTCGAGCAGGCCAAGGGGCGTCTGATGCGCCATCAGGGGCTGGACGAGGAGCAGGCCTACCGCCTGATGCGCAGCACCGCCATGAGCCGGCACCTGAGCCTGGGGGAGCTGGCGCGGCAACTGCTGCAGGCACTGCCCGCCTGAGCGCCCCGCTGGCAAACCGTTTTGGTGCAATTGCGCCTAATTGAGGCAAACGAGGGGAGAAACAGGGAGGAAAGAGGCGGGATAGGGCCAGTTTCTATGGATTAGCCAATTTGGCACGGAAAGTGAATTAGTCAACATACAAGGAGTGATGGTGCCCATGGGCCCGTCACTCGCAACAGGGCAAAGAGGCCTCACCGATCCCGGATCGGTGAGGTTTTTTTTTGGTCGCAACTCTGCAACGGCGCAGGGGAACGGCTGCCCATGACTGTGATGTGAGCGAGGAAGGCGAATGAACAAGAGACAAGGATGTACGGGCTTGCTGCTGGCGACGCTGTCGCTGCCGGTACTGGCGCTGGGGGCTCCGGAGCAGGAGGAGCTGAGGCTCGGCTTCATCAAGCTGACCGACATGGCGCCGCTGGCGGTGGCCTATGAGCGCGGTTATTTCGAGGACGAGGGGCTCTACGTGACCCTGGAAGCCCAGGCGAACTGGAAGATCTTGCTGGATCGGGTGATAGACGGCGAGCTGGACGGCGCCCAGATGCTGGCGGGCCAACCCCTGGCGGCCCACATCGGCATTGGCACCCAGGCCGAGCTGGTGACGGCTTTTGCCATGGATCTCAACGGCAACGCCATCACGGTGGCGAACAGCGTCTGGGCCGCCATGGCGCCCCAGCTGCCCAAGGCGAAGGCGGGCCAGGTGCCGCCCCCTGTGAGCGCCGCGACCCTCAAACCCGTGGTGGCCGAGTACCGCCAGGGGGGCAAGCCCTTCAACATGGGGATGGTGTTCCCCGTATCCCCCCACAACTACGAGCTCAGGTACTGGCTGGCGGCGGGCGGCCTGCACCCCGGCTTCTACGCGCCCAAGCTTGGCGACAACTCGGGCCAGCGTCAGGCTGACGTGCTGCTCTCGGTGACGCCGCCGCCCCAGATGCCCGCCACCCTGGAGGCGGGCACCATAGCCGGCTACAGCGTGGGGGAGCCCTGGAACCAGCAGGCGGTCGCCAGAGGCATAGGGGTGCCCGTTATCACGGACCTTGAGATCTGGCGCAACAACCCGGAGAAGGTGTTCGGCGTCACCCGGCAGTGGGCAGAGCGCCATCCCAACACCCATGTCCGGCTGGTGAAGGCGCTGCTGCGGGCGGCCTGGTGGCTGGATGCGGAGCAGAACGGCAACAGGCGCGAGGCGGCCAAGCTGCTGGCAAGGCCGGAGTACGTGGGGGCCGACGAGCAGGTGATTGCGAACTCAATGACCGGCACCTTCGAGTACGCCAAGGGGGACAAGCGTCAGCTGCCGGACTTCAACGTCTTCTTCCGCCACCACGCCACCTACCCCTACTACTCGGACGCCATCTGGTATCTGACCCAGATGCGGCGCTGGGGCCAGATCCCCGAGGCCAAGCCGGACGCCTGGTTCGAGCAGGTGGCCAAGGCCGTCTACCAGCCGGGCGTCTATCGCCAGGCCGCCGAGGCGCTGATCGCCGAGGGCAAACTCAAGGCCACCGACTTCCCGGATTTTGCCAGCGAGCAGGGCTATCGCGGCCCCCAGGATGGCTTCATCGACGGCCTGCTCTACGACGGCCGCCACCCCAACGCCTATCTGCATCAGTTTGCCATCGGCCTCAAGGGCGATGAGCGAGTGCAATGAGCAAGGAGAACCCAATGAACCGACACAAGTGGCCACTCATCCATTGGAAAGCCGTCAATTGGAAAGTCATGGTGCAGCCCCTGCTGGGCGTGCTGCTCTTCCTCGGCCTCTGGCAGTGGGGGGCTAGCCAGGTGCAGACCAGTCTGGGCACCCTGCCCGGGCCGCTCGCCACCGCCAGCCAGCTCTGGTCCCTGGGTCAGGATCACCTGGCCGAGCGGGAGAGGGCGAGTGCCTTCCTCGAGCGCCAGCAGGTGCGCAACGCTGCAAGGCTGGCGCAGGATCCGGCGGCCGAGGTGAAGCTGCGCCCCTACACAGGGCGTCCCACCTTCTTCGATCAGATTGCCACCAGCCTGCTCACAGTGTTGTGCGGCTTCGCTCTGGCGACCCTGATCGCCATCCCGTGCGGGGTGTTGCTCGGCATGAATCAGGGGCTCTATCGCGCCGCCAATCCGGTGATCCAGCTGCTCAAGCCGGTGTCCCCCCTGGCCTGGCTGCCCCTCATCACGCTGGTGGTGAGCGCCCTCTACGCCAGCCCTGCGCCCTGGCTCGCCAAGTCCTTCCTCACCTCGGCCCTGACGGTGACCCTCTGCTCCCTCTGGCCGACCCTGATCAACACGGCGGTGGGGGTGGCGGGGCTGGACAGGGATCTGCACAACGTAAGCCGGGTGCTGCGGCTCTCCTTTGTGACCCACGTGCGGCGCATAGTGCTGCCCGGGGCCCTGCCCATGATCTTCACCGGGTTGCGGTTGTCGCTCGGGGTGGCCTGGATGGTGCTGATCGCGGCCGAGATGCTGGCCCAGAACCCGGGGCTCGGCAAGTTCGTGTGGGACGAGTTCCAGAGCGGCGGCTCGGCCTCCCTGGCCCGGATCATGGTGGCGGTGATCACCATAGGCCTCATTGGCTGCGCCCTGGACAGGGGCATGCTGGCCCTGCAGCAGTGGCTCTCCTGGGACAAGCGCCAGGTGTTGCGTTAACAACAAATTCCATATTCAGGCAGGAGAAGAGCCAATGAAGAGTTATCTGGAGATAAGCGACGTCGGCATCTCGTTCGAGACGGAGCTGGGCAGCTTCGAGGCCCTCAGCCGGGTCAACCTGCGCATCGAGAAGGGGGAGTTCGTCTCCCTCATAGGTCACTCGGGCTGTGGCAAGAGCACAGTGCTCAACCTGGTGGCCGGGCTGCTGGAGCCGACCCTGGGCGGCATCATACTCGATGGCCGCGAGGTGGCGGGCCCAGGGCCCGAGCGGGCCATGGTGTTCCAGAACCACGCCCTGCTGCCCTGGCTCAGCGTCCAGCAGAACGTGGCGCTGGCGGTGGGGCAGGTTGAGCCGAACCGGCGGGCGGCTTCGGAGCGGGTGGACTACTACCTCTCCCTGGTGCAGATGGACCACGCCAGCCGGAAGATGCCCCACGAGCTGTCGGGGGGCATGAAACAGCGGGTCGGCATAGCCCGGGCGCTGTCGCTCTCCCCCAAGGTGCTGCTGATGGACGAGCCGTTCGGCGCCCTCGATGCCCTGACCCGGGCCCATCTGCAGGATGCCCTGATGGCGATCCAGGCTGAGCTTGGCAACACCGTCATCATGATCACCCACGACGTGGACGAGGCGGTGCTGCTCTCCGATCGCATCTGCATGATGACCAACGGCCCCAGTGCCACAGTCGGGGAGATCCTGACCGTGGACCTGCCAAGGCCCAGAGACAGGGTCGCCCTGGCGGACGACCCCCACTACCACAAGCTGCGCCAGCAGGTGCTGCGCTTCCTCTACGAGAAGCAGCGCAAGGTGACCCCCCTCAAGGCGGCCGAGAAAGTGCGCAGCAAGCTGCGTGCCTGAGCCCCAACGGATTCAAGGAAGAGAGATATGGCTGACAAAGAGCAACTGTGGGTGGTAGGCGACGGCATGGATCTTAACGATCGCCAGAGCGCCGGATCCCCCGAAAAGGCCGGTAAGCAGCGCCTGCTGGTGGTGGGCAATGGCATGGTGGGTCACCACTTTATCGAGCAGCTGGTGGCGGCCGGCGGGCTGGCGCGCTTCGAGGTGACGGTATTCGGGGCCGAGCCGGACTCCGCCTACGACAGGGTGCACCTCTCCGAGGTGTTCGGCGGCAAGGCCCCGGAGGCGCTGCGCATGGCGGATCCCGCCTGGTATGAGGCGCAGGGGGTCGAACTGCGGCTGGGGGCCGGGGTGGAGGTGCTCGACAGGGCCGCCCGCACCCTGACGCTGGCCAACGGCGAGCAGTTCCCTTACGACCGTCTGGTGCTGGCGACCGGCTCAGTGCCCTTCGTGCCCCCCATCCCCGGCCACCAGCGGGAGGGCTGCTTCGTCTACCGCACCCTGGGGGATCTCGCCGCCATCCGCGATGCCTGTGCCCAGGCCCGTAGCGGCGTGGTCATCGGCGGCGGCCTGCTGGGGCTGGAGGCGGCCAACGCCCTGCGGCTGCTCGGCCTCAAGACCCAGGTGGTGGAGTTCGCCCCCAGGCTGATGCCGGTGCAGCTCGACGAGAGTGGCGGCGCCGTGCTGCGGGACAAGATCCGCGCCCTCGGGGTCGAGGTGCTGGTGGAGAAGGCCACCGAGTGCATAGAGCAGGGGGAGCAGGCTCGCCATCGCCTGCGTTTCAAGGACGGCACTCATCTTGAGACCGACGTGCTGCTGTTCTCGGCGGGCATCCGCCCCGCCGACGCCCTGGCCCGCCAATCCGGGCTGGTGGTCGGGGAGCGCGGGGGCATCTGCATCGACGACGGCTGCCACAGCTCGGATCCCGCCATCCTCGCCATCGGCGAGTGCGCGCTCTGGCAGGGGCGCATCTTCGGCCTGGTGGCCCCCGGCTACCAGATGGCCCGGGCCGCCGTGGCCAGCCTGTGCGGCGGCGAGACCCGTTTTGTCGGGGCCGACATGTCCACCAAGCTCAAGCTGATGGGGGTGGATGTGGGATCCATCGGCGACGCCCACGCCAGCACCGCCGGGGCCCAGGAGCTGCTGCTGCTGGACAGGGTCAAGGGCATCTACAAGAAGCTGGTGACCGACGGTGAGGGGAGCCGGCTGCTCGGCGCCATCCTGGTGGGGGACGGAACCGATTATGAGCGGTTGCTGCAGTACTACCAGAACGGGGTGGCGCTGCCCCAGCCGCCGCTCTCCCTGCTGGTGGGGGAGGTGGGGGCTGCCCCCGCGCCCCTGGTGCTGCCGGACAGCGCCATCCTCTGCTCCTGCCACAACGTCAGCAAGGGGGAGGTGGTGGCCGCCGTTCGGGCGGGCAACCACGAGCTTTCGGCGGTCAAGAGCTGCACCAGGGCGGGCACCGGCTGCGGCGGCTGCGGCAACCTGCTCAAGCAGGTGGTGGAGCAGACCCTGAGCGAGATCGGGGTCGAGGCGGACAAGGGGCTGTGCGAGCACTTCGCCTACAGCCGCCAGGAGCTCTATCACCTGGCCCGGGTCGGCGAGCTGAAGAGCTTCGAGGCGCTGCGGGACAAGCACGGCCAGGGCCTTGGCTGCGACATCTGCAAGCCGACGGTGGCCTCCATACTGGCGTCCCTCTGGAACGAGCACGTGCTGGAGAAGCCCCACCGCGCTTTGCAAGACACCAACGACGCCTTCCTCGCCAACCTGCAAAAGGACGGCACCTATTCGGTGGTGCCGCGCATCCCGGGTGGGGAGATCACCCCGGACGGGCTCATTACCATAGGGGAGGTGGCGCGCAAGTACGGCCTCTACACCAAGATCACCGGCGGCCAGCGCATCGATCTCTTCGGTGCCCGGGTCGACCAACTGCCCGCCATCTGGGGCGAGCTGGTGGCGGCGGGCTTCGAGACTGGCCAGGCCTACGGCAAGTCGGTGCGCACCGTGAAGTCTTGTGTCGGCTCCACCTGGTGTCGCTACGGGGTGCAGGACTCCATGACCCTGACCCAGACCCTGGAGCACCGCTACAAGGGGCTGCGGGCCCCCCACAAGCTGAAGTTTGCGGTCTCCGGCTGCACCCGGGAGTGCGCCGAGGCCCAGAGCAAGGACATAGGCGTCATCGCCACCGAGCGGGGCTGGAACCTCTATGTTTGCGGCAACGGCGGCATGCGGCCGCGTCACGCCGATCTGTTTGCCACCGACCTCGACGAGCAGACCCTGATCCGCTACATAGACCGGTTGCTGATGTTCTACGTGCGCACCGGGGATCGGCTGCAGCGTACCTCGGTCTGGATGGAGGGCATGGAGGGGGGGCTCGACTACCTCAAGTCGGTGATCATCGAGGACAGGCTCGGCATAGGGGCCGAGCTGGAGGCCATGATGGAGGGGATAGTCGGTACCTGGCAGTGCGAGTGGAGGAGCACCTTGGCGGATCCGGACAAGCTCAAGCTGTTCGAGGCCTTCGTCAACCGGCCCGAGGACGAGACACCGCCCCGGCGGGAGGAGCGGGGCCAGTGGGTGCCGGATATCAGTATCAAGGAGGTGGTATGAAGGATTTCAAGGAAGGCACAGCGCACCCCGAGCATGGACAGTGGCATAGGGTGTGCGAGCTGTCCGCCCTGCCGGAGCAGGCCGGGCGCAGCGCCTGGCTGGACGGGCGGGTGCTGGCGCTGTTTCGCCTCGGGGGGCGGGTCTATGCCCTGGACGGGGTGGACCCTCTGGCCGGCGTCGCCGTGCTGGGGCGCGGCCTGGTGGGAGACGCCGGGGGCGAGCCCGTGGTCGCCTCCCCCCTCTACAAGCAGCGCTACGCCCTGATGGACGGCCGCTGTCTGGACGATCCGGCCCTGAGTGTCGCCTGCTGGCCGGTGCGGTTGGATGAGGGTGCTGTCTGGGTGCAATTGGGCTGAGCGGGTCGTGTATATCGTATTGAGGATCACCGGGCTTGCCCGGTGATGTTCTTGTTGCTGACCCGACATTACAAGCAGCGCTATGCCCTGATGGACGGTCGCTGTCTGGACTATCCGGCCCTGAGTGTCGCGCGGCTGGGCTGAGTGCGCCGCACATATCCCATGAAGGATCACCGGGCTTGCCCGGTGATGTTCTTGTTGCTGACCCGACATGACAAACAGCGCTACGCCCTGATGGACGGTCGCGGTCTGGACTATCCGGCCCTGAGTGTCCCGGTGATTTTTTGTGGCTGACCCGACATTTCTTGCACGAGAGGATGGCGGGAAAACGTTTTTCGGAAATAATAGACAAACGTTTGTAACTGGATGTTTGTCTATGACGGAACGTGAACAAGAGATCCTCGCCCTGCTGCGCCAGGATCCCATGATTGCCCAGCAGGAGCTGGCAGACAGGCTGGGTATCAGCCGCTCGGCGCTGGCGAGTCACATCTCCAGCCTGATGCGCCAGGGCTATGTGCAGGGGCGCGGCTATGTGCTGCGGGAAGGGCCCTACGCCGTGGTGATCGGCGGTGCCAACATGGACATCTGTGGCTGCAGCCACGACAACCTGCGCATCGGCGACTCCAACCCGGGCCGGGTCCGCACCTCCGCCGGCGGGGTGGGGCGCAACATAGCCGAGAACCTGGCGCGGCTCGGCACCGATACCCGGCTGCTGACGGCTGTGGGCAACGATCAGTACGGCCATCACCTGCTGGAGGTGAGCCAGCGCGCCGGCGTCGACGTGCGCCAGGCGCTGGTGCTGGAGGGGCAGGCGACCTCCTGCTACCTCAGCCTGCACGATGGCAGCGGCGAGATGAGCTGCGCCGTCAACGACATGGGCATCATAGACGAACTCACCCCGGCCCGGCTTACCCCGCTCAGCGGTTTCCTTGGCGCGGCCCGGCTCTGGGTGCTGGACACCAATCTCGCCACCCACACCCTGGACTGGCTGTTCGAGCGCCAGGGGGAGCACATCATCTTCGTCGACACCGTGTCGGTGGCCAAGGTGGAGAAGATCCGCCCCTGGCTGCACCGCATCCACACCCTCAAACCCAATCGCACCGAGGCGGAGCAGCTGTGCGGCTTCACCATCGGGGGGCCCGACACCTGGCCCATGGCGGCGGCCTGGTTCCACCGCGCCGGGGTGCAGCGGCTGTTCCTGAGCCTCGGGGATCAGGGGATTTTCTATAGCGACGGGGAGTGCCAGGGCCATCTGTCCGTGCTCGGCAGCCCCGTCGTCAACGTGACCGGCGGCGGCGATGCCTTCATGGCAGGGCTGGCCCACGCCTGGTTGCAGGAGCAGGGCATCATGGAGACGACCCGTTTCGCCCTCGGCTGCGCTGCCCTCACCGTCAATTGTTCCGATACCGTCTTTTCCGGCCTATCCAAGGCCGCCGTTGAACGCATGCTGGAGGAGTACCCATGTTGAACGCTTACCTCGATATCCAACCTGAAGTCGCCGCTGCCCTGGCCGCTGGCAAACCTGTCGTTGCCCTGGAGTCCACCATCATCTCCCACGGCATGCCCTATCCGCAGAACGTGGAGACGGCGCGCCAGGTAGAGCAGGTGGTGCGCGACAACGGCGCCGTGCCGGCCACCATCGCCATTCTGGATGGCCGCCTCAAGGTGGGTCTGGATGCGGGGGCGCTGGAGGCGCTGGGCAAGGCCGGTCACGCCGCCACCAAGTGCAGCCGCCGTGACATCCCCTTCGTGCTGGCGAACAAGGGGCTGGGGGCAACCACGGTTGCCTCCACCATGATCATCGCCGCCATGGCGGGGATCCGGGTGTTCGCCACCGGCGGCATCGGCGGCGTGCACCGCGGCGCCCAGGAGACCTTCGACATCTCGGCAGATCTGCAGGAGTTCGCCCAGACCCCGGTGGCCGTGGTCTGCGCCGGTGCCAAGTCCATCCTCGACATCGGCCTGACCCTGGAATATCTGGAAACCCAGGGGGTGCCCGTCATCGGTTATCAGACCGAGGAGCTGCCCGCCTTCTACACCCGCGAGAGCGGCTTCAAGGTGGATTACCGCCTCGACACCCCGGCGGCCATTGCCGAGGCGTTGCGCCTCAAGTGGGAGCTGGGACTGGCCGGTGGCGCCGTGGTCACCAACCCCATCCCGACCGAGTTTGCCATGCCCAAGGCCGACATAGACGCGGCCATTGCCCAGGCACTGCGTGAGGCGGACGAGCAGGGGGTCAAGGGCAAGGCATCCACCCCCTTCCTGCTGGCCCGGGTGTGCGAGCTGACCGGTGGCAACTCCCTGGCGGCCAACATCCAGCTGGTACTCAACAACGCCGCCCTGGGGGCAAAGATTGCCGCCAGCCTGTAAACATCTTTGTGATAGATGCAAAAGAGGGCCAATAGGCCCTCTTTTTATTGCGAAAATCGCTTACATAAAACCCTATTGCAGCACCTGGCGTCCGTTGAGAGGCTGGACGGGTCTGTTGTTGGGGTGGTGCATCACCGCCTTGAAGGCGTCGATCTGGGCCTGACTCACCTGCACCGGCTGCTTCATCACCAGCCAGCGCACTCCTTCCGAGCAGGGCGGTGTGGTCAGCGAGCCGCTGAAGCGGTAGTAGCCGCGCTGGGTGGGCAGCAGTTGCTCTGCCGAGAGCGGTACCTTGAGGGCGCGAGTTTCCCCGGCCTTGGCTGGCAGCGCCTGCCAGGCCTGGCTCAGGGCCGGGTTGGCGCGGCCCGCCTCGAACATCACCGCTACCACCGCCAGCTCCCCCTTGTCGTTGGCGTGCACCAGGTGCCCCTCCAGGGGGTAGGACCTGCCCTCGATGAGGTTTTCGCTGGGGGCGTGGAAGTGGAACTGCCTGAGTTCGAACGCCATACCGTCGAGTTGCAAGGTGCTGCCGGGGGCATAGTTGACCTGTACCGTGTGGCCATTGTTGACCAGCGTCTTGCCGCCTGGCAGGTAGTGGAACTGCAGCGGCGCCAGCTCGGCCTCCACCAGAGCCGTGAGGTTGACCGGCGACTGGTTGCTGCCGGCGCACTGGCCAAACTCCGGGGTCAGCCTTGCCCATTTCGCCGGGCCGGCCTCACCACTGTATTCCCAGTGCACAGTAGCGGCGAAGGCCGTGGGGCAGAGCAGCAGGGCGCCGGCCAGCAGGGACTTTCTCATCATATATCCTTATCTTGATTGAAAAGCACAACCATTCGCCTCCTTGATTTAGTGAAGGAATAACAAATGGCATCGTCTGAAATAAGGGGAACAGCGGTTCAGACCGGCTTCTTTATTATTGGTGGCGACAACGGCTCATATTTATGATGCATATTAAATGGATCTAATTAACGGGCGGTCGCCACTGCATATTGAATAATCGCTTTATTCAATGACAGCAATCTAATTAATAGGCTGTCGTTGCTGATGAATTAGCTCATAATTCACGCATCGAAATTCAGCTTGTTTTTACCTCGCAAGTCCCCGCCGTTACTCCGCCTGAAATAAATCAATGCATTGTTTTTATTGTGGTTTTTTGTAACCTATATTGATCTTGGGCAAATAAAAGAGAACCTTTCCCGGGCAGGCTGAGGCTGCGATTGTTCGCAGACTCAAGGGAGAGAAAAAAGATGAATAAATATTGTCTGCTGCTGGCACTGGCCTTGCCCGGGATGGGGTGGGCGAGTGAGCCGATACAAGCGGTCGAGGCCGCCAAGGTGAAAGACCCGGCGAAAGTCGAGCTGGGCAAGATGCTGTTCTTCGAGCCCAGACTGTCAAAATCCAATGCCATCTCCTGCAACTCCTGCCACAACCTGGCAACCGGCGGGGTGGATAATCAGGTTAGCTCCCTCGGCCACAAGTGGAAGGAGGGGCCGATCAACTCCCCGACCGTGCTCAACTCCAGCCTCAACTTCGTGCAGTTCTGGGATGGTCGCGCCAAGGATCTGAAGGAGCAGGCGGCCGGGCCCATCGAGAACCCGCTTGAGATGGCCTTCACCCACAAGCTGGCGGTGGGCACCCTGCATACCCTGCCCGAGTACCGCGCCCGCTTCGATGCTGTCTATGGCAAGGCGGACTTCGGCATAGATGAAGTCACCGATGCCATCGCCGCCTTCGAGGAGACCCTGATCACCCCCAATGCCCCCTTCGATCGCTGGCTGAAGGGGGACGGCAAGGCGCTGACGGCGCAGCAACTGAAGGGCTATCAGCTGTTCAAGGAGAAGGGCTGCACCGCCTGCCACAACGGGGTCGCCATAGGTGGCAACACCTTCCAGAAGATGGGGCTGGTCAAGCACTACCAGACCGACAACCCGGCCCAGGGGCGCGGCGCGGTGACCGGCGAGCCGCAGCTCATCGGCTGGTTCAAGGTGCCCACCCTGCGCAACATAGAACTGACCTACCCCTACTTCCACGACGGCGCCGTCTGGGATCTCAAGGAGGCGGTGCAGATCATGGCGGACATCCAGCTCGGCCAGCGCCTGAGCGAGCAGGAGGCCGACGACATGACCGCCTACCTCGAGAGCCTGACCGGGGAGCAGCCGCAGATAGTGCTGCCCATACTGCCGCCGTCCCGGCCCGATACCCCCAGGCCTGAGGTGAAGAGCTGAGCGGAATGAGGAGAGTGGCGGAGCCGGTGGCTCCGCTTGTTGTCTACCTATCTATCTGATAACCAAGTCAAAGTGCCGTTCCTGTCACAGCGAGAACGGGATGGCAATCCCCCAGCTGGCGACAGGGATTTCACCGATCTGCCGCCCCCCTCACATTTCCGGATTGCTCGCTATTTGTGCGATTGCCTTGCTCATCCGACCTGGTGTCAAATCACTCCGCCTAACACAAGGAGTGGCATAATAATGAATAATATCAATAAATTGGTTCTGGCTATCGGATTTGCTCTCACCACTTTCCCGACCCTGGCGGCGGGCTTTCAGTGCAAGGATCACGTCACCCTGGGGGTGCCAGGTCAATCCAGTCAGCTGTTGTGCCGGGAGGGCTATGCCGCCGGTTACAACTACGACACCAAGGTCTCTGACTGGGTCTCTTACCGGATGACGGCGGCCAGCGCCCAGGGGCAGGTGCCGCGCAAAGATGCCTTCGCCGAAGACAAGGAAGTGCCGGTGCAGTACCGCGCCACCCTGGCGGACTACAAGGGCTCGGGCTTTGATCGCGGCCATCAGGCGCCCGCGGCGGACATGCGCACCAGCGCCACCACCATGAAGCAGAGCTTCCTGCTGACCAACATGACGCCGCAGTTGCCGGCCCTCAATCAGGGGGCCTGGCGCATCCTGGAAGAGAAGACCCGGCAGTGGGCCATCGCCTATGAGAATGTCCAGGTGATCACCGGCCCCATCTTCACCAACTCCGATGGCGCCATCGGCAACGGTGTGACTGTGCCCCACGCCTATTACAGGGTGGTGATGGATGTAGCCAATCAGGAAGCCATCGCCTTCATCCTGCCCCAGGAGAATGTGTCGGCCAGCCGGCTTGCGGACTACATAGTGACTGTGGATGCGGTGGAGGAGCAGACCGGGCTCGATTTCTTCACCGCGCTGCCGGATGAGCCGGAAGAGGCCATGGAATCCCAGCTGATGACCATGTGGGGCAACTAGTCTCCCCAGGGGTGATGACGGGGGCCTGAATCCCCGCCATCACAGGTCTGGCGCCTGAGGTGCCATCATCGGCATGAGCCTCGCCTGGCTATTGCCTTGCCCCCTGGTACAGCTCCAGTACAGCTTGGGTTTGGTTATGGACCCTTATCATGCCCCTTTTTTCAGGAGGCATAATGTCAGCTCTGTTTTCTCTTCATCTCTCATCCCCCTTTACCCGCGCCTTGCGCATCCTGGTGCCGATGGCGCTGCTCGGCGGGGTTGTGTCCCCGGCCATGGCCGATGATGAATTTCTGCTGGGCAAGACCATGCTGCTGGGGGTGGGCGACCATGCTGCCATCATTCCCGTCATCATCTGTCGTCCGGCCAAGTCCATCATGGTCAAGGCGGGGCGGGAGCTGACTCTGGACAGGGTCAAGGTGATCTACGGCAATGACCGCAGCAAGACACTGCACTTTGACAAGACGCTGAAGGAGGATCAGGAGTCCGGCTGGAAGTCCCTCGGCAGCCGGGTCTGCATCAAGCGGATCGAGGTTTATGGCAATTCGGAAGGGAGCAAGGCGGGGGTCAAGGTGTACGGCCGCAAATAAGAGAGGAACGGGGGCTTAACATCCCCCGTCCACTTAGCTATTTCCTGGGGCGGAATGGCTTGATGACGGCTTCATCGCACTCGAGATAGGGCCCGTCCATCAGGTCGATGCAGTAGGGAATGGCAGGGAAGACCGCATCCAGGCACTCGCGGATGGACTTGGGCTTGCCCGGCAGGTTGACTATGAGGGAGCTGCCGCGCAGGCCTGCAGTCTGGCGTGACAAAATGGCGGTGGGCACGAACTTGAGTGACTCGGCCCGCATCAGCTCGCCAAAGCCCGGCATCATGCGATCGCACACGGCTTCGGTGGCTTCCGGTGTCACATCCCGCTTGGCCGGCCCTGTGCCGCCCGTGGTGACGATGAGGCAGCATGACTCCTCATCCGCCAGCCGAACCAGGGTCGCCTCAATCTGATCCTGCTCATCCGGGATCACCTGATAGACGGGTTCCCACTCCGAGGTCAGATAGGCGTCAAGGGTGTCGATGATGGCCTTGCCGGAGAGATCTTCATAGATGCCCGCGCTGGCGCGATCGCTGACGGTGACTATACCGATTCTTGCCTTGCTCATGCTCAACCCTTGGTCATTGGAAAAAGTGGTAAATAAAATAACATAATCAGTGAGATATGTTAAACCACCGGCTTGGGTGCGACATGGCAAGGTCTAAATTGAGAGTCGAACGAAAAGCAGATCTATTCGCTATCGATGAATAGGGAATAAGAAGAGCCATAAAAGCCTTTAAAATTTATAAAAAAAGTGACGCATGGGGCATCACTATAATTTCATGAATCCTAAAGAATTAATCTTTCCTCTCGCCCAATATCCGCCCACTGGATGAAAAAGCGGACTCCTGTGACTCGGAGCCGACAGACCCAAAATCCCCACCATCTTATATAACCTTTCTATGGACAGCGAAATGATGTGCCGGGCGTGGTCGCACTTGGATGTGGGAGGAGTCTGGCCAGGAGGGGATATGGAGCTGCCAGATTTTGATACGCTCAAACACTGGGCCCTGGCCGAGCCGGAGCGGCTCGATGCCTTGTTGCACCAGCAGATAGAGGCCCTGATAGCGCAGGTGGGGCCGGATCGGCAGCGGCGGTTGCGGGGCCTGCAGTTTCGCATCGATTGCCAGCGCCGTCTGGCCAGGAACAATCTCGACAGCTGCATCCGGATTGCCAACATGATGCACGACTCCGTGTATGCCATGCGCCGCCACATCATCCAGTTGCAGGAGACGTCTCTGGCGCAAGCCGAAGAGAGGCTGCCGCCAGACAATGTGATAGTGCTGGCGGATCATCCGAGGAATAAATAATTTATTGGCCGCCACCCTGCTCCGCTATTTTCAATATTTTCTTCAGCGAAAACCACCCAATGTTAATAAACAGGGTGGTTTGTTTTTTATTTGCTGCAAATTCACATTGCACACTCATTTAATAACATGGCGGCCCGCTAAATCCGCAGATATGGATGAAGGAATATAACGCTTGGGGTAATATCTCGGCACATTTCATCTTGCTACGACTCTAAGGGATTATGAGAAGTATCACACCAAGAAGGGTGCTGTCGCGGGAGCAACAGACAGAGATCACCCGGATCATCGTCAAGGTGGGTCAGTTGCTGGCCCAGCATGGTGCCGAGGGGCGCATCATAGAGCAGACCACGGTCCGGCTCGGGTTGGCGCTGGGGCTGGAGAGCGTCGAGATGGCCATCTCCGCCAGTGCCATAGTGCTCACCAGCCTCTATCAGGGGAGTTGCGTCACCACCACCCGCCGGGTGCGGGATCAGGGGATCAACATGCAGGTGGTGTGCGAGGTCCAGCGCATCTGCATCCTGGCGGAGAAGGAGCTGATCGGTGTGCGGGAGGTGCGCCAGCGGCTCGACGGCATAGTGCCATTCCATTATCACCCCTGGCTGGTGGTGCCCATGGTGGGGCTCTCCTGCGGCGCCTTCAGTCTGCTGTTCGGCGGCGACTGGCCCATCTTCCTGGTGACCTTCATCGCCGCTGCGGTGGCGATGCGAGTGCGCCAGCTGATGGCTCGCCATCACCACAGTCCGCTCATCAACTTCGCCGCGACCGGCTTCGTCGCCACCCTGATCGCCTCCTGCGCCACCTACTTCCAGTGGGGAGACCAACCCTATCTCGCCATGGCGGCCAGCGTCTTGCTGCTGGTGCCGGGTTTTCCGCTCATCAATGCGGTTTCCGACATGGTGAAGGGCTACTTCAACCTGGGGTTGGCCCGTTGGGGCATGGCGACCCTGCTCACCATCAGCGCCGTTATCGGCATAGTGCTGGCCATGTCGGTCACCGGGATCTGGGGCTGGAAACTGTGGTGGAACTCCATATGAGATGCAATGACGCTATCCGCGCTAGAAGCGGGACAATAGCGCGCCGTTTCGGTGCCATTAGTGTGAGTGTTGGGCCAGGGCCTCGTCTGGTGGTCTTGGCGGGAGGGACGCGGCCATGATGGAACTGCTCTTGCTGCTCGCCAGGGATGCGTTCTGGTCTGCCATACCGGCGGTCGGCTTCGCCATGTTGTTCAACGTGCCGCCTAGGATGCTGAAGTATTGCGCCATGGGAGGTGCCCTGGCCCACAGCCTGCGCACCCTGCTCATTCATTACGGCATGCCCATAGAGTGGGCCACCCTGGCGGCGTCTACTACGGTGGGCTTTGTCTGCGTCTACTGGTCGAAGCGCCTGCTGGCACCGCGTCCCGTGTTCAGCGTTGCCTCCATCATCCCCATGATCCCGGGTGTCTATGCGTTCAAGACCATGATTGCCGTGGTGGAGCTCAACATCTCGGGGGTGACCACGGAGCTTATCCATCACGCCGTGACCAACGGCCTCAAGGTGCTCTTTATCGTGGGGGCCCTCAGTTTCGGTTTGGCGATCCCCTCTTTGGTCGTGTACCGTAACCGGCCCATTATCTGAGACTGGCTGCAAGAGGCTGAACCCATGCACATTTCCATGATTGCCGCCATGGCGCACGATCGCGTGATTGGCCTGGACAACCAGATGCCCTGGCATCTGCCCGCCGATCTGGCCCACTTCAAGCGGGTGACGCTCGGCAAGCCGGTGCTGATGGGGCGCAAGACCTTCGAGTCCATAGGTCGCCCGCTGCCCGGACGCCGCAACCTGGTGATCAGCCGCAACCCTGACTATTGCGCAGAAGGGGTGGAGGTGGTCGATTCGGTCGAGGCCGCGCTCACCTTGTTGGCAAGGGGCGAGAAAGTGGATGAACTGATGGTGATAGGGGGGGGGCATCTCTATGGCCAGCTGCTGCCCCGGGCCGACAGGCTCTATCTGACCCGGATCGATCTGGCGGTGGCAGGGGATACCCGCTTCCCCGCCTTCGATGAGGGGGACTGGGTGCGCACCGAGAGCGATCCCCATCAGCCCGACGAGAAGAACCCTCATCCTTACTGCTTCGAAACCTGGCAGCGACGCTAATCCCTCCCGTCAGCAAGGCCCCTCCACTGCGAGGGGCTTTTTTTTTCGACTTCGCCGCCGCGCTCCGCATAGGCCCCTTTCCTGCTCAATCCTCCCCTAAATCGCCCCCCCTTCACAGGGATTAAATATGATTAATGTTGTAATTGTTTTGTGGGTCTTGATGAAAGGGGGCCTCAGTCCGGGGGAGGACCCTCATTTATGCTCCTCACCCCCTTGATTCTACTCATGATATGGATAATAAACGGACTATTTATGCAGCTACCTCATATTTTTCCGATCCATTTCGGTCATCTGTTGAATTTTTGTTGCCTTAAATAAGTTATAAAAATCAGTTATTTATGTCACAACTTGTTTTAGTGGACTCTTATGGTTCTTTTGTTGTTTGGCTTAATTGTTTAGTGTTGAAAGTAATTGGTGCGCGTTCGGCAGCAGGAACAGCAAGATGCCGGCCATAAAAAAAGGACAGTATGACAGTCAAACTCGAAGTGAAATCGCTCTATAAAATCTTCGGAGAACATCCGGAAAAAGCGTTCAAATTGCTGGCGAAAGGGCACGACCGCGCCAGCATACTGCAAAAGACCGGGCAGACCCTGGGGGTCCAGGATGTCAATCTGGCCATCCACGAGGGGGAGATCTTCGTGGTGATGGGCCTCTCCGGCTCGGGCAAGTCCACCCTGGTGCGTCTCTTCAACCGGCTGATCGAGCCGACCCGTGGCCAGGTGCTGATCGATGGCGAGGACATAGCCGCCATCTCGGAGCGCGAACTGCGCCAGGTGCGCCGCAAGAAGATCAGCATGGTGTTCCAGTCCTTCGCCCTGATGCCCCACCTGAGCGTGCTGGAAAACACCGCCTTCGGTCTGGAGCTGGCCGGGGTGCCGCTGGCGGAGCGCCAGCAGAGCGCCCGTCAGGCGCTCCATCAGGTGGGTCTGGGGCAGTGGATCGACGCCTTCCCCGACGCCCTCTCCGGCGGCATGAAGCAGCGGGTCGGCCTGGCCCGGGCGCTGGCCAATGACCCCGACATACTGCTGATGGACGAGGCCTTCTCCGCGCTGGATCCCCTGATCCGCACCGAGATGCAGGACGAGTTGCTCAAGCTGCAGGCGAGCCAGCAGCGCACCATTGTCTTCATCTCCCACGATCTGGACGAGGCGATGCGCATCGGCGATCGCATCGCCATCATGCAGGATGGCCAGCTGGTGCAGGTCGGCACCCCGGACGAGATCCTGAACCAGCCCGCCAACGACTATGTGCGCGCCTTCTTTCGCGGGGTGGATCTCGCCAACGTCTTCAGCGCCCGGGATGTGGCCAGCCGCAAGCAGATGCCGCTTATCAAGAAACACACCACGGACGGGCCGGGCAATGCCCTGCGCCAGCTCAAGGAGCTGGAGCGGGAGTACGGCTACGTGGTGGATCGCAGCCGCCGCTTCCTCGGGGTCGTCTCGGTCGAGTCGCTCGGTCAGGCGGTCCGTGACAAGGGGAGCCTGGAGCAGGCGCTGCTGGCGGACATCCAGCCCATTCTGGCCGACACCTCCCTCAACGAACTCATCAGCCAGGTGGCCGCCGCACCCTGCCAGGTGCCAGTGGTCGAGGAGGATGGCACCTATCTGGGACTCATCTCCAAGGCCAATCTGCTCAACACCCTGGACAGGAGTACCCCGGTATGAATCTCAACCTCTTGAACCGTCTGCTGACCGGCTTGCTGGCGCTGTTGCTATTGACGAGCGCTCCCGCCTGGGCCGACGAGGCGCAGGCCGATCCCTGGGGCGCTGCGACCACCACCACAGCCGAGGATCCCTGGGGCAGTACGGCCACAGAGGCGGCAGACTGGCAGAGCCAGATCGCAATGGTCGATAACAGTGCCGCCGTCGACTGGCTGGATCCCTTCCAGCAGGCCCTGGTGCCGCTGGATACCTGGGTCGAGGGGGGCATCGGCTGGCTGGTGGAGAACCTGCGGCCTGTGTTCCAGCTGATCCGCGCCCCTGTGGAGCTGGCCCTGGGGGCCATGACCCAGCTGTTGCAGACTGTGCCCTCCACCCTGATGATGGGGCTCTTGACCCTGATCGCCTGGCAGCTGGTGGGCGGCCGCATGGCGCTCGGCACGCTCGCGTCTCTTGTTGGGATCGGCCTTATCGGCGCCTGGTCCGATGCAATGGTGACCCTGTCCCTGGTGCTGACCTCGCTGTTCTTCTGCGTGCTGATAGGCTTGCCGGTCGGCATTTTGCTGGCGAGGAGCGAGCGGCTCTCCACCTGGACCCGGCCGCTGCTGGATGCCATGCAGACCACCCCGGCCTTCGTCTACCTCATCCCCATCGTCATGCTGTTTGGCATAGGCAATGTGCCCGGGGTGGTGGTGACCGTCATCTTCGCCCTGCCGCCGATGATCCGGTTGACCATGCTGGGCATTCGCCAGGTGCCCGCCGATCTGGTGGAGGCGGCCCACTCGTTCGGTGCCAGCCCCTCCCAGCTGCTGTTCAAGGTACAGCTGCCGCTCGCCATGCCCACCATCATGGCCGGGGTCAACCAGACCCTGATGCTGGCGCTCTCCATGGTGGTGATCGCCTCCATGATTGCGGTCGGCGGCCTGGGCCAGATGGTGCTGCGCGGCATAGGCCGCCTCGACATGGGGCTCGCCTCCATCGGCGGCCTCGGCATAGTGCTGCTGGCCATAGTCCTCGACCGACTGACCCAGGCGATGGGGCAGCCGGATCGCAGCCGGGTCGGCCGCTGGTATCAGCGCGGTCCCGTCGCCCTGCTGCTGCGCCTGTGCGGCCGCGGCAAATCCCTCGATTACAAAGGAGTAAATGCATGAAACAGATCACCAAAGGATTGACCCTGAGCGCCCTGCTGCTGAGTTCCCTCGCCATGGCCAATACAGCGTTGCCGGGGGAGGGGGTCAAGGTGCAGCCCCTGCAGAGCTCCTTGCCGGAGGAGGCCTTCCAGAGCCTGCTGGTCAGCAAGCTGATGGGCCGCCTCGGCTATGATGTCCAGCCCGCCCAGGAGGTGGATTACAACGTGGCCTACGCCTCGGTGGCGCAAGGGGACGGCACCTTCCTCGCCTTCAACTGGATACCGCTGCAGGACAACAAGTACGAACAGGCTGGGGGCGACAAGGTGTTCTTCCGTCAGGGCACCTATGTGGCCGGCGCCGCCCAGGGCTACCTCATCGACAAGAAGACTGCGGCCCGGTACGGCATCACCAACCTGGGTCAGCTCAAGGATCCCAAGCTGGCGGCGCTGTTTGACGGCGATGGCGACGGCAAGGCCGATCTGGTGGGCTGCAACCCGGGCTGGGGCTGCGAAGGGGCCATCAACCATCATCTGGACGAGTTCGGTCTGACCCCGACAGTCACCCACAAGCAGGGCAACTACGCGGCCCTGATCGCCGATACCCTGGCCCGTTATCAGGCCGGCAAGCCGGTGCTCTACTACACCTGGACCCCCTACTGGCTCAGCAGCGAGCTGGTGCCGGGCAAGGACGTGGTGTGGCTGGAAGTGCCCGCCGATGCCAAAGAGGCGGCCAAGACCCGGCTGCCCAACGGCAAGAACTACGGCTTTGCCGTCAACACCATGCACATAGTCGCCAACAAGGCCTTCACCGATGCCAACCCGGCGGCAGCCAAGCTGTTCAGCATCGTCAAGCTGCCGTTGAACGACATCAACATCCAGAACGGCCTGATGAACAAGGGACAGAACAAGCCGGCGGATGTGGAGCGCCACGCCGATGCCTGGCTCAAGGGACACCAGGCCCTGGTCAATGACTGGCTGACCCAGGCGCGTGCCGCAGCGCAAGACAAATCAGCGGGCTAAGGTCCAGGCGCAGCCCAGTCCATGGATGTCAGCAAGCAAAACGCCCGGCCATTGCCGGGCGTTTTTTATGGTCAGCCGCTTGCACCCGGGATCAGATGCCGGAGCCGTCGTGCTCGCCGCTCTCTTCGTGCAGGCCGCACTCGCGCTTGAGGCCGAAGAAGCGGGTCTGCTCCTCGCTCATGCCCGGCTCCCACTTGGTGGTGGTGTGGACGTCGCCCACCGAGAGGTAGCCCTGCTCCCACAGGGGGTGGTAGGGCAGATCGTGCTCCTTGAAGTAGTAGAAGACGTCCTTGTTGCTCCAGTCGATCACCGGCAGGAACTTGAAGCGGCCGCGCTGTATGGCCAGTACCGGCAGCTTGCCGCGGCTGCCCGCCTGCTCCCGGCGCAGGCCGGAGAACCAGGTGCGGGCGCCGAGCTCGCTCAGGGCTCGGTCCATGGGCTCCACCTTGTTGAGCTGGTTGTAGCGGGTGATCCCCTCCACCCCCTGCTCCCACAAGAGGCCGAAGCGGGCCTCCTGCCAGGCCGGGCTGAGCTCGGCCCGGTAGATCTTCAGGTTGAGGCTGAGGCGCTCGGTCAGCTGGTCGATGAAGTGGTAGGTCTCAGGGAAGAGATAGCCGGTATCGGTCAGCACCACGGGCACATCGCTCCGCTCGCGGCTCACCAGGTGCAGCATCAGCGCCGCCTGGATGCCGAAGCTCGACGACAGCACATGTTCCCCCGGCAGATTCGCCAGCGCCCAGCGCACCCGCTCGGAGGCGCTCATGGCGTCCAGCTCCCGGTTAAGGGGGGCCAGCGCCTCGCTCTGCTCCTCCCGGCCGAGGGCCAGCAGGGCGTCGAGGTCGAGCCTGCCATCGGCGGTCAGTGTCAGCCGCCCGCTATCAATGAGTTCAGGCTGCATAGAAGTCCCTCGCGGAGTCGATGACGGGGGCAATCACCCCAACCCGGATCACGAAGTCGCCGAAGCACTCGTTCGAGTTGCGCTCCTTGGCCCAGCGGCCGATCAGGGCGTCGAGTTCGGCCAGGATCTGCGGCTCCGTGATGTTCTCCTGATAGAGGCGGGGAATGCGGGTCCCTTCGAGGTTGCCCCCCAGGTGCAGGTTGTAGCGGCCGGGGGCCTTGCCCACCAGACCCACTTCCGCCAGCATGGCGCGGCCGCAGCCGTTGGGGCAGCCGGTGACCCGGAAGATGATGGCGTCATCCGCCAGCGCGTGTTTGGCCAGCAGACCTTCGATGTCGGTGACGAAGGCTGGCAGCATGCGCTCCGCTTCTGCCATCGCCAGCGGGCAGGTGGGCAGGGCCACGCAGGCCATGGACTGCTTGCGCTGCTCGCTCACGCCGTCATCCAGCAGGCCATACTGGCGCGCGAGTGCTTCGATGCGGGCCTTCTCGCTGGCAGGCACGCCTGCGATGATCAGGTTCTGGTTGGCGGTGAGGCGAAAATCCCCCTGATGCACTTTGGCGATCTCCAGCATGCCGGTTTTGAGGGGCTTGCCCGGGAAGTCCAGCAGGCGGCCATTCTCGATGAAGAGGGTCAGGTGGTGCTTGCCGTCGATCCCCTCGACCCAACCAAAGCGATCCCCACGGCTGGTGAACTCGTAGGGGCGACTCTCGGCGAAGGGGATGCCGGCGCGGCTCTCCACCTCGGCCTTAAAGGCCTCCACCCCCACGCGTTCAAGAGTGTACTTGGTCTTGGCGTTCTTGCGGTTGACCCTGTTGCCCCAGTCGCGCTGGGTGCTGACCACTGCGGCGGCCACCTCCAGCACGTGGGAGAGCGGGATGAAGCCGAAATCGCTCGCCTTGCGCGGATAGGTGCTGGTGTCGCCGTGGGTCATGGCCAGACCCCCGCCCACCAGTACGTTGAAGCCCACCAGCTTGCCGCCATCTGCGATGGCCACGAAGTTGAGATCGTTGGCGTGGATGTCCACATCGTTGTGGGGCGGGATCACCACTGTGGTCTTGAATTTGCGCGGCAGGTAGTTGGAACCCAGGATCGGCTCCTCGTCACCGCCCAGCTTCTCGCCATCCAGCCAGATCTCCACGTAGGCGCGGGTCTTGGGCAGCAGGTGCTCGGAGATCTTCTTGGCCCACTCGTAGGCCTCCTGGTGCAGCTCGGACTCCACCGGGTTGCTGGTGCAGAGCACGTTGCGGTTCACGTCGCCGGCGGTGGCGATGGAATCTATGCCCGTGCTGTTGAGGGTCTGGTGCATCAGCTTGATGTCGCGCTTGAGCACGCCGTGGAACTGGAAGGTCTGACGGGTGGTCAGGCGGATGCTGCCGTAGAGGCTGTGCTCCTCGGCGAACTTGTCGATCACCTGCCACTGGGCCGGGGTGATGATGCCGCCCGGCAGACGGGCGCGCAGCATGACGTTGTGCAGGGGCTCCAGCTTCTGGGCGGTGCGCTCCGGGCGGATGTCTCTGTCATCCTGCTGATACATGCCGTGGAAGCGGATCAGCTGGAAGTTGTCGCCGTTAAAGCCACCGGTGAGGGGATCCTGCAGATCCTGCTCTATGGTGCCGCGCAGGAAATTGCTCTCGCGCTTGAGGCGTTCGTTGTCGGACAGTGGTCCTTCAACCGGTCCTGCTGCTTGTTTCGAGATTGGTTGCTTGCTCATCAGTAGACATCCCTTTGATAACGTTTGGCACGACGCAATTCGCTCAAATACTCTTCTGCTTCTTCACGGCTTTTGTGGCCATGATCGCTGATCACATCCAGCAGGGCCTCCTGCACATCCTTCGCCATGTGGTTGGCGTCGCCGCACACATAGAAGTGAGCACCTGCTTCCAGCCACTGGTAGAGCTCCTGCCCTGCCTCGCGCAGGCGATCCTGCACATAGATCTTGTTGGCCTGATCCCGGCTGAAGGCCAGGGAAATCTTCGACAGCAGGCCGGATTTCACATAACGCTGCCACTCCACCTGATAGAGGAAGTCCTGGGTGAAGTGAGGGTTGCCGAAGATGAGCCAGTTCTTGCCCTCGGCCCCTTGTGCCTCACGCTCCTGCATAAAGGCGCGGAAGGGGGCTATGCCGGTGCCCGGACCCACCATGATGACGGGGGTATCGGGATTGGCCGGCAGACGGAAGTTGTCGTTGTGCTCCACGAACACCCTGACCTCGGCGTCCTCGGCCAGACGGTCCGCCAGATAGGAGGAGGCGCCGCCAGATCGCACTGTGCCATCTTCCTGGGCATAGCGCACCACGCCGACTGTCAGGTGTACCTCTTCCTCCACCTCGCTCTGGGCGGAGGCGATGGAGTAGAGGCGCGGGGTCAGCGGGCGCAGCAGTTTGACAAGCTGATCCGCGCTCAGGGAGGAGGGGAAGCGCTTGAGCACATCCACCACCTGGGCGCTGGCCACCAGGGCGTTGACCTGGGCCTTGTCGCCGGCCAGATCCTTGAGCGCCGGATTGCCCGATATGTCAGCGAGTCCTGTGATAAAGCCGCCGTGCAAGCGGGTCAGCTCGAAGTGGCGGGTCAGGGCCGCGCGCAAGGGGCCCTGTGCGGTGGTTTCATCGCCGGAGAGGCCGGTCAGGGCCAGCACTTCGCCCACCAGATCGGCGTCATTGTCGAACCAGATGCCGAGGGCATCACCCGGCTGATAAGTGATGCCGGACTCTTCCAGGTTGATCTCTATGTGGCGGATGTCCTTGGTGGAGTCGCGGCCGGTGATCTTCTGATTGACCGAGAGCTTGGCCGGGAAGGGATTCTCCTTGTGATACTGGCTGTGGCCGACGGCTTGCTGCACCGAATCCGCTACGCTGGCGGTCGCGGCCCCTGCGGACAGGGTGGCGGCGACGGCATTGACTGCCTGCTCGCCCCAGGCCTTGGCCGCGTCCTGATAGTCCACGTCCAGGCTCGCGAGTTCATGAATGCGCTCGGCACCCGCTTTTGACAGTAAGTCGTCGAAGTCCTTGCCGGTCTGGCAGAAGAATTCGTAGGAGCTGTCACCCAGCCCCAACACGGCGAACTTGAGACCTTCGAGTTTGCCGATCTTGCCTTTTTTCAGCTGCTCGAACAGATCCACCGTGCTCTCCGGCGGCTCTCCCTCCCCGTAAGTGCTAACGATCACCAGCAGATGGCTCTCTTTCTTGAGCTGCTTGGGTTTGTAGTCCGCCATCGAGGTCAGGGTCACCGGCAGGCCGCGGGCCTTCGCCTGCGCCTGGATGGCGCTGGCGACACCCTTGGCGTTGCCGGTCTGGGAGCCGTAGAGAATGGTCAGGCTGCCACCGGAGGCGGCCACGGCGGCGCTGGTGGTGACGTTCTGGACGCCTGACTGGGAGAGGCCGTAGAGATAACCGCTCACCCAGGCGAGTTGCTGGGTATTGAGGGTCGACAAGACCTGATTCAGCTGGCGCTGCTGCTCGTCAGAGAGCGGGCTTATGGTGGGTATTGGGGCTGTCAATTGCATCACACACGTCTTCCATGGTCTGATTTTTGGTCAGGTTAAGGGGTGCAATGAATAACAACAAAGAATAAAAATATCTTCTTTATGCGATTTATGAATTTATAAAGCCGAAATCCGCCTCAGCGGCTCCCCGGCTGTGGTATAAAAATCGCAATATTGAGTCCCCTTCCGCCTCTCAGGATCTGCCGATGTCCAGACTGTTCCATGTCAATGCCTTCAGCCAGCGCCCCTTCGGGGGCAACCCCGCCATCGTCGTATTGGGCCCCGAGCGCAGCGATGCCGAGCTGCAGGCCATGGCGGCGGAGTTCAACCTGTCGGAGACCGCCTTCCTCACTCCCCTGGGAGAGGCGCACTATCGGTTGCGCTGGTTTACCCCGACGGTTGAAGTGGATCTCTGCGGTCACGGCACCCTGGCGGCCGCCCATGTGCTGTGGCAGACCGGGGCTGTGGCCCGCACCCAGGTGCTGCGCTTCGAGACCCGCAGCGGCGAGCTGCAGGCTTGCCGCGAGGGGGAGTGGATCCGGCTCGACTTTCCGCGCATCCCCCTTGCTCCGCTGACATTGGATCCCGCCTATGCCGAGGCCCTCGGCTGCACGCCGCTGCAGACCCTGGCCGCCGGCGCCAAGTTCCTGCTGGTGCTGGAGAGCGAAGAAGAGGTGCAGGCACTCAAGCCGGACTTCCACGCCCTGGGGGCCCTGCCAGGTCGTGGCCTGATGGTGACTGCGCTCTCCAGCCGGGGAGGCGATGACTTCGTCTCCCGCTACTTCGCCCCCTGGGTCGGAGTGGAGGAGGATCCTGTCACCGGCTCCAACCACTGCGCCCTGGTGCCCTTCTGGGCCGAGCGACTCGGCAAGACGCAGTTGCGGGCGCGGCAGATCTCCGCGCGGGGCGGGGAGCTGGTGCTGGAGTTGCAGGGGGATAGGGTGTGGATGTCGGGTCAGGCGCTGACCCTGTGGCAGGGGGAGTGGCTGCTGCCGCCCGCCCCATAAGCCGCCAGCCGGGCGTACCCTGCTCGCAGCTTTATTCTTTGCCATAAAAAACGCCCCGCAGTTGCGGGGCGTTTTCAGTGCCATCGGGCATCAGGCCAGGCCTGAGGCGATCGCTTATTTCTGTTGCGGACGCAGGGCCGGGAACAGGATGACGTCGCGGATGGTGTGGCTGTTGGTGAACAGCATCACCAGACGGTCGATACCGATACCCTGACCGGCAGTGGGCGGCAGGCCGTGTTCCAGCGCAGTGACGAAGTCGGCGTCGTAGAACATGGCTTCGTCGTCGCCCGCTTCTTTCTGGTTCACCTGATCCTGGAAGCGCTTGGCCTGATCTTCCGCATCGTTCAGCTCGGAGAAGCCGTTGGCCAGCTCGCGGCCACCGATGAAGAACTCGAAGCGATCGGTCACATCCGGGTTCTTGTCGTTGCGGCGAGCCAGCGGGGAGACGGCAGCCGGGTACTCGGTGATGAAGGTCGGTTGCAGCAGCATGTGCTCAACTGTCTCTTCAAAGATGGCGGTGATCACGTGGCCCAGCTCCCAGCCCTTCATCAGCTCGATGTGCAGACCCTTGGCGACGGCCTTGGCGCTCTCCAGGGTGGCCAGATCGTCCTGGGTCACATCCGGGTTGAACTTGAGGATGGACTCGACCATGGTGAGGCGCTGGAACGGCTGACCGAAGTCGATGGTCAGACCCTCTTCGCCCTCTTTGGCGTAACGGATCTTGGTGTCACCCAGGATGTCCTGGGCCAGGGTGCGCAGCAGCTCCTCGGTCAGGTCCATCAGATCGATGTAGTCGGCATAGGCCATGTAGAACTCGATCATGGTGAACTCGGGGTTGTGACGCACCGAGATCCCTTCGTTACGGAAGTTGCGGTTGATCTCGTACACGCGCTCGAAACCACCGACCACCAGACGCTTCAGGTAAAGCTCGGGGGCGATACGCAGGTACATGTCGATGTCCAGCGCATTGTGGTGAGTGACGAAGGGACGCGCGGAGGCGCCGCCCGGGATGACCTGCATCATGGGGGTTTCCACTTCCATGAAGCGCTTCTCGTTGAAGAACTTGCGGATGCCGGCAACCACCTGGGTGCGGATCATGAAGGTCTTGCGGGACTCTTCGTTGGCGATCAGATCCAGGTAGCGCTGACGGCAGCGGGCTTCCTGGTCGGTCAGGCCCTTGTGCTTCTCGGGCAGCGGACGCAGTGCCTTGGTCAGCAGGCGGATTTCGCCCACATGGACGGAGAGCTCGCCGGTGTTGGTGCGGAACAGGGTCCCTTCCACGCCGACTATGTCCCCCAGATCCCACTTCTTGAACTGCTCGTTGTAGAAGCCTTCCGGCAGGTCGTCACGGGTCACGTAGATCTGGATCTTGCCAGCCATGTCCTGCAGGGTCGCGAAGGAAGCCTTGCCCATGATCCGGCGGGTCATGATACGACCGGCAATCTTCACCCGTTTATTCAAGGCCACCAGCTCGTCGGCGCTCTTGTCGCCAAACTCGGCGTGCAGATCGCCGGACAGGCTGTCACGACGGAAGTCGTTGGGGAAAGGGTTGCCCTGGGCGCGCAAGGCGGCCAGCTTGGAGCGACGCTCAGTCATCTCGTTGTTCAGTTCGAGAGTCTGGTCGACTTCCGGAGTAGTGGTTTGTTCAGACATGGTGATTCCTGCTGCTCTGTTTACAGGCCTGATTTCAGGCTGGCTTCGATAAACTTGTCCAAGTCGCCGTCGAGTACCGATTGGGTATTGCGGGTCTCGACGCCGGTGCGCAGATCCTTGATACGGGAGTCATCCAGTACGTAGGAGCGGATCTGGCTGCCCCAGCCGATGTCGGACTTGGTCTCTTCGAGGGCTTGCTTCTCAGCGTTCTGCTTCTGAATTTCCAGCTCGTAGAGCTTGGCCTTCAGCTGCTTCATACACTGATCTTTGTTCTTGTGCTGGGAACGGTCGTTCTGGCACTGCACCACCACCCCGGTGGGGACGTGGGTGATACGCACCGCGGACTCGGTCCGGTTGACGTGCTGACCACCGGCACCGGAGGCGCGGTAGACGTCGATGCGCAGATCCGCCGGGTTGATGTCGATCTCGATGTCGTCATCGATCTCGGGGTAGACGAACACCGAGCAGAACGAGGTATGACGACGGCCACCCGAGTCGAACGGTGACTTGCGGACCAGGCGGTGCACGCCGGTCTCGGTGCGCAGCCAGCCGAAGGCATACTCGCCGGTGAACTTGACGGTGGCGGACTTGATGCCGGCCACGTCGCCGTCAGACAGCTCGATCAGCTCCGGCTTGTAGCCGTGGGCATCGCCCCAGCGCAGGTACATGCGCAGCACCATGTTGGCCCAGTCCTGAGCCTCGGTGCCGCCGGAACCGGACTGGATGTCGATGTAGCAGTCGGAGCCGTCGTGCTGACCGGAGAACATGCGGCGGAATTCGAGATCCACCAGCTTGGCTTCCAGCTGATCGGCTTCGGCCACTGCCTCGTTGAAGGTCTCCTCGTCTTCGCCTTCGACCGCCAGACTGACCAGCATCTCGACGTCCTCAGCACCTTGTGTCAAGACGTCTATGGTGCCGACCACGTTTTCCAGGGAGACGCGCTCCTTGCCCAGCGCCTGTGCGCGCTCGGGCTCATTCCATACGTCCGGCTGTTCCAGCTCGGCGTTGACCTCTTCTAGACGCTCTTTCTTGGCGTCATAGTCAAAGGTACCCCCTAAGAAGCTCTGTCCTCTCAGACAGCTCCTTAAGTTTGTTTAATACAGGATTGACTTCAAACATCGTGAAAACTCTCGGGGTCGATGTGATTTAAAAACGGGATATTCTAGCCAATTGTGGAAGGAATAAACAGGGTTGGCTGGCCCTGGCCGCCTTCTGTCACCGATTTCGGAGGCTATTTTGTGCTTTCTTGCAGAAAATATCGCCAGCCGCGCCATTCTCCGCTTCAGTTCTGTGCGCTTTGGCCGCTAACAACAACATGGAGTGCCGCGCACTTTTCGAGTAATCCTGTTCCTGACCCCACAAGAAGAAAGCACGATGAAAAACCTATCACTCAAGCAGAAGATACTGTTGTCTGTGGTGATCGCCCTCTCCCTGGTGATCCTGCTGCTCTCCTGGCAGAGCTACAGCAGCCAGAAGTCCCTGTTGCTGCAAGGCAGTCAGGAACAGGTGCAGCGCCTCGGCAGCCAGCAGGCCGCCAGCGTCAGTGACTGGCTCGCCGCCCGTCGCGATGTCATCCAGGCCCTTGGCAACAAGGCTGGCCCCGAACCCCTCAATGCCCTGCAACAGGCGCAAGTTTCCGGCCGTTTCCAGCTCACCTATTTCGGTGAGGGCAGTGGCAAGATGAACGACTCTGACCCTTCCATCAACCGTGACGGCTATGATCCCCGCTCCCGTGGCTGGTATCAGGAAGCCATGGCCAAGGGCGGCATGATAGTGACCAAGCCCTACCTGGACGTGGCTTACAACGTCATGGTGGTGACCCTGGCCCAACCGGCCCAGGGCGGCGTGGTCGGCGGCGATCTCTCCATCGCCTCCCTGGTGGAGGATGTCACCAAGATGGCCCTGCCGGCGGACGGTGTCGCCATCCTGATGCACAAGGACGGCACTGTCATTGCCTATAAAGATGCGGCCAAGGCGATGAAGCCCGCGAGCGAGATCGACAACGATCTCTCCAATGCCCTGATCGAGCAGAGCAAGAGCAGCAACAGCCTGCTCCCCGCCTATTTTGACAACGAAGGCCGCGACAAGCTGCTGTGGGCGACGGACATCCCGAACACCGACTGGGAGCTGGTGCTGGTGCTGGACAAGGCCACCCTGGAGGCACCGCTCTCCTCCCTGCTGATGACCCAGCTCGGCCTGGCTCTGCTGGTGCTGGTGGGCAGCATCATCGCCATCTCCTGGCTGGTCAGCCTGCTGCTGGGCCCCCTCGGCAAGGTTTCCCAGGCCTTGGCCCGCATCGCCGACGGTAACGGCGATCTGACCCAGCGCATCAAGATCGATGCCAATGACGAGGTGGGTCAGCTGGCCAACAGCTTCAACCGTTTCGTCGGCAGCCAGCACCAGCTGATCGGCAATATCCGCCAACTCGCCAACGAGCTGAATGCCGATGCGGAGCGCAGCCTGGTGACCAACCAGGCCGCGGTGGAAGAGCTGCAGCGTCAACAGCAGGAGGTGACCATGGTCGCCACCGCGGTCACCGAGATGGCGAGCGCCACCATGGAGATCGCCGGCAACGCCGAGAACACAGCCGCCGCCGCTCAGCAATCTGCCCAGAGCAGCGAGCAGGGCAAGATGCTGGTGAACCAGACTCGTCAGTCCATCAACAACCTGGCCGAGGAAGTGGGTCAGGCCACCGGCGTCATCGGCGAGCTGAGCCGCCACGCCCAGGCCATTTCCGGCATCCTCTCCACCATTCAGGGCATTGCCGAGCAGACCAACCTGCTGGCGCTGAACGCGGCCATCGAAGCGGCCCGTGCCGGTGAACAGGGTCGCGGTTTCGCCGTGGTGGCGGACGAGGTGCGGGTGCTGTCGCGCCGTACTCAGGACTCCACCCAGGAGATCCAGTCCACCATAGAGACGCTGCAGCAGACCACGGCCCGTGCGGTCAGCCTGATGCAGACCAGTCAGGGGCTGGCCGACAACAGCGTCAAGGACGCCGATGCCGCGGCCGCCGCGCTGGAAGAGATCACCCAGGCCGTCTCCCTCATCTCCGACATGGCGGGTCAGATCGCCACCGCCGCCGAGGAGCAGACCCAGGTGACTGGCGAGATCACCCAGAACACCACCGCCATCAAGGATGTGAGTGACGAGATCACCGCCGCCGCCATGCGGGATTTGGATCAGGCGCACCACCTCAAGGGACGCGCCACCAATCTGAACCAGCAGGTCTCGACCTTTATCCTGTAAGAAAGGGTCGAGAAGCGGCGCCACTGCGGCGCCCGATGTAAAAAGCCCCGCACTGGAGTGCGGGGCTTTTTGTTGTCCGTCATCCGGCCAAGGCCGTGATGCGTCCTGACTGTCGCAGGGGCTGAATCCCGGGATGCTCTGGCCTTCCTGGGAACCAGGGGGGCGGGAGAGCGCCAGCAAAGAGCCCACCAAAAGGTGGGCTCTTTCATATGGGGTCTGGCACCCGGGCTTACAGGAAGGGCAGGGCCAGGAACAGCTTGATCACCACGGCGTTGATGATGTCGATGAAGAAGGCGCCCACCATGGGCACCACCAGGAACGCCAGGTGGGACGGGCCGAAGCGCTGGGTGATGGCCTGCATGTTGGCGATGGCGGTGGGGGTGGCCCCCAGACCGAAGCCGCAGTGGCCCGCCGCCAGCACGGCCGCGTCATAGTTGCTGCCCATGACCCTGAAGGTGACGAAGATGGCGTAGAGCGCCATCGCCACCGTCTGGGCGGCCAGCAGGATGAAGATGGGCAGGGCCAGGCTGGCGAGATCCCACAGCTTCAGGCTCATCAACGCCATGGCGAGGAAGAGCGACAGGCTGACGTTGCCGAGCAGGGAGACCTCGCGGTCGCTCACTTCATGCCAGTTGAGCAGGGTCAGCAGGTTGCGCAGCAGCACGCCGACGAAGAGCACGCAGACGAAGACGGGGAGCTCCAGGGCACTGCCCTTGAGGTAGAGGGAGAACATCTCGCCCCCCTTCAGGCTGATGGCGATCAGCGCCAGGGTCTCGATCAGGCTGAAGGTGGTGAGCGGCCGCTCCATGTCCGGCATCTCGAAGCCCTGGGGGGCGCCGTCACGGTTGTGCTCCTCGCCGGGCACCTGCACCTTCTTCACCAGGTAGCGGGCGACAGGCCCGCCGATCAGCCCCCCCAGCACCAGGCCGAAGGTGGCGCAGGCGATGGCGAGCTCGGCGGCAGATTGAACGCCGTACTTCTCGGTGAAGATGGAGCCCCAGGCCGCGCCTGTGCCGTGGCCGCCGGAGAGGGTGATGGAGCCGGCCAGCAGCCCCATGTGCGGGTCCAGACCCAGCAGGGTGGCCAGACCGACCCCCAGGCTGTTTTGCACCAGCAGCAGGCCGGTGACCACCAGCAGGAAGGTGATCACCGCCTTGCCGCCGCGCTTGAGGCTGCCCAGATCGGCGGAGAGACCAATGGAGGCGAAGAAGGCCAGCATCAGCGGGGTTTGCAGTGTGGTGTCAAATTGCAGTTCAAGCTGCATGGTGGAGCGCAGCAGCAGCAGCACCAGGGCGACCACCAGGCCGCCAGCCACCGGTTTGGGGATGTTGAAGGTACGCAGGGGGCCAATCCGGTTGACCAGCAGACGGCCGAGCAGCAACACCAGGGTGGCGGCGACCAGGGTGGCGTAGGAATCAAGTTGTATCATGCGGTACTCCCATGTTGATCGGCTGTGTCTTTGGCGAGAAAGACTCACAGATTCAGCCGGGATAAAAACAGTGTGGCGCAGGCGCCAGTTCAAGAGGGGGCCACAGCCCCAGTCCCAGGCAAAAATGGGATCGATGCGAGCCCGATTTCATCAGGCATCCAGATGACATTCATGAAAAATCCGCCGGATAGTAGCAAAAATCACCGTTTATATCCATGTTCATCATATTAATGCTCAAAACAGTGCATTAACCTAGCATTTAAAACTATGTCCTGGGCGTGCTCCTGCCCGCAACAATGACTGCTGTCATTTGCAGCGGCAGTCTCTATAATTCGCCAGTTTCCCGCCCATGAGCGGAACCGGAATAGGAAGTGAAGGAACCGGTTGAACCTTGAATTGTCCGCCGGTTGTCAGTCCAGAGAGAGGAGAGGGTGTGAAGAAGTCTATCTATATCGCCTACACGGGCGGCACCATAGGGATGCAGCGTTCCGACCACGGTTATGTGCCGATGGCGGGTTTCATGGAAGATTGTCTGGCCCGGATGCCCGAGTTTCACCGGCCCGAGATGCCGGATTATCATATCCACGAATATGCCCCCCTCATCGACTCCTCCGACATGACCCCGGCGGACTGGCAGCGCATCGCCGAGGACATTCGTGACAACTACGAGCAGTACGACGGCTTCGTGATCCTGCACGGCACCGACACCATGTCGTTCACCGCCTCGGCCCTCTCCTTCATGCTCGAAGATCTGCACAAGCCGGTCATCATCACCGGCTCCCAGATCCCGCTCGCCGAGCTGCGCTCCGACGGCCAGCAAAACCTGCTCAATGCCCTCTATATCGCGGCCAACTACCCGATCCACGAGGTGACGCTGTTTTTCAACAATCAGCTCTATCGCGGCAACCGCAGCAAGAAGGTGCACGCGGACGGCTTCCACGCCTTCGATTCGCCGAACTACCCGCCGCTGCTCAATGCCGGCATCGCCATCTCTCTGGAAGCGGGGGAGCTGGGGGAGCCGTCCGAGCGTCCGCTGGTGCTGCACGACATCACCCCCCAGCCCATCGGCGTGGTGACCCTCTATCCCGGCATCTCGGCCGAGGTGATCGCCAACATCTTGCAGCAACCGGTGCGGGCGCTGATCCTGCTCTCCTTCGGGGTGGGCAATGCGCCCCAGAACCCGGCCATGCTGGCGCTGCTCTCCGAGGCCTCGGCCCGGGGCGTCATCATAGTCAACCTGAGCCAGTGCCTGCACGGCAAGGTCAACATGGGCGGCTATGCCACCGGCAACGCCCTCTCCCGGGCCGGTGTCATCTCGGGCTTCGACATGACGGCCGAGGCGGCGCTCACCAAGCTGCACTTCCTGCTGAGCCAGGATCTGCCGGCCCCGCGCATCCGCGAGCTGATGCAGCAGTCCCTGCGGGGCGAGCTGACCCCCTGAGCATTGCGGCCCTCACCCTGGCCCTCTCCCAGGGAGAGAGGGGATAGATGGAGGTGCTGTTGGCAGCCAGGCTCGCCATGAAGATTGCCGGCAGGTGGCCCGCTTACTATCCGCAGGCTGCGGGCCTGCTCCCTTCTCCCCTGGCGGGAGAAGGGCTGGGGATGAGGGGGATATGTCAGAAAAAAGAGAGGGGAGCCATATTGGCTCCCCTTTTGTTGTAGCTGCTGCGGGCTACCTAGCAGGTCAGGCTCAGTGGTTGAGGTCGATCCTGACTATCTCTTCCTCATCGCGATACTGGCGCTTGAGCTCGCTCTTGCTCTTCATCACGATCTCGCCGTCGCGGCCTATGTTCATGTGCTCGGGATCGGCAAGGTGCATCGCCTGCCAGGCCATCACGGCCTGCAGCGAGGTGGCCTTCTGCTCCTCGGTGAGGGGCTGGCCGTCCGGCCACTTGCCCAGCTCGACCGCGGTCTTGAGCCGCTCGTACACTTCTTTGGGCATCTGCCCTATCACCTGTTGAAACGACATCGGCCTCTCCTTGCAAATTGAGCCATGAAGGGATCAGGCAGGCAAATCCTGGCGTACCACGCCAGCCATCTGCTCCATCACCCGCACCACCTGACAACTGTACCCGAACTCGTTGTCATACCACACGTAAAGCACGCAGTGATCCCCCTCGGCTATGGTGGCCTGGGAGTCCACTATGCCCGCGAAGCGCGAACCCACCATGTCGGAGGAGACCAGCTCTGTGCTGGCGCTGTAATCGATCTGGCGATGGAGGGCCGAGCTCAGGGCCATCTGCTGCAGATAGGCGTTCAGGCTCTCCCGATCCGTGCCCTGCTCCAGCGACAGGTTGATGATGGCCAGCGACACATTGGGGGTCGGCACCCGGATGGCGTTGCCGGTCAGCTTGCCCTTGAGCTCCGGCAGCGCCTTGGCCACCGCCTTGGCGGCGCCTGTGCTGGTCATCACCATGTTGAGGGCTGCGCTGCGACCGCGGCGCTCGCCCTTGTGATAGTTGTCGATCAGGTTCTGATCGTTGGTGTAGGAGTGCACCGTCTCCACGTGGCCGTGGCGGATGCCGTACTTGTCCTGCATCACCTTGAGCACGGGGGTGATGGCGTTGGTGGTACAGGAGGCGGCAGAGATGATCTTGTCATCCGGGCCTATCACCTCGTGGTTGACCCCGAACACCACGTTCTTCATCTCCCCCTTGCCGGGGGCGGTCAGCAGCACCCGGGCGGCGCCGCGCGCCTTGAGGTGCTCGGACAGACCCGCCTCGTCGCGCCAGACCCCTGTGTTGTCGACGATCAGCGCATTGTCGATGCCATAGGCGGTGTAGTCGATGTCCGCCGGGCTGTTTGCATAGATCACCTGGATGAAGGTGCCGTTGGCGATGATGGCGCTGCGCTCATTATCCACCTCGATGGAGCCGTTGAAGGGACCGTGCACAGAGTCGCGGCGCAGCAGGCTGGCGCGTTTCTCCAGATCTCCTTCGCGACCGCCACGCACGACTATGGCGCGCAGGCGCAGGGAGTTGGCGGCGCCGGTGCGCTCGATCAGCAGCCTGGCCAGCAGGCGGCCGATGCGGCCAAAGCCGTAGAGCACCACGTCGGTCGGGGCGGGCACTGAATCGCGGTTCAGGGCCGGGGCCAGCTTGGCACGCAGGTAGTCGTCTATGCCGGCTTCATCCTGGTGATCCTGCCAGTAACCCACCGCCAGCTTGCCGAGATCGACTTCGGCGGCGGTCGGGTTCAGGGCGACCATGGCCTGGAGCAGGGGGAAGCTTTGCTGGATGGGGAGGGGAGTGCCCTGGTGGCGGCGAACGACCCTGTGGGCCTTGAGGATGTCGATGGTGGAGGCGTTCTGCAGGGGGCGCCCGTAGAGGGTGATTTCTATCCCTTGCTGTCGGTAGAGGCGACCAATCAAGGGCTGCATGGCTTCGGCGAGCTCCTGGCTCTCCTGCCACGCCTGCAAGTAGTGCTCGTGGGTCATTAACCAGATCCTTTATTTCACGTTGTTGAAGCAAGTTGCCTGGGCAAATTGAAATTCGTCGAATGCAGATCAGTGTAGGGCTGACGGTTTCGTTATATTATTCTGCAGTCGCGGCCTTATACGGCGCGCGCATTGTAATGGATATGTAGCCTGTTTGCTAGTTGGCGGTGGCCAGGGCGGGTTGCGATTGTTACCAACCAGATGTGAACCATGACCCTATTCTCACAGCGTCCGTTACTGCTCCCCCTCGCCTGTTGTCTGACGCTGATGGCCTGCGATGACGACAGGATCCACAACATCTGCACCCAGTCTCCGGCGCTCTGTGCGGATCTGGTGGACGACGGCTGGTGTCGCCATGAGCGCAGCGATGTCATCCGCGCCCGCTACTACCTCCAGGAGGAGGGCACGGACAGGCACAGGTACGAGCTGATGCGTGACCTGGAGCGTTACCTCCAGTGCGCCGAACACTCCACCAACATCGAATACAAGCGGGCCCGCGAGCAGAAGAGCCCCAGGGTGGAGGGCATGCTGGCCGCCGGCGCTCAGCTGGAGCAGCTGGATGCCCAGACCCGTGGCTCCCAGGATCCCTATCTGCTGCTCTGGCACTGGACCAACAACACCAATCCAGCGGCCCGTGCCAGCTTCCTGGCGCTGGAAGGCACCCCCGCCCTCGAGGAGCCGGAGTTGCAGCTGGCTCTGGGGGGTATCTATGCCAAGAGCGAGCCCCAGAAGGCCATCGCCCTGATGCATCACGCCCTCTCCCTCTATGGGGAAGGGGACAAGGTCAACAGCCGGATCCTCACCGCTCTCAGCACCCTCTACATGGGGCAGAAGGCGTTTGATCTGGCCTATCAGTGGGGCAAGGTGAGCGAGTCGTTTCAGGAGACCCCCGAGGTCTCGTCCACCCGCCTCGGGATCTACCATGCCATCGGCAAGGAGCAGCAGGAGAGGCTGGATCAGGCGGCCGCCACCATAGTCGAGGCGCTTAGAGCCGGGAGCTACCAGGCCCCATGATATCGCTGCCATCCGGTGCCCCCGAGTGGGCCCATGCCTTCGACATCCGCCTCGTCCATGGTCAGGTTCCCTGCGAGGGGAGGGTGCTCGAGCGGACCACGGTCAGGGCCGTGGTGATGCGCGGGGATGAACTGTTGCTGGTGCACTCTCGCGTCAACGGGGATCTCATGTTCCCCGGGGGCGGCATAGAGGCGGGGGAGTGTCACCATACGGCCCTGGCCCGGGAGCTGCGCGAGGAGTGCGGCGCCGAGCTGGTGGCAGTGGGTCTGCTGCTCGGGCAGACCCGGGAGTTTCGCGCCGCCCGCGAGGCCTACTATGACGCCTACTGCATCCGCTCCTTCTATTACCTCTGCCAGGTGGGGGAGGACTGGAGCGAGCCGCACCCCCAGCCCTACGAGATACGTCTTGGCTTCACCCCGGGCTGGTTCGCCATGGAAGAGGCCCTGCAGACCAACAAGACCCAGCTGGCCGGCCCCTGCCCCCAGTGGACTGTGCGCGAGACCCGGGTGCTGGCCGAGTTGCAGCACTGGGCAGAGGCCGGGTTGCTGAGCTGATAGTCATGGGTTTCTGAAGATAAAAAAACCGCCTTTCGGCGGTTTTTTTGTTGTCGTTGCCGGATCAGGGCACGCAGACCGGGCAGAAGGCGTAGGTGCCTTGCGGGTCATTGAAGCGGGTCAGCGGGTCCAGGCTGCGGTTCATCTCCACCAGCGCCTGGCCCAACCCTGCGGGCAGCCAGCTTTGCAGGTGCGGGGCCAGCGCCTGGGCGCTGCTGTCAAACAGCTCGCGCAGGAACTTGTCCCTTGCCGACTCTTCCGGCGCTATGGGGGTGACCTGCCAGCTCTTGAGGTTGGCGAGCTCGGCGGCGGCCTTGAGGGCGTCGTCCAGGTTGCCGAACTCGTCCACCAGCCCCAGCTCCTTGGCATCCTGACCGGTCCAGACCCGGCCTTCGGCGGCTTTCTCCGCCTCTTCCGGGCTCAGGCCGCGGCCCTTGCCGACCAGACCGACGAAGCGTTGGTAGGTGTCTTCCACGCTCAGCTGGATGGCCTGGCCGACGTGCTCCGGCAGGGCCCGGGTCAGCCCGACTCCCACGAAGTCTGTGGTGCCGACGCCGTCGGTGTGCACCCCGTACTGGGAGAGCGCCTTGTCGATGGTGGCGAACATGCCGAACACCCCGATGGAGCCGGTGAGTGTGGTGGGGGAGGCGAAGATCTTGTCCGCATCGGCGGAGATCCAGTAGCCACCGGAGGCGGCGTAGCTGCCCATGGAGATGACTACCGGCTTGCCCGCCTGTTTCAGGGCCAGCAGCTCGGCGCGGATCTGCTCGGCGGCGAAGGCGCTGCCCCCTGGGCTGTCGACCCGCAGTACCACGGCTTTGACCAGATCGTCGCGGCGGGCCTCGGCCAGCAGCTCGGAGAGGCTGTCACCGCCTATGGTGCCGGCCGGCTGGATCCCGTCCATGATGGCGCCGCTGGCGGTGATGAGGCCCACCTCATCCTTGCCGCTCTGGGGATATTGCTCGGGGATGGCGGCCAGATACTCTTTCAGCCCGACCCCTTTCCAGCCGTGATCCTCGCTCTCGCCCACCTCCTTGATGACCGCCTGGGTCATCTCGTCGCGGGTGGCGAGCTGATCCACCAGACCGTTGTCGAGGGCGTAGCTGGCAGCATTGCCACCGGCCTTGCGCAGCAGCTCGAGGAAGTGATCCTTGTCTGGCGCGACCGCATCCGGTTCTATCTCCCGCTGCTCGGCCACGTCGGTGACATAGGATTGCCACAGCTGATCCAGCCAGCGCTGGTTCGCCTCCTTGCTCTCGGGGGACATCTCGTCACGGGTATAGGGCTCGACGAAGGATTTGTAGGTGCCGACCTTGAACACATGGGGGGTGACGTTGAGCTTCTCCAGCGCCGACTTGAAGTAGGTCTGGTAGACCCCAAAGCCTTCGATCAGCACGGCGCCGCTCTGGTTGAGCAGCACGTGATCGGCATGGGCGGCGAGCAGGTAGGCGCCCTGGCTGTAGTAGTCGGCCATGGCGATGACCGGCTTGCCGCTCTCCTTGAATGCGTCTATGGCGCTCGCCACCTCCTGTAGCTTGGAGAGGCTGGCCCCCTGCAGTCCCTGGGGCTTGATCACCAGCGCCTTGATGCGATCGTCATCTCCGGCGCTCTTGATGGCCCACAGCAGGTCGGAGAGGACGATTTCACTGGGCTGATCGTCGCTCTTCTCCATCTGTCTCAGCAGCTGCACCGTCGGATCGGTTTGGGTGCGCTGTTCCACCAGCACGCCTGCGAGATTGAGGGTGAGGGCGCCCTCTATGGGGGTGCTTGGGGTCTCGCTCTGGTTGAGGCTGAAGGCGATGACCAGCACGACGATGAGAAACAGCAGATTGACCAGCATCAAGCGGGTAAAGTTGAGCAGACGCCAGAGGCTGCGAAACAGCCACCCCAGACCTTTGAAAATAGACATAGCCGTGCTAACGCCCTGTTAATGGGTAGAGAAGGGCATTATTAACCAGTTGACCCGCCAATTGCCATTTTCGCTTGGCCGCGATCGCTCCCCCTGGCTTCGGGATACGGCTGTTCGCTGAAAAAATGTCCAAACATTTGTTTGAAAAAGGATTTTCGATTCTTTACTCTAGCCTCAATTTGATAACAAAAAATTAACTGGAGGCCCTGTGAGCCGCTACCCGACGTTGCCGATCCCTCTTGAGTCAGCTTGTGCCCCCTCGCGTCGCAGTGTGCTCGCGATCCCCTGCGCCCCTGTCTTGCAAGGAGCCACATCATGAGCCTTTATCCCACCCTGCTGACTCCCCTGGATCTCGGCTTTACCCAGTTGAAGAACCGGGTCTTGATGGGCTCCATGCATACCGGTCTCGAGGAGGAGAAGGGGGGCTTTGACAAGCTGGCCGCCTTCTACGCCGAGCGCGCCCGCGGCGGTGTCGGCCTCATAGTCACCGGCGGCATAGCCCCCAACCTGCGGGGGCGCCTGGTACCCCATGGCTCCCAGCTCAGCTTCCCCTGGCAGGTCGCCAAGCACAAGAAGGTGACCGGCGCCGTGCATCAGGAGGGGGGCAAGATAGCCCTGCAGATCCTCCATGCCGGCCGCTATGCCTACCATCCGTTCAGCCTGGCGCCAAGCGCCATCAGGGCTCCCATCTCTCCGTTCAAGCCGCGGGCCATGAGCGAGCGGCAGATCCGTGGCACCATACGGGACTTCGCCTCGACCGCGGCCCTCGCCAAGGCGGCGGGCTATGACGGGGTCGAGGTGATGGGGTCGGAAGGCTATCTCATCAACCAGTTCATCTGCGAGCGCACCAACCAGCGCAGCGACGGCTGGGGCGGCAGCAGCGAAAACCGCATGCGCTTCCCGCTGGAAATAGTGCGGGCCATTCGCGAGCGGGTCGGCACCGACTTCATCATCATCTTCCGTCTCTCCATGCTGGATCTGGTGGAGAAGGGCTCCTCCCTGGAGGAGGTGATCGCGCTCGGGAAAGCGCTGGAGCAAGCCGGGGTTAGCCTCATCAATACCGGCATCGGCTGGCACGAGGCGCGTATCCCCACCATAGCCACCAGCGTGCCGCGGGGCGCCTTCAGCTGGGTGACCGCCGAGCTGAAAAAGCACCTCACAGTGCCGCTTATCACCACCAACCGCATCAACACCCCCGAGGTGGCCGAGCGCATCCTGGCGCAGGGGGAGGCGGACATGGTCTCCATGGCGCGCCCCTTCCTGGCGGATCCCGAGTTTGTCATCAAGGCCGCCGAGAACCGGGCGGACGAGATCAACACCTGCATCGCCTGCAACCAGGCCTGCCTCGATCACGTGTTCAAGCAAAAACGCGCCTCCTGCCTGGTCAATCCCCGCGCCTGTTTCGAGACCGAGCTGACGTTTGGCCGGGTGCCCCAGCCCAAGAAGCTGGCGGTGGTGGGGGCCGGGCCGGCCGGGCTGGCGTTCGCCTGCTACGCCGCCGAGCGTGGCCATCAGGTGAGCCTGTTCGATCAGGCGCCGACCATAGGCGGCCAGTTCAACTTCGCCAAGCAGATCCCGGGCAAGGAGGAGTTTCATGAGACCCTACGCTACTTCGCCAGGCGGCTGGAGAAGTGCGGCGTCGAGCTCTATCTCGGCCAGCGCCAGAGCGCCGAGAGCCTGCTTGGCGGCGGTTTCGACGAGGTGATCCTCGCCACCGGCATACGCCCGCGGACCCCCAACATCCCAGGGATCGAGCATCCCAAGGTATTGAACTACCTCGATGTATTGCGCGATGGCAAGCCGGTCGGCCAGAAGGTGGCGGTGATCGGGGCCGGCGGCATCGGCTTCGACGTGGCCGAGTTCCTGGTGGAGAAGAAGGCGGAGGGGAGCGCGGATCATCATCGCGATCACTGGCTCAAGGAGTGGGGTATCGACAAGAGCCTGGGTGAGCGCGGCGGCCTGATCAAGCCCGAGATAGACGCTCCCGAGCGCCAGATCTGGTTGCTCCAGCGCAAGGAGAGCAAGGTGGGGGATGGCCTGGGCAAGACCACAGGCTGGATCCACAGAACCGTGCTCAAGAACCGCAAGGTGCAGATGCTCTCCGGCGTGCAGTACCTGCGCATCGACGACGAGGGGCTGCACATCCAGGTGGGTGAGGCCAGGCAGTGCCTGCCGGTGGATCAGGTGATCATCTGCGCCGGGCAAGAGCCCCTGCGGGAGCTGCAGGCCGGTCTGCAGGCGGCGGGCAAGCCGGTGCACATTATAGGCGGTGCCGACGTGGCGGCGGAGCTGGACGCCAAGCGGGCCATCCGCCAGGGGGCCGAGCTGGCGTCCGTTATCTAGCGCCCTGGCCTTGGCTGACAGCATGATGATAACCCCCTGACTATCAGGGGGTTTCTATTGGTGGCGCGGGCTGGCCCTGGCTGTGCTCCCCTTCGGGCTGTGCTAAGGTAGCGCCATCATTGCCCCCTGATAAGGAACTGACCATGGATGCCCTCTCCCTGTTACTCAACCGCCACTCCTGTGGCCGTCTGACCACACCGGCCCCGAGTGGCGAGGTGCTCGACAATATTCTGAAGGCCGGCCTGCGGGCACCGGATCACGGCACCCTGACACCCTGGCAGTTCATCCTGTTTGAAGGGGAGGGGCGCGAGCGTCTGGGGGCCCTGCTGGCGGACGCCGCTCGCGCCCGCGGCGAGGATGACGAGAGCATCGAGAAGAGCCGCGCCGCGCCCCTGCGAGCGCCCTTGGTGGTGGCCGTCGCGACCCGCTATCAGGCACACCCCAAGGTACCTAAACTGGAGCAGGAGCTCTCCGCCGGCTGCGCCCTGATGGCGATGCAGATGGCGGCCCAGGCACAGGGGTTCAACGGCATCTGGCGCTCCGGCTGGTTCATCTTCGATGAGGTGATCAATCAGGGGCTGGGGCTGGCACCGGAGGATCAACTGGTGGGCTTCCTCTACCTGGGCACCCCCATGCTGGAGGCGCGCAAGCTGCGCGAGTTGCCTGTCGCTGACTTCGTGCGTCGCTTCTAAGCCACGGATAGTGCAGAAAGGCCCTGATTATTCAGGGCTTTTTTATTTACCCTGTCCCGTCCTGAATATGGTTTACACCTTTCCCCCACATAAATGGAGAATCCGATGGGACAAGGTGTGAAACGAACACAGCGCGATTACTCGCTGACTTTTAAACTGGCGCTGGTCGAGCAGATTGAAAAAGGCGAGCTCACCTACAAACAGGCGCAGACTCGTTATGGCATTCAGGGCCGCTCCACCGTTCTGGTATGGTTGCGTAAACATGGTCGGCAAGATTGGAGCCAGGGGGCTTCTGTGCGCGCCGGCAGGACTATCACCATGCCTGACCCCGACAACCAGACGCCCGAACAGCGCATCAAGGAACTCGAGCAGCAGCTGGCGCTGATGAGCCAGAAGGCCCAGTTCTTTGAGGCCGTCGTCGATGTGCTGAAGAACGACTACGGCGTCTCCATCGTAAAAAAGCGACCCGGCAAGTCCTCTCGCAGCGGCAAGTCCAGAGGCTGACCATCGTCAGGGCTTGCCTGTTTCTGGGGATAAGCCGTCAGGCTTACTACAAGCGCAATCGGGTTGCAGACCTGCGCCATGCACAGGGGCTGCAGGTGGTGCGCTTCGTGCGTCAGGTACGACTGCGCCAACCGCGGGTCGGTACTCGCAAGCTGCATTATCTGCTGCAGGGTCAGGATGATGGCGGGCTCAAGGTGGGGCGGGACAGGCTGTTTCGGATATTTGCCGAGCACCGCCTGCTGGTTCACCCCAGGCGGGCGTATCACTAGACCACCCACAGTTTTCACCGCTTCTACCGTCATCCCAACTTGCTCAAGGCAGGGTCTGAGCAGGTCACGCCGGTGGCTCCAGAGCAACTTGTGGTCGCCGACATTACTTATCT
>NZ_JAAILA010000005.1 GCF_010974825.1 Aeromonas rivipollensis | reverse complement strand
ATTCAAATTGTTAAAGAGCGTCACGCTTATCGCGTTGAGGAGGCGCATCTTACGCTCCTCACTTCGAAAGTCAAGCGGTTGTTTTCGCTTTTCTTTCGGCGCCCACTTCGCTAGGAAGCTGGCTCATCAGTTCGGCGTGTTCCGCCGTGCTGGTAGGGGCGCATTATAGGGAGCCGCGCCGGGATGACAAGGGCTTTTTGTAAAAATGAGTTCGTTTGCTGAAAAAGCAGGCTGAACCTCATGAAATGCGAGTTTTAGCCCCGTTTCATGCCGCTTTTTTGTTCACCCCATCGGTCTGAGCCTGGATGTAGTTGACCCAGCTGGTCGCCCGCTGTTGCCAGTTATCCTGCTGTTGCAGCTCGCGAGCCAGCTCCAGCGCCTGGGCATACTGCTCCTTATTAAGGTGTGCCTGCACCAGCAGCGCCTTGGCTCTATTGCCCTGCTCACCCTTGGCTGACTTCATGGCTACCAGCTGAGTCATGGCGGCTTCTGTCTTGCCTTGTTGCAGCAGCAGCTCAGCGACGCGCATGGCCGCCTTGGGCTGGGCATGCTGTTTTGCGAGCAGTTGCCAGCTATCTACCGCCTTGGGCCACTCGCGGGCACCTTCCCACAACTGGGCCAGCAGTTGCTGGTTCTCGGCACTCGCCTTCATCTGTCCCTTCGCCATGGCGGCTTCCAGCAGACGGGCGCCGCGATAGGGTAGCCCCTGCCAGGCATAGAGCCGGATCAGCTGATTGCGGGCGGCCGCATCGTCCATCAACTGACGATCGATGGCGGTCTGCAACAGCCCCAGCGCCTGGTCCCCACGCTTGGCGGAGAGATTGAGCGAAACGGCCTGTTGCCACCATTTGCTCTCTTTGGGTTCATGACGCACCAGCTCTTGCGCCTGCTCTGCCGCAGCGCCATAACGTTGCAGGGCGGTGAGGGCGGAGAGGCGAATGATCGCCGTCTGCTTGTGCCAGCCTTTCTTCAGCAACTGCTCGCTCTGGCTGACCGCCTCGCCATATTGCTTGTTGTGGTAATAGAGGCCGGCCAGACGCAGGCGCAAGGCATCGTCAGACTTGAGTGCCAGTGCGGCCTTGTAGCTGGCGATGGCGCCGGACCAGTTGGATTGCTGTGCCTGGATATCCCCGCGCAGACGCAGCAACTGGAGCTGCTGCTGCTCGGGCCACTCTTTATAGGCCAGCGCCAGTTCCACGTAGCGACTCGCCTGCGCGGTCTGCTGCAAGTTGGCCGCCAGTGAGGCCTGCAACTGAGCCAGCCAGGCGCGCTCGGCATCGGAGCCAGGCTTGAGCCCGGTCGCCTTGTTCTGGGCCTGTTGCCACTGACCCGACTGATAGAGCTTCATCACAGGCTCCAGCTGACGGGAGAAATGAGGGCTCACTTCCATGGCCAGACAGGCTTGGCTGACCAAGGCCAGCAGACAGATCCAGATCCGCAACATGGTTACGACTCCAATTTGAATTTGAGATTGATGGTTTGCACCAGCTTGTCGGTGGCACCCGGTCTTGGCTGGTAGCGCCATTTGCTGACGGCCTGAATCGCCGCCCGCTCGAACTGTCGCTTGGGCTTGGCGTCGATCACTTCCACATCCTGTACCCGCCCCTCGGCATCGACGCTGAAGCGCAGGGTCACCGAGCCTTCTATGCCGGCCTGCTGGGCCCGATAGGGATAGACGGGCTCGACCCGCTGCAAGGGGGTCAGCATGTCACCGACACCTATGCCCACGCCTTGAGACTGACCATGGAAGCTGCCGCTCGCCACCGGGGTGGGGCTGGTTGCGACCCCGGGGGCAGATACCTGCACCGCGCTCAGGCTGGAAACCAGATCCAGGCTCGGCTGCACCGAAGGCAGCGGCGCCGCCGCCGGCATGGGCATTGGCGTGGACGCCAGGGCGGCGGGTGGCTCCGGCAAGGGTTCCGGCTCCTGAGGTACCGGGCGCTCGCGCACCTGCACCTCGTTCACCTCGGTCTGCATGTTGATGACAATGGCTTTCTGCTCGGACGAGGCCTTCTCTCCCCGGGGAGGTTCCACCAGGGTGGCCATGAACAGCAGGATCGCCAGACTGAGGACAACCCCCAGCCCCAGGCTCATCAGCTTGAACTTCATTTCGGCGCCACCGCCACGGCGATATTGGCGATGCCTGCCGCCTTGGCTTCATCCATCACCCGCACTACCTTGCCGTGAGGCACCCGCTCATCGGCCTGGATCACCAGGCTGGCATCGGGCTGCTCCGACAACAGACGGGCCAGGCTGGCCTGCACCCGCTCCACATCCACCTGTTTGCGGTCGAGGAAGATCTGCCCCTGGGCGCCGATCGCCAGCATGATGCTGGAGGACTTTTGCGCCTTGGCCTGGCTCGCCTGGGGCCTGTGCACCTCGAGCCCGGCTTCCCGTACGAAGGAGGTGGTCACGATGAAGAAGATCAGCATGATGAACACGATATCCAGCATGGGAGTCATGTCGATCTGCACTTCATCACGCTGGCGTTTGGATTGCCGTCTCATTGCATTACCTTCTCTTCTCGCAGGCCGTCCCGGGTCTTGGCCAGCGCACGCTTGGCCTGGCTCTCGAGACGACTGAGTAACAACACGCCGGAGAGCGCCACCACCATGCCTGCCATGGTGGGAATGGTGGCGCGGGAGATCCCGCCCGCCATGCTCTCCGGGTTAAAGCGGTTGGCGGCGGCCAACGCATCGAATACGCCTATCATGCCGGTCACAGTGCCGAGCAGGCCCAGCATGGGGCAGAGCACTACCAGGGTGCGGATGAAGATCAGATGGCGGTTGAGCTCGAGTTCGGCCTCGGCCAGCCAGCGGCTGCGGATCGCCTTGGCGTGCCAGCTGTGGCGCTCGCTGCGTCCCTGCCAGCGGCCGAACAACTGCCGCTGCAGCGGGCCGAAGCCCAGGTTGAGGTAGAGCAGCCGCTCGATCATCAAAATCCACATCAGCACCAGCAAGGCCAGGATGACCCAGAGCACGGGGCCGCCACGGCCCATGAAGCTCTGCAACTGTTGCCAGATGTCGACCATCATGCCACCCGCTCCATCCCGTCCCCGTTATTCTCGGCCCGCTCGGCCAGAATACCGGCGACCTGCTGCTCCAACACATTGGAGAGCTCGGTGAAACGGGATTGCAGCAGGCTGTGGGCCAGGATCAGCGGAATGGCGGCCACCAGCCCCTGCACCGTGGTGATCAGCGCCATGGAGATGCCGCCCGCCATGATCTTGGGATCGCCGGTGCCGAACTGGGTGATGGCCTGGAAGGTGCCTATCATGCCGGTGACAGTACCGAGCAGCCCCAGCATGGGGGCGATGGCGGCGATCACCTTGACCATGCCGATGCCACGCTCCATCCGGGGCGTCTCCTGCAGTATGGCCTCGTCCAGCCTCAGTTCGAGCGTCTCCATGCTCAGCTCGGGATGCTGTTCCGCTACCGTCAGCACCCGACCGAGGGCGTTGTCGGCGTGGTATTCGCCACTCTTGAGCTGGCGACGCACCAGGGTCAGTTCACGAGAGAGGGTCCAGAGCCGTACGGCGGCAATGCCGAGGCCGATGGCGGCCAGCAGCACTATGATGGCGCCCACCTGGCCCCCTTGCTGGACTTGCTGCCAGAAGGTCGGTGCCTGGGCCAGCATCTCGAGCAGGACGCCGTGGGAGGGATCCAGCGGCAACGCCTCGCCTTCCTTGCCCTGATAAGCGCTCAGCTCGGACAGCAAGCCACCGGGCAGCCCCAGTACCGGGCTCAGCCCTTCGCCGCTCGGTTGCAGGAAGCCTTCGCTGCCAAACAGCGCGAAGCTGCCTACCCGGGTCAGCGACTGCTCACTGGCCGCCCCCTGGGCATCCAGCACCTTGCCGTTGAACTGGACAACCCGGCCCGACTCGCGGATCTCCTGCAACAGGGTGGCAGGCAGCAGGGCGAGGGCGGCGCGATCCGGCACCTGCTTGTCCTGGGCCATCGCCTTCAAGGCAGTCAGACGATCCGGATACTGACCCTGCACCGAGGAGTCCCCCAGCAGCTTGACCGCGTCGCTGGCGCCCTGACGGGTCACCGCGAAGATCTCGTTCATGTCGCCGGAAGCTTGCTCCCACCGGGTGTTGAGCTCGACCAGCTGCTTTTCATTGCTGGCAAACTGGCTGGCCAGCTCCTTGCTCAGGCGCTGGGCCTCGGCCAGCCTGGCACGGGCACTGTTCAATTCGGTGGAGACAGACGCCAGATCCTGCTGTGCCTGTTGCTCGCGGGCCTGTTCCTGCTGCTGCCACTCTTCATTGGCAAGGGCCAGCTGGGAGCAGAGGGAGAGGGTGATCAGAAGGGGGAACCATTTCATGACTGAGCCTCCTGGCTACGGGCGACAGACAGGGGCACATGCAACAGTTGCGGGACTTTCTTGTCGGCCGCCATGTCCAGCGCATCGGCAAGGGGGGTGAGCCACTCGCTATCCAGCGGTAACCAGCTCTTGCTCTCGGCGGACCAGCGCCAGGCCTGGGAGCGATCGGCGGTCATCGCCAGCAGGGAGACGCGGCCCAGCGCCAGCACATCGACCCGACGCTCGGCACCATCCAGCTCCAGCTGAGCGGGATAGGCATCCATCCTGCTGCCGTATTCGGCTTCGATCTGGTAGGCCTGCAGCAGCTGGCGGAACTTCTCCGCCTCGCTCACGTCCGCCCGGGCCAGGGTCACCTTCAACTGCTCGACCCGCGCCAGACGGTCCTCCTTGCGCAGGGGAATGTCATTCTGCACCAGCTGATCCAGATCCGCCTGCATCTGCAACATCAGCGGGATCAGGCCCTGCCGGGTCTCTTGTACCGCTTCCAGCTGTTGAGTGAGCTTGCCCAGCTCATTCTGCTGATCGGCCACCAGAGACTGCATGTAGCTGTTGTAGGCTTCCAGATCCCGCAGTTGCAGCTGGGCATTTTGCAGCTCCAGCCGGGCGGCAACGGCGGCATCGGCCGCCTTTTCTACGCGCTGCTGGGAGGCTTTCCCATCCGCGATGCTGTTTTTCAGTGCGGGCGCGACCAAATCGTCTGCCGAGGCGACGAAATGAACGGCCAATGGCAACAAGGCCAGACCCCAGATCTTTTTCATGGTACACAATCTTAACAATGATAACTATTCTCATTGTCTCAAAGAGTCGTGCCAGTGGCAATCAGATGATTTTCTTGGCCTGTGGCCGAAAAAACAGGATACTTTTTAGACAAGCACGGGAACAACTGGCGTTGGTAGTCACAACACCATTTTAAATAACTAAAAAATGTCTTTTCGATCAGGATGATAAGTGGTCGAAGAAGGAGACTTACATGTTTAACGATGCGATCTGGGAACACATAGATCGGTTCACCAAGGCCAAGAAAACCAGCGATATCCAGCAGCAACTGGAGCGCTTCAGCCATCAGATGGGATTTGATTACTTCAGGTTGCTGATCATTTTCCCCATCAGCATGCAGAAATCACACGTGGCCTTGTTCAACAACTGCCCGACCAGCTGGTTTGATGCCTACACGGAGCGGCACTACCTGACCCAGGATCCTGTGGTCTTCCTTGGCCTGAAGCAGACCCAGCCCATCTTCTGGAACAAGCTAGACTGCGACTCCCCCTGGCTGCCCAGCGCCAGCCGGGAGGTGATGAACCTCGCCGCCGACTTTGGCGTGAGAAACGGTGTCTCCTTCCCGCTGCACACGCCCCAGGGGGAACATGGCATCCTCTCCTTCATCAGCAAGGAAAAATCCAACTCCGACCTGATGTTTGAAAACGTTCCCATGCTGTCATTTTGTGCCAGCTACATCTTCAACGCGGCACTGCAGCTGATAAAGAGCAGGCCGGACCTGATGAAGCATCTGGCCGAGCTGTCGGATCGGGAGAAGGAGTGCCTGTTCTGGGCCAGCGAGGGCAAGACCTCCTGGGAGATAGCCACCATACTCGGCATCAGCGAGCGCACCGTGAACTTCCACCTCAATCAGGTCACCAACAAGACGGATTCGAAGAACCGCAACCAGGCGATCGCCAAGAGCATCTCCAGCGGCATCATAGTGCCTTCGCTGAACGACGTGACCATCACCAACCTGCGGCTCTCCTGAGCCGGTCCGCAGCAACAAAAAGAGCCGCAACAGCGGCTCTTTTTTTATGTCTGACAAAGGCTTATTCCACTGTCACGGATTTCGCCAGGTTGCGCGGCTGATCCACGTCGGTGCCCTTGATCAGGGCGACGTGGTAGGAGAGCAGCTGCAACGGCACCGTATAGACGATCGGCGCAATCATCTCTTCCACGTGGTTCAGGCTCATCACCCTCATGGTCTCGTCGCTCTTGAAGCCGGCGTCGGCATCGGCGAACACGTAGAGGATGCCGCCACGGGCACGCACCTCTTCCACGTTGGACTTGAGCTTCTCCAGCAGATCGTTGTTCGGTGCCACCACTATGATGGGCATCTCGGCATCGATCAGCGCCAGCGGGCCGTGCTTGAGCTCACCGGCGGCATAGGCCTCGGCATGGATGTAGGAGATCTCTTTCAGCTTGAGCGCCCCCTCCATGGCGATGGGGTACTGGCTGCCGCGGCCGAGGAAGAGGCTGTGGTGCTTGTCGGCGAACTCTTCGGCCAGGGTCTCGATCTGCTTGGCCAGGGCCAGGCTCTCCTTGATGCGCAGTGGCAGGGCTTGCAGCGCCTTGACCAGTTCGGCTTCGGCCTCAGCACTCAGGTTGCCACGGCAGTGACCGACGGAGGCCACCAGCATCAGCAGACCGGCCAGCTGGGTGGTGAAGGCCTTGGTGGAGGCGACGCCAATCTCGGCACCGGCCCGGGTCATAAAGGCCAAGTCAGATTCCCGCACCAGGGAGGAGCCCGGCACGTTGCAGATGGCGAGCGAGCTCATGTAACCGGACTCCTTGGCCAGGCGCAGGGCGGCCAGGGTGTCGGCGGTCTCGCCGCTCTGGGACAGGGTCACCAGCAGACTGTTGGGGCGCACCACCGACTTGCGATAGCGGAACTCGGAGGCGATCTCAACGTCGCAGGAGACGCCGGCTATCTCTTCAAACCAGTAGCGGGCCACCATGCCGGAGTTGTAGGAGGTGCCGCAGGCCACGATCTGGACGTGCTCCACCTTGTCGAAGATGGAGCGCGCGCCGTTGCCGAACGACTCGACCACCACGTGATCGCTGCCCAGACGCCCTTCCAGGGTGTTGGTGATGGCCTTGGGCTGCTCGTAGATCTCCTTGAGCATGTAGTGGCGGTACTCGCCCTTGTCACCGGCGTCGTGGGAGAGCTCGGACTCCAGCTCCTCGCGCACCACGGCATTGCCCTGGGTATCGAAGATGTGCACGTCGCGGCGGGTCACTTCGGCCACATCCCCCTCTTCCAGGAAGATGAAGCGACGGGTCACCGGCAGCAGGGCCATCTGATCGGAGGCGATGAAGTTCTCGCCGATGCCGCGGCCGATCACCAGGGGCGAGCCGGAGCGGGCCACCACCACGCGGCTGTCGTCACGGCTGTCCATCACCACAGTGCCGTAGGCACCGCGCAGCTGCTTCACCGTGACCTGCATGGCGGCCAGCAGGCTGGGGGCGGATTTCAGCTCATGGTGCACCAGGTGGGCGATCACCTCGGTGTCGGTGTCTGAGGTGAACTCGTAACCCATGCCCTGCAACTGGGTGCGCAGCTCTTCGTGGTTCTCTATGATGCCGTTGTGCACCACCACTATATGCTCGGAGACGTGGGGGTGGGCATTACGCTCGGACGGCTCGCCATGGGTCGCCCAGCGGGTGTGGGCTATGCCGGTGCCGCCGTGGACGGACTGCTCTTCCAGCGCCTTGGCCAGCTCGGCCACCTTGCCGAGGCGGCGTACCCGCTGCAGCGGCTGGCTGGCGCTGAACACGGCCACCCCGGCGGAGTCATAGCCGCGGTATTCCAGACGGCGCAGGCCTTCTACCAGGATTTCAGCCACATCACGTTGGGCCACTGCCCCGACGATGCCACACATAGACTTCTCCTTGAAATGTAAGACGTTAATTCGATTGGATAATAGATGTTTGGGTCAAACCGCCACGGGGGCGCAGATCAGTGCTATCCCCCTGGCTTGAATCTGTGCTCTGGCCTCGCTGTCCAGCCCCTCGTCGGTCACCAGGGTATGGATGCTGGACCAGGGCAGCTCGAGATTGGGGATCTTGCGGCCTATCTTCTCCGACTCGACCATGACGATGACCTCGCGGGACACCTCGGCCATCACACGGGAGAGGCCCACCAGCTCGTTGAAGGTGGTGGTGCCTCGCTCCGGGTCTATGCCGTCGGCGCCGATGAACAGCTGGTCGAAGTCGTAGGAGCGCAGCACCTGCTCCGCCACCTGACCCTGGAAGGATTCGGAGTGGGGATCCCAGGTACCGCCGGTCATCAGCAGGGTGGGCTCGTTCTCCAGCTCGCGCAGGGCGCCGGCCACGTTGAGGGAGTTGGTCATCACGATGAGACCGCGCTTGCTGCCCAGCATGGGGATCATGGCGCTGGTGGTGCTGCCGCTGTCGATGATGACGCGGTTGTGATCGCGGATGCGCTCGGCGGCGGCACGGGCTATGGCCAGCTTTCGTTTCGAAACTTGATCCGGATTGCTGTCCACCACCATCTCGCTCGGCAGGGGCACGGCACCACCGTAACGACGCAGCAGCAGGCCGCCTGTCTCCAGCACGGCCAGATCCTTGCGGATGGTCACTTCCGAGGTGGAGAAGTGCTTGGCCAGGGCATCGACGCTGACTTCGCCCTGTTCCTGCACCAGGGTCACTATGGTGTGACGGCGCTGTTGTGTGTTGCGTTTGGTCATCTTAAAGTTTCGATTCGAAAGAATGGCGAAATATTAATACCTTTTTTGGAAAAATCAAACGGCAAATAGGATCCGATTTGGTTCGATGCCAGAATGGTCAGGCCGATTTATGACGAGGACGCCATGCAAAAACGAGTCATCTGGCTGGTGGAAGATGAGGCCAGCATCGCCGACACCCTGATCTATGCCCTGCAGACCGATGGTTTCGAGGTGGAGTGGTTCCCCCTCGGCCAGCCGTTGCTGGCGCGACTGGAACAGACGCGACCGGATTTTCTGATCCTGGATGTGGGGTTGCCAGACATCGGCGGCTTCGAGCTGTGCAAGCGGGTGCGGGCCCTGACCGACACGCCCCTGATGTTTCTCACCGCCCGCAGCGAGGAGATAGACAGGTTGATCGGGCTGGAAATCGGGGCCGACGACTATGTGGCCAAGCCCTTCTCGCCACGGGAGGTGTGCGCCAGGGTGAGGGTGATACTGCGCCGCAGCCAGCCCATAATCCCCCAACCGAGCCAATTGCTGGCGCTGGACGAGGAGCGGGCCCGCATCTGCTTCCACGGTCAGCCCCTGACCCTCACCCGCTACGAATACCTGCTGCTCAAGACTCTGATGCAGGCGCCGGGCCGGGTCTACTCCCGCCAGCAGCTGATGGATCTGGTGTGGAGCGGGGCCGAAGAGAGCCTGGATCGCACTGTCGACACCCACATCAAGACCCTGCGCGCCAAGCTGCGGGAGCGGGACGCCGAGGCCAATCTTATCCTGACCCACCGCGGGCTGGGCTACAGCCTGGAGCTGGCATGAACCACAGGGGATCGCAACGGCCAGGCAGGCCAGGGCAGCGGAACCACAGAGGGGGACGGCCATGAGGATAGGGTTGCAACTGCTGTGCGGTCTGGTGCTCATCTTCGCGCTGGCTGCCTGGTTCGTGCTGGAGATCTTCGTCGAGGAGATCAAACCCGGGGTGCGCAGTGCCACCGAGGATACCCTGGTGGACATGGCCCAGCTGCTGGCCCCCCTGGCCCTGGACGATCTACAGGAGGGGAAGATGGCGGATGGCCGGCTGGCCAGCGCCTTTGCCCGCCTCAACCAGAGCCCCATCAACGCCCTGATCGACGGTCATCTCAAGCAGCAGGCCGAGTACCGCATCTATGTGGTCGACGCCAAGGGTAAGGTGGTCTATGACTCGGACGGGGTGGATCTGGGCAAGGACTACTCCCGCTGGAACGACGTCTACCGCACCTTGCGCGGGGAGTATGGCGCCCGCAGCACCCGCAGCGATCCTGACGATCCCGCCAGCTCGGTGATGCACGTGGCCGCCCCCCTGCGCGAAGGGGACGAGATCCTGGGTTCCCTCACTGTCGCCAAGCCCAACCGCACCCTGCTGCCCATGATAGAGCGCAGCGAGCACCAGCTGTTGCAGGGGGCAGCCCTGCTGCTCTGCCTCTCGCTGCTGATCGGCGCCCTGCTGGTGTGGTGGCTCACCCGCGCCATCGGCAAGCTGGTGCACTATGCCGATGCGGTCAGTCAGGGCCAGCCCGCCAGCCTGCCGAGGCTCCACAGCCCGGAGCTGGACCGGCTCGGCCACTCCCTCGAGACCATGCGCCGCCAGCTGGACGGCAAATCCTATATCGAAGCCTATGTGCACAGCCTGACCCATGAGCTCAAGAGCCCGCTGGCCGCCATCCGCGGGGCAGGGGAGATCCTCGCCGAGGCACCGCCCCCCGAGGTGGCGAAGCGTTTTATCGGCAACATCAATCTGGAGACGGCCCGCATGCAGCAACTGATCGAGCGCATGCTGCAGCTGGCGCGCCTCGAATCGGGGCAGGGGCTGGACAGACAGGCCATAGCCCCCGCCACACTGGGCAGGCGGGCTCTGGATGCCCGCCAGATAGTCGCTGCCCGTCGTCAGGTGGCCCTGGCGGCAGAGCTCGCCGACGCCCCCAGGCAGAAGTGGGATCCCCTGCTGGTGGAGCAGGCCCTGGGCAACCTGCTGGACAACGCCCTCGATTTCTCACCCGCCGGGGGTCAGATCCGGCTGAGCGGCGCCCTGAAGCAAGGGGGCTACTGCTTCCGGGTGCGGGATCAGGGACCCGGCATCCCGGACTATGCGCTGCCGAGGATCTTCGAGCGCTTCTACTCCCTGCCCAGACCCGACAAGGGCAAGAGCAGCGGCCTCGGGCTCAGCTTTGCCGCCGAAGTGGCTCGCCAGCACTGCGGCCGGCTGACCCTGGGCAACCAGCCGGAAGGCGGAGTGCTGGCCGAGCTCTGGCTGCCTGCCGGCTAGGGGACTTCACACTGAACACACAGAGCAGGGCTAAGCTGCGCCTTCTCAGATAGGGTCCCGCCCGGACCCGTCGATACGCGTTCTGATGAATCAAGGAGATGTTCATGTCCCGCATTCTGTTGTCCGGCCTGCTTGCCGCCGGCCTCTTCTGTGCCTTGCCCGCCAGCGCCACCACGGGTTGCCTGCTGTTTGCCGATGGCAGCGGCAAACCCCTCAGCGCCCAGGGTGACTGCGCCAGCCAGCTGACGCCCGCCTCCACCTTCAAGATCCCCCTCGCGCTGATGGGCTATGAGAGCGGCTTCCTGGTGGATGAACAGTTGCCTGCCCTGCCATTCAAAGCCGGTGACCCTGACTTCCTGCCAGAATGGAAGCAGACCACCACCCCGAGCAACTGGATGAAATTCTCGGTGATCTGGTATTCCCAACGCCTCACCGAGTGGCTGGGAGAGGCGCGCTTCCAGCAATACGTCGACCGCTTCGACTACGGCAACCGGGAGCTCTCGGGCAACCCGGGCAAGCACGACGGTCTGACCCAGGCCTGGCTCAGTTCCAGCCTCGCCATCAGCCCCCAGGAGCAGGCCCGCTTCCTCGGCAAGCTGGTGAGCGGCAAGCTGCCGGTCTCCGCCGAGGTGGTGCGCCGCACCAGCACACTGCTGCGTCAGCCCGACATCGATGGCTGGCAGATCCACGGCAAGACCGGCATGGGCTACCCCAAGCTGCTGGATGGCAGCCTCAACCGGGATCAGCAGATCGGCTGGTTCGTCGGCTGGGCCAGCAAGCAGGACAAGAAGCTCATCTTCGTGCACACAGTGGTGCAAAAACCCGGCAAGCAGTTCGCGTCCCTCAGGGCAAAGGAAGAGGTGTTTGCCGCCTTGCCAACAGAGCTGAAGAAACGCTGATCCCCAACCGGCGCCTGGCGCCGGTTTTTTTATCCCCCTTCACTCCCACTTCACAGGGCCCCATCCCCGCTTCACCCGACCCCGGCACACTCGACCCCATCAACAAGGAGAGGCGTCATGGTCAAACAGATATTCACCCACAAGATAGTGCTGCTGCTGTTGCTCAGCCTGCTGCTGATGATCCCCGTTCACTCCATCATGGAGCTGAACCGGGAGCGCCAGGCCTACCGCAGCCAGGCCATCCACAGCATCATGACAAGCCACAGCGGTCCGCAGCGCTTACTGGGGCCTGTGCTGGTGCAACCCTATACCCGGGCCATCACCGTCGAGCAGGATGGCAAGCGCTTCGTGCGCGAGGAGCGGGTCTATCGCTACCTGCTGCCGGACAGGCTGGATGTGCGGGCCAGCATGGAGGTCACCCCGCGCAAGCTCGGCATCTATCAGGCCCAGGTCTATCACAGCCGGCTCTCCCTCTCCGGCCGGTTGCCGGCCAGTCTGGCCGACAAGGCGCTGGTGGCTGGCAACCCGGATCTCAGCTTCGACGCCGCGGATCCCGCCCTGGTCCCGGGCAAACCCTACCTCAGCCTGGTGCTGTCCGATGCCCGCGGCATCAGCAGCGTGCCCGAGCTGAAGCTGGGAGAGCGGCGCATTCCGTTCGCCCCCGGCGCCCTGCTGGGTGACGGTCTGGCCGGTATCCATGCCCCGCTCGACAGCCTGCCCGGGGAAGATGGCCGCTTTCACATCGAGCTGAACCTGCAGGGCATGAACGCGCTTGAGGTGGTGCCGATCGGCCAGGACAGCCGATTCAACCTGAGTGGCAACTGGCCCCATCCCAACTTCATCGGCGATTTTCTGCCCGGCAACCGCACCCTGAACGATCAGGGGTTCGACGCCAGCTGGCAGACCAGCTGGTTTGCCACCGACATGGAGCGGCGCTTCACCCGCATGATGAAGGGGGCGGGGAGCGATTTGCCCACCTTCAGCGTCAGCCTGGTGCAGCCGGTGGATCACTATCAGCAGAACGAGCGGGCCGCCAAATACGCCCTGCTGTTCATCGGCCTCACCTTCCTCAGTTTCTTCATGTTCGAGCTGCTCAAGGGGCTGCGGGTGCACCCGATCCAGTACGCCCTGGTGGGCATGGGGCTGGCCATCTTCTATCTGGTGCTGCTGGCGCTGACCGAGCACCTCGGCTTTGGCTGGGCTTATCTGGTCGCCAGCCTCGCCAGCGTGTCGCTCAACGGCTTCTACCTCAGCCATGTGCTGGGTGGTCCGCGTCAGGGCCTCGGCTTCGCGGCCCTGCTCGGGCTGGTCTACGCCATACTGTTCGGGCTGCTGCAGGCCGAGGAGATAGCCCTGCTGCTCGGTGCCCTGCTGCTGTTTGCCATACTGACGCTTGTCATGGTGCTGACCCGCAAGCTGGACTGGTATGGGGTGATGGGCAACCCGCCGCCTTCCTCTTCCCCAAGCCAGGAGAGCTGAAAACAAAACCGGCGCCCTGAGGGCGCCGGTTTCATTTCATTGACTGGGCATCACTTCTTCTTGACCGGGCGGGCCCAGTTCTTGATGTGACGCTGGGGCACCCGGGTGATCACCAGCTCGTGCTCGGCCACATCCTTGGTGATGGTGGAACCCGCACCCAGGGTGGCGCCCTTGCCGATGCGCACCGGCGCCACCAGCTGGGTATCGGAGCCGACGAAGACGTCATCCTCTATGATGGTCTGGAACTTGTTCACCCCATCATAATTACAAGTAATGGTACCGGCACCTATGTTCACCTTGGCGCCTATGTCCGCATCCCCCAGGTAGGTCAGGTGACCACACTTGGAGCCGACCCCGAGCCGGGATTTCTTCATCTCGACGAAGTTGCCGACATGGGCATCCTGCTCCAGCACGGCACCCGGGCGCAGACGGGCGAAGGGGCCGACCGAGCACTGATCGGCCACCAGCGCGCCCTCGATGACGGAGTAGGGTTTCACCTCGCTGTGATCCCCAATCTCGCAATCCTTCAGCACGGCGCCGGCACCTATGCGCACATGGTTGCCGAGTTTGACCTTGCCCTCGATGATGACGTTGACGTCGATTACCACTTCCTCCCCTATCTCCAGCGTGCCGCGCAGATCGAAGCGGGCCGGATCGATCAGGGTGACGCCGGCGATCATCAGCCTCTCGGCCTGCATCTGCTGATAGCTGCGCTCGAGGGCCGCCAGCTGGACCCGGTTGTTGGCCCCTTCCACCTCCATGGCGCTGTCCGGATGGACGGCGGCAATGGCGCAACCATCCCCATGGGCCATGGCGATCACGTCGGTGAGATAGAACTCCCCCTGGGCGTTCTTGTTGTCCAGACGGGACAGCCAGCCACGCAGCTGGGCGCCATTGGCCACCAGCACACCGGTATTCACCTCGCGGATGGCGAGCTGTTCGGCGTTGGCATCCTTCTGCTCGACTATGCCGACTACCTGGCCGTTTTCACGGACGATACGGCCATAGCCGGTGGGGTTATCCAGCACCACTGTCAGCAGCGCCATGCCGTCGTCGGTCTTGGCGGCCAGCAGCCGTTGCAGGGTCTCGGGCTGGATCAGCGGGGTGTCTCCGTACAGCACCAGCACGTCATCTTCGTCCTGCCAGAACGGGATCGCCTGGGCGACGGCATGGCCGGTGCCCAACTGCTGTGCCTGCAATACCCAGTTGAGATCCGGGGCGGCAATCCGCTCCTTGAGCAGCTCGGCGCCGTGGCCATAGACCAGGTGCAACTGTTCGGCACCTATCTGGCGAGCGGTGTCGATCACATGGGACACCATGGGTTTGTTGGCGACAGGGTGCAGCACCTTGGGCAGAACGGAACGCATGCGAGTACCTTTACCCGCAGCCAGGATCACGACGTTGAGAGACATAGCCAGCCTTTGAAACATGAGGAAATACCCGGCGGAGTCTATCCAACGGGCAAAAAAAAAGCGACCCGAAGGTCGCTTTTTGCATCACCGTGATTAGCGGTAATTCTTTTTGACGATATCGATAACCCGCAGTTGGGCCATCGCTTTGGACAGCTCGGCAGATGCCTGCGCATAGTCGATATCACCATGGGAGCTGTGGATCCGCTCTTCGGCACGACGCTTGGCTTCCTGGGCTTTCGCCTCATCCAAGTCTTTGGCACGAATGGCGGTATCGGCCAGCACGGTCACGGACTCGGGTTGCACTTCCAGCATACCGCCGGAGATGTACAACACCTCTTCGCTACCATTTTGCTTGATCAAGCGGACCAGGCCCGGCTTGATGGCAGTCAGCAACGGAGCATGACCGTGGCGGAGACCCAGCTCACCCTCGGAGCCTGTTACCTGGGCCGATTGCACGCGACCGGAAAACAGTTTCCCTTCGGCGCTCACCACATCCAGGTGAAAGGAGATCATCTCAGCCATGGGCCCTCCTATCGAGGCTTACAGTTTCTTGGCTTTCTCGACGACTTCGTCGATGCTGCCAACCATGTAAAACGCCTGCTCGGGCAGATCGTCGTACTCGCCTTTCAGGATGCCCTGGAAACCACGGATGGTCTCTTTCAGCGGCACGTATTTGCCGGAAGAACCGGTAAATACTTCGGCCACGAAGAACGGCTGGGACAGGAAACGCTCGATCTTACGGGCACGGGATACGGTCAGTTTGTCTTCTTCTGACAGTTCATCCATACCCAGGATGGCGATGATGTCCTTCAGCTCTTTGTAGCGCTGCAGCACGATCTGCACACCACGAGCGGTCTCGTAGTGTTCCTTGCCTACCACCAGCGGATCCAGCTGACGGGAGGTGGAGTCCAGCGGGTCAACGGCCGGGTAGATACCCAGTGCCGCGATCTGACGGGACAGAACTATGGTCGCATCCAGGTGGGCGAAGGTGGTCGCCGGAGACGGGTCGGTCAAGTCATCCGCAGGCACGTAAACGGCCTGGACTGAAGTGATGGAACCAGTCTTGGTGGAGGTGATACGTTCTTGCAGAACACCCATCTCCTCGGCCAGGGTCGGCTGGTAACCTACTGCAGAAGGCATACGGCCCAGCAGTGCGGATACCTCGGTACCGGCCAGGGTGTAACGGTAGATGTTGTCCACGAAGAACAGCACGTCACGACCCTCGTCACGGAACTTCTCGGCCATGGTCAGACCGGTCAGCGCGACGCGCAGACGGTTTCCGGGCGGCTCGTTCATCTGACCGTAAACCAGAGATACTTTGTCCAGTACGTTGGACTCCATCATCTCGTGGTAGAAGTCGTTACCCTCACGGGTACGCTCACCCACACCGGCGAATACAGAGTAACCACTGTGTTCGATCGCGATGTTACGGATCAGCTCCATCATGTTGACGGTCTTGCCTACACCGGCACCACCGAACAGACCGACCTTACCACCCTTGGCGAACGGACAAACCAGGTCGATAACCTTGATGCCGGTCTCCAGCAGCTCGGCACTGTTGGACTGATCTTCGTAGCTGGGGGCTTCGCGGTGGATGGACCAACGCTCTTCTTCGCCGATCGGACCCTTCTCGTCGATGGGCTCGCCCAGTACGTTCATGATACGACCCAGGGTCGAGGTACCAACCGGTACCTGGATGGCCTTGCCGCTGTTAACTACTTCCAACCCACGACGCAGACCGTCGGAGGAACCCATGGTGATGCAACGAACGACGCCGCCGCCGATCTGTTGCTGAACTTCCAGTACCAGACCCTGGCCTTGGCCTTCGCTGATGACTTTCAGTGCATCGTACACCTGGGGCACGGCATTCTGCGGGAACTCGATGTCCACAACAGCGCCGATGATTTGGACGATGAAACCGTTACTCATGTCAAATCCTCTAAACCTTTGATAACCCTTGCCTTACACCGCAGCAGCACCGGATACGATCTCTGTCAGTTCCTGGGTAATACTGGCCTGACGGGCCTTGTTGTACACCAGTTGCAGATCGTTAATCAGGTTGCCGGCGTTGTCAGTCGCGGCTTGCATGGCAACCATTCGGGCTGCCTGTTCACTTGCCAAGTTTTCTACCACACCCTGGTACACCTGGGATTCGACGTAGCGAATCAACAGGGTATCCAGCAGCTGCTTGGGATCCGGCTCATAGAGGTAATCCCAGTGGTGTTTCTTGGCGAGCTTGCTGTCTTCTGTTACGGGCAAAGGCAGCAGTTGATCGACTTTTGGTTGCTGAACCATGGTGTTGACGAACTTGTTGTACACCAGATACAGCCTGTCAATCTCACCGTTGTCGTAAGCCTTCAGCATGACCTTGACTGAACCAATCAGGTCATTGACGCTCGGGTTGTCACCCAGTCCGGAGACATGGGCTTTCACCTTGGCGCCGTGCCGCTCAAAGAAGTTGGAGGCTTTGCTACCGATCAGTGCCAGGTCAACCTTGGCACCTTTCGCGCTCCATTGCTTCATATCGTTGAGGGCGGCTTTGAACAGGTTGATGTTCAGGCCGCCACACAGGCCACGGTCGGTGGAGACGACGATGTAACCCACTCGCTTGACCTCACGTTCGATGAGGTAGGGGTGCTTGTATTCCAAGTTCCCCTGAGCGATATGGCCGATCACCTTGCGCATGGTTTCAGCGTACGGACGGCTGGCAGACATGCGTTCCTGCGCACGGCGCATCTTGCTGGCTGCCACCATTTCCATAGCGCTGGTGATCTTCTGAGTGTTTTTCACACTCCCGATCTTGTTACGTATCTCTTTTGCGCCGGCCATCTCTTCTCTCCATCAGGTGGCAGCTTGCGCTGCCACACACGCTTACCAGGTCTGGGTTGCCTTGAAGCTATCCAGCAACGCAGTCAGCTTGCCAACGATCGCGTCGTTGTAGTCGGCCTTGGCATTGATTTCAGCCATCAGCTCAGCATGCTGGGTATTGGCGTAAGAGAGCAGAGCGGCTTCGAAGTCGACGATCTTGCTCAGTTCGACATCGGCGAGGTAGCCCTTCTCGGCGGCGAACAGCACCAGAGACTGGTGAGCCACGCTCATCGGAGAGTACTGCTTCTGCTTCATCAGCTCGGTCACTTTCTGACCATGGTCCAGCTGCTTGCGAGTCGCATCGTCCAGATCGGAAGAGAACTGGGCGAAGGCCGCCAGCTCACGATACTGGGCCAGCGCGGTACGGATACCACCGGACAGCTTCTTGACGATCTTGGTCTGAGCGGCACCGCCCACACGGGATACTGAGATACCCGGGTCAACCGCCGGACGAATACCGGAGTTGAACAGCTGAGTGGTCAGGAAGATCTGGCCATCGGTGATGGAGATCACGTTGGTCGGAACGAACGCAGACACGTCACCGGCCTGGGTTTCGATGATCGGCAACGCGGTCAGAGAACCGGTCTGGCCAGTCACGGCACCCTTGGTGAACTTCTCGACGTACTCGACGTTGACGCGGGAAGCACGCTCCAGCAGACGGGAGTGCAGATAGAAGACGTCGCCCGGGTAAGCTTCACGTCCTGGCGGACGGCGCAGCAGCAGGGAGATCTGGCGATAGGCTACGGCCTGCTTGGACAGGTCATCATAGATGATCAGCGCGTCTTCACCGCGGTCACGGAAGTACTCACCCATGGAGCAACCGGCATAGGGAGCCAGGTACTGCAGGGCAGCCGCTTCGGAGGCAGAAGCTACGACCACTATAGTGTTGGCCAGGGCACCGTGCTCTTCCAGCTTGCGCACCACGTTGGCGATGGTGGAGGCCTTCTGGCCAATCGCAACGTAGACGCACTTAATGCCGGAGTCTTTCTGGTTGATGATGGTGTCGATCGCGATGGCGGTCTTACCAACCTGACGGTCACCGATGATCAGCTCACGCTGGCCACGACCGATAGGGATCATGGCATCGATGGCTTTCAGACCGGTCTGGACTGGCTGGTCAACAGACTTACGCTCGATAACGCCCGGGGCAATGACTTCGATCGGCGAGTAGCCGTCGTTGTCTACCGGACCCTTACCGTCGATCGGCTGACCCAGGGTGTTGACCACCCGGCCCAACAGACCACGACCGACCGGCACTTCCAGAATACGGCCGGTACCTTTTACTTTCATCCCTTCCGCCAGGTTGGCATAGGGACCCATGACAACGGCACCAACGGAGTCACGCTCCAGGTTCAATGCCAGAGCGAAGCGGTTACCCGGCAGCTCGATCATTTCACCCTGCATGGCATCGGCCAGACCGTGGATACGAATGATACCGTCGCTCACAGAGACGATGGTACCTTCGTTACGCGCTTCGCTTTTGACATCAAACTGCGCAATGCGCTGCTTGATCAGCTCGGCGATTTCAGTGGAATTCAGTTGCATGCTCTAATACCCCAATCAAGATTGCAGCGCGTCGGCCATGCGATCCAGCTTACCGCGGACCGTGCCGTCGATAACCAGATCACCGGCCTTGATGAGCACCCCGGCCATCAAGGACGCATCGATGCTGCAATTCAGCTTCACTTTGCGCGCGAGACGTTGTTCCAGAGAAGCCTGAATAGCGGCCTTCTGCTGGTCGGTCAGTTCGATCGCCGAAATCACGTCAGCCTGAACTTCTTTGTCCAGTTCAGCCTTGAGCGCGACATATTCAGCAACGACAGCCGGCAGCACACCCAAGCGACCATTCTCAGCCATCACCCGGATCAGGTTCTGACCATGCTCGTTGAGCTGCTCACCGCAGACACCGACAAACAGATTTGCCAGTTCTTCGGCGGCCACGGAGCCGTTTACCAGGTCATGGATGGTCTCGTTCTCGGCCACTTGTGCGGCGAAACCGAGCATCTCCAGCCATTGGTCAACCGCCTTGTGCTCAACGGCAAACTCGAAAGCAGCCTTGGCGTAGGGGCGAGCGATTGTAGTCAGTTCAGACATAGCCCCGTTCCCGTTACAGTTCTGCTACCAGTTTGTCGACGATGTCGCTGTTGGCAGCCTGGTCGATTTGGCGTGCCAGGATCTTCTCTGCACCCGCGATGGCAAGAGCAGCAACCTGCTTGCGCAGTTCTTCTTTGGCACGATGACGTTCAGCTTCGATCTCTGCACGGCCCTGAGCCAGGATTTTTTCCCGCTCTGCTTGAGCTCCGACAGCGGCTTCATCAATGATCTGGGCCTTGCGTTTGTTGGCCTGATCGATGATTTCAGCAGCCTGAAGCTTGGCTTCTTTCAGCTGATCGGTGGCGTTGGCCTTGGCCAAATCCAGATCTTTCTTGGCACGTTCGGCAGAAGAGAGACCATCAGCAATTTCTTTCTGACGGGCTTCGATGGCAGCGATCAGCGGCGGCCATACGTACTTCATGCAAAACACTACGAAGATGAAAAAAGCAATTGCTTGGCCGAGGAGGGTGGCGTTGATATTCACAGCCGATGTCCTCTTAAGTTAGTTAATGGGTTCTGCGTGAGTCGTGACGACTTAGGCAACCGCAAACATCACATACAGACCCAGACCAACGGCGATCATCGGGATCGCATCCACCAGACCCATGACGATGAAGAACTGGGTACGCAGAACAGGGATCAGGTCCGGTTGACGAGCAGCACCTTCCAGGAACTTGCCACCCAGGATACCGATACCGATGGAGGCGCCGATAGCCGCCAGACCCATCATCATTGCAGCAGCGATGTACAGCAGGTCCATGTTCAAGTTTTCCATGAGGATCTCCATTTATTTAGATGTAATTGATTGTATAAAAAGGATTATTTGAGTTGCATCAACCATGGTCTTCTTGCGCCATCGACAGATAGACGATGGTCAGAACCATGAAGATAAACGCCTGCAAAGTGATGATCAGGATGTGGAAAATTGCCCAAGGCACGGACAGGATCCACTGTGACCACCAGGGTAACAAACCCGCAATCAGGATAAAGATCAGTTCGCCAGCATACATGTTGCCGAACAGTCGCAGACCCAATGAAACAGGCTTGGAAATCAACGTGACGGTTTCAAGGATGAAGTTAACCGGGATGGCAGCGGGATGGTTGAAAGGCTGAAGCGTCAGCTCCTTCACGAATCCACTGATACCCTTGACCTTGATGCTGTAGTACAGGATCAAGAAGAACACGCCCAAAGCCATGGACATGGTGATGTTAACGTCAGCAGAGGGAACCACACGCAGATAGGGAACACCCATCAACTGTGCAGCGTGAGGGATAAAGTCAACGGGGATCAGATCCATGAAGTTCATCAGGAAGATCCAGACAAACACTGTCAGTCCCAGCGGTGCGATGACCGGGTTCCGACCATGGAAGATGTCTTTGACGTTACCATTCACAAACTCGACCAGCATCTCCACAAAGCACTGCAGCTTACCGGGCACACCGCTGGTGGCCTTGACGGCTACGCGGCGGAACGACCAGATAAACAGGGCGCCTAGCAAGACGGAAAATATCATTGAGTCGATATTCACCGTCCAGAACCCGGACCCGACTTGCAGGTGGGTCAGGTGGTGGGAGATATATCCCTGAGGAGTCAGGACTTCTCCGGTTGCAGACATGAGTTTTCCTAATAGTGGTTGTTAAGCGTGAATGAAACTATCCACTGTACAACGAGGGCGAGGATATAAGTGGCGAAGAACGAGACGGTATCGACCTCGATCCCGGAGCCAAACATCAGGGCGAAAAGTCCTGTTGTAGTAATGAGCTTAATCCCTGCCCCACCATAAAAGTCCCGCAAAACCAGGCCCACGCTCTCTTTCGTCACCTTGCGGCGCAGAACCCAGAGAGTGAACAAGGCTTGAGGAACCCAGTACATTCCCCCCCCGAAGAGGGAAGAACGTCCGGCAAACGCCCCGGTCTGATAAAACCAGACGGAACTGATCGCCAGGATCAGGATGAGCTGACAAACGAGCATAGCCAAGGCTAGCGTCAAACCTTCCAAGGCTACTTTCTGTTTCACCAACCTACCCCTGAACATTACAGAACTGTAAAAAATCGGGATCCGAAGACCCCAGGTTCACAGCTCGAAAAGCCGGTCAAATTATACCCGTGAAGACGGCTATTGCAACATGGCAAAAATCCTTAATTTTTGCGGCTTTCCGCGCGAAATTAAGGTTATGTTCATATCGAAAGGAATGGATGTTTTATTACTACAAAAAGCGTAAAAATCACGATTCTGACAGACCAAAATAGCCCAATACCCGGTCCAAATCCGCTAAGTTATCGTAACTTATTACTAACTTGCCGCTATCCTTCTTGCCCGGCTGAAGCTGTACCTGATTGCCAATTTTTTCTGAAATCTGGCGCTCTAGGTAACCAAACTGGGGATCGCGGACGGGCTCGACCTTGGTTTTTGCCGGTTCCAGCGTTTTTTGCACCAGTTTCTCGGTATCTCGCACCGTCAGCCCCTTCTGGGCGACCAGCTTGGCCAGCTCGGACTGGGCCGGGCCGCTCAGGGCCAACAGGGCGCGGGCATGGCCCATGTCGAGATCCCCGTGCTCGACGAACCGCTTCACGTCCTCGTTGAGCTGGTTCAGGCGCAGCAGGTTGGTGACAGTGGTGCGGGACTTGCCCACCGCCTCGGCCACCTGCTGGTGGGTCAGCTCGAATTCGGTCAGCAGTCGCTGCAGAGCTACCGCTTCTTCGATGGCGTTGAGATCCTCGCGCTGGATGTTCTCAATCAGCGCTATGGCAACAGCGGCCTCGTCGGGCACGTCCTTGACGATGCAGGGCACCACCTCGAGCCGGGCCAGCTGGGACGCGCGCCAGCGCCGCTCACCTGCGATGATCTCGAAGCGATTATCCCCGATGGAGCGTACCACTATCGGCTGAATCACGCCTTGCGCCCGTATCGAGTTGGCCAGGTCTTCCAGCGCATCCTGGGACATGTCCTTGCGCGGCTGGTATTTGCCGGACTGCAGCCACTCCAGCGGCAGCTTGCGCAGCTCGCCCTGGTTGGTGGGCGCCATGGCCTGTTCGGTACGCTGGTCGCTCATCACCTGTTTCTGGCGGGCGGCCGTGCTGGTGCTGAGCAGGGCATCCAACCCCTTGCCCAGCCCACGTTTCTTCGGCGTCATATGCTCTCTCGGTCTGCGGTGATCGGCTGAGACTCCTGCTCCTGACGACGCAGGATCTCGCCAGCCAGGGCCAGATAGGCCTTGGCCCCCACCGATGATTTGTCATAGTGCATGGCCGGGGCACCGAAGCTCGGCGCCTCCGCCAGTCTAACGTTGCGGGGGATGATGGTGCGATAGACCTTGTCCCCGAAATGCTGTTTCAGCTGATCGGACACATCATTGGCCAGCCGGTTGCGGTGATCGAACATGGTGCGCAGCACCCCCTCGATCTTCAGCTCCGGGTTGACGACGGCCGCCAGCTTGCTGATGGTATCCACCAGTGCGGTGAGCCCTTCCAGCGCGTAATACTCGCACTGCATGGGCACCAGCACAGAGTCGGCGGCGGCCATGGCGTTGACGGTCAACATGTTGAGAGAAGGCGGGCAGTCGATGAAGACGTAGTCGTACTTGTCCCGTACCGAGGCCAGGGCGTTGCGCAGGCGGATCTCGCGGGCGAAGAACTCCATCAGACGGATTTCCGCCGCCGTCACATCGGCATTGGCGGCGATGAGGTGATAGCCACCCGAGGTCTCGGGGATGATCACCTCGTTGATGGGAGCATCGTCGATCAGCAGTTCATAGGCGGTGCGTTCGACTTCGTACTTGTCGATGCCACTGCCCATGGTGGCATTGCCCTGCGGATCCAGATCGATCACCAGCACCTTGCGCCGGGTAGCGGCCAGGGAGGCGGCCAGATTCACACAGGTGGTGGTTTTACCCACTCCACCCTTCTGGTTGGCTATGGCAATGACTTTTCCCACACTATCCCCTAAATGAATACGGCGGCCCTATTCGGGCTGGATGGCTTTAAACTCCAGCAGATGACGCTCGCCTTCCAGTTCGGGCACCACCAGCTGATGGGTGGCAACCAGACGAATGCTGGCAGGCAACTGTGCCAGTTCCTGCTCGGGGTATTGTCCCTTGAGCGCCAAGAAGCTGCCCTCGGGTGACGGCAGATGGTGACACCAGTTCAGCATGTCCTCCAGCGAGGCGAAGGCCCGGCTGAGTACAGCATCGAAGCCCACCTCGGGTTGATACTCTTCCACCCGGGATTTGACGGGCGTCACATTGGTCAGCCCCAGCTCCTGGATCACCTGGCGGATGAAGTTGATCCGCTTGCCCAGGCTGTCGAGCAGCACGAACTGCTTGTCCGGGTTGATGATGGCAAGCGGCAGGCCGGGCAGACCCGGGCCTGTGCCCACATCGATGAAACGCTCACCGTGCAGGTGAGGGCTCACCACCAGGCTGTCGAGGATGTGCTTGACCAGCATGGCGTCCGGATCTCGCACCGAGGTGAGATTGTAAGCCTTGTTCCACTTGTGCAGCAACTCAACCAACTGCACCAACTGGGTCTTTTGAGTGTCGGTGATAACAATACCGGCCTGCATGAGCAGGCCGTTCAATCTTTCCAGCATATTTTCCAACGGTAAGGATCCTCAGGCGGTTTTACGCAGCAGGCCGTGTTTCTTCAGGTGAACCAGCAGGATGGAGATGGCCGCCGGGGTGATGCCGGAGATGCGGGAGGCCTGACCTATGGTCTGCGGCTTGGCATCATTCAGCTTGGCGATCACCTCGTTGGAGAGACCGTTCACGTCGCGGTAGTTCATGTCCAGCGGCAACAGGGTGTTCTCGTTGCGCAGTTGCTTCTCCACCTCGTCGTGCTGGCGCTCGATGTAGCCGGCGTACTTGATCTGGATCTCCACCTGATCCGCCGCGGCCGCGTCTTCCAGCGCCGGGCCGACCCCCTCGATGGCCATCAGGGCATCGTAGGTCACCTCGGGGCGACGCAGCAGCTCTTCCAGGCTCTGCTCCCGGGTCAGGGGGGTGTTGACCAGAGCGTTGACCGCCTCCAGCGACGGGTGCTGCGGGTGGATCCAGGTCGAACGCATGCGCTGACGCTCCTGCTCAACCTGCTCCATCTTGGTGTTGAACAGGCTCCAGCGATGGTCATCCACCAGGCCCAGCTCGCGACCAATGGCGGTCAGGCGCAGATCGGCGTTGTCTTCCCGCAGCAGCAGACGGTATTCGGCGCGGCTGGTGAACATGCGGTAGGGCTCGCGAGTGCCCAGGGTGGAGAGATCGTCCATCATCACGCCCATGTAGGCCTGATCCCGGCGGGGATGCCAGGCATCCTTGCCCTGGGCGCGCAGACCGGCGTTCAGACCGGCCATCAGCCCCTGGGCGGCCGCCTCTTCATAGCCAGTGGTGCCGTTGATCTGGCCGGCGAAGAAGAGGTTTGGAATGCACTTGCTCTCCATGTTGGCCTTGAGATCCCGCGGATCGAAGAAGTCGTATTCGATGGCGTAGCCGGGGCGGGTGATGTGGGCATTCTCGAAGCCACGGATCGAACGGACGATCTGCACCTGCACGTCGAACGGCAGGCTGGTGGAGATCCCGTTCGGGTAGAGTTCGTGGGTGGTCAGGCCTTCCGGCTCAACGAAGATCTGGTGCGCCGTCTTGTCGGCGAAGCGGGTGATCTTGTCCTCGATCGACGGGCAGTAACGGGGGCCTATCCCCTCGATCACCCCGGCGTACATGGGGCTGCGATCCAGGTTGTTGCGGATCACCTCGTGGGTCTTCTCGTTGGTGTGGGTAACGTAGCAAGGCACCTGACGGGGGTGTTGGCTGGCGTTGCCGATGAACGAGAAGACGGGACGAGGATCGTCACCGTGCTGCTGCTGCATCACGGAGAGATCCACGGTGCGGGCATCGATGCGTGGCGGCGTGCCTGTCTTGAGCCGATCGATACGCAGTGGCAGCTCGCGCAGACGCTGGGCCAGGGCGATCGAGGGAGGATCCCCGGCGCGGCCGCCCTTGTAGTTTTCCATCCCGATGTGGATCAGGCCGTTCAGGAAGGTCCCTACCGTCAGCACCACCGTCTTGCCGCTGATGCGGATCCCGCTCTGGGTGACTACGCCGGCGACACTATCCCCGTCCATGACGAGATCGTCACAGGCTTGCTGGAAGATCTTCAGGTTCGGGTAATTTTCCAGGGTCTGGCGCACCACGGCCTTGTAAAGCAGGCGATCCGCCTGGGCACGGGTGGCACGCACCGCGGGCCCTTTGGAGGAGTTGAGGGTACGGAACTGGATCCCGCCAAGATCGATGGCCTGCGCCATGATCCCGCCCAGGGCATCCACTTCCTTGACCAGGTGTCCCTTGCCGATCCCGCCGATCGCCGGATTACAGGACATGTGTCCCAGCGTATCGATGTTGTGGGTCAGCAACAGGGTATTCAGGCCCATACGGGCGGCCGCTGTTGCTGCTTCGGTTCCTGCATGACCGCCACCGACGACGATCACATCAAATTGTTCATGGTATTGCATTGGGGATCACCTTGATCTGCACGCCTGAAGATCTTTATTTGCCTGGGCTGAAGGGCGGATCATTCTATCCGTTTAGCCTCTTGAGGGGAACGTCTACTTCAGGATCAGTATGGATGCAGGATCCGTTAGTAGATCTTAAGGATCTTTAGATCGATCTTTTACTGGATCTTTTATTAGGATCCACGATTTCTGTTGATAAGCCCTTTTTGATCATAAAGATCATCTGTTTAAAGACGATCCCAGCTTGTGGAAAAGCTTGGATCCCAGGGCCGTGAACGGGGGGATAACCAGTGGTTTTATACACAGACCAGAACTGGATAAGATCTCATACATGGATAACTATAGGTTTTACAGAGCTTAACACTATAGTTATGCACATTACCCCTGGGCATTGTGGGTAACCGTGTAGAACAACTCTCCCGGATCTATCTGTTAATAACCTGGTGGATAGGAATTTGGGGATAAGCGGGGAGATCAAGGTGTTTTTACCGGATCTCCCGCGCCCTGATCAGGCGATCATCTGCATCCAGTCATGGATCCAGGCTTCGGCGGCATCTTCCGGGATCTCGTGCTGGGTCACGTCTATCTCCAGACGATCCCCGATCCGGCTGGCGCCGCACTCGGCCAACAGTCGATCCAGCGTCTTGCCACCCTGGCAGAAGGTGTCATAACTGCGGTCCCCAAGCCCGATCACCCCATATTTCAAGGCGTTGAGATCCGGATGCTGGTCGGCAAGATCCTTGGCGAAGGGCTGAAGATTGTCGGGCACGTCGCCGGCACCATGGGTAGAAGTGATCACCAACAGGATGGCATCCGGCTCCGCCAGCACCTCGGCCAGGCTGGCCGGGTTGTGGATCCGGGTCTGGTGGCCCGCCTGTTCCAGCAGGTTGGCGACATGATCTGCGACATATTCGGCGGCGCCCAGCATGGAGCCGACGACAAGATTGAGTTTGGCCATGGAATGGATCCTGATGTCATCGAAAGAAACGGAGAGCCGGGATTCTACCGCCAAAGGATGTGGATAAATATGGATAAAGCTTGGGGATAAGGATCCTTCACGATTTTTATGGCAGAGGCCGCCCTCGCCATCTTTTTTCATCTTCCCCTGTGTTCCCTCCCTTTGATCACCTTCCTGAATGAGTCTTCCTGCCGGAAATGCCGTCCGTTGATACAACAGGTAACAATAGAGATGCAAATGATTAGCAATTATTGAATCGATTCGATCATGGCTCTTGTAGTAGCATTGTGCCGATTTATTCGCCTAAGGAGTCGGGCAGACCGGCCGCATTGGGCACCCATAATAAGAAACCAAAATATAACTCATTGATATTTGAGACACTTATATGATTGCGCAAAAAAATACCCAAAATGCAGTGATGCGAAAGAAGGGGGCCCAGCTGTTGCCGCTCTCCTGCCTGCTGGCGAGCCTGCCAGTGCTGGCTGCGGAACAAGCGGATAAAGAGCTGCCCAAGGCGGCTGAAACCATGGTGGTCACCGGCACCGCCATGAAGGTCGAAGTGCCCATGGCAGAGACCCCGCGCGCCGTCTCCGTGGTCAATCGCGAGGAGCTGGATCAGCACGCCGTGCTTCAGCTCGATGAGTCAGTGCGCTACCGCTCCGGCGTGCTCACCGGTTTCTATGGCTCGGATAACAACACCGACTGGTTCAAGGTGCGTGGCTTCGATGCTGCCCAGTACCTCGATGGCAACCGTCTGTTCGGCACCGGCTACTATGTGTGGACCCCCGAGCCCTTCGGCCTGGAAAGCGTGGAAGTGCTGAAAGGCCCGGCCTCCATCCTCTACGGCGAGGCCCCTCCCGGCGGTGTGATCAACTCCATCAGCAAGCGTCCGACCGCGACCCCGCAAGGGTTGGTCAATCTGCAACTGGGCAACCGGGATCTGCGCCAGGTCGGCGTCGACTTCTCCGACGATCTGACCGACGACAGCCGCTATCGCATGGTGGCACTCTATAAAGAGCGTGACGGCGTGCTGGATGGCACTTACAACGAGCGCGCCTACTTGGCGCCGAGCGTGACCCTGGATATCTCGGATCGCACCAGCCTCACCCTGCTGGCCAGTTTCCTGCACGACGAAGGGGTGCCCACCAACGGTTTCTTCCCCGTCTATGGCACCCTGAACACCTCGGGCGGCCAGATCGATCCCGCCACCAACCTGAGTCAGCCGGATTACGATCGCAACCGCAATACCCAGATCTCCACCGGTTACGAGCTGGCACACCAGTTCAACCAGACCTGGGAGTTCAAGCAGAACGTCCGCTTCAACTACAACGATCTGCTGCTGCGCCAGACCTATATCTTCCCGACTTACGAAGGCACCACCGCCTACCGTGGCCTGGTCTACCGGGATGGCGACACCAAGAGCGCCACCATGGACAACCAGATGGTGGGTTACTGGAACACGGATCGCACCGAGCAGACTCTGCTGCTGGGGATCGATCTGCAGCGTCACGTGAACGAAGGGGTCGAGGCCGACAACTACGGCATGGGATCCATCGATACCATGAACCCGGATTACAGCGGCTTCCCCGGTTTCGATGAGTCCACCGCCACCTATCAGAAGAACACCAAGGGCCAGAGCGGCCTCTATGCCCAGCACCAGATCCGTTGGGACGATCGCTGGTTGCTGACCGCCGGCGGCCGCTTCGACTATGTGGAGACCCACAACATCAGCGAAGCCACCAGCAAGAACGAGAAACAGTACGATGACAACCTCTCGCTCTCCGGCAGTCTGATGTACCTGGCCGACAACGGCCTCTCCCCTTACTTCGCCTATGCCGAGTCGTTCGAGGTGCTGCCGGGTATAGATCCCAACACCAAGAACTCCTACAAGCCGCTCGAGGGCAAGCTGTACGAGACCGGCATCAAGTACGCGCCCAGCTTCCTCGATGGCTACATCAACCTGGCGCTGTTCGATCTGGAGCAGACCAACTCGCTGGTCTCCACCGGTTCCGGTCAGCAGACCCAGGCTGGCGAAGTGACCTCCCAGGGCGTCGAACTGGAAGGGAGCGTGCAGGCCACAGAGGCGCTGCGCCTGACCGCTGCTTATACCTACACCGACGCCAAGACCAACGACACCGGCAACGGTGATCGCCAGGCCAGCCTGATCCCGCGCCACCAGGCCTCCTTCTGGGGCAACTACAAGGTGCAGCAGGGTCCGGTCTCCGGGCTGGAAGTGGGCACCGGGGTACGTTATATCGGCTCCAGCGTCGGCATAGGTGCCGTGGATGCCAACTACAACCCCATCTACGGTTCGGCCCAGGTGCCGGCCCAGACGGTGTGGGATGCGATGATCGGGTATGACTTCGCCAAGAACTGGCGTGCCCAGGTCAACGTCAACAACCTGCTGAACGACACCTATGTGGCGAGCTGTGATTACTACTGCTACTACGGTGAGCCGCGCAGCATAGTCGGCTCAGTCAACTACCGCTGGTAAGATACAGGCCGGGCGGGAGCCTCAAGCTCCCGCCCTCCTTCTTTTTGTATACAGGCCTGTCATGGAACTCTTGTCACTGGTTTACCGCCAATACCGTTGGCCCTTCATCGCCATTACCCTGCTCAGTCTGCTCAGCGCTGTGAGTGGGATAGGCGTCATTGCCTTTATCAATCAATACCTTATCGAGTCAGTCGGCGATCCGCTACCGATCCTGGGCCAACTGCTCGGCCTCATTCTGCTGTTGCTGGTGATCACACTCGGATCCCAGCTAGCCCTGACCACCCTCGGTCATCATTTCGTCTACAAGTTGCGCGGCCGCCTGCTCAAGCAACTGCTGGACACCGACGTTGCCCGCATTCGCCAGATAGGGCAGGGACCGCTGCTGGCCTCCCTCTCCAGCGACATCGGCCAGATCACCATCGCCTTCGTGCGCCTGCCGGAGCTGGTGCAGGGGCTGGTGCTCACCCTGGGCTCCATCATCTACCTTGGCCTGCTCTCTCCCGCCCTGCTCGGTGTCACCGCCCTCTGGGTCACCGTGACCATGGTGGTGGGCTGGCTGCTGGTGAACCGGGTCTATCGTCACCTGGCCCAGATGCGTCAGGCAGAAGACAGGCTCTACCAGAACTACCAGTCCATCATCGCCGGCAGCAAGGAGCTGGCGCTCAATCGCGAGCGGGCTCACTTCGTCTACCACCAGCTCTATGAGCAGAACGCCCGGGATTACCGGGAGCAGATCATCCGCGCCGATACCTATCACCTGAGCGCGGTGAACTGGTCGAACATCATGATGCTGGGGGCCATAGGCCTGGTCTTCTTCCTGGCCAATGGCCTCGGCTGGGCCAACACCAATGTGGCCGCCACCTTCGCCCTGACCCTGCTGTTCCTGCGCACCCCGCTGTTGCAGGGCATTGGCGCCCTGCCGACCCTGATCTCGGCCCAGGTGGCGTTCGACAAGATAGCGACCCTGAATCTGGCCGAGCCGGAACCCGCCTTCCCGCTGCCACCGGCCCCCAGTGCCTGGCAACGGATCGAGCTGGAGCAGGTGAGCTTTCACTATCAGGGGGAGGGCGGCTTCGCCGTGGGGCCCATCAATCTGACCATTGAGCGGGGGGAGCAGATCTTCATCATAGGCGGCAACGGCTCCGGCAAGTCGACCCTGGCCATGCTGCTGACCGGGCTCTATCAGCCTGTCTCTGGCCGGATCCTGCTGGATGGTGAGCCCATCGCCGATCGCAACGCCTACCTGGCGCTCTTCTCCGCCATCTTCACCGACTACCACCTGTTCCAGCACCTGCTGGGGCCTGAGCCGAAAGAGGCCCTGGTAGCCGAGTGGCTGGAGCGGCTGCAGATGGGCAGCAAGCTCGTCATAGAGGAAGGCTTCATCGCCAACATCGATCTCTCCCAGGGGCAGCGCAAGCGGGTCGCCCTGCTGCTGGCACTGGCGGAGCAGCGCGAGGTGATGCTGTTTGACGAGTGGGCGGCGGATCAGGATCCCCAGTTCCGCCGCATCTTCTATCAGGTGCTGTTACCGCGCCTGAAGGAGATGGGCAAGACGGTGATCGCCATCAGCCACGACGATCTCTATTTCTCCCTGGCGGATCGCCTGCTGGAGATGCGTCAGGGCCGCCTCACCGAGCTGACTGGCGAGCGGCGCGAGCAGGTGAGCCGGGATGCCGTCGCCCATCTGGATAGCGAGGTGCCGGTCTGATACCGGCCGCAAGGGGGAGGCGAGAGCCTGTCCCCTTCAGCACAGGAATGAATCATGTTTGAGATGAAAGCCGCGAGCTTCGCGGTCAATGACCGCACGCTGCTGCAACCCACCAGCCTGCGTTTCGAGCAGGGTCAGGTCTATGGCCTCATCGGCCACAACGGCTCGGGCAAATCCACCCTGCTCAAGCTGCTGGCACGCCAGCAGCCCCTGAGCGATGGGGAGATACTGTTCGATGACAAGCCGCTGTCCGACTGGGGCAACCGGGACTTCGCCCGTCAGGTCGCCTATCTGCCACAACATCTGCCGAGCGCCGAGAACCTGCTCGGCCGTGAGCTGGTGGAGATGGGGCGCTATCCCTGGCGTGGTCTGCTGGGGCGAATGGGGGAGGCCGATCACCGCCAGGTCGACAAGGCCATAGCACTGACCCATACCGAGGGGTTTGCCGACCGGCTGGTGGATACCCTCTCCGGCGGCGAGCGGGGCCGGGTCTGGCTGGCCATGCTGCTGGCCCAGGAGAGTCGCTTCATCCTGCTGGACGAGCCGCTGGCCGCGCTGGATGTGGCTCATCAGGTGGAGGTGCTCGCGCTCGTCAAGCAGCTCAGTCGCCAGCTCAACCTCGGGGTCATCATCGTCATTCACGACATCAATATGGCGTCCCGCTTCTGCGATCGACTGGTGGCGCTCCACAGCGGTCGTCTGCTGACCCATGGCGAGCCTTCGCACATCATGACCGGCGAGACCCTGCATGCCATCTATGGCATCCCGATGGAAGTCATTCGCCACCCGGCCCATGACCACGCCATCGCCATCGTCTAGCCGGGGTCCTCTCTTGAATCGTCTACTGAAGATTGCCTCCTGCCTCGTCAGCCTGCTGTTGCCGCTGGCGGCGCAGGCTGGGCAGCCTACCACCGCCACCGAAGCCACCAGCACTGTGCCTCGCATCGCCACCGTGGACTGGACCATAGCCGAAACCCTGCTGGCCCTCGGCGTGACCCCGCTGGCCATGGGGGATGTGAACTCCTATCGCGCCTGGGTCGGCGAGCCCCGGCTCCCCGCCGAGGTGATCGACATAGGCCTGCGGGCCCAGCCCAACCGGGAGCTACTGGCGGAGCTCAAGCCCGATCTCATCCTCATATCCCCGCTGGCGGCACCGCTTGAGCCGACCCTGTCCCGCATCGCGCCGGTGCAGTCCATCGCCCTCTATGAACCCGATGCCGAGCTGTGGCCTCGACTGCGTGAGGCGACCCTGACCATAGCCGCGCTGGTGAACAGAACCGCCGAGGCCGAGCGCCAGCTCGCCGCGCTGGAGCGGGATCTGGCGCAGATGAAGGGGGCGCTGCCCGCCGATCTGCCCCCCTTGCTGGTGGTGCAGTTCATCGACGAGCGCCATGTGCGGGTGTTTGGCCGCCACAGCCTGTTCGAGGCGGTGATGCAGCGGCTTGGCCTGCGCAATGCCTGGCAGGGGGAGACCAACGCCTGGGGCTTCTCGGTGGCCAGTCTCGAGCAGTTCTTGGCCATTCCCGAGGCCAGGCTGGTGGTGGTGGATCCCATTCCCGTGGGGGTGAGTGAAAAACTGCAGGAACCCGGGCTCTGGCAGCACCTGCCGCTGGTACAGAACACGCCCGTGCTGCATCTGCCCGCGACCTGGAGTTTCGGCGGCATGCTGGCCGCCCGTCGTTTCGCCACCCTGCTCGGCGAGGCCCTGCAGGAGCAGGCAAGCGTGGCCCTCAAGGGAGAAGCCCAATGAACCCTTTCGTCTCCTCTCCCTTGCTGCGCCCGGGCCTCTGCCTGCTGGCGCTGACCCTGGCGCTGGCCTGTGGTGAGCTGGCGCGCCAGCTGCCGGGCTCCCTCTGGTGGCAAGCGCTCTTCTCTCCCAGGCTGGACGACGCTCGCCAGGCGGTCATCCACTTCAGCTGGTTGCCGCGGCTGGTGGTCTGCCTGCTGGCCGGTGCCGCCCTCGGTCTGGCCGGTACCCTGATGCAGCAGGTGCTGCGCAATCCCCTCGCGTCCCCCACCACGCTCGGGGTGGCCTCCGGCGCCCAGCTGGCGCTGATGATGGTGACCCTGTTCGCTCCCTCCTGGCTGCTGATCGGCAGGGAGTGGATCGCCATGGCGGGGGGCAGCCTCGCCATGGGGCTGGTGTTTGCCCTGGCCTGGCGTCGCCAGCTCAATCCCGTGGTCATCGTGTTCGCCGGGCTGGTGATCAACCTCTATCTGGCAGCCATCAGCATGGGTCTGCTGCTCTTCTTCCAAGAGGAACTCAAGGGCCTGCTGGTGTGGGGCAGCGGTTCCCTGGCCCAGAACAGCTGGAGCGGCGTCCTCTACCTGCTGCCGCGGCTGCTGGTGGCCGGGGCCCTGGCCGCCCTGCTGGTCCGCCCCCTTGGTGTGCTGGAGCTTGACGATGCCAGCGCCCGCAGTCTGGGGGTCTCCCTCAAGCAGCTGCGCTTCGCCGGACTTGGGCTCGCGGTCTTCGTCACCGCCTGCGTGGTGAGCGTGGTGGGGCTGATCGGCTTTATCGGGCTGGCGGCGCCGGCCATGGTGCGACTGCTGGGGGTGAGGCAGCTCGGCCAGCGCCTGCTGTGGGCCCCCATACTGGGTGCCTTGCTGCTGGCGGCCACCGATCTGCTGCTGCAATCCATGAGCCGCTTCTGGCCGGTGTTGATCCCGACCGGGGCCATGACGGCGCTGCTGGGGGCGCCGCTGCTGCTCTGGCTGATCCCTCGGCTTGCCTTCAAGTCGGGTGCCCCCAAGGCCGCCAGCGGCCTGACGGTGGCACGCCATGGCGCACCTGCTCGCCTTATCGGCCTGCTGCTGCTCGGGTTGGGGATTGCCATGCTGGGCTCACTGCTGGTCGGGCAGGGGATGCACGGCTGGAGCTGGCCGAGCTGGCTCAGGTGGCAGGCCCAGCTGGAGTGGCGCCTGCCGCGTACCCTGGCGGCGGGCGCGGCCGGGGTCTTGCTGGCCCTGGCGGGCACCCTGCTGCAGCGGGTCAGCAACAACCCCATGGCGAGCCCCGAGCTGCTGGGGGTGAGCGGCGGCACCTTTATGGGGGTTATTGCCACTGCGCTGCTGTTGCCCGCTTTGCCGCTGCCCATGATGCTGCTGGGGGGCCTGATAGGCGCTTTCGGCTGCCTCTTGCTGCTGGTGCTGGTCAACCGCAAGCACGGCTTCCAGCCTGAGCGGATCCTGCTCTCCGGTATCGCCATCACGGCGCTGTTCGAGCCGCTGCAGGCCATCGCCCTGGCCAACGGCGATCTGCGAGTGCAGCAGCTGCTCTCCTGGATGTCCGGCTCCACCTATTACGTCACCCTGCCGGTGGCCTATGGCCTGACAGGGTTGGCGCTGCTGATGCTGGCGGCCTGCCTGCTGGTGAGCCGCTGGCTCGATCTGATGCCCATGGGGCCTGCGGTGGCGACGGCGCTCGGCATTCGTCTTAACCGTGCCCAGCTCATCATCTTGCTGCTGGTGGCCGTGCTCACCGCCAGCGCGACCATGGTCATAGGGCCGCTCTCCTTCGCCGGCTTGCTGGCCCCCCACATGGCCAAGCTGATGGGGCTGGTGCGGGCCCGCTGGCACCTGCTCGGTGCGGCTGGGTGTGGCGCCCTGCTGATGGTGTTGGCGGACTGGGTCGGCCAGCAGATCCTGTTCCCGCAGGAGGTGCCGGTCGGGCTGGTCTCCACCCTGTTAGGGGGCGCTTACTTCATGTGGTGCCTGCGCCGCCTCTAGGGTTGTGAAGAAAAAATGCACAAAAAAAAGCCCGGAATCATCCCGGGCTTTTCATTGCCTGCCGTGCAGGTTTATTTGCCGATGCAGAAGCTGGAGAAGATGCGGCCCAGCAGATCGTCCGAGCTGAACTCGCCGGTGATCTCGCTCAAGGACTCCTGCGCCAGGCGCAGCTCCTCGGCCACCAGTTCGCCTGCCACATAGACCTCGAGCTGCTCCTTGGCCACCAGCAGCCGCTCGGCGGCTCGCTCCAGGGCATCCAGGTGACGGCGGCGGGCCATGAAGCCCCCTTCGGTGTTGCCCTGGAAGCCCATGCAGGCCTTCAGGTGCTCGCGCAGGGCGGGCAGCCCCAGCTCTGTCTTGGCTGAGATGCGGTAGACGGCGTGGCCCAGTTCCTGGCTAGGTGCCAGATCCTCGCCTGTCAGGTCGGCCTTGTTGCGAATGACGGTGAGGCCGATGTTTTTTGGCAACCGATCAACAAATTCCGGCCAGATCTCCCGCGGGTCGACCGCGTCCGTGGTGGTGCCATCCACCATGAAGAGCACCCGGTCGGCCTGCTCTATTTCGGCCCAGGCGCGCTCTATGCCGATCTGCTCCACCTTGTCCTGGGTATCGCGCAGGCCGGCGGTGTCTATGATGTGCAGCGGCATGCCGTCCAGGTGGATGTGTTCCCGCAGCACGTCGCGGGTGGTGCCGGCGATTTCGGTGACTATGGCGGACTCGCGCCCGGCCAGGGCGTTGAGCAGGCTGGACTTGCCGGCATTGGGACGGCCGGCGATCACCACCTTCATCCCTTCCCGCAACAGGGCGCCCTGCTTGGCCTCGCCGCGCACGTCATCCAGCTCGTCCATGATGGCGTAGAGATCCCCCGCGACCTTGCCGTCTGAGAGGAAGTCGATCTCCTCGTCCGGGAAGTCGATGGCGGCCTCCACATAGATCCTCAATCTGGTGAGGCTTTCCACCAGTTGCTGGATCTTGCCGGAGAACTGCCCCTGCAGGGAGTGCATGGCGCTGCGGGCGGCCTGCTCGCTGGAGGCTTCGATCAGGTCGGCGATGGCCTCGGCCTGGGCCAGATCCAGCTTGTCGTTGAGGAAGGCGCGTTCGCTGAACTCGCCGGGACGGGCGGGGCGTATGCCCTCGATTTGCAGGATACGGCGGATCAGCATGTCCAGGATGACGGGTCCGCCGTGGCCTTGCAGCTCCAGCACATCCTCGCCGGTGAAGCTGTTGGGGGCCTTGAACAGCAGGGCTATGCCCTGATCCAGGGGCTGGCCCTGCTCGTCCTTGAACGGCAGATATTCGGCATAACGCACCCTGGGCAGTCGACCGAGCACGATTTCGGCGACTCGTTCGGCGGCGGGGCCTGAGATGCGGACTATGCCGACGCCACCCCGGCCGGGGGCAGTGGCCTGGGCCACGATCGTATCTGTTGTCATCTTGCTTGGCTCATCTGTTCGGTAATAGGGTCGGTCATTGCGGACATTGTAATAAAAAAGGCGGCCCCAGGGCCGCCTCTTTTGTCATCAGGGAAGATGGGCTGCGCATCAAGTGCGTGAGTGCAGGCCTTTCTTCTCCAGCTGACGATAGATGATGGTCTGCTGGATGATGGAGATGACGTTGCTCACCAGCCAGTACAGGGTCAGACCTGCCGGGAACCAGAGGAACATGAAGGTGAAGATGATCGGCATGAACTGCATCACCTTCTGCTGCATCGGGTCCGTGATGGTGGTCGGGCTCATCTTCTGCAGATACCACATGGAGGCACCCATGAGGATTGGCAGCACGAAGAAGGGGTCCTTCACCGACAGGTCGGTGATCCACAGGGCGAACGGCGCGTGACGCAGCTCGACAGACTCCATCAGTGCCCAGTACAGGGCGATGAAGATGGGCATCTGCACCAGGATCGGCAGACAGCCACCGAGCGGGTTGACCTTCTCCTTCTTGTACAGCTCCATCATGCCCTGGGACATCTTCTGGCGATCGTCACCGAAGCGTTCCTTGAGCGCTGCCAGCTTGGGTTGCAGCATGCGCATCTTGGCCATGGAGGTGTACTGGGCCTTGGTCAGCGGGAACATGATGCCGCGTACCAGCAGGGTCAGCATGATGATGGCCAGGCCCCAGTTCTGGACGAAACCGTGGAACACGGTCAGCAACCAGTGCAGCGGCTGGGCGATGAACCAGAGCCAGCCGTAGTCGACGGTCAGGTCCAGGTGATTTGCCACCTTGGCCATCTGATCCTGCAACTTGGGACCGACCCACAGCTTGCCGCTCACTTCGGCCTGCTGACCGGCAGCCACATCAACCAGCGGCGCCTTGTAGCCTATGATGGCCTGGTCTTTACCCGGGATCACGCGGCTGTAGAAGCTGTTGGTGTCCTCGGCGTTCGGTGCCCAGGCAGAGACGAAGTAGTGTTGCAGCATGGCGACCCAACCACCCTTGGTGGTCTTGTTCAGGTCGGCATCCTTCATCTCGTCGAAGGTGTACTTCTTGTAGCGGGTATCTTCGCTGGAGAAGGCACCACCACGGTAGGCACTGGCCACCATGGCATGACCTTCCTGGTCCTTCGGTGTAGTCACGGTCTGCTTCAGCTGACCGTAGAACTGCACCTGAACCGGTTCGGCAGACTTGTTGTCGATCTTGTAATCGACGCCGATGGCGTAGTCACCGCGCTTGAGCACGAACTCCTTGGTGAAGACCACGCCCTTGCTGTCGGTCCAGGTCATCGGCACGACGACTTGATCCTGACCGTCGGCCAGCTGGTAGCTGGTCTGGGCGGCTTCGTAGGTGGGACGACCCTGGGCCTGGCTGTCAGGACCATCGCGACCGACCAGACCACTCTGGGCAACATAGAGGTGCGCAGGCTGGCTGGTCAGCAGGGTGAACGGCTGTTCCTTGCCTTCTTCCAGCTTGTGGGCCAGCAGTTCGGCAGAGACGATGTCACCGCCCTGGGTATCCAGGGTCAGCTTGAGCACGTCGGAGGAGACGGTGACAAGCTTGCGTGCGGTAGTGGCGTTGGCTTGCTCGGAAACCTGAGGAATATCACCGGTCTGACCGGCTTCAGGTACGAAATGTTCGGTTTGGGCCACGGTAGTCGGGGCCGGCTTCGGAGCCTTGTCGGACTCCCACTGTTGCCAGAGCAAGAAGCTCACGAACAGCAAACCGATCAGGAGTAAATTGCGTTGTGATTCCATAGTCTTCAGTTTCTTCGCTTTGGTTGCGGAACCGGGTCATAACCACCCTCGGATAAGGGATGGCATTTTAATAGACGTTTGCTGGCTAACCAAACGCCTTTTATGAAACCGTGAAGTCGGATTGCTTCTATCGCAAATTGGGAACAAGTCGGGGTGAAACGGCAGCGCGGCCCGAGCAGGGGACTAATGATTAGCTGATACAGGCGTATCAGTTTGATAGCTACCCATTGCAACGGCGTGACAGAGTGCGCCATAGCTTTTCCAGTAACTTGAACAGCTCTTCGTTGTCCATCTCCTTTACGCCACCCTTGGCTATGACGACGATGTCGATAGCGGGCAGATTGGCCTGATTGAGACGGAAGCTCTCCCGCACCACTCGTTTGACACGGTTACGCCAGACGGCACGCTTGAGTGCTTTTTTGGGCACAGCTAGGCCAAGACGGGGGTGTTCGAGGGAATTGGGGCAAGCAAGAAGCGTAATTTGCGGAGAAGCGGCCCGGACAGGCTCGGCGAAAACGCGTTTGAAGTGTTCGGGAGTTAACAGACGTAACTCCCGAGAGAAGGTGTGCTGGGTAGGCATTAGACTACCAGGCGGGCACGACCCTTGGCACGACGAGCGGCCAGAACTTTGCGGCCGTTGGCGGTAGCCATGCGAGCGCGGAAACCGTGAGAGCGCTTGCGCTTCAGGTTGGACGGTTGAAAAGTACGTTTCATGATTCGATTCCGTATTTCTGTACAGTTTTGATTGTCACACTTAGCCGACGCGCCAGCTATAGCGTGTGACGACTAGCAAAAGAGGCCGAATTCTAAACAGAGTTCGGCTTCTCGTCAATCCGCCGTTCCCTCTCATCTTCTTCTGGCTCAACAATAAGCAGGAGAAGCTGGCAGGATCCGGAGGATCAAGGGCCCCGAATTATACTGGCAACCCCGGGTTAAACAAGGATCCACCAAGAAAAAAGGCGGCCAGGCCGCCAAAGAGAGAGCTATTTAAGGACTTTCCGCAAAAACTCCCGGGTACGGGGATCCTTGGGATCGACCAATATCTGATCCGGCGGGCCCTGTTCGACGATCCGGCCCCCCTCCATGAAGATCACCCGATCGGCGACATCACGGGCGAACTCGATCTCGTGGGTCACCACCACCATGGTCTGGTGCTGGCGGGCGAGCTCCTTCATCAACCCCAGCACCTCGTCGACCCATTCGGGATCCAGGGCCGAGGTGGGCTCGTCAAACAGGATGACCTTGGAGTGAGCCGCCATGGCGCGGCCTATGCCGACCCGCTGCTGCTGTCCGCCGGACAGGGACGCCGGGTAGGCATCCTGCTTGTCGGCGAGGCCTATGTCCTTGAGGATGCCAAGGGCGGTGGCCCTGGCCTCCGCCTTCGGCTGTTTCCAGACGGTGATCAGCCCTTCGGCTATGTTGTCGAGCGCCGTCTTGTTGGCGAACAGGGCATAGTTCTGGAACACGAAGGAGGCGCGCTTGCGCAGCTCTATGGCCTGCTGCTCGCTGGCATGGGCCAGATCCAGCTCAAGGTCGTCGATGGCAAGGGTGCCTGCATCCGGGGTCTCCAGCAGGTTCAGGCAGCGCAGCAGGGTTGACTTGCCGGTGCCGGAGGGGCCGATGATGACGACAATGTCCCCCTTCTTCACCTCCAGATCGATGCCGTTCAATACCTGATTGCCGTCATAGGCCTTGGCAAGACCCGTTAACTTGATCATGACAGGTCTCCTTTAATAGGCGCGGCCGTTGAGAGGTACTTCCAGCCTGTGCCGCAAGTGGGTAATGGCTTGTTCATCATCGCTGGCATCCTCTTAGTAAGCACGATTGAGGCGTACTTCCAGCAGGTGCTGCAAGCGGGTAAAGAAGATCACCACCACCCAGTAGACCAGGGCCACTGCCATGAAGCTCTCGAAGAACTTGAAGGAGGAGGAGGCCTCCATCTGCGCCTTGCCCATGATCTCGGCCACCCCCAGGGTAAACGCCAGTGAGGTGCTCTTGATCATGTCGATGAAGTAGTTCATCAGCGACGGCGTCGCGATGCGGGCCGCCTGCGGCAGTATGATCCGCCGCATCGCCTGGTAACGACTCATGCCGATGCTGAGGGCGGCTTCCATCTGGCTCTTGTGGATGCCGAGAATGGCGGCCCGGATCGACTCGGCCATGTAGGCGGCGAAGTGCAGGGTCAGACCTATGATGGCGGCGGTAAAGGCATCCATCCCCACGAAGATCGGGAACAGTTGCGGCAGCCCGTAGTAGAGCAGGAACAGCTGGACGAGCAGGGGAGTCCCCCGGAAGAACGAGATATACAGCATCGCCAGCCAGTGAATTGCGGGAACGCGAAACACCCGTACTATCGCCAGGGCCAGCGACAGTACGAGTGCCAATACGAATCCCCACAGGGCCATTTCCATAGTAGTGCCCAGGTATTTGAGCAGGATGGGAAACAGCCCTAGCGTGTACTCGAGATCAAATTCCATCATTTATTTGCTGGTGATGTCCGCTGCGAACCATTTTTCCGAGATCTTGGTCAGGGAACCGTCTTTACGCATGGCGGTCAGTGCCTCGTCGACCTTCTTCAGCACGGCCTGTTTTTCCGGGGTCTTCAGGAAGGGCAGGGCGTTCTCGATTGTCTCGAACGGTGCGCCGGCCTGTTGCAGCGGCAGTTTGGATTCCTTGATCAGCTGGGCGGTGGAGACGCGGTCCATCACGAAGGCATCGATGCGACCCAGGGCAACGTCCTGCTCGAAGCTGGAGTCATAGGTGCGGATGTCGATCTTCTTGTTCGGGTCGTTCTTGCGCAGCAGCTCTTCGAAGTTGGAGCCCAGGTTCACCGCGACCGTCTTGCCTTCCAGATCCTTGAGACCGTGGATGGTGCTGTTGCCCTTGCGCACCACTATCTGGGCGCCGTCATAGACGTAGGGTTGGGAGAAGGCGTACTTGGCCTTGCGCTCGTCGGTGATGGTGATCTGGTTGGAGATGGTATCGACGCGACCGGTTTCCAGCATGCCGAACAGGCCGGAGAAGCTGGCGGTGACGAACTCGACCTTGTAACCGGTGCGCTCACCGATCTGGTTCCACATGTCCACCTCGAAGCCTTGCAGCTTGTCCTGCTTGACGAAGGTGAACGGGAAGTACTTGCCGGACATGCCGACCTTGATGGTTTCCTGGGCAATGGCCTGGCCGGACAGGCTGGCCAGCAGAATGGCGGCGCCGGAGATCAGCTTGATGGTGGATTTCATGGGGATTCCTCTCTCTGTAGTTCTGTATTTTTAGTTGTATTCACGGGTTGGCGCTGATGTTATTGGAATAAAATATAAAGAATAAATGATATTTGGTTATATAAAATAACCGCAGCAGCAGGGTCTCATTCTGTCCACATCGCCGCTCGGTGGCTGTGGGTAACTTTGGGGATGAAATCAGATCCTGGGGCGTTGGATCCTTGAAAGTCAAGGATCTTATTTGCTGGATCCGTGCGGCGGCAACTGGAGATCCAGCCACTAAAAACGTAGAATAGCCGGTCTTTACTTAATCAATTGACGGGAGTCTAGAGTGACTGCTTCGCTATGGCAGCAGTGCCTTAACCGGCTGCAAGATGAGTTGCCCTCGGCAGAATTCAGCATGTGGATCCGGCCGCTTCAAGCGGAGTTGAGTGACAATACTCTGACCCTGTATGCACCGAATCGCTTCGTTCTGGACTGGGTACGCGACAAGTACCTGCTCCGGGTCAACGGCATCATCAACGAGCTGTGCGGAGCCGATGCTCCCACCCTGCGTTTTGACATCGGTAATCGTCCCCATCCCGTCGCGGTCGCCAGAGCGCCGGCGCGTGGTGTCGATCCTGTGAATAACTCTCACAAGAGCTGGGAAAGCAAGGCGGAAGCCAAGCCCGAGCCGAACCACAAGAGCAACACCAACGTGAACTACACCTTCGAGAATTTCGTCGAAGGTAAGTCCAACCAGTTGGCCCGTGCGGCGGCCCGTCAGGTGGCCGACAATCCGGGTGGCGCTTATAACCCGCTGTTCCTCTATGGCGGCACAGGTCTGGGCAAGACCCACCTGCTGCACGCCGTTGGCAATGCCATCAAGGAACGCAAGAAAGACGCCAAAGTCATCTACATGCACTCCGAACGGTTCGTGCAGGACATGGTGAAGGCGCTGCAGAATAACGCCATTGAAGAGTTCAAGCGTTATTACCGTAGCGTCGATGCCCTGCTCATCGATGACATCCAGTTCTTCGCCAACAAGGAGCGCTCCCAGGAGGAGTTCTTCCACACCTTCAACGCCCTGCTCGAAGGTAACCAGCAGATCATCCTGACCTCGGATCGCTATCCGAAGGAGATCAACGGTGTCGAGGATCGCCTCAAGTCCCGCTTCGGCTGGGGTCTGACTGTCGCGATCGAACCGCCGGAGCTGGAGACCCGGGTGGCTATCCTGATGCGCAAGGCGGACGAGAACCAGATCCATCTGCCGGACGAGGTGGCCTTCTTCATCGCCAAGCGTCTGCGCTCCAACGTCCGTGAACTGGAAGGTGCCCTCAACCGGGTGATCGCCAACGCCAACTTCACCGGCCGTGCCATCAACATCGACTTCGTGCGCGAGGCGCTGCGCGACCTCTTGGCCTTGCAGGAGAAGCTGGTCACCATAGACAACATCCAGAAGACGGTGGCGGAGTACTACAAGATCAAGCTGGCGGATCTGCTGTCCAAGCGTCGTTCCCGCTCCGTTGCCCGCCCGCGTCAGCTGGCGATGGCACTGGCCAAGGAGCTGACCAACCACAGTTTGCCGGAGATAGGGGATGCCTTTGGTGGCCGTGACCACACCACTGTTCTTCATGCCTGCCGCAAGATCGAGCAGCTGAAGGAGGAGAGTCACGACATCAAGGAAGACTATTCCAACCTGATCCGTACCCTCTCGTCCTGATAACGGAACTGAGTGGACAGATGGGGCTCGAATATTCCAACCTGATCCGAAAATTTTCCTCCTAATCACAACGGAGAGCACAGATGCAGCTCGAAATTAGCCGTGAGGCCCTGTTACGTCCTCTGCAACTGGTGTCCGGTGCCCTGGGTGGCCGGCCGACTCTGCCCATTCTCGGCAACGTCCTGCTCGATGTCAGCAATGGCCTGCTATCGCTGACCGGGACAGATCTCGAGGTGGAGATGATAGGCCAGGTCTATCTCAGCAGCGACAGCCAGGATGGGCGTACCACAGTACCGGCCCGCAAGTTGCTGGATATCTGCCGCGGCCTGCCGGAAGGGGCGGATATCCGTCTCAACACCGAAGGGGATCGCCTCATCATCCGCTCCGGTCGTTCCCGCTTCAATCTCTCGACCCTGCCGGCCACCGAGTACCCGAACATCGAGGACTGGGAATCCGTGCTCGAGTTCGACATCAGCCAGCTGGAGCTGAAGAAGCTGATCGATGCGACCCAGTTCTCCATGGCCAGCCAGGATGTGCGTTACTACCTGAATGGCATGCTGTTCGAGAGCGAGGGCCATGGCCTGCGCACCGTCGCCACCGACGGTCACCGTCTGGCCACCTGCCGCCGCGAAGTGGTCGGGGAATCGCTGCCCGATCATCAGGTCATCCTGCCCCGCAAGGGTGTGCTGGAGCTGGTGCGCCTCCTGGAGGCGGAAGACAAGCCGGTACGGTTGCAGGTCGGTCGCAGCAACCTGCGTGCCGCCCTGGATGGCTTCATCTTCACCTCCAAGCTGGTGGATGGCCGCTTCCCGGACTGGCGTCGCGTCATTCCCCGGGGGAGCGACAAGGCCCTGATCGCCGGTCGTGAGGATCTGCGCCAGGCCTTCGCCCGTGCCGCCATCCTCTCCAACGAGAAATTCCGTGGGGTGCGTCTCAATCTGCAGGAAAACCTGCTGCGCATCACCGCCAACAACCCGGAACAGGAAGAAGCCGAGGAGCTGCTTGACGTACAATATGCCGCTGGCGAGATGGAGATCGGCTTCAACGTCTCCTATGTGCTGGACGTGCTGAATACGTTAAAATGTGACCAAATCCGGATCAGCCTGAGCGATTCCATCAGCAGTGCCATTATTGAGGATTTTGACAGCCAAGATGCCCAGTATGTGGTGATGCCGATGCGGATCTAGTCGTGTCCCTGGTCAAACTCCAGCTCAGCGACTTTCGCAACATCCAGCACGCCAGTCTCGCGCTGTCCCCCGGCCTCAATATCCTGGTCGGGTGCAATGGCAGCGGCAAGACCAGCGTGCTGGAAGCCATCCATTACCTCGGTCTCGGTCGTTCTTTTCGTACTCACCTGACCGGGCGGGTCATCCGCCAGGGGGAGAGGGCCTTTACCCTGTTTGCCCAGTGCGAGCTGGAGGGGCGTCAGGTGCCCATCGGGCTTGCCAAGGACAAGGGGGGCGAGACCCAGCTCAAGATCGCCGGGGCCCAGGCCCAGCGATTGGCCGATCTGGCCGAGCTGTTGCCGGTGCAGTTGATCCACCCAGATGGTTTCAACCTGCTGACCGGTGGGCCCCAGGCTCGCCGGGCCTGGCTGGACTGGGGCGTCTTCCATCAGGAGCCGACCTTCTTCTCCCTGTGGGGACGGGTACGGCGTCTGCTGAAACAGCGCAATGCGCTGCTGCGCCAAAGCAGCCAGTATCGCCAGCTGGCGTTCTGGGATCAGGAGCTGGTGCGGCTCGGGGGTGAACTGGCGGAGTTTCGCGCCAGTTACTGTCAGGCTATTACACCCCTGATCAAGGAGATGACGGCGGATTTTCTGCCGGAATTCGACATCAGCCTCGGTTTCTATCGGGGCTGGGAGAGAGAGACTCCCCTCGGCGACTTGCTGGAGGCGGGGTTCGAGCGGGATCGTTCGCTGGGGTACACTGGGGTCGGTCCGCAGAAGGCGGATGTGCGGCTCAAGGCGAACGGGGTGCCCGCTCAGGATATTTTGTCCAGGGGTCAGTTGAAGTTGCTGGTCTGTGCCATGCGACTGGCTCAAGGGCTCTATTTGAATCAACATAGCAGCCGTGGCTGTATTTTTTTAATTGACGATTTTGCCTCTGAACTGGATGTCGACAAACGTCGCCTGCTGGCCGCAAGGCTGAAGCAGTGCGCGTCCCAGGTGTTTATCACCGCCATCGATACCGGTCAGCTCGCAGACATGATGGATGCGAGTGACTGCAAGCTGTTCCACGTGGAACAAGGCAAGATCTCCGAAACGTTAGAGAAGGCAGAGAGTAAGCTATGAGTGAAAATACTTACGACTCCTCGAATATCAAGGTGCTGAAGGGCCTGGATGCGGTCCGCAAGCGCCCGGGGATGTATATCGGCGATACGGATGATGGCTCGGGCCTGCACCACATGGTGTTCGAGGTCGTCGATAACTCCATTGACGAGGCTCTGGCTGGCTACTGCTCCGATATTCAGGTCAAGATCCATTCCGACGGCTCCGTCTCAGTGCGTGACAACGGCCGGGGTATTCCGGTCGACATGCACGAGGAGGAGGGCCGCTCCGCCGCCGAAGTCATCATGACGGTGCTGCATGCCGGCGGCAAATTCGATGACAACTCCTACAAGGTATCCGGCGGCCTGCACGGCGTGGGTGTCTCCGTAGTTAATGCCCTCTCTGACAAGCTGCTGCTGACCATACGTCGCAACGGCCACGTCTACGAGCAGACCTATCACCTGGGTGAGCCGCAGGCGCCGCTCAAGCAGATTGGCGACAGCACGGGCACAGGTACCGAAGTGCGCTTCTGGCCGAGCCCGACCATCTTTACCGATACCCTGTATCACTACGAGATCCTGGCCAAGCGTCTGCGCGAGCTCTCTTTCCTGAACTCCGGTGTCTCCATCCGTCTGCTGGACGAGCGGGATGGCCGCGAGGCTCACTTCTGCTACGAGGGCGGCATCAAGGCGTTCGTCGAATACCTGAACCAGAACAAGACTCCGATCCATCCCAAGGTGTTCCACTTCACCACAGAGCAGGACGGTATCGGCGTCGAAGTGGCGATGCAGTGGAACGACGCCTATCAGGAAGGGGTCTACTGCTTCACCAACAACATACCGCAGCGGGATGGGGGCACCCACCTGGTAGGCTTCCGTACCGCGCTGACCCGTACCCTCAACTCCTACATGGACAAAGAGGACTACAGCAAGAAGGCCAAGTCTGCCGCCAGTGGCGACGACGTCCGTGAAGGCTTGATTGCGGTCATCTCCGTCAAGGTGCCTGACCCTAAGTTCTCCTCCCAGACCAAGGACAAGCTGGTCTCTTCCGAAGTGAAGACAGCCGTTGAACAGGCGATGGGTGAGAAGCTGGCCGACTTCCTGCTGGAAAACCCGGGCGATGCCAAGATAGTGGTCAACAAGATCATTGATGCGGCCCGTGCCCGTGAAGCGGCCCGCAAGGCACGCGAACTGACTCGCCGCAAGGGTGCGCTGGACATCGCCGGTCTGCCCGGCAAGCTGGCGGACTGTCAGGAGAAAGACCCGGCCCTCTCCGAACTCTACATAGTGGAAGGGGACTCTGCTGGCGGCTCCGCCAAGCAGGGTCGCAACCGCAAGAACCAGGCCATACTGCCGCTGAAGGGCAAGATCCTGAACGTGGAGAAGGCCCGGTTCGACAAGATGATCTCCTCGCAAGAGGTGGGCACCCTGATCACGGCACTGGGCTGCGGCATAGGTCGTGACGAGTACAACCCGGACAAGCTGCGTTACCACAACATCATCATCATGACCGATGCGGACGTCGATGGTGCGCACATCCGAACCCTGCTGTTGACCTTCTTCTACCGTCAGATGCCCGAGATCATCGAGCGTGGCTACGTCTTCATCGCCCAGCCGCCGCTCTACAAGGTCAAGAAGGGTAAGCAGGAGCAGTATCTGAAAGACGAAGACGCGCTGCTGCAGTACCAGACCTCCATGGCGCTGGACGGTGCTACCCTGCACGTCAACGAGTCTGCCCCTGCCATAGGTGGCGAGGCACTGGAGCGTCTGGTCAACCAGCATCGTGCCGTCTCTCACCTGATCACCCGCATGTCCCGCCGTGCCCCGGATGCCGTGCTGACTCAGCTGATCTATCAGCCTGAGTTGAACGAAACCCTGCTGGCCAGCGAGAGCGATCTGCTGGCCTGGTGCCAGGGGATGGAAGCCGTGCTCAACGAGAGCAACCACGGCATCCAGTACCAGATCCAGGTACGTCGCGACGAAGAGCGCAGCCTGTACGTGCCCCATGCCGTGGTGCGTCAGCACGGTGTCGACCGGGAGTACCCGATCAGCTACGACTTCCTGCAATCCTCCGAGTACCGTCAGCTGGTCTCCCTGGGCAAGGAGATCGCCAATCTGATCGAGGAAGGCGGTTTTATCAAGCGTGGCGAGAAGGTCAAACCTGTGGCCAACTTCGTGGAAGCCGTCGACTGGCTGATGGGCGAAGGCAAGCGTGGCATCTACATCCAGCGCTATAAAGGGCTGGGTGAGATGAACCCGGATCAGCTGTGGGAAACCACCATGGATCCGGAAGCCCGTCGCATGCTGCGCGTCACCATAGACGACGCCGTCGGCGCCGACCAGCTCTTCTCCACCCTGATGGGGGATGCGGTCGAGCCTCGTCGTGACTTCATCGAGACCAACGCCCTGCGGGTCGCCAACCTCGACGTCTAATCCGACGCGCCCTCGCGATTGAACAAAGCCGCTCCCTGTGAGCGGCTTTTTGCTGGCTAACGCAGGCCCCCGAAGGTGCGGCGCCATTCACTCGGCGACACGCCGAAACGGGTGCGAAAATGCTGGCGCAGTATGGCTGCCGTCCTCAATCCCACCAGTTCGGCGATGCGATCCATGGAGTGGGAGCTCGTCTCCAGCAACTCCTGGCTGCGCCTGAGGCGCTCGGCCAGCAACCACTCCCCGACCGAGAGACCGGTGGCTCGCTGGAAGCGACGGGTGAAGGTGCGGCGGCTCATCAGGCAGTGCTCTGCCAATGTGTCCAGGTTGTGAGGCTCGGCCAGGTGCATGCGCAGGTGGTCGAACAGCTGGTTGATCCTGGCATCCCGGGTGGAGGCGGGCACCGGCTGCTCGATGAACTGGGCCTGGCCCCCTTCCCGATGGGGAGGAACCACCAGGCGTCTGGCCAGCTTGTTGGCGATCCGGCTGCCATGGTGTTCGCGCACCAGGTAGAGGCAGCAGTCCAGTCCGGCGGCAGTGCCGGCCGAGGTGATGAGGCCCTCATCGTCCACGTAGAGGGCATTGGTATCGAGCCGCACGGCGGGAAAGCGGCCCATGAAGTCCTGCTCGAACTCCCAGTGGGTCGAGGCCCTGCGCCCCCCCAGCAGGCCGGCATAGGCCAGCACATAGGTGCCCAGACATAGCCCCACTATCTGGGCCCCCCTGTGTCGGGCGGCAACCAAAGCATCGAGCAGGGGCTGGGCCGGTCGCTCGGCCGGATCGCGCCAGAAGGGGATGATGACGATGTCAGCCCCGACCAACCCCTCCAGCCCGTGGCTGGCGTCGATGCGAAAGCCCTGGGCGGAACCGGGCTGGCGGGTGGCGTCGCCGGCGCAGAGTCTGAGTTCGAACAGTGAGGCGCCTGGCATCATGGTGTCGCCGAAGATGAGGCAGGGCACTGCGCAGTGAAAGGGGCTGAAGTGATCGAAGGTGATGACGGCGACGATGATGGGATTGGGCATGTTGGCAGACTCCTTTGCACTCGGATCCCCATGATAAGGGGCGGCAACAGAAAGCCGAAGGGCCATGTGGGGGCATGGCCCTCTCTCATCAGAGGACGATGGACTCGCCATCCTCGGGTACCAGCACCCGCGTTGCCATCCCCTGTTTGCCGATGTAGTCGCGCAGCTCGTTCCGTGTCAGCAGGGCATGATTGACCGCCTCCATGTGGCTGGCGATCAGGGTGGCCTGTGGCGCGGCCTGATACACGGCGGCGACATCCTCCTTGCCCATGATGATGGAACCCAGTCCCGGCACCTGGGCATCGCCACAGTTGAGGATGACGACCTCGGGCTGGTGCCGTTGCAGCGCTTGTTCTACCTGGGCGTTCCAGACGGTGTCACCCGCCAGATAGAGGGTCTTCTCTGCGGGATGGGAGAAGACCACCCCGGATACCTCACCCAGCCGCTCGGCCAACACCGCCATGACCTGATCGTTGCCGTGTTGCCCTTCGGTCTGGTGCAACCGGATCCCGGCAAACTCGGCCTGCTCGCTCAGCAGGCGCACATCCTTGAAGCCGCTGGCGCTTATAGTGTCGGCATCTTTCTGGTGTTGCACAAACAGCGGGAGATGCTTGGGCAGCAGTTGCTGCGCGGCAGGGTCCCAGTGGTCCAGGTGATCGTGGGTGACTATCACCGCATCCACATCGAGGATCTCAGTCATGGGCAGGGGCAGCTCGACCAGCGGATTGCGCAGCTGGCTGTTGGCCGTTCCCTCAAACCCCGGGAGGCTGCCCTTGGCAGACAACATGGGATCGATCAGGAAGCGGGTGCCGGCGTAGTGGATGAGCAGGGTGGCATTGCGAACCTGGGTAACTTGCATGGTGTGCTCCGGTCTCTGGTGGGGGGACGCAACCAGTATGGCGCGGAGGGCATCGGGGGATGAGTGGCCCGCGGGCCTATTACCATATCAATCGGGCCAAAATGAGTTTTGACGGGTGGCCAAAAATTTCTTTTCATTTTTTCCCTTGAAAGGAAAAAGTGAGCCCCTATATAGGTAACAAGGCCGGAACGCTCGACAGAGGTTTCGACCAGGCGCCCGTCCATCAGGAGGGCAAACAATCCGTTATCGCTCACAAGAGGGTAATACTATGCGTTCTATCGACTTTTCTCCGCTCTATCGTTCTGCCATTGGTTTCGATCGTCTGGCCAATCTCATCGAATCTGCGGCCAGCAATGGCAATGCCGGTTATCCCCCCTACAACATCGAGCAACTGGGTGACAACGACTACCGCATCAGCATGGCGGTGGCGGGCTTTACCCAGGAAGAGCTGGAGCTGAGCTTCCAGGAAAATCTGCTGACGGTGAAGGGCAACAAGCAGGCTGACACCGAGCGCCACTATCTCTATCAGGGCATAGCCGAGCGCGGCTTCGAGCGTCGCTTCCAGCTGGCCGACTATGTGCGGGTGAAAGGGGCCGATCTCAAGAATGGCCTGCTGCACATCGATCTGGCCCGTGAAGTGCCCGAGGCGATGAAGCCCCGCAAGATCGAGATCAACGGCTGATAGCCTGAACTCTCAGTGTTTTTACCTGCTTTCCGGGTGCCGATGACGGGCCTGTGGAGAGTCAAACCTGTTGCTTATTAGAAGGATAGGATTATGCGTAACCTCGATTTTTCTCACCTCTCTTCCAATGCCGTCGGCTTCGAGCGGATGGCCCGTGAGCTGGAAGGCCTGTTCGACCAGAAGGCGGCGGCTTATCCCCCTTACAACATCGAGAAGCGGGAGCATGACGGCTACCGCATCACGGTCGCCGTGGCTGGCTTCGAGCGTGAAGAGCTGGAGCTGGAGACCGAAAACGGTACCCTCAAGGTGAAGGGGCGCAAGGCCGCAGCGGCCGGTGAGCGTCAGTTCCTCCACCAGGGAATTGCCGAGCGTGACTTCGAGCTCGCCTTCAAGCTGAGCCAGCACGTGGAGGTACAGGGGGCCAGACTGGAGCATGGTCTGCTGACCATAGATCTCGCCCGCGAATTGCCGGAGGCACTCAAGCCCCGCGCCATCCCCATCGGCAAACCCGATCAGCTGGCGCTGCCGAGCTAAGCCGGGAATGTCAGGCCGGGGGGCCTGACACCAGAGACGAGAAAGGCCTGCGATCGCAGGCCTTTCTTTTATCTGCAGGCAAGTCAGCTGCCGCGGTAAATGGCGTTGATCTCGTCCGCCAGTATGGCGATGCCGCGCCGCACCAGCTCCTCGCTCTGGGAGTAGTTGAGGCGGATGCACTCCTGGCTGTGGCGCCATTCTGGGTCGTCGATACCGGGGAAGAAGTAGTGACCCGGCACTATCAGCAGGTTCTTCGCCTTCAGCCGCTCGTAGAGCTCCTGGCAGTGGATCGGCAGGCCTTCGAACCAGAGCCAGAGGAAGAGGGCACCTTCCGGCTTGTGGATGTGGAAGCGCGGGTCGGGAATGGCTTCGCGCAGCAGTTGCACCGCGAAGTCGGCCTTCTGCTTGTAGAAGGGTTTCACCACCTGTTCGCTCAGGGCGATGATCTCGCCGCTCTCTATCATGGGGATGGTGATGGCGGGCCCCAGGCTGCCCGGCGCCAGGTTGATGATGCCGCTCAGGTTGGTGATGGCCTGGATGATCTTCTCGTCGGCGATGACGATGCCGCAGCGGGTGCCCGGCAGGCCCAGCTTGGAGAGGCTCATGCAGAGTATGGTGTTGGCATTCCAGAACGGCTTGGCCTCGCTGAAGATGATGCCGGGGAAGGGCACACCATAGGCGTTGTCGAGCAGCAGCGGGATCCCCTTGTCGCGGGCGATCTGATCCAGGTGCTCTATCTCTTCATCGGTCAGCACGTTGCCTGTGGGGTTGGTGGGGCGAGAGACGCAGATCACTCCGATGTCGTCGCCTACCTCCAGACTCTCGAAATCCACATGGTATTTGAACTGGCCGTCGGACAGCTTCTCTATGGTGGGCTTGTAGGCGACGAAGTGATCATCCGCCAGGGCCGAGTCCGCATAGCCGATATATTCGGGGGCCAGGGGGAAGAGCACCTTCTTCTTGCGGCCATCGGCGAACTCGCCGGCCAGCAGGTTGAACAGGTAGAAGAAGGCATTCTGGCTGCCGTTGGTCAGGGCTATGTTGCGGGCCGAGATGTCCCAGCCCAGCTCTCTTTTGAGCAGGGCGGCCAGCGCCTTGGTGAACCTGTCCTTGCCTTGCGGGCCATCGTAGTTGGCCATGGCCTTGATCAGCTCGCCATTGTCGAGCAGCTGCTTGGCCTCGGTCTGAAAGCGTTCCAGCATGGCGGGGATGGGGGCCGGATTGCCGCCTCCGAGCATGATGGCGTCCGGATTGAGCAGCCCCTGATTGAGGTCATCCATGAGTTGGGTAATACCGGCGTGGCGAGTGAACTTCTCGCCGAACAAGGAGAATTCCATTCGGTGACAGATCCAGAGTCAGTTACGGGGGAGCTAGCACCATAGCTCAGTTTAAAAGCGGGTGTCGATCAAAATCATGGGACGTTCCACGTGGAACGGGCCCCGGAAATTGGATGTGGTAAAAATAACCACTTATGGGTTTCAAAATAACCAGCAAGATGGGCAACAAAGCCTCAAATGGCGTCAAATTTCATTTTATTTAAACAAAATCAATTGTTTATATAGTTGGCACGACTATTGGAATAACTCTCTGGTCATCTCAACCATACCGGAGCAAGCCAGATGAAGACCCTGATCGCGACCCTGATACTGAGCAGCCTGAGCCTGAACGTCATGGCCAACGACAACCCCAGGCCCGAGCTGGATAGCGCCAAGCTGGCGCAGGAAATGCGTGCCCAGCAGCAGCAGGCATCCCATGCCGTGGTACTGGATGCCATCCACAACCTCCAGCCATTGGCACTGGATACCCTGGTGGTGGAGGTCAGCCCCGCCGTGGCGACTCACCCCGAGAGTTGAGGTGACGCAGGGGCGTCTGCCCCGAGTGTTGTTTGAAGAAGCTGATGAAGGCGCTGTCGCTGGAGAACTCTAGGGAAGCGGCAATCCGGCTGATGGGTTCGCTTTCTGCCAGCAACTCCATGGCCCGCAGCAGTCGCCACTGCTGGCGCCAGGCCTGATAGTTCATGCCGGTCTCCCTCATGAAGATGCGGCCTATGGTCTTGTCACTGGCACCCACCTCCTCGGCCAGCCGGTTGAGCCGAGGGGGCAGGGTGCCACACCGCTTTATCTCCTGCAGCCAGGCCGCCAGGCGCGGGTCTGACGGCAACGGCAACTGCCAGGACTCTCGGGGTGCCTGACCCAACTCCTCCATGAAGAGCGCCAACGTCCGCTGCTGCTCCTCTTGTGGCAGCTCCCATGGCCAGAGCGCCATCCGTTCGATCAGTGCCTGCAGCAGCGGATTGACCGCCAGCACCGCCATTGTGGTCGGCAACTCGGGGTGCGGGGTGAAGTAGAGGGAGCGATAGGCCACCACACCGCGCATCAGGACCCTGTGGGGCGTGCCCGCCGGCAGCCAGGCCGCTCGCGTCGGCGGGAGCAGGCAGACCCGACCTTCCAGCTCCATGGTCATGCAGCCGGATTGGGCGAACAGCAGCTGGTGGCGCTGGTGCCTGTGCAGGCCGGAGTCATGCCAGCCGAGCGCGGAGGCGATGCCGATCACGCTGCCAGCGTGGCTGTCCGGGTCGAAAGGGTGATCGGGAAGAATAAAGGCCATGTGTCCGACTTTTGATGTATATAGTCCTGCTTATTGTAATGGGACATTCCCCCTCTCTCTAGAATGACGACCTCTTGTGAAGGAGGTTTGTCATGCACAACAAGTTGCCACCGCGCTGGCTGGTGGTGGGATTGATGATGTTTCCCCAGATGGTTGAGACCCTCTACAGCCCGGTATTGACCCAGATTGCCAGCCAGTTTGGGGTGAGCGAGGGGCAGGCATCCCAGACCCTGTCGGTCTATTTTCTGGCGTTTGCGGTGGGCGTGGTCTGCTGGGGTCGGCTCTGCGATCTCGTCGGGCGGCGTCCCGCCATGCTGGCGGGCTTGTTCACCTACGGGGTCGGCACCCTGCTGGCGCTGCTGGCCAGTGAGTTCGAGACCCTGCTGTTGGCCAGGGTCGTCTCGGCCTTCGGCGCCGCCGTGGGATCAGTGGTGACCCAGACCATGCTGCGCGACAGCTATCAGAGGTGCGAGCTGGCGCGGGTCTTCTCGGTGATGGGTGTGGCGCTCTCCCTCAGCCCCGTGCTGGGGCTGATGAGCGGCGGCCTGCTGGCCGAGCAGTTTGGCTATCTCGGGGTCTTCAGCGGATTGCTGGTGCTGGCGGCACTGTTGCTGCTGGTGGCCGGTCGGTGGCTGCCGGAAACCCGCCCGGCCAGCACACCGCGAGTCGCACTCTGGCCGCTGGCAGCCAGGATGGCGAGGGATGGCGGGCTCTGGCGCAGCGCTGTCCTGGTCGCCCTGTTCAATACCATGTTGTTTGGCTACTACAGCCTGGCTCCCTTCCTGTTTGACGGGTTGGGATTGAGGGTGAGCGACTTTGGTTACTCCGGGATCTTGCTGGCGCTGGCGACCCTGCTCGGCAGCCTGCTCAACAAGCAACTGCTGGGGAAGGGTTGGCCGCCGTCATCCCTGATCAGGCTGGCCTGCACACTGGCGCTGGTTTGCGGGCTGTTGGTCTGGGCGAGTCAGTCCTCGCTCTGGTTCCTGCTGCCCATGATGGGAATAGTGGTGGCCTATGGGGTGGCTATCCCCAATGTGTTGAGTGAGGCCTTGCAAGCCTACAGAGCGGTGGCGGGCAGCGCCGGTGCCCTGTTCGGGCTGGCCTATTACCTGCTGCTCAGCCTGGGATTGGCGGTGGCAGCCGGCTTGCAGGATCTGGGGCTGCTGCTCGCCGGCTGCGGTCTGCTGGCGCTGCTCTGCAGCGGGCGCCGTTCCACGTGAAACATCGGCTACCGATAAAACGGTAGCCGATGTCGGGTACGGTGTTTCGTACGGGGTGTGCTGCTTGTGCCTGTTTCAACTGCCGATGAAGCGGTAGCCGATGTCGGGTACGGTGTTTCGTACGGGGTGTGCTGCTTGTGCCTGTTTCAACTGCCGATGAAGCGGTAGCCGATGCCGGATATGGTATTTCGAGCGGGGTGGGCTGCTTGTGACTGTTTCAACTGCCGATGAAGCGGTAGCCGATGCCGGATTCGGTTTCGATCAGGCTGGGCTGCTGGGGGTTATCTCCCAGCTTCTTGCGCAGGCTGGCGATGACGATGCGCAGGTAGTGGGTATCTTCCTTGTGGCTGGGCCCCCAGATGTCGTTGAGCAGCTGGGTCTGCAGCACCAGCTTGCCGGGGTGGCACACCAGGGCCTGCAGCAGGGCGAACTCCTTGCGGGAGAGGGGGATCTCTTCATCTCCCATGGTGACCTTGTGGCTGCCGGTATCCAGGCTCAGGCCGCACTGGGGGAAGTGACGGCATTCGCCGCTGCTGACCCCGGCACGCTGGCGCAGCAGCACCCGGATGCGGGCCATCATCTCCCCTATGCCGAACGGCTTGCTCATGTAGTCGTTGGCCCCGGCATCCAGCAGCCGCACCTTCTCCTGCTCCGAATCCCGTGCCGACAGCACCAGCACAGGGTTGGGGTGGTGTTCGCGGATGGCCTGCAAGATCTGGATGCCGTCCCCGTCCGGCAGGCCGAGATCCAGGATCACCAGATCGGGGTTGAGGTGGCGGTACTGCGCCAGCCCTTCGTTGACGCCCACCGCCTCGCTCACCTGGTGCCCCTCGGCGACCAGGCTGATCCGCAGAAAGCGGCGAATGGCCGCTTCATCATCTATGACCAGGATATGGGCCATCTAGCCTCCAGAGGCAAGTGTTGGGGGGCTGGGGACGGCTGGCCCCAGGAGCCCGGAATGTGCGCATCATACCTCGGGTGAGTTGAGGGAGAGCGGCAGTGAGATACGCATGCAGGTGCCGTTGCCGTTGGGGCCGGCAAACGCCCAGATGCGACCGCCGTGGGCCTCTATCATAGCGCGTGAAATGGCGAGGCCAAGTCCGGTGCCGCGACTGCCGCAATCACCTACCGGCTGGGTGTAGAAGAGGTTGAAGATCTTGTCCCGATCCGACTCGGCGATGCCGACCCCTATGTCGATGATGTCGATGATGAGGTCAGGGTCCGCCAGCATCACCTTGAACTCTATGGGGGTGCCGGCCGGCGAGTAGCGGGAGGCGTTGTCGAGGATGTTGACTAGTACCTGCTCGATCAGGGCGCCGTGCACATAGAGCTGGGGGATTTGCTGATCGAAGTGGATCAGCAGCTTGTGCTGGCGCCAGGAGGAGTCCAGCCGCTTGCGGGCACTATCCACCAGATCGGCCAGATCGACCCATTCCCGCTTCAGCTGGAAGTCCGGGGAGCCGATGCGGGTCATGTCCAGCAGGTTCTGCACATAGCTGTGCAGGCGGCGCGCCTCCTCCTGCACCGAGTGGAGCAGCTCGCTGCGATCCTCGGCACTGATCCTGTCACCGTACTCCTGCAGTGTGCTGCCGGCCCCCATTATGGTCGCCAGCGGCGTCTTCAGATCGTGGGAGACCGAGGAGAGCAGGGCGGCGCGCATCCGATCCGTCTCCGCCTGCAGCTGGCTGTCGGCCAGCCGTTCGTTGAGATCGATCCGGGCCAGGGCGGCGCGGATGTCGGTGAGCAGCGCCTGCAACTGGTGTTCGGCGGAGGAGGCGAGCGGGCTGGCCAGCCGAATCCCCAGCACCAGTTCGTCGGTGAGGTGGTGGTACTGGGCCTCGGCGGCATTGAGGGTGGCGGTGTGGGCCCCGGCGCTCTGCTTCTGGGCCAGGCACCAGTCGATGGCGGCCTTGTCGGTCTGGCCCGGTCCCCGCACCTCGTCTCCGGCTCTGTACTGGTACTCCTCATCCAGGGCGAACACGGGCTGCCCCAGGGCCAGGGAGATGGCCTGGGTTCCCTGCCTGAGCACCTCCACCGGGCTGCTGGCGGTGGCCAGCCCCTGGCTCAGGGACAGCAGGGCGTTGCCAAGCTGCTGGGTCTCGCGCAGGCCGATCAACTGCTGGCGCTGGCGGGAGGCGAGCCGCCCCGCCGTCATGCCGACGATGAGCAGTACGAACAGGGTGAGCAGGTCGCTGTGGCTGGCCACGCTCAGGGAGAAGTAGGGGGCGGTAAACAGCAGATTGTGCGCGACGAACCCCAGCACGGCGGCCAGGATGGCGGGCACCAGGCTGGTGGTGAGGGCTGTGGCGAGTACCCCCAGCACGAACAGCAGCGGCAGGGAGGCGGGCGGCAGCCAGTGGGAGAGCCCCCAGGCGCTGGCTGAGGTCACCGCCATGATGGCGATGGCCAGCAGGCTCTGGCGAATGTCCTTGGGGTGGAGTGGTTGCAGCCTCAGTCCTGGCTTGTTCTTCTCCGTATCCACCAACGTGATCTCGAATCCCTGTGCCTGTTTCAGCAGGTGCTGCACCAGGGAGCGGCGCCAGGGCGGGTTGTGGGGCTTGCCGAGCAACAGTTGCGAGACCTGCTGCTGTTCGGCCGTCTCCAGCAGGGCATCGGCGACCGCCGGGCTGGACAGGGTCAGCACCTTGGCGCCGAGGTGAGAGGCCAGCGCCAGCGCCTGCTCCAGCTCAGGGGATCGCTGCCCCTTGCTGTCGATGTGCACCACCAGCCAGGGCAGCTGGCGGCGCTGGGCGAAGCGGTGGCCGTAGCGCACCAGGGCCGAGCCGTGCTGATCCCCGAGGCAGACCATCAGCTTGCCCCGCAGCGGCAGCGTGGTCTTGCCCGCCGCCTGCCACTGCAGTTGCAGATCCCCCTCCACGTGGCTGGCGGCAGTCTGCATCGCCAGCTCGCGCAGGGCGGTCAGGTTGTTGAGGGAGAAGAAGGATTGCAGGGCGGCCTTGGCCTGATGGGGCACATAGACCTTGCCCTCCTTGAGCCGGCCGAGCAGCTCCTTGGGGGGCAGGTCTATGAGGACTATGCTGTCCGCCTCCAGCAGCACCTGATCGGGCAGGGTCTCCTTGACCCTGACCCCGGTCAGCTGCCACACCAGATCGTTGAGGCTCTCCAGGTGTTGTACGTTGAGGGTGGAGTAGACGTCTATGCCGGCGCCGAGCAGCTCCTCCACATCCTGCCAGCGTTTCTCGTGGCGGCTGCCCGGGGCATTGGTGTGGGCCAGCTCATCCACCACTACGATGGCGGGCTTGCGTTCGAGCAAGCCATCCAGATCCATCTCCTCCAGCCGTTGCTGGCGGTGGTGATGCAGCTTGCGTGGCTGGATGGCGAGTTTGTCGAGCAGCGCCAGGGTCTCCTGGCGCCCGTGGGTCTCGACCACGCCGATGAGAATGTCGACCCCTTCCTTGGCCTGTTCCCGTACCGCCTGCAACATGGCGTAGGTCTTGCCTACGCCGGGGGCGGCGCCGAGGAAGACCTTCAGCTTGCCCTTGTGTTCCTCTTCCAGGCTTGCCAGCAAGGCGTCGGCCCGAACCTCATCACGCATTCCCGTGCTCCTGCTCCATGCCTGCCAGCAGGGCAATCGTCTTTACTTCATCACGCATTCCCGTGCTCCTGCTCCAGGCTTGCCAGCAGGGCAACCGTCTTTACTTCATTACGCATCATCATCCTTATGGAGCAACTGCCGGCTCGGTTCGAAAATCTGGGTCGCCCTCCAACTCGGGTCAGCCTGGCGCGCCATCATGCGTCCTTGTGCTGATCGAGCAACAGATTCAACTGGAGGATGTTGACCACCTGGGGGCCAAGGATACCAGCTTGTGTGGACGACTTGACCTGCTCCGTCAGGGAAGCGGGATCCAGCCCGCGTTGCTTGGCGACGCGATCCACCTGGGCCAGCACGGCATCCAGGGGCAGGTGGGGATCCAGGCCAGAACCTGAGCGGGTCAGCATGGCGGGGGACTGGTAATTACCCTGGGCCTTGGCAAATTCGCTGCGCAGGGGGGAACTCACCCCCAGGTTGCTGGCGCCGCTGCCTATGGTGGTGAAGTCGCTGGCGGAGGGGCGGGAGTGGAAGTACTCCGCCCGTTCAAATTTCTGCGCCAGCAGGGCGCTGCCGACCAGCTGCTGCTTGGCATCGGTCAGCTGGCTGCCGTTGGCCTGCCAGGGGAAAAACAGCTGGGCCAGCCCGGTGACGGCCAGGGGGTAGCCGACACCCAGCAGCAGGGTCAGGGTCAGCAGGGTTCTGATTGCTATCATGATTCTCTTGCTCCAAACAGATTGATGGGGTGCAGGCCAGGCTTGCACCCGTTATGTGGTTACACCAGACCCAGGCCTGTGATGACCAGGTCGATCAACTTGATGCCCATGGATGGGGGCACGATCAGGCCGTGGATACCATCGTGAGGCGTTTTCATCACACCAGCCCCAGGCCTGTGATGACCAGATCGATCAGCTTGATGCCGATGAAAGGCACTATCAGGCCACCGAGACCATAGATCAGCAGGTTGCGGCGCAGCAGGCTGGCGGCGGAGCCCTTCACGTTGACCCCCCGCAGTGCCAGCGGCACCAGCGCCACTATGATCAGGGCGTTGAAGATGATGGCCGACAGTATGGCGCTCTCTGGACTGCCGAGTTGCATCAGGTTCAGCGCCCCCAGCTGCGGGTAGGCGGCGATGAAGAGGGCCGGCAGTATGGCGAAATACTTGGCCACGTCGTTGGCGATGGAGAAGGTGGTCAGGGCGCCCCGGGTGACCAGCAACTGCTTGCCCACCAGCACCACATCCAGCAGCTTGGTGGGGTTGGAGTCCAGATCCACCAGGTTGCCCGCCTCCTTGGCGGCCTGGGTGCCTTCGTTCATGGCCAGACCCACATCCGCCTGGGCCAGTGCCGGTGCGTCGTTGGCACCGTCACCGCACATGGCGACCATGCGGCCATCGGCCTGCTCCTGGCGGATATAGGCCAGCTTCTTCTCCGGGGTCGCCTCGGCGATGAAGTCATCCACCCCGGCCTCGGCGGCGATGGCGGCGGCGGTCAGCGGGTTGTCCCCGGTGATCATCACTGTGCGGATCCCCATGTGGCGCAGGATCTGGAAGCGGGCCTTGATGCCTGGCTTGATGATGTCCTTGAGGTACACCACCCCCAGCAACTGCTCGTGGGTACAGACCAGCAGCGGGGTGCCGCCCTGACGGGCTATGTTGTCGACCGCCTTCAGAATGAGCTCGGGCACTCCCTTGCGATCGAGGGAGAGGTAGTTGAGCACAGCATCCACAGCCCCCTTACGATATTGATGACCGTTGCGATCCAGACCGCTCAGGCGGGTCTCGGCGCTGAAGGGGATCACCTTGTCGCTCTCGAGCTGGCTCGGCTTGGCCATGCTCTTGCCGGCCAGGGTCAGGATGGACTTGCCCTCGGGCGTGTTGTCGCCGAGGGAGGCCAGCATGGCGGCCTGGGCCAGCAGGGAGGGATCGACCCCGGGGGCCGGGATCAGCTCGTCAGCCATGCGGTTGCCGAAGGTGATGGTGCCTGTCTTGTCGAGCAGCAGGGTGCGCACGTCACCGGCGGCCTCCACGGCACGACCTGACTTGGCGATCACGTTCAGCTTCACCAGCCGGTCCATGCCGGCGATGCCGATGGCGGAGAGCAGACCCCCTATGGTGGTCGGGATCAGGGTGATGAAGAGGGCCAGCAGGTAGAGGCGCGGTACCTGGGTGCCGTTGTAGTCGAGGAACCAGGGCAGGGTGGCGACCACCAGCAGGAAGATCAGGGTCAGACCCACCAGCAGGGCATCGAGCGCCATCTCGTTGGGCGTCTTCTGGCGCTTGGCCCCCTCGACCAGCGCTATCATCCTGTCGAGCGTGCTCTCCCCGGGATTGTTGGTCACGCGGACCCAGATCTCGTCGGAGACCACAGTGGTGTTGCCGGTCACGCCGCTGCGGTCGGTGCCGGACTCGCGGATGACGGGGGCGGATTCCCCCGTGATGGCGGCCTCGTTGACGGAGGCGATACCGGCAATGACTTCACCGTCGGCCGGGATCATCTCGCCGCTGCGCACCAGCACCAGATCCCCTTTTTGCAGGCTGGTGGCCGGGATCCACTCGCCCTGGCCATCTTTCGGATCCCGCACCTTGCGTGCCTGAAGCTGGCTCATGCCCGCCTTCAGGCTGTCGGCCCGCGCCTTGCCACGGCCTTCTGCCAGGGTCTCGGCGAAGTTGGCAAACCACAGGGTCAGCCACAACCAGGCCGTCAGCTGCCAGGCCAGGCTGGGGGTGACCCCGGACAGGGGCTGACCCAGCAGGGACTCCACGGTCGCCATCACGGCGGCCAGCCAGAGGGTGAACAGTATGGGGCTGCCAAACAGCGCCTTGGGGTTGAAGCGATAGAAGGCTTCGATCATGGCCTGCACGACTTGTGAGGTCTGTTTCTTGCCCTTGCCCTTCACCTTTTCGGTGCGGGCAGGGATGGAGATGGACTTGCTCATTTGAATGCTCCCAGCATCAGATGTTCGACCATTGGCATCGGTAAGGTGACTGACATGGACAGGGTCATCAGAGCGCTCCCAGTATCAGGAGATGCTCGGCGACGGGGCCCAGCGCCAGTACCGGCAGGAAGGAGAGACCGCCTATCAGCAGCACAGTGATGATTAGCAAGGTGATGAACAGCGGGCCGCGGATGGGGAAGTCACCCTCGCCGGCATCCTGTTGCGAGGCGCGCGAGAGCTGACCGGCGATGGCCAGCACCGGAATGATGTAGCCGAAGCGACCGAGCAGCATGGCCAGACCTATGGCGACGCACTGCCAGTTGTCTGCGGCGGCGAAGCCCCCGAAGGCCGAGCCGTTGTTGCCGGCGGCCGAGGCGTAGGCATAGATGAGGCGTGACAGGCCGTGAGGACCGTCGTGACCCATGATGGTGGCGGCATCCGGCATCAGCAGCGTTACCCCGCCGATCACCAGAACCCCGACCGGCATCACCAGCATGCTGGCGACCACCCATTTCATCTCGGTGATCCCGAGGCGCTTGCCGAGATAGGTCGGTGTGCGCCCTACCATCAGGCCGCACAGGAATACGGTCAGCAGCACGAACAGCATCATGCCGTAGATACCGGCACCCACGCCGCCGAAGATGACTTCACCGAGCAGCATGTTGATCATGCCGACCATGCCACCCAGCGGGGTGAAGCTGTCGTGCATGGCGTTGACCGAGCCGTTGGAGGCCGAGGTGGTCGCCACTTCCCAGATGCTGGAGAGCACGGGGCCGAAGCGGCTCTCCTTGCCTTCCCAGTTGCCTGCCTGGGTGGTGAGCTGGGCGAGCGCCGGATCCGGTTGCAACTCCTGATAGACGGAGAGGCCGAGCCCCAGCACGAACAGCAGCGTCATGGCGGAGAGGATGGCGCGGCCGTGGCCGGAATCCTTCACGTAACGGCCCAGGGTACAGACCAGGGCGGCGGGAATGGTCAGCAGGGTGACCATCTCCAGCCAGTTGGAGAGGGCTGTCGGGTTCTCGAACGGGTGGGCCGAGTTGACGCCGAAGAAGCCGCCACCGTTGGAGCCGAGCTGCTTGATGGCGATCTGCGAGGCGGCAGGGCCGAGCGGCAGCAGCTGCTCCTGACCTTCCAGGGCGTGGAACGGCAGATAGGCCGACAGACTCTGGGGAACCCCTTGCCAGACCAGCAGCAGCGCCATGACCAACGCCATGGGCAGCAGCACGTAGAGGCAGAAGCGCACCAGATCCTGCCAGAAGTTGCCAAGGTGTATGGTCTGCTGGCGGGAGAGACCGCGGAACAGCGCGACGGCGACTGTGGCACCAGTGGCGGCGGAGACGAAGTTCTGGGTGGTGAGCCCCACCATCTGGCTGAAGTAGGAGAGGCTGGCCTCACCGGAATAGGCTTGCCAGTTGGTATTGGTCATGAAGCTGACGGCGGTGTTGAAGGCGAGTTGCCAGCTCAGACCCGGCAGCTGTTGCGGGTTGAGGGGCAGCAGGCCCTGGGCCATCAGGATCAGGAACAGCAGACCGAAACCGGCACCGTTGAAGGCCAGCAGGCTGAGGGCGTAGGACTTCCAGTCCTGCTCCCGTCCATCCGTGCCACAGCAGGCCAGGGTGGCGCGCTCGACCGGCGCGAGCCAGCGACTCTTGCCCTCGAACACCCGATACATATAGCTGCCGAGCAGGGGGGCCGGCAGCAGCACCAGCAGCACGAAGGCCACCGGATAGATTATTTCTTGCCACATGTTCTAGTTCCTCACTCGTGACTACGCGTGAGTGCGCGCATCAGGTAACCCATCAGGGCGAGGACCAGCAGCAGATATAGCCAATTCATAACGACTCCGTTGAGATAATTAGCGTCGAGAGTCGATGCAAATCCATATCGACTCCGTTGGTGTCATTGACGCTGAAAGGGTATGTAAAACCGGCGTAAAGGCGCCATAAAGGGGCATTGGGGGAGCGTAAAATCGGCGTAAAGAAGGCCGCTTTCAGAGGGGAGCGAGTGGGAGGAGATCAAAAAACCCGGCCTGGACCGGGTTGAAGTGAAGGATGACACCATTGCCAAATCACCTGTCAGTCTTCATCAGGCATCACCATGCGCAGAGGGCGGGTTCCAATCTTCGCGCCAGTCACTTCATCTACCGCGACGGCTCTAATCTCTGTGCCAGCCTCCATGTCGAAGAAACGGATCAGGTTGTTGTCGCCCCGATATTGGCGACCCCACTCACCAATCATGAAGAGTATCGGTAGAAAATCGCGACCGGCTGTGGTCAGCAGATACTCCTCGCGCGGAGGGTGTTCCGAGTAGAGCCTTTTTTCCAGCAAGCCCTCTTCAGTCAGTGTCGCCAGTCGGCGAGTCAGCATCGTGGGGGCTATCCCCAGATTTTTCCGGAACTGGTCAAAGCGAGTGAGGCCTGCATGGGCATCGCGCAGGATCAATAGGCACCAGGCATCACCAGCAACAGCGATGCTGCGCGCGATCGGGCATGGGGTGTCGTAACTATTTTTTTTGTTCATATCGTTTTGATAGTGACTTGGTGATGAATTGACAGTAATGTTGGTATCAATTTGATAGTAACACTGCGACGACACACAATCCATCCAACACGGAGATCTCGGTCATGGGTAACAACAGGACAAGTATCGTCCCGACAGCCGGGGGACCAGCCGGTCAGAACCCAGTCACGGCAATGCGGCAGACGGGGGATATACATTGGAAAGATGTGCCGACCCGCACCCTTGATGTGAACGGAACATCGTTTGCCTATCGGGCGCTGGGCCCCGACACCGGTGTGCCGGTGATCTTTTTGCACCATCTGATGGCGGTACTCGATGACTGGGATCCCGGTGTTATCGACGGCATCGCCGCGAAGCGCCGGGTTATCGCTTTCGATAATCGCGGAGTCGGCGCCTCGGGTGGCGTGGTTCCGCATACCATCGAGGAGATGGGACGTGATGCCATCGCCTTTATTCGCGCCATGGGATTGCCGCAGGTCGATCTGCTCGGGTTTTCGTTAGGCGGTGGTGTAGCGCAAATGGTGGCTTTGCAGGCGCCGGATCTGGTGCGCCGGATTGTGCTTGCCGGAACCGGGCCGCGGGGAGGTGGCGGTATCGACGAGATCAACAAGATTGCCGCCACCGCCTACCTCAAAGCGGCATTGACGCTGAACGATCCGCGCCACTTCCTATTTTTCCCCCGCACACCGGATGGCAAGCGCGCGGCAAAAGAGTACTTCTCTCGCCTGAAAGAGCGCACGACTGACCGTGACCAGCCCATCTCCCTGCAGGCCAGATATGCCCAGCTCAAGGCGATCCGGAGTGCTGGATTGAGTGTGCCGGATGATCTCTCGGTCATCACACAACCGGTGTTCGTGGCCAATGGTGACCATGACCTGATGGTCGATAGCCGACTGTCAGCAGACATGGCTCGCCGGTTGCCGAATGCCCGACTGACGATTTACCCCGACTCGGGGCACGGTGGCGTCTTTCAGCACTATCGGGCCTTTGTACCCGAGGTGCTGGCCTTCCTCGCGGATGACGCAGACCTGACCCCGATGCACAGCCAAGGATAAATGACCGAACCATGAAAGCACTCACATTCAAACGCTACGGCAAGTCGCCGGAGATTGGGATCACGGATATCCCCCGTCCTGTGCTGAAGGCGGACGAACTGCTGGTTCAGGTTTATGCCGCCGGCCTGAACCCGATCGACAACATGATTCCGACCGGAATGTTCAAACCTGTGCTTCATTTTCAGCTTCCCGCCACATTGGGCAGCGATCTGGCCGGTGTCGTGACCGAGGTTGGCAGTCAGGTGACCCGTTTCAAACCGGGCGATGCCGTTTTCGCCACTATTTTCGATCTCGGTACCGGATCGCTGGCCGAATTTGCGGTGGTGCCTGAGCGCGCAGCGGCGTTGAAACCAGCCAATCTGGATTTCGTGCAAGCCGCCTCGATCCCTATGGTCGGGCTCACCTCATGGCAAGCACTGAAGGAGCGCGCCAATCTGCAGGCTGGCCAGAAGGTGTTTATCCCTGCCGGATCCGGTGGCATCGGCACCTTTGCTATCCAGCTTGCCAAGCTGCTGGGGGCCAAGGTGGGCACTACCGTCAGCACCGGTAACATCGAGCTGGTGCGCGAGCTGGGGGCCGATGAGGTGGTCGATTACAAGCAACAGGCATTCGAGCACCAACTGCACGGCTACGACACCGTGCTGGGGACGGTCAGGGGAGATGCGATCGAAAAAGCCATCGATATCCTCAAGCCGGGCAGCAAGATTATCTCCCTCACCGGCCCGCTGGATGCTGCCTTCGCGCGTGCCCGGGGGCTGAACGTATTGCTCCGCCTCCTGTTCGGGTTGATGAGCAGAAAAATCAGGTCGCGGGCGAACAAGCGGAACGTCGCCTACTCGTTCCTGTTTGTGCGTCCCGATGGTGACCAACTCACCGAAATCGGCGAGCTGCTCGATGCTCAACGCATCAAGCCGGTCATCGACAAGGTATTCCCGTTCGACCAGGCCAAAGAGGCGCTGGAATACCTTGCCAAGGGGCACGCCCGGGGCAAGGTCGTCGTCAGCATCAAGCAGTGATCACGGCCGCATTGGCTCGTTCACCCACTCCATCCATATCAAGGAAAATACCATGACCCCACTTCCGACCGTCTTTATCACCGGCGCCTCCAGTGGTATCGGTGCCACCTATGCCGAACGTTTTGCTCGCCGTGGCCACGATCTTGTTCTTGTTGCGCGCAACAAGTCGCGCCTGGATGCGCTGGCCATGCGCCTGCGTGAGCAACACCAGATAGCCGTTGAGGTGCTGCAGGCTGACCTGACCAATTCGGCAGAGCTGCCGGCACTGGAAACTCGCCTGCGGCATGATGCACGTATCGGCATCCTCATTAACAATGCAGGCATGCCGCAATCCGGGAGCTTCCTGGATCAATCTCCCGAGGCCATCGAATCCCAGATCGCACTGAACATAACCGCATTAACGCGGCTCGCCGCAGCGATCGCACCGCGCCTTGCGCAATCCGGCACGGGGAGCATCGTCAACATCGGTTCGGTGGTGGGATTTTCGCCCGAGTTCGGTATCTCTCTCTACGGTGCGACCAAAGCCTACGTGCTGTTTTTGTCGCAGGGGCTGGCTCATGAACTGTCACCCAAAGGGGTCTACGTGCAAGCCGTGTTGCCGGCCACAACCCGCACCGAAATTTGGGCGCATGCAGGTGTGGATGTCAGCACTCTCCCCGAGGTTATGGAAGTGGGTGAGCTGGTTGATGCAGCACTGGTAGGGTTCGATCGCCGCGAGTTGGTGACGATTCCACCGCTTCATGTCGCCGAACGCTGGACCGCTCTGGATGATGCACGTCAAGGGCTGATGTCGGATCTTCGCCAAGCCCATGCGGCCGAACGATATCAGCCGCAAGCCTGAACACCTTAATGTGCCAGATTGGACTTGAATGCAATGCGAGGAGATTCGCTCGTCATGCCACCCAACCTGACAGCCTACTGCGGAAGAGCCGCAGTGTGATGGCGGTACTGATGCGCAGACCGTGATCGAATCTCGCCTGTTGGTGATAGCACTGCTACAGGAAGTGGTTAGCGTGTGGTGGCCCACTCTTTCATGAAGTTGGGAGGAGGGGAGGAAAGGGAAATTCGGTTGTCGAAGCCGGCCTGATGGTGATCAGGCCGGCTTCGACGTGCTTATCGCATTGTCACAAACTCTTTCGCGCTGGAGGGATGAGGCGTGGGAACGCAGTTGTTGGAGCTGGCCTGATAATGACAGGCCAGCTTCAACCATGCTTATCGCATTGTCACAAATTCTTCCGCACTGGTCGGGTGAATGGCGACGCAGTTGTCGAAGTCCGCCTTGGTGGCCCCCATCTTCATGGCGACGCCGAAACCTTGCAGTATCTCGTCCATCGCAAAGCCGATGCCGTGCAGGCCGACCACCTTCTCCTCGGGGCCGACGCAGACCAGCTTCATGCGGGTGGGCTGGCGATGCTGGGTCAGGGCCGAATACATGGCGGTGAACTGGCTGCGGTAGACCTTGACCTGGCTCTCGCCATACTCGGCGATGGCCTCCGGCTCGGTCAGCCCTATGGTGCCTATGGGCGGGTGGCTGAACACCACGGTCGGCACCAGATCGTAGTTGAGGTGCTCGTCGGGCTTGTTGTTGAACAGCCGCTCCGAGAGGCGACGACCGGCCGCGACGGCCACTGGGGTGAGCTGGATGCGCCCCGTGTTGTCACCCACCGCATAGAGGTTGGCGACGGCGGTATTCTGGAACTTGTCGGTCGGGATGAAGCCCTGCTCGTCCAGGGTGATGCCGGTGGCGGCCAGGTTGAGGTTGTCGGTGGCGGGCACACGGCCTATGGCCCAGATCAGGCAGTCCACAGTGAGGTGACGGCCATCTTCCAGTTGCAGGGTCAGGCTGCCGTCGGCGTTCTTGACCACGGCCTTGGGCACGGCGTGGGTGTGCAGCTTGGGCCCTTCCTGGGCCATGATCTCCACCAGGGTCTCGTGGATCATGGGGTCGAAGTTGCGCAGCGGCGCGTGCTTGCGCACCACCAGATGGGTCTCTGAGCCGAGGGCCTGCATTACGCCGGCGATCTCGACCGCGATATAGCCGGCACCGACCACGGCGACCCGTCTTGGCTGGGCTTGCAGATCGAAGAAGCCGTCGGAGTCGATGCCGAGTTCGGCGCCCGGTATGGTCGGGACTTCGGGGCGGCCGCCGGTGGCGATCAGTATGTGATCGGCGCTGTACTGCTCGCCATCAACCTCGATAGTGTTGCTGCTGACGAAACGGGCGAAGCCCTTGATGACGGTGATCTGGTTCTTGCCCAGTACGTTCTCGTAGGACTTGTGGATGCGGCCAATATAGGCCTGACGGGACTCGACCAGCTTGGCCCAGCTGAAGTGATTGAGTGTGGTGTCGAAGCCGTAGTCGGCCCCGTATCTCAGGGCATCGGCGATCTGGCCGGCATACCACATGGCCTTCTTCGGCACGCAGCCGACGTTGACGCAGGTACCCCCCAGCTCTTTGGCTTCAATCAGGGCGACTTTCTTGCCGTACATGGCAGCCCGGTTGGCCGAGGCGATGCCGCCGCTGCCGCCGCCGATGGCGATATAGTCAAAATGCTGTGCCATTGCGAGGTTCTCCGCTCGTTAAGAATGCAATCACAGCATGATGGGGACAAAGTGGCCGGCTCACAAGAGCCGGCGCTCAGTTCTGCCGGATCGGCAGGCGGATATGGAACTGGGCACCCTGGCCCGGTTCGCTGGCGCAATGGATGCGACCACGGAGCAGTTGCACCACCAGGTTGTAGATGATGTGGGTGCCGAGCCCGCTGCCACCCTGGCCCCGCTTGGAGGTGACGAAGGGATCGAAGATGCGCGGCAGTATCTCCGGGGGGATGCCGCGACCGTTGTCACTGTAATCGATGACGAGTTCGTCACCCTGCTGCTCGACCCTGATGGTGATCTTCTTGGGCCTGTCCCAGCCGTCGAAACCGTGATGGATGGAGTTGAGGATCAGATTGGAATAGATCTGGGTGAAGCTGCCGGGGAAGGAGTAGATGGCCAGCTTGGGATCGCACTGGATGTCGACCTCGCACTGGGCCTTTTTCAACTTGTAGCCGAGGGAGACCACCACCTGATGCAGGTTGTCGGCGAGGCTGAAGTTGTAGCGCGCCTCGGACGACTGATCCACCGCCACCTGCTTGAAGCTGGCGATGAGCTCGGAGGCCCGCCTCAGGTTGCCCTGCAGCAGTTGCATCGACTCGTCGAGGTTCTGGGTGAACTCGTTGAGATAGGAGCGCGACAGCTGCTTGGCCTCGAGGTGCTGCTTGAAGTCGGCCACCCGCTCCTGCAGATAGGAGGAGGCCGTGACGCTGATGCCGATGGGGGTGTTTATCTCGTGGGCCACGCCGGCCACCAGGGAACCCAGGGAGGCCATCTTCTCCGACTCCACCAGGGTCTGCTGCGCCTGCTTCAGATCGTCATAGGCCTTGCCCAGCTGGTCGTTGGCATCGCTCAGGCTGCGGGTACGCTCCGCCACCTTGCCTTCCAGCTGTTCGTTGAACAGTATGATTTCCCGCTCCACCTTCTTGAGGGGGGTGATGTCATAACCGAAGCCAATCAGATACTTGAGATTCGGCCCCTCGTAGAAGGGGGCGAAGGTCCACTGCAGGACGAGCTCGCTGCCCTGCTGGTCATGCATGGTGATCTCCCTGTCCTCGAGGGAGCCCTGATCCGCCAGGGTGGCCGCCAGCTCGGCCCGCTGCTCCTCGCTGACGAAGAGATCCAGCCAGTTGTGCTGCAGCAGCTCCTCGTGGTGGTAGCCGGTGAGCAGTATGGCGGCCGGGTTGATGCTGGCGATGTTGAGATCCGGCTCCATGCAGCAGATGACCATGTTGGCGGAGTTGATCAGGGTGGCGGAGAAGTCCCGCTCCTGCTGGAGCTGATCCGCCGCCTGATGGCGGGCGTTGAACTCGTCGTTCAATCGGGTGCGCATCTGGTTGAGGGTGGCGGCCAGCGCATCGAACTCGTCCGGGTGCTTGCGGGGCAGGGGACGCCCTTCCAGCGTCAGCTCCACCGCCAGCCGATCCAGACTCAGTTTCTGGGCGTAGCTGACGATGCGGTTGATATGACGGATCACCAGGTAATAGATGATGACCAGGATGCAGAGCGAGACGACCAGGGTCTTGATGGTCTGGCTGACCAGGATCAGCACCGATTTCTCGATCAGCCGCTGATAGACCTGATCCAGGGTGGCGGCGACGAACAGCTTGCCGACCACCTCTCCCTGATAGGTGAGGCTGAATTCGCGGGAGATATCGTATTGCGCCTGCTCCACCCCCTGGGTCAGCAGCGGCACTTCAGAGTTGCCCAGCATCTCCTTGACCATGACGAACTGCATGTTGGGCAGGTTCATGATGCCTTCGATCTGCACCTTGACCTGCTCTTCATCCAGGTTCCACAGGCTGGCGGAGATGGGTTGCAGGAAGGAGGCCTCGATCTGGTCGATGCTGGCCTCTATGACGGTGACATCCTTGTTGTAGTCCCAGGCGAGCTGCAACACAGTGATGACCAGCGCCAGCACTGTGCTGCAGATCAGAATGTAGGAAAGCAGACGATAAGAGAGTCCGTTAAGGCCTATGGCCTTGGAGAAGATTCCTGACATGGCATCCTTGCGGTCTGGATTGCGAACGGCCTAGTTTAACTGCTTCATGGACTCATGTCGTGTGCCATCAAATGGATAAAAATAAGGCCCCTTTCGGGGCCTTGTTGCTGTTGGCTGAGGATCAATGGTTTCCTTTCGCCTTGGCTGGAATGGACTCGTCGAATTCCGGCAGCGGTTTGTGCTCCGAGGCCAGGAAGGTGTAGATCACCGGCAGCACGAACAGGGTGAACAGGGTGCCGATGGCCAGACCCGCCACTATGACGATGCCGATGCTGAAGCGCTGGGCCGCGCCCGCGCCTGCCGCATAGAGCAGCGGGATCAGGCCGGCTATCATGGCCGCCGTGGTCATCAGGATGGGACGCAGACGCACCTTGGCAGCCTGCATCACGGCCTGCATCCGGTTCATGCCGTGCAGCAGCTGCTCCTCCTTCGCCACCTCGCAGATCAGAATACCGTGCTTGGTAATCAGACCGACCAGGGTGATGAGGCCCACCTGGGAGTAGATGTTCATGGTGGCCAGGCCCCATGCCAGGGCAATCAGGGCCCCGCTGATGGCAAGGGGGACCGACACCATGATCACCAGGGGGTCACGCACCGACTCGAACTGGATGGCCAGCACCAGGAAGATGATGGCCAGGGCCAGGGCGAAGGTGGCGTAGAGCGCATTGCCCTCGGTCACGAACTGGCGGGCTTCCCCCATGAAGTCGTAGCGATAGCCTTGCGGCAGCTTCTCTTCGGCGGTGGCCTTGAACCAGTTGATCGCATCCCCCATGGCCACGCCGGGTGCCGGTACGGCGCCTATGGTGGCGGAGTTCAGCTGGTTGAAGTGGGGCAGGGCGCGGGGCTCGCCAACCACTTCAATCTTGATCAGGCTGCCCAGCGGGATCGACTTGCCGTCGGCGGCGCGCACGTAGTAACCCTTGATGGACTCGGGGTTGAGACGGTACTTGCGCTCCACCTGGGGGATCACCTCGTAGGAGCGGCCATCCAGATCGATCCGGTTGACGTAGCCGTCCGCCATCATGGTGCCCATGGTGGTACCTATGTCCTGCATGGTGATGCCGTAGGCACCGGCCTTGTCCTTGTCGATGCTGATCTTCATGGTGGCCGAGTCGTAGTTCAGATCGAGATCCGAATAGACGAACTGGCCGTTGGCCTGGGTCGCCGCCAGCATCTCACCCGCGATCAGGAACAGGCTCTCGAAGCTGTTCGGGGTGGTGATGACGAACTGGATGGGCAGACCGCTGGAGGCACCTGGCAGCTCGGGGAACTGGAAGGTGGTGATGGCCATCCCGGGGATGTCCTTCACCAGACCGGCCACCCGATCAAGCACCTCTTTCTGGCTCGCCTCACGCTGGCTCCAGGGCACCATGGAGGCGATGCCGAAGGCCTGGTTGGCGTTGAACACCCCGGAGAAGACCTGGGAGTAGGCGATCTCGGGCTGGTCATCCAGCACCTTGTTCACGTCCGCCATGGTGTTTTCGATGTAGTCCAGGTTGGCATTGGACGGTGCCGTCCCCAGCACGGCCATGACGCCCTTATCCTCGGACGGGGCCAGCTCGCTCGGGATGAACTTGAACAGCAGCGGCAGGCTGCCGAACACTATGACGGCGAACAGTATGACCACGATGCGGCGCTGCATGACAGCATGCAGCATGCTGTCGTAGCGGGCCGTCATCCGATCCAGCAGGTGATGCACAGTGCTCTCGAACTTGCTCGGGGTCTCGTTGGCCCTGAGCATCTTGGAGCACATCATGGGCGACAGGGTCAGGGCTATGATGCCGGAGACGAACACGGCCCCCGCTAGGGTCAGCGCGAACTCCTTGAACAGGGAGCCTGTGATGCCCCCCATCAGGGCGATAGGCGCGTACACCGCAGCCAGGGTCACCGTCATGGCGATGACGGGTACGGCTATCTCCCGGGTGCCTATGATGGCGGCCCTGAAGGGTTCTTCCCCCTCCTTGATGTGACGATCGACGTTCTCCAGCACCACTATGGCGTCATCCACCACCAGACCGATGGCGAGCACCATGGCCAGCAGTGTCATCAGGTTGATGGAGAAACCGAACATGTCCATCATCATCACCACGCCGATGAGACTCAGCGGTATTGTGATGATCGGGATGATGACGGCCCGGAAGGAGCCGAGGAACAGGGTGATCACCACCAGTACTATGGCGGCCGCTTCCAGTATGGTCTTGATGACCTCGTGGATGGACTCGTTGATGGCGATGGTGGAGTCATACAGGATGTTGACCTGCATGGTGCTCGGCATGTTGCTCTTCAGGCTTGGCAGCAGCTCCAGCACATCGTGGGCGATGTTGATGGGGTTGGCGGTCGGCGCGGCGTTGATGGCCAAGACCACGGCTTCACGGCCGTTGGCGCTGGCGCGATAGATGTCGTGACTCTTCTCCAGCGACACCTTGGCGATGTCGGAGAGGCGGATCACCTTGCCATCCCGGGTCGCTACCACCAGACGCTTGAGCTCGTCGGTATTGCTGACCTGGGTCTCGGCATTGCCGTTGAACAGGGTGAAATAGCCGGTGGCCTGACCGGTGGCGGACTGATAGTTGTTGCTGTTTAGCACAGTCATCACGTCGCTGGCGGTCAGGTCGAAGGCGGCCATCTTGGCCGGATCCAGCCACACCCGCAGGGCAAACTCGACCCCGCCGTAGAGGTCAACCTTGGATACCCCGCCCACGGTGAACAGCTGGGGCTTGATGACCCGCTCCAGGTAGTCGGTGATCTGGCTGGAGTTCAGCTCGGGGCTGGTGAAGCCCATGTAGAGCACCGCAGTGGTGGAACCCGTGGAGGAGGTGACCGAAGGGTCTTCCGCCTCTTTGGGCAACTGGGAGCGCACCGAGTTGACCTTGGCCAGGATGTCGGACAGCGCGGCGTTGGGGTCGGTGTTCAGCTTCATGTAAGCCGTCACCGTGGAGCTGCCCAGCTGGCTGGAGGAGGTCATGAAGTCGATATTGTCGGCTTGCGCGACCGCCTGCTCCAGGGGCTGGGTGATGAAGCCCTGGATCAGATCCGAGCTGGCGCCATAGTAGCTGGTGTTGACCGTGATGACGGTGTTGATCACCTCGGGATATTCCCGCACCTGCATCTTGAAGATGGCCTGGAAGCCCAGCAGGGCTATCAGGAAGCTGAGCGAGATCGCCAGCACCGGCCGTTTTATGAATATGTCAGTAAATCGCATCGCAGATCTCCGCGCTTACAGCATCGGGGTTTGTGCCGGAACGGCAAGGGCATCGTTTTCGACCACGTGCACCTTGGTATCGTTGCTCAGGCGAACCTGACCCGACAGCACGATTTGATCGCCAGCCTTGATGCCGGACAACACATGGACATCATTGCCGCGACGCTCACCCGCCTTCACCACCACCTGCTTGGCGCGTTTCACGCCGTCTGCCTCGTGAATGACGTAGACGTTCTCGCCATAGAGGGTGAAGGAGATGGCAGACTGCGGGATCACAATCTGGTCTTTCACCGTGGGCAATATGATGCTGGCGCGGGCAAACATGCCGGAGCGCAGCTGGCCGTCGTTGTTCGGGATGTTGGCTTGCACCTGGATCAGGCCGCTCTGGTAGTTGACGGCAGGTTCGATGGCGGTGATCTGGCCGTCAAACTGGGTCTGGGGATAGGCATCCACGTTGATCTTGACGGTCTGACCGAGGGAAATCTTGGAGATGTCGGTCTGGGGCACGGTGAAGCGCAGGCGCATCACGCTGGTGTCTTCCAGTCGCACTATCTCGGTACCGGGTTCCAGGTACTGGCCGAGGAAGACGTTGCGCAGACCCACGACGCCACCGAAGGGGGCGCGGACTTCGCGGCGGGCTATGGTGCCCTTCAGGCTGTCGATGTCCGCTTCCAGTGAGCGATAGGCCGCTTCGGCATCATCCAGCTGATCCCGGGAGATGGAGTTCTTCTGGTACAGGTTCTGGTAGCGCTCGAACTTGGCACGAGCCGCAGGCAGCCTGGCCTGGGAGGCGTTCAGGTTGGCCTTCTCCACGCTGGAGTCCAGGCTCAGCAGCAGTTGATCCGCCTTGACCTGAGCCCCGGATTCGAAGCTGATCTTGTTTATGGTGCCCGCCAGCTCACTGGAAAGAGTAACCCCCTGGTTAGGCTCGATGAAGCCGATCGCCTCTATGGTGGGGACCCAGTCTTGCGCCTTGGTCACCATGGCGGTCACCGGGAACTCGGGCTCGGGTCGATTGGCCATGAACTCTGCAATCTTCTTCTGCTTGAACATATTGAAGCCGATGACACTGCCGAACAGGGCGAGTGCTATCAGCAACATGATGGCCATCCACTTTTTCATGAACAGGCTCCTGTGATGGAATAATTAGGGTTTAAAATGGCATTCCAGCTGGCCCGGATGACCGTCTCCAACTGTTCTTGCGTCAACTCAAATTCGTGAGCCTGGCGTTGTTGTACCAGGTTGACCACGCAGCTCAGGCTCAGGGCCTGCAGCACCAGAACGGGCAAATCGATGAACAGGCCCTGCTGGCGTCCCTGTTCGAAGAAACGCTCAAGTGGGGCCCATGTCGCCATTATGACCGGATCCCGCTCCAATTCAGCCCCCAATGGAGAACTTTCGTACTGCAATTTGCATTTCAGTACATTGGGATGGCTGGCAAAGAGGGCGTCGATATTGAGCCAGAGGCGTCGATACTGCCGATATGACACCTCTTCTATCTGCACATCTTCCATGACCAAGGGATGACACTTGAGAATGGTGTGCTGATAAAGCTGGCGGACAAGATCATCCTTGTCGCTGAAGTAGCGATAGATGGTGCCTGCCGCTACCTTGGCTTTCTTGGCAACTGCGGCGATGGAAAGGCCGTAGAAGCCCTGCTCGCCGAGGATTTCGTGCGCTGCCTCGAAAATCCGTTCTTTTTTATCCATGATGATCAGACTTCAGCGAGTGAATGAACGTTCATTCATTCTAGGTGGAGAGGAAAGCAAGTCAAGGGATGCCAGCCACTTTACTGCCAGAAGAGGATCCAAAAGCGGGCCGAGTGAGGACGTTTTTGGCCGAATGGCTGAAGAAGAGGTATAAAAGTGCACGAAAAGATTGAAAAACAAACACTTGAACCGTGGGGATAAAAAAAGAGTAGACAAGGTGGGCGCCATCATCAATAATGCGCCCCGTTCGACAGCGTAGCGCCCGTAGCTCAGCTGGATAGAGCGCTGCCCTCCGGAGGCAGAGGTCACAGGTTCGAATCCTGTCGGGCGCACCATCAAAGTGCGCCAGTTAAGCGGGCGTTTTTGTGGAACAAAACAGCTGTGGTGGCTGTAGCTCAGTTGGTAGAGTCCCGGATTGTGATTCCGGTTGTCGTGGGTTCGAGCCCCATCAGCCACCCCATTTTACAGCTTGTCAGGTATGCGAAGGTGGCGGAATTGGTAGACGCGCTAGCTTCAGGTGTTAGTGCCCCCCGGGTGTGAGGGTTCGAGTCCCTCTCTTCGCACCATACTTGCTGTATGACGAGGATGACCACATGGTCATCTTTGTATTTTGGAAATACCCATCGGTGATTAGCGCAGCCCGGTAGCGCATCTGGTTTGGGACCAGAGGGTCAAAGGTTCGAATCCTTTATCACCGACCACATTCTGAAAACCTCGCTTCGGCGGGGTTTTTGCTTTTCTGTGTATCTATCATTCCTCTGTCACCTCTTCTTACATTTCTGCAGGCGCCTGTTCGCCGCGAGTTCGGTATGCTTGGCCGGGAGCCACCAGAATAGTGGACACCCGCGACCCATTCAGACACAGGCCTATGCATCATCATGCCCTTTCACATCCGATTGCTCGCCCTGATGGCACTGTTGCTCGGCGGTTGTGCCTTGCAGCCGAGACCTGAGAGTCTGCTGATGGGGGCCGCCCCCAGATCAACGCCGGTTCCCCCGGCCACCCTGGTAACTGGCGGCGGCTTCTGCGTGGCCCTGAGCGAGCAAGGTAGCCTGCTCACCCAGCCTTGCGATCAGAGCCCCCGCCAGCTGTTCACCTGGGATGAGGGGGCCTTGCAGCTGGCGCAGGGTTGCCTGATCGCCAGGGGGGACGACGGCCTCGCCGTGGGAGAGTGTCAGGACGACAGCCGTCAATGGCAGTGGCAGGGGGATAGACTGTTCAACCGGCAGGTTTCACTGTGTCTGGATGTGGCTGGTCGCCGCCACAGAGCCGCCGTGCCGCTACGACTGGCCGAGTGCTACGGTGGCGCCAATCAGAGTTTTACCTGGACGCCGACCGGCAGCCTGCTGGATCGCCTTGGCCTGCCTGGCCTCAGCGGATGAGACTCTTGACTGGGGTCACACTGGGTGGCGTAGGGGGCGCCATCGCAGGGGCCCTGAGCGGCGCTCTGGTCGGTGGTGCAACCTGTGGGGGGGTCGGGCTATGGCTGGGTCGCACCCTGGATCGCCAGATCTCCCGGCAATACTGGTGCAAGGAGTGCAACCACGGCTTCAAACGATGATGGCGCTCGCGCGCCATAGTGTCATGGCGATCCCGGGGAGATCGCCATGATGGCAGGGATCAGGCCGCGCCAGTCTGATTGATGGCGAACAGCTGCTCCAGATAGACGGCGACGCCATCCTCATCCGAACTCAGGGTTCTGTCGTGTTCGCTCAGGGCAAGCTTGAGACGATCATGGGCGTTGCCCATCACCACACCCCGGCCCACCATGCTCAGCATCTCGAAGTCGTTCATGCCATCACCGAAGGCGACCGCCTGGGACATCTCAAGGCCATGCTGCTCCAGCACGGCGCGCACGGCATTGCCCTTGTGTACCCCGGCGTGCATCACCTCGAGGCAATCCGGCAGGGAGAAGGTGACGTTGACTCGATCACCATAACGCTGGTTGAGCTCAGCCTCTATCTGCAGCAGTTTCTCGTGTTCGCCGATGTAGAAGACCTTGTTGATCTTGTCCAGCGGGTGGCTGGCGAGATCGGTCAGGCGATAGCTGAAGCCGGAATCGTGATGGAACTGCAGCAGCCAGGGCATCTCCTCTTCCACCAGCCACTCGTCGCCGTAGTAGACGTTGATGTGGATGGAGGGGTCGCGCTCCAGCGCGATCAGTTCGGCCGCCACAGTGCTCGGCAGTGCCTGGTTGAAGACGAGCGTATCCTGCTTGTCGTGTACCACGGCGCCGTTGGAGGTGATGAGGTAGATATCCAGCCCCAGGGCATCGCGGATGCTGCGCACATCCACATGGTGACGGCCGGTGGCCACCACGAACTTGATCCCCTGATCCACCAGACGGTGCAGGGTATCCCGGGTGCGGGGGGAGATCTGGTGCTGCCCGTTGAGCAGGGTACCATCGAGATCGGACACAACTACCTTGAACATCATTACCTCGGCATCAGTGGAACGCCGGGGCAGTGTACCCCAGCGTCTTGCGTCACCCCATTTATTTAGGGATCCAAAAAATAACCAGTCCCGGGGTCTGTTGCCGTGCCGGACCAGGCCGCGCCTGGGTGGCAGGTGACGCCATTTTGGACACGAAACGCTGGCCACTCCCCTGGCAAGTCATGCAACTGGCCACTAGAAGCGGGCGAAGAAGTCCAGGGTCGCGGTCAGGGCAGGCAGACGTTGTGCATCGGCCTCGATAAACAGCTCGTGCCAGCCCCCCTCGATCCGCAGCGGCTTGCCCCCTTCACAACTGGCCCTGGTGCAGAACTCGTCCTGGGCCGCATTGTCGACTATGCCGTCATCCCCCGCCTGGATCAGCAGCAGCGGTGTCTTGATGCTGTCTGCCTCCGCGATGGCGGCATCCCCGGCCTTGATACCCTCGCGGATCCAGTGCGCCGTCACCCCACCCAGCTTGATCTGCGGACGCTGCTCATAGAGCTGGCGGAATGCCTGGTAGCGGGGCTCGCTGTGGCTCAGGCCGTTTTCGGCAAATTCATGGGAAACATAACCGGCCTGGCCCGGGCCATAGGGGGGTTCGCCCCACCAGCTGCCGACCGTATCCATGGTAGCCGCCAGCCCCAGGGCCAGCCACTTGGGCAGGCCGCCGAGGTTGATGCCCATCATGGGGGAGGAGAGCACGGCCGCCTTGATGTCGTCCGGCCAGCGCTCCAGATAACGGGCCGAGATGGCGCCGCCCATAGAGTGGGCCAGCAGGAACAGCTTGGCGGGCTTGTCCGCCAGTATGACGTCGTCATGGAACTGCTTCAGGTCCAGCACATAGTCGTCGAAGTCGGCGACATAGCCCTTCTCCTTGTCGGCCAGCAGGCGATCCGACAGCCCCTGGCCGCGATGGTCGATGAGGTAGAGGCTGTAGCCCTGACGCCACAGATCCCAGGCCAGCTCCTGATACTTGAGGTAGCTTTCGACCCGGCCGTTGACGAGCAGTATGGCTCTGTCCACCTTGGCCTGGCGCAGGGCGGCATAGCGGATGGTCACCCCGTCCTTGCCCTTGAACTCCCCTTCGACGGTATGGTCGCGCCAGAAGTCGGGCAGGGTCTGTTGATGGAGGGCGGGGACTTCGGCTTCCGTGGTCAGTTGATAGGGATTGGTCACGGCAAGGGCTCCGGCAGAAAACAGGGTCAGGGCCAGCAGGGCAGAAGATAACCGGTTCATGATGCGTACTCCTGTTGCCAATGCTGGTAGAGGGCTGGGATATCGCCCGAGCAGAGCAGGGGCATGGCCGCCTGCAGGCGGGGCAGGGGCCAGTTCCACCACTGCATGGCCTGCAGCATGGAGATCTGCTCATCGGTGAAGCGGCGACGGATCGGTTTGGCCGGGTTGCCGCCCACTATGGTGTAGGGGGCAACGTCTTTGGTGACGACGGCCCGGGTGGCAATGACGGCGCCATCGCCTATGGTGATGCCGGGCATGATCATGGCTTCCGAGCCTATCCAGACGTCGTTGCCAACCTGGGTATCTCCCTTGCGCTGGAAGCCGTCGTGTACGCCATCACCGAAACGGGTGGCGTCGAAGGGGAAGGTAGAGGCCCAATCCAGCCGGTGGCCCTGATTGCCGGCCAGCATGAAGGTGGCACCCGAACCTATGGAGCAGAACTTGCCGATGATCAGGCGATCCACTTCGCCCCAGATGCCGCTCTTCCAGGTATCCCGGGTCGAGCCGTCGCCCAGCAGATAGCGTACGCAGTGATCCTCGAACGGTTTGCCATGGTAGTAGCCGGAATAGTAGCTGTAGTCGCCTGCCTCGATATTGGGGTTGCTGAGATGATCCCGTATGACCTGGGATTCCAGCCAGCTACCGAAGGGATTCTCCATCACTCCTCCTGCCACGCTTGATCTTCCTGTTGTGCGGCCCAGCCCTTGCGGGTCAGCTGCATCCGTTGCCACCAGTCCTCGTCCGCCAGGATCTCGCCGGCCGGGCCGAGCTGAGGATAAGGCATCTCTTTCTCTTTGCAGAGCTGGGCATAGATGGGGTAGCCCCCCTCGAACAGTATGCTGTTCTGCTCCTCCAGGTCGAGCGGGCAGCCGCGCTGGTAGCAGCCGGCCAGCTCGCGCTGGCGCTGGGCTTCGTACAGGATGGCGGCGGCGGCCACGGAGACGTTGAGGGACTGCACCATGCCCACCATGGGGATGACGATATGGTGATCGGCTAGGGCCAGCGCCTCTTCCCCTATGCCGTGCTTCTCCTGGCCCACCAGGATGGCAGTCGGTTTGGTGTAGTCGATGGCGCGAAAGTCCACCGAGCTCTCCGAGAGATGGGTTGCCAGGATCTGCATGCCGGAGGCTTTCAGTTCGGCCACTGCGCTGCCTATGTCCGGGTGCAGCTTGACGTCGACCCAGTTCTGGCTGCCGCGGGCGGTGCCTTTGCGCTTGTGGATCCAGGTTTTGGGCCAGACGGCGTGGACCCGGTGAATACCTATGGCATCGGCGGTGCGTACTATGGCGGCCAGGTTGTGAGGCTTGTGGACCTCTTCCATGCAGACGGTTAAATCGAGCTGGCGCTGGGCCAGCATGTCGGAGATCCGTTTAAAGCGTTCAGGAGTCATATCGGTTTCTATGCAGTGAGGCTTGTGCACTCTTCCCGTGCATGCAGACGGTCAGGTCGAACTGGCGCTGAGCCAGCATGTCGGAAATCCGCTTGAAGCGTTCGGGGGTCATGGCTTGTCTCTATAAAAGCATCAGGCGGCTCGCGCCGCCTGTGTGATCAGTTCTTCTGTCGACTCACCCTGAGCACATTGGGCATTACCCGGATCTTGCGCATTATGTTGGCAAGGTGGATGCGGCCCTTGGTGGTGATGAGCAGGGTGACCAGATAGACCCGGCCATCCTTCTCTTCTGTGCTGATGGCGTGGATGTTGGCGCCGGTGGCGGCAATCACGTTGGCCAGCTCCGCCAGGGCACCCTGGTGGTTGACTATCTCGATGCTGATGCCGGTGCGGAATTCCTGTTCCTGATCCTTGTCCACTTCCCACTGCACCGGCAGGTACTTGTCCGGCTCGCGACTGTAGCCCTTGATGTTGCGGCAGGACTCCTGGTGAATGACCAGTCCCTTGCCCGGGCTGATGTGGGCGATGATGGCATCCCCCGGGATCGGGCGACAGCAGTTCGCGAAGGTGACCAGCATGCCGTCGGCCCCCTTGATGGGCATCTTCTTGCTGCTGGATTTTGGCTGCTCTTCCGGCGGCAACTCGTCACCCAGCATGCGGCGGGCCACCATGACGCTCATGGCATTGCCAAGGCCCACGTCGGCCAGCAGGCCCTGCAGGTTCTCGTGCTTGGTGTCGGCCAGCACCTGCTTGATGCGCGGCTCGGGGATGTCTTCGATGTTCTTGGCGCCGAGGGCATGGTTGAGCAGGCGACGGCCCAGCACCACAGACTCTTCGGTGCGCAGGTTCTTGAGGAACTGGCGGATCTTGGAGCGCGCCTTGGTGGTCACCACGAAGTTGAGCCAGGCCGCGTTGGGGCGGGCGCCCGGCGCCGTGATGATCTCCACCGTCTGGCCCGAATGCAGCGGACTGCTGAGCGGGTAGGGGTGACGGTCGACCCGGGAACCGACGCAGGCGTGGCCGATGTCGGTGTGCACCGTGTAGGCGAAGTCCACCGGGGTGGCGCCGGCGGGCAGCTCCATGATGCGGCCCTCCGGGGTGAACACGTAGATCTCGTCCGGGAAAAGGTCGGTCTTGACCCCTTCGATGAATTCAAAGGAGCTGCCGGCGCTCTGCTGCAACTCCAGCAGGCTCTGCATCCAGCGCTGGGCGCGGATCTGGGCCGTGGTGCCCGAGCTGTCGCCATCCTGCTTGTAGGCCCAGTGAGCGGCGACGCCCTTGTCGGCCATCTGATCCATGAACTCGGTGCGGATCTGCACCTCTACCGGCACCCCGTGTGGCCCCACCAAGGAGGTGTGCAGGGACTGGTAGCCGTTGCTCTTGGGAATGGCGATGTAGTCCTTGAAGCGGCCGGGGCGGGGCTTGTAGAGGCTGTGCATCTGCCCAAGCACCCGGTAACAGGTGTCTATGTCCTTCACCCTGACGCGGAAGGCGTAGATATCCATCACCTCATGGAACTGCAGCTCTTTCTTCTCCATCTTGTTGTAGATGGAGAACAGATTCTTCTCGCGACCGCTGACCTGGGCATCTATGCCAGCCTCGCGCAGGCGACCCTCAATCTCGCTCTCGATGGAGTCGATGATCTCGCGGCGATTGCCGCGGGCGCGGCGTACCGATTCCCGCAGCACCCGGGAACGCATGGGGTAGAGCGCCTCGAAGCCCAGCTCTTCCAGCTCGTTCTTCATGGTGTGAATGCCGAGGCGGTTGGCGATGGGGGCGAAGATCTCGAGGGTTTCCCGGGCGATGCGGCGACGCTTGTCCGGCCGCAGTGAGCCCAGGGTGCGCATGTTGTGGGTGCGATCGGCGAGCTTGATCAGGATGACCCGGATGTCCTGGGTCATGGCCATCACCATCTTGCGGAAGTTCTCGGCCTGGGCTTCCTTGCGATCGCGGAACTTCAGCTTGTCTAGCTTGGAGACGCCGGATACCAGCTCGGCGACGGCGTTGCCGAACAGCTCGGCGAGATCGTCCTTGGTGACCGGGGTATCTTCGATGACGTCGTGCAGCACGGCGGCCATCAGGGTTTCGTGATCGAGTCGCATGTCGCCGAGAATGCGGGCAACGGCAACCGGGTGGGTGATATAGGGCTCGCCGCTGGAACGCATCTGTCCCTGGTGAGCGTCACGGGCCACCACATAGGCTTGCCTGAGCTTCTCAACCTGCTCTGGAGGCAGGTAGGAACTGGCTATTTCTTTAAGGTTTTCAAATAAATACAAGACAGTCCCCGCAGCGGTGAAACGACAATCCGTGGAATTGAGGGTATGCCCTCGAGTTTGCGAGGTTTTCGAGCGGTTGTAAATGGGAAGAACAGTCGGCACCCGGGCGGGCGCCGACTATGAGAAATAACTGACTTAACCGCGGCCTTCGGCGATGGCAGCAACGGCAGCCAGCTCGGCGGCTTCTTGCTCTTGCTGCTCGTAGCGGTCCTGGGTATCCATCACCTGGTTGTTGACCAGACCCAGTTCGATCTCGCGCAGGGCGATCACGGTCGGCTTGTCGTTCTCTTCGTCGACCAGGGGATCTTTGCCTTGTACCGCGATTTGACGGGCGCGGCGTGCGGCGACCAGCACCAGGTCAAAACGGTTACCTACCTGTTTTACAGCATCTTCTACAGTAACGCGTGCCATGCAGGACTCCAGTGTTTGGGCTTTCTGTGTTTGAAAAAGCAGTGTTTAAAAATGACGCAAAAGTTTACTTGTTTTTGGCCTATTCTGCCAGTAGCTGTTGCAGCAAGTTTTGTTGGGCCTGCTGCTGCTGGCGCAATTCCAGCCGCTGGCACTCTATGATGGCCCTGAGCTGGAACAGTGCCTGCTCAAAGTCTTCATTGATAATGACATAGTCATACTCGTCGTAGTGCACCATTTCGGCAATGGCTTTCGCCATCCGGCCGGCGATCACTTCGCTGCTGTCCTGGCCGCGGCCGATCAGGCGGCGCTCCAGCTCCTCCCGGCTCGGGGGCAGGATGAAGATGGACTTGGTCGCCATCTGCTCGCGGATCTGGCGGGCACCCTGCCAGTCGATGTCGAGGAAGACATCGATGCCCCGGGCCAGACAGGCCTCGATGGCGGCGCGGGAGGTGCCGTAGTAGTTGCCGAACACCTCTGCCCACTCCAGAAAATCACCGCGCTCGATCAGCGCCTTGAACTCTTCCACCTGCACGAAGTGGTAGTGCACCCCGTGCTCTTCGCCGGGGCGAGTGGCGCGTGTGGTGTGGGAGACGGAGAGCTGCATCTTGCCGGCGTCGTTGTGCTGGGTCAGCAAGGCATTGAGCAGGCTGGACTTACCGGCCCCGCTCGGGGAGGAGATGATATAGAGAGTGCCTTGTTGCGCCATGTCTGTACCTTTAAGCGATGACCCGTGTTTTGGTTGTAGCAGAGGCTGCCGTCATGTGCCCTAAAGGGAGACAGTCGCTCGCAAAACGCGGGAAATTCTTGAGTCGGGAGGTTGTAAAGGCGGCGAATATTAGCAGATGGGGGCGGATAAAAAAACGGCCGGAATCATATTCCAGCCGATCAAAGTATTCGTTGCTTGCTGCGGGAGCGTAACCCACATCGGCTGCCATTCTGCCCCCGGCACTCGGCTCGGGCCATCAGATTATCCCTGCCTCAGGGCTCGGAATTTCCGAGTTGCCCCTCAGCCCGGCAGCTGACGCTCGGCACAAAGCTGATCGAAGGCGGCGATGACACTTTCGCTGGTTATCTTGCGCATGGCGTCAGGATCCTTGAGGCGGGTACGCCAGTCGAGCGCCGCCAGCGGCTTGCCGGTCTCCTGTTCGATCAATTCTTGATAGACGCTGACCGCGTGCTCGCGGCACAGATAGGGGCCGGTGCGATCCGGGTTGTGATGGGCGTAGAGGCCGATCACCGGGGTGCCCACCAGGGTCGCCATGTGGGTGGGGCCGGTATCGGGGGCCAGCACCAGGCTGGCTTCCTTGATAAGCGCCAGCAGTTGCTTGAGGTTGGTCTGCCCCACCAGATCCACCGGTTGGCTCAGGCTCAGGCGCTGGATGTCGGCGGCCAGATCCCGCTCCAGTTTGGCCGGCCCGCCGCAGAGATAGACCTGAAACCCCTTGCTGGCGGCGTGATCCGCCAGGGCGGCATAGCCTTCGGCGGTCCAGTTCTTGAACGCCTTGCTGGCGGCTGCGCAGATGAGCAGGGTCGGTTTGCCGTCTATCTTCTCCCTGGCCCAGGCCTGATGCTCGGCGCTGATGGGCAGTTGCCAGTCCGGGGTCAGATCCTGGATGCCAAGTTCTTTGGCGAAGGCGAGAAAGCCATCCAGCACATGGGGGGAGGCGGGGGACGGCACTTGATGGTTGGTGAACAGCCACTGGCCGTCGTTGGCCCGCTCCTTGTCGAACCCGAGCCTGATCTTGGCCCTGATGCCCAGGGTGGCGATGCTGGCCCGCAGGGCCGCCTGCAGGTGGAGCAGGGCATCGAATTTGCGCCCCTTGAGGGTGCGCCAGAGATCGCGGTAGCCGCGCCAGCCCTTGCTCTTGTCGAAGGGGATCACCTCGACCCCGGGCAGATCGGCAAACAGGGTCGCCTCTATCTTGCCGGTAATCCAGGTGATGCGAGTCTCTGGCCAGGCCCGCTGGATGACGCGCACCAGCGCCAGCGCATGGCAGCAATCCCCGATGGCGGAGAGCCGCAGGATGCAGATAGAGGAGGGTGTCGTTTGGAGCAGCGGCATGATGTGGCGCAATGGTGGCAAAATGGATGGATGGCATTATGCAAACTCCCTTGTGGATTGTAAAATTGCGCCAGCTGCCCGACCGGCACAGTCCCCATAACGGGATGCATTGCGCCCCACTATCGACCGGAATACTCATGATGCTGACACAGACCGCCCACAACCAGATCTGCTGGTATGCCGAAGGCGCCTTCCGCGACCCTTCCCCCGCGTTGTTCGATCCGGCCTGGTGGCAGACCCATCGGCAGGTGGTGGGCTCCGCCATAGGTCGCGGGGTGACCTGGTTCGTGAAGGATGAGTCGCGCCACCTGGTGCTGCGCCACTATTATCGCGGCGGCATGGTGGGCAAGCTGGTACGGGATCGCTTCTGGTTCGAAGGGGTCGAATCGAGCCGCGCCATGGCCGAATACCGTCTGCTGGCCCAGCTGAGCGAGCAGGGGCTGCCGGTGCCACGGCCATTCGCGGCCCGCATGGTCAAGCAGGGGCCCTTCTATCGCGCCGACATCCTGATCGAGCGCATCCGTGGCGCCAAGGATCTGGTGGCCCTGCTCAAGCAGGGGCCACTTGCCGACGAGGTGTGGCACAAGGTGGGTCAGACGGTGCGCCGGCTGCACGAGGCCGGGGTCTATCACGCCGATCTCAACAGTCACAACCTGCTGCTCGACAAGGAGGGCAAGGTGTGGGTAATCGATTTCGACAAGGGGGCTATCCGCTCCCCCGGCAACTGGCAGCAGGCCAATCTGGAGCGGCTGCAGCGCTCCTTCAGCAAAGAGTCCCAGCTTCATACCAGCTTCCACTTCGTGCCGGAGAACTGGCAGGCACTGATGGCGGGCTATCAAGGCTGAGGGAGTTGCGGGTGTGGATGAAGGGGCGCCAGGGAAAAGCGAGTTGACGCTGTTGCTCCGCGCAATCGCCAATGTTACTTATTGAATGTTGCTGTCTGGGCAGACAGTCAGATCCGGTGTCGAGGCGCGTGATGGAAAGGTATGAGACTCCCGGGGTTGAGGTCATTACCCTGCTAGAGGTGACGCTGAAGGCAGAAGCCATGGCGATGCTGGAGGCCGGGATCTGGACCTGGTCGGCCGAACAGGGCTTGAGGCGCGATCCTTCCTGCCTGCAACTGCTGGGGCTGGCGGGGAACGAGCTGGATGATCTCGGCTGGCTGGCCCGGGTGCACCCGGATGACGGGCCCCGCCTGGGGGAGGCCATTGACGCCTGTCGGGAGGGGCGCAGCAGCGGGTTGCGGCTCGAGTACCGCATCCTGCACCATCAGGGTCACTACATCCGGCTGGAAGAACGGGTGCGCCGTGACGAAGGGGGCCAGCTGCTGGGGGTGGTGCGCCATCTGGATGCGGCCATGCCTCAGCTGGACGATCGTCACGACACCGATCCACTCACCGGGCTCGAGAGCCGCAGTCACTTCGAGTCGCTGCTGGACGAGCGGCTGGCCAGCGAGAGCGGCAGCTTCTGCCTGCTGCAGTTCACCGTGGATCACCGCAGCAAGATATTGCAGCTGTTTGGCGAGGCCGCCTGCGACGCCATGTTGGCCAAGCTGGCCCGCATAGTGCGCCGCGAATTGCGGCGGGAAGATCCCTTCGCCCGCTGGGACGAGGACGGTTTCATCCTGATGCTGTCCCAGACAGATCGGCTGAGCGGCCTCGAGATTGCCGAACGGCTGCGTCTCGAGATCGCCGATGCCAGCCTGTTGCCCGAGCGGCCGGTGACCGTCAGCATAGGCCTGGTGCAGAGCCAGAACGCCGAGCAGCTCGATCACCTGTTGGCCCGGCTTGCCTCCTGCCACGGCCAGGCCAGACGGGAACGCAACACTGTAGTTGGCTGATTTTTAGTCAGCGCTCACTCACCCGCTGACGCCTGTGGGTCAAAGGAGGCTTGTATCGGCAGGCCTGGTGGTTCGTCACTCCGTGCTACGCGCCGGCTGGCGCTGGCAGACCCAGAGGGAGGCCAGCATCAGCAGGGCGCCGAGGCTGAGCCTGAACAGATCCGTATCCTTGCCCCAGAGCACCAGATTGACCAACAGACCGGCCGGAATGAGGGCGTTGTTCATGATGGCCAGCACGCCGCTGCTGACCAGGGTGGCGCCCTTGTTCCACAGGAAGTAGCCGAGCCCGGATGCCCCCACCCCCAGCCAGAGCAGTATGCCCCACTGCAATCCGCTCGTCGGGTATTGCGGTTGGCCCAGCAGCCACCAGGCGGGCAGGGCGATCACCAGGGCCCCCAGATAGAAGCAGCCGAACACCGCCAGCTGGGGCGGTTGCTGCGCTTCTCGGGCCAGCAGCACCTTGTAACCCACCTGGCCCAGGGCGAAGCAGAGGTTGGCTCCCTGCACCACCAGGAACCCCATCACATAGCTCTCGGTCAGGCCGTCGAAGCGGATGACGGCCGCCCCCAGCACCGCCAGCAGTGCCCCCCACAGGTAGGTCGGCTTGAAGCGCCCCTCCAGCATGTCGTGGATCAGGGTGACGTAGATGGGGGTGAAGATGGTGAACACCAGCACTTCCGGCACCGTCAGCAGCAGGAAGGAGTGGTAATAGAACAGATACATGATGCCGAGCTGTATGGCGCCGAGTCCCATCAGCTTGATGACCAGGTCGGGGCGCAGCCAGCGGCGGCGCAGGAAGGGCAGGAACACCAGGCTGGCGAGGGCGATGCGGGTCAGCACCGAGAAGTAGGCGTCCACCTGGCCGGCGAGGTAGACCCCGATCAGGCTGAAGGAGAAGGACCAGAGCAGGGTAACCCCTATCAAGTAGTTCATGTGATTGAATTGTCGTCAGTTGTCAATTTTGAGGGCGCTATGATGGCCGAGTTGGAAAGCGCGATCCAGCGTTTATGGGAGCAGTTGCCACAGATCGGAGCATTTGCCTTCGAGGCGAGCAACGGGGAAGGGTCCGCGACTGACTGGAACGGCCGTGGCGAGGGAGAGGTGCGGGTGACCGATCATCAGGGGGGCTGGCTCTTTACGGAGCAGGGGCACTACACCACGCCCCATGGCCGGGTACTCATCATGCACAACAGCTTCTGGTGGCAGCGCGGCGAGCGGGGGATTTCTCTCTCCCACCTGCGCCATGAGGCCCCCGTCCTGCTGTTCGAGCTATTGCCCCAGGGGGATGGCCGCTGGCTTACCGCCGAGGCGCACCTGTGCGGCCAGGATCACTACAGCGCCGAGTTGACGCAGACCGACGGCGGTTTTCTGCTGGGCTGGGAGATCAGGGGCCCACGCAAGAACGAGCGGCTCAGCTACCGCTACTGGTCGGAGGGCGGGAAACCGGCATAAAAAAACCGGCGCAGAGCGCCGGTAGCGGGGACAAATCGGAGGTTTTTTTAAAACGGTCCCAAAAACAGGAGAGATACACTCTCGTCACACATTCAGAGATGGCATTCAGGCATTCAGGGCATAGCTCAGCATGGCCTGCAGCTTGCTGTCGAAGAACCAGGGCAGGGTCAGCATCAGCAGGCCGAGCAGTCCGGCCAGCCGGTGGCGATACTGCCAACCGGCTATCAGCACCAGACCGCCGCACAATGTGGTCAGGATGCCTGACATAGGCTGGCCTCCCGACGGGCACGACGCTGCTGTGCCCACTGGTTCAGGGCGACCGAACCCAGGATCAGCGCCAGTGCCACGGCCGTGGTGGAGTGCACCTGCTCGCCGAGGAAGAGGGCACCCAGCATGACGCCGAACAGCGGCACCAGGTAGTTGCTGAAGGAGGCGAAGGTCGGGCCCGCCTTCTGGATCAGCGCCATGTAGAGGAAGTAGACCAGACCGGTACAGAAGACCCCCAGCACTGTCACTGCGCCTATGGCCTGCTGGCTCGGCAGGGTGAGGGCGCTCAGATCGGTGACGAAGGGCGCGGCCAGCAGCAGCTGGATGGCTGACGAGATCAGTATGTTGCGGGCCACTACCACGGGGTGGTCCTTGGCGAAGCGCTTGATCATCAGCAGGCCGATGGCGAAGCAGCTGGCGCCGAACAGTATGGCCATGGCGCCGAGCAGACCGGCGTTCATGCCGTTGGCCAGCTTGGGCCAGAACAGCACCAGCACGCCGACGAAGCCGATGGCCACGGAGAGCAGACCCCCCTTGGTGATTCTTTCACCAGAAATAAACAGGGGCGCAGCCAGAATGGTCACAAAGGGGATACAACCCATGACCACGGCGGCGATGGCGCTGTCCACATATTGCTGACCCCAGGCCACCATGATGAAGGGGATGGTGGCATCGAGCAGGGCGATCAGCATATAGGTACGCCAGGGGGTGTGCTCGCTCTTGAGGCGCATGAACAGGCAGAGCAGACCCAGGGTCAGGCTGCCGCACAGGGCGCGACCGGCCGCCACCATGATGGGGGGCAGTTCGGTAACGGCCTGATGCATGAAAATGAACTGGGAGCCCCACAACAGGCCTATCGCCAGCAATAACAGATAGCTACGCATGTTAATCTCCGATGTAATTCGCCCGCGCATTCTATGCAATCTGCTACTATGCCAAAAATGAATTGTCGTCATTCAACTATGGCCAATATCGATGGAACTCCCCCTCTCCCGCCTCGACCTCAACCTGCTCACAGTGTTTGACATGCTGATGCAGGAGCGCAACGTCACCCGTGCAGCGGAGCGGCTCCACCTCTCCCAGTCCACCGTCAGCCACGCCCTGGGGCGATTGCGCCAGGCGCTGGATGATCCCCTGTTCGTCATGAGCCGGCGGGAGATGATGCCGACCGAGCGGGCCAAGGCCCTGGCCGGGCCGGTGCGCCAGGCGCTGGCCATGTTGGAGCAGGGCTTGCGCCAGGCCAAGGGATTCGATCCCGCCAGTGCCCAGCGGGTGTTTCGCATCGCCACCCCGGGCTCGGTGGAGCACGGCCTGGTGCCGACCCTGGTGGAGCGCATGGTCCAGCAGGCACCCCACTGTAGGCTGGAGGTGTGCGAGCTGGCGGACAGCGACTATGAGCGGGAGCTGGAGAAGGGGGAGCTGGATTTGGTGATCGGCTTTGCCGGCGCCAACCACCTCTCCCCCCGCCTGTGGCGCGAGGAGTGGTTCAGCAATCCCCTGGTCTGCCTGTCGCCGCTCGGCAGCGAACTGCCCGATGAGCTGGGGCCGGACGAGCTGGTGAGCCGCCCCCACATCCACACCTCCAGCTGGGGGCACAGCCAGGCCATGGTGGATCTCTGGCTGGCCCGCTTCGGGGTGGCGCGGGAGCTGGGGGTCAGGTTGCCGAGCTTCATGGCGGTGCCGCAGTTGATGGCGACCGGCCGCTATCTGGTGGTGGTGCCCGAGATGATAGGGCGCCACTTCTGCCGCTACTACCCGCTACGGCTGCATCAGCTGGAGCCCGCCATTCCCATCGTCTACCTGATGGCGGGCCACCCGCTCACCGCCCACGACGAGGCGATCGGCTGGTTCAAGGGGCTGCTGCACCGGCTCGCCTTCGAGCGTTACGGTGCAGATGCGCTGGGTGCGCCGACTCAGCGCAACCCGGCGAAGTAGTCCAGTCCCATGGCGTTTTTGACCTGGGCCAGCACCTCGTCGGTGAGGGCGCGGGCCTGCAAGGTGCCCTGATAGAGCAGAGCCAGCAGCTTCTCCTTGTCGGCGATGGCCGCCTGACGGCGCTCCCGCATGGGGGCGAGCAGGGTCTGCAGGCAGTCGTTCAGCACCTGTTTGCAGCGCATGTCGCCGAGGCCGCCGCGCTGGTAGTGGGCCTTCATCTCGGCCACCAGCGCCTTGTCCGGGTGGAAGGCATCCAGATAGGCGAACACCGTATTTCCCTCCACCTGACCCGGATCGCTCACCTTGAGGTGGTTGGGGTCGGTATACATGGCGAACACCGCTTGCTTGATCTCTTCCGCCGACATGCCGAGCTCTATGGTGTTGCCGAGGGACTTGGACATCTTGGCCTTGCCGTCTATGCCGGGCAGGCGGCCGGTGTCGCTCAGGATCGGCTGGCACTCGGTCAGCACCTCCTTGCCCATCAGGGCGTTGAAGCGGCGCACTATCTCGTTGGTCTGCTCCAGCATGGGCAGTTGATCCTCACCGACCGGCACATGGGTGGCGCGAAAGGCGGTGATGTCGGCGGCCTGGCTGACGGGGTAGACCAGGAAGCCCGCAGGCAGGCTGCGCTCGAACCCTTTTTGCTGGATCTCCGCCTTGACGGTGGGGTTGCGCTCCAGCCGGGCGACGCTGACCAGATTGAGGTAATAGGTGGTGAGCTCGGCGAGGGCGGGCAGGGCGCTCTGCAGGCAGAAGGTGGTCTTGGCCGGGTCCAGGCCTGCGGCCAGGTAGTCGGCCATCACCTCCAGCACGTGATCTGTCACCTTGGCCGGGTTGTGGCCGTTGTCGGTCAGCGCCTGCAGATCGGCGATCATCACGAATTGACGGTAATGGTGCTGGGCCTCGACGCGCTGGCGCAGGGATCCGACGTAGTGGCCTATGTGCAGTTTACCGGTGGGGCGATCGCCGGTCAGGATAACGGGGTTGTGCATGTCACTCTCTCCAGTTGGGGTGGGCCGGGAGGCGACAAAGGGATGAAAACAATGACCGCCTCTCGGCGGTCACGGTGTTTTCTTTGGGAAAAATTACATAGAAAAGCAGTGCCGCCTGTTTATAAGCAGCACCACCAGTAGTTGTGATTGACGATGGTCATGTTCATGGCAAATCAAGCTACGCCTGTTTGATCACTTCTGCAAGGGCACCACCAGCAGATCGCAGGGCACCGTATTCATCAGCTGGCGGGCGCTGGAGGTGAGCAGGCTCCAGAAGCTCTGGCGGTGGCCGCACACCAGCAGGTCTATCTGGTAATCCTTGACCGCCTGATTGACCCGCTCGCTCAGATCGCCGCAGATCACCAGCTTCTTCTCTATGGGGTAGTCCACCGAGGCCAGGAAGGCCTCCAGCTTCTCTTTCGCTTCGGCGATCACCTGATCCTGCACGTTGTCGATGTCGATATCGATCATCTCGGTGTAGAGATCCTTGAGGTCCACGTCCACATGGATCACCGACAGCTTGGCGCCATTGGAACGGGCCCGGTCGACCGCCTTGTCGATCACCTTGCGGTTGTCTTCCGACAGGTCGATCGCCGCCAGTATGTGCTTGTAATAGGTTCCACTCATGGGAATTCTCCTCACTGATCCTGGGTTCACTATACCAATGTCCGCTGAAACTAAAACGGCGATGTCACCACAGTTTCAGGATTTCCATGGCAGGCCCGTACACCCTGGTTGCCATTGCGGATAAAAGGGTCGCACATATTTTGAACAGGAGTTTGAAGCCGATCACAGCCACTCTATTGCCCCGACCCAGGGAGGGGAATAGGATGTGCCCGTGCTTCGCAATGAACACAACACAACAAAAAGCATCTGAATAACGCTTTGGGGAGCCTTGTGCTCCCTCTTGTTTTTCTGCCCCCTTTTCTTGCCCCTATGCCACCCGACATCAAGGTAATCCCCGGCTTCTTGGTTATGCTCTAGCCAATTCCCGTGGCGATGCCGCCGATGATCGATGTGTTTGCGGCCGCCGCTCCTCGTATTCCATCGATTTCTTGGAGATTCATCCATGATCATTCATCCCCAGATCCAGGGTTGCGTGGCCCGCAACTGCCATCCCATCGGCTGCCGCGCCGCCGTGCAGCAGCAGATCGCCAGCGTCAAGGCGGCGGGCCCCTTCAACGGGCCCAGGCGAGTGCTGGTGCTGGGGGCCTCCTCCGGCTTCGGGCTGGCGTCGCGCATAGCGCTGACCTTCGGGGCCGGCGCCGATACCCTGGGCATCTCGTTCGAGCGCGGGCCCTCCGACAAGGGGCTCGGCAGCGCGGGCTGGTACAACAATATCTGGTTTCGCCAGGCGGCGGAGCAGGAGGGACGCATCGCCATCAACCTGATCGGCGATGCCTTCTCGGACGCCCTGCGCCAGCAGGCCATCGACTGCATCCGCCAGCAGCTGGGCCAGGTGGATCTGGTGGTCTACTCCCTGGCGAGCGGCCTCCGGGTGCTGCCGGATGGTCGCCAGGTGCGCTCGGTGCTCAAGACCACGGGCCAGCCCTTCAGCGGCTGGGGGCTGGATCTGGAGCAGGACACCCTGGTGCAGCAGTCATTGTCTCCCGCCACTCCTGAGGAGATCCGCGACACAGTCACAGTGATGGGGGGCGAAGATTGGCAGCTCTGGCTGCAGGCGTTACAGCAGGCCGATTGTCTGGCCCCAGGCGTGCAGACGGTCGCCTACTCCTACATAGGCCCTGAATCCACCTATCCCCTCTATAGAGACGGCACCATCGGTTACGCCAAGGAGCACCTGCACGCCACCGCAGAGACCATCAACCTGCAGCTGGCCGAGCTCGGTGGTCACGCCTGGGTGTCGGTCTGCAAGGCGCTGGTGACCAAGGCGAGCGCCTATATTCCTGTGTTGCCGGTTTATCTGGGCCTGCTGATGGGGGTGATGAAGGAGCGGGGCGTGCACGAGGGCTGCATCGAACAGATGCAGCGGCTGTTTGCCGCCAAGATGTATGGGCCCCATGGGGTGGTGGCCGACGGCAACCGCCTGATCCGGATGGATGACCACGAGCTGGACCCGGCCATTCAGTCCGCCGTCTCGGCGCTCTGGCCCAAGGTGACGCCGGACAACTTCCACGCCCTGGGGGACTTCGCCGGGCTGCGGCAGGACTTCATGGAGCTCAACGGGTTCGAGCTGCCCGGCGTCGACTATGGGGCGCCGGTGGATGTCGCCTCCCTGACCGAGCTGCTGCCCTGAGTCAGGTGCCTGTCTCAGGCGACGTTGCAGGCTGGCTGGTTGGGGGCCGGGGCTAGTATGGTCTGGTTGCGCCCCTGACGCTTGGCCTGGTACATGGCCATGTCGGCCCTGTGGATCAGCTGGCTGAGGCTGTCATCGTCCGGTGAGCGCTCCGCCACCCCTATGCTGATGGTCATGTGGGGGGCGGCCAGGTAGGCGATCCGGTTTCTCAGCTGTTCGGCCAGCCGCCAGCAGGTGGCGCCGTCCTGCGTCATGGCCACCAGAAACTCCTCTCCCCCCCAACGCCCGACCTGTTGCAGGTCAGGTGCCCAGCTTTTCAGTTCCCGGGCCAGCTGCCGTATGGCCTGGTCCCCGGTCTGGTGGCCGTGCCTGTCGTTGATCTGCTTGAAGTGGTCGATGTCGATGATGAGCAGGGTCAGTGGCGCATCCAGCTGCCACTGCTGCTCCAGTTGCTCCAGCAAGGCGCGGCGGTTCGGCAGCCCGGTCAGCTGATCGAAGGTGGCGAGCTTGTAGAGGTGGCGCGAGCTGCGGTGCAGCCTGTGGGTGGTGAGTCCGAGCAGGATCAGGGCGCCAGCCAGCAGGACGACCAGCATCAGCTGGTAGTAGCGGGCGCTCTGCTGATACAGCAGTTGCTGGCGCTTGTTCTCGTTCTCCTGCTGCAACGCCAGGTTGCTGGCCTCGCTGCGGGCCAGGTCCATCTCGACCTGGAAGGCGGCAGCATGCTGGCTCAGGGTCTGATTGAAGTGCTGCCTGTAGTGCTGCATGTAGCGGGTCATGACACCATAGGCCTCGGGGTAGCGTCCCAGATCTGCCAGCAGCCTGGCCTGCATCGCCTTGCCCTCTATGCTGACCGGGCCTGGCTGGGTCGTCAGCAATTGCAAGGCCAGCTGGGTCTCCCCCCGTCCCTGCAGGGTTCTGGCCCGGATCTCGGTTAGCCGGGAGGCGGCATGGGGATAACCCAGCCCCTCATAGATGGCCTGCGCCTCCTCCAGGCTCTGCCAGGCCGAGTGCCAGTCTCGCTGTGCGTTGAACACCATGGCCCTGTAGCCGAGGACGATGGCGCGATAGTGGGGCGAGAGCCCGGGGGTGGCCAGCAGGGCGTCGAGCAGCTCGCTCGCCCGGTCGGGGCGCGCCATGTCGATGTAGAGCCGCGCCATGTTGGCCCGGATGATGGCCTGACTGTTGGGTTCGTTCAGTCGCACCATCTGTCCGAGGGCATCCTGATAGTAGGTCTCGGCCTCCCGGTGGAGGTTGAGATCGGCATAGAGGTTGCCAAGGGTCATCATCAGGCGGGCACACTGCAGGGTGGAGAGGGTGCTTCCGGGCCCTTTCTGCTTGAGCTGGAAGGCGGTCTTGAGCTCGGCGATCGCCTCCTTCATCTGCTGGGTACGGTAGAGGGCGAGGCCATTGAGGGCATGCCACTCGGACTCCTGCTGGACATGGCCCAGGACGGCCGGCCTGAGCTGGGCCAGCAGCTGGAGGGCCTGCTCGGGGGCCTCGGTATCCAGGGTCAGGGCTATCTGTTGCAATCTGAAGTCGAGCAGGCGCTGGCTTTCTTGCTGGGCACTGGCCAGCCCGCGGGCGCGGGCGTTGTCCAGCAAAGCCTGCTGGTAGCGCCCCAGGGCGGCCTGGGCAAGGGATCTGGCATGGAACAGCTCCATGTCCTGCTGCGGGCTGGCGTCGAGGCGCTGCAGATAGCCGACGGGATCGCGCGCCGCCTGCAATTCAGCCTCTTCCAGCAAGGAGGGAGTGGCCTGCAACTGGGTTATCCAGAGCAGCGCCAGTGCCATAATGAATCTCATTGAATCCTTTCCCCGACCACTGGCGCCATCATAATGGCTGACGCCACCTACACCATGTTTCTTTGCTTCTCTATAACCGTATGGGGGACAGGATGAGGCGAGGCCGGGTCACAACTGCGAGCGCTGACCGCTGTATCTGGTTGCGTCAGGATGCAACAGTGGCGACAATCGTGACCAAATCACAGTGGAGAATCATCATGTTGGCCAAAGCCATGATCGAGAAGTTGAACGAGCAGATTAATCTTGAATTCTATTCCTCCAATCTCTACCTGCAGATGAGCGCCTGGTGCGAGGACAAGGGCTTCGAAGGGGCTGCCACCTTCCTGCGCAAGCACGCCGCCGAGGAGCGCCAGCACATGGAGCGCCTGTTCACCTACGTGAGCGAAACCGGCGGCATGCCGCTGCTGGGGGCCATAGATGCGCCTCCCCACGAGTTCAACTCGCTGGGGGACATCTTCCGCACCACCCTGGAGCACGAGTTCCACATCACCAAGTGCATCAACGGCCTGGCCCATGTGGCATTCACCACCCAGGACTACTCCACCTTCAACTTCCTGCAGTGGTACGTGGCCGAGCAGCACGAAGAGGAGAAGCTGTTCAAGAGCATCGTCGATCGTCTGTCGCTGGTGGGCGAGGATGGCAAGGGTCTCTACTTCATCGACAAGGAGCTGGCCGAGCTGGCCAAGGGCGCCCCTGCCAGCATCATGGACGGCAACGCCTGATAGTCGTGGACACTTAGTGTTCAGCCAGTACAATACGGCCCCCTTGTGGGCCGTTTTCGATTGATGCAGCCATGAAACCGCCGCTGTGGTTTCGGCCATGCGATGACGGCTCCTTGGCAGGGGCCGTTTTTCTTTTGATGGGTGCGTGATGATGAAGCAGTGTGATGTGGTGGTGATCGGGGCCGGTGCGGCTGGCTTGATGTGTGCGGCTCAGGCCGGTTATCGGGGGCGATCCGTGCTGCTGCTGGACAACGCCAAGAAGCCGGGCCGCAAGATCCTCATCAGCGGCGGCGGTCGCTGCAACTTCACCAACCATCAGGCCGGCCCCCACGCCTTCCTCTCCGGCAATCCGCACTTCTGCAAGTCGGCGCTGGCGCGCTACACCCAGCAGGACTTCATCGATCTGGTGGACAGGCACGGGGTGAATTATCACGAGAAGACCCTGGGCCAGCTGTTCTGTGACGAGAGCGCCAAGGAGATAGTCGAGGTGCTGCTCACCGAGTGTGACTGGGCCGGAGTGACCCTGCAGTGCCAGACCGAGATCCTCTCCGTCAGCAAGACGGATGATGGCTTCCTGCTCGACACCAGCAAGGGCGAGGTCCGTTGCCACTCCCTGGTGGTGGCCACCGGCGGCCTCTCCATGCCGAAACTCGGCGCCACCCCCTACGGCTTCAAGCTGGCGGAGCAGTTCGGCCTCACAGTGCTGCCCACCCGCGCCGGTCTGGTACCTTTCACCCTGCATCAGGAACAGAAAGAGGCTTTCGCCGATCTCGCCGGGGTCAGCCTGCCGGTGGCGGTGACCGCCGAGGATGGCACCCGCTTCAAGGAGGCCATGCTGTTCACCCACCGCGGCCTCTCGGGCCCCGCCATACTGCAGATCTCCTCCTTCTGGCTGGCGGGAGAGAAGATCCACATCAACCTGCTGCCCGAGCTGGATATCCCTGCGGCCCTCAAGGCCTGGGCGCTGGCGCACCCGGCCCAGGAGCTGAAAACCGTGCTGGGGCGCGAGCTGCCCAAGCGCTTCGTCGACAAGCTGGTGGAGCTGGGGCAGCTCAACAGCAAGCCGATGCGTCAGTACAACGAGCGGGAACTGGAGGCGGTTGCCACCCTGCTGGGGGACTGGCAGATACTGCCGAACGGCACCGAAGGCTATCGCACCGCCGAGGTGACCCTGGGGGGCGTGGATACCAACGAGCTCTCCTCCAAGACCATGGAGGCGCGCAAGGTGCCCGGTCTCTACTTCGTCGGCGAGGTGGTGGACGTGACCGGCTGGCTCGGCGGCTATAACTTCCAGTGGGCCTGGTCATCGGGCTGGGTGGCTGGCCAGTACTGCTGACCAACCTTCGTTCTCATCAACTTCAGACGCGGCCTCTCAGGCCGCGTTTTTTATGGACGGTCTTCCGTGCGGGGCATCTATTAACCCTTTCTGATGGTCGGCAAAAAAGCGGTCAGCAAGCCGATCAGCGGCAGGTAGGCGCAGAGCCGGTACACGGTTTCTATGCTGGTCGCATCGGCCAGCTGGCCCAGCAGGGCGGCGCCTATGCCCCCCATGCCGAAGGCGAAGCCGAAGAAGAGGCCGGAGATGGTGCCGACCTTGCCAGGCACCAGCTCCTGGGCGTAGACCAGGATGGCGGAGAAGGCCGACGCCAGGACGAGGCCGATGATCACCGAGAGCACCGAGGTCCAGAACAGGTCGACGTGGGGCAGCAGCAGGGTGAAGGGGGCAACGCCCAGGATGGAGATCCAGATCACCCGCTTGCGGCCGATGCGGTCACCGACAGGCCCGCCGAGCACTGTGCCCGCCGCGACGGCGAACAGGAAGGCAAACAGATGGAACTGGGCGCTATCCAGCGACAGGTTGAACTTGTCCATCAGGTAGAAGGTGTAATAGCTGCTCAGGCTGGTCATGTAGAAGAACTTGGAGAACATCAGCAGGCCCAGGATGGCCAGCGACCAGCCGATCTGTCGGCGGCTCAGGCCACTGCCTGCATGGGCCTTCATCCGCTTGTGGAAGTTGGCCCCGTGCTGGCTCGACCAGCGCCCGACCAGGCAGAGCACCATGACGCCCACCAGGGCGAACAGCGAGAACCAGGCCGCGCTGCCCTGTCCCTGCGGCACTATGATGAGCGCGGCGAGCAGCGGACCTATGGCCGAGCCGAGGTTGCCGCCGATCTGGAACAGGGACTGGGCCAAGCCCGGCTGGCTGCCGGCCGCCATGCGGGCGACCCGGGAGGATTCCGGGTGGAAGACGGACGAGCCCATGCCGATCAGCATGGCCGACAGCAGCACGGCGCCAAAGCTGTCCGCCTGTGACAGGGATAGCAAGCCGATCAGGGTAAAGCCCATGCCGAGGGGCAGCGAATACGGCATGGGCCTGCGGTCTGTGTAGAGGCCGATCAGCGGCTGCAACAGCGAGCCCGTGAACTGGTAGGTGAGGGTGATGAGCCCAATCTGGGTGAACGACAGGTCGAGGCCGAGCTTGAGCAACGGATAGATGGCCAGCAGCACCGACTGCATCATGTCGTTCAAAAGGTGCGAGAAGCTGATGGCGGCAATCACCGGATAAGTGGTGGTGTTCAGGGGGTCGGCCGAGGGCAGGGCGGCGATCGGCGTGTCGGTACTCAAGGTCTTGTCCATGGGTGAGGTATCTGCGGTTTCATACTCCCTCTACCATGCCCTATCCCGGTGCGTCTGGACATAACCAAAGTGGGCGAACACCGGGGTTGCTCTCGATCGGCGTGCAAGCCGTTCATGCTGAAGGTGTGTGGATGGCAGGTCAGATCTTGTGCTTGGCGCGTGGCGGATTAGTATAGAAAGCCTGCCGCCGCTATCCGGCCCATCGCCCGCCATGGAGGGAACATGTTCGAAAGCCTGGGAGTCATCAACGTCTGGACCTATCTGGTGGGGCTCTTCTTCATCATCATAGCGCCGGGCCCCAACTCGATTTATGTGCTGCGCACCGCCGCGGTGCGGGGCATAGGGCCTGGCTATCGCGCCGCCCTCGGCGTCTTCGTCGGCGATGCCATTCTCATCTTCTGCGCCTACTTGGGGATCGCCTCCCTCATTCGCACCACCCCCTTGCTGTTCACCCTGGTGCGCTACCTCGGTGCCATCTATCTGCTCTATCTGGGGGTGAAGATCCTCCATGCCAACTTCATAGCCAAGGGCGAAGGGCAGGAATCCGCGGTGGAGCTGGGGGAGCGCTATTTTTCCAAGGCCCTCACCTTAAGCCTCACCAACCCCAAGGCGATCCTCTTCTACGTCTCCTTCTTCGTGCAGTTCATCGACTTCAGCTATGCCCACACCTGGATCTCCTACCTGGTGCTGGCCGGCATGCTGGAGGCCATGAGCTTCGTCTATCTCACCCTGCTGATCTTCGGCGGCACCCTGATGGCGCGCTTCTTTGCGCGCAAGGTGCGTCTCGCCAAGCTGGGCAACGGCCTGATCGGCCTCTTCTTCATGGGCTTCGCGGTCAGGCTGGCCACCCTGTCGTCCTGATCCCGTCCTTTCCTGCTCCATCGGGCTGAATATGGCAGCGCTATGCCTCCCCGACACCTGCCTGCGGTACACTAGGGCCCGATGAGAGGGCCTCTCTCTTTTCAATCCTGCCGCCGTGGTCTCATGTCCCTGATTTGATCGGGGTCAGCCGTCCACGGCCAGATTCCTTCTATAGTGCGCCCCTTTGTGGCCATAGGCCGGAGGGCCCCATGCTCGAAAATCAGATGATGTTGTTGGCGGTGTTTGAACGGGCGGCGCTGATGCTGATGACGCTCTTCCTCCTGACCCGTACCAGACCCTTCCAGCGATTGTTCCAGAAGCGGGATCACACCCCGGCCGAGTTGGTGCTGGTGGCTGCCATCTTCGGCCTGTTCGCGGTGTTCAGCACCTACACCGGCATTCCGGTGGAGGGGGCGCTGATCAACGTGCGGATCATCGCCATCATCTCCGGCGGCATACTGTTCGGCCCCTGGGTCGGCATCCCGGCCGGGGTCATCTCGGGGCTGCACCGTTACCTCATCGACATGGATGGCCACACCTCCATCCCTTGCCTCATCGCCAGCATCATCGCCGGTCTGCTGGCGACCTGGCTGCACCTGCGCTGCCGCAAGTCGCGGCTCTGGCTTTACGGCATACTGGCGGGCATGGCCTGCGAGGGGCTGACCATGCTGCTGATCTGGCTGCTGACCGAGCCCCATGCCGTGGGTGTGGAGATCGTCAGCCACATCGCCTATCCGATGATTGCCGGGACGCTCTGCATCGGTCTCATCATCAAGCTGGTGCAGGATCTGGATGACGAGAAGGAGCTGATTGCCGCCAAGCAGGCCAAGCTGGCGCTGGACATAGCAAACCAGACGCTGCCCTTCTTCCAGAACATAGATCGCCACTCCCTCGGTCAGGTGTGCGCCGTGATCCGGCGCGAGATAGACGCCGATGCAGTGGCCATCACAGACACCCGGGACGTGCTGGCCTATGTGGGGGTGGGCAAGGATTACTACGAGCTGGACGAGCACCACGCCATCAGCGACATGACCCAGAGAGCCGTGCTGCTGGACCAGATCATCATCAACAACGATCTGCGCCAGTATCACCTCTCCGATTTTCACTCTGTCATCATCATCCCGCTGCGGGAAAATGGCGCCGTCAGCGGCACCCTCAAGATCTACTACCGCCGCACCCACAGCATCACCAGCTCCCTGCGGGAGATGGCGGTGGGCCTCTCCCAGCTCATCTCCACCCAGATGGAGGTGTCGCGCATCGAGCAGCTCAAGGAGATGACCCGCAAGGCGGAGTTCACCGCGCTGCAGAGCAAGATCAACCCGCACTTCCTGTTCAATGCCCTCAACGCCATCTCGTCCCTCATCCGCATCCGCCCCCAGCAGGCGCGCCAGCTCATCGCCAACCTGGCGGACTACCTGCGCTACAACCTCAACAAGGGGGACGAGCTCATCGACATCCAGGAGGAGCTGCAGCAGGTGCGCGACTACGTGGCCATCGAGCAGGCCCGCTTCGGCGACAAGCTGGAGGTGGTGTTCGAGGTGGACGACGTCCACATTCAGGTGCCCTGCCTGCTGTTGCAGCCCCTGGTGGAAAACGCCATCCTGCACGGCATCCAGCCCCGCAGTGCGCCAGGCCGGGTCACCATAGAGGTGAAGCAGCTGGCGGGCGGCATCCGGGTGGCGGTGCGCGACACGGGTTACGGCATCAGCCAGGCGGTGATCGACGGGGTGGCCGCCGGCCGGGTGGAGAGCCGCAGCATAGGGCTGATGAACGTGCATCAACGGGTCAAGCTGCTCTATGGGGACGGCCTGCACCTCAAGCGGCTGGAGCCGGGTACCGAAGTCTGTTTCTATCTGCCGGATCAGGAGGCGATGCCATGTTGAGAGCCATCACTGTTGAAGACGAGTCGCTGACTGGAGAGGCGTTGTCATGCTGAAAGCCATTATTGTCGAAGATGAATGTTTGACGCGGGAGGCGCTGGCCTCTCCTGCGTTCCCTCAGGGGGCGATGCCATGTTGAAAGCCATCATAGTGGAAGACGAGTACCTGGCCCGGGAGGAGCTGATCTATCTGGTGAACCAGCACAGCCAGATAGAGATAGTGGCGAGCTTTGAGGATGGGCTGGAGGCGTTCAAATACCTGCAGGATCACGAGGTGGATGTGGTGTTTCTGGATATCCAGATCCCCTCCATCGACGGTCTGCTGCTGGCCAAGAACCTGCACAAGTCGAGCCATCCGCCTCACATCGTCTTCGTTACCGCCTACAAGGAGTTTGCGGTGGAGGCGTTCGAGCTGGAGGCGTTTGACTATATCCTCAAGCCCTACAACGAGCCGCGCATCATCAATCTGCTGCAAAAGCTCGAACATGCGGGCAAGTCGCAACCGGTGCAGGGAGGGGAGGTGAGCAGCCCGCAGAATCGCACCATCAACCTGGTGAAGGGGGAGCGCATCATAGTCACCCCCTGCGAGCAGATTTACTACGCGGAAGCGGACGAGAAGCTCACCTATGTCTACACCCGCACCGATCGTTACGTGATGACCATGGCCCTCAGCGAGTTTGTCAGCCGCTTGCCGGCGGAGGGCTTCTTCCGCTGCCACCGCTCCTACTGCGTCAACATCAACAAGATCCGCGAGATAGTGCCCTGGTTTAACAGCACCTATCTCATCCGGCTCCATGATCTGCCGTTCGAGGTGCCGGTCAGCCGCAGCAACATCAAGGCGTTCCGTCAGCTGATGCGGCTCTGATTGTCATTCATGCCTGCCGATCTGCATTTCATGCCTTAATCTGCCGGCGCGAGCCGCGTCTTGCCTATAGTGGCCTCAATTTCCTTATGGCCATTCCCCGAGACGCATCATGACTAAAGAGATGAATCGCACCCGGTATCTGACCCTGATCGGTACCATCATCACCCAGTTTGCGCTGGGATCCGTTTACACCTGGAGCCTGTTCAACGCCCAGCTCTCCGACAAGCTGGACGAGCCGGTGAGCCAGGTGGCGTTTGCCTTCGGTCTGCTCAGCCTCTCCCTGGCGGTGGCCTCCTCCTTGGCGGGCAAGCTGCAGGAGCGGTTCGGGGTGCGCAACGTCACCCTGGGGGCCGGCGTGCTGCTTGGCATCGGCTTCTTCCTCACCGCCCATGCCAGCAACCTGGCCATGCTCTACCTCTGCGCCGGCATACTGGTGGGCTTCGCCGACGGGACCGGCTACCTGATGACCCTCTCCAACTGCGTGAAGTGGTTCCCGGAGCGCAAGGGGCTGATCTCCGCCTGCTCCATCGGTGCCTATGGCCTCGGCAGCCTCGGCTTCAAGTACATCAACCTGCTGCTGCTCTCCAACAACGGGCTGGAGGCGACCTTCCAGCTGTGGGGGCTGATCGCCATGTCCATGGTGCTGGTGGGTGGCATGCTGATGAAGGATGCGCCTCAGCAGGCCGCTTCCGTGCAGCAGACCGAGAGCCGCGACTTCACCCTGGCCGAGGCCATGCGCAAGCCGCAGTACTGGATGCTGGCGCTGATGTTCCTCACCGCCTGCATGAGCGGCCTCTATGTCATCGGCGTGGCCAAGGATATCGGCGAGAAGATGGTGGGCCTGCCTGCTGTAGTCGCCGCCAACGCCGTCGCCATCATCGCCATGGCTAATCTGGGTGGCCGTCTGGTGCTGGGCATTCTCTCCGACAAGATGTCCCGCATCCGGGTCATCACCATAGCCCAGCTGATCACCCTCGCAGGCATGGTGCTGCTGCTGTTCGTGCCCCTCAACGCCAACCTCTTCTTCGTGGCGGTGGCCTGCGTGGCTTTCAGCTTCGGCGGCACCATCACAGTCTACCCCTCCCTGGTGAGCGACTTCTTCGGGCTCAACAACCTGACCAAGAACTACGGCGTCATCTATCTGGGCTTCGGGCTGGGTAGCATCATAGGCTCCATAGTCGCGTCCCTGTTCGGCGGCTTTATGGCGACTTTCAACCTCATTCTGGTGTTGCTGGTGGTGGCCCTGGTGCTCTCTCTCACCATACGGCTGCCGGCCCCTGTTGCGGTTTCTGCCGAACGGATCTGACCCCTCGTCTGAAGACATCACCATAAAAAAGACCCGGGCCTTGGCCCGGGTCTTTTCGTTGGTACCAGCAACGCTTAGCGCGGCGGCAGGCCCAGCAGGGCGCGCAACTGGTGCGCGGTGGCCTCGACCGCAGACCAGTCGGTGCCGGTGACGGTCACATGGCCCATCTTGCGGCCGGGGCGGGCGTCGCCCTTGCCGTAGAGGTGCAGGTGCACGCCGGGCAGGGCCAGGGCGCTGGCCCAGTCAGGGGTGCCGCCCTGCCAGAGATCCCCGAGCAGGTTCAGTAGTATGGCGGGGCACACCTCGGCTTTTGCCGGCAGCGGCAGATCGCACAGGGCACGGACCTGCAGCTCGAACTGGCTGCAACCGGCGTTGTCGATGCTGGGGTGCCCGGAGTTGTGGGGGCGGGGCGCCATCTCGTTGACCAGCAGCGTGCCGCCGACCAGGAAGAACTCCACCGTCAGCACGCCCACGTAGCCGAGGGCGGCGATGATGTGCTCGGCGATGCGCTGGGCTTCCGCCTCCAGGGCTGGGACATTGGCCGGGGAGCGGGTCTGATCCAGGATGCCGCCACTGTGCCAGTTCTGCACCAGAGGCAGGGCGCTGATGGCACCGCTCGGGCTGCGGGCCAGGGTGAGGGCAAACTCCCCCTCCAGCGGCAGGCGCTTCTCCAGCACACAGGGCACGCCGCTGGCAGCCAGGGCCGCTGGCAGCTCGTCGGCCTGGTGGATAGTCCACTGTCCCTTGCCGTCGTAGCCTTCGCGGGCCGTCTTGAGAATGGCGGGGAAGAGGTCGCTGGGCAGGGCCGGCAGCGGCTCACCCGGCAGCAGGGTCAGGTTCGGGGCGACCGGCACGCCGGCGCGGGTCAGGAAGGCTTTCTCTTCCCGGCGATCCTGGCAGACGCGAACTGCGCTGGCCGCAGGGCGTACCGGCAGGTGCTGCTCCAGCAGGGCCAGGGAGGCGGCCGGCACGTTCTCGAACTCGCAGGTGACGGCATCACAGCGGCTGGCCAGATCGCGCAGCGCCTCGGCGTCGTCATAGGCTGCCACTATCTGGGCGTCGGCCGCGGCGCCAGCGATGCTGGCGGGATCCGGATCCAGCACTATCACCTGATAACCGAGGCGGTGGGCTGACATCACGAAGTAGCGGCCGAGCTGGCCGCCACCTAGCATGCCGAGGGTAGCTGGGGGCAGTATCATGCCGGGTCCTCCAGTTGCAGGGCCAGCACCCGATCGCGCTCGTTGGCACGGAAGCTGTCGAGCTGCTGGTGATAGCGAGGGGCGTCGCCATCCTGGGCAACCGACAGCAGGGAGACGGCAAACAGACCGGCGTTGGCGGCACCCGCCTCGCCGATGGCGAAGGTGGCGACCGGCACCCCCTTGGGCATCTGCACTATGGAGAGCAGAGAGTCCATCCCCTTGAGCTGACGGGTCGGGATGGGCACACCCAGCACAGGCACTGTGGTCTTGGCGGCCAGCATGCCCGGCAGGTGGGCGGCCCCACCGGCCCCGGCGATGATGGCGCGCAGGCCGCGTTCGCGGGCACTGGCGGCATATTCGAACAGCAGATCCGGGGTGCGGTGGGCGGAGACGACGCGCGCTTCATAGGGCACGCCGTGCTCCTTGAGGATGCGGGCGGCCGCTTGCATCACGGGCCAGTCGGAGTCAGAGCCCATTACCAGGCCGATCATTGGGGGGGTCGTCATTACGGCTTCCTCGGGGGTGTCAAACGTTTGCCGCATGTTACCAAAAAGCCGTGGGACCTGGCTCAACATTTCTTGCGTCTGACCCCTTCAGATTGTGCTCAACAGCGGCCATGACAGAGGCGCAAGGCGGCATCTGTGCCACTCGACACCCTCTTGTGGGAAAAAACGATAGCAGCAATCCAGATGGCTATACATCCAATCCTGCTCTGCCTATAATCCCCCCGCTTTGGCGCATCATGCTTAAAAGGGAATCCGGTGAGAATCCGGAGCTGGCGCGCAGCGGTAAGGGGGAACGAAGCGACATCAGGGCACTGCCGTCAGGTGGGAAGCCGTCGCCGTAGGCCATCAGCCCCCAAGCCCGAAGACCTGCCAAAGTTCGTATTTCGGGCCGAGAGAAACCGGCCACGAAGTAGATGCTTACGCGAACTTAAGGATCTCTCATGTCCAAGAAATTATTGGCGGCTGCCCTGTTGCCAACGGCGGCCTTTGCCCAGTCTTCCCTTCCTGCCAATGACACCATGGTGGTCACCGCCAACCGGGTGGAACAACCCGTCAGTGCTGTGCTGGCTCCCGTGGTGGTGATCGATCGCGCCGAGATTGAATCCCGCCAGGTATCGAGCCTGACGGATCTGCTCAAGACCCTGCCCGGGGTACAGATCACCACCCTGGGTGGCCGGGGTCATATGAGCAGCCTCTTCATCCGTGGCACCAACTCCAACCACTCCCTGGTGCTGATGAATGGCCGCCCCATCGCCGCCATGGTGGCTGGCACGCCCGATCTCAGCCAGATCCCCCTCGGCAACATAGAGCGCGTCGAGTACATCCGCGGGCCGCGCGCCGCCGTCTACGGTTCGGATGCCATAGGTGGCGTCATCAACCTCATCACCAAGACCTCCGCCAAGAGTGGCAGCGAGACCCACCTGAAGGGCGGCGCAGGCAGCCATGGTTATGGTCAGGGCCAACTGCGCACCGTGCAGGCCCTGGGCCAGCAGACCGACATGAACCTGCTGGTGGGCTATGAGCGCACCGATGGATTCGACGTGGTGGCCGGTGCCCAGCAGCCGGATCGGGACGGCTTCGACAGCCTCAATGGCCAGGTCGGGATGAACCATGCCTTCAACGACGCCTGGAGTGCCGATTTCAACGCCCAGGGTTATGACAACCAGACCGAGATGGACGACGCCTATCAGTCGGCCGACCAGAGCCGGGTGAAGGCCTTCCAGTACGACGGTGGTCTCAAGTTCCAGAGCGAGACCCTGACCAGCCGGCTGGAAGCCAGCTATGGCGAGAACAAGCTGAAGAGCTGGCTGGAGAGCCAGGGGGAATCCAGCGCCCAGCCGATCCACACCGGCTTGACCCGCTTCTCCTGGATCAACAGCTGGAGCGGCATCGAGGGGCTCAACCTGACCGGTGGCGCCGACTGGCAGCAGGAACAGATGAAGTCCGATTCGCGCAGCTATGGTCAGGCCTTCAATGCCCCGGATCGCGACAACACCGGCCTGTTTGCGGTGGGCAGCTATCGCTGGCAGGCCCTGCTGTGGGAGCTGTCCGGCCGCACCGATGACAACGAGCAGTATGGTCGTCACAACACCTGGTCCGCCGCCAGCGGGCTGGACATAGATGACAACCACAATGTGCGGCTGAGCTACGGCACCGGCTTCAAGGCGCCGACCTTCCTCGATCTCTACTATCCCGGTTATGAAAACCCGGATCTGAAGCCGGAAGAGAGCAAGAACCTGGAGCTGGACTTCTCAGGCCGTTACACCGCCTGGGATTGGTCAGTGAACCTCTATCGCAACCAGATCCAGAACCTGATCTCCTGCCAGAGCGCCTTCTCCAGTTGCAAGCCGGACAACACGGATGCCGAGATCCGCGGCGTGGAAGTGGCGCTGGGGCTGGAAACCGGTCCGCTCCATCATGACCTGAGCTTCGATTACACCAAGACCGAAGACAAGAACGACGGCGATCAGCCGCTGCTGCGCCGCGCCAAGCAGAAGGCGAGCTGGCTGACCCAGGCACAGCTGGGCCCGGTGGATCTGTCGACCGAACTGCTCTACGTGGGTAAGCGGGACGACAAGAACTTCAGCAGCTTCCCCGCAGAGCGGGTGGTGCTTAGCTCTTACACCCTGGTCAACCTGGGGGCCAGCTACGGGGTGACGCCTGCGCTGACCCTGGGCGGTCGCATCGATAATCTGTTCGATCGTGACTATGTCCCGGCCTATGGCTATGCCTCACCGGGCACCGAGTTCAAGCTGACCGCCGACTACCGTCTCTGATCTGCAGCTCTGCTTATATAGAGAGGAAAAAGCGAGGCCCCGCCATGTGCGGGGCCTTTTCTATTGGCCGCTGGCGGGAGTATGATCGCCGCCTCGCATCCAAGGGGGAGCTCTGGTGGCCAATATTCTCGTGTTCGACTCCGGTATGGGCGGCTTGACCGTCTATGGGGAGATCCGTCGCACCCTGCCGGCGCACAACTATTTCTACTGCTTCGACAACGCCCACTTCCCCTATGGCGAGCTGAGCGAACCAGATCTGATCTCTGCCTGCACCGGTTTGGTCAGCCACATGGTGGCCGAACACGCCATCGATCTGGTGGTGATCGCCTGCAACACCGCCAGCACCATAGCCCTGCCATCCCTGCGAGCCACCCTGAGCATTCCTGTGGTGGGGGTGGTGCCCGCCATCAAGCCTGCCGCCGCCCTGACCCGCAATGATTGCATCGGTTTGCTGGCAACCCCGGGCACCGTCAGCCGCGAATATACCCACGAGCTCATCGCCCAGTTCGCGCCGGGCAAGCGGGTGCTGCTCAAGGGAGCGACCGAGCTGGTGATCGAGGCCGAGCGCAAGCTGGCGGGACAGCCGGTCAACATGGGGCTGCTGCGAGAGGTACTGGCTGACTGGATGGAAGGGGAGGAGAGGCCGGATACCCTGGTGCTGGGCTGCACCCATTTCCCGCTGCTGGGGGATGAAATCCGGCAACTGATGCCGGAGTGCCAACTGGTGGACTCGGGCAATGCGGTGGCAAGGCGGGTGGCTCATCTGCTGGCCGCGCTTCCATCCACCCTGACTGGTGAAGGGCAGGGCCACGCCTATTGCAGCCTGCTGGATGCCCGGGCCCAAAAACTGACAGCCCCCTTGCAAGCATGGGGGCTGTCATCACTCGAAGAGGTGCTGTGCTGAGTCTTCAGGCGTCGACGTCGGCGCCTTCCCTCTCATCCCTGTCCCGCTTGTCGTTGGCTTCACGTACCTTGAGGGTGCGCTGCTGATACTCCTTGTCATTGAGCGCGGCTATGGCCTTGGCCGCATCGGCGACCGGCATCTCAACAAATCCGAAGCCCCTGCGCTTGCCAGTGGCCTTGTCTTTCATCAGACGGACGGAAATCACCAGACCCTGCTCGGCAAAGAGCTCGCGCACGGCAATCTCGTTGGCACGGTAGGGCAGGTTGCCTACATATAAGGTGCATGTTTCTTGGCTGGCGTTCTGCTCGGCCACAGCGGCAGGAGCCCGGTTAAGGAACAGCGGTACCACGAAACCGCCAATGGCCAGACCTACGGCAAAAATGACTTCGGCTTTCAGGGAAAACTGCAGGGCCTGGGCAACCAGATAACCGACCAGCGCCAACACCAGAGCGAGAACGGCCGCCTGCACATAAACGGGAAACTTGGATAAATTCATCTTTAAAGACCTTTTGTAAATGAAAGCAAAAAAGGTGCAACACTCTATTCACCTCCATGGTAACCAGCTTTACGACAGGACGCTACCATGGACCACTTGGGACACATTATCCGCTTCAGTATGGCATTCCTTAAGCAAGGAAGACCCGGTTAAATGCCAATAAAACAGAGCTGAAATCATCAGCTTGTGGATAACATTGTATATATACACTGGGTAAGCTGTTTCTAACTGGATAATTTGAAGTTTCCGTGACTTTCTTCAAAAAATCCCTTGTCATCGTGATCCGGCTCCCTATAATGCGCCCCTACCAGCACGGCGGAACACGCCGAACTGATGAGCTAGCTTCTTAATGAAGTGGGCGCCGAAAGAAAAGCGAAAACAACCGCTTGACTTTCGAAGTGAGGAGCGTAAGATGCGCCTCCTCAACGCGATAAGCGTGACGCTCTTTAACAATTTGAATCAAGCAATCTGTGTGGGCACTCACAGCATCGAACATCAAAAACAATTTTGTTGATTTTC